>NZ_JAMPLN010000084.1:0-1906 GCF_040004035.1 Microcoleus vaginatus FACHB-2002 | reverse complement strand
GGTGCGCTGATGAGGAAACTGGTGCATTTGGCTTTTGGGATTTTAAAATCCCAAAAGCCTTTCGACCCAAATTATTTACTCGCGACCCCTTGACAGTTCAAGACAGTATCTACCACATCCGCCAAATGTACATCGGGATTTATCGTTGCGCGAGGGCGGGTTGTAGAGATTGTCAATTATTAGCAAATATTCTATCTGAAACCCGCCCTATCCCATCACTTTTACAAAACTCGCAACGTGCTAGCAATACTATCGACTGCTTCCAGCGCGCGAATTTCATCGAGTGCTTGTTGAAAATTTCCTTCCCTCACATCGTGAGTCACGACGACAATTTCTGCTAAATCGCCGTGAATTCCCGTCTGCACAACTGATTCCAAACTAACTTTGTGGTTGCCGAAACAAGTGCCGAGTTTGCCAATTACCCCCGGAGTATCGCGCGTCAGAAAACGGGCGTAAAAGCGAGTAACAAGTTCCTGCATCGGAGCAATTTTGCAGTAGTGTTGGTGACTGCAACTCAGCAAAGGATGGGGAATCGGAACAGTTTCGGTTTTCAGGATGGCCGCCACATTCATAATGTCGGATACTACGGCGCTAGCTGTTGGGCCCGCACCCGCGCCGCGCCCGTACAGCATCAATTGCCCGATCGGCTCTCCTTCGACTAAAATGGCATTGTAAACCCCGTTAACACTCGCCAGCGGATGAGTTTTCGGCACAAAACTCGGATGCACTCGAATTGACAGCAGTTCGCTTTCTCCCTCCGCTTGCTTGCCATTGTAGTGGGAGGTTTCTTGAGCAATAGCCAACAATTTAATCACAAATCCCAGCTTGTCGGCGTAGTTAATATCAGCCGCACTAACTTTTCTGATACCTTCGCAGTGAACATCTGCTAATTTGATGCGTCCGCCAAAAGCTAGCGAGGCTAAAATAGCAATTTTATCGGCAGCATCTAATCCATCTACATCTGCTGTGGGGTCAGCTTCAGCATAACCTAATTGCTGAGCGTCGGCGAGCACTTCGGCAAAGTCTGCGCCTTCTGTTTGCATCCGCGTCAGGATGTAATTAGTTGTGCCGTTGACGATGCCGGTGACAGTTTGAATGCGGTTTGCACCTAAAGATTGTTTGAGGCTTTGAATGACCGGAATGCCGCCGCCGACAGCAGCTTCTAGCATTACGTAAACGCCTTTTTTGTTGGCGGCCTCGAAGATTTCATTACCGTAGCGGGCGATAACTGCTTTGTTGGCAGTGACGACGTGCTTGCCGCTGGCAATAGCTTGCAGAATGAGCGATCGCGCCGGTTCCAATCCGCCAATCAGTTCTACTACAATATCAATTTCCGGGTCTGTTGCGATCGCTTCTAGGTCAGTTGTCAGCACATTTTCTGGCAATTGTAAAGACCGAGTTCGAGAAATATCGCGCACTCCCACCCGATAGATTTCCAATTCCTGCAACAGCGGATGGCGGCCGTCTGGGGAGAGCAAAATCTCTGCTGTTCCCGCGCCAACTGTACCCAAACCTAACAAACCAATTTTGAAAGCCACGACTTTGACCCGTAGAAACTCAATTAAGCCACAACCATTGTAGGCTATTCCCGTACCGGAGCAATCAAAATAGTATTGTAGGGTACGCATTCGGTACCTTATATCAATTCCGGTTGCACTCCTTATGGTGGTTGACTGTTGACTGTTGACTGTTGACTGTTGACAGGCGGGTCGAAAAACTGAATGGTTGAGTGTTAACTCTTGACTCGATTTTATTATTCCGATGCAACCGGAAACGATATTACAAGTCGGATATATAGTCATTTCAAATAAATGTGAGACAAATGCAAGATGATGTAAAATCAAGAAAAATTGTTAACTCGGAGCCGAAAAATGGCATACAGTCTAGATTTGAGAAAAAGAGTAGT
>NZ_JAMPLN010000083.1:0-3736 GCF_040004035.1 Microcoleus vaginatus FACHB-2002 | reverse complement strand
GATGTTCCCACCCCATATCCTGCTAACTATTAAATGTAGCTAAAGATTCCATCCTGTTTTGAATAATGTTTTTGGCTCTTGATCGCTACATCATACATCAATTCAGCAACGCCAGGCTTTGGTAAAGTTGTTCTCAACTCTCAGCAGCAACGAGAGGTTAAAATTCTCAAGCAGAGTGTACTCAAGCATTTTCAGCAAATACCGGACCCTCGTGTGGAGAGAACAAGACACCACAGTTTGGAAGCTATTCTCACCATAGCCATTTTAGCGGTGCTATCAGGGGCGGACGGATTCGTTGCCATTGAGGTTTACGGCAAAACTAAACAATCTTGGTTAGAGCAATTTTTAGACTTGCCTCATGGGATTCCATCCCACGATACCTTTGGGCGGGTGATAGGATCGATTGATGCGATAGCATTACAGGAGAGCTTTTTGGAGTGGATTGCTACGATCGCGGCTTCATTGAAGATCGAAGTAATTCATATAGATGGCAAGACGTCCAGGGGTTCCTACGATCGAGAAGGTCAGCTCAAAGCGTTGCATACGGTGAGTGCGTGGAGTAGTGAACATGGGTTGGTAGTGGCACAACAAAAAGTTAAAGATAAGTCAAATGAAATTACAGCAGTACCGCAGCTTCTGACATTGCTTAATCTCAAGGGGGCGGTAGTTACCCTTGATGCTATGGGTACCCAAACCGAAATTGCTCGTCAAATTAAGCGACAAGACGGGAACTATCTGTTGGCTCTTAAAGGCAACCAGCTCAATCTTTACAAACAAGTGGAATCTTGGTTCGAGGAAGCAAGTACCAAGTCTTGGGAAGGAATTGAGTACAGCTATCATGAAACTGTGGAGGCGGGGCATCACCGTGTAGAAACTCGGCAAGTATGGGTAGTGAGTGTTAAACAATTACCACGGTTACATCGACAAAGCCAATGGGAGGGTCTAACTACAGTAGTGATGGTTCGCAGGCGGCGACAATTATGGAATAAAACCACCACGGAGATTCAATTTTATCTGAGCAGTCTGGAAGCCGATGCCGAGCGACATAGCTGGGTGATTCGTTCCCATTGGAGCATTGAAAATAGTCTGCATTGGGTGTTAGATGTCACATTTAATGAGGATGCCAGTCGGATTCGACAGGGCAATGCTGCCCAAAATCTGGGCTTGTTGCGTCATTTGAGTATTAGTTTACTCAAGCAGGAGCCGTCGAAGTTGAGTTTAAAAATGAAGCGCTACACTGCGGGCATGGATAATAATTTTCTGCTCCAAATCCTCAGTGCTGGTCTGGCAGAAATTTAATAAAAATCTAATAGAGACAAGCTTATTGTCCTCCCAATTAAAACTAGGTAATAGAAGGCTTTCAACTCGGTTTAGTCCCCCGGATATCGGGTTTTTACCGCTATCCATACAGTTATTATTTTTACGGGTTCATACTCTTTGACGCTTTTCGTTGAATCCCTCTGTCAAATGTCAAGCCAATCTTCTTGACAATGACATGGGAATTAAGATGCGATTACCCTGATGTCAAAGACCAGATAATTAAAATAGGTGCAGGCACAAAACAGACACCAGCTTTGACTATAAAATTAGTACAGATTCGCTCCAAGACTTCCTGGCGTTCTTATCTGACAAGTGTCCGAGAACCTGAAATATTGCCCCCTTATGTAGTAGCAGATTTATATCAAAGACGCTGGCGAATTGAAGACGCATTTTGTACAGTAAAAAGATTATTAAATCTCAATACGGTTCAGTTAAGGCTATGCAGTGCTTAAAACAATAAATACAGGAGGATTCATTATTATTCCAGTACCTCTGTGTTTAACTTGTTTAGAGCGAAATTTGGAAACAGGCTTTTTCACAACTCTTGGGTTGTTTCTACGAACCCTTTCAGGTAGAAGTTGGTCAAGTATCTCCCAAGTTAACCAATTTAAAAAAAGGGAAGTTCTTGTGGTTGTAACCGCTGGAATTTTGGCAGAACACGACGAATAACTCGTAATGTTCCAGTAAAAGAAAGACGCAATGGTGAAACACCTGCACTGCTTGCTGCTTGAAAAATCAATGCTCTTACCGCCCAATGTCCTAGTAGCAAACCATAAATTTCTTGTACCACTTCTTTCGGTCTTTGAGAACGAATATGAGTTTTTCGCCCCAATAAATGCACTTTGAGTTCATCAATAGTATTCTCGACTTCCCAACGTTGATGATATTCACAAGCAAGTGACTGGGCTGGAAATTTTTCAGCGTCCAACAAGCTCGTAATTAAACGATATCTAATTTGTGTGACTGGGTGTTCGGGAGCCTCAATTATGTACTCGATTACTCTTACCTGTATTGGCTTAAATCCTTTTTTTCTTAACTTGCCGGATGGATAAATCCAACTCAAGTATGAACCATCATTTAATTGTGTTTCGTTTAAGAATTTAACATTTGATGGAATTCGACCCAAATACTCACAACCTTTGCTGATTGTGGCTTCTACCATCGCGTAAGAATGTAAACCTCTATCCCACATCAATAACATTCCCTCTGCCACTGAGCGTAACAATTTTAACGCTCTTACTCTTTCTCCCATTTTATATGGACACATTAAGGCATCAAATATTAAATGTGTTCCTGCCTCTAATAAAATAACTAATCTCGCTTTCGGAAACGCTGCTCTTGTACCTGGACGACTTCCCGGACGACCAAAAACCCGGGCATTTTCATCACCCAGAGGGGATATCTAAGCAGGTTCCATCTATCACTACGACTCTGAGCTCGTTGATAAAAGCTCCTACTGTTTCAACTGTAGCCATTGGTCGCACTAAAGAATGAAACAACTGTCTCATCACGCCTGCTCCTAATCTTTGTCTGGCTTGAGTAATTGCCGATTTACATGGAAACCGCCAATATTTACCAATTTTTATCCACCCTTCATTAAGACCATCAATCAAATTTTTTAGTACATCCCGCATTGAATCTTTAGACCACAGACTCATGGCGATTACCAGACACACTACCAGTTGTGCTGGTAAAGCACGATAACGTTTCTCTTCCACCTTCGTTTTAGTAATCGCCTGTTCGATTGCAGTGGCTGGAATTGCCATTTCTATTGCTTTGAATATCTCCGTGCTTTGGATTTTGGGAGATACTAATGAGAATTCTTTGAGATGCACGCCAACTTGCTCTCCCTTTTTGGATATAATACCTAGTTTACAACGGTTTGAGCCTTAACTGAACCGTATTGTATTAAATCTCAGCTATTTATGGACAGGTTCATTAAACGGAATCAAGCTCCAAATCTGGGCTACTTGGCTATTTTATGCGGTTTTAGTAGATTTACGAGATGCGGTGGCAGATGAATTAGGAGTACCAATTGAACGGGTTTCATTAGAAATGATTTATCGGGGGATGTATCATTTTTCGGTTGCCTATCAAAAAGGAATAGCTTCTGACCTTGTTAAGTATTTTGCCGCCGACGAAAATCAAGATTTAGGGATTGTTAAGCTAGGCATGAAAACCTCATGTCAGGCTAATTATTTCTCCTTTCCCTGGAACTCAAAGAAGTCCCGAACAATTTTTTTTCAACAATAAAGGAACAAATGGAGTCATATTTTAATTGCTGGAGTTTAGACTAAGCAAGCTTAAGACGAAATTAGTTTTAATTCCAGAACGTTGATGTTGAACGGCAACGTTCGCTGGCGAGGAGATCAGGAAGCTCAACCATAAAATAGAAGTCCAGCGACAGTTGACGTTC
>NZ_JAMPLN010000082.1:0-3782 GCF_040004035.1 Microcoleus vaginatus FACHB-2002 | reverse complement strand
ATCATCAAGACGCCGAACCAACCTACATAAATGCGGTTGTCGGTTGATGTTACCCACTCACAAAAGCGTTCCCAGACATTGGCGCTTTCGCGCTGCTGTAAGGTTGTTGTCATTTGTTTATGATTGCTTTATTTGGTTTTCAATGTTCGTGACGGCTTTGTGTTCCGCCATGTAAATAAACATAAAGCATATTCTCATGTTTGTAAAGTTTTTTTAACAACAGATTAACTGATAGAAGTTATAAGCTCAACTTATCAATATGAAGAAAACTGGATAAAGCGGTAAGAATGCACAAAAAAGTAGGTAAAGCCTGGAAGCGCGTCGCCTTCAGGCATAGAAATATTAGGATACAGACTTTTGCTGGCTGGGTATCATAATGAGAGCCCAATAGGGAACTTCAGCGGGTTCGACATCTGCGATCGCCCGAATTCGCTGATTCGGCATAGTTGCGCGTTCTATATACAGTGCTCGATCGAACTGTCCCAACTCAATCAGTACGTCCCTGACTTTCGCAAAATGCCGGCCCAGCTTAATAATCACAGCAGCATCAACAACCGCCAGTCGATCACGCAAAACCTCGGCATCCAGCGTCGCAGGCATAATACTTAACACATCGTTACGATAAGTCAGCGGCACTCCCAACGCAGCCGCACTCGCCATTGTCGAAGAAATTCCCGGCACAACTTCCGTGGTAAATGTCGCCGACAAACGGTTGAATAGATACATAAACGAGCCGTAGAGAAAAGGTTCGCCCTCACATAGCACCGCCACATCCTGTCCCTCGCTCAGATGGGCGGCAATTTTCTCGGCAGCAACATCATAATAAGGTTGAGACGATCGCGTCGGACTAAAAGGCAGGGGCATCGGAATCTCAATTTGCTCCGGGCGCAGATAATCAGCAACGATCGCCCGCGCCAGCACCTTACCATTTTCCATCGCCGGATAGGCAATCACCGGCACCGATTGCAAAATCCGATAAGCTTTCAAAGTAATCAACTCAGGATCGCCAGGGCCAATACCCAAACCGTACAATTTACCAGTAGCCTTAGTCATAATTCATCCTTTTTCGCTAACGCATTCACGGCCGCCGTTGCCATTGCACTGCCACCGCGCCGCCCGTGCAACGTAATAAATGGCACTCCCCGACTGTTGGCGGCCAGTTCGGCTTTGGATTCGGCAGCCCCCACAAATCCTACCGGGAAACCCAGAATTAAAGCTGGTTTGGGTGCTCCGGCATCTAGCATTTCCAGTAGTCGGAACAAAGCAGTCGGGGCATTGCCAATTGCCACAACCGCACCCTGCAAGTTATCCAGCCATAAATCAAGCGCCGCAGCCGATCGAGTATTTCCCATTTGCCGCGCCAACTCCGGGATTTCGGAATGCCAGAGGGTGCAAATCACCGGATTGTCAGCGGGAAGGCGTTTGCGAGTGATGCCTTCTGCCACCATCCGGGCATCGCACAGAATCGGCGCGCCTGCGGCGAGGGCTTGGCGTCCGCAGGTGGCTGCACCGGGGGAAGCTGCTAAATCTGCAACAATATCGGTCATGCCGCAACTATGAATTAGTCGCACGGCTACCGATTCTAAATCAGGCGGCAAGCTTGACAAATCTGCTTCGGCTCGAATTGTGGCGAAGGATTTGGTGTAGATTTCTGTTCCGTCTCGAATGTAGTCAATCATTGTTTAAAACTGCTATGGGAATTTTGTGGGATTTGTGAAATAGATTTTTTGAATAAACCGCGAAGATGGAAAGGAAGCGAAGGAAGAAATATCAAGAGAGATAGAAAGAGAAGTGATTAAAAATTGTCAGTTTGAATCGGATATTTTTTTACTTAAAATTCCCATTTTCGGCGCTGAACAACTCCTGCAATTGGTCGATCGCCCGCCGATCGACAAACTCACCAAATAACTCCAAAGGCTCTCGAAACCGCTGATATACCTCCAACATTCGCTCGATCGCACCGGGCATCTCGGCCACACTCACCGCCGGAAAAATTGGTCGCCCGAAGGGCAAATCTTTTCTACCCGCATAAATGTCGTAACCTTCGATCGTTTCGTCTCCTCGCTCAATCTGAATTCCCACCAGCGTGATATCAATTGGCCGGTGCTGGGCGCAGGACTTTTGGCAACCGCTGAAATGAATGTTAATCGGTTGGTCGAGCGTCAATTTTTGCGCTAAATCCCTCACCATTGCTAGGGCGTGACTTTGAGTATCTGTCGCCGCCGACGCACAGCCGCTGCTGCCGGCACAAGCCACCAAGCACGAATCTAGGCGAGTCGCCGACGAGTGCAATCCCAAATCGGCGATTTGCTGTTTTACCTCAAAAAGCTGGGAGTTGGGGATATCAGAAATCAACAGATTTTGCCACGGCGTAAGTCTCAGGGTACCGCTGGCTAGATTTTGGGCTAAATTTGCCAAATTCCGCAGTTGCTTTGATTCTAGCCTACCGAGAGGCAGTGCAATTCCCATGTAGGAGAAACTGGACTGTCGCTGAGGATGAATGCCGAGATGTCGGTGATGGGGGAGGGATTTTTCAGATGAGGCATCTTGCCTGTTTTTGGGAAAGGTGCAAGATGTGAATTGCCATAAAAATGGTAAATTCTGCTGTACCCGTTCTAGATAAATATCAGCGCCCCAATCTGCTAGCAGGTGACGCAAACGCGGTTTTTTGCCATCAATTCGAGGTCGAGTTTTGGTGTATTCAAGATAGGTGCTAGCGAGGCCGGCTAATACTGAAATACATTGCGATTCTTGGATTAAAATTCCTGTATCACCGTTTAAATACAGGCGAAAAAGGATTTCTGATTGGGTTGAACGCCCTTCAGCAGCTAATAAAATATCGTTGCGTAAATCGCCGATCGAAACCGATTCCCCGCCGTCGAAGCCAATACTGAACTTAGGTGAAAGTTCCGACAATTCGGGATGCGTTTGCAGGTAATCATCCCAAGCTTTCACTAGCGGGCGAGTATCCAGTAACTGCTGGCGATCGATCCCTGCTGTCGGGCTTGCCATAATATTGCGAATCGGGTCAACTTCAACGCGGCGAGACGCTATCCCCAATTCCTGCAAGCGGTTCCAGACTTCCGGGGCAATTTCCGAGTTCACTTCTCGGATTTGCAAATTTGCCCGATTTGTCACTTGCAAACAGCCGGTACTGTATTGATCAGCCACATCGGCGATCGTCCGACACTGCTGCGCGTTTAAAATTCCCCCAGGAATCCGCATTCTCGATAAAACTCCGTCTCGGGCTTGGGAACCATAAAATAAACCCGGACAAGTCGGCAAATCAGTCAAAGCTAACAAATAATCTCCTCCCCGTGTTACGCAGGGAATCCAAAAGTAAACGCCCACAAAGCGCCCCCGAAATCGGCATTCTGACTTTTACAGTTGCGGCACAGCGCCGGAATTGCACCGGACTTTCCCGCTTTCAGGTTTTAGAACGGTATCACGAGCTGACCCACAGAAAGCAAAACCCTCAACTTTCTTAACAAAACCCCTGGCGATGGCGTCGGGCCCCGCAAGCTACGGCCCTGTCTCTCCTCTCATCAGCTTTGCTAATAACCCTCATCAGTTTAACTGTCGCTACACCCCTTTACAAACCTTAACAACACCGTTAATAATATAAACATCATCCGAACATTGACAACCAAATACAGCAATCATAAAACCATGACAACAACCTTACAGCAGCGCGAAAGCGCCAATGTCTGGGAACGCTTCTGCGAGTGGGTAACATCGACCGACAACCGCATTTATGTAGGTTGGTTCGGCGTCTTGATGAT
>NZ_JAMPLN010000081.1:0-4377 GCF_040004035.1 Microcoleus vaginatus FACHB-2002 | reverse complement strand
ATTAATACGACTAGACTTGCATTCAGGACATTTGAGGGACTCTAATTTGCTGTTCATTGTTTTTCGTCAACTTTGCTCTCGATCGCTATATCATACATCAATTCAGCAACGCCTTACTTTGGCTTGTATCTTTGAGGTACAAGCCAACGGAAAAATTAAAAATGCTTTATTATTTAGCACTGATATTCACTTGCCACCTGAGCAAATTCTTGAATATTATCAGGCTCGCTTCCAGATTGAATTTATTTTTGGTGATGCCAAGCAATTTACGGGATCGTCTGATTGTCAAGCTCGTCATTTACCACGGCTGGATTTTCATTTTAATGCCAGTCTTATTGCCTTAAATTTAGCCAAACATCAACTCTCTAGTTGTCATTGATCTGCCAAGTCGTTTGTGTTTTTAATCTGTTCTTATAAACGTCTGGAATTCAATAAACACCTACTTTGTACCTTTATTGACAAGTTAGATTTAGAGGCGGATTTGATTTTAAATCATCCTAATCTTCCTTCAGTCTTGTCTTATGGTACTCTGGTGGCTTAAAAACTGTCCGGAGTATTGTTCCCTAATCACACTTGTCAATACCTACCACCTGAATCCTTACGCCAATGCTAGTAATTCTCGATTGGAATTTTCCGCATACTAAAGGCTATCACCTCTGCCAGGAAATGCAGCGCCGTACTAATGTTTTTGTGATCCTGCTAAGCAGCCGCACAGACGAAGCTGATAAACTTAAAGTCCTGTCCGCCGGTGCTGATGATTATATCTGTAAACCCTTTGCTTTGGCAGAGTTGGCAATTCGTATAGAAGTTGTGTTGAGACGCATGAGGTCTGTCACTTCATCACGTATTGTATTCGATAAATTCGCGATCGATTCAGCGCGCCGGGAAGCAACACTCAACGATCGCATTATCAAGTTAACAGCCTTGGAATTTAAGATATTGTATTTTTTGGCAAGTCATTCCGGTCAATCTTGGAGTCGCCAACAGCTAATTGAAAAAATTTGGGGGTGGAACTGCAACGACACAGGAGAAGAGAAAGTTGTTAGCGTACATATCGGTCAGATTGGCAAGAAAATGATTCAAGTTGATGCTAGTGGATCGCAGTTTATTAAAACTATTCGGGGTTACGGTTACAGGTTTGAGCCACCTTCGCCCACTGGAATGGCTATTTAGTAAGCTCATCGGCATTAACCACCTTATTTGGTGAAAAACCGATTTTCCCACCTGCCGTGGGGCAGCCAGATGCCTCCTAGGGAACGAACGCGATCGGGTAACATGAAGTATGCCCAAGCCGTCCCTAAAGGTTTGAGGTGTGGATCGAAGATTTCAATTTCCTGTCGCTGATATTCGTTTTGTGTCGGTTCCCGCAGCGGATGATAGTCTTCCAATCGGTCTAAATCGTCCAAAATAGCCGAGTTTGCGAAACAGAGGAGAAAACCGCAGACTGTGCCATCTCCGGCCATCATCGCAGGATAGCCGATCGGCAGCGCAAAAAGTTGACCCCGGGCGATCGCGGGGCAAGCATCCACAACTTTTCCTTCGCAGTAGCGGAGGTAGTTGGACTCCCCCGGTTTGAGTGTGCCGTATACAAAGACTTTCATCGGGTAGGGCTTAACCGCTAGTTTTTGCTAACATAGATGGCTAAGCTAATAGTTTAAGTCTCGCGAGCGATCGCGACTGCAATCTTGATAAATTTCGTTGTTTACCCTTTCTTATAATTCATGACTCTAGCAGTTAGTTTTATTGCTTTTGCACTTCGGCCTTTGTACTTGAGCTCTTTTTTGCCGTCCCTGCCCCTGGACAGCTTGTTTTCGACTCAAGGGATTATGGTAATGCTGCTGGCCGCCTATGCGGGGGCGATGTGGATGTTTCTCACCAGTGCTCCGAAGGTATACACCGTGATGGTATCGGATCTCGGACAAGCCAGGGAGTTCTATGAAGGTATGCTAAACCTGCCCGTAGCAGAAGTGCCGCTGCACTACTACTACAATTACGAGCAAACTTTGGGCACAACTGGTATTGATCCGCTGTATTTGTCGCCGAATGTCGGGAGGGCAACGACCTCTCAAACAATGGGGAGTCCCGATGGTTTGTGGTATCAGTTGATGAAAAATACCCAACTGCACATTATTAGCGGGGCCGGCGTAGGGGAAAAAAATCGCCCGCGTCACGTTTGTTTCGATCGCGATTGTTTGGATCAGCTATTGATGAGGGTACAAACTCGCGGCATTAGTTATAAAATTCGCCGGGAAAAGCCGCTAAATTTTTTAGTCAAGGATTACGACGGCCGCGTGATTGAAATGGCTGAGGTTAGTAATTAAATAATACTCGGCGGTTGAAACCGATCGTACACAAAATTTAGTCTCCCCAGAGAGGGACAAAAGAATCAAAGGGGTACTACATCCCAAGTTAGAAACCCGGTTTATCTAAAAAACCGGGTTTCTTGTTCATTAATTAATCTTAGATTCAACGCTAGATTTTTCCGATGCCACCGCTGCTTTAATCTCTGGAATAGCTTTCCGGCTGAAGATTTGGAAGTAGAGAGAAACAAAAAACTCTTTGACTGGAAAAACGATAAAAGTCAAAGGATTAATTGTCACGATGATATTGCGGGCATCGGCTTTAGCTTGTTGGACAATTTGCTGTGCTACCCAATCTGGAGACATAATGCCGATCGGGTTTAAGTTGCTTTTAAACGGCCCTAAAATCAGTTTGCGAACGATGCAAGGTGCATCTAGCCGGCGCAGGGTGACTAAATCTCCCAGGGCGCGTTTGCTGAGTTCGTACAGGGGACTGACAGCGGGAATTACTTCGGCTTCTGAAGTGTTGATCCAGACTTCTTTGCAAGCGATGTTTTCGTTAGTGCGGACTGTTAAGAAAAAGAGTTCCATCAGCCGCCATGCGGAAAAAGTGTTAATTTCGTAGGAGTTTGCGATCGCCTCTCCTGTTCTTTCTCCGTGTACATTAATCCCGTGATTGATGACGAGAATATCGATTTTTTCTAAAAATAGGGCTAAGTCTGCCTCTTGGCCAGCTTGCCAAGTTACGGTTTTTACAGGTAAATTTTCGCCGTCTACATCCAAAGTAATTTCCTCATTTCCAGAGGTGAGGGCGATCGCTTTTGCACCAGCTTTGTGCAGGTGTTTGAGTAGCGAACGACCTAAAGTTCCAGATGCACCGGTGACGGCTACAGTTTTGCCTTTGAGAGAAAGTGCTGTACCCATAAGTTTATCTATTAAGGTGAAAGTACCGCAATAGTAAGCATTTTGATTGTCGAAGTGATGCCGCCAGTGATAAGGTTTATTAACTAACCACTTGCCAGGGGGAGTCAAAAAGTCTCCCGGTTGGTGGGTGATGTCGGTTAATTCGTCTGCACCTTTTATGCCGCACGCGCGGGCGATCGCGCTCAACAAAAAGCCTAAAGTATAAATACAACCGGCTGCTGCACCCCAGTGGTATTCCGGCAGCCCAAAATAAGCTACAACCCACAGCAACAAGCCCAAAACCATCATCGCCGCAGCTTCGGGCACGTCGTGACGCCAGTGTGCTTGCTTGTAAATTGTCTCGCTGACGGGGGTCAAATTCGGGCGGAAAACGCGGTGATGCCAAGTGTGCAGCTTTTGCAGGGGGGCCCAATAATGGGACACTACGTGATAAAAGTCTCGTATTATTTCTGCCCAGCAGACAGAAGCTATTGCCACAGCGCCGACTATCCAGTAATTTACCATGCTCGCACCAGTTTGAAATTTGAGATATTAGATATTGTCTACTTTGAAAGATAACTCAAAATGGCTTTTATTGCTAGTCTGGAAGTTGACTCAGGCGTTTTAAAATCTGCAAAACCCGGTACAATTCATTGCCGGGATTGCGGATTACAAATTCTGGAGATAAGGCATACTGAGCTATTTCGCCTCTGACTAACTTGACAAAACTAAAGTTAGCACCTGTGGAAATCATCCCAAAAGTAGGAGTTTCGGGATCGGGATCGGCGAGCATATATGTCAATAGTTGGGCAAGTGCTTCGTCAGTTGAAAACGAAAGTTGTTTGGATTCAATTACTGTCACCCACAAGTTTGCTTTCATAATTAGGATATCTATTCTGCCTTCGATGATTCTGCCTTCGTCTTCCTCTTGAATGGATATCGACTTTTCGGCTTTGACTTGAAAAGGAGACTCATACAGACCGGCAATAAACAAAATGGGGCTGATGATTGTTAGCTTGACTGCATTTTCCAATACAGGCGGGGTGTCTACCAAGTTGAAGTATAGTCATTTCAAATAAATGTGAGACAAATGCAAGATGATGTAAAATCAAGAAAAATTGTTAACTCGGAGCCGAAAAATGGCATACAGTCTAGATTTGAGAAAAAGAGTAGT
>NZ_JAMPLN010000080.1:0-5999 GCF_040004035.1 Microcoleus vaginatus FACHB-2002 | reverse complement strand
ATTAATACGACTAGACTTGCATTCAGGACATTTGAGGGACTCTAATTTGCTGTTCATTGTTTTTCGTCAACTTTGCTCTCGATCGCTATATCATACATCAATTCAGCAACGCCCCTTTTTTCATCTGCCTGAGCTAGGAATAGGAGCAATTGTACCATCCCCAGTTTAACTGCTTGTTCGTCGCCAACGCCATCTGTAGAACTCCTGGCATATATAGTTCTTTTTCTGTAATTTGTCAAGTACAATTTATACCAAATTAGATGCGATTACCCTGTGGTACAACCGACTTACATTTAAGTAATTGTTGATGCAGCAGTGATGTATAATTGTCAGATTGGTGAAAATATATGCTGGCAATTAATAGTTAGTAATGGTCGGATTTTTGACGTTTTATGGGTTAAGAAGATTTAACTGATGTCCGAGTATCAATTTTCAGGAATTCCTAACTGGGTGATGTGAGCGTTGCACATATTTTGGGGTGTTTTTACTTACTATTATCTCGAATGATTCACTTTTACCCCCTCAATCCGCCTATGTGCCAGTTGGGGGTGCGGAATGTGGGTTGTAACTGCCGCTGCACGCAGATAAACGCGGATTTAAGGTTTATCTGCGAGGGTTACAAGTTTATTTTTGCTTAGCAGCAGCTTTTTTCTTTGCCTCTTTTTCGGCTTTTTTAGCTGCTTTTTCTGCTTCAAGTTTGGCTAACTTAGCTAGCTCTTTTTCCTCAGCAATTTTATCGAGATAGTAGTGGTAATCTCCCAAATAAGGGCGAAACTCTCCGTCCCGAATTTCGACAATTTTGTTAGCGACTTGGGAGATGAAATAGCGATCGTGCGAAACAATAATTACCGTACCGTCATAATTCTGAATCGCTTCTTCCATCATCTCTTTCGCCGGAATGTCGAGGTGATTTGTCGGTTCGTCCAAAATCAGCAAATTCACGGGAGTCAACAGCATTTTTGCCAAAGCTAGGCGGGCTTTTTCGCCGCCGCTTAAAGCGCCAACCTGTTTGAATACTGTTTCGCCAGTAAATAAGAAACGGCCCAACAAAGTCCGAACTTCTTCATTTTTCCAGTCTGGAACTTCGTCGTGAATCGTTTGCATCACGCTTTTATTCAAATCTAAGGCTTCAGCCTGATTCTGTTCAAAGTAACCGGGGATGACGTTGTGACCTCCCAATTTGACAGTACCTTCAGTCGGCTTTTCCAAACCCATAATCATCCGCAGCAGGGTTGATTTGCCCGCGCCGTTGGGGCCGAGAAAGGCAATACGATCGCCCCTTTCAATTAATAAGTCGGCTCCCAAGAATAGGATTTTTTCGCCGTAGGTGTGCACCAAATCTTCAATTATTGCTACTTCGCGGCCGCTGCGGGGTGCGGGGGGAAAGCGGAAATGCAAAGTTTTTAATCCGCCGGTGGGCGCTTCGATGCGTTCGATTTTGTCTAACTGTTTCTCGCGGCTTTTGGCTTGGGTGCTGCGAGTGGCGCTGGCGCGGAATTTTTCTACGAATGCTTGCTGTTTTTCGAGTTCTTTTTGCTGGCTTTCGTAGGCGCTGAGTTGGGCTTCTCTGGCTTCTGCTTTTTGCAGCAGATAGGAGGAGTAGTTGCCGAGGTAGGTGCTGGAAACGCCACGTTCTGTTTCGACGATTTGGGTGCAGAGCCGATCGAGAAATTCCCGGTCATGGGATACGATTACCATCGGGGTTGTCAGCCCTTTGAGGTATACTTCCAGCCATTCGATCGTTTCTAAGTCGAGGTGGTTGGTAGGTTCGTCGAGTAGCAGGATGTCGGGTTTTTGCAGGAGAATTTTGCCCAAACTCATCCGCATTTGCCAGCCGCCGCTGAAGGCGCTGACTAATCGATCGCCATCTTCGGGTTCAAATCCGATTTCTGGTAAAATTTTCTCGATTTGGGCTTCTAAACCGTAGCCGTTTAAGCCCTCAAATTGTCTTTGCAGCCGATCCATTTTGTGGATCAGTTCGTCGAGATTTTCTGGGGTGGAGTTTTCCAAGTCTCGATGGACTTGCATTAGGGATTCATGGACTTCGTTGGCTTCGCTGAAGGCACGCCAAAATTCTTCTTTGACGGTGCGAGTCGGATCTACTTCAAATTCTTGGGAGAGGTAGGCGATGTGTAAGCTGGCGGGGCGAATGACTTCGCCTGCGGTGGGTTCGATTTCGCCGGCGATGATTTTGAGTTGGGTGGATTTACCGGCACCGTTAACGCCGACTAAGCCGATGCGATCGCCTGGCTTGACTTCCCAGGTGACATCTTTGAGTACGACGCCTGTGGGGTAAATTTTACTGATGTGTTCGAGTCGCAGCATTGTTGTGGGGACTGGGGAAGGGCAGGTTTAGCGGCGGATGGGATGCCGGCGCTGAGGTCGAGTTAATCTTAACAAATTTTAATTATATTTAGACACTGGCAATATTTTGATTTGGTGGGAGTTACGCGAAGAAACGGGGTTTCTATGAAAAATCGCAGATTCTCAGCTAGATATCTACGAAGAAACCCGGTTTCTGGCCTCGATATGGGTTCAGGACTATTTGGGTGGGGCGATCGCTACCGATCCTATGAGTGAATAAACCTGTCAATAATCCCCTATATTTTTCGTAGCTCAGCAGCCTTAATGCTCTTATAATCAAAGTTTCAGAGGCGTTCTCACCCCCTCAGTGCGTTTCGTAAAGCTGAGTTTTGCTAAGATGTAATAAATAAGCTAAAAAGCAAGCAGGTAGCCATGACAGCCACCCTGATTCAAACCCCACAACCGGGAGTTGTGCTGAAAAATATTAGTTGGCAGACTTACGAATCTCTGGTAAACGAGTTAGCCCAACAGCGGGGAATTCGTTTGACTTACGATCGAGGTACTTTAGAAATTATGACTCCATCAGCACCCCATGAGGGGAACAAAAAAATCTTAGGACGCTTTGTAGAAACAGTAACAGAAGAGTTAAATGTAGAAATTCGCAGCTTAGGTTCTCTGACTTGCAGGCGCCAGGATTTAGAACGCGGATTAGAACCGGATCAGTGCTACTACATCGAGAATGAGGAAATTGTCCGCAGCCTCAATCAAATCAATTGGAATCAAGATCCGCCACCGGATTTAGTAATCGAGATTGACATCACTAGCAGTTCTATCAACCGCATGGAATTGTATGCGAGTTTGGGCGTGCTAGAGGTTTGGCGTTATGACGGTTCGCGTTTAATATTCTCTCAGTTAGAAGGTCAGGAATATGTAGAACGGGACGTTTCTCCTCACTTTCCTTTTTTGTCGCCATCTCAGATTATGGGATTTTTGGAAACGCAAAAAGATGTGGGGGAAACGTCGATGATTCGAGGGTTTAGGCAGTGGGTGAGAAGTCAAATTCACTAAGGGGAATGAGAGGAATATTTATCTCTATGAAAGATAAAAAATATTTTTTAGCTATAAATTCAAAAGAATACGCAGTCTTTCTTCTACCATCATTAATGTTGTGGGAGAAACTGTACCCCACAGTTCAAAAAATCTTTCTATACTGATCGATCGCACCTCTTCACATTTAATGAAACTTCGCTGTCTAAGTCCTCCTTCTGGGGGGTTAACTTCGACGTGCCAGGGAATTCCTTTATCTTTCGATGTGACTGGTAGTACGACAACTAATCCCGAAGCACCCTGATTGAATAAATCTACAGATGTCACTAGACAGGGACGCTTGCCAGCTTGCTCTCTTCCTCGTGTTGGGTTCAAGTCAATCAGCCATATATCACCCCGTGATGGTTTTGCGGATGTCATTCTAAACCATCCTCTAAAGTGATATCCCAAGCTTCCCGTTCTTCAAGTTCTTCTTGCCAAGCTTCTGGGCGATCGCGTAAGGCAAGATAAGCTTGGTTGGCTGCTGCTAAAAACTGTTGTCTTCGGTATTGTTCTATTGCTTGTTCGAGAACTGTTTCGATTGGTTTTCCTGAGAGTGCAGAGATTTCTGCGAGGGTTTGATAAGATGTATTGCTAATTGTAACTGTAGAAGTTTGATCCATGTTACTTGTTTACTTACTTCGACTTTACGCAACTATTATAGCTTAAAAGCTTGGGGTCGCACAGGCGGGACGCCCGTGTCACGATGGACGGGGATAGATGAAAGGGCGATCGTCAAATATTCGAGCTTTTGAGAAGCAAATCGGGTTTTCTATGCCAAGTATTCAGCTTTTTTCCATCCAAGTATTCAGCTTTTCTCCATCTATTACACCATTTTTTAGCCGATACACACCAGAAAGTTCTAAGCGTCCATGCCGTTCATTATGATTTCCACCAATCAATTGACGTTCTCCTAATACTGTCCAAATAATGTCTAAATTATTTGCAGTGAGAAAGTTAACCAGTTTATTTTTAGAGATTAAAAATTTGTCTGGAGACAGTTCATCTAAAGGATTAAATGCAACAAGTTCATTATTTGAATTTCTAAATTTAAAATATTCTCCTGACCATCTTAATTCCATATTCTTCATTAGCCAAGCAGAAGGAATTAAAGCAGATATTCTTTCATCAGTTGAACAATCAAAACTACTACTAAAAGAATATCCTGTTGTTGTTACAACGACAGGATAAGGTAAGTCTCCGTGTGTAAGATTTGTGTGAGACTCCCAATAATTATCTGCATTCCATGTATGATAGGGTAAACCCCAACAAAATTCACCAATAAATTTATCAAAAATTTCTCCAGATTCTGGCATCCATCTCTCTTCAAAAGTTTTATCTTTTAACCATTGGTATATCTCTTCCATATTTTCACAACGCACAATATAGCTTCGTATCTGATACCACATTTGTCGTTGATAAGTTTCATATTTTTCTTGTTCTAAAGGTTCTTTTTCTTCCCAACCATAATGACCTTCTAAAGTTAACCAAACTGTTTCATCATTAGGATTAGTTAATTCAATGAGTTGACATGGATCTGGACAGTCATCTTGTTGCTTTATCCAGTCTATCTGTCCTTGTTGATCAACTTCCTCAAATGTATAGTCAATAGATTTTAACCAAATTTTTTGATTATTTTGTTGAGATTCAGGAATTTGTTTTAACAAAAAGGATGGATCGATATCTCGGATTCCAATCTGCCAAGTTCCTTCATAAACAGATGATTCAGATACTTCATCCAACCAAGAAGAAACTCTAAACTCTAAATTATCTGCCATGCAACCAAGAAATTCATGAAGGGCAATCCATTGGTATTTCTTACCAATTCGTTCTGGTTTATCCGCAGCACGACCATGACTACCACAACGCCTATCAAACCAACCGAACTTCTCAATTGTCCATCCTAATTCAAGAACTCGCTTAACAATCCAGCGTTTTGCAATAGAAGTATCGAACCGACATTTATCTTCCCTTGGATTTTCTAAAAATTGTACAACATACTTTTCAAAAAATTCTGTTTTTTCCTGGTCAATAATTTCATAAAAAGATGCTTTGCTAGATGTAATAGCTTCCTTTAATTCTTCGTCTGTAAACTCTTCTTCAAAATATTTTATACGACTTTCAGGGTCTAGTTGTTTATACAAGTTGACATTCTCGGATATTGTTTTATATTCTTCCCATACTGGTTTCTGTGTAGTTGTAAGAGAGTCTATAAATTGCTCATATCTCTGTTTTTTAGTGGGTTCATTTGGCTCTCCTAATATACAGGAAGACCAGTAACGAGTACGATATTCTATAACATACCGAGAAAAATCGCCTCCCATAAAATAGTCCATAACTGATGTATAGAGAACATCAAGGCTCCATTTAGGATCTTCTTTAAAACTATTAAATTGAGTTTTCTTTGAAACCCTTCTTAGCTGACATATAATTAAAGAGTTTGACTCCCATGACTTAAATAATAAAAGGTAATTGCTCAACCCCCTTGACAAGAAGACAAGATAGACATTAGATCAAGGAATGGAAAAACTCCCCGACCTAAAACAGCTATCGAACGAGGCAAAAGAAGCCTTGATAGTAGAGCTATGGGAGAAAATCCAAAAACTAAC
>NZ_JAMPLN010000079.1:0-6338 GCF_040004035.1 Microcoleus vaginatus FACHB-2002 | reverse complement strand
GAGCGTCACAATATCTCAAATGGGTTCAAAGAACCGCTCTTGACAGGATGCTCTTTTATATCTTGCCCTTTTTGTCAAGTACAATTTATACCAAATTAGATGAGCTTACCCTGCTACAATCGAGTTCGATCACAGGAGCGAATTATGATTTAACACGTTAATCGGAGTCTCAAAATTTTTAAAATATTGTCGAGTCGTTATCGGAATCGCCGTCGCCGTTATGGTCGGCGTTGTAATTTGTTATCAGCAATTTACAATTATGAGTTAGCTCTAGGGGGCTAAATTTAAAAGTTCTGATTATAACATATATCTTTTTTGCAAGAGGTCTATTGTTTTTAGTCACGTTATTAATGTCACTATGGATAACTTGTTCAGCAATACTTTGTGCATATCTCTTGGTAAAATCTTTCTTATTTTCGAGAAAAGCCAAACTTTAATTAAAAGGTTGGCGACCATTTTTACACTTAAATCTGCGCCCATTTACTCTCAACATTACTTCTCTATTACCAATTGGTAAATCTCTTACTATATATCTATAATCTTGATGCAAATGATGGCTGCATTCACTGCAAACAGGGCAAGATGCTGTCGTTTTTTGTGATTTTATTACTAATATTAATGTTTCTCCTGTCTGTTTGTAATCTTCTACTATGACACCGGGCAAATTGAGAATACTTATCATTAACTGGTTCGTTATTTATTCGCGAGTCACAATTATCATGAACCTTTAACTAACATTTGAGCAGCGGTAAGTACGGAAGAGCCAATTTAATAAAACTTCTGGAGGTTATTGTCGCTCGCAATTAGTAAAAGCTTACTGTCTGCCCTTTGATCGCAGACAGTCAGAAACCAATGGGCAATAGGGCTTGGGAGTTTTTGGAAATGTCTATTGCCAACAACTGTTGTGATACCTATTCAGCAAAAATCTTTGTCATAAATACAGTCTTGGACGCATCAAAACCTTCATAAGCAAATTTTTTGATGTTGCATAATAGCCACATGATTTTGATTTTCCTGTGGGATGGGCCCATGAACCCGAAGGCGTGTATGTTCAGAGCAGCTGGGACACCCTACAATAATCATCCTCAAATTGAGCAACGCCAATTTTTTACCTAATCTGCAGGCTACCACAAAGTCTTTTCGTAAAAAAATTGCCGCTTGAGCGAAGTCGAGACCGGATTTATGACCACGGGTGCGTCACCCCTAAAATAGTTACGCTTTTGATCATCAAATAAGAATTACTTGCATTAATATAGTAAAGCACTGACTATAGATGGCTGTAGATACACCATCGTGTCAATTACCAGATGAAAAAATCTATCATTATAGAACAATGAGCATTTCTCGGCGTATTTTTCTTGCCAGCGGTACAGCAATGGCTGTCGTGGCCGTGGGGGAACTAACCAAAAAAGCCCCTGTCGCAGCCCAAACCGGCACTCTCAACCTTTATTCAGCACGTCACTATGACACTGATAATCAGTTGTACCAAAGCTTCACCAAAAAAACTGGGATCAAGGTTAACCTTGTTGAAGCGGATGCTGACCAACTAATTGAACGGATCAGAAGTGAAGGTGCAAATAGCCCCGCTGATGTTTTCATCACGGTGGATGGTGGGCGTTTGTGGCGGGCAAAACAAGCAGGTATTCTGCAACCTGTTTCTTCAACAGTCCTGACATCGGCAATTCCAGCAAGTTTGCGAGATCCTCAAAATTTCTGGTTTGGTCTATCGCGCCGGGCACGGGTGATTGTTTACAACAAAAGCAAGGTGAACCCTACCCAATTGTCAACCTATGAGGCGCTGACAGAACCTCGGTGGAAAGGCAAAGTTTTAGTGCGATCGTCCACTAATATCTATAATCAGTCTCTAGTTGGGGCTATGTTAGCCGCTCATGGAGCTCAAAAAACAGAAGCTTGGGCGCGAGGATTGGTGGCTAATTTTGCGCGTCCTCCAGAGGGAAATGATACAGCGCAAATCAAGGCGGTTGCTGATGGGGTAGGCGATATTGCCATTGTTAATACCTATTATGTAGCTCGCTTAATGAAATCGAAAGATCCAGCAGAACAAGCGATCGCGGCGAAAGTAGGTGTATTTTTCCCCAACCAGCGCGATCGCGGTACCCACGTCAACATTAGTGGTGGGGGTGTAGTCAAAACCTCCCGTAACAAAGCAGGCGCGATCAAATTCTTGGAACACTTAGCCAGTCCCGAAGCGCAACAAATTTTTGCTAGGAGTAATAACGAATACCCTGTGATTTCAGGTGTGGCGATCGATCCTGCAGTTGCAAGTTTTGGTACATTCAAATCTGACCCTCTCAATCCTGATGTGTTTGGGAAAAATAACCCCGAAGCTTTAAAGATTGCCGATCGGGCAGGATGGAAATAGAAGCTTTTTGAACAAGAAGCTACTCTTTGTGATTCGGCGGTTGAAACCGCCGAATCCCATCAACTTTAATTTTTAATTTTACCATCCGGCATTATAGCGCCTTTCAGGTTTGCCCCAGTCAGGTTTGCCCCTGTCAAATCAGCACTATTTAAGTCAGTTTCACTTAAATCCGCATTACTAAGATTGGCATTATTCAGTTTTGCCCCTCGCAAAAAAGCCCCCTTGAGATTTGCATTACTCAAATCAGCATTTGTGAGATCTGCCGAAAATAAACCTGCTTTTTCCAGAGAAGCACCTTTTAAATTTGCACCTTTGAGATTCACGCTATCGAGTAAGGCTTCATTAAGTTTGACCTTTTCTAGCACAGCACCTTCCAACTTAGCACCATTGAGATTAGCGCTGGTTAAATCAAGGTCACTTAACTTAGTATCAGTTAGGTCACATCCTGGACATTGCTTAGTTTTTTGTAATGTTTCGAGGGGACCAGCCGCCTGTTTTTGGCATCCAAAGGTGACAAAAATAGTAAGTAGTAACAAGGAAATTGTGCCAGTAGCGCGGGTAAACATGGGTGAATTTTTATTAATCATCTTGATTTTCAAAGGAATAATGTCAACAGTTAACTGTTAACTGTCAACTGTCAACTGTTAACCGTTAACTCTGTTGAAGACTTGCGCGATCGCGCAATTTTCCAACTTAATAAAATAACTGGTAACATCCCCACTAAAACAATTGCCAAGGCTGGGCCAGAAGCTTCAGCCAATCGCTCATCTGAGGCAAGTTGATAAGTTCGCACAGCCAAGGTATCAAAGTTAAAAGGTCTAATAATTATAGTAGCAGGTAACTCTTTCATTACATCAACGAATACTAACATCATGGCAGTTAGTAAACCTCCCGTCATCATTGGTGTATGAACTGTAACTAAAGTTTGCATCGGGCTATAACCCAAACTTCTCGCCGCATCATCTAAATTAGGCTTGATTTTGCTCAAACTTGACTCCACCGCATTTAAAGAAACAGCTAGGAAGCGAACTATATAGGCAAATACCAAAGCTGCGATCGTACCACTTAACAACAAGCCTGTAGAAATTCCCCAGTTTTCACGCATCCAACTATCAAATAGATTGTCAAATTTTCCAATGGGAACCATGATGCCAACTGCAATCACAGAACCAGGTACAGCATAGCCCATTGCCGCAACTCTCGTTCCTAACTGCACTCCTAAATTAGGATATAACCGTAAGCCATAAGCCATAATCAAGGCAATAACTACGGCTAAAATTGCTGTCAGTGTTGCCAAAATTAAACTATGACGGGCAAATATCCAAAAGCGTTCATCTAAGGTTAGTTGCCAATTCGCTAAGGTCAACTGGACTAAAAGACCTGCTGGCAATAAAAAACCAAAAAATAGTGGCATCAAACAAGCAATTACCGCTAAAATTTCCCTAATTCCTTTAAGCTGATAAGTTTGCAGTTGGCGATACCGACTGCTAGCTTGATAATATTTAGTGCGACTTCGAGACCAGCGTTCTACTAAAATCAAACCTAAAACAAATAATAATAGCAGGGCAGCTAATTGATTGGCTGCAATTCGTTCTCCCATGCCAAACCAAGTCCGATAAATACCTGTGGTAAAAGTATCAACTCCAAAATACTGAACAGTGCCATAATCGTTGAGAGTTTCCATCAAAGCCAGTGCTAAACCTGCTACAATTGCGGGTCTAGCCATTGGTAAGGCAACTGTAATAAAACTCCGCCAAGGACTACAGCCAAGTATTCTACTAGCTTCTAGGGTACAAGTGGATTGCTCCAAAAATGCAACTCTTGTTAATAGGTAGACGTAGGGATATAAAACTAAGATTAGCATTAAGATTGCTCCCGGGAGCGATCGCACGTTAGGAAACCAATAGTCTCCATAACTCCAGCCAAAAATATAACGCAAAGCAGTTTGAACTGGGCCGGAAAATTCTAAAAAGTCTGTATAAGTATAAGCTAACACATAAGCTGGGGCCGCTAATGGTAACAGTAATGCCCATTCAAATACGCGACTGGCCCGAAAGCGACACATTGTTACTAGCCATGCACATCCTACGCCAATCACGACAACACCAAAGCCTACACCGATCATTAACAATAAAGAGTTGACGATATAACGGGTTAAAACTGTATCGGTTAAATGTTGCCATGTATCTTTAGCTTCAAAAAAGATACTCGATAAGACACTGATCACTGGTATGGCGATCGGCAATGCTAAAGCGATAACTGCAAGTGTCCACCCACTAGCCGATAGACCGCGTAAGGTCGATAGCCATTGGATTGTCCTGATTCCTGTTTGCTGTAGTGATTTTTGGGAATTTTTCATTGCTAGTAAAAAGTCTAGCTTGCTATTTTATCAGTAGGTGTAAATATTTGTCAAGCCTTTATGATAATTAATCTCACTAAACTGGTATATTGTAGAATAGTAAGTTGTTGATTATTTATAGCAATAATGGCTCGACCGATAATTCTGCATTTGGATGGTGTAACAAAACATTATTCCCAAGCAGCATCACCTGCGGTGGCATCTGTCACCCTGACCTTACATCAAGGAGATATACTGGGGTTGTTGGGACCATCGGGTTGTGGGAAAACAACGTTGCTGCGGTTAATTGCTGGTTTTGAGCAGCTACAAGCAGGGACGATCGCTCTAGCAGGAAAAACTGTAGCCAGTGTTAATATGTCAGTCCCGCCGGAACAGCGAGACATTGGTATGGTGTTTCAAGACTATGCACTCTTCCCCCATTTGACAGTCGCGAAAAATGTAGCTTTTGGCTTGACGCATCAAGGAAAAGAGTCAAAGCATAATATTCAGAAAGGTGTCACCGAAGCATTAGCGTTGGTGGGATTAGAAGGATTGGAAAACCGTTATCCCCATGAATTATCCGGGGGTCAGCAACAGCGAGTGGCGCTGGCCCGTGCTTTAGCCCCTAGACCTGCGATTATTTTACTAGATGAACCGTTGAGTAATTTAGATGTACAAGTACGGTTAAGATTGCGTCAGGAAGTCCGCGAGATTCTCAAAGCAACGGGAACCTCTGGTGTATTTGTCACCCACGATCGCGAAGAAGCACTTTCGATTTCTGATTGGGTAGCGGTGATGCGTCAAGGCCAATTAGAACAGTTTGGCACTCCAGAGGAAGTTTATCAAGAACCAGCATCTCGATTTGTGGCTGAGTTTGTGACGCAAGCTAATTTTGTTTCTGCATCGCTAAAGCAGGATTTTTGGGAAACAGAAGTAGGTTGTTTTGCTGTTAAAGGAGATCCAGTTGTAAAAGTTCCTTGTGATGTTTCTACCGAAGGAGAATTGATGATCCGGCAGGAAGATTTAAGTTTATTCTTAGATGAAGATTCGGCTGTTGTGATTTGCGATCGCCAATTCTTAGGCAGAGAAAATCGTTATTGTTTAAAAACTCCGTCTGGCGAAAAGTTATATGCACTCACAACCACAGGAAATGTTTTTCCCATTGGTTCTAAAGTTCGGTTATCTTGTGGTGAGAATTCTCCCTTAGCTTTCTTTGTCGGTAAGCCTAAGCCATAGCTAATGGCTAATTCCTAATTCCTAATTCCTAATTGCTAATTCCTAATGAGGAAAAAATCCTCCCACTCTCCCCCTCTCTCCCCCTCTTACCTCTTCCTTAATAATTAAATTCTCTCTTTCGCCATGTCTCAGCAGTCGGGCTAGGGTGTCTGAGGTGTTATTACGCAAACGTTCCTTGACCTGGGAGATGATTCGGAAGTTGAATCAAGAACTGGGGATTCCCGCTGAAATTCTCATCCAACCCTATGAGTCGGTACAAATCCCCGCGGGCGTTGCTGAATTGATGTATGATATAGCGATCGAGAGCAAAGTTGACGAAAAACAATGAACAGCAAATTAGAGTCCCTCAAATGTCCTGAATGCAAGTCTAGTCGTATTAAT
>NZ_JAMPLN010000078.1:0-8023 GCF_040004035.1 Microcoleus vaginatus FACHB-2002 | reverse complement strand
GTATTCTTTTCCCTCGGGAGATATTTTTGTCAATAAGCAGAAATTTTTTGGTGGGGTCGATCGCACGCAAACGTTAGCCTGTAAAGCTTCGGGGGCGCTTGTCGCCCCCTGAAGTCCCATCGACTTGTACAGCCCTGCCAGACTGTTCAAACTCATAGCCGTATCGGGATGGTCGGCTCCGAGCTGCTGCTCGTAAATAGAGAGCGCTCGCACTAACAAGGGTTCCGCCTCCGCGTACCGTCCCGTTGCACGGTATAGCTCTGCCAGATTGTTCAAACTCTGAGCAGTATGGGGATGGTCGGTTCCTAGCTGCTGCTCCCAGATGGCGAGCGATCGCACTAATAACGGTTCCGCCTCCGCGTACCGTCCCGTTGCATAGTACAGATTTGCCAGATTGTTCAAACTCATAGCCGTGTGGGGATGCTCGGCTCCGAGCTGCTGCTCTGTGATGGCGAGCGATCGTACGAACAAGGGTTCCGCCTCCGAGTAGCGTCTCATTGCACAGTATAGCTCTGCCAGATTGTTCAAAGTCGGAGCGGTATTGGGATGGTCGGCTCCTAGCTGCTGCTCGTAAATAGAGAGCGATCGCACTAATAACGGTTCCGCCTCCGCGTAGCGACCCATTGCATAGTACAGGGCTGCGAGATTGTTCAAACTCATAGCCGTCTGGGGATGGTCAACTCCGAACTGTTGCTCCCAGATCGAGAGCGATCGCACTAACAAGGGTTCCGCCTCCGGGTAGCGTTCCATTGCACGGTATAGGTCTGCCAGATTGTTCAAACTGGTTGCCGTACCGGGATGGTCGGCTCCGCAGCGTTGCTGTGTCATCTGGAGGCAAGCTTTGAACCACTTCTCCGCCTCTACCCAAGAACTCTGTCCCTGAGCAACCCACCGTAAGCTCGTAAAAGACCACACAGCATCATTATCTTCCAGCAAATGCGACCATTGCTCCGCCACCAGATCCAAATGGGGCAGCGCCTCCTTCACCCGTTCCTGCACCTCCAGCGTCACCGGATATGAAATCGTCTTTGCCACCGCTGTCAGCGCCACCGCAAAACTTCTCCGCAAATTCTCAGCATCGGCGCGTCCCTGCAATTTGGCCGCAAAAAACTCCCGAATCAAAGCATGAAGTTGATAGCGTGGCTGCACCAGCCCAGATTGACCCGAATCTGAGGTTTCATCCTCCACCAACGACAGCAAACTCTGTTCCAGCAGTTCGTCATCCCAACAATCCTCCAACTCCTCCTCATCCCAATCCGGCAAACACTCGGCTACCAACTCCCAAGGAATCGGAGCCAGAGCAAACACGCTCAGCAGACACCCCAGCGTCCGCGCCGGAGGTTTCAATTCCGCCCAACTCAACTCAAAGGCTGCCGCCACTCCGCGCCTAGCCGTCATCCCAGCTTCCGCCTCCTGCAATGCCCGCGCCTCCAATCGCTGACTCTGCAACCGTTGCAGCATTTCTGCCAAGGACAGCGCCCGCTTGCGTCGCAGATAGCGCCCTACCAGTTCAATGCCCAAAGGCAAATAATCCAACCACTGACAAAGCGCTTCAGCATCTTCAAGCTGGGCATCAATCCGTCCCAGCCCGTTTCCCGGCAAATCCCCAGCCGTCAGCCGCAGCAATTTTAGCGCCGCCTCTGGTTTCAACACTTTTAACGGCAAACACCCCACAGGCGACGGCACAAATTGTCGCGCTGTCAGCAACACTTTAAAGCGGGGATTTCTCGGCAGCAACGACTGCACCGCGGGGTAATCGTTGACATCATCCAATACCAGCAGAGCATTGCCAGAGGTTTGTTTTGCCCACTCTTCGTAGCAAAACTGCAACCGTTCCTCCAGATTGTCGAGAGTATCCGGCGGCTGAATTCCCATTCGCAGCGCTTTCTGCAACACCTGCCGTGCTAAATCGTTGTCCCGGACAAACAGCCACCAAATCCCTGCTGGATAGGTGTTGTGTTCGCGGTGAAAATTTGCATACTGCCATGCCAATTCTGTCTTGCCGATGCCGCCCATTCCCGACGCAGCGGCAATGGCAACGCGGCTCCCATCCTGCAACAATCCGTGCAACTGCTGCATCTCTTCATCCCGTCCGACAAAGTTTTTTGAACCGAGTTCGGAGGGAATATCGTATAGTTGGTAAAAACTTGTTAAACCTGGATTAGGTGTATTTCGCTCCAGGTCTAGGACTTTTTTGGTAGTGCCTTAGCCCACTCCTGAAACGTTGGGAAATGCCGCTGGAAAAAATTCTCTGTATCCAATTCAGCCTCGTAGGAAATTCCCACAAACGGCGGAATGCTTGAGATTACGCCTTTAAGTTTCGCGGCTGCTGTCGGTCCCGGTTGGTTCAGCCTGTCCCGAATCTCCTGCAAAATCTGAAGCACTTCATCTGAATACTGTCCCTGCACTTCAATTTGCCCAACTTCTTCGACAATCTCGGCAACAATAATCTCAGCCTCATGTTCGGGAATTTCTTCTGTTTTCGTTTGCCGATCGAGAACCTGCCAATACTCCTCTTCCTGCTCCCGAATTTCCTTGCGTAGCTCTCGAATTTGCTGTTTAATTCGGATTTTTTCTTCTTGCGGTGCTAAATTTAGAGCCTTCTGCTTGCCGCCTAATTGCTCTTGCAGATCTTCCAAGTTCTCTTGTATATCAGACAGACGATTAATTGGCATTAATATAACTCCGGCAAACTGAACAACTCCTGACTCTAGTCTACAGCCGGAAAATTCCAATATACGCAAGTATCGTGTAAAAAGTGCTAACGCAAGAGCCGTCGTTTACGCACAATCAGTTTACTGTTCCAAAATCTCGACTAAATCTTCGATCGCAATATCGAACGCACGAGCCATCTTGTCCAAAGCCGTGTAGTCAACAGTTGCCATACCTGGAGAACTGGCATAGGTGGCGATCGTAGTGTATGGAATACCCGTTCTGTTGGAGACTTCCCTAAGAGTCCAACCCTTCTCTTGAGCAAGTTCTCGAACTCGCAGTCTAATTCGTCCCATTCCGCCCTTGACAATTACGACTACTCGTAATTTAATGAATATACAATTAATAGCGATCGCCCTCGGACCTGAGAAATCTAGAGCGATCGCCTTTCCTTTACCACCCACAAAAGTGGGCAGAACAAATCTATGATACCAAAACAATCGACATATCGCGATCGACTTCAACCTTGGTGCATAATTCGCCACCTCCCCAACTGTCAGCGGTTAACAGTCGCCCGTTTCAGCCGCCGCCCCGATGCCGAATCTTACCTCAAAGCACTGCGCCGCTTAATGCCCGCAGTCCCGCATACAATTGTTTTCGTAAATGCGCTGTCTGTCTTAGATGAAAACAGCGTTCCAATTCCGATGCAATTGTCGATCGAAGTTTAATTGTTGAAAAGTGCGATCGCCCTTCCACAAATAGGAATTATTCTATTTGGCAGGAAGTGCGATCGCCCCTAATTTTCCCAAAACAACATTGCTAAACTATAAATAGAGTTGAGTCAAGGAGTCACATCAATGCCATCTCCCTTTCCTGGTATGGACCCGTATTTAGAGCATCCTGACTTTTGGCCTGGGATACATAACTTGCTGATTAGTGAAATTGCCAGATTTTTATCTCCCCAACTGCGGCCTAAATATCGAGTCGCGGTAGAAGTGCGAATGTATGAAACCAGCGGGGAAAGTTCTGTGAGTGTTGGTATTCCAGATATAACGGTACAGCCTTTGGCAAACGCCAGCAGTCCTTCAATGCCGAATGTGGCTGTTTTATTACCCCCAACACAACCAGTGACTGTGACAATTCCTGTTCCTGAGATTATCAAAGAAGCTTATTTAGAAATTAAACAGGTGGAAACCAGAGAAGTAATAACAGCGATTGAAATTCTTTCACCCACTAATAAGCGTTCTGGTAAAGGACGGCAGATGTATGAAGAAAAACGCCAACAGATACTAAGTACCCGCACTCATTTAATTGAAATTGATTTACTGCGAAATGGGGAACCCATGCCAATTGTTGGCAATAACATTGAGAGTCACTATCGCATTTTGGTGTGTCGCGGCAACCGCCGTCCTCGCGGTGATTTATATGCTTTTAATATTCAGAATGTAATTCCTTCTTTCCCGTTGCCTTTGCTTTCAGAAGATCCTGAGCCTGTTGTTGATTTGGAAATGCTGTTCAATGGAATATATGATATTGCAGGTTACGATATGGAGATAGATTATAATAGGCAATCAGTACCGCCCCTCTCGGAAACAGATGCAGCTTGGGCAGATGCTTTGTTGCGCGATCGAGGATTGCGAGATTGATTTGGTATCAAACACTTGTACACCGCTGTTGTCTAACTCATCACGAGCGTCCGATGAATTAATTTTAATTTCCAAGAAACTTTTAGAGTGAACTTCACGCTCTATGAATGTTTGTTAGAATAGTGTTCTGTGAGGTTGTTATGCAGTCGCCTATATGTCACGGCTGAATCAAGTTTTGTTCGGACTTACGGTAGCGGGCAATTAACCAGCGATGTTTAAGGGAAGGATACAACAACATAGCTGCAAGAGGCAGTCCTGATCCCCCCAACGTTAGCAAAGTATAGAGATTTATAAAGCCGACTACAAATCCCATACCTAAAGCAATTCCCAGCACAGTGCTTAGTGCTGACAGCGTTAACACAAAGCGATCGAGTGTGATTTCTCTCAAAAAGTCACGATCCAGAAGATGAATAACAATTATATCCACCCAAACTCCAAACGCCGCTCCAAGGATTGCACCTGAGAAGGCGCCAAAAATCAGCCCGAAAAAGGCACCAGAGAAACCTTGAGTCACCTGTATCGCCAGTCCTATAAAAGTTAAGCCTATACCGCCCCCTATCCAACTCCATGCTTTAATTCCAAGGTTTGCTCCTGTCCCCCAAATAGTTGCTACTGTGGCAACAGCTAGAGCAATAATTCCTATAGCTGGTTGAGACCAACCTAAACTACCGATGACTATAGTTGTTATTACCGTTGAAAATATGAACAATACTGCCATGCTTTTGTAGGGAGGTTTCTTAACATCAATTGGCAAAGGTGCTGTCTGAACCTTGATAGTTACATCATGTGTTTCTGGCGAGGCATTTGTATGTAAAAGAAGATGACGCTCGTAATGTTTATCTGCTGCAAGGAGGGAAGTATCTATGGTAATTTCACATTTTACTAAATTCTCCTTAAAACTAGCAGGTGAGAAGGAAATCCAAGCATGGGAATCAGGAGTATGTGGCGGATCTTGAAGATGAGGAGCTACTTCCCAACTTCCCTCTAGCAAAGTGTCAGGCATTAAGTTGCGAAAGTGAATTTTTTGTGTAAGTTTTTCACCTAACCGAGTTGCTTGGAAAACCAGAGAATTTGTATTTAAGCTGACTTCTGGTACTCGAAAGACATACAACGATTTAAGGTCTTCCAAAGCTGTAACAGCATTTGGATAGCGATCTCTTAGCCTCGGTTGCACCATCTTTTCCAACCAGCTAACAAATCGTAAACTTAGCTGTGGGATTAGCTGACTGAACCGAATAAGATAGGGGTCATCCTCGTCCGTTAAGTCCTGAAGTGCTGTCGAGGGGGTACCTGTAAGCAAACAAATCAAGGTTGCTCCCAACCCATATAAGTCAGAGGCTTCTGTAGGTTTCCGTAGCTGTTCGGGGGGAATAAAACCGGGCGTTCCCTTGAAAACGCTACTGCCAGATACTTCCTGACTGCCAATTCGCGCAAACCCAAAATCGATCAGATAAACCCTGAGTAGATCGTCCACCAGTATATTTTCTGGTTTAATATCTCGATGGATGACGGGCGGAATTCGATTTTGCAAATAAACTAAAATCTCTAGCACGGATACAGCAATTTGCTTAATTTCTTCGGGTTCAAAACTGCGTAACACTCCTAAAGATGGTGCATCGATATACTCCTGCACCATACAGAAACCATCCGACGTGGAAAACCCTCCTAAGTAGCGAGGAATACCAGGATGGTTGAGTCCTTGCAAAACCTGAATCTCTCGTTGATGAACACTAAAAGCTGACCAGTCAGAACCAGATTGAGCAAAACAAAACTGCTTGACAACAACTTGCTGTTTTATATCAGTAGTATCAATAGTTGAGGCAAGCCAGGTAATTCGTCCCCCTTCTCGGTTACGCCCTAGTTCGCGGATCACGTCATATCCATGGTAAGATAAGTCAGGATAATTGTTCATCAGTCTCTCCTAAATAATCAAAATACTATTTATTCCTGAATGGTATTGGAATAAGTAACATAACTCTAATTATTTGCGGGCGATTCCTCTGTCGGCTTCCTAATAACTTAATGGTTGATATTAACCACAAATAGCTTTCAACCGCTACTTATAGAAATCGTCACCTCAAGCGCGGCCATAAATAATCTAATGAATAGAGTCTAAAATCTGCACTTCATAAACGGTTTGATTCGGGGACCAAAACTGTCAACTGTCAACTGCTATAACAGCTAAACATCTTGACTTTGCATCAACCGCTGCTTCAAACGCGCCGGATCTCCCCGATCGACAACTTGGCCCTTTTCCAACAAAAAAGCCCCATCGCAGTAATTCAACTCATCCAAACGGTGAGTCACCCACAAAGCCGTAATCCCGCGATTTTTCACCAACCGCTGCACCGCCGCCACCAAATCCAACTGAGAATCAGGATCTAACAAAGCCGTCGGTTCATCCAACAGCAAAATTTCGCAGTGACGGGCGATCGCCCCAGCAAGAGCAATTCGCTGCTTCTGGCCCCCACTCAAAGCATAAATCGGCCGCCGCTGCAAATCCAGCAAATTCACAGCCTCCAAAGCCTCCGCCACCCTCGCCCGCACCTGAACGTTAGAAAGCTTTTCCTCCACCAAACCAAAAGCCACATCCGCACCAACCGTCGGCATTACCAATTGGTGATCCGGGTTTTGGAACACAAAACCCACCCGCCCGCCGAGGTCAATTTCCCCCGACTGGGGGTGCAGCAGCCCAGCCATCAGCCTCAACAGCGTAGACTTGCCACTGCCGTTAGTGCCCAAAAGCATCCAAAACTCGCCCTTGGGTACATCCAGAGAGCAACCTTGCAACACTCGATCGCCCGACGGCCAGCAAAAACCCAAATCCCGCACAGCAACGGCTGACTGGCTCATATCGGCACCAACACCCCCAGCCCTCATTCTGCTGTCATCGAGACAAAACCAGGGGATCTGCCTGTAGATGACGCCCCCGATTTCTGAGAAACCACCACCCCAGAAATCTCGCTGCTGAGTACAGCCACCTTTTTCTCAGGATTTTTCTCGCAGGTGAGTTCCAAAATTTGCGGTTGGGAGTTGCGAATCGCCGCCAGTACCTGCTGGTAAACAGTCTCAGCGTCCTCCTCCAACTTCCGCTGCACCGACAGCGAGACGGGCGTATTCTTCACAATGATGTCAATGCTGAACATATAGTCTTAAAAACCTAAGTTTGGAGCTCTATCCTCAGTATATATATAGGACTTACCCAAAGAAACGCAGTTTCTTAGAAAAATAAGAGGTTGAGGCCGATATATCTACGAAGCCACCGGGCTTCTGACGCAAAGCGCAAAGACTCCTATATAGTAGAAGTTTCCAAATGCAGGGCAAAGATTTCGGGGACTTTGAGGGCTTCGGGGATTTCGCACAAGCCAAAAGTCAAGAGCCAAAAGTTTTTTAAGAAAAACTTGCTCTTGTAAAGAATTACCTCTATAATCGTCAATACGGTAAAGAAAAGTAAAGTCTGTTCATAATCCAACTTGTTTTCTGCTAAGCAGAGGCAACGGTGGAAGACTCATGACTAGAGACAGATCCGTTGTAATTATATCCATTTGGAGATTTGCGTAAATGACAATCGCAGTCGGACGCGCCCAGACCGAAAGAGGCATATTTGATGTCCTCGACGACTGGCTCAAACGCGATCGCTTCGTCTTCGTAGGCTGGTCTGGCATCCTGCTATTCCCCTGCGCCTACCTAGCCATCGGTGGCTGGTTAACAGGCACCACCTTCGT
>NZ_JAMPLN010000077.1:0-8074 GCF_040004035.1 Microcoleus vaginatus FACHB-2002 | reverse complement strand
ATTAATACGACTAGACTTGCATTCAGGACATTTGAGGGACTCTAATTTGCTGTTCATTGTTTTTCGTCAACTTTGCTCTCGATCGCTATATCATACATCAATTCAGCAACGCCTATTTTACCTCTTAACTGCCGCCCACTGGGTAATCGGTTCCAGGAGTTTCGGGAGCATCTCAATGAAAGCAGCCAAGCCCAAAATTGGAGTTAGGAGTCCCGAGGCTGCGAGCCAGGAGAAAAGAGGAAGAAGGAAGGAGCCAGAAGAAGTGTTTTTACAAATATGAGATGCTCCCGGAGTTTCCAACCAAAATTGCCAGATAAATCGCCAATTCAAACCGATCGAAGTATAGAATCAGGAAAAAGCAAGCAGCAGGGTTGAAACATGAATGAGACCGATCGCACGCGAGTCGAAACATTCATCACGCGCTGGGCAGGTTCTAGCGGTAACGAACGGGCAAACTACCAGTTGTTTTTTGCAGAAATGTGCGATGCGCTGGGAGTTGATCGCCCTTTTGATAAAGGCAGAATTCCAACGATCCCTACTGCTTTGATAAAGATGTCAAAATTTTTCACCCCAGCGGCAAAGTAACTCCGGGGTTTGTTGATTTTTACAAAGCCGAGCATTTTTTAATCGAGGCAAAACAGGGCGGAACAACGAGCAAAAAGGGAACGGCCAAGCGGGGGACAAATACCTATTTGCGAGAGATGGAAAAAGCGTTTGTGCAGGCGATCGCCTATACCCGCAGTCTCAGCAGCAAACCGCCGTTTTTGTTAACTTGCGATATTGGCGATCATTTTGAATTGTGGATGGGTTTTAGCGGCGATTATGGCGGCTATGGGGCGCGGCGAGAAATCGGGCTAATCGAGTTGGGGAAAGCCGATGTTTTCGATTTGTTTGTCGATATTTTTAGCAATCCGCAGCAGCGCAACCCAGAGAAAATTGCGGCGCGGGTGACGCGGGAAGTGGCGGCGGATTTGGCAGAGTTGGCGAAGCGGATGGAGGCGAATGTCGATCCGCAGCAAGTCGCCCAGTTTTTGATGCGCTGTATTTTCACCATGTTTGCTGAGGATGTGGGGTTGTTGAAGGAACATCTGTTTACGCAAGCGCTGGAAACGCGATGGATTCTCAACCCGAAGACGTTTAAGCCGGAGGTAGAGGCGCTGTGGGAGGCGATGAATGAGGGGACGAGTTTTGGCTTTCATGGCAAACTGTTGCGGTTTAATGGGGGATTGTTTGCGGAGTCGCAGGCGTTTGCTTTGACAAAAGCGCAGTTGGAAGTGTTGTTGCAGGCGGCGAAGCGGGATTGGTGCAATGTGGAACCGGCGATTTTTGGGACGTTGTTGGAAAGGGCGCTGGATTCGAGGGAACGAAGTAAGTTGGGGGCTCATTATACGCCGCGATCGTATGTGGAAAGGTTGGTAAAACCTGTGGTGATGGAACCTTTGGGCGATCGCTGGATTGCGGTACAAGCAGAGGTTAAACAGTTGCTCAACGCGGGGGAATCGGAACCGACTGCAAATCAAAGGAAAAAGGCGATCACAGTTTTAGAAGCATTTCTGACGGAGTTACAAGAGGTGAAGATTCTCGATCCGGCCTGCGGATCGGGTAATTTCCTTTATGTGACGTTGGATTTGTTGAAGGGGTTGGAATCGGAGGTGTTGCGGCGCTTGGAGGATGTCACCGGGGCGGCGCAGTTGCGGTTAGATATTGCTCAAGTTAATCCGAGTCAGTTTTTGGGAATTGAGATCAATCCTAGGGCGGCGGCGATCGCGGATTTGGTGATTTGGATTGGGTATTTGCAGTGGCATTTTCGGCGGTTTGGCGATATTCCGCCGATCGAACCGGTGTTGCGGGAGTACAACAATATTGAATGCCGGGATGCGGTGTTGGCCTATGACGGAATAGAACCGGATGTGGATGCAGCGGGGAAGGTGAGAACTCGCTGGGGCGGACGGATGATGAAAAGTCCGGTGACGGGGGAAGATATTCCCGATCCTACAGACAAAGTAACAATTTATCGGTATTTGAATCCGAGGGCAGCCGAGTGGCAGAAGGCCGATTATATTGTGTCGAATCCGCCGTTTATTGGCAATGCGAGAATGCGGGAACGGTTAGGAGATGGATATGCAGAAACGTTGCGGAAGGTTTATAAAGATGTACCGGATACTGTTGATTTTGTGATGTATTGGTGGCACAAGGCTGCGGAACTCACACGCTCAAATGAGATAGAAAAATTTGGTTTTATCTCTACAAATACCATTCGCCAAGTTAGACAGCGAAAAGTTATCGATTTCCATTTAAGCCAAAAGAATCCAATCCGGTTAATTTTTGCAATCCCCGATCACCCTTGGGCGGATGGAGGAGCCGCTGTTACAGTCGCAATGACAGGGGTAGAACTCAAGGATAATAAGAAAAATGCAAAATCCCCCATTTTAGGTTTGTTGCTCAACGAAGGTGAAGGAGATAATCCTGAAGATAAAGCCGATCTAGTTAAATTGATATTCAAAGCTGTAGATCTAATTTTTAGTAATCTTAAAATCGGCATTGATGTAACGAAATCACATTCGCTAAAGAGTAATTTAGACATCACCTCCAAAGGATTTGAGTTAGGTGGTCTTGGGTTTATAGTACCTCCTGACAACATAAAAATTCTAGAAAGAGAGATTATTCATTCCTTCTTGACAGGGAGAGACTTAGCACAAAGCCCAGAGGAGCGATATGTGATCGATGTCAATCATCTATCAGAACAGGAGTTAGAGCTAAAGTATCCTAAAACTTACCAGTGGTTGATAGAGAATGTTAAACCAGTACGCGATATAAATAATGATTTAAGATTGCGTCGTGAATGGTGGCGTTATCGACGGTCTAACGCAATTATGCGTGATGGTATTCAAGATATAGATGGATATATTCTTACACCTAGAACAGCTAAACATAGATGTTTTACATTTCGCTCAAAAAATGTATTGCCAGAAAGCGAAATTATTGTGATTTTCCTGAATGATATGTATTATCTAGGCGTTCTTTCCAGTAAAATTCATGTCACTTGGGCTCTGGCAGCAGGTGGAGATTTAGGAGGAAATACACCGCGTTACAACAACTCCGTTTGCTTCGACCCCTTCCCCTTTCCCGACCCCACCGACACCCAAAAACAAACCATCCGAGAACTCGGAGAACGCCTCGACAGCCACCGCAAACGAGTCCAAGCCACTCACCCGGAAGTCACCATCACCGGGATGTACAACCTCCTCGAAAAACTCCGCCAAGGCGAATCCCTCAACGACAAAGACAAAGCCTTCAACCAAAAAGCCTTAGTCTCCACCCTCAAACAAATCCACGACGAACTCGATGCCGCCGTATTTGCCGCCTATGGTTGGGAACCCACCCTCACCGACGACCAAATCCTGGAAAACCTCGTCACCCTCAACGCCCAACGCGCCGAAGAAGAACGCAACGGACTCATTCGCTGGCTGCGTCCCGACTACCAAGCCCCAGGCGAAACCTACGTGCAACCATCCCTTGCAGGTATCACCACCGAAACCGAAACCTCGATCGCCCCCACGGAACAACAACCTTTCCCCAAAACCCTCAAAGAGCAACTTTCTGCCATCCGCGACTTATTCCGCACCCAAAGCGGCGAATGGACAGCGGCCCAAGTCACCGCCCATTTCAAAGGGGCCAATCGCAAACAAAAAGTCATTCTCGACTGTCTAGAAAGCCTCGAAGATTTGGGGATTTTGCTCAGTCATACTGAAAATGGGATGACTTTCTGGCACCTGGCAGAACTTTAGAGCGATTGGTAAGTTTCTGTTACTTTCTCTATGCCATCTGCAAATACTCCAACACCAGCAACCGCAAATAGTCCAGCATTCGGATATAGGCTCGCATTTGAAGATAGCCCGATCGCGTCTCATCATAAAACTGAGCGATCGCAGAACGATCGAACACCCTAAGCTGATGTAACTCTGCGATCGCTTGCTCGCGATTCTCAACCTCTGCGCGCTCCTCAATCTGACTAGCATAACCGCGAATACTTACTGTTACTAACTCAAGCTCCTCCAGAAACGAAAAATCTTCCTCAGAAGCAAGATACCTCTGAGATATCTCTTTGCGCTCTGATTTAGTGTTTTGATAGTCAACTGTCAACTGTGCCAAAAGTTGCACAATAATATCCTGCCCAAGCGCTAATTTGTTTTGAACTTGTGCCATATCGCTATTCCTCATTAATGCCATAAGTCACGATTTTCTCAACACCATACTGGTCAGGTCGCACAATTAAAAACTCATTGCCCTTTCGGTAAACAGCGGCTCCATCCTGCCGATATCCCGTGCGAGGAACTCTTACAGCACCTCTGGTGTTGAAGTTGTGTGCTTTACGCAGATATTTGAGTGGATCAAATCCTTTTCTTTGTGAATGATCTAAAACACTTTGGGCCACAGTTCGATAAGTTCCTCTATCCCATTCAGACAGATATTGCTGTAGTTCGATAACTTCAGTGTTGGAATAGTCTTCAAACAGTCCATCTAAATAAGGATCTACAGATGATTCGTCTGGCATTATCACTCTCATTCCAGAGGATATTATTGATTATAGCTTTATTGGAAAAAGATCGATCGCATTTTACCTCTTAACTACCGCCCACTGAGTCACCGGTGCCAGCGGTTTCCAACCCTGAAAAGAACCGATCGCCCCTACTCGCTGAATGCCAATTCTAATAAGTTCCCCGCCATAACGATCGTGCCATTGCAAAACTTTAAACTCGCTCTCAACAGTCACCGCATTCACAACTAATCGGCCACCTTCACCTAAAGCATTCCAGCAAGTTTTCAGCACAGATTCTGCGGTGACACCGCCGCCGATGAAAATAGCATTCGGTTGAGGCAAATTTGTCAGGGCTTCCGGCGCTTCACCCGCGACAATTTCGAGTTCGGGAACACCAAAATTAGAGGCATTTTCAGCGATGTATTGCAATCGAGTCGGATGGCGTTCGATCGCGATCGCCCTGCACCGAGGATGACTCCGCATCCATTCGATCGCGATCGAGCCGCAGCCCGCCCCCACATCCCAAAGCAACTCTCCGGGAATCGGCGCTAACGTTGACAGAGTAACGGCTCTAACCTCCCGCTTGGTAAGTTGTCCGTCGTGGCGATAAGCAGTATCCGGCAAACCAGAGGTACGAGGGAAAATCACAGTTTCGCGATCGGCTGCAACTGCGATCGCGATCGTGTTCAAATCAGCCAAATCCGCTGCATTCCAGGCTGCTGCTACCCTCTCGATCCGCCGTTCCGATTCCCCTCCCATCCGCTCAAACACGGTCATCAAACTGCTGCCAAACCCCCGCTGTGTCAACAATTGGGCAACTTTTGCTGGCGTATGTCTGTCAGCGCTCAACACCAGCAACCGCGCCCCCGGCGAGAAAGCAAGGGCGATCGATGCGATCGGGCGATTTGTCAAACTGAAAGTCTCAACTTGGGCGATCGGCCAACCCAAACGGGCGCAAGCAAGACTAAAAGCCGATACCGCCGGAATCACAGTCATTTCCGAAATGGGAATCTGGCGCGACAGCGTGACGCCGATGCCGTGACACATGGGATCGCCGCTTGCGAGCACGCACACAGACTGTCCCCGGCGGCGGAGGATCTCGTCAACAGTTGCTTGCAAAGGCGATGCCCAAACCAATTTTTCGCGGGTGTCGTCGGTTGGTAGCATTGCTAGGTGACGGGCGCCACCAACAACGATTTGAGATCGAGAGAGGAGGGTAGAGGCGATCGGGCCGAGCCCCGAAAGTCCATCTTCGCCAATCCCCACCACCGAAAGCCATTTGTGCATTGCGCCCTTACCAAAATAATTGGGTTTAAAGCCCCGTCCTTGTAGGACGGCTTTCTGTGCTATACTTACGCTAACACGACAGGCGTAACTATGTTGGTATTTGAGGCAAAACTTGAGGGAACGCAGCAGCAGTACGAGAGGCTAGACGAAGCCATCCGCACTGCTCGCTTTGTTCGCAATAGTTGTCTCAGATACTGGCTCGACAACTTGGGAATCGGCAAGTACGAGTTAAGTGCCTACTGCGCTGTCCTAGCCAAAGAATTTCCCTGGGCCGCTAAACTCAACTCGCAAGCGCGTCAGGCTTCTGCTGAAAGAGCTTGGTCTGCAATTGCGCGGTTCTACGACAACTGCAAAAAAAGCAAACCAGGGAAAAAAGGCTTTCCGCGCTTTAAGAAACATCAGACCCACGGCTCTGTTGAATATAAAACAACAGGTTATAAATTATCGTTCGATAGACGTACTATCACTTTCACTGATGGTTTTGAAGCCGGAAGCTTTAAGCTGTGGGGAACTCGCGACCTACACTTCTATCAATTAAAGCAGATTAAGCGAGTCCGGGTAGTTCGTAGGGCTGACGGTTACTATGTGCAGTTTTTGATAGACCAAGAGAGGTTAGAAAAGAGAACACCAACTGGTAAAACACTAGGTTTGGACGTTGGTTTGACTCACTTCTACACAGATTCAGACGGTCAAACAATTGAGAACCCGCGTCATCTGAGAAAGTCCGAGAAAGCTCTCAAACGACTGAATCGGCGTCTTTCGAGAACAAAAAAAGGCTCCAAAAACAAAGCCAAAGCAAGAAACCGATTAAGTAGAAAGCACCTCAAAGTAAGTAGACAACGTAAAGATTTTGCCGTGAAATTGGCAAGATGCGTAATCCAGTCTAGCGACTTGGTAGCCTACGAGGATTTGCAGGTGCGAAATTTGGTCAAAAATAGAAAGTTAGCCAAGTCTATTTCTGACGCTGCATGGTCTAATTTCCGGCAATGGTTGGAATATTTTGGCAAAGTGTTTGGAGTGGTAACAGTCGCTGTGCCTCCGCACTACACTTCGCAAAATTGTTCTAACTGTGGAGAAGTTGTTAAAAAGTCTTTGAGTCAAAGAACGCACCGCTGTCAGCACTGCGGTGTTGTACTCTTACGTGACTCGAATGCAGCAATCAACATACTTGAGTTAGGACTTCGTACCGTGGGGCACACGGAAACGTTAAACGCCTCTGGAGACATCGACCGCTGCATTGGTGAGGTAACTCCTCAATGTAAGTCGAGTCGTGGAAAGAGGAAGCCTAAACAGTGATGTTTAGAATCCCCGACCGTTTACGCCGGGGAGGATGTCAATACTTATCGATTCTAAAGAATAATATCGGATTTCCATTCATAATTCTTTCTTCTACTTGTTTCATTCCGAGTCTTTCTGCGACTTTTTGCGACTCAATGTTTGGGCGATCGCAACTTGCGACAAGATAGTTAAAGCCAAGTTCATCAAAACCATAATCCAATATTTTGGTTGATGCTTCAGTAGCGTAACCTTTTTTAAGTGCTTTCGGCAGCAGTGCGTAAACTAACTGGGGCTGTGCTTCTTCAAAAAAATACCACAAACCAACAAATCCAATAGTTTCTCGATCGCTCTTAGTTTCGATAAACCACATACCGAATTGCTTTTGGGCAAACAGCTTTTTGTTTTCGGCAAGCATTTCTTCAACCTTTTGTAGCGACCAGATTTCGCCGTCGCACAGATATCTCCTCACATAGGCATCGATAAAAATTCTATGAAGCGTGTTGAGGTCGCTCTCCACAATCGGTTTCAAAACTAATCTCTCTGTTTCAAATATCATGGGGATTATTTATGTTGGATTAAAGGGCGATCGCACCTATCAATATTAGTCCAGGACGCACGGGTGGTCAGAAACCGGGTTTATTATGAAAAGATGGGTTGCAGCCCGTAGATTGGGTAAAACAGCCGGTTTCTTTGATAGAAGTGCGATCGCGAACTGTTTACCTTTGTAGTTGCGGTGTCTTCGCTGGCGGGTCCATGCGTCCATGACTGTCTGAAAAATATTTTTCCCCAAACAAAAAGCGCCCCTATTACTAGGAGCGCTCTTTGTCAATCGATAGCTAAAACTTAGCCATTGATGGAAGGAGCAACCATTGCCACTGGAGTGACTTCACTAGCAGCCAAATCAAGCGGGAAGTTGTGAGCATTGCGCTCGTGCATTACTTCCATACCCAAGTTAGCGCGGTTGATGAC
>NZ_JAMPLN010000076.1:0-8709 GCF_040004035.1 Microcoleus vaginatus FACHB-2002 | reverse complement strand
TTTTCCAATGCCAGAGTAACCGGATACTAGCATCATTTCGGTGCTGCCTCTGCTGACTCGCTCAAAGGCTGCTAATAAGGTTTCAACTTCTGTTTCTCTGCCGTAGAGTTTTTCGGGGATGAGGAAATGGTCTATAATATCCCGCGTTCCCAATGCAAACGTCTCAATGTTACCCGTGTTTTGTAATTGAGCCAGACAAATTTCTAAATCGTGTTTCAGTCCTAATGCACTCTGATAGCGATTTTCCGCATTCTTTGCCATCAGTTTACTAACAATTTGGGATAAAATTAGGGGAACTTCTGGCTTGATTTGATGTACCGGAATCGGCTGTTTGGCTAGATGACAATGCACTAACTCCATTGGGTCGTCTGACTCGAAGGGTAACTGTGTTGTCAACAATTCATAGAAGGTCACACCCAGGGAATAAAAGTCACTCCGATAGTCAATGCCTCGATTCATTCTTCCTGTCTTTTCTGGGGAGAGATAAGCTAAGGTTCCTTCGAGGGTGTTGGGATTCTGGATTTCTTGGGTTTCTCTCGGCAGCAGGGAAGAAATACTGAAGTCAATGAGTTTAATTTGTTTGCTATGTGGGTTAATCAGAATATTGGCTGGTTTGATATCTTTATGAATAACTCGGTTTTGGTAGAGAGAGTGGAGAATATTTGCTAGTTCCTTGGCTAGGTTGAGAAAGTCTTCTAAAGATACAGATTTATCGGGTTGGTTTTTATCAGTTGCTGCCGGGATATAAGTAGATAGGGAAACTCCTCCAAAGTCCTCCATTATCAAAGCATAGGCGTTTTTGTAAGGTGCTAAATCGAGGGGTTCAACGACTCCAGGCAGACGTAGATTTTTGGCGATGGTGTACTGGTTGCGGAATTGCAGCAGTTCGCTGAAGCTGGGGTATTCGTTTCGCAGCAGTTTGATGACGACTGGAGTCCGATCGCTCTCCCGAACACCGCGATAGACTAAAGTGCGAGATCCTGCATAGAGTTGTTCTGTTATGCGATACCCTGGCAGGTCAGTAATTGTCTCCATTTTCCAGTTCTCAATAAATTGGGGGTTACTATATCTCTAGTTTACTCAGCCAACTTGAAAAATTCTCAATGGCCTCTAATGTTCCTGCAATTGTCAGTGGGCGTTCTGTACGAACGATCGCAGTTCGTTGGATACTGAAGCCATATTATTAATTGTTTTACAGCTTTTGATTACCAACTGATAATAAGCGGCAATCCCGGTCGGAAATCTACCTGTTGTCCCTGCACTTCTCCATCAAAACCCAGCTCGACAAAATACTCGGTTCCTATCCGTAACTTTAGCTGATTTGTCTCAAGCACTGCTTGAAGTTCAGGTGACGGATTATTGGCCGCAGGACTGACTAATTCTACACGAGTAATTTCCCGGAAACCAACACCATGCTCCAAAGGCTGTGACTTATCAGCCGAGTATTGATCTGGACGTTTACCAAAGGAAATTTGGAAAAGCATCGGCTCAGTCAACACATCACTATTTGTTCCTACTGCGATACTCATCGTTTCAGATAAATAAGGTGGACGATATGCCCAACTAGAAAATGCAACTGTGTCCTCAGAACCTTTGGCTGGACGCAAACAGATGCCAAATGGACACGCACCATTATTCCGATTTGTCGATCGCTCCCAAAGACGAGTCTGATGAATAGGCTCAGACTTCGCCTCTTCTGGATCGTGAATCCATAACAATTCCAACATTGCGTTATGGAAAAAGAAAGAGCGATTGGCTGTACCTTGTCCGTGATGAATGCGAGCTCCACCCTCAACTAAACCGAATGAGGATAAACGATTAGCTTCCGAAGCACCAATATCAGTAAGGATGAAAAGATGGTCAAATTCAAATGTCATAGCATTGTTCATAGAATTGATCTATCGCTAAAGTAATTTTAATCCCCTGTGATTGCTTTTTTTCCGATCGCAACGCTGATGCTGCACAGCGTACTGTACCAAAGTCCAAAACCTCTACTCAGTAAATCTTTCCCAATCTCAAATCTCAAATCTCAAATCTAAAATTGATAGTCCCAAACCTCTACTCAGTCAATTTTTCTCAATCTAAAATCTAAAATCTAAAATCTAAAATCGCGCAATCGATCGCCCCAACCTTCCCCAAGCTTCAAGTTACAACTAGATTGAGGAACCATCCGCCCGCATCCGGCAGTCTCAACATCCAGTTAGCGACAATTCTGCTAAAGTCAGGTCATCCAAGGAGTGCATCTTGTAGAGACGCGATTCGCAGCCTCTGCCGCCAAAGCAGTAAAATCCCATCACATTGTCACCTGCCACCCGATCGGCAGTAAGTTAAAAATTAAGGTAGTTTGAAAATAATCGCCCAAAGTTGAAAGAAGCCTTGACATCTGACCTACACTCTCTAATTTAGACCCTCTAGCTGCGCTGCTATCCATATTTAAAAGATGCCATGTCAACCTTAGTCATCGTCGAATCTCCCACAAAAGCCCGTACCATCCGCAACTTCCTGCCCTCCACCTACCGTGTAGAGGCATCGATGGGCCATGTCCGCGACCTACCATCCTCCGCCGAAGAAATACCAGAAGCCGTTAAAGGGGAAAAATGGGCGCAACTCGGCGTAAACGTGGAGGCAGACTTTGAACCCCTCTACGTCATCCCGAAAGATAAAAAGAAAATTGTTAAAGAACTCAAAGATGCCCTCAAAGACGCCACAGAACTGATTCTAGCCACTGACGAAGACCGGGAAGGCGAAAGCATTTCCTGGCATTTGCTGCAAATCCTCAAACCCAAAGTGCCCATCAAGCGGATGGTGTTTCACGAAATCACCCGCGAAGCTATCCGCGATGCTTTGACTCACTGCCGCGATATCGACAATCGAGTTGTACAAGCCCAAGAAACTCGCCGGATTCTCGACAGACTCGTCGGTTACACACTCTCTCCGCTACTGTGGAAAAAAATCGCTTGGGGTTTGTCGGCCGGTAGAGTGCAGTCAGTCGCTGTACGCCTTTTGGTGCGCCGGGAACGGGAACGCCGCGCTTTCCGCCAAGGTAGTTACTGGGATTTAAAAGCCCTTTTGGAAAAGGGCAAAATTTCCTTTGATGCCAAACTCGTGACTGTCGGCAATGTAAAAGTTGCAAATGGCAGCGATTTTGATGAAAATACCGGGCAAATTATCGCCGGCCGCCGTGTACTTTTGCTGAACGAAGAACAGGCGCGGGCTTTACTCTCACGCATCCAAAACAAACCTTGGACTGTCGGGAATATTGAAGAACGGCCAGTCACCCGCAAACCTTCGCCGCCGTTTACGACCTCGACTTTGCAGCAGGAAGCTAACCGCAAGCTGCGGCTGGGTGCGCGGGAAACAATGCGAATTGCCCAAGGTCTCTACGAACGCGGTTTTATCACCTATATGCGGACGGATTCGGTGCATTTGTCCGAACAGGCGATCGAAGCGGCGCGCAGTTGTGTGCAAGAACTTTACGGCAGCGAATACCTCAGCCCCCAACCGCGCAAATACACCACGAAAAGCAAAGGCGCCCAGGAAGCCCACGAAGCTATCCGTCCCGCTGGCAGCACTTTTCGGACTCCGCAGCAAACTGGATTGGATGGGATTGATTTCCGCCTCTATGATTTGATTTGGAAGCGGACTGTCGCTTCTCAAATGGCCGATTCGCGCCAAACTCACGTCACTGTATTAACTCAGGTAGAAGATGCCGGTTTCCGTTCCAGCGGCAAACGCATTGATTTTCCAGGCTTTTTGCGGGCCTACGTGGAAGGTTCCGACGATCCGAATGCGGCGTTGGAAGACCAGGAGGTGATTTTGCCGGCGCTGAAGGTGGGGGATAAACCTAATTGTAAGGATTTAGAGGCAGTTGGCCACGAAACTCAACCTCCCGCCCGCTACACGGAAGCTTCTCTGGTCAAAATGCTGGAAAGCGAAGGTGTAGGCCGTCCGAGTACCTATGCGAGTATTATCGGTACAATTGTCGATCGGGGATATGCGAAATTAATAGCTAATGCCCTAATTCCGACATTCACCGCTTTCGCCGTCACCACTTTATTGGAAACACATTTTCCCGATTTAGTAGACACCGGTTTTACTTCCCGAATGGAACAAACCCTCGATGAAATTGCCACCGGCGAGGCGAAATGGCTGCCGTATTTGCAAAAGTTTTATACAGGGGAAACCGGGCTCGCAACCCAAGTTAAAGAACAGGAAAGTCAGATTGATGCGAAAGTTGCCCGAACTGTGGTGTTGGAGAATCTCACCGCCAAAGTCTGCATCGGCAAATTCGGCGCCTATCTGGAATCTGAAAGCGAAGAAGGCTTGGTAAAAGCATCGATTCCCCAAGATTTGACGCCTGCAGATTTAGACCCGGAACAAGTGGAGTTTCTGTTAAAGCAAAAAACCGAAGGCCCGGAAAAATTGGGTCTTCACCCGGAAACTGGGGAACCGATTTATGTGCTGATTGGCAGTTACGGGCCATACGTTCAGTTAGGGGAAGTTTCGGAAACGAACAAGAAACCGAAGCGGGCTTCTTTACCGAAGGGGACGGATAAGGATAGCGTGACGCTGGATATGGCGGTGAGTTTGTTGACTTTACCCCGCTTGTTGGGATCTCACCCGGAGACGGGGGCGAAGGTGCAAGCTAATTTGGGGATGTACGGGCCTTATGTGGTGCATGACCAGGGTAAGGTGGGGAAAGATTATCGATCGATCAAACCGCCGGATGATGTTTTGACTATAGGGCTCGATCGGGCTTTAGAGTTATTATCGCAGCCGAAAGCCGCCCGCGGCCGCAGCAAATCAGCCACACCTTTGAAGGAATTGGGCGCGCATCCAGAGTCGGGAGAATTGATCAATGTTTACGATGGCCGCTACGGCCCCTATGTGAAACACGGCGATATCAATGCTTCTTTGTCGAAGGATGAATCTGTGGAGAATTTCACCTTGCAAAGAGCACTGGAATTGTTAGCAACGAAGGAAGCAGCGGGAGGCGGTAAATCTAGCAGCAAGTCGAAGAAGTCAACTAACACTGCGGCGGCGAAGTCGGAGACTGCAACTGAGAAGACTGCAGCGAAGAAAACTACTGCTAAGAAGACGGCGACTGCGGCGAAGAAAACCACGACTAAGAAGGCTGCGACTGCGACAACAGCCAAGAAAACAACTAAGTCAAGTTAGCAGGATTTACGCACTGTACGGTCAGAAACCGGGTTTTTTGCAATAATTTGTTTTAGCAGACAGATTCGGTAAAAAACCCGGTTTCTTCGATCGCGCCGTGCGTAAGTAGGTCGGCTCTTTCTAAAGTAATCCTTTGGTTCTCATGATATAATCAAGACTATCCATGTAGTAATTGGAGTAATTGAATCACCATGATAGCTGAACTTATGGTACAACCTTCCTACTGGATCGAGCGTGAGATTTCGATTCAGAAAGTCAGAAATCTTTACTTATTCAAATTTACGGAAAACCTGCAAGCCAGATTAGAAGAATTAGCCGAGAGAAAAAAGGCTAATCTTTTAACTTCAGAAGAGGTTGTAGAATTAGCAAGCTTACTAGAACTTGATCGGATTTTTACCTTAATTAACGCTAAAGTTATAGCAGCCTCATGTCCGTAAACCGCGCTACTAGAAACTTAGTAAGAAGTAGAGCTAATTTTCTTTGTGAATATTGCCATTCAGCGGAAGAAAGTAGCTCTACTCTATTTACGATAGATCATATTTTACCTCGATCGATTGGTGGTAGCGATGAGCTTGAAAACTTAGCTTTAGCTTGTCATCGCTGTAATAATAATCGCTATAATTTTGTCACTGGTACTGACCCAGAAACAGAACAAGAAGTAACTTTGTTTAACCCCCGTCAACAGCAATGGTCTGAGCATTTTAACTGGTCTGCGGATGGTTTAGAAATAATGGGTATTACTCCAACAGGTAGGGGAACCTGCGATCGGTTAGACCTTAACGATCTATATCATAATGAAGGAGCGATTATCAGAGCTCGTCGTTTATGGATTAGGGCAGGGTGGCATCCTCCCTCTGGCGATCCTCGCCAAAATTCATAATATTGATAAGAACAGTTGATTTTAATCCTATGCAAGACGTTCGCCTTGAGAAAAATATTGAAGATCTCAAATCAGTTATCCGTTCGTGGGCGCAACAAAAAGAATTATGGCACGATTGCACATTTAAGTCATGGAATGAACATTTTGATGATGAACCACCAGAAAATCCATGCGTTTTAGTTCTCTGTGCTTGTGGGCAACTTGGCGAAATTCTATATGACGGTAATGAACTATACGATGAATTTGACGAACTCACTCAGAATACCGGGTTCTACGTCGCTAATTATGGAGGTGGAGTATTTACATTTTGGGTTATTGATGATGAAGAGTTAGAAGAAGCATATCGTAACTACTTTGAATGGCAATGGATTTGCGATTTAGTACAGCCAGATTTTTCGGATCTGTATGAAGAGGTTTATGAACGGTTTCATAAATCTCCTGATGATTTATACCACCTCGATCCCAGAAAGTTTGAGGTTTTACTTGATGGGATATTTCGTAATAACGGGTATCACACTAAACTTGGTTCTGGTCGATCTGACGGTGGTGTAGATATTCGCTTGTATTCTAACGATGTGATTGGTGAAGTTGTGACTCTAGTGCAAGCTAAGAGATACGCCACATCCAATCCAATCGACCTTCAAGCAGTACAAGCTTTAAGTGCTGTTGTTGAAGACGAACGAGCAAATCAAGGACTCTTTGTAACAACTTCACGATACTTGCCTTGTGCTCAACGCTTCGCCGCTAGACAAAAGACACGGATAAAATTAGCAACTTCAGACGAGGTGAGTCGCTGGTCTTTTTACGCCGCCGAGCGTATTATTCGTGATAAATCTAGTCTAGTAAAACCTGACCACTTGAAATATTTACTCAATTTAAATGGTTTAACAGATACGCTGGAAGGTAAGATTTTTCATGCTACTGAATACTATGGGATGATTCGGAACTGTTTTGCGATAGTTCTTCGAGATTCAAAAGGAGCTGCTTTACTCATGGAACTCCCAAGGACTACGGTCAGTATAGTTGGTGATTCTTTTCGAGGATACGAGATCCCAGATACAGGGATTGCTGCTCTTTCCTATTTAAATGCAGAAAAGGTGTTCAGAGCAAAAAAGAAGTACAAAGATGATGGTGAAGTTTATCTTTGGGGAAATCTAAATCGTTATTCTCTTTGGGATGGTATACCTCAGTATTACGATTGGTGTGATTAATAATCATCATTAGACATCTCTAATAATTATTGTGGAACAGGCATCTTGCCTGTTCCACAATAGGAAATTCTTGCTATGACTGTTACTCTTTTCTTTCTTAACTGGTAGCATTAAGGCCCCCTTCAGATTTAATTGCGAGCGGCCACAGCGGTTTTTATATTGACAATAATATCTGTTATGAAATACTTGAATCTGTGGGCGGATGCCATCCAGCACTAACCCACTGACGCCTGACACTAACAGCAATATTATTGTTTAGCTGTAGTGCTGTGACTGTGGCGCGGCCGCAATTTGTAAGTCCAATAATTTCTGTACCGTCTTCACTCCAAGCAAAATTTTGTGACAATTGTTGAGTGCGCGGATTAAACAACTTAACGTGCTTTTGCGTGACCGGATCTAATGCGTCAGTTTGGGTTCCTTTGTAATTATTGCATAGACTACAAGCCAGCCAGAGATTTTCTTCCTCGTCAGTACCGCCAATCGCTTTAGGAATAATATGGTCAATTTCCAATATTCCCAGGACATACATTTGTAAACTGCGACAATAACCGCACCGGTTTTGAGCTTGTGCGCGAACTCTGGCTCGAACTTGTTCGGAAATCGCCATTTTGCTTATCCTTTCAATGGTTCGAGCAAGCCGCGCCGCACAGCTTCATTTAAGGCTTGAGCTTGTCGCAATAGTCGAGTTTCATATATGTGGATTAATGCCTGCAATTCAGCCAGTTCTACAGATGCGATCGTACCGGATTGTTGGCGGTCTAGCAATTCACTCAATCGTTGTTCTTGGAGTGGTTGCAGCCGGATTTGAGTCTGAGTGATTACTTCTGAATCAGACAGTCCTGATACTGGTTTAGCGGTTGGTAAGAGAAAATTTTCCAGAGTTTCTACTAGAATCTCACTCACGGTGCGGTGGCGTTGCAGCGCTAGCAATTCTGCTTGGTGATAGACTTCATCTGGCAGATTTAGGGTGATTTGGGCGGTCATAGGTGCAAAGCTATGAAACTAATATTTATATTATGCCATATTTTACTTTGAGTATTAGACATCTGCCCAAAAGAAATGAAGAAGGATCTCGCTTGCTAAAAATACGGCGACAGCGACAAAGTAGAAAACCAAGTGAAATTAGTTTAGTTTTCACTCATCCCAGAAACCCGGTTTCTTAAAGAAACCGGGTTTCTTTATTTGTAAAACACTAGACAACAGGGCAAAAATAGGTTTGTACTTCGGTCCTTAAAATTCTCTTCTCTTATCTTCCTTTGTCTCATAAACGTCTGCGGGGTTCGATCGCCCCTATTTTTTTTGAGACATCTCAACTCAAACTCTTGTCCTGGGGGGGTGACAACCAGCCTGAAACCCAGAGGTGGTGAGGATTGAGCCCATGTGTGCTAAAAAAAGATAGGCAGCATAATTGTTACACGCTTGCCTATCCCAAAAATAATG
>NZ_JAMPLN010000075.1:0-9547 GCF_040004035.1 Microcoleus vaginatus FACHB-2002 | reverse complement strand
TTTTGAGTCAGAAATACTCTTAATCGAGCGCCCATATATTAATTACCTCACTAAAGCTATACCTTTCTTTATGTATCTTAACATAGTTTTGTTTTTTTTCGCCGACCTACTTAGCAGATCTATTTTGATTTACAGGTTTGCAGTAGCCCAGAAGCGCTACTGCAAACCCCAAACTACAAAACCCCTTTAGAACTCGGAATCCGACTGGCGCGCCGCGGATCGATTTCTACCGCCATCCGCAGAGCTCGCGCAAATGCTTTAAACGCCGCTTCTACAATGTGATGAGAATTTCCGCCCTGCAACTGTCGAATGTGCAGTGTCATTTGAGTGTGGTTCACCACCGCCGAAAAAAACTCTTTCACTAATTCGGTATCGTAAGTGCCGATCCGCTGGTTGGGAATTTCCAAGCTGTAACTTAAGTGAGGGCGTCCCGAAAAATCTAGCACTACCTCAATTAAAGCTTCATCCAAAGGTGCGATGAAATGCCCGAAGCGAGAAATGCCCGATCGATCCCCGACAGCTTTTGCTAGGGCTTGGCCCAAGGTAATTCCCACATCTTCGTTCGTGTGGTGGTCGTCAATCTCCAAATCCCCGATCGCCTGCACGTCCAAATCGATCAATCCGTGAGAAGCAATCTGGTGCAACATATGGTCTAAAAACGGAATCCCCGTAGACGCCTTGCAAGTTCCCACACCGTCGAGATTGAGGCTGGCCGTGACATCCGTTTCCAGTGTCGTGCGTTTCACCAAGGCGGCCCTAGCTGGTTGAACTGAACTTGTAGGAGGTAGAGAAGGGCGATCGATTATCTCCATAATTCGCAATGGGTCATTCATTAGTTATTGATAATTAGTAATTGAAGATTACAGCTTGAGCAGCGCTGATTCTCAAGTGTTTAGTTAAGAGAATTATCCACAACTCAAAACTCTCGAAAGGGGCGGCTTTTGCATAAAACTTACTTGTTAAAGTTAAAGTTTATTGTCTCAACCCGCCCCTACATAACTCAAAATTCTCGACAACTGTTACATTCCCATGATTTCGTAACCGGCATCGACATACAAAACTTGACCCGTAATTCCGCTAGCGAGATTGCTGCACAGAAAAGCCGCAGCATTTCCCACTTCCTGTTGAGTCACCGTCCGCCGCAGCGGGGCCACTTCCTCAACGTGGTGGATCATGTCCAGAATACCGCCAACTGCTGACGAAGCCAGAGTCCGAATCGGGCCAGAAGAAATCGCATTTACCCGAATATTTAACGGGCCCAGTTCAGCAGCCAGATAGCGAACATTCATTTCCAAAGCCGCCTTAGCAATTCCCATCACATTATAATTAGGAACAACCCGGACGCCGCCCAAATAAGTCAGGGTCACAATACTGCCGCCCTCGGCCATCAGGGGTTTAGCAGCAGCACAAAGCCGCACCAGCGAGTAAGCGCTAATATCCAAAGCATTGGAGAAACCTTGACGCGAAGTGTTGGTGAAATCTCCCGAAAGTTCGTCCTTGCCAGCAAAAGCCAGACAGTGGATCAGGATATCTAACTTGCCCCACTTGTCGGCGATGGTTTGAAAAGTAGACTCAATTTCGCTCTCGTCTTGGACATTGCAGGGCAAATACAGACTGGGATTGAGCGGTTCCACCAGTTCAGCGACTTTGCGCTCGTGCTTGCCTTTCTCGTCCTTCAAATAAGTTATGCCGAGGTTGGCCCCAGCTTTGTGGAGCTGCTGAGCGATGCCCCAGGCGATCGAGCGATTGTTGGCAATGCCCGTAACAAGAGCATTTTTTCCGGTCAAATCTATCATCTGTAGTTTATCTAAAAGCAACTTGCACCGTTCTCATTGGCTCTATGCGACAACCCCGCCAGTTTAGACACAACTGATTCAGATTTAACTGATTGAGACACAATTGAGACACAATTGAGACACAATTGATATTAATTTTGCTGTGGAGCTACATGGGGGGGGAATTGAAAAAGTTAAGAGAAGGGCTAGATTTAATCATACAGCGTGTGTTTACCTTAATATTAGATGGAAGTAACCGAATCCTTGCATATTGGAGGTTGGGAAGTATATTTACTCAATAAGGTTAATCCGCAAGTTATAAAGTATTGATTAGTACAAAGGATCTAGTCGTGACGCATGATAGACCGCTAGCAGCCGTGTTCCGCCAAATCAGCGGCGGGGCGTTTCCACCCATTGTGGAAACCTTTGAACGGGGCAAGACAATTTTTTTCCCTGGAGACCCGGCTGAGCGCGTCTACGTTCTCATTAGAGGTGCTGTGAAGCTCTCCAGGGTGTACGAAGCAGGTGAAGAAATTACAGTCGCCCTCCTGCGCGAAAATAGCGTATTTGGGGTGCTGTCTCTGATTACGGGACACCGATCGGACAGGTTTTACCACGCGGTAGCCTTTACGCCGGTAGAGTTGATATCGCTGCCGATCGAACAAGTCGAGAAAGCGCTCAAGGAAGACCCGGAATTGTCGATGGTGATGCTGCGGGGACTCTCATCTCGGATTTTGCAAACCGAGATGATGATTGAAACGCTGGCGCACCGAGATATGGGTTCGAGACTCGTCAGCTTTTTGCTGATTCTGTGCCGGGATTTTGGCGTGCCCGGTACAGAGGGGATTACGATAGATTTGAAGCTGTCCCACCAGGCGATCGCCGAGGCGATCGGCTCGACACGGGTAACGGTGACTCGTTTGCTCGGGGATCTCAGACAAGAAACCATGATCTCGATCCACAAGAAAAAGATCACAGTCCACAACCCGGTGGCTTTAAGCCAGCAATTCACTTGATGCCGAGAAAGTATAGGATTTTGGATTTTGGATTTTAGATTCAATCCAAAATCCAAAATCCAAAATCTAAAATCGGAATGACTGCTGGATACATCCTGGTATTTGTAATTTTAGTGTTGGGGGGTGTGATCGCCACTGTCAGCGATCGCCTTGGGACGAAAGTCGGCAAGGCAAGGTTGAGCTTGTTCAAGCTTCGCCCCCGCGATACTGCTGTTGTTGTGACAGTGATGGCCGGCAGCATCCTGTCAGCACTTACTCTGGGCATTTTGTTTGCTACTAGCAAGCCGCTGCGAACGGGAGTTTTTAGAATAGACGAGATTCAAAAAAGGCTCAACAACGCCCGCAGAGAAATCAACCAGGCTACTCAAGAAAAAAATCGAATTGAAACTGAATTAGCTCAAGCAAGAGCCGCTCAAGCGCAAGCTAGAGCCAATTTAGAGCAAATAAATCAATCCCTCCAAGCAGCTAATGCTGAGCAAGCTCGGACGCAAACAAAATTAAATTCGCTGCGGACCCAGCTCAACAGCGTGCAAGCAGCCAAGTCTAAAACTGAACAGCAGTTAAGTCAGGTAGAAGTGGCTAAATCTCAGACAGAAGAACAGCTCAGGAGTGTGGAAGCGGCTAAATCCCGCACCGAAGAACAATTGAAACTGGTCGAAACGGCCCGATCGAATACACAAGCTCAGCTCGATCGCACCGAGAACCAATTGAAAACAGTTTCTGCTCAAAAAACGACTTTAGGAGCGGAAATCGCCCAACTGCAAGAGGAACGCCAACAGTTAATCGAGCAGGTAAAAACTCAAATTGCCCAGCGAGACGCAGAAATTGCCAAGCGAGACGCCGAAATTGCCCAGCGGGACAAGGAAATTGTCGATCGCAACGAACTAATTGCCCAGCGAGACAAGGAAATTGCTCAGCGGGTGCAAAATCTGGCTGAGCGCGATCGAATAATTGTCGAGCGCGACAAAGTAATTGCCGAGAGGGAAGCACTGTTAGAAACCTTGGCACAGCAACAAGCTCAACTAGAAAAGCAACAAACTTTATTGCAGCAGCAAGTGCAAGTTTTGGAACGCGACTTTCAGGCAATCCGCGAGGGTACAGTTGCCATCAGGCGCGGTCAAATTTTAGCTGCTGGCGTGGTTCGCATTATCGAACCCGGTATGGCGAGTCGCGCGATCGATCGGCTTTTGCAAGAAGCAAATAAAACCACCGTGGGACTCATGCAGCCGGAAAATAGGAAGGTTAGAGACCAGGTTATTCAAATTACTAAAGCAGAAATCGATCAACTAATTAGTCAGATTAAAGACGGTCAAGACTACGTGGTGCGGATTGTCGCCGGCGCTAATTACCTGCGGGAAGAAAAGGTAATTAAGGTATTTGCAGAAGCAGAAATCAATCGAGTTGTTTTCCGCGCTGGAGATGTGATTGCAGGGGTTGCTGTCGATCCCGTGACTTTGACCGACGAACAGGTGCGACAGCAGTTGCTGCAATTGATAGAAGCTTGTCAATTTCGCGCTCGCCTGATCGGTGTTGTCGGCGGTAGAGTTCAAGTGGCCGACAATCGGGTTGAAACTTTAGCTGGTTTTATCGAGCAGTTGCAGCAGTTCGAGAAACCGCTGGAAGTTCAGGCGATCGCTGCAGATGTCACTTACATCGCCGGCCCGCTTAAAATAGATTTAGTTGCTCTTGAAAACGGAGCCGTTGTTTTCCGCACCGGACAACAAACACAAGGCCCCGGAGATTTGAAAATTAAAAAATAAATTTGGTAATTAATAATGGGTAGCTGGCTATGATTTTAGGTTTCGATCCAGGTAAAGATAAATGCGGCCTAGCTGTAATGGGTAGAGATAAGAAGGTCTGCTACCATCAAGTTGTGCTGTCGGAAGCAGCGATATCTACTATTCAATCTTTGTGCGAACAGTTTCCCATTGAGTTATTAGTGATGGGAGATCAAACGACTTCTAAGAGTTGGAAACAAAAACTGACGCAGAGTTTGTCGCCGGAGATCGAAATTGTTCGGGTTGACGAGAGGTTCAGCAGTTTGGAAGCCAAGGAACGCTACTGGGAAATGTACCCTCCGACGGGACTTTCTCGCTTGATTCCCCAGGGGATGCGGACTCCGCCGCGGCCGGTAGATGATATAGTGGCTATCGTCCTAATTCAGAGGTATTTAAACAAAAGTTAGTCAATTTTATAAGCGTTACCACTGATTCTTTTTGATTATTAAGGAATCAATATGTTTGGGCAGCTCTTGAAGTTTTTACTTAAATAAAATACACTCTAAATTTAGTGAATTTATCATTAAATAACAGTTAGTGTTACTTGATGACAGCTTCGGTCAAGATTACCTTACCATTCTGCCGGACTTGCAGGCGTTGCGGGTTAATCGAATAGATAATATTGCCGTTAGTCGCTTCATAAGTTCCGTCGTCACCTGTCGTTACTTGCATGACATTGATTTGGCTGCCATTTATTTTGCTGAGGCCTCGGTAAAAAATATCGCCTTCCTGGGTTTTGCAAATGTATATAGAAAAGTTGGGCGTTGCGAAAAATTGCACCATTTCGGCCCTCGGACATCCCTCAACTTGAGCAATTTGCAGCGGTTGATTGTTGCCCAAAGTGTTGGGTGCGATCGCCCCAACTTTGGCAATCGGTTGATTTAGTGGAGTTGCTTTTGCTGAGGCTGTCAAAAAGCCTATCGCACTAATGCCTGCTATAACTAGACCTACTCCTTTAATGCCCTTAGCTCTATCTTTATAAAACATCTTGTCACTCCTGGTTTTAACTATATAATTACATCTTAAGCGATCTTTGCTGGATATTAATAATATTTAATATCAGAGGTGAAAGGTGCAGGAATACGGTACACTGTCGGTTTAAGTAAGGTGCGAGCTGTGCACCCTACACCAGTAAAAATACATAAGTATGTCAAGGCGATCGAAGGAAAGCAATCTCTTGCATTTATGACATTTTTAAGATTTTATGACTTGTTCGCGCTGATCTGAGAAACCGGGTTTCTTGATATATTTCTCGTTACTAAACCTTTAATTTTGCTAGAAACCGGGTTTCTCGCCTCCCATGCGATCGCGAACTGACTCAGTTACAGGGTAATCTTTATTTGCGGTTAGCTATTTAGTGAATAATAAAAAGGGAAACAGAAGATAAAATTTTTCTCCCATTTCCCATTTTTAAATAACCGTCGTCCTGACTGCGAACCTGGTAATTAATTAACTGCTGCCAACTGTTTGTCTTTGATTTCCACAGGCGCGGTTAATGCCTCTTCCAATTCCGCACAGCCGAGTTTTTCCTCCAAAATAGCCATCACTTCGCGGCCAAAATCATTGGAATTCCGCTGCCAAGCTTCTAAACAAATCTGTCCGAAAAAGGAACCCAAAGGCTCGGGATTCCACAGCAATTTGCGCGCTGTCCAAGGCATCAAACTCATGGGATCGTAACCAGGTTGCAGAATCTCCTGTTTAAAGGCGTATTCTTCCAAAATTGTGTGCGGCTGCAACCCAATAAAGAAAATCGCTGGTTCTACTTTATCTGCTCCGAAAATTCGCTCTAATTCTCGGTGATAAGCAATAGTTTGTCGGATGGTTTCAAAGGTTTCGTCAATGACGTTAAACGAGTAATTCACGGAAACCACATCGTTGTAACCGGCTGCTTTTAAATCGCGGCAATTTTCCAAAACTACTCGCAAGTTGTAGCCCATCCGCATTTTGCGAACCAGTTCCTGGGAACCGCTGGTGATGCCGATTTCAAAGTAATTCATCCCCGTTTTTACCATCAAATCGCACAACTCTGGTGTGAGATTGTCCGCACGGATGTAAGCAGCCCAGTGTATGTCGTCCATGCCGGCGGCGATGATTTTTTGCAATAATTCAACTGCATCGTCGATGAATTTGCGTGCTGGGATAAATTGAGCGTCGGTAAACCAGAAATTGCGGATACCTCGATCGTACAATTGCCGCATTTCCGCCACCACCTCATCCGCCGGATTGATCCGCACTTGCTTGCCTTCAATCACCGTATAAATGCAGTAACAGCAATTGTGAGGACAGCCGCGCTTGGTTTGGACTCCGACGTAGAAGTCCATATCTTGTAGATAATAGGAAAATTCCGGCCAAATCGTTTCGATGTAGTTATAATCGCAGGCTGTTTTCTCGATGTTGGCTGGCTTTTCGTGAATTAGCTTCGCGCGCGGCACAGTTTCGCCCACCACATAACACCTTTCCTCGGCCAAATCTTCGCCCTTAATCAACTTCTCCAGCAAAGCTTCGCCTTCCCCCACCGAAACCACAGTTCCCGTCGGCAAACTGCGTCCCAACTGCTCGTAAAACACGCTCACAGCACCGCCGCCGACCACTGCACGAGCTTCGGGGCGGTATTTCCGGGCCCGCTTCAATCCGCGCTTAATCAGTCCCAAATTGCGCCAGAGTTCGGTGTAGTAAGACGCGGCTAAACGCAGTCCTCCGAGTGCTCCCCGGAACTTGATCAGCGGATTTTTGGCGTAGTAAAACTCGAAGGCATTTTGCAGCGGGTTGCCGCCCCTGCCGCCCACGGGCGCGTAAATTTGAATGTCGCGCCAAGAGAAAACCAGCAGAGTCGGCTTAAACTCGTCTATGCTGGCATCCAAAGCTTTAGCGAAATCCAGGGGGGGTACGGCACCTAAATCGAAAATGCGCTGTTCGACATCGGGAAACAGCTTGTGTACGTGATCCGATAGATACACAACTCCGATCGGGAAAATAGGATTGCAAGGGAGGCGAACGTACAGGACTCGGTTTTCTCGGTTTTCCATGATTGCCATATCCTAAAGTGGAACTTTTTCAGCTATGTTAATATTCTTTTAATATAACTTTACAATCTATCTAATTTTCGCAATTTGACATTAAATATTCTTAAATTTTTCTATTGGGTTCAAGGCCGAGCTTGTTGGTGTCGATCGGCGACAGCAGCAGAAAAAAGCTAATTTTTAAGTCAATACAGCGTATTTTGACTGAAAATCCCAGCGCAGAGTCAAAAAAACCATATTTATCCCGTTAGAGTTTAAGTTAGGTACGATCGGTCTCTCATGTATTAGGGAGTTGGTAGTCGGCTTTACAGTAGGCGGGATCACCTAGTGTTAGCCTGAGAAGATAACTAAAACTTTTAGGCAAGGCTCCCTCAGCAGTTATGGCTCAAATTCTTGACCCCGTACCCTCAAACATTGACAGCAAGATTCTGTGCTGCTACGTCAACGCCACCAGTCAAATTCAGATTGCTCGTATCACCAACATTCCTAACTGGTACTTTGAACGAGTGGTGTTTCCCGGACAGCGTTTAGTGTTTGAAGCGATGCCGGCGGCAGCATTGGAAATTCACACCGGGATGATGGCTAGTGCAATTTTGTCGGATAAAATTCCTTGCGATCGCTTGCAGATTAACGAAGGCCCCTATTCAAACGTCAATCCTAGCAGATCCCCAGAGGCAGTTCAGGGCGATCGAACAATCATGACCGGCCGCCCCAAATCCCGAGAAATCTCAGAACCTTTGACTGTACCGGCACTAACCGCCGTTGATTAATCGAAGTTGTGAGTTTTGAGTTATAAATTGTCAGTTAATTGATAACTCTGCGCTCAAAATTCCAACTTCAGCAAAGTGGTAAAAACTCAACACTTAAGAATCAAAATTTGTGAAATGAATTTTAGATCAAAACTCCCGACTGCAAAGATTGTCTGGTTTTTCCTATTTCCCTGAGTTTGGTTGGCGGGTTCGACAACTGTGCAAAAATATCATTAAACAGCTTCTCGAATTTCAGCCATGTCAGCACACCCTATCGCCTCTTCCCCATCTTCTGCCCCAGTATTTGAGCCGGCGATATTCCGGCTTTCTCCCCTGATTAGAATCACGCTGTTGAGCTTGTACACAGCCCTGACAATTCCATTGCCGTTTTTGTCGGAAGTAACCCAAGCACCGGTTCCCCCGGCGGCACTCTGGGTGGCAATTTTTGTCGGGGCTGTGGGCCTCTACGGCGTGCTCAGTGAAAGGGTAATTTTGAGCGAGGAGGGGATTGAAGTCACATATCCCAACTGGTTTCCGCGTTGGTTTCGCAAGGGTTGGTCGCTACCTTGGACTGAGGTAAAAGCTCTCAAACCTCGATCGACCGGTCAAGGAGGTTTAGTTTACTATTTTTTGAGTCATTCGGGTGAAGGTTATTTGTTGCCAATGCGGGTGGCTGGATTTGGTAAATTAGTCGGTTTGGTGGAAGCAAAAACAGGTATTGATACTAGAGATGTCCGCCCTTTATCGCAGCCTTGGATGTATCTTATTTTACTTTTATGTACGCTGCTGCTGCTGTTGGTGGATGCGTGGACTATTGTAACTGCTATTAGCCTGAAAAATTAAATAATTAAAGTAATCACTTATGATTTAATAAGCTGTTTTGCATTGAAACTGTGATACCAGCATTAGGCTTTTTTTTGGTTGTTCGCCATTTAATAATCAACTCTCCTTCATTTAAGAGGCGATGCAATAGACCTATCCAAAAACTTCCAACCCACATTCCGCAGATATTCAAGCAGAAGGAAAGGAAGATAAATTCGGAAACACAAAACTCCCAAACGATTGCCGTGCAATCGTTTGGGAGTTTTTAGTGTATAATAGATTTCTGCAGTAAAGCAACTCTAAAAATCATGAACCAGCCATTATCGGGGATAAATATCGTAAATTTAGACCACTTGGGAATAGTAGCCGGGATAATAGATGAAATGG
>NZ_JAMPLN010000074.1:0-10015 GCF_040004035.1 Microcoleus vaginatus FACHB-2002 | reverse complement strand
TGGCAGGAGTTGGCTTGGCTAAAAAGCTTAGTTGTTTCGAGAAAAAAGCGCCATCAAGCTATTAAAAAAAGTCAATTATTTCACTTTATTTAATTTCGGGAGAGTTGACAGGTGTCCGTGACGTTAAAACCGCATAAGTTAAACGGAAAAACTTTTTGACTCCAACTTTTCAGAACGGATAAAAAAATTTTACACACATCTGCGGAATGTGGGTTACAATGAATCAATGGAAAATATCTAATTGAAAAGACATGACTCAAAATAATTTACTGTCTCGCATCTCAATCGACTCGAATATCTGCTTTGGCAAACCCTGTATTCGCGGCCATCGCATCTGGGTTTCTCTGATCCTTGACTTTCTCGCTAGTGGAATGACTTTTGAAGAATTACTTGAGGAATATCCGGGAATGAACGAGAAGACGTTTTGGCTTGTATTGCTTATGGGGCTGAGTTGGCAAGAGATTGTTACTCTATTTCTGCTTCATCACCACCAAAGTAATATCATCAAACACCCTCTGAATACCAATATACTGCTGCACATCAGCAATAACAGCTTCCTGAATTTCTGCGGCTGAACGGTGACGATTTTCAACCACCACTTGCCACAACCTTTTTAATCCGTACTGCGCTTTATTAATATTTTTAGCTTCAGGAATTCCATCAGTATAAAGCACCACCACATCTCCAGAATTCAACTGCACTTCTGTTTGAGAAATAAACTCGCCAATCTCTTCTACTAAGCCAATGGGAAAGCCTAAATCCATCGTGTCTACGCACTCCAATGTTCCATCAGCGCGCACCACGATCACTTCCTCATGTTGTCCGCTTAATTTCAGGACACCTCCGGCATAATCTAAGATGGCTAAAGTCATGTTTTTATCCGAGTTAATGCGCTGAAGATTGTCATAAAGTGTCTGGTTTATAATATCCAACAACTTCACTGGATCTGTTTCATTCATTTTCTGAAGCGTCCTGACAGCCGTTTGTGCCATAATCATCAACACGCCACTTTCTAAACCATGTCCCGTTACATCACCAATGCTAATCTTGACTTGACCATCCTGTGGCAGTACATCATAGTAATCGCCGCCAACTTCATCTGCTGGTTCCATAAATCCAGCTATTTCTAAGCCTTCAATTGCTGCGAGTTCTGACTGTTTGGGCAACACCATTTGTTGCAATTGTTTGACTATATCGAGTTCTGCACTCATTCGGACATTTTCGGCTTTGAGTTTTTTATTGAGGCTACTAATTTCTCCGTTAGCTTGAGCTAGTTGAGCGGTTCTTTCATTAACTTTATCTTCTAAGTTTTGATAGAGTCTGGCATTTTCAATCGAAATAGATGTTTGTGAGCATAAGATTTTTAAAACTTCCAATCTATCTGGGGTAAATGCCCCCGCAGTCCGATTGTTTTCTAGATATACAATACCGATCAGTTTGCCTTGATTAATAATAGGAATACATAAGAGTGACTTGGGCTGATTTTTAACAATATAGGGTTCACGACTAAAAACTCCTTCGTTAGTAGCATCAGATAAAACGACATCCTCTTGAGTTCTTGCAACATATTGGATGACGCCTAGTGGCAGTTGTTCGCTATTTTCAATGTTGATTGACTGTAAGACAGTGACTTGTTCTGAATCCACAGATACTTCTGCTTCAATCAGCAATTTTTCCTGAGATTCTAAAATCAGACAACCAACTTGCGCCCCGGCATTTTCAATGAGAATTCTCATCAAGGAGGTGAGTAATTTCTCCAGTACAATTTCGCCGGAAATCGCTTGGGATGCTTTCATCACTGTGGCTAAATCTAAAGCTTCGCCTGACTGACTACCACTTGTGGAATAGGAAGTTGTCGTGTGAAGGCAAGTAATGCTTTTGGTGGCAGATGATTTAGGCAGTAACTGCGGATATTTTTCCTCCAAATCTTCCACCTTGCGTTTAGCGCCCCAGCGTTGGTAGCCGTAGTGAGCTTTTTTCATGTAGAGTTGGGCAATTTCCTCTTTGCCTTTACTTAACCAGAACTTGGCTGCTAGTTCATTGCCCAAAGCTTCATTCTGAATATACCCATGCTCACGGGCTGAAGAAATGGCGCGATCGTATAAGTCTATCGCTTCTATTTCTTTACCAGAGATCCGAGCTATTTCTGCTTCCAGTAATAGGTATTTGTGGAGGAAATTTTCCGGGCAGTTATCTGCCCAGATTTTCATCTTTTGTTGATTTGTTTTTAAAGTTTCCCAATATTCTTTCTGCTGGGAGCTGCTGGCGATTGGATAAAGAGTGCCTAAAATTAGAGAATAGTAAAGGTAATGTTCGGCTTGAATGGGTATACCTGAAACGAAGACTAAAATTTCATCACTTTTTTTTATTTCTTTTAGAGCATTTTCATGATCTCCATAGAGGAATAAAATTTGGGCTTTCAAGATTTTATACGGTGCTACTCCAGACATAAAGTTGGTCTTCTGCCACATTTGGAGGCACTGAAATTCATCAAACTCCTCATCATTAAAAGAAAACTTGTCCTGAGTTAATCCCTGTAAATTTAAGATGAAATGCTGAAACAATTGCTGAACTCCCAAAAACTCCTGATTTTTGGTTTGCTTAAGAAACTCAATATGCTTGGAGGATTCTTCAATAACGCTACTGAAATCATCGCCAATTAGGATTTTTTGGAGAATTAAATTGTAAGAATTATAAGCGCCATAAGCATCTCCAGTTTCCACTCCGGCTAGGTAGCCATTTCTAAGAATCGGAAAAGCTTTCTTAAGATGGTAACGCCAAGGACTAATATGACCACCAAATAGATCGCAAACTTTGCTAACTAAATTAACATTCTTATATTGCTCACTAATCTGGAGAGCTAATTGACCAAATTCATGACCTGTCTTATAGTCAATTAACCTCGATCCTGCTATAAATCCCCAGAAAACATATCCATGAGCTGAGACTTCTGATTTGCCATATTCAAGAGAAAGATTGACCATTTTTAGAGAAATTAAAGCTAACAAATTTTGGTCAACAAAATAAGCAGGCGCACTAATATTCATTAAGAGTTTCATACAGAGTATAATTTCGGGATTAATCATCTCCGGTGCATCTATTAGCTCAGCTATGTTGATTCTTTCCAAATTAGCTCTGTACACTCCTAACTCTAATTCAAATTCCGCCAAAATTTCTGACTTGGTAGTTGGCAAAGTTAATCCTAAACTCTTTAAAGTTTCTGAAGCTGTATTAATAGCCTTTAAATATTTGACACTTCGCTCGTATGCAACTATACGAATGTTTTGAATTTCCGCTCGCTCCCAATTAGATTTGGCTCGACTTAATATGACATCGACCAATTCTTCTGCTTTTTCAAAATGACCGCAGAGATACTCACACTCAGACAGTTCTCGATATAAATTAAAGGTTAATTCGTAATGCTCCTGCCAAATATCTCCCGGTAAAATCTCTACTCCCGGAGTAAAGTATTGAACTAGAGCAGCAGCGTAAGCCGTTGAAGCTTTGGCTCTTCTCCCTGCCTCAAGGTTCAACCGCGCTAATTCAACAAGTTGGGATTCATCAGTTATCAATTCCCAAGCTAAATTTAGATGATCGACTATCTCAAAGATTTTTTCCGGTTGCTCATCATTAGAGACATTAGTTAGTAACAACTGCCCAATCTGGAGATGCACCGCTTTTTTGCGGTCATCATCAATGAGAGCATAAGCTGCTTGTTGTACCCGGTCGTGCAAGAATTTATAATCTTGAATTAACAGTTCTGCGTCTAACTCTGATTTTGGCAATATTAACCCTGACTGCACTGCTATTACCAAATCTGAGAAAATTTCTCGCGGTGATTTTTCACAAATGATGGCGAGGGTGTTTAAGTCGAAAGAAGCGCCTACACAAGATGCTAAACGCAAAATTTGTTGAGTAGATTCTGGCAATTTCTTTAACTTACCAATCATCAACTCCACCACGTTGTCGGTGATGCCTTGTGCTTCAATGTTTGAAATATCCCACTGCCAGCGGTGACGTTCAAAATCAAACGTTATTAAGTTTTCGCTGTGTAAGGTTTTCAGGAACTGATTGACAAAGAACGGATTGCCTCCCGTTTTGCTCATGATCAGGTTTGCTAAAGGTTGACTTTGGTTGGTATTGCTATGTAAGGTATCGGCAATCAGTTGGTTAATATGTTCTAGTGCTAAAGGGGCTAAGGTAATAGAATTGACAGTTGCTCCCTGATTACGCAATCCATCCAGCATCATCATTAAGGGATGCGCTCGGCTGACTTCATTGTCCCGATACGCCCCAATCAGAAACAGATATTGCATAGAAGCATCTGTCATCATCAGTTCTATTAACTTAAGGGTGGCGGAGTCCGCCCACTGCAAGTCATCCAGAAAGATAACCAACGGATGCTCTTTGGCGCACAAGGCCCGAATGAACTTGCTGAAGACAAGATTAAAGCGGTTCTGCGACTCGGTTGGCCCTAACTCTGACACGGGCGGCTGTTTGCCCACTATCAGCTCCACTTCCGGTATCACGTCTATAATCACTTGACCGCTAGTACCAAATGCGCGTAGCAGTTTTTCTCGCCATTGCTCCAATTGTGCTTCGCTCTCGGTTAACAGTTGCCGCACCAATCCTTGAAAAGCACTAGCGATCGCGCTGTAGGGCACGCTGCGCTGAAATTGGTCGAATTTGCCCTCTGTAAAGTAGCCCCTAAGTCGGGTATTCGGTTTATGAATCTCGGCTACCAGCGATGACTTACCAATACCGGAATAGCCCGCCACCAACATCATTTCGATTTGCGGTTGGGGATTGTCCGCTACTCTCTCAAATGCTGCAAGTAAAGTTTCAACTTCAGCCTCACGTCCATAGAGTTTTTGGGGAATTTGAAACTTGTCAGAAATATCTGACGAGGCGAGGGGAAAGTCTGATATATTTCCACTTGTCTGTAGTTGGTAAAGACATTCTTCTAAATCGGCTTTGACGCCCCAGGCACTTTGATATCGTTCCTCTGCCATTTTCGCCATCAGCTTGATGACAATATCCGAAACGGCTTTAGGACAAGGTTCTCCCCCTCTCCCTCTATCCCCCTCTCCTCTTCCTAAAAGATGAGGGGGTATTGGCTGTTTGGCGATGTGACAATGCACCAGTTCCAACGCATCGGTACTTTCAAAAGGTAACTGTCCCGTAAGTAGTTCGTAGAAGGTAACGCCGAGAGAGTAAAAGTCAGTGCGGTAATCTAAAGAACGATTCATTCGTCCCGTTTGCTCCGGTGACATATAGGCTAAAGTGCCTTCTAAAACATTGGGATTTTTCAGCGTAGGATTTTCGCGGGTTAATTGAGTGGAGATACCAAAGTCAATGATTTTGATAATTCCTGTTTCTGGGTTAAAGACGATGTTGGCAGGATTAATATCTTTGTGGATGACATTGGCAGCGTGAATAGTACCTAAAATCTCAGCCGTTCTGATAGCGATGTTGAGAAATTCTGGTAGGGGTGCAATGCCATGCGTCCCTACACGGCCATTCATCAATTGTTTTAAGGATGATGCGCCAAAATCCTCTAAAATAATAACCAAAGTTCTTTGATACGGTTCTAAGGCATAAGCTTTAACCACACCATCTATGTCCAGATTGCGGGTGATTTCATATTCCTGCTTATATCGGGTTAGCTCAGAGGGCGTGGGATAGTCTTGTTTCAGAACTTTGAGAATTACTGCTTTGTGATCTTGTTCTCGAATCCCTCGATAGACCAGGGAATTGGCACTTTCGTAAATTTGGGCTAAAACTTCAATTCCAGGGACTTTAATCATGTTTGGCTCTCCATTTTTGGCAGTCATAAACTTTACGGGCGATGGTCAACGACTGCTGATGGTACTCAATCGCCAAGGCATAGAGTTGCCCGGGGAAGCGTAAACATTTCGCAGATTACCCAATGCTGACCCCTCACTTTAGCGGTCTTTAACCTCTCGGTAGATTATCAAGGTCTGTTGACAAGACTCAAGGCTTCTTGAAATTGACTTGTCTAACCCTACTGAATTCGCTCCAACATAGTATCGCAGCCAACAGGCTAGTATTTTGTCTAATATTCGTCTAAGCATAGCCGAAACCCTTGCCGATAGTATGGAGTTCGACAAAACACGCTATTTCATCCGCCTTAATCCCCGTTCACCTGCGCTTAAAAATCGGGTTCCGCAGCCAAAAGCTCGATCGACAAATCCATCTGTTCCTTCCCCCGCGCCAAAAATCTTTCGCACTCCTGCCAACACTCCACAGCCACCCCAAACTGCTCGAAAACCTCCTCTAGAGGCAACTCTCCCGATTCCACCCGATCGATAATCGCTTCAATTCGATCGACCGTTTCCTCATAATTCCAGTCAGACTGGCGCAACTGCGAATCAATCATAACTTTTCTTCTGCATCCAATACTTCTACAATCTTAACTTTCAGCACGCCCTGACTCAACCTCACAGTCAATTCTTCTCCCAATTCCAAACCGTCAGTTTTGCGGACGATCGTACCGTCACTTTGGATTACCGCTGCATAACCCCTTTGCAATACTGCCGCCGGATTCAGTGCGGCTAACTTTTCTTGCAATACTTCCAGTTTACCAGTTGCTTGCCGCAAAGTTCGGGATGTCGCAGGCAAACGTTTTAACCGATTTTGTAACAGTTGTAAATGCTCTTCTTCTGTCTGAAATCTTGCCCGCACAGCACTTGCTAAATTGACCATTCGCTGCTTGTGTTCAAAGTAAAGATCTGCCAAAATTGGTACAGCTTGAGCCGCCGCTGCTGTCGGAGTGTGGGCTCGTTTATCTGCTACTAAATCCGCGAGAGATTCGTCTCTTTCGTGCCCGATACCTGTAATAATTGGAATCGCACAATTTGCGATCGCCCTGACAACTCTCTCATCATTAAAACAAGCCAAATCTTCCGCAGAACCGCCGCCGCGCGCTAAAATGATCACATCAGCCCTACCGTCCAATTCTACACGGGCGATCGCCCTAGCAATGGCAGCAGCAGCCAATTCTCCCTGCACTCCTGTCGGCGACAGCAACACCCGCAAACCCGGATATCTTTGGGCTAGAGTGCGCTGAATGTCTCCCCAAGCAGCGCCAGTATCGGATGTCACCACCGCCACAATTTGCGGGTGTGCGGGAATCGGGCGCTTTCTGGCGGGATCGAAGAAACCCTCAGCCTCCAAGCGCGATCGCAATTGCTGCAACCGCAAAGCCTGCAATCCTTCCCCAGCCGGTAGCGATTGCACAACAGTCAACTGGTACTCGCCGCGATTTTTGTAAACCCGGATGCTTCCCAAAACCAGCAACTGTTCCCCTTTGGCGGGTATTTGCACCAATTTCTGCCGCAGAGAATTCCACACCACGCAGCGAATCGCAGCGCTTTTGTCGGTGTCGCACAGAGTGAAAAAGCAGCCGCTGGGGTGGTGCGAAACGTTCGACACCTCGCCTGTCAGCCAAACGGATTGCAGGTTGCGATCGCCCTCCAACAACTCTTGCAGGTATGATGTTAGTCCGGCAACAGATAAAGCTGTATCGGGAAGAATTGAAGTCATCCAATTTTAGATTTTAGATTTTAGATTTTAGATTTAGGCTACTATCAATGCTTCGGACAGTGTGCGATTGCCAAGCGTAAAATAAGGGTTTCAGGGCGATTGCAGAATCGACTTCCTAACGAAAAATCAAGGGTTTCCGACTAGGATCTCAAAATAGTCCGGACTATTGTAGTATATCTAAGGTAATTTATTTGTAGGCTGAGCGGGCGATCGTAATTTTAACTGCAAACAAACTAATGATATCAGATACAATGACTTCGATGAATGTGCTGCGCCAAGAGGCTGCGGCGATCGGCATTACTGAGGAAGAAGCCAGAAAATATGGCGACCTCCGACATAAAAGAACTTGGTCTTTGGCGATCGAACATCACCTCTCAATGCAAGATTTTGCCGATCGCATAGAACAATCCTTCACAACTTCCGAACCCGATTCCTCCAGCGCACTCAACCACTCTCAGACTGAAGAGTCGAAAGACTATGGTATTCAGCTAACTGCGAACCTAGGCGAATCTAGAGTAACCAGGGAGAACCAAACAGCCTCTCTTGCTTCGCCACACCAGCAAGCAGTAGCAATCGGGCGATCGCACGGTAATTCCGACCACCGCAGCAACCAAAACCGAGGTTTTAAACAAGTAGTTCAAAATCATATTAAAGCATTAACAATTGCATCCGCCTCCCGCACAAATCTGCCCCATTCACAACTGGGCAATTGGGTTTGTCCTGAGTGTGGATCGGAGGGCGAATTGGATTGTTACCTTTGCGCCGGAGAAGGCAATGTAGGGGACATTGCAGCTATTGGCTGGACGCTAGCTTATATGGAAATGTTGGGCTGTTCTGCTCGCGAAATTGAACCATTGAGAAAAATTTCGCCTTCATTGAATATTCTGGAATTGAATTTAAAAGTTTGTGTTGCTATCAAACAAAGTAGCGAAGTTTTAGCCAGGACGGAGAAATGGGTAATTACTCATTAGTTACCTGAAAGCTCAACCACATTAAGTATTGATTCTAGCTTTTTCAAAGCAACTTCCAAATCATCATTAACAACTTGGAAATCGAATTCCCCTGCAGCTTCAATTTCCTCTTTAGCCCGCACCAACCGACGGGCGATCGCCGTTTCGGAATCTTGACCCCGACTCCGCAGTCGCCGCTCCAATTCTTCCCAAGAAGGAGGTAAAATAAAAATTCGCAGCGCCTGTGGAAAATTATTCCTAATTTGCCTAGCCCCTTCGAGCTCAATTTCGAGGATTACCCATTTTCCCTCACCAATTCCTTGCTTGAGACCAAAATAAGGAGTACCGTAAAAATTACCGGCAAACTCAGCCCATTCCGCCAACTCTCCAGCCTCAACCATTTGTTCAAAACGGCTGCGGCTGACAAAATAGTAATGCTTTCCCTCAATTTCTCCCTCACGGGGCGATCGAGTTGTCACCGATACCGAAAGATATAATTCGGAATGGCGATTGAGGAGCGATCGTACTAGGGTGCCTTTCCCCACACCGCTAGGCCCCGTCAGAACAATTAATTTACCAGATTTCATCTTTAGAATAGAAACGTGTAACAATTTAAGTTTCCGCTTACTTTAGACTGTAAACGCTCAAATTGCAACTGACAAACCTCAATCATCCCGACCTTGACCATCTTTGCTCACCACAAAACGATTAGCAACCGTTTCCGGCTGAATCGCCGAGAGGATGACGTGACTCGAATCTGTAATAATTACCGCTCTCGTGCGACGCCCGTAAGTCGCGTCAACCAGTTGTCCCCGCTCCCGCGCATCAGTAATAATCCGCTTAATTGGCGCTGATTCGGGACTGACAATGGCAATCACTCGATTAGCAGACACAATGTTACCAAAACCGATATTAATTAATTGAATATCCATGAAAATCTTAATCTGTAGGTGAACGATTTACTATCAATCCTTACTTTTTATCATATAATATACAATGATTTTTTATGAGAATCCTCAAATTAATCTCCACTAAGTTTTTTAGTTTCTACCTAAAGTTTTTACCATTTTGACGCCGAGTAACCCGTTCTTTATCAAAAATTTAAAAAAGACTCGCTGTTGCCACTCTATCTTAAAGATTCCGTAAAAGCATCTATTTTTAGTTGCAAATAAAAGCATTAGCTGTATCGAGAAAACAACTCGTAAATGTTGCGAAATATAAATTTGATGGCCGACAGAGGAAAAGTGAAGTATAATCAGGGAGAAATGATAGTAAATATTCGCGAATCGAAGTCTATACTAACAGTATTGAGACTGATGCTGCTTTGATGAGCTTTCCAACCTAAAGTAAAAGCTGCTGGCGATCCTCTTCGTTGGCGTAGCCCCCGTAGATACTGTCTTGAACTGTCAAGGGGTCGCGAGTAAATAATTTGGGTCGAAAGGCTTTTGGGATTTTAAAATCCCAAAAGCCAAATGCACCAGTTTCCTCATCAGCGCACC
>NZ_JAMPLN010000073.1:0-11159 GCF_040004035.1 Microcoleus vaginatus FACHB-2002 | reverse complement strand
TAGAAGTTAGAGGAAAAAGAGGAGATTACCCTACACAACGTATTAAATTCAAGTCCAGTCACCCGACTTAATATTTTGTTACATACTTATGGATTTTCCCGCCGACCTACTTATTCTGGAGTGACGAGGGAGTGGCTGTATTGGTACGATGCAGATGGAAAACGTTATCTGACTCCTGAAGAACAGGTGAACAGATTAGCACAAAAATTGCGGGAGTTAGGAATCGATCCAAATAGTTTGAGGTGATTTAATGTACGGGGGGAAACCTCAGAGACTGACAAGCGATTGCACTTTCGATTAAAATAATTAAAATAAGTGCGTTAGCGAAGATTTCCGCAGGAATCGATCTTTCATTGCAGTACAAATTTTGCCGCAGGGGTAGCCCCTCAAAGTTTGAGTCACTCTCAGTATGCTCAACTTTCTGACTGAATTAAATCGCCTGCGGGTGGATGTCGTTTTATAGCTTTGTCAGCGGCCCGAATATTAATGACTCTCTCTCGATTTAAGACTAATGCTGTAACTGTAGCTCGTCCAATTGGAGTCAAACCAACTATTGATAATCCATCCGCAGACCAAATAAAATGTTCGCTCCAACTATCTTGTCTGGGGTTAAACAACGGTACTTCTACCTCTGACTGAGCATCTATCGCTGTAGTTTTATCAGATTTCTTGCGGTTGCAGTGAAAGCAAGCTAGTGCCAAATTGTCAATATCGTTAGTCCCACTTTTAGTTAAGGGAATGATGTGCTCGATAGTAAACTCTACGTACTGCCATTGTTCGGAGGCATGACAATATTCGCACAGACAGTTTGCTCTCTGACGAACTTGATTTTGGATATTTTCAGGGATTTGACGGCGACCGGACATTTCTACACAGTAGGCTGAATCTGACCCAAGAAAAGATTGCGGACAGTCCGATTGACAAAACTGAGGTAATCGTCGATTTCTTCGTAAAGATTGAGTTCTTGTTCTTCGTCAGGATTTAGGGGCAAGGTTTGTTGTTTGTCCAACAGTTCTTGAATTCGATTTTTGACAGCGGTGGAGGCTTTAAAAATGGGTACGCCTTCCACTAATTCAATGCGGACAGCTCCTTCTATAGGTAGAGTATCGCGCAGGTTTTCCAGTTTTGGCAGGATTAACATAGTTGTGGATTTTAGGGGTTTCCGTCTTGATTATATCTACGTTTTTTTCAATCTTTCCTCACACTATCGGGCACCCCCACCGCCGAAATACCCGATATCGCCTTTAAGTTTTGACACCGAATCAATTCGTTAAAATCCAAACTCCGCCCTTCAATTTGCGCCACAGCCTCGATCGCCCCCAGCAAATGTCCGGCCGCTTCCGCTTCATTGTAACCGCGCCTGAGAGCGACTCTAATCGCCCCCTCGTCAGCATCTAACTCTACTTGGGAACTGCGGTTGTCGCGCCAAATTCGAGTCATGGCGAGTCCCGTCAAACCGCCCGCGATCGCAGTGCCGATCGCATCTCCCTGCAACAATTCTACAACAGTCCCGACAATTCCCGCCAGAGCCGCACCTTGATAAATATCCGGTTTAAACCACTTAAAACTGCACAGAAAACTTACATTCCGCAATAGCAGTAAATCCCGCTGCGGCTTAGATAGCAGCCGCCACAAATCAAAATTAATATAAATCGGGCGAGATTGATTCCAAGGCAAAGGAAAATCGCAGTCAATTACCGTTGATTGTTGTGGCTTATTAATAATTTTACACATCATGCGGCCGGAAGCGGGCATCACATCTAACAGGCGGCGAATTTCTGGATCGGGATTCATAAATTTTGGGGTAATTAGTAACTGGTAATTGCATCTAGATAAAAAACAATAATATTGGTCAGGGCCTGGTAGCGGCTGGTTTTACCGACAATAATTGTCTAAAACCTACAATCTCGTAAACCCGCCCCCACCCAAGAGCTGATGCGATCGAAATCAAAGTTGATGTAGGTTATTGGTTCTGTGGGGGCGGGTTTCTGTAGATTTTTGACGCTAGTTAAATATTGTTCGTAAAACCCGCCCCTACAAGTCCATAGAAGATAATTAAGGGTTTTTCTTGGATGCGGGAGAGGGAGATTCTTGATCTCTGGGAGAAGCTTTTTGGGTATTAGCCGAAGGCTTCGGACTGACAATCGCTGGGGCAACTGACGGCTTTGAATTCGCGGCTGGGGAGGCCGGTGGTTTTGGAGAATCAGGGGCTGCTAGCGGGGCAGCAGGGGCTGTTTTAGCGCCTAAAATGCTGGCGTCTCCAGTGTCGAAGGTGCCGGCGATGCAAGCGATCATCATTGTCGCTAAAGTGCCTACAAATAATGCTTTCCAACCGAGTTCGGAAATGTCTTTGCGACGGGATGGAATGAGGGCTATTGTGCCACCGACAAATATGCCGACAGAGGCTAAGTGGGCGAAGCCGGAAAGGGCGTAACTGACAATTAAAACTGTACGATCGCTCACCAGTCCTTTTGCCCCCGCTTCTGCTAAACTTTGATAGGGCGGAATCGCTGTTTCTAACAGCCGGCGACCGATAATTACTGACGCTTGCCAAGAGTCGTCTAATGGAACTCCTGTTAATAGCGTCAGGGGATAAAATAAAAATCCCATAATGTTGGCTAAGGTGACAACTTTGAACAAGTCACCAATTGGGCCTGGCAAAATTGCCAGCCAACCAAAGAATTGATTGATTAAGGAAACTAAGCCCAAGATTAAAATCAAAACAGCGGCAATAGCTACCGCCATTTTTACACCGTCCAATGCGCCGATAATTGCTGCATCGAGAGGGCTGACTCGTTCGATGGGTTCTCCCCCAACAGTCTCTTGTTTGAATTCTTCGCGCTCCATGTCCGAAATTTCTTCCCCCACAAACTCGCGGCCTTGAGGCTTCGGTTCTTCCTTGGGAATGCCGCCCATTGTCAGCGGCACGCCTGTTTCTGGTACTAAGATTTTGGATAGGACAAAACAAGCGGGAATGGCGATAATTGAAGCGGAAACTAAATGCCCTAAAATATTGGGAAAAACTGGCTTTAGAAAACTAACGTAAATTGCTAAAGTTGAAGAAGCGGCCGTCCCAAAACAGCAAGAGAGGATTGCACAAATTTCCGATCGAGTCATTTGTGGCAAATAAGGCTTGACGACAATTGCCGCTTCAATTCCTACGAAGATATTAGCAGCGCCACTGAGGGCTTCTGCGCCGCTCAACCGCATTGTCGTATAAAAGATTTTGGCAAAAAGTTCGGTGACAATTTGAATCACGCCGATGTTGTATAGCAAGGCCATGAGGCCAGAAAAAAAGATGACTGTCGGTAAAGCTCTAAAGGCAAAAATATATCCTAAATTAACTGCCGGCTCTTTACCAGGTATAGGTACAACATTGCTCCCGAATACAAACCTCGCTCCAGCGTCAGCAGCGGTGAATACTCCATCCAGCAAGCTAGTAAACCACTCTAGGGCGAGGCGAGTTGGGGGGAACAGGAATACTAAAAATCCTAAGACTAATTGCAGGCCAATGCCCCAGATGATGACGCGCCAGGGAATATACTTGGACTGTCGGTTTTCTGAAAAAATCCAGGCGATCGCACATAAGCCAAAAATTCCCAGAAACGAGATAAGATTGTAGATTGACATAAGCCTAGTCCTTGAAATACTTAAGAATGCCGATCGACGGCTTGCACCACATCAGTTATACTATTCATCTGACGGCAAATGCTAAAAAAAATAACGGGCAGATGAATTACGCACTCAACAGCGTACTTCTGTCATTGCTTAGGTCATTCCGAAGTCTGCGGATCTTTAGCAACCCTTGATTTGCCGTAATTACCAGCAGTTTAGATAGAAACTCTAACACATGGAAGCTTTTGCTCCACATCCTCCTGAATGGACTGCGACGGCGGTTCACGCTAATGAGTTTTGCTGCCCCAAGTGCGGCGCTAGCTGCACGAATGCCACTGAGGTATGGATTAATCGTCGATCGCCAGTATATACCGAGTTCAACCGTCGCAAGTGGCAAGAATTTTACCGCTGCCAGTGCGATTCCGTGTGGTGGGCCTGGAGTAACGATAGGCCTCCTTCTGAACTTGTGCGTCGCGATGAGAGCTCGGATGATGACCCGGATGACAGCCCGGATGATGATTTTTAGAACCGTGACAGAATTTTCGCTTTTCGCTTTGCGATTTTTTTATTTAAAATTAGGGTAAGGTGCGCGGCCCGGCGCACCCTACATTTAGATAAGTTAACGCCAGTTATCAACTAATTGAGCACGTCAAGTATTCCCTTGACTACGCCTTCCATGACTCTTTCAATTAAGCTCAATTCATTTTCGCCGATCGACTCATTTAACAGCATTGACTGAATTCGCTGTCTGTCCTTGCGAGTCAGTTCGCCTGACGAAAATATCTGATCAACTATTTGTTCCGTTAGAAATGGGAAAGTTGGAGTTTGCATGGTTGGTCTCTAAAAGCATTAATATTTTGTTTTTAACTTTATTAGAGGAGCTAGTTCTTGTGTGGGTTTTTACTTTCCCACCCCATCCGTGCTCAAATCATAGGACTCTGGGGGGATTTTGTCAATACACTTGTTACAGATCAATACAAAATTTGCCTTAAATTTCCGACATTCTGGCAACGGGTGGTTTTGGAGTGCGATCGACCCCCGGCGGTGGCGGTATTCGATCGACATTTTTAAGTTTATTGGCACTTTGGCGGAACATTACAGCTCAAAAAAAATCAAAACGAGAAGAGATTAAAATTGGTAATGGAGAATTGGCTTTTCTGAATTCCCTCTTCCTTCCGGCTAATGACTAATGACTAAGAACTAATGACTAATGACTAATGGCTTCCTCCAATGACCTATTTTCGTTCTGTTCTAATTTTGACATTAGGTTTTGGGCTGCTACCGCTAGCAGTGCGATCGCAACCTGTAGTTCCCGCTAATGACGGCACGAATACTGTTGTTAAGTCGGAGCAAAATCGCACAGACATTAGCGGCGGACAACTGTCGGGAAACGGGGCAAATCTGTTTCACAGCTTCAGCCAATTTAATCTCAGCGAAGGTCAAATAGCTAATTTTCTAACTAATCCCAATATTCAAAATATTTTAGGGCGGATTTCCGGCGATAATGTTTCCGTAATTAACGGTCTGATTTCTGTAACCGGTGGCAACTCGAATTTATTCTTAATGAATCCGGCGGGAATTGTCTTCGGTCAAAATGCTAGATTAAACGTGCCGGGGTCGTTTTTTGCAACAACGGCTACAGGTATTGGGTTCGGCGAGCGCTGGTTCAATTCGGCGGGAATTAATGATTACAAAGCTTTAGTGGGAAATCCCAATCAATTTAATTTGAACAACTCACAAGTTGGTGCAATTGTCAATGCGGGAAACTTGACAGTTGGCAGCGGGCAAAGTTTAACTTTGCTCGGTGGCACCGTTATTAATACAGGACAATTATCTGCTCCCAACGGTCAAGTTACGGTGGCGGCTGTTCCGGGACAAAATGCAGTCCGCATCAGTCAAACGGGTAACTTATTAAGTTTAGAAATTACTCCGTCTTTGCATTCAGAAAACTCGGCAATCGCCCCGGTTTCTTTGCCTCAGTTGCTAACGGGCCCCGGCGTAGCGTCAGCCACAGGTTTAACGACTAACGAACAAGGTCAATTGGTACTGACTGGCGGTCAAACAGTGTCGGCAGTTCCCGGAAGTGCGATCGTCTCCGGTTCTGTAAATGTATTTGGTCCTTCTGGGAATGCTGGCGGCACAGTCAATATTTTAGGGGAAAAAGTTGGACTCTTCGGCGCAAATATCAATGCTTCCGGGACGGACGGCGGAGGTACTGTGCGCGTCGGAGGTGGTTTCCGGGGGATGGAACCAGTGCCAAACGCCCAGGTAACTTATGTTAGTCCTGATTCTACGATCGCAGCAAACGCGATCGACCGCGGCAATGGCGGCACTGCGGTAATTTGGTCAGACAATATAACTCGCTTCTTGGGCAATATTAGTGCTCGCGGGGGCATCGCCGCAGGTAACGGCGGAAAAGTAGAAGTTTCGGGCAAAAATGCTTTAACTTTCCAAGGACAGGTCGATACCCGCGCGACTAACGGTGCGATCGGCAATTTGTGGCTCGATCCGGCAAATATTACGATCGTCAGCGGTAACGGCGACAGCAGCGGGGACTCGACTGGCGGGGAACTGCAATCGGAACCACAACCCAACGAAACATCGATCTCAGAAGTGCAGTTGGAACAGATGATGGCCGGCAGCAACGTGGTTCTAGATACCCCGGGCTACATCACCCTCCAAGACTTGCCCGATAACAAACTTTCGCTGCAAGCGAGAACGGGAGACACCGTAACATTTAGAGCGGGCGGAGTGTTTGTTGTCAACGACCCCAAGGATGCAATCGAGACTCAAGGTGGCAACATCAACATTTTTGGCAGCAGCATCTCTCTGGGCGGACTCAATGCTAACGGCGGCAATATTGCTCTCACTGCTAACGGCATTGACTTCAGAGGCGGCAGCAATTCTGTCAGCAGTGCGGGGGGAACAATTCGCTTGCAACCCAACGATAGCCGAGCAATTCGGATCGGTGGCACCGGAGATATTTTGGGCATTTTAGACTTGACGGCAAGGGATCTCGGCGCTTTGGCGGGGGATTTCGGCTCGATCGCGATCGGGCGCGAAAACGGTAGCAGCTCGTCGATCGCGATCGTCGCACCCATTACCTTCAACAGCCCGCTGACACTTCAAGGCAGATCGATCGCGATCGACAATCCCCTAAGAACAAGCGGCAACGCTAGCTTGACTCTGGACGCGCCCCAAACCGATCTCAACGCCAACATTGCCACATCCGGCGGCGATCTCACTTTTACAGGAAACGCATCCCTCAATGCTGACGTGGCTTTGAGTACGGAAGTTACCGGCAACATTCTGTTCTCCGGTAGCCTAGACGGATCTCGCGCCCTGAGACTAGACGCTCAGCGAGTGCTGTTCGGCGCTACAGTCGGTCAAGCTGCACCGCTGGCGAGTTTGAGTGTAAACGCCGGCAGTACCGAGGTTTCGGGCAATATTGCGACATCTGGCGACATGACTTTCAATAGTAACGTCACAGTCGATCGCACCGCCGCCCTAACCGCCACTACCGGCAATATTGCTTTTGCCAATACCCTCGACAGCACGCCGGGCCGAGCAAATAACTTGACGCTGCGCGCTGGCGGCAACATTACTTTTGACGGCCTAGTCGGTCAAACTCAGAGGTTGGGCCTGCTCTCGGCTGATGCTGCTAGCGTGACGGCTGCTTCCACAATTACAGCGCGAAGTTTGAGCGTTAACGCGCGAGAGTCTGTTACCTTCGGGGGGGACAGTACGGCCGCTTTGGGAGCCGATATCAAGGCAGAAAATGTCCTTCTAGAGGGTAATTTAAGGACGGATGGCGGCAGGGTGAACCTGCAAGGAAGCCGCGAGGTTCGGACTGGTAATATTACCTCGAATGGTGGGAGGATTCGGGTTGAGGGAAATACTGTTGCTGCAGGTGCGATCGACTCTTCATCGGCAACGGGAACAGGAGGCGCGATCGCTCTCCAAAGCAATGCCGGCCCTCTAACTGCGGGAGCTTTGAACGCTTCGGGGGCGATCGGCGGAAATATTGCTGTCACCTCGAAAGCGGGTATTTCGGCTCTCGATCTCAACTCCAGCAGCACTTCAAACGGCAACGGCGGAGGCGTTTCCCTGAGCGCGACTGATAACATTCAGTCGGGCTTTATCAACGCTCAAGGCGGCGCTGGTGGCACTGGTGGCAGCGTTGATGTGACAACCCTCGGTTTGTTTCGCTCGAACAATGTTTTCAACGATATATCGGGCAATTCTTCGAGTATTTCTACTGCCGGAGGTGCGGCGGCGGGGGCAGTCGCCATTCGCCACGGAGGCGGTATCGATCGACCGTTTGTAGTTGGCGGCGCGATCGACAATGGAACCCTGGGAAGCATTAATGCTGGCGCGGGAAACGCCATTTTGCCCACTTTTTCTTTTGGACAAACTTACACCCAAGGAAGTTTACCAAATCAGATTTCCCTAGTTACGCCGGGCCCGCCCTCTACTCCGGCACCAATTCCCGCACCAATTCCCGCACCAATTCCCGCACCAATTCCCGCACCGATTCCCGCACCAATTCCCGCACCGCCTGTAGTGCCAGTAGTCCCCGTAAATCCTGATTCGGCGCTGTCAATTCCTGCATCTGTGCAAGTAGAATTGCGATCGCAAAGTAGATACAAACATTCCCCAATTAGCCCGGATTTTTTCGCTCCTTTTCGCAGGCTAGATTCGGCCGGTTCGGGAGTTTTAGAATTTGAACAAACCTTTACTCGTGAGTACGAAAAATATCTTGACTTGCCCGCAAGAAGACCGATTAGTAATATGTCGGTTATTTACGAAACTCTTCGCAAAAACGAACAAACTACCGGGATAAAATCGGCAATTATTTATATGAATTGGGTCAGCAGAGCGGATGCAGGCGCCGCCAAAGGAAATGGTTCGGTGCTGGTAGCCAGTCAGGATTTATCTAATCTATTGCCTGTGAGAAAAAACCTCGCATCCCAGCATCCTCATCCCTTAGAAGATAAGTTGACCCAGAGGTTGCCAGGGGAGGGCAAAGAAGTTTCCGATGTTCCTAACGGGGAGCATTTAGAATTAGTGTTAGTAACAGCTAACGCTCAACCGCAGCGCGTTTTAATTCCGGCGACAACGCGCTGGCAGGTGTTGCAACTAGCCGACGCCCTGCAAAGCGAAATAACTAATCCCCGAAAAAGAAGCAGCCTTAGTTATTTGGATACGGCGCAAAAACTTTATCGGTGGTTAATTGCACCAGTGGCCGCAGAATTGACAGCTTTAAAGATTGACAATTTAATTGTAATTCCGGCAGCAGGTTTGCGGAGCGTGCCGTTTGCGGCCCTTCACGACGGCAAAGGCTTTTTAGTTGAGAAATACAGCATTAGCGTGATGCCGAGTCTGAGTTTAACTGATATCGGCTACGACAATATTGCGGATGATGAAATTTTGGCAATGGGGGCGTCGGTATTTGAAGATAAAGCGCCATTACCAGCGGTACCGGTGGAGTTAGAGTCGATCGCGCCGCCCGATCGCGGAAAATCATTTTTGAATCAAGATTTTACTCTCGAAAATTTGCAAGCTCAGCGGGCAAATCGGCCTTTTGGTATCATTCACTTAGCAACTCACAGCGAATTCCAGCCCGGGGAACCAAAAAATTCTTACATTCAGTTGTGGGATACTAAATTACGCCTCGATCAAATGCCACAGTTGCGGTGGAATGAACCGCCGGTGAATCTGTTAGTTTTAAGCGCGTGCAGTACCGCTTTGGGCGATGCAGATGCGGAGTTAGGGTTTGCGGGTTTGGCGGTAGCTAGCGGTGCTAAATCGGCTTTGGCGAGTTTGTGGGAAGTCAGCGATGAGGGGACTTTGGGGCTGATGACTGAGTTTTATCGGCAGTTGCGGGCCCCCAGACGCGGTGGTAATTTGATGATTAAAGCGGAGGCTTTGCGACGCGCGCAATTGGAGATGCTGCAGGGGCGCGTGCGGATTCAAGACGGGATGTTGCGAGTCGATGGGCTTTCTGAAAGTCTAATTTTGCCTCCAGAAATTGCGGCGCGGGGCGATCGAGTGCTTTTGCATCCTTATTATTGGGCCGCCTTTACAATGATTGGCAATCCTTGGTAATAGACCTCTTGCAAAAATCCTTTTCATCATTGATGGGCCGGAGACCCCGTCCTAATTATTTTTGCAATCTTGTCTAATGAAGATGTGGAATGAAGAAGGAAAAAGAGGCGATTTGTACTCGCTTTCCTTACATGGTAATTCCCCTATTTATACTCTAATTATGCAGCGCCCACATCTCCTAGGAAGACTAACGGCGATCGCCCTTCACTCTGTTCTGCCTGCTTTTGGAGGAAACTGCGATCGCACTCCTGACCGGAATGTTTAGCCGTCTTCTTGTTAAGAAATATTAATAAAAAATAACTTTTCTTTTTAAACTTAAGTTTTTATTAAATTTTTGGATATTATTTATGTATTAGAGGATACATCTACTTAATTAATTAACAATTTCTCAAAAAAAAATAATTGAGTATTAATACTGACACGAGGCTGTAAGAATGATTAACTTACCGGGCTACGACATTACCAACCAAATCCATGAAAGTAATAATTCTTTAGTTTACCGAGGACTGAGAAAGCAAGACAACCAACCGGTAATTCTCAAATTTCTCAAACAAGATTATCCGATGCCAGCTTCATTAGTCAGATACAAGCAGGAATACGAAATTACACACAATCTCAACCTAGAAAGTGTGCCTAAAACCTACAGCTTAGAAAGATACCATAACAGTTTGGCTATCATTTTCGAGGATTGTGGTGGAGACTCATTAAAGCTCTTGTTGGCTTCTCACAAACTTACCTTAGAAGAGTTTTTATTAACAGCTCTTAAAATAACCAGGGCTTTAGGTGAAATTCATCGACATAAAATTATTCATAAAGATATCAATCCCAGCAATATTATTATTAACTCAACCACAGGGCGAGTTCAAATTATAGATTTTGGCATCTCTACTGTTTTAAAGCGCGAAAATCCTACCCTAAAAAATCCTAATGTTTTAGAAGGCACTCTGAGCTATATATCGCCGGAACAAACAGGCAGAATGAACAGAGCGATAGACTACCGCACTGATTTTTACTCATTAGGAGTCACTTTTTACGAACTGCTAACGCGGCAATTGCCCTGGGATTACAGCGATGCAATGGAATTAATCCACTGTCACATTGCCAAACAAGCAGTACCGCCCCATCAAATCAATCGAGAAATTCCTAAAGCTGTTTCTGATATTGTGATGAAGCTATTAGCGAAAACCGCTGAAGCCAGATATCAAAGCCCTTGGGGAATTATCGCTGACTTAGAAGAATGCCTAGAACAATTAAAAACTACGGGAGGAATTGCAGATTTTGCGATCGCCCAAAAAGATATTACAGATAAGTTTCAGATACCTCAAAAACTCTACGGCAGAGAAACAGAAGTTGAAACCTTATTAGCAGCCTTTGAGCGAGTCAGCAGAGGCAGCACCGAAATGATGCTAGTATCCGGTTACTCTGGCATTGGAAAA
>NZ_JAMPLN010000072.1:0-11938 GCF_040004035.1 Microcoleus vaginatus FACHB-2002 | reverse complement strand
TTTTAGTGCATTAAAGAGAGCTATAATGTATTCGCATTCTGCCACATCTCTTGATGAGATTATTCGCGCTTATTGTGCAAGTTAGTGTCTCATTTTTATTTGAAATAACTATACCATTAAGACATTATACTCTTTCCATCGGGTTCTATCCAATGCAATGATTAATTGACTCCCGGCTTTTAGCTGACGGGCTATTACCTCGCAAGACAATTGAAAACCACAGCACAAGTATGCGCTCGTGCTTTAATCTGTAAAAATCGTTGTATGTGGCGGCGGCGACTACTTTGTAAGAGCGGCAATTGCAGGGTGGCAGCTAATCGCTCTATTCTGACTTATTTTTGAGTCTGTAACAACACGCGCGAACATCTCAAGAGTAAGTAATTGTGTTGGGCTTAGGTATTTTTTGAGTAGGTCGTGATAGAATGAGGCCCACATAATTATTGATTTGGGTCTTGTGGTATTAGCGAGACCCTTATTTTTTATCACAACTTAGCACTTTTTCACTCTTGAGATTATTTTGTCAATAAGCCGAAATTTTTTTGAGCTCTGCGAGCGCGCGAAAACAGACGCCTGTAGGTTCAGGGGTGCTTGTCACCCCCTGAAGAGTACACCTTACCCAGCCCAATAAGAAAGTCCGCCTGCGCGGACATCACTGGTGTAGATCCCGACAGAAGTCTGGCCAAGTCCTGAATGTCGGACGTTTGCAAAGCCTCAATTTCCAGCCAGCATCGCTTTTTGTCCTTCCGAAGAAGTCGCGTAGCCCAAGAAATCCTTAACTGCTTGGCTAGGAGGATTTTTGTAAGCGTAGTACAACTGCCGCTTGTAAGGATAGTTACCAGCATCCGGCGTCGCACCGTTGACGGGAACAACGCGCACCGTTTTCTGATTGGCTACTTGAGCGAAAGTCGCATAGCCAATGCCGTTGTTGCCTAAAGCTTGCAGCAGGGGAGTTGTCGCATCTCGATCGAGCGTGGTAATATTTGACGCCGTGCCAAACTCGCCACCTCCGAGCACTTGTTCTTTAAACGTTTGGTGAGTGCCACTAACTTCTGGTCGATTTATCACTTTAATTTGGCCCGCTGGACCGCCGACTTTCGACCAGTCTTGAGCATTTCCCGTGAAGATATCTTGAACTTGAGCGGAAGTTAAACGTCCTTTAAACGGGTTGTTAATGCCGACTACAAGAGCGATGGTATCTAGGGCAACAGGCACCGCTGCCAAACCCTGACCTTGTTCTTGAGCCGTCAAAGGTCGCGATATCGCTGCAATATCGGCTGTTCCCGCCACCAAATCCTGAATTCCCTTTGCAGAACCATTTGCTTTGGCATCGACTGTAGTGCCAGCAAACCTCCCTTGAAAGCCGTTCTTGAGGTTCTGATTGATTGTCACCATGCTGGTAGAACCGTCAATTCTCACGGCCGTGCCCGCAGCTACGGAAGCTGGCAGCGCAAAGGTACTAGCGGCAACAGGCGTAGTACCGCCGACTACGGGCGCGAGGGGAGGTGCGACTGCACCGCCTGCAGGTGTGGGAGTGGGTGTATTATTAGCATCCGGGGACGCTGGTTTGTTGAGAAAAAAGAACCAACCGCCACCGGCGAGCAAGAGAAATAACAAAATAAAAACTATGGGGGGAGGTCCGCTCTTAGCCATAAATTCTCCTTAGTTGGGAAGTTCTTTGTTGTTGGAGCCGTCTAACATTTGCAGCCTGCGATTAACTTCATCGTCTAAGGTCATATTTTCTAATTCTGCTTGAAGTCTTTCTTGGGGGTTTTCAGATAGTTCTGCTAAAGCTTGCTGTTTGAGGTTGCGGCCGTGGACGGCGTTTTTGGCTTGCTCAAACTGCGATCGAGCTGAATCGATACTGAGGTCGTTGTTGACTTTGGATATGGCTCCGAGAGCTTCGTTAATCTCGGCCATATCTTTCATATTTTGCATATCAGTTTTGTAGGCTTCCAGCTTCATCCGCTCTCGATTTAGCTTGTCTTTGGAAGCGTTGACGTACTGTTCGGCTTGTTTTACTTGAGCTTCTAACTGCGGCAGAATTTGTTCTGTCTGAATTACTTTCGACATTGCCAAGCGGGCTGCTTCTTCGTTGCCGTTGCGCTGGGCTGTGATGGCTTGGCGCTCTACGGTTTGCATTTCCCTAACTTTTTCTTCATATTTCGTTTTGGCGCGCTGGTAGGCTGCAACTTGGGTGGAGACTGCTGCTGCTAGCTTTTGCACTGATTCTTGCATCGATCGCAACGACTCTTCGGCTACCGCTACCGACACCTGGCCGCCGGATTCTACGGGCAGTCCCCACATCCAATTCCAGACACCTACTATGGTTCTGCCTGCCTTGTCGCCCATCAACCAGTAAAGGACTTTTTTCATATAAATACCAGATAAGCTTGGTTTTTACGCCTAGTTTACATCAGGATTTGTCGATCGCCCCATCAGGTTGATCGATATCTACATTTTTGATAAAGATTTTCTAGCTGTCTGGATCGTCCATCGCCAATTTGCACAACAGCCAATATTCGCAGTTGCCTGTTGTGCGATTCATTTTTGGGCAATCTTAGGGCCTGTTAACTCTCACTTTTAGGGCCTGCGATTTCATCACAGGTTAAACATAGATTAAGCGGGCAAATCTGCAAAACTGCTAACATTTACCAGTGCTAAATCCGGGCAAGTCCGTTTGATCAAACCTGTGAGAACTTTGCCGGGGCCAATTTCCACTACCCGATCGATTCCTTGTTGTGGCAATTGCATAGAAATTTCTCGCCACCGCACGCCTTTGGTCATCTGCTGAGTCAACCGCTGCTTTAAAGTGGCTGCGCTGGTAGTGGCTGAGGGTTCTGCGTTCGAGAGCACCAGCATTTTAGCATCGGAAAACCTTGCAGACTTTAAGGCTAGTTGAAACTCTGCCGCCACCCCGGCCATCAGGGGAGAGTGAAACGCACCAGAAACATTCAATTTAACGGCGCGTTTGACTTTGATTTTGGCAAGCAAATCTTCTACTGCTGCGGGCGTTCCAGAAATAACGACTTGTGCTTCGCTGTTGTCGTTTGCCAGCACTACGTCTCGGCTGTATTGAATTTGCAATTCTAGTTCCTGTCTGTCGAACCCGATCAAAGCCACCATTTGCCCGCCCGAGGCAGTGTCCATGAGTTCGGCGCGGCGTTTGACTAAGCGCAATCCGGTTTCAAAGTCAAAGACGCCTGCTGCGTAGAGGGCAACGTATTCTCCTAAACTGTGACCGGCAACTACCGCTGGCCGATCGCTTTTTTCTCGCACTAAGTCGGCCAAAATACTTTCTACTACGAACAAGCAAGGCTGAGTGTAGAGAGTCCGAGATAGTTTTGCTTCTTCTTTTTGGCAAACTTCCGGGACAGACCAGCCTAAAATTTCTTTAGCGAGCTCAAATTTGGCTTTGGCTGTTGGCAAGTTTAATAAGTCTGCACCCATCCCGATCGCCTGGGAACCTTGTCCGGGAAATACCCATGCTGTTTTAGTCATTTTTCCGGTAATCTGCTAATTGGTGGTTGCTAATTGGTGATTGCAAAAATTCTTTCTTTTCCGCTTCTAAGTTCGCTCGCTGGTATCCGCTATCTTTCGGTTAACGAACTATCTACTCGCGACTCACAATTATAACATCTAACTGTGATTTTTACCAGGTTTATTTTTTTTTGCTACTTGAATCTGATTAATAGCCGTAACACAATTTTCAAGCTTCAAGCCGGGGAAAGTCGATCGAAGAATAGAGGATTTTCCATTTCAGCACGCGCTTGTCAATAACTGCTGTCGAGGTGGTGCACCGCTGCGAACCTTGTCCTATGTATGGCGTGTTAAAGGATTTGTATTTTACTCGATCGAACTCCCGACAATAACCGGAGCAAGTTTACAACCGGCCGCCAAATATTACCTTCCCCATTGAAAAATCGCAGCTCCCCAAGTCAAACCTGCACCAAAACCAGCAGCAGCAATAGTATCGCCCGCTTTAACTTTACCCAAACGCACGGCTTCGTCTAAGGCAAGGGGAATTGAAGCCGCTGAGGTATTGCCGTAATTCGCCAAATTGCTGATTACTTTTTCGGGGGGAATCTTTAGCCTTTGGGCAACTGCATCGAGAATCCGCTGATTGGCTTGGTGCAACAACAGCCAGTCAATTTCAGCAGCGCTAATATTTGCCCGAAACATAGCTTTTTCTATGACTTCCGGCACTTTTTTTACGGCAAACCGATAGATTTCTTGACCGTTCATTGTAATGGGATGAAATCCGCCAACTCCGATGTTGACGCCCTCAATTAATTGTTTTGACTCGGCTTTGTAAGGCAAATTGAGAGACGAATTTTGCGTGCCGTCGCTGCGAATTTCAAATCCCAAAAAGTGATCGACTTCTGAAGCTTGCAATACCACCGCACCTGCACCGTCTCCAAAAAGAATGCAAGTACCCCGATCCGACCAATTCACCCAGCGAGACAAAATATCTGCTCCGATCAGCAAAACATTTTGATAAACCCCTGTCCGAATGAACTGCGAGGCTGTAACTAAACCAAAAACAAAGCCCGAACAAGCTGCTGTCAAATCAAAAGCCACAGCTTTTGTGGCGCCCAATTGATATTGAATTTTACTGGCAGTGCCAAACAAATCGTCAGGGCTTGAGGTCGCCAAAATAATCAAATCGATATCTGTAGGCGAAATTTCTGCCATGGCGATCGCCTGAAGCGATGCCTCGGACGCTAAATCGCACAAAGAAGTGCGATCGTCCGCCAGCCTGCGGGAGCGAATACCCGTCCGCGCCCCAATCCACTCGTCATTCGTTTCTACTATCTGACTCAAACCGTTATTATCCAGCGAAACCTGCGGTGTACAAGAACCGCTACCCGTGACGGCAATGCCGAACCCTGATTGCTGCAACATTCCTCTCCATTTACTCGCTGTTCGATCGAGAAATTAAAAATTAAAAACTACCAATTAAAATTATTTTTTAAACTGCTGAAATTACTTTTTTTAAGCAAAACAGTGGGTTTAAGCTGACATTTTTAATTTTACATTTTTAATTTTTAATTCCTACTTACTGCCTCTAATTCACAGCTTCTTGTTCCAGAGCGCTTTGCTGATTGGACGATCGAATTCGCTCCAGCACTTGGTTGTCAACAGCCTCCTTCGCCAAACGAATGGCATTGAAAATTGAAGCAGCTTGAGACGAACCGTGGCTGATAATGCAAACTCCAGCAACGCCCAACAGCAAACCGCCGCCGTGTTCAACGTGGTCTACCCGCTGCTTGAATCCTTGCAAGCTTTTTTGCAGCATAGGGTCGTTAATTTGATGTTGGAGTCCTTTGACCAACTCTTCCTTAAGCACCTGGACTACGACTTCGCCCACCGCTTCGGCAAACTTCAACAACACGTTACCGACAAACCCGTCGCAGACAATCACGTCGAATTTCCCCGACAGCACGTCGCGGCCTTCGGCATTGCCCACAAAAGGAATGTTCGGGTTGTCCACCAATAACTGGTGGGTTCGCACGGCTGCGTCGTTGCCTTTAGAAGGTTCTTCGCCAATGTTGAGCAGGCCGATTTTAGGTTCGGTCACGCCCAGCACGCACTGGCTGTAAATAGTTCCCATAAGAGCGAACTGCTCCAAAAATTTGGGGCGGCAGTCCACATTAGCGCCGACATCGAGAATGAGTACAGAGCTGCCCGGTATCATTGTCGGCAAAACCGCACCGATCGCAGGGCGATCGATTCCGGGGAGCCGGCCCAACCTGAGCAGGGCAGCAGCCATTGCCGCGCCGGAGTGACCGGCGGACACCACAGCATCAGCTTGCTGCTGCTTTACCAAGTTCATCGCTACGTTAATCGAAGCGTTGGGCTTGCGTTTGAGGGCACTCAAAGGTTCTTCGTGCATTTCGATCGCTCCTTCAGAAGGAACGATTTCTAGCTGACCTGTAGAGACGCGGCCGATCGCGTCTTGTTGCCGGAGCGAGTCTTCTATTTGCTGCGGGTCGCCCACAAGCAAAATCTCTACGCCTAATTCTTCTTGTGCCTTAAGCGCTCCAGCTACAACTTCGGCGGGGGCATGATCCCCACCCATAGCGTCTATCGCAATTCTTGCGCGTGTCGATCCCATTGACCAATGTTTGAGAAACACTAAAAATTCTACCAGGAAGTCAGGAGCGTGAATCCAGAAGTCTGAATAAAGAACTAAAATCCGCTCGCTAGGGCGATCGGACAATTCTTATTTCCGGCTACTCTGATAGAACTTGTTTTGTCACTACTTTACTATTTTTGACGGCATATTGAAAAAATCAATGAAATAGTTTACATGGCCGCAAGCACTTTAGTCCGGGAACGCCGGATTCATCCGTGGAGCGAAAAAAAAGCTCCCCATCCTCATCACTTGCCCTCGGATTTATCAGTGGGAGCGCTTTCTTCAATCTGAAATCTAAAATCTAAAATCTAAAATCGATTGACTTTAGGAGTAAAAAATGCTGGATTTATTTAGCTCAGGGATGATGTCTCTGTGGCTCGACATGGCTGGGGTAGGCAGTGCCGCGCCTAATGCTGCGTCAGTGCTGGCTTGGCGGGGAGGGATACCTGGGTTAGTGGTGGCCCAAGATTTGGCTTTTGGGGGAATAGATGCGGCAAATCCAGACTTGCCAGCAGAAGCGACGGTGCGGGAATATTTAAAAGATTTGAAGGACAAGAACCTGATTGATGGGAATCAGGGAATTTGGGTGCAAGCGGGAATGGTGCCGCTGGTAAGTCAGCAGGGCAAGACGCTGATGCCTGGGGCTTCGCTGACTAAGATTGCGACTTCTCTGGCGTCGCTGGAAACTTGGGGCCCGGATTATCAGTTTGAAACGCGGTTCCGAGCAACGGGGCCGATTAGGAATGGTGTATTGCAGGGAGATTTGGTGGTCAGCGGCGGAGGCGATCCGCTGTTTGTGTGGGAGGAGGCGATCGCCGTTGGCAATGCTCTTAATCAAATGGGTATCAATCGTGTGGCGGGGAATTTGGTGGTGACAGGCAATTTCCGCATGAATTACGAGTCCGATCCTTTGGTTGCGGGGGAGATACTGCGGCAAGCTCTTGAGGGGCTCAGTTGGTCGCAGGATGTGGTGGCAATGTATTCTAAGATGGCTCCGGGAACTAGAAAGCCGCAAGTAACGGTTGTCGGCAGCGTCATTGCTGAGAAATTTGTGACTTCGGGGCGTTTGCTGCTGAAGCGCCGATCGCTTCCTTTAGCGGAAATTCTCAAGCAGATGAACGTCCACAGCGATAATGAAATAGCTCAGATGCTGGCGGACGATTTGGGCGGGGCAAAAATAGTGCAGCAGCAAGCGACTTGGGCTGCGGGGGTGCCGGAGGAGGAACTTCAATTAGTTAACGGTTCGGGATTGGGAGTGGAAAATCGGATGTCTCCCAGGGCGGCTTGTGGGATGATGCAGGCCATCGCCCGCAACCTTCAGACTACTGGGCTGACGATTGCTGACTTGTTTCCGGTGTCCGGGCGCGATCGAGGAACTTTGGAAAACCGACACATTCCGCCATCGGCTGTGGTGAAAACTGGTACTTTGAACACCGTAATTGCTTTGGCTGGAGCCATACCCACGCGCGATCGGGGTTTAGTTTGGTTTGCAATTATTAATCGCGGCACCGATTGGGACTCTTTGAGAGCGCAGCAAGATATATTTTTGCAAAAATTGGTGCAGCAGTGGGGAAGTGCATCGATTTTGCCACTAGCAATTACACCGCACATTGACGGCGCCAGACCTGCCTTGGGGGCAGCAAATCGTAGCGATATTTTGGTGGGAGGTTAAGAAATAGGGGTTGAGTTGGAGTTCGGGGAAGGAGCGCTGACAAAATAGCTTAGAATTGGAACAAGACTATTGTGCAAGAAGATGATCAAACTGCGATTGAAGAGATACGGGAAAAAACGCGAGACAAGCTACCGGATTGTAGCGATGAACAGTTCTACTCGCCGCGACGGCCGTCCCCTAGAAGAGCTCGGCTATTACAACCCCAGAAATAATGAAACCAGGCTGGATGTTCCAGCGATTGTCAAGCGCCTGCAAGAAGGCGCTCAGCCAACTGACACCGTGCGTGACATCCTGAGAAAAGCCCATGTATTTGAACAAGTCGGAGCCGGAGCCAACGTTGAATCCAGCACAGCAACAGTCAGCTAGTCCCAACTATGCTGGACTGGTTAAGTTTTTAATTGGGCCTTTTTTAGAGACCCCAGGCTCTTTGCGGGTTGATTGCGAACTGCACCCGCGACAATCGCGGGTCTGGGTTAGGCTGGCTTTTGAAGATCCGGACAAAGGCCGGGTTTACGGTAGGGGCGGACGCAATATTCAGGCAATTAGGACTACGCTCGAAGCGGTGGCGCAGACGGCGGGTCAGTCACTCTACTTAGATATATACGATGGCGAAGCGGGCGATCGTGGATCTGGCCCGCCCAGGGGCGATCGCGATCGCCCGGATCGCGACCGCCCGGATCGCGACCGCCCAGATCGTGGCTCGCGGGAGCCGCGAGGCGACTTCCGACCCCGGACGCCACCTCCGTCGCCGAGTCCCTTAGCTAGCAGAACTCCGAGAGAACAACCTCGCCGTACTAACACACCTACGTTTAGAACGAGCCGAAATACTCCGGGTTATTAACTAACTGCAGAGCCCAGAAAGAATTTTAGATTTTAGATTGCCTGTTGTAGACTTTGTATTACAAGCGCCGTTAGGTTTGAAATTGCCGGTTTTGCGATCGGAAACAAATGTAAAATTTTAAATTTCAAATGTGAGCGGCATCAGGTTAATCTAAAATCTAAAATTTTCAATCTAAAATCTAAAATTGCCTGACTTAATAGAAGGGAGATTTGATTTGTGCCTCAAACACCAAACTCATTTGGGAGCTAAATCTAAATGACGCCTTAGATACTAGGTAAAACCTAGTAACGGGCGTTTTTTTGTTCGCAAATAGTGAGTGGTTTAACGTTTAGTTGTTAACTTTTAATTGCTTATTTGGAGGAGCTTATGTTGGCATGAATGAAAAACTAACAATAGAGTTACCGAGCATTCAAAGCGCAATGTCGCTGGCGGGTAATCAAGAAGAAAACCTGAAAATGATCTCTAAGCAAACCGGTGCTAGCCTGGTAATGCGAGGGCAAGAACTGCTGATTTCCGGCACAAAAAGTCAAGTAGAATTGTGTCATAAATTAGTGCGATCGCTCTCCGACTATTGGAAATCCGGCAAAAATATTACCGGAGTTGAAATCCAGACGGCGCGCCAAGCTTTGGATACCAACCGCCAAGGCGATTTACAAGACTTACAGCGAGACGTTCTCGCCAGAACCCGCCGCGGCGAAGAAATTAGAGCCAAAACCTTCAAGCAGCGGCAATACGTCCAAGCAGTACGCACGCATGACTTGACATTTTGCATTGGCCCCGCTGGTACTGGCAAAACATTTCTAGCAGCTATATTCGCCGTGCAAGCGCTGTTAAGCAAGCAGTACGAACGGCTGATTTTAACCAGGCCAGCCGTGGAAGCTGGCGAAAAATTAGGGTTTTTGCCGGGAGATTTGCAGCAAAAAGTCGATCCATATTTGCGCCCGCTTTACGACGCCCTGCAAGAAATGATCGACCCTGAAAAAATGGCCGATTTAATGGAAAGAGGCTTGATCGAAGTAGCTCCTTTAGCTTATATGCGGGGGCGCACTCTCAGCAATGCTTTCGTAATTTTGGACGAAGCTCAAAATACGACGCCGGCTCAGATGAAAATGGTGTTGACTCGTCTGGGCTTTCGATCGAGAATGGTAGTAACGGGGGATATCACTCAAACAGATTTGCCGCCAAACCAACAGTCGGGATTGTCAGTCGCCCAAAACATTCTACGCAACGTTGAGGGCATTGCTTTCTGTGAATTTTCTCAGGCGGATGTGGTACGACATCCGCTAGTGCAGCGGATTGTCGCTGCTTACGAACTGCACGAAACATAGTCAGTAGTTAGTAGTCAGTAGTCAGTAGTCATTGGTTGATTGTGAGTTCTTGTTGGTTCTAATGCTCAAAGTCCAATACCCCATACCCAATTCCCAAATTAAATTATGCCTAACCTGAAAGAATTCTTGGAAGCTTGCCAACAATTGGGAACGCTGCGTTTAATTGTGACTAGCAGCGCGGCGGTGCTGGAAGTGCGCGGTTCAATTCACAAGCTGTTTTATGCGGAGTTGCCGAAGGGTAAATATGCCAATATGCACGCAGAAATATTTGAGTTTCACCTAAATATGGACAAAATAAAACAGGTAAAGTTTGAAACTGGTGAAGCGAAAAGAGGCAATTTTACTACTTATGCAATCCGTTTTCTCGACGAACAAAATGAGGCTGCTTTGAGCGCGTTTTTGCAGTGGGGAAAGCCGGGGGAATACGAACCAGGACAGGTGGAAAATTGGCACGAATTGAAGGAAAAATACGGGGAAGTTTGGGAACCTGCACCTGTTGAGGCGCTTTAAAAAATAGGTTTTTCCACCTTTGAACTGCATATTGGGGGCGGGTAGGATGCCCAACCCCTACTCCCACAAGCCGAACATTTATTTTTGTGCAACAGGCAGGATGCGTGTTTCTGAGAATGGTAGAAAATATGATGTTTAAGTCGTTTGTTGTCTAATTTGTGAATTAATGAACCGCAGAGGACGCAGAGAACACAGAGAAGAGAGAAAGAAGAGAAAGAGAGACAGAAGGTTAGTTTTTTGAATGTAATTGGGTATGAAGGTATTTTGGAGTTTTTGTTTGGTTTTGCTGGTGTTGCTGTGGGGTGGTGGTGCGAGGGCAGGGGTTTTGGGCGAGCGCATATCAAGTTTTCCCAATTGGGAAAGCAAGCCTCCTATCGCTGTAGCTAAGGGAGATTTGGTATATCCCGACTGGATGGCGGGGAATTGGAATGTTGCTAGCACTTTGGTAGATTTAGTCGCTCCTTTAGCGCCAAATATTGTCACGCCAGGCTTTGAAAGCAACCGCCAGTATTTGCAGCAGCCGGTATTATTTAAAGTGCGATTTCAACCTGAAAAAAATCTTGGTTTAATTTCTAATTATACATTTAAAAAGGCTCAAAAGATTGTAGCCGATCGCACTTTTAACGGTTTGAATATTGCCAAGGCTTATTTAGGCGATGGTGGCGTAGTTTCGGTGAAAGTCGATCCCACCAATCCCAACCGCCAAATTACTGTTTTGAAAGGGGAACGCCAATTAATATCGATTGTTACCAGTCGCGGCACTGAAACGCCGAATCCTCGCGAGTTTGTGTCTACAGAGATTTCTCAGCAGATTTTTCGGGGAGAGTCTGATATTTATTTAAACGAGGTGGAAACTACAACGGCTTATCGAGTTGTTGGAGGCGGGGAAAATGGCGATTCTGCGAGTAAAAGAATTGAGGCAGATCAGGTGACAGCGATTTATTTGTCGCCGCAAGACCCGGATTATTTTGCGGCTGGGGGGCATCCTGTGGCTCTGTACCGATATCGGTTGCAGTTGGTGTGGGCATAATTAAGCTGTCATCTCGCTCTAAGCTGTTGCGGCATTTAAATTGTCTGTCAAAAAACAATCAAACTCTTGTGGGGTAGGCGTCCCGCCCGCCCAAAAATACAATTTAGATGCGTAGCAGCTTACCTAGCAACTTCAACTTCAACTAATCGATTATCGACTCTCAAGGTCGTGTCATCAATACTTGGGCTGATGTGAGTAACCGCGCTAACTTGGGTATGGAAGTAATGCACGATCACAATGCTCACAACTTCCCGCTTGATTTGGCTGCTGGTGAAACAACTCCCGTAGTAATGGTTGCTCCTTCTATCACTGGAGTTTAGACTAAAAAACGATCGCATCTAAAAGTAGTTGCCTTTGGATAGAAGGCAAGCTGTTACTCAAAAACTCAAGAGGGCTCAGATTAAATAGCTAATCTTGAAGA
>NZ_JAMPLN010000071.1:0-12302 GCF_040004035.1 Microcoleus vaginatus FACHB-2002 | reverse complement strand
AACTCTCCAGCGTAGCCTGCGACAAAAAATCAAACGGGCTGCGATGAACAATGACTATATGATGCAAATTCTCAAGTGCTTTTGTCAAGCATGATTGAGATGCTCTTACCCTGACTTGTTTTGACTTAAACAAATAAAGCATTTGGACTTTATTATAAGCTAGGATCCTTTTTTGTTGTTTGAGGATTTATCGCAAACTTTCTACAGATTCGGTAATCTTTATATGAGGACGACCAGACATTGTAATTCTCTCCTTTACTTTTTACACAAGTCTATCACATCTTTAAAAAAATGGTATCACTCCCTCAATATTAAGGAGTTGAGTCATTAGATGAAGTTGAGGATTGGAAGCCCTAGGTATAATTCAATACGGTTCAGTTAAGGCTCAAATAGTGGTAAATTAGGTATGATGTCTGCAAATGGAGAACTAGCACGGTGCATCTCAAAGAATTCTCATTAGTATCTCCCAAGATCCCAAGTACGGAGATATTCAAAGCCATAGAGATAGCAATTCCAGCCAGTGCAATTGAAGAGGCGATTACTAAACAATACTCCGGACAGTTTTTAAGCAGCCAAAGTACCATAAGACAAAACTGAAGGAAGGTTAGGGTGATTTAAAATCAAATCCGGGTCTAAATCTAACTTATCAATAAAGGTAGAAAGTAGATGCTTATTGAATTCCAGGCGTTTATAAGAACAGATTGAAAACACAAACGACTTGGCAGATGAAGGACAACTAGAGAGTTCATGTTTAGCTAAGTTTAAAGCAATTAGACTGGCATTAAAATGAAAATCAAGCCGTGGTAAATGACGAGCTTGAAAATCAGACAATCCCGTAAATTGCTTAGCATCACGAAAAATAAATTCAATCTGAAAACGAGCCTGATAATATTCAACAATTTGCTCAGGCGGTAGGTGAATATCAGTGCTAAATAATAAAGCATTTTTGATTGTGCCGTTGGCTTGAACCTCAGAGATACAAGCCAAACTAATTTGGCAATTTAAACAACAACTCGCCTACTACCAATGTATATAATGAAACTCCCGGTTTTATTTCTTTAACAAATTTAAGACGACTCAAATCATGGCAGTCAACCTTGCCATCATATTTACGTGGAGCCCCCAGTTTCTTTTGTTCACCTGTATAGAGATAGCGTAAGTTAGCATCAACTCGCTCGCTTGCCAATAAAGTTTAAATTTAACTCCCGCACAGCCTCCCAGAATTTAGAGCGGTAGTAATAGCCATCAGCCACCAAATAACGTACATAACTTGGGAAAAAACAACGAGTATTCTTCAAATGTTGTGCATAGTCATCAACTATTGTGATGTCAGGCTTTGAACTTTGAGAATCAGGTTTTTTGCGAGTTTTTATTGACCAGCAATTCTTCGGTTTTTGGGGCAGTTTTTTCGCAGGCTTTATTTGAGGACGTGAGGGAGTTTGTTGTACACTTAAACTATAAGATAAACGAGTCTCAATTTCTACAATAGAAATCACAGAAATTTCCCATCCCTCTTCTGATTTTCCCGCGACACCATTATAAAAATAAGCTTTACCGTCTGTTTTTTTGCCACTTTTTATTAAGAAAGAATAATCAATAACAGCAATGACGGTGTGTTCAGGATTTAAGGCTTTTTCGATGAAATATTGATTGAATTGTGGAAAGTTAAAGTTTTTGAGAAAGTGACGACGGTAGGTTTTTTCACTCAAACAGCTATAACGACTGAGATTGGTGAAGTTGACCTTGCCATAAACAAGCAAAATAGTTGAGAATAAAGTGATTAAAAACTTCTTTTGGGGTTGACTAATCCCTGGCATTTGTTGTAAGATGGATTCAATAATCTTCATAAGGCAATCTGTTAAGCTTGTGTGTTTTTATAGCTTAACCTAAAAGAGCGCCTTTTTTTCTGTTCATTTTGGGTTCAGATTGCACTCCCTTTTTTCGCTTCTGTGACTTATTGCGTAAGCGTTGCTTGCCGAAGCCATCGCATCCCTCTTTAAAAACTGTCCGGAGTATTGACTAAAACGAACTAAATGTGAGAAAATGCTCAAGCATTCTATTAAGTTATTAATACATTACTTGAAATTCTCAATGGGTGACAAGGAGGCTGCAAATCAGGTAGAATAAGGGTTTTAGCCAATCGTAATCCCCCAAAATTGGGGGTCGCAGCGACCCCCACACAAAATATATGTTCCCTCAATTATACCAAAAAGTTTTCGAGACGCCTCTAAATCCTCGCCAGTATCTAACGCTACAATTGTTAGTGTTAATGTTACAAAGCTATCGAGATGTCAGCTTATCTACTTTAGCTAACAAGTTTCCACAACTGATAAAGTATGAAAGTCGAGTGAGAAACTTGCAACGGTTTTTAGACTTACCTCAACTCACAGCCAAGCTGTTGTGGTTTCCCCTCATCAAACAGCTCGTCAAACAAGAGTTTCGCCACCAACCGAGCAATCGACAACAACGAAGACGAATCAAGAAACTCCAACTCATTCATCAAGGACATTTGTTCTTAATTGTCGAGCGAACGCAATGGCAAGAGCGAAATTTAATCGTGTTAAGTTTAGCTTGGGGGAAACACCCTATTCCCGTTTATTGGGAAATATTACCCAAAAAAGGAAGTAGTAACTTGCGCGAACAAAAAAAAGTTTTAACTCCGGTATTGCGGGTGTTGAAGCCTTATCCAGTTCTGGTATTAGCCGATGCCTGAATTTCACAGCGTCCAACTGGCTTATTGGCTCAAGCAAAGGAATATAGACCAATACGGTTCAGTTAAGGGCTATGCAGTGCTTAAAACAATAAATACAGGAGGATTCATTATGATTCCAGTACCTCTGTGTTTAACTTGTTTAGAGCGAAATTTTGAAACAGGCTTTTTGACAACTCTTGGGTTGTTTCTCTGAACTCTTTCCGGTATAGTTTGATCGAGAATCTCCCACGTTAACCAACTCAAAAAAAGGGAAGTTCCTGTGGTTGTAACCGCTGAAATTTTGGGACAGCGCGACGAATAACTCGTAATGTCCCCGTAAAAGAAAGACGCAATGGTGAAACCCCTGCGCTGCTTGCTGCTTGAAAAATTAATGACCGTACCGCCCAATGTCCTATTAGTAAACCATAAATTTCTTGTACCACCTCCTTTGGTCTTTGAGAACGAATATGAGTTTTTCGTCCTAATAAATGTACTTTGATTTCATCAATCGTATTTTCGACTTCCCAACGTTGATGATATTCACAGGCAAGTAAGTGCGCTGAAATTTTTTCCGCGTTCAACAAGCTGGTAATTAAACGATATCTAATTTGTGCTTCTGGGCGGTCGTAATTCTCAAGTGTGTACTCAATTACTCTTACCTGTATGGGCTTAAATCCTTTTTTTCTTAATTTACCTGATGGATAAATCCAACTCAAATATGAACCATCATCTAATTGTGTTTCGTTTAATAATTTAACGTTGGATGGAATTCGCACTCTTCTACTCACAACCTTGGTAGTCCTATTTAGTAAAGGATAGAGAAAAAGCAGACATATTCAACAACTCGAAGGCTCAGAACGAATCAGTGCATTGTAGTGATGGATGAAATTCCAGATTGCGCCAATGTGATTGTCTAACTTCTTAGAGAACGATAATGTCCTTCTTACTAGCCGTGACACTCGTTGCCGCTTTCGTGTTATTGAATCGTTCTATGTAACTGGTCAATCCACTCTCCTTGCCTACGGCTTTTCGGACGTTTGCGATCGCAGTGCTGTTTCATAGGCCTGCCAGTAATCGGTATAGATGACGGCACATTGTCGGTACACAGGCGGCAGCGAGGCCCATAATGCCCGAGGCAGCATCCCCAGAACGATCGCCGATATAGCAACCGACAATCTCACGGGTTGTGACATCTTGCGCAAGCCACACCCACTGCTTGTTCCCTTTATCATCCACGAAAGACCACAACTCATCCATCTGCACCGCTAGTTGTCCCTGGGTTTTGGGCTTTACCTGCACTTGTTGCGACACAGCAGCGTAGCAAGCGTTGACATATCCTTGCAACCAGTTCTCCGACACTTCCATCACACGGGCGATTCCGGCCAGGGGAAGTTTCTCTCTTTTGCAAGCGATCGATCATCGCTTTACGGTCTGCGTCAATCGGCTTCCACTGCGGATTCTCAACGAATTGACGACCACAATCACGACATTTGTAGTTTTGTTTTCCCCGGCGGGTCGTGCCGTTCTTCATGATGTCATCAGAACCACAGCTTGGGCAGAGTAGGTAAAGTTTCACGGCGCAAAAGTGAGACATACAACTCCATGCTAACTATTTTTCTCTATCCTTTACAAAATAGCACTACCACAACCTTTACTGACTGTGGCTTCTACCATCGCATAAGAATGTAAACCTCTATCCCACATCAATAGCATTCCCGCCGTTACTGAGCGTAACAACTTTAACGCTCTTACTCTTTCTCCCATTTTATATGGACACATTAAGGCGTCAAATATTAAATGTGTTCCCGCCTCTAATAAAATAACTAATCTAGCTTTCGGAAACGCTGCTCTTGTACCTGGGCGACTTCCAGGACGACCAAAAACCCTGGCATTCTCATCACTATCTGGGATATCTAAGCAGGTTCCGTCTATCACTACGACTCTGAGTTCGCTGATAAAAGCTCCTACTGTTTCAACTGTAGCCATTTGTCGCACTAATGAATGAAACAACTGTCTCATCACACCTGCTCCTAATCTTTGTCTGGCTTGAGTGATTGCAGATTTACATGGAAACCGCCAATATTTACCAATTTTCATCCATGCTTCATTAAGACCATCAATCAAATTTTTTAGTACATCCCGCATTGAATCTTTTGACCATAGACTCATTGCGATTACCAGACACACTACCAGTTGTGCAGGCAGGGTTCGATGACGTTTCTCTTCAACCTTCGTTTTAGTAATCGCCTGTTCAATTGCACTGGCTGGAATTGCTATCTCTATGGCTTTGAATATCTCCGTACTTGGGATTTTGGGAGATACTAATGAGAATTCTTTGAGATGCACCTTACTTGCTCTCCATTTTTGGACACCATACCTAATTTACCACTATTTGAGCCTTAACTGAACCGTATTGGAATATAGATTTCGCATTGCGGCAGAAAAAAGGCACTTGTATTGGCGATGATGATGCAGTTTATCGAGCACTAAAGAACTTAGAAATTAAACCGGAAAAATCTCGATTTTATGCCAACATTTATTGTACCAAAGCGCATCAGCTTGGAGGGTTTAATTTGGCGGCTTATTGGAAAAGAAAATATCGAGGTAGAGCTCCAAAAGAACCTTGGTATATTTTGACGAGCTTAAACAGTTTACCCCGAACTCTTTCTATCTATGCCGCTCGATGGGGTATCGAAACAATGTTTCGCGATTTAAAAACTGGAGGCTATAATCTCGAAAATACAAACGTTAACGAGCGTCGCTTAATGGCGCTAGTTTTACTCATTTCTATTGCTTATACTCTAGCCACTTTACAGGGTGCTTCTTTACAACATCGAACTGTTGTTGAGTATATTTGTCGTCCTACTGAAACCGGACGTTTAACAGAGCGTTATAGCACTTTTTGGATGGGATTGCACGCTCCTGATTGGGGCCAATCTTTCCATAATTGGTCGGATTTAGCCTGGAATCTGATGAATCTCAAACCCCACAAACGACTCAATTTTAAACAAGGACTTCACGCTCTATCCCTGATCGAGAGTGCCTTGTAGCCTTGTTGTCACCCCTTGAGCTTGAAATTTCACGATATTCCCCTTCCTGGGGCATTCATACCTTGATTCAGCAACGCCGTTTACCCCTGTTTTGATTATCCATCAATTACTATCGATAACTCAAAGACATTCATTAAGTTGCTTCATATCCCCTTGCGGCTGCACTTGCTTGTGCAAACTAATTTTGTCGCCCACTTCATACCCCGAATTAAAACCTGCCGCGCTGCTGACTTGAGAACCACTTCGGGTTTTAACTTTAGCCCCTCGGCCCTCTAGATAATCGGCGATCGCCTGTTGATTTTTCTCAAACATCGATCGCACTACAATCCCTGGAGTCGCCGCCACATCCCCCGAACCCGGAATCCCCGACTCTTCCATCTCCTGTTTTTGTTCCAACAATCTTTGTCTCAACCTCGTCGCGCATCCAACCCGAAAAGCATTCAGATACGCCAACCCCCTGCCGTTTCCTTTGCGGTATTTAGCCCTTTTTTCAATTGCAGAACTCAAATACTCGTACAGATGTTTGCAAACAATCAGGTTTGTAGAAGTTCCCACCAAAAACATACTGCCATTATAAGTGTTTCGCATGGCATTGCAACCGTTAGCGTCCGCAATTCCCGAAAGCAGCATCATTTTCCAAGTGACAAATTTGGATGTTGTTTCAACTGAGTCTTCGTCAATCTCTTCTTGGTGATTTGGTCCTAAATCCGCGAGGCTGAGATTGTACTGTGCCAGTAAAACGGAAGCTTTTTCGGCGGCAGCAGTCGATTCGTTTTCATTGGATGAGGTGGCGAGGGCTAAAAGCTTTTTGATTCTTTCGACAATACTTGTGTCTGCCATTTTTCAATCAGTTTTAGGGTGAGACTACGCGGTGGCAAGGATTTGGGTAAATTCCCATTTTAGTATAGCGTGCTGCGCTCTTTTTTGAGGATGATTTCATTTATAGAAGAGGATTTTTTTGAACCGCAGAGGGCGCAGAGGGCGCAGAGAGATAGAAAGAAAGAAAGAAAGAAGTTTGCAACTGATGGGCAGATTGGTATACTATTCGAGGACTTCCAGGACTGATTTAGGCAGCAATTTATCTTTAAACCAAACTACTTTTGCTGGCACATCATTTACATTCACCCCGGCTTTTTCTAAATTCAGCCGTTCGGAAATAGCTAAAATCAAGTTATCGCATTCAGACTTCTGTACTTGTGCAAATTTCTTTTGCAAATACTCCGGCCGCCAATAGCCAACTATTTCTAATAAAAATACTCGCCCGTCGGGATGCACCAACCGAAAATCGGGAATCATCACACTACCTGGAATCGGAATTAAATCAACTTCTCGCTCTAGTTGCCACTCGGTTTTTGTGGAATTCCATCTTTCAGCAAATGCGGCTTCTAACATACTATCGTAAGGCTTGCCAGGGGGATAGTGGCTGACTAAACCGCAGTCGGAATTTAGGGTAAATTTACCTGTTTTCAAAACGCCGCTAAAAGGGTCTTTTGTGTGCAGTGTCGAGTGCATACTCCATTTGGTGACGTGCAGCAGTGCGGGCAGCATTTTCGCGAGGGCTAAGCCGTAGCGTGTGCTGGGTTTGAACAAGCTTGTAGGGCCGTCTATTGTCAGTGTAAAACCGTGGTCTGCATCGCCTTCGATGTAAGTCATTAATTGAAATAGTTTCAGATAGCGAAATAAGAGTTTGTATTCTCCTGGATCGTTGCGGTGGGCGGTTAATTGGACTTGACTTGCTCGGTAAAATATGCCTTGAACTTGAGAAAGATTGTATCTGTGAAGCAAGTTTTCGGGAGTTGGTGCATTAAACTCAGTGAGGATTTTGTTTTCGTTTAAATCGGCGTATAAACCTGTAGTGATTTCGTGTGGCAAAACTTCTCTGTTTAAGTCTTGGCTGAGTTCACTTGCTACTTTTTCCAGGGTTAATTGGGTGGATTGAGGGCTGGGAGTTGATCGCGCAGACAATGCAAAAACCCGCTGTCTCAACTCTGAGGGTTCTAGGGGACTGATGACTTCCAAGGTGCAGAAACCGCCTTTCAGCAGGTGCGCTAATCCCCGTTTCAGCCGATAATCCGGGCTGTCGCCTTCTAATTCTAGCAAGCGTCCGTCGAGATCGCCTTGGGTTTTGCCGATCGACTCTTGAAAGCAGTTGATCATTTCCGTAGCTGCTTCTAAGTTTTTAGCATCTATCTTGAGGCGGAGAGGGATGATTGATTCCCCGTTTTGGCGGTGACTTAATAAATCAGTTGGTAACATAAGCAGTGAAAACTTTTACTCAATTTTTTGTTCAACAATCACCATAACTCCCCTAAGTTTTCCCTCTTCTGTCAAGCTTTGGGTAGTCCGAATTCGGCGATCTGAACTGACGAGATTGATGGTTTCAACAGCCCTCAGAATGCCAGTTGCTTTATCCCATATTTGAAAAATTATCAAATTGTCTCCAACCTCTGTCGCTAGTGTCTTGTAGTTGGAAAAAACCGAGTCTGGACTTTCAATTTGAACTTGCCCTTCACCGACAACATGACTCACAAAATTTTGGGTTTCACTCTTGCCATTGGCATAAGTTTGAACGTTAGTTTGCCTCCACTCGTTGTCAACTATTTTCTGGGTTAACACGGCTGTAAAACGCAGGGTTTCCTTGCAGTCTGCATCGAGTATTGTCCAGTCTCCCTCCCAAACTCCTGTATGTTTGGGGAAGACTTTAAAGTTAGTTATTTGTGCAGTTTCGCTCATTTTTAGGTAATGTAAATTAGTTGTTGATGATATTTTATTCCAGCTTCATCTACTTTTACTTTAGCCAAAATCATAGAAGAGGACATTACTCAAAGACCTCTAATTGAGGTGCCGCCCAAAATTGCGTATCGGTACGAGTTGGAACCTATTTCGTAGGTTGGGTTGACGCTAGGAAACCCAACAGCCCTTTACTAAATTGGGTCTCGCGAAACGAGACCCAACCTAGACGTGTTCCAGCTTAACAGTTGGATTGTGAAAAAGCGATCGGTACTATGGCTTGGACAGACTCACCCCATCAAAGTTTTCCAAAAACCGATCGAAGGTGATGGCCACAAACCCATCCTTAGTGTTAGAACTCGGATCTTCCGGTGCCCTCGCGTCAACTTTATTGTCTGTCCCCCAGGGGTTCCGCACTAGGAGCATCTTTTGGCCATTAGCCTCATAGGCATTGTGGATACTGTAGGCATGACCACCAACCAACACATTGTCACTTCGCTGCTCCGCATCCTCGACTGTCCCAGTCTCGACATAGCGACCCTGATTCAATGTATCTTGAATCCGTTGAAAGATTTGATCCGGCGTAATACTTCCTAATAAATTATATTCGCCACTCTCATCGGAAAACTCGATCACAGAATATTGTGGAGTGTCTTCGGAGGGTTTCCAATGAATCTCTTCCATCGCCTGACCCGTGACCCGTTTGAGGGGAATCCCCCCACTATCGCCATTCCCGATCGCATCATAGCCATTGCGACTGGTTTCCTCACCCCGGAACTTGGCGTAGGCACGTTCAACAATGGAGGCCCAGATGGGTTGCCCCGACGCTTGGCTCGGTTCTGGGGATTGCTGACTATCCCATCTCGCCCCAAACACCTCATCTTTGTCGGTTACCACCTGGTTGTCCACGGTGACTTGGCCCGGTTTGCCTGTTAGGTAGTTGTAGAACTGGAGGGTGTAGTTGTTACCATCGCTCTTAATGAGATTGTTGAGCACTACACTCTGCTTGGAGGCCGCCTGGCTGGGCTCTTCGATCTTGCCGAACGTGGCCGCTAGGGCTGCAATAAAGGCGCAGTCGCCCAACTTTCCTTGGTTGAGGGCGGAGATTTGAATCGGCTGGGCTAGACCGCCCGTTAGAGGCGCATAGACTAATTCATGGAGCGTATCTTTTTCCAGACCGGTATCAGCCCGCTCCCCCTTTTCGAGAAAGAGGGGTGGGGGCAACAGAGTGTCAGCACTCGCACTACGTACCGGGTTTGCAATCGGCGTTCCTGTCACCGTCACATTCAGAGTGTAGTCCCCCAAGCCAGGAGCATCCACACTGGAGGCAAACACCACATATTGACCCCCCTGTTCGGTGGTGAAACTCACCTGGGCATTGAAGTCTCCGCCGCTGGTGTTAAGGTCATCGTTTTCAACCACCACTTCGCCGGTGAGCAGATCCACGACGGTCAAATAGGCATCGAAATCGTCCGATTGTTGAGTTACAGTCACTGTTAACCCAGCACCCAGTTCCGGCAGGAGATAGGGATCGGCGTAGTTTTCCAGATCGTTGGGATCGAAGTCATCGTTTTGAGTCAAAGTGCCGGTTGTGGGGATACCGGGGAAGAGCGGGTCATAGTGTTCAATGTCTACTCGGCTGCCCGGTTCGGAAATGGCAGCAATTTCGTAGGGCGTTGCCGCCCCTGGGGCTGTGACATTGACGTAATAAGTACCGGGGTTGATGTTATTCTCCTGGATCTCATTCGTCCCCTGGGCAATAATCTCATCCGCATCCAACCGATCGTTGCTATTACGATCGCTCCACAGGGTCAGATTGAGATCCGCCTCCTGGTAATCGGTAAACAGATCCAAATACCCCGGGTTGAGCACTTCCAGGCGATAGGTATCCACTGCATCAGTCCCGCCCACATAATCATGTAATTCCACTTCACCGTCTGGCGGCAGCAGGCGTGCCGTGCTGGGTTGATCGCCCGCCAAATCAGCAGCTACAGTCCCGGCAACACCTGCCAAACTCAGGCTGTAGTTGGTATTTCCTTCAAATGCCTCCACCGAGAGGAAATATTTACCCGGATCTAAGGTGACGTTTTCGATGGTTTCATTCGCAGCGCCCGATTTTGTGGATGCGGAGATGATTTCATCTCCTCCCAATTCCCCATCGTCGTTCAAATCCTGATAGAGTGCCAGATCCGCATCTGCGCTCAAGCCACTTAAGCCAAAGTTAACAATGCTCGTTTCCGTTACCTGGAATTGGAAAAAGTCGGCATAATCTTCATCGCTCACTGCTCCCTGAAGGTTAGCTCCCCCGGGCACTGAACCCAGCGCTGTAGCTCCCGATTCCGTATCGTCCAGTGTCGCTTTGACGGTACTGAATAAGCCTGTCAGGCTAGCAGGGCTGACTCCCTGTACCCGCGCCAAGATTGCACCAGTTGCTTTCAGCCGAATGAATGTATCGGTTCCATTGGCTTCCAGCGTTACGTCGGCTTCAGTGAGGGCATCGCCTCCTCCATCCGTCAGAGCCATGACATCGCCCTCTTCATCGCTGAAGTCGGCGATCGTATCGGCGAGAGCCGGATTAGTTACAGCATCAGCGACATTCAAGACAAAAGCATCGGAACCGTTGCCGCCAATGAGACTATCAACTCCCGCACCCCCGGCTAGGAAATCGTCTCCTTCTTTACCGAGTAATGTGTCGTTGTTTTGACCGCCATATACAACATCATTACCGCGTTCTCCCAGGAGATAATCATCTCCAGCATTGCCCAACAGTAGATCGGCTCCGCGTCCGCCTTGTAGGCTGTCGTTCCCGATTCCACCGGCGATCGAGTCCGCTCCATCGTTCCCATAAACACAATCCGGGCGATCGGAACCGACAATGAAATCTGCTCCTGCGAGCGCTCGAATCCCAAAACCGGCCGGAACTTTGGTATCGATCGTAAAAATATCGACACCGTTTGTCAAATCAAACAAGTTATTGGACGACATTAATGTATTAACCCTGAAAGATGAATGTACGAAGACATGAGAAATCTAACCAGCAAGAGCTGTGAATTAGTTAGAGCTGTGAATTAGTTGTTTATCCAAATCCGGCTTAAATACCCCCTCGATCTCTAACTCTTTCCTTCACTACGTTGGAGGACAAACTCTGGCAGACTTAGTGGAGTTGGCTCTAGTGAGTTTTAGGTGATAGTAAAAATAAAACTTCCTGTGGTACAGCCCGGAAAGCCTGCGTGAGCGAGACGGTAACACTACCGTTTCCACCACCAATTCAGCACAGCCAATTTATTCGTCTACGTAGGAGTTGCTGACGACAATATTGATGAGCTATTGCATCTTTATTAACTCTTATCTTACAAAAATATCATACCTTAGATAGATGACAAGGCAATCTGTATAATTACTTAAAGCTGGCTGAATCAGTTGGAAAAGTAAACACTGCATGGGTTCACAGGGTGACAACCCCGTAAAACTCGTAAGTTTCCCAAAAATCGGTGTTGCAGATGGCACAGGGGCGGTAAACTGCCTGTAAGGATTGCCAAAGCCCTGGCTCTCCTGAGTTTTAGGTGATAATAAAAATAAAACTTTCCGTGGTACAGGCCCTAAAGCCTGCGTGAGGGAGACGCTTACACTACCGTTTCCACCCGAAATCCAGAAGAATCGTGTAGTTTAAGATCAAAATTTTTCAAGCCCCTTTTTCATAAAGGGGGTAAGAAACCGGGCGTTGCTGAATTGATGTATGATATAGCGATCGAGAGCAAAGTTGACGAAAAACAATGAACAGCAAATTAGAGTCCCTCAAATGTCCTGAATGCAAGTCTAGTCGTATTAAT
>NZ_JAMPLN010000070.1:0-13787 GCF_040004035.1 Microcoleus vaginatus FACHB-2002 | reverse complement strand
ATTAATACGACTAGACTTGCATTCAGGACATTTGAGGGACTCTAATTTGCTGTTCATTGTTTTTCGTCAACTTTGCTCTCGATCGCTATATCATACATCAATTCAGCAACGCCTAAATCTTTAACCTTTGCTGTTGCTCCCCAGCGAGCATAAGCGTAATGAGCGTCATTTATATATGACTTGGCAAACCTTTCTTTGCCTTGAGTTAACCAAAACTTGGCTGCTAGTTCGCAGGCTAAAGCTTCATCGTTAATATAATGATTTTTTCTAGCCTGGGCAATAGCGCGATCGTACAAATCCATTGCTGACCTATCTTCTCCTAAAATTCGATGTTGTTCGGCTGCAACTAAATCGAATTTGTGCGAGTAATTCATCGGAGCATAAGATGCCCAAGTTGCCATTTTTTCTTGATTGACTCTTACCTGATTCAAGATTCGAGCTTGCTCTTGAGAAGTAGCGCTATTGTACAGCATTAGCTGTGTCAGAGATTCGTAAAAATGGAAACTCCCTACATGAGCTAACCCTGCTCCTCCATCTAAATAAGTTTTAGCTAATTTCGCATTTTCCCCTGCTTGAGAATAGTCTTGGAATACATAACTGAGGATGAGTTTACTCAGATAAAAATAAAGTAATCCATAGTAATCGTTGGCTTGGTAATACAAAGGAAGTTTGCTTGGTTCGTCATAAACCCTCCCCTGTAAAACTCCGGGATTAGGAGAATCTTCGATTAAATTTAGAACAGCCTGCCGATCGCGCTGCAAATAACTAACTGCTGTAAATTGCTTCAGTTCAGCTAAAGCTTGACTGTAATTTACCAGCTTTTGTTCCAATTTGTCGAGCGGTTTCCCAGTTAAAAAAGCATAGTAACAGTGCTTGAGAATGCTATAGCCAGCATATTCAAAAGTGCCATGATCTATCGCAAGTTGGTAGTTATTTTCTAAAGGTTTTAAAGTTTCTTTAACATGAACTTTCCACCCCCGGATCATACCGTAAACCATATCGCAAGTCCTAGCTTTAATTTGGGGATCGTCAAATTTGTCTACCAAACTTAAAGCCACTTGACCAAATTGATAGCCAAACTCTATTGTTTCAATATTATTAGAAAGCATGGCACCGTAAAAAGCATAACCTAAAGAAGAAGCATCGGCATTACCGTACTCGATTGATAATGTGACTTGCTCGGCTACAATTAAGGGTAATAATTCGGGCGCTCCTGTATAAGCAGGAGCATTCGCACTTGCCAACAACCGCACTACTGCTAGAATGGTGGGATCGGACATATTAGGTAAGTCAACGATATCGAGAATGTGCTTGTTTTTCCATTGCGTCTGGGCTTTGCTTATAGCTTGTTGAATGTCTGCGGCACTAGGTTGTTCTGGAATATCTATCCCCAGCACTCTCACAGCTTGCAGCACTATTAACACTGATTCCCGCAATCTAGTTTGGGCGATACAAGCTTGAACTTGTACTTCATAAACTTTGACTCTATCTAACTCGGTTTGGGCTTGTTGCAACACAATGCTAGCTAATTCCTGCATTCCCTCAAAATCGCCATTTAAGTAAGTTGCTTCTGCTGCCAATTCATGGAGCGATCGCGCTAGTTCGTAATGGCTTTGCCAGCTATTTTCTGGTAAAAGTTCTAGTCCTTTTTGAAAATATTTAACTGCCGCTTCATAAGCGGTGGCTGAGGTAGCTTTTTTGCCTGCTGAAAGATTCAGTTCCGCGAGTTTTGTGCGTTCTTCTGGTTCGCTTATCAGTTCGCTTCCCAAATTCAGATGATCTACAATCGTAAATATTTTATCTGGGGATTTGGCGGTAGAACTTTTTTCTAAAAGCAGGCGACCAATTTGCAGGTGATTTGCTTTTTTTTCGGCTTCATCATTCAAAGCATAAGCAGCTTGCTGAATGCGATCGTGTCCGAATTTGTAATGTTCAATTACCAGTTGTTCGTTTAATTCCGATAAACACAAAATTAAACCCGATTGAATGGCTGGTTTGAGATGTTCAAAAACTTCTGCCATCGGTAGGTCGCGGAGAATGGATAGGGTATTTAAGTCAAACTCAGCACCGCTACAAGCTGCAAATCGCATTTTCCGCTGGGTTGATACAGGCAGTTTTTTCAGTTTGCTTAGCATTAATTCTACCACATTATCGGCGATTTGTCTGCTGCCAATATGAGATATATCCCACTGCCAAGTTCGCGACTCTAAATCAAAATTTAGCAAGCGATCGGAGTAGAGGGTTTTTAATAATTCATTTCCAAAGAAAGGATTGCCGTTGGTTTTCGTAAAAATTAATTTTGTCAAGGATTTTACGGTTTCGGTATTGCTGTTAAAAGTATCGACCATCAGTTGGTTAATGTGCTCATATGTTAAGGGAGTCAACGCAATTTGATTGATAACTGTTCCCGCTTTGCGTAACTCTTCCAACACCATCACCAAAGGATGAGCGGCACTGACTTCATTGTCTCGATAGGCCCCTATTAACAATAAATATTCTATTTCTGTATCTGTCATTATTAACTCTATCAATCTCAGGGTGGCCGAGTCTGCCCACTGCAAATCATCGAGAAAGATCGCTAAGGGATGCTCTCTCGAGCAAAATAGGCGAATGAAGTTAGTAAAAACAAAATTAAAACGATTTTGAGACTCTGTTGGCCCCAATGCCGGCACCGCTGGTTGTTTGCCGATTATCAGTTCTACATCAGGAATAACATCAATAATCACCTGAGCGTTGACACTTAAAGCTGCTAAAATTTTTCGGCGCCATTGAGTTAGCTGTGTTTCTGTTTCTGTTAATAATTGGCGGATGACTCCTGCAAAGGCAGAGACAACGGCAGAGTAGGGAATGTTGCGTTGGAATTGATCGAATTTACCAGAAATGAAATAACCGCGATCGCGCGTAATCGGCTTGTAAATTTCTTGTACTAATGCTGACTTGCCAATGCCAGAGTAACCGGCAACTAACATCATTTCAACTTTTGATCGGGGAGTAGGATATTCCGCTGACTGATTTTTTCCAGATATGCGATCGAAAGCAGCTAGTAAAGTTTGGATTTCCTGTTCTCTGCCATAAAGTTTTTGAGGAATCTGGAACTTGCCCGAAAAATCTTTAGTTGCCAAAGAAAATGGTTCAATTGTGCCTTTTCTTTGTAACTGATGCAGGCATTCTTCCAAATCCGCTTTAAGCCCCCAAGCACTTTGATAGCGTTCCTCGGCGGTTTTTGCCATCAATTTCATCACAATATCAGAAACCGTTTGAGGAATTTCTTCGATTCCATCTTCTTTGTCACTTTTAACTTTTCGATTGCCAGATTTTGTAGATAAATTATTGGTTTGTCCTAAAGGTTGTTCCCTCAACCTACCCCTACTATTTTTGATTTGATATAGCGGAACGGGTTGTTTTGCAATATGACAATGCACTAACTCCATAGCATCAGTTGTCTCAAATGGCAATCTCCCAGCAAGCAGTTGGTAAAAAGTGACACCCAGGGAATAAAAATCTGTGCGATAATCGAGGGTACGATTCATCCGTCCTGTTTGCTCTGGGGAAATATAGGCTAGGGTACCTTCTAAAACATTCGGGTTTTTCAAAGTAGGGTTTTCGCGACTGAGAACGGAGGAAATACCAAAGTCAATGATTTTGAGTTGTTTGGTTTCTGAGTGCCAAATAATATTAGCTGGGTTGATATCTTTGTGAATGACATGGGCTGCATGAATCTGAGCCAAAACTTCGGCTGCTTGAATGGCTATTTCGAGGAATTCGTGTAAAGAGGTAATGCCTTGCTTTTGTTCGGAGTTATTCATCAATGTCTTGAGAGAATTGCCCCCAAAATCTTCCAAGATGATAACTAGGGTTCTCTGGTACTCTTCCAAACTATAAGCTTTGATGACGCCTTCTAGGTTAAGATTGCGCGTAATTTCATATTCCTGTCGGTAGTGGGTGAGTTGAGCTGGAGTCGGATAATCTTGTTTGAGCATTTTCAGGATAACCGATAGATTATCCTGTTGACGGATGCCTCTATATACTATTGAGTTAGCGCTTTCGTAAATTTGAGCGCTAATTTGGTAGTCGTTAATCTCGATCATTTTTATTTTTAAAGCTTATAAAGAAATATTCAATATAGTCATCGATCGTTATCCGCGATCGCGCTAATCTAGTATAGTAGCTTGCGATGCTTTGATACGCATCCGTAAGGTAGAATATTCACATAGTCCGTAATGTGCTGTAGTCTGCAATACACTCAGAGTGGTGGGTTGCGCGATCGCTTAACCCACCACTCTAAGTTAAGGTTATTCTTAAGCTGTTTATCCTGTCAGTGACAGAGAGGAAAGTATCTAAACCGGTCTGAAGAGCACCTTCAATCCATCCGCTCAAACCTAACCAAGCAATTGCCTCACCAGCTAGATAAACCCCATTGCTCTGAGATACTCTCTTTCCTTGTTTAAACAAAGCCCAATGCTTTTCTTCTTGTCCTGGAGATGCCATTCTGAAACCACCGTGATAACCGTAGGCTTCTTCCCAAGACCAGACACAGTGTTCGATGGTTTGCTCTCTCATCATTTCCGACACTTCTGGACCGTAAATCTCCTCGATACACTGGAAACAAAGAGCGACTCTTTGTTCTGGATCGAGAGCATCAAACTTGGTTGCCGAATCTGACCAAGAGTAACTCAAAATAACCACACCAGTTTCTGTCTCCGAACCAAAATCGCTGCTATCAAAAAAATAGACTTGTTGAATTGGTAAATCTGTCAGGGTAGTACACAACTGTTGAAATTGAGGTTGTTTCCAAAAAGCACTTTTGGTTAAGATAGCTATTTTTCCCGAATTGGTTAGAGGAAAGTTACGGATCGCCTTCCAAACATCATCATTAAATGTGGAGCGATTGATTTTGATGTTCATCTCCAATGCTCTCAGAGAACAAGTGATGATGACCGCATCGTATTGCTCTACATTACCCTGCTCGTCCCTGACTAAAACTGGAGCTTGAGGATTGTTTTCATCTGTGATTATCTCCGTGACTCTGGATCGAGGTTTTCCCTCTTCTTGCAGATTTGCTACGCACATACTTCCCCAATACCTGCAATCGATCCATCCCTCCCAGAGATTTTGCGGTATTTGACTGACTCCGCCTATAATTAGCTGCTGATCTGTTTCATCTAGATGAATTTCAATTCTCAGAATTTCCAGAAAAGAATTTTCATAGAAAGGCCCAAAACCTCCAGAGCCAACTCCTAAAACAGCAAATAAGTCAGTTTCTTTTTCATTCCAGCCGGCTTCATTCAAAACTTCAAAAAGTATCTTATTTTTGTACTGTTCCACGTATGTGTTCCACAGTTCGCGCCTCTTTATGGGATTATCCCAAACCTCCCTCATTTTGTTTGTAATTGGAGCGATTATATCGTGCCATTTTGCTGTAATCTCTTTGATTTGCTGAACCAGTTCGCCTTCTGGATGGTATGTCTGAGTCGCGCTGTCATAAAATAAATTCTTGCCGTTGATGTAGAACTGCGTGTTGACTACCAGAGGATCGGGAAAGGTTTTATACCGGATTCCCCAACTGTCTAACAAATGGTATACCGTTCGATGAATTGTAGGTATTCTCATTGCTCCCATCTCTACAAGAGCCTGGGGATCTGCTTCAAATCGATGGCTGTATGTTCTGCCTCCAATTCGCCCAGAAGCTTCATAAACAATAGGGTGAATACCTACGCGCATCAGCTCTCGTGCTGCGATCGTACCCGCACAACCAGCTCCCACTATCGCTACTTTTTTTCCGTAATCGCGTTCGTCTTTAATAACAGATTGGCCTTTAGTTACTTCTAACCAATTTAACAAGGCAACGTAATCAAAAGGGTTTTCTGGTAATTGCCAGGGATTAAAGTCATCGGGATTAGATAAGATATCTCTGTCGGTAATCTTATTCTGGGAGTTGTATGAATATTGGGCGTAGCTGTTAAGTTTTTCGCTCATCTGATGATTTTTCCTGTTATTGGAATATACAAATTATCGCCGCACAATATCGGGTTACTCATTGTCTATCATGGGAATGAAACAACCCTGGATGTGCATGCGATCGAGATTTATAGCTAGCGAACCCAACAATTTATGATTCCACTTATAGCATATCTTTGATAGATTGAATGTTTCGTGACGAAAATTAATAATTTTTCAGATTAATCAAAAATTCCCCAGCAGCTATAGCTGTTAGGTGCATTGTTCGGTAATCTAGGACACCTATCGAGTTTTTGAGAGAATTTAGTCTCAGTGGCGAATATCGCAATATGAAGAAAAGTAGAATTTCGCCAATTCAGGCTAATTAAGACTCTAAGTAGGTCAGGTTAATTAAACCTAAAACGCCTATATGAGCAGAAAAATTTAACGTTAACGCGCTACGCTTTGTCTCAACACCAGTTTTCGGTTTGGCTCGAAAACAGGGACTTAATGGCAATAGCAGGTAAGTTGACTTACCTGCTATTTTACAACAAGAAAAACCAGAGTTTTCTCATCTTTATTAGTGGAGTATTTTCAAGGTGGGACATCTTTGGTAAGTCCCATATTTTAGGAACAAATCTGTTTATTCACCAATCATCTCTAACCCACAGAGGCTCTATCTAGGGTTGATTTGTCTCGGGTTAGGTGCCGCAGTTCCGTAATTGACTCGACAGCCGATGTTGAACAAACTCGAACTGCACTCAAGAGGGACAATCTGCTGATCGAGGAGGGCGCTGCAACTGACATACTGGTCGTTATTAGTATCTCTTACCATACATTCGATCGGATTAGCACCCGATCGCGCCGACCAACTCTTCATACCTACGACTGCAATCATATGCTGCCAGTAGAATGCAAATAGCGACACTGCAAACAGTACAGCAACGGCTAATCCTGCTTTCAACTTCCAACTATTTAGGACGTTTCCCAAACTATTTTTCACGTTTTCCACTCCCGAAATTGAGCTTTCGGTAGTTATTTCTGGAGTTGTCAAGTTTGTTGGTGTTTGTTCTGCTGGAATTTCAGACATAATGTATCTCCTATGATTGCTGGGATTTGGCTAAGCTCGCAGTTGCCATCGCTCTTGCAAACTTTATCAAATTTTAGCAAAACTAGCCTGTACCGACAACCGATTCGGGCAGCACCGCCGGGGAAGTATTTATATTCACCAAGTGCGGTCGCGATTTCTATGCCTTTTGAGGTATTGCCCAATTCGCGTTAGCAGAGCCCTCGAAGAGGATCGGCTATTTTGCACAGACGGTAATAGAATTGTTGGGGATTTTCTTTGAAAACGGCTGAAATGAATCAGCTTTTTTGCGAACCGCAGAGAGCGCAGAGGGCGCAGAGAAAGAGCAAAGAGAGATATATTGACTGTCACCAATCATTTATGGTTTCGATAGCAGTTTCAATAACTCAGCTTCCGAAAGTAGTTCGATCCCCAAAGATTGAGCCTTCTCCAACTTAGAACCCGCATCTTCTCCCACAACCACATAATCAGTTTTAGCACTCACAGAACTTGTGACTTTACCTCCTGCTTTTTGAATCAAATCTTTAGCTTCATCTCGTTTCAGAGTGGGCAAAGTTCCGGTAAGCACAAAGCTTTTGCCTGCAAGTTGTAAATTTGTGCTGGCTAAATTGGGATTTTTTACTTCTGACTGCAATTGCAAGCCCGCAGTTTTCAACCGTGCAATTAAACTTTGATTTGCCGGAACTCGAAACCACTGATAAACAGCTTGAGCAATCTCCGGCCCGATGCCGTAAACGCCCTCAATCGATGCCGCCGATACTCCTGCTAACTCTTCCACATTTGCAAACCTTTCTGTCAGCAATTGAGCATTCACGCTGCCGACGTGGCGGATGCCCAAGCCGTAAAGTACCCGCGAATAAGGTTGATTTTTCGATTTGGCGATCGCACTTACCAACTTTTCTGCTAACTTCTTACCCATCCGTTCCAAACTCATCAATCTTTCCGCAGTCAAATCGTACAAATCCGCCGCAGAATGCACCAGATTGCTATCAACCATTTGCTGCACCAACTTTTCGCCAACACCGTTAATATCCAGAGCATCCCGGCTGCAAAAATGAATCAGCGAACCCCTCAAAATTGCGGGACAAGATGTATTGATGCAGCGAGTAACGGCCTCCCCCTTTTCCCGAACCACAGGCTGTTCGCATTCGGGACAGCAACTAGGCATTTGGAAAAGTTGAGCATTTTGGGGGCGAAGTTCCGGCAAAACTCGCACAACTTCTGGTATAATTTCCCCAGCTTTTCTGACAATTACGGTATCGCCAATATGGAGATTTAGGTCGGAAAGTCGATCGCTATTATGGAGAGAAGCCCGCGAAACCGTCGTCCCCGCCAACTGCACCGGTTTGAGTTCCGCTACAGGAGTCAGAGCCCCGGTTCTCCCTACTTGGACAGTGACAGCTTCTACTATTGTAGGCACTTCAGCAGCGGGATACTTCAGGGCGATCGCCCAACGCGGAAACCTCTGAGTAAAACCCAATTGTTTTTGCAGCAAAACCGAATTAATCTTAACAACAACCCCATCCGTCATGTAAGGCAAATTCCGCCGTTCAGTATCCCAATATTCGTAATACTCGCGAACCTCATCCAAAGAATAGCAAATTTTGCGATAGGGATTCACCTTAAACCCCATTCTTCGCAACAATTCCAACGAATCCCACTGGGTGTTACCCTCGTTACCCTGATCTAAATGCAGAGTATAAGCAAAGAAATCCAACCTGCGCTTATCCACAATTTTAGAATCCAACTGCCGCAGTGTACCCGCCGCAGCATTGCGAGGATTAGCAAACAATTGTTCCCCCGCTTTTTCCCGTTCCCGATTAATTTCCTCAAACACAGCTAAAGACAAAAAAGCCTCTCCGCGCACTTCCACAACTGGCGGCGGATTATCTAAATTGAGCTTTAAAGGAATCGAGCGAATAGTTTTGACATTTTGAGTAATTTCCTCTCCGGCAATGCCGTCTCCCCGCGTCGCACCGCGAACTAAAACCCCATTTTCATAGGTTAATGCTAAAGCAGAACCGTCAATTTTTAACTCGCAAACATATTCAGCAGTTAAGGGCTGATTCTCCCCTGCTACCCTTTGCCAGCGTTCCTGCCATTTAGCAAATTCTTCAAAATTAAAAGCATTTTCCAAACTGTAGAGAGGAATATTGTGTTTGACGCTAAAAAATTGAGTAGCAGGCTGTTCTCCGACCCGCTGAGTCGGACTTTCCGCAGTAATTAATTCTGGGTACTCTGATTCTAATTCTTGTAACTGTCGATAAAGTCGATCGTACACTTCATCTGGCATGATCGGCGCATCGAGAACATAATAAGCATAGCTAGCTTCCTGTAGCTGCTGCCTCAACTGTTGAATTTGCTGCTGAATTTCTGCTGCCATATCAATTTAAGGTTTTCTATTTTCGATGTTAAATTTTTGATGATAACTCTTCATTTTAGCTCAAAAAAAATGAGCAAGCAACCTATCTGCTGCCAGAACAATTTTAGATTTGAGATAATTAATCTAAATTTGAGCTAAAAACAAAGCTCCAGCCACTAAAAAATCAAAACTTATCCTAATTATCACGCTGCCAAAAAACGGATACTTAATTTCCGACAGGCGTTGCCAGTCGGCCAAAATTTTCGACTTTTGTTCAACATCGCAGATTCATCTCTGGAGTAATTTTCAATCCTTCGACTGATTGAAAGGCGAAAGTTGCGCCAAACATATCACACAGAATTATCAATTTTAAAATCCACTGACTCGCCTTTATAGATGCAGAATTCTGGGCGCAAAAATCACAAATTTAAGTCTGGAAACTCGGTAAATTTCTTGTTTTCCCCGGACATAGAAGGTTGAAGATTCTCACCATCTTTTTCGCCGTTCAAGTTGCTATTGGCGCGGGATTTGGTGAATTCTGGAGCATTGGGCTTGGTGAAAGCGAGCGGTTCAGCGTGTTCTACCTGAAATACATTGGCGTAGAGGTTGGCAATAATTTGTTTTCCTCCCTGGGTCAATTCCAAATAGTTCAAAGCTGCAGGAATGTAGGGAAAAACCCCATTCCAATAAAACTTGGCGTAATTTTGCCGCAAATCTCCCGGAGACTTGTAGCCCAAGATTTTATTAGTGCCGACTTCCTCAAATTCGTAGAACAAGGCACTTATTTTTCGCAGGTAATTTGGATCGCTCAACTGACCGATCAAATCGGCGGCCCTAGCGAGTCCAGAATAATTATTTCGGTCTTGATGAGTTTCGCTAGCAGGAACTGGAAAGCGCGTCAATTCTATATTGCGCTTGATTTGTTCGGCATCAATTAATGTGTGGCCGCCGAAGCGTTCGTCAATTACGAGTTTTCCTCGATCGACATGATAAGGAGTTAAACTGGCAGAAGTGGCACCGATCGGCACAGAAACCATGCCCCCGTCAATACCCGTAGCGTAGAGTCCCACAGCTTCTTGGTCTTGGCGGCAAACACCTTTGACGTAGCCGATATCGTGGCACAGCAGCGAAATCAGGTAGTGCAGCCAATCTTCCGGCGACACTCCCCCTTCGCGAATATGCTTGCCCCGGAGAATCTCTTGTCCCACCAAAGCCACGAGCATTGTGTGTTCGACATTGTGGTACAGAGCATCGCAGTTAGCGATATTTTCTAGAGCCATAGTCCCTGCCCAGGCGATAATTTCTGGGTAGTCAGGCTTGTACTTGCCGTAGGTGCGACGGTAGCCGGCCTGCAGCTCTTGCACAAAAGCGTCAATCAGGATAGCAGTTGCATTGAACATCATAAATTCTCTCACTCAGGCTGTAGTTACAAACTCGATCGAAAATATCTTGCAAAGCTGAAAAAATAATCAATGGGCATTCCAGTAGGTTTGACCCCTCGGCGTTGAATTTTAAATTTCAGCTAGCCTTGTCAGGTCAGAAAATTGCTTTTTTGGCTATGCTTCCCAAGATAACCTAATTTCGGAAGCATCCGAAGCAACAGAACGATTTTTTGGTATTAAATGTTAGTGAAACAATTTACATCGTTTCACTGACTAATTATTAGAAGTCCTAGGTTTGAAACTTATGAACTGTCTGTTTCGGAGTCTCTCCACTGCTGCCCTTCGCGCTCGGCGGTCGATCGCCCCAAAATACCTAGGATTGTTTGCATTCACGGCTGTTTGCACCGCCGCACCTGCAATGGGTGCCGAGCGAATTTACGTAACTTACGGGCCGCTAGAAGAATCAGTTCCGATCGAATCCCTGGCACTTTTCGCCAAAGAAGGCAAAATAGACTCAAACTTGGACGGCTTCGCTCAGTACATCAAAGAATCTCAGCTAGCTGAGATTCGCAGCGCCCTGCAAGCGAAAGCTGAAATCAGCCCGGTGACGATCGCCCAATTTCTGTACACGCCTCAAGGAGAAGTGCTACTGAAACGCTTGGGCCGAGTAATTCAAACCAAAGCTAGGCAGCCCGGATTTTATGCCATCCGAGCCGCCCTGATTTTAGCAGCCTCAGATCCAGAAGGCCTGACAATACTCAACGTGCTGCGGAAATTCCCCACTTATGGCATCAGGATTGACATCGCTCGCGCCTTGGGTATAGCCAACGAGCTCACATCCCTGATCAACCGTTCCAATCAGACGATCGCCGGAGTCGCCCAGTTGTCGGAATCACAAGCAGCCTCTGAACCCGCCATACCGCCCGCCGAAATGCAGCAGCCCCAGCTACCAGGCCCCTATACTTGGAAAAAATCATCGGTAACTCTGACGAGTCCAAATCGCGATCGCACGTTTGATATGGACATTTACTTGCCACAGGGGAGCCCGCAACCTGCTCCAGTAGTAGTAATTTCCCACGGTTTAGGTTCCGATCGAATTTCCTTCCAGTATTTAGCCAAACACCTAGCCTCCTACGGCTTTGCCGTCGCCGTCCCCGAACATTCCGGCAGCAACGCCCAACAAATCCAAAACTTAGTAACAGGCAGAGCCAGTGAGGTAGCAGAACCTGCAGAATTTGTCAACCGCCCCCTCGACATCAAAGACCTGCTCGATTATTTAACCAAACTTTCTACAACCGATCCGGCCTACCAAGGGCAGCTCGACTTGCAGCGAGTCGGCGTCATCGGCCAGTCTTTCGGTGGCTATACGGCTTTAGCATTAGCCGGGGCGGGGATTAATTTTGCACAGCTAGACAAAGATTGCGGACTAGAAAACGATACTTGGAACCTCTCCCTGCTGTTGCAGTGCCGCGCCCGCGGTCTAGAGCGCAACCAGTACAATTTCGCGGACCCGCGCGTCAAAGCTGCGATCGCCATCAACCCGATCGTCAGCAGCATTCTCGGAGAAACAAACCTCAGCAAAATCCAAATCCCTGTCATGGTAATCGCAGGCAGCGCCGATACCGTCGCCCCCGCTTTGCTCGAACAAATTCAACCGTTCACATGGCTGACATCGCCCAACAAATATCTCGTACTAATGAACAACGGGACTCACTTCTCAACGATCGAGGAATCCCCTCAAAGCCTCTTTCTGCCACCACCACAGGCGATCGGACCCGAACCGGCGTTAGCCCGCCGCTACCTCAGCGGACTCAGCCTAGCTTTCATGGAAAGTTATTTGAACAACAAATCAAATTTCCGCCCGTATTTGGAGCCATCCTACGCTTTAAGCATCTCCCGAGACACTCTCGGACTGAGAATTTTGCGATCGCTCACCCCGCAACAACTCCAGCAGTTCAGGCTTTCTCCACCTCCTCGCATCCCAGTCTCTCCACCTGTCCTCGCTCCTGTTCCTCTACCTTCTCCACCTCCCATAGCTCCCGTTCGTTAGGCTTGAGGTGCGCCGAAGAGCACGCTGGCATATCTTTTCGCGCCGGGACGATCGCCCTTGTCTCTCCTTTCATCAGCTTTCCTAATCGCAGTCATCAGTTTAACTGTCGCTCAACCCCTTTACAAACCTTAACAACACCGTTAATAATATAAACATCATCCGAACATTGACAACCAAATACAGCAATCATAAAACCATGACAACAACCTTACAGCAGCGCGAAAGCGCCAATGTCTGGGAACGCTTTTGTGAGTGGGTAACATCAACCGACAACCGCATTTATGTAGGTTGGTTCGGCGTCTTGATGATCCCCACCTTGCTGAGCGCCACCATCTGCTACATCATCGCCTTCATCGCTGCCCCTCCAGTGGACATCGACGGCATCCGCGAACCAGTAGCAGGTTCCTTGATGTACGGTAACAACATCATCACAGGTGCAGTTGTTCCCTCATCCAACGCGATCGGCTTACACTTCTACCCAATCTGGGAAGCAGCTTCCCTCGATGAGTGGTTGTACAACGGCGGCCCTTACCAATTGGTAATTTTCCACTTCCTGATCGGTGTATTTTGCTACATGGGTCGTGAATGGGAATTGTCCTACCGCTTAGGTATGCGTCCTTGGATCTGCGTCGCTTACTCTGCACCAGTTGCAGCGGCCACCGCAGTATTCTTGATCTACCCCATCGGACAAGGTTCGTTCTCTGACGGTATGCCCTTGGGTATCTCCGGTACATTCAACTTCATGATCGTGTTCCAAGCTGAGCACAACATCCTGATGCACCCGTTCCACATGTTGGGAGTAGCTGGTGTCTTCGGTGGTAGCTTGTTCTCCGCCATGCACGGTTCCTTAGTTACCTCTTCCTTGGTTCGTGAAACAACCGAAACCGAATCGCAAAACTACGGTTACAAATTCGGTCAAGAAGAAGAAACCTACAACATCGTGGCAGCCCACGGCTACTTCGGTCGTTT
>NZ_JAMPLN010000069.1:0-14398 GCF_040004035.1 Microcoleus vaginatus FACHB-2002 | reverse complement strand
TACTCAACAATATTCCCATTCATCTGGAGCGTTGGAGTTCCTTCCCTCACACTCCTGTGGATGCCTTTTATACTTGTAACTCCTCCTAGTTGTAAAAAACCTACACCTGTCAGACGGGGGCACCGCCCCTACAAGATGGGGTTCAACAATTAGGGTTTTTAAGGTGTCGATTTCTTTGGTGCGCTGTACCCAATTTCTGACGGGGGGTAAGTTTTCTGGGAGGGGGAAAGTGCGATCGTTTTGGCCCTCTTGGGGGATATCTGCGATCGCGGCGGCTAAAAGTAATTCTGTTTTCTTGATATCATTGCGCTCGATAATATCTTCCCAGTTATTGATTCCTACAGCCTTGCAAATATCGATAAATGTTTCGCGTCGAATTCGGTTTTGCGCCCAAAACCTCCTTAAAGTGGCTTTTGAAGTTAGAGCGGCTTTGCACCAGGTATCCTCACTTTTATTCCATCCGAGATTGCGTCTTACCATGTCAATGATTTTTAGCCCTTCTTCAGATGCTCTGAGCAAGCCTGCCATTGCGACTCCTTTACGGAAATTCTGCCTTAGTAAATAATGTTACATGATTTGGTGAGCCCAGAAGTGAGCGAAATGAGCTAAATGAGCCTTTGATGTTGAGCCAAATGGTGAGCCGTTAAGCCTATACAGATTCAGGATTGTGGAGTATTGTGAAATGATGTGTATGGCTGTCAGCTACGTTTGACGGTGCATCTGGCGGGCGAGCGGGGATACAGCTTATCGGCTCTTGGGAGCAATGTAAAGTTTTGTTACAAGAATAGGGCGAACTGCATAAAAAGCAGAGGAAGGCCCTGATAGATATCTAGGAAGGCTTGCAAGGCGGGCTTTGCTGGTTTTGACGCAACTATATTTGTGAGGAGATGGGATTATGGTTAAGGTGAATTTCAATATATGGGGTAAGGAGAGAATAGTTCAATCTACTCCTAGCACACTGGGAGTAGATGATTCTGCATTAAGGTCTGCCAACCCAGTTGGGCTCCTTGATATCAATCAGCCATTTGGAACAACTGCCGATAAAAATACTTATGTAATCATTCATGGATTTCAGAACCAGGGTGGTAATCAAGTTGACACCGGTGGTAATCCAAATAATCAATTTACACCTGAAACGTGGATGTCAGAAAGGGCTAAGGCTCTTCGAGAACGAGACCCTGATGCTAATATCATTTTGGTAGACTGGGAAGACGGTTCTAAACCTCCACTGGGACTTCCACTGCTACCAGACCAAGTACCCCTCCTTAGTTTAAGCACTTATGATCGAGCTGCGTCTAACACCAGAGAAGTCGGAGATCAACTTGCTCAGTATCTAAAAGCACGGAATCTTGACCCAAACAAAATAGAGCTTATGGGTCACAGTTTAGGCGCTCATGTATCAGGTTTTGCTGGTGCTAAATATAAAGAACTCACAGGCAACGAACTAAATCGCATCACTGGTTTAGACCCAGCAGGGCCTAATTTTGAAACTAGAAACACCGGATTTAGGTCAGTACCTGGAGCAGAACCTGGAACAGTGATTAGCATCCCAGAAGTGGAGCCAGTTCCTCCAAGCGATCGCTTAGACCCAGGTGATGCTAAGAGAGTAGTGGTTATTCATACATCTAGCTTTCTGGGAAATGATTTGTTATTGGGAGAATTGGATTTTTTTGTTAATCAAAATAATTTTCTTCAACAGCCCGGAAACCTACCTGTTTTTGGTGCTATCGGCGGTAATCATGGCTACGCCAATGAACTGTATACACAGTTAATTAACGGAAATGTATTTCCTCAGTCAGATGGATCAAACTTCAACTATTTAAGGTTAAACTCTTCAGAAACTGGGAGAATTGATGTAGACACCACTAAAGTTTTCTTTGAAGGATCTACTTCCGGCACTTTTGACAACGGCGAAAATGAGAAAACTTTAGGAACTCCTGCGAGTGGAGACAGTGAAAGCTATGTGCGGTTTGACGGCAGGGGAAGTGACGGCAACGAATTTAGTGACGACCAGGAATTTAGTCAAGCCAAGGGAATTAGTACAGCCAGTGACATTCCTTTCAGCCTTGGCAATCTGACTTACCGCAATGGATTTACGTTTACGGGTTCTGAACCTGAAGGTGATTTCCCTCTCAATGTCACGCTGTCTCTCACTAATCCTGTACCTAGCGTGCAGACTTTTAATTTCTCATTTAACTTGACTGTTACAGCAAATACAACTGGCGATCCTGTTAAAGATGGAGATATTCTTCGCTTTTCTGATTCTGGCATTTCTCAACAGATAATTAGGTTCCCAGGTTCATTCGGGGTTTCAGGATATAGACTTGAGTTAGTAGGATTTTCGACGGATGATGGCCAAACAAAACTAGGGCGTTTTAACACTCCAGAACAACGTTTGTCTGATGCTCTATTGATTGGTAGAATTAAACCCGTATCTATTCTGGAAGAAGCAGCGGAAGGGACGCTTGAACAAATAGAAGGAACGACAGAGGCAATAAAACAGCTACCAGAGAATATAAAAAATAAGATAAAACAGACTGTTTTTGATTCTACTCTCAGAGTAGCAATTTTTAGTAGAGGCCTTTTAGATGGTTTATCTGCTAATGTGTCTAGCGTTCTTTCTCCGCCGCCACGAGTTGCCCAAAACTTACAAGCCTCAGCCGAGCAAAATTCAACTTTTCAGATTACTGAAGCAGTCATGGCTCAATATCCCGGAGGGATGCTGGGAACTGAAAATAACGATCGCATAATCGGCTCTTCCGTAACAGATGTGGTATTAGCTGCGGAGGGTGCTGACACTCTTGAAGGTGCTGCTGGTGGCGATTACTTGCTGGGAGGAAAAGGTGACGATCGCATTTTAGGAGAGGATGGTAAGGACATTCTCGCTGGCAATAAAGGTAATGATTTCGTCTCAGGAGGGGTTGGAGATGATTTAGTGAGGGGAGGAAAAGGCAACGATCAGATATTTGGCGATGATGGAGAAGATATCTTAATCGGTGAAAGAGGAACTGATCGCCTGACTGGTGGAGGTGGAAGTGATATTTTTATCTTGAGAACAGACACAGGTACAGAAGAAACTAATCCTGCTACTGCTGATTGGTTAATGGACTTCAATGCTAGCGAGGGCGATATAATTGGCATCAATGGAGGCGTACCCATAGACATTCTCACCTTCACCCCTACTGATGTGAATCAAGATGGTATTGCTGACACCATTATTCAATACACAGAAACCAGTGAAATTTTTGGTGTCTATACAAATATCTTTGGTGTCGTCATCAACACACCGCCAGATATTGTGAAAAGTTCCTCGTTCAGTATACCCTTGAACGACCCAATCACCCAGATAGGAATGCTGTAGGAAAGTCGCGCAATAGTTCAGTCACAGCAAAATTAAGAAGTGCGATCGCCCTTGCTCCATCTGCGTTCATCCCCGTTCATCTGCCTTCATCTGCGGTTGCTAAAAACTGCCATCGCCCTTACGACAAAAAGCGCGATCGTCCTTCCCATACTCATGCTCTTGATTCGACGGTGGGGATAACTTGAATTAGCCCCGCGTGAAAGGCTGTGTCGTAGGTAATAACTGGCAAATTTTCGAGTTCAGCTTGTGCCATAATCATCCGGTCAAAGGGGTCGCGGTGGGCAATGGGCAGGCGGCCAGCGCGGAGGGCATGAGCTGAAGTTATAGCTAGTTCGATAAATTTGGCTCGGTGGAGGATTTGCGAATATTCCTCCACAATCTGTTTGGCTTCGGGAAGTTTACCGATGCGATATTTGGTGGCTATTTCCCAAGCGGAAACAGTGCTAACAATGATATTAAAATCGGGGTTGCGAACGATCTCGCGGCATTGGGCATTGAGTTTGGGGTCATCAAAGAGCCACCACAGCAGGATATGGGTGTCGATAAGGTAGCTTATTCCCATTTTTCCAGTTCCTCTTCTGGCAGGGGTTCAAAAAAAGCATCACCGAGTTCTCCCGTCAGTAAACCAGGGGTGCGGGGCTGTGGCTGTTCCCGTCCTAATCCGAGGCGAAAATAGTGAATCAAATCATAGATTTCTGCGAGTTTGTCTTCGGGGATGTCTTGTAATTCTTGAACGATTTTCTGAATTAGCATAAATCAAATTCTCTGATGGTTGCTGGTTAATCGATCGGGCTACAAGGGTTGCGGCTTTGTCTATTATGGCTCATTCTACAGAGGTCTAAGTCGGCGACGGGCGGCGGCGATCGCCCTTAATCCCTCCGCGTTCATCCGCCTTCATCTGCGGTGCTAAAAAGTGCGATCGCCCTTTATCAAAAAAAGTGCGATCGCCCCTTTCAAATCCTAACCAGAAATCACCTCACTCAAAAGATGAGCCTGAGAACCCTCAAGTCGAGGCCCATGAATCTGCACCACCCTAGAAGCCAAGAAATTGCCCCAGCGAGCCGCTTGTGCAGAACTCAAACCATTAGTAATTCCAAACAAAACACCGCCCGCAAAAGCATCCCCGGCACCCACAGTATCGCTCGCCTTTACCGGAAATCCAGCCACATCAACAATCTGTTTGTTCTCCACCACCATGCAGCCTTTATCCCCATTAGTGATAAAAGCCAAATCCGAAATCTCGCTCATTTTCCGAGCGCACTCTTCCAGAGATTCCTCCTTAAAAAAGCTCCGAACTTCATCAGCATTGCAAAAAATTACATCGCAATATTCCGAAACCACCTTGTGAAAATCATCAGCAAATCGATCGACTAAAAACCCATCCGAAAAAGTAAAAGCCACCTTCACACCCAGACGCTTAGACTGTTCCATCGTCTCAATGCTAGCCTTTCTCGGATCGGGAGCATCCCAAAGATAGCCCTCAACATAACTGTACTTGCAGTGAGCCAGCCGATCGACATCAATATCAGTCGCAGCCAGAGTAGTAGAAACCCCCAGATTAGTACACATCGTGCGTTCCGCATCCGGCGTAGTCAGCACAACACAAGTACCCGTGGGTTCCTTCGACGACTCAGCAGGATGCACATTAAAATCAATCCCCGCCGCCAGCAAATCTTGCCGATAAAATTCGCCGTTAGTATCCTTAGCAACCTTCCCCGAATAATACGCTTTACCGCCGCTTTGAGCCAAACCAATCATGGTATTTGCCGCCGAACCGCCCGATCGCATTTGCAGCGAATTGTGCTCTAAATCGTGCAAAATCCCCCCCTGGGTTTCCGAATTCATCAGCGTCATCCCGCCGCGATTCAGCCCGTGGCCGAGTACAAATTCATCTTCCACCAATGCTAGGATGTCTACTAGGGCATTGCCTACGCCAAACACATCCACCGAACGGGAATCTTGATTGTTTTCTGTCATCAGTAATTTTTGGTTTACACTAATTATCAACTTTATAATAAATCGACTTCAACTCAACATCTATTTTCTTTAATTTATCTTTATCTAAATCCCCCATCCCAAATCGCTCTAATCCAAAATCCCAAATCCCAAATCTAAAATCGATATGACTGATACTTGTCTCCCACCTCTGATTCAGCAAATGTTGCAGCCCGGGTTTTACCCGCACCGGGTGACAGAACCAGTGCAGCTAATTCAGACTCACGCTTCCTTTGTTTTGCTGACCGGAGATTATACTTACAAAATCAAGAAACCCGTCAATTTTGGCTTTTTGGACTATTCTACTTTGGAGAAACGGCAGCATTTCTGCAACGAAGAATTGCTGCTGAACCGACGCACTGCACCGGAAATTTATCTAGAAGTTTTGCCAATTGTTAAAACGGGCAATTCTTTTCACTTGGGCAGCAACTTACCTGCTATAACTTCTGGCGATATTGCTGTAGAATACGTGCTGAAAATGCGAGAATTTCCTCAAGATTCGCTCTTGCTTAGTTTGTTGGAGCGCGGACTGTTGACCGAGCAACTTATGGCAGACTTAGGGCGGGAAGTTGCCAATTTTCACAGCACGGCAATTAGTAATAGCTACATTCGCCGATTTGGCGAAGTCAGTCAGATTCGCACAGCCATAGACAACAATTACCTGATTTCGCAAAAATATATCGGCGGACCGCAGACTCAGAGACAATATCAGGAAACTAAAGATTATACTGATGGGTTTTTTGCGGAAAATCAAGAGTTATTTAATCTGCGTATTGCCAATAATAAAATTCGCGAGTGTCACGGAGATTTGCACTTGCGGAATATAGCATTCTGGCAAGATAAAATATTGCTGTTCGACTGCATTGAATTTAACGATCCTTTCCGCTTTGTTGATGTCATGTACGATGTCGCTTTTACAGTAATGGATTTGGAATCGCGGGGGCGCAGAGACTTGGGCAATGCTTTTCTCAATACTTACATTGAACAAACAGGGGATTGGGAAGGGCTGCAACTGTTGCCTCTGTATTTGAGCCGTCAAGCTTATGTTAGAGCGAAAGTAACTTCGTTAATGTTGGACGATGCCGCTATTTCAACAGCCCAAAAAGCAGAGATTTCACAGACTGCCGCTCATTACTATAAACTGGCTTGGCAATACACACAACCGCACCGGGGAAAGTTAACTTTGATGTCTGGTTTGTCGGGTTCTGGCAAGAGTACAGCAGCTCGATATTTGGCTCGCCACACTGGGGCAATTCATATTCGATCCGATGCTGTTCGCAAACATTTAGGCGGAATTCCTTTAAATGAACGCGGGGGGCAAAATTTGTACTCGGATGAAATGACGGCACAGACTTATGGTAGATTGTTAGAGTTGGGGATAATTCTGGCTGACCGAGGTTGGGATGTGATTTTAGATGCAAAGTTCGATCGCCAAAACTTGAGAACGGATGCGATTAATCAGGCTCAATCCCACGGCTTGCCCCTGCAAATTATTTACTGCACCGCACCAATTGAAATATTGCGAGAACGACTGCAACAGCGCCGGGGCGATATTGCCGACGCGACAGCCGAACTATTGAGTTCGCAGCAAGCAGCTTTTGAACCTTTTACAGAATTAGAGCAAATTTCTGTAACGATTGTAGATACCGCGCAAGAGTTAGAGGTACAATTAAACGTGATTTGTGGGGAGTAGTTGCAGAGCGATCACCCTTGGCAATTTGATTGTCTGCTAATATTGTCAATATCTTTCTGTATTATTAAAAACAAAACTTACAGCTCATGCCAAAATTTACCGGAGACTCCAAGGGGTTTAGCCCCGCGCTGATATGGTTTGTGTTGTTTACCGTTGGGTTTCGCTTAGTAGGATGTACGCTGGTCCTGAGTCTCGGCTTGGGTGTCATCGGTGGCGTGGCAGCCGGTTTAATTGTCGCTTGGTGGCACAACGAATTACTACTCAACCCGAATATGAATTCCAAGGACAAAACCTCAGATGCTATCGTCAATAAAGAAGTAGTGCAAAGGGACGCCCATAAATATAGCAAAACCTCTAGGGGTGATGCTGCTACATTGTTTGGCTGGTTATCTGGACCAGAGGATCGTCGCTAGCACCGAAAATAGTTTTGAGTATTGAGTTGTAAGCTTTAAGTTAAAGAGTTCATAATTCACAACTCTCTACTAAAAATTAACCACTCCCGCCACTTAAATTACTAATTACAGATTAGCGACTAACGATCGTTCATTTCCAATTACCCATTACTGCTAACGAGCAATTTGAATTACTTGCTTAATGTTTGTATTTCTATCGAAACTCCTGCCGCTGTTTATTTATCCTTTGGGGTTGAGTTGCCTGTTAATGATGGCGGCTTTAATAACACTTTGGAAGCGTCCCAAATGGGCGGCGGCGCCAATTGCTGCGGCTTTAATTATTTTACTCCTCGGAAGTAGCGGTTGGGTTTCAAAATCGTTAGTTCGATCGCTCGAATGGCAAAACTTACCAACCGCCGAACTCCCTCAAGCTGAAGCGATTATCGTCTTGGGCGGCGGTGTCAAAGCAGCTTTACCTCCCCGTCCTTGGGTAGAATTAGCGGAAGCGGGCGATCGAATAATCTACGGTTCCCGACTTTACCGGCAAGGCAAAGCTTCCTTGCTAATTCTCAGCGGCGGTAGAGTAGATTGGAAAGGCGGCGGGTCTCCCGAATCGGCAGACATGGCAGAAATTGCCCAAACAATGGGTGTACCGGCATCAGCAATTCTGCAAGACCCCGATTCACACAACACTTATCAAAATGCTGTCAACGTGCGGAAAATTTTAGATGCTAAAGGCATAAAAGGGCCGGTTTTGCTAGTGACATCGGCGATGCACATGACTCGATCGCTCTTAATTTTCCAGCGTCAGGGAATAAAAGCTATTGCGGCACCAACAGACTTTCAGATCACGCAGCAGGATATCGCAGCATCCGAAAGCAATTGGCAAGCAGTCGCACTGGATTTATTGCCGGATACTTATCAGTTAAACCAGTCAACTAAAGCTTTGAAAGAATACATCGGCTTAATCGTTTATCGGTTGCGGGGATGGCTTTAACAGAATTTTAGATTTGGGATTTCGGATGAAAGAATTTAAGTAGTCTCAACCGTGAAGTCACTTCCCAAATCCAAAATTGATTCAGTGTGCTAGCTTAAAGTTATTAAAGCCAATATTAGCCACACTCGCCCCCAAACAATCATGCTGCCCCACGAGTTGCAAAACATTGCCCCAGAACCGACTCCCGCGGCCGAAATTTTTCAGAGACACCAAATTGTCCGCGAGTTTTACGATGAAATTAAGTACCGTCAAGAACTAGAACTTCACTGCCAGTGGTATTACGCTACAGCCAAGCAGCATCAGCAGGAATTGCAGAAAATGCAGGGAGATTGGAATATTTTAGGTTGGTTTAGCCGCAGACGGTCGAAAAATTAAGGGTTAAATAAAAAAGAGGGTTGGTAGTAAGGAGTTTAGTCCCCCCATCGACTAAAAGCTACAGAAAAAACTGAAGTCCTCACTACAAACTTTACAACCGGTATATGACTCCCGCCCAAAAACGGATACTTGCTTTCCGACAGGAGTCGCGGTCAGCGCAAAATTTTAGACCTTAGTTCCAGCTTCCAGATTCATCTGTGGAGTAAATCTAAAATCTAAAATCTAAAATCTAAAATCGACTGACCGGATTTGATATTGTCTTTGACATCGGGCTTCTACTTTGGATACAGCTAGACTTCCGAAGATATCAATTCGACCTCATCCTCTTTCAGGTGAGCTCGAAATTTTTTGTCAAATTGTACTAGAATCGGCCAATTAGCACTGACAGGTCTGCCGTGCCATTCGTGAACGATCGCCACGACTTCTCCTTCCATACCCTTAATATCAAATGGTTGACTGCGATTTTCAGGGTGGTGGTAGACAACAACAGAGTTTTTAATGCAAACGCGATCGCCAACTTTCATAGACTTATATTTAGTGTTCTCTCTTCAAAACTCTGCAAAGCCTACGGGTGCTTAACACTTGTAGGCTTTGCCGACAGTCTTCTTATCTTCCCACAAGTAGAGCGAAAACTTAAACAAAGTTGGCGGTTCCCTGTCGCTGCTTCGATCCCCAGGCGCGATCCACGTAAGCGGAAATGTTGATCGATTCTCGCTTGATCCTGCAGGCCCGATCGGCTTTTAAAGCTCGATCGGGCGGATTCTCAAGGGCGGGAATTGATTTGGCTAATCAGGAAACTATTTACTTAACTGATTTAACCAACACTCAACATCAACGGCCAAGGTTTGGCCCAACTCTAGCAACTGCCGGATCGAAGACAAGTCCCAGCCGGCGCCGGAACCTGCAATCCCCAAGGCAACGGCAGCGACCACACTGTCGCCCTCCGAGGCATCTTGCAGTTGCAGCCAGCCCAAACACAGAGGCACAATTTGACTGTACAGAGAATCGAAATACAGTTCCTGCGATCGATCCAGACACAAACCCAGACTCAGCCGATCGCCCACCGCAATCAAACGCTCGATCGTGCGGATATCAGCTTCTAAAGTGACAGGCGAGCGATCCTCCATGCCCGATCCAGCTTGCAGCAGCGTGTCTAGCGATCGCCAAACCAGCTTTTCCAAAATTTCCTTGACTTCGGGAACGTTCAACCGACAGCGGAGATGGCCGCTTTCAGTGGCGATCGCCTCAATTTCGGCCAGCAGCGGTTCCACATCCTCCGTTTCCACTTCCAGGGCCTTGGCCGCCGTCAAACAGCGGTGTCCCAAAGCCACCTCAGCAGCCACCTGCAACTCTACGGGCACCTGCAGATCGTCGCGGTGGAACGCCATCATCACCCCGTAATTTTCCCGGTAAACCTGAGTGTAAAGCTGATCCAACCGAGTCAAATTTTCCTGACTCAGCAACTGCACGATCCGGTGGCGTTCCTCAGCAAATAAATCCCGCAAGCTAAAGGACTGATCCCCAAACAGTCGCACCATCTCCAGAATCGCGTGGGACGCCGAAGCTTCTTGCATAACTCCAAACAACCGCTCTTTGAGCATAGTGTAAGACCGGCGGCTGCCAAAAGGCTGAATGCAGCAGTGGAAGTCCCAGCCGCCGAGGTGCAACGCAGCAAACACAAAAATCTCTGTTTCCCGCGTAATTTCCGAGGTTAACTCCAATTGACCCACAGCCAGAGTCATCGATCCCATGCGCTGAATTTGGAAATCTTCCTGCTGGGCCTGATAGCAGTAAAGTCGCTCTTCGCGGGAAAATTTGGCAAACAAAGAACTGATTGCGTAATGCGCGGCCACTTGTTTGAGACTAATTTGGGCTGTCACCACCAGTTGGCGGTAAACTTCTGCCCCTGTTTTAAAACAGTCAACGTTGCTGGGTACGAGGGCTAGTCGATCGACAAAATCCTTTTCTAGCTGGATGCCGGTAACTTCCCCCGCCAATTCCAGCGCCCGGGCCGCGTAGCGCAGAATTTGTACGCCTTCTGGCCGCGAGATTTCTTCAAAAAACCAGCCGCAGCTAGTGAACATTAACAGGGTGTGGCGCTGCATTTCCAGCAGTCGCAGGGCGTCCACCTGTTCGGAGGCATCGAGGGGGCGCACTTGATGGCGTTGGAGGAAACTCTCAACGTTAGTGGGCGATCGATCCCGGATGACCTCAATATATTCATCTCTGGCTTTCCAGGGATCGCTCAACAGCTTGCGCCCCGCTTCTTCGTAAATGGGAATCAGTCGATCGCGCAGCCAATTCAGAGTATCCCGCAGAGGGCGGCGCCATTTGAGGTGCCATCCGCCGCCACCACCGCAGCCGCAATCATCTTGCCAGCGATCGACCCCGTGAGAACAACTCCAGGCCGTCACCGGTTTGAGTTCAACTTCCCAAGCGCTGGGATTTTGACTTAAATAATGAGCAAAATTCGTCACCGTCCAGCCTCGGCGGGGAAACTCTTCTGTGAAGGCGTAGGCGAGGCATTTTTCCGTACTGTGTTTGTGGTGGCCGAAAGTTTCACCGTCCGTCGCCACGCAGATTAATTGAGCCGGTCGGTGGTCTCCGCGCACTGCTTGACCCAAGCGCCCGGCCAAGTGGTGGCTGCTGCTGAGAACGTCATTGAAGCCCATATCTCGCGAGATCGGGCCATCGTAGAAAAAGATATCGATGTACGGAGTGTTGGTAGTTGGGGCTGCAGAATTTTGGGAGTGCTGGCGGCCAAAATAGTGAGTGCTCAGCGGCGAGAGTTGGTGGTCAGTCATCAATCGCATTTCTGGTTTCAAATAGCAGCGGTACGGGCGAGTCGGATCGATTTGACCCCCGCCGACTTCGTGCCATTCGGAATTATGCCCTGGTTCCCCTTCGTGGTTTTGCCCGATTAGCGGGCGGCAGCGTTCGGCTTGGGAGGGGGCTAAGACAATGAAGCGGATGCCTTCAGCGACTAAAACTTCGAGGGTTGCGTAGTCTACGGCGGTTTCGGCGAGCCACATTCCTTCGGGATCGCGATTGAACCGGGAGCGGAAATCTGCGATCCCCCAGCGAATTTGGGTGTATTTGTCTCGCTCGTTAGCGAGGGGCATGATGATGTGATTGTAGACTTGGGCGATCGCGTTGCCGTGACCGTTGAGCCGCTGACAGCTTTTGCGATCGGCTTCCAGAATCCGCTGGTAGACTTCCGGGTCGTAGCGTTCGAGCCAGCTCATCAGGGTGGGTCCGATGTTGAAGCTCATATACTCGTAGTTGTTGACGATCCCCGCGACTTCGCCGCGATCGTTGAGTATGCGGGCAAAGGCGTTCGGGCGGTAGCACTCCTTGTCAATGCGTTCGTTCCAGTCATGGAAAGGAGAGGCGCTGGCTTGGCGTTCGATCGCGTCCAGGTAAGGGTTTTCCCGGGGCGGCTGGTAAAAGTGACCGTGAACCGTCACGCAGACCCCAGTTGCAGCAGCCACGCTGGTTTGGGTTGCAGCCGTTACGGTTGGCGAAGACAAAGGCAGCACATCGGATTGAGTAGTAGAAATCGAAACCATGCGGGCAAATCCTCACTCAAGTAGTTAAAGACAATAAAACGAGCCTAATTAGAAACTGAAACCTTACGCAGCAAGAGTTACAGCTAGGCATCTGTTAGGACTAAATTTGGCTGACAAGTTTTGATACATTTGTAGTATTGCGAGCAAAGCATTCGTTCCAAGATGCCAACCGTCGATCCCTGGTTTTTTTGCCAATGCTTTGCTGTTGAAAGACTTAAAAAAGGTAGCTTTTGCTGCTTTTTCGCACTTGCGACCCCTTTCGGGTTTGTGCTTGCAGGGCTGCTCATTGAGAGTTTGATTTACATAGCTGGATTTTAAAGTCTTATTCAGTAAATAGCAAGTTTTCGCCGGAAAGATTTAATTTTTGGCAATAAATCTTGGCGGTTGTGGGTATCGGTTTAATGCCCGATAAATTTATAGAGTAAGAGTTTTGCCCGAGTTTCGCATCATACTTTAGGTGCTTTTTACCTAAGTTCTGGAGAAGTTAGGCCAGTTGGGTTAGGGCGGGGCAGATTTGCTGCAAATGTACTTTCCAGAAGAGTTGTAACACTGGTGCGGTGTCAAAAGGCAACAAAAAAGCAAAACGGTAAGTGTTAAGTTTTAACTCCTGAGAGGTATGTGAGGGCGGAGGCGGAGGCATTGGAGGATGAGGAGGGTTTGGACGAGAAGATGCTGCATTTGACGGCGAAGTTGGAGAGGCAATTTGCCGAGAGTGCCAAGTTAGAGGCGATGATTCGGGAAAATCTGCCGAGGGTGGAGTTATGGGAATTGAGGAATTGCTGAAGTCCAAGCGCTCCGATATCCTGAGAATTGCTACACCCAGGCGCGTTAAATGTGCGCGTTTTTGGTTCGGTTGCCAGGGGTGAAGCAACAGCAGATAGCGAGGTGGATTTTTTAGTATAATTGGAACCAAAACGCACGTTTTAAGCAATATTAAAGAATATATTGAGCGGATTTAGTCTTACGAAATCTGGGAAAAGACGCCGAAAGAATTGTATAGGAGACAATCTAATGCCAGAGCTCAGCCGATTTTTAGGCATCATCATCACGATGTACTATAACGACCACCCGCCCCCGCACTTTCATGCCCGCTACAATGAACAAAAAGCCATCATTGATATCGAAACCCTCTCAATCCTAGAAGGCAAACTTTCCCCTCGCATCTTAGGATTAGTTGTAGAGTGGGCTGCCCTTCATCAAACAGAGCTCATGCAAAACTGGCAACTTGCCAGACTTCAAATACCCTTAGAACCTATTGCCCCTTTGGAATAAACAATGCTCAAAGATATTTGCTCAGTTAAACCATTAGAAAACTATCAACTTCACCTCAAATTTGAAGATAACCAAGAGGGAGTAGTTGACATTAGCCAATTAATCGAATTTACCGGAATCTTCGCCCCCCTGCAAGACTTGACTTACTTTAACCAAGTTAAACTAAATCCAGAATGGGGGACAATTTACTGGGAAAATGGAGCCGATTTAGACCCCGATGTTCTCTACTCCATTGTCACCAACCAACCGATACAAATCAAGGAAACCATAACCAACATGATGTAATTTTATCTAGGATCTAAAACCAAACAGGTTAACAAGAATAATCGCTACGTAAAAAGTGGACATCAACCAACAAAAAGAACAATTCAGCAACGTCTACCTGCAAGCTGTCACCACCGTTGCCGGCTATTCCGTCTACAAACCTTCCGTAGACGATGACAGCGTAGACTGGGGAGTATGTGCCAAAGGCGGGACAGGCCCCATTAGAGCACCTCGCTTAGAATTGCAGTTAAAATCTACATCAAGTGATATCCAAGACGATAACTCCATCTGCTACCCCCTCAAGCTCAAAAACTACAACGACTTAAGAATGGATAACTTCGCCCTTCCCCGAATTTTAGTTGTCGTTCTGGGGGGGTGACAACCAGCCTGAAACCCAGAGGTGGTGAGGATTGAGCCCATGTGTGCTAAAAAAAGATAGGCAGCATAATTGTTACACGCTTGCCTATCCCAAAAATAATG
>NZ_JAMPLN010000068.1:0-14617 GCF_040004035.1 Microcoleus vaginatus FACHB-2002 | reverse complement strand
ACCCATTTGTCGCTACGAGCGACCGATGATCGGTACGAGCGACCGATGATCGGTACGAGCGACTGATTGTCGGTACGAGCGACTGATTGTCGGTACGAGCGACTGATTGTCGGCTCAATCGCCTGATTGTCGGTATGATCGAATCAATGACGTGGCGATCGACCGTCCTCACTCTTTTAAGATACAAGGGGCGGGTTTTACCAACAATAATTGCCTGAAACTAACTATCTTGTAAACCCGCCCCGGCAACAGTCAACAGTCAACTCTTAAAACAACTTTAGCCGATCGCGCAAAATCTCCGCTTGTTTTTCGGCTTCCGCCAAAGCATCCCTCGCCCCCTGAACCACATCAGGAGTAGCCTTATCCACAAACTTCTGATTAGTCAAGCGCGCCGCAGTATGCTTAATTTCAGCTTCCACCTTGCTCAACTTCTTCTCTAATTTAGCACGCAAAGCCGCCAAATCCACCACCCCAGCCAGAGGAATCAATACTTGCACAGTACCGACAACCCCAGCAATTGTCTGTCCCAAATCTGCATCCACACTAGCCGTAACTGTCAGATTTTCGACTTTTGCCAAATCCTGAATGTAAACGCCTCCATCTGAGATTATTTGGCGTTCTTTCTCGCTTTCGCTTTGCAAAATCGCCGTCACCTTCACACTGGGTTTGATATCAGCATCGGCCCGCAAATTGCGAACTGTGCGAATAGTACCGAACAACAACTCAAACTGCTGTTCCAAATCAGCATCAATTAGCGAGGAATCCGCTTCAGGATAAGCTTGCAAAGCCAAACATTGATCATCACCTGTTTGAGTCAGAGTGTGCCAAATTTCCTCAGTAATGTGTGGCATAAAAGGATGCAGCAGTTTCAGAATCCCTTCCAAGACAAAAGCAAAAGTTTGCTGTGCCACTTTCTTAGAATTTGGTTCAGCATCCTGTTGCAAGCGAGACTTGACTAACTCAATATACCAGTCACAGAAATCGCCCCAAATAAACTCATAAAGTCCCTTAGCAGCTTCTCCCAAACCGTAATTTTCCAAACAATGGCGACTTTGTTGCACAACTTGATTGTAGCGAGAAAGAATCCAGCGATCGCACAATTCCAACCCTTCCTCTCTCCCCCCCTCAACAAGGGAATCTTCTTCTCTCCCCCCCTCAACAAGGGAATCTTCTTCTCTCCCCCCCTTAGTAAGGGGGGGTTGGGGGGGGTAAGGAATTCCCAACTGCTGCGGCGTCTGTCCCTCCAAATTCATCATCACAAACCTGGCCGCATTCCACAACTTATTCGTGAAATTCCGCGAAGCTTCCACCGATTTCGATTCATCAGTTTTGCGATCGTACTCCATGCGAATATTTTGACCTGCCCCTACCACTTCCTTAACCAAGGTGTAGCGCAAAGCATCAGTACCGTACTTACCAATCAACAGCAGCGGATCGATACCGTTGTTTTTACTCTTAGACATTTTCTGACCGTTTTCATCCAACACCAAACCGTGAATGTAAACAGTATCAAAAGGCATCTTTTCAGTAAAATGTCCTGCCATCATCGTCATTCTAGCCACCCAGAAAAAGATGATATCAAAACCTGTAACCAAAGTAGTTGTCGGATAGTAAAACTCCAAATCTTTAGTTTCGTCCGGCCATCCTAAAGTTGAGAAAGGCCACAACCCGGAAGAAAACCAAGTATCCAATACGTCTGGATCTCTTGCTAACTCTACGTCATTACCAAATTTAGCCGTAGCTTTTTCCTTAGCTTCAGCTTCAGTTTTCGCCACGACAAACGGCGTTGTATCAGTGATTTCGCCCTGGGTTTCGCTAACAGCATACCACGCCGGGATTTGGTGTCCCCACCACAATTGTCGGGAGATACACCAATCCTTCAGCTTCACCAGCCAATCGCGATAAACCTTTGTCCATCTGTCAGGAACAAAGACTGGTGAGTTACTTTGATCTAATGCTTCTAAAGCGCGTTGAGAAAGAGGATCTATCTTGACAAACCATTGCGTAGATATCAAAGGTTCGACCGGAACTTTGCCGCGTTCGCTGTAGGGAACAGTATGCTTATAATCTTCTATTTTAACCAAAACCCCGTCAGTTTCTAACCGCTGCACCACATTTTTCCGGGCAACAAATCGGTCTTGTCCCTGGAACTCTCCGGCATTTTCATTTAAAGTGCCGTCTTTATTCATAATGTTAATAAACGGCAAATCGTGACGTTTACCCATCTCGAAGTCATTCGGATCGTGGGCGGGAGTCACCTTGACACAACCTGTTCCGAAAGTCGGATCGACAAACTCATCAGCAATGATTGGGATTTCGCGATTCACGATCGGCAAAGTGACAGTTTTACCGATAAGATGTTTGTAGCGATCGTCCTGTGGATTCACCGCCACCCCAGTATCGCCCAGCATCGTTTCCGGCCGAGTCGTCGCCACCTCCAAATAACCAGAACCGTCCGTCAAAGGATAGCGGAAATGCCATAAATGGCCGTCAACTTCCTGCTGGTCTACCTCCAAATCCGACACAGCAGACTGACTCGCCGGACACCAATTTACCAGGTAATTGCCGCGATAAATCAGCCCCTCGTCGTACAGGCGGACAAACGCTTCTAAAACCGCAGCGGATAAGCCTTCATCCATCGTAAAGCGTTCACGCGACCAATCGACAGACACGCCCAAACTGCGTAATTGATTAGTAATAGTATTGCCCGATTCAGCTTTCCACTCCCAGGCCCGTTCCAAGAATTTTTCTCTGCCTAAATCGTGGCGAGTTTTGCCTTCTGCTTTGAGTTGCTTTTCGAGAATAGTTTGAACGGCGATGCTAGCATGATCCGTTCCCGGCAACCACAGGGTATTGCGTCCAGTCATGCGGTGATAGCGGACGAGGACATCAATCAGCGTCTCTTCAAAAGCGTGTCCCATGTGGAGACTGCCGGTCACGTTGGGCGGCGGGATGACTACGCAGTAAGGTTCGCCGCCTTTTTCGGGGTCAGCTTTGAAGGTTTGGTTGTCTTCCCAGTATTTTTGCCACTTGGCTTCGGTGGCTTGGGGGTCGTATTGCGGGGGTAGGTTTGCGGTCATGGTGGCTTGAGGGTTTTATCTTATTTAGATTGTGCCATAGAAGGGAGGAGAAGAGTTTTGAACCGCATCCGCGTCAGAGGCAGAGGGAAGAGCGATATTCAAGGCGGGGCGGGTTTACGTTAAAATGAAGGTAAAATTAAAAGGTTTGATGGCATTATGAATGTAGCAGCACTTCGACATCAAATCGATCGATGGCTCGATCGACTCTCTCCAGAAAATCTGGCATTAGTTGCGAGTTTTATAGAGTTTCTAAGCCAAAAGCAACGTCAGGGGGTAATCATTTCGCAAAATAATCTGCCAGAGGTTTTCTCAGCAGAAATCCAAGAGATGCCTCCTGCTAATTCTTTTAGTATTTCAGAACCCTCAGAAATTGACGGAGAGGGCCAATCTAAAGCAGCGCTTCTACAAGATTTTCGGCAAGCTTGGCACGAAGCCATGACTGGGCAAACCATTTCGGTTGCTCAAATGTGGGAAGGAATTGAAGAGGTTTCGGCATCTTGAGTGATTAAATTCTTTTAATATCTTATTTGACAGAAATCCCTCATCCAAAACCCGCCTTCTCTCGGAGAAAACCACGATTTTGCAGAGAAACCGGTTTTCTTTTGGTTTTAGTCCTACTGGTAAAACAACTTGCAATAATTAAGAATCGCAATGAATAACAGTTATCAAACTCCAGGAATTGCGTTTTTTGTTCTCAAACTCAAACAAAAATTTCTAGTTTGTAGGCGGGATTTAACATCGTATAGCAACACGGGCGACTGCTATATGTCGATTATTTCACCTCCTTATAATCCACTCCATAACTCGTATCTCTCCCCGACAAATACGTCGTTTTCCCGGTTAAAGTCTCCAGAGTTTTTTTCGTTTCAGCCGAAGTAATCGAATTCAGCGGCACGCCGAACTTGCTAGCCAAACCAGCCGCCACGCCCACACCTTGTCCTTGATAAATATTCACCGTCGCAATTCGCCCGACAGATACCGCCATACCGACATAACCGGACGATCGCCCGACAATGGCTAAATTCTTCACTTTGCTAGCCAAAGCGCTTTCTATGCCGAAATTATAGACTGGTAGCGGCGGAATTCTCGTAGATAAATTCTTGACTCCGCCCCGCATATCGAAATCGTAGGAAAAACTGCCGATCGACTTGGACGCTGCTGTTCCCCCTTTGATAATCTCCTGCCCCGTCAGCGGATCTACCACATCGCGAACGTTCAAACTTTGCCTGATATAAATCTCGTCGGGAATAAATACTCTCACATCTTTACCAGACTTCTTTTGTAGCCAGTGTTGGAGATGTGACATTTCTTTAATCATTTCAGGAGTCGGTTTTCTGCCGTTAGCTTCCATCTTCATGATTTGGTCAACTTGGTATTTAAACAGAAACCCGTTCCAGGACAGCACATTTTTGTTATAAACGCAGACATTGCCCTTATCGAAAAAGAATCCTTTATTTTGGCTAAAGGGCAGATTTCTATCTATGTGATACGCTGCTCCTATAGCTACACTTCTGATGTCGTAGCCGTCTGTATATGGCTGATAAATCGTACTCCAGAAATTTCTCATCCAGAATTTTGTACTAGCCGGATCTTTAGATTTTGTAATGCTTTCTTTAATCTTTTTTACCAAAGGCCGATTGTAGAGAATTTCATCTTCTATTCGGCGGAATTCGGACATCGTTATACCTGTAATTGTCGGAACTACAGAGACTGCTAAAGTTTCATTTTTTGATTTTATATTTTGAGATTCATATCCTGTATAATAAGATAATCCGGCTTTGCGGGCTAATTCTGCGTCTTGAGTTACGTCAATAAAAGAGTTGGCTTTAATTCTTAAGGTGCTGCCTTTTACTTCGGCATATTCGATTTTTTTATCTACGACGTGGGGAGTAAGAGTTGAGTTGGAAATAACTCGGACTTTTGCTGCTGAAAGCATTTGCCTGAGAGCTTGATCTGCCCTTTTTGGGTCTAAGCAAGATTCCCGCGCATTCGCTTTATCTAAGAATTCCTTAAAACATTGGGCGTAGGGTTGGCGGTACCAATCCGGGATTTTATCTAAATCGATGTAAGCTAAACCGCCGCGGGTGAGTAAGCCGCCCAAAGGATCTCTTCCGTAGTTCGATCGCACGATCGCAACTTTGCCCTTTGCGCCTAAAGTTTTCTTAGCCCATATCGCCGCACATATCCCCGGTACTTCATCACCATATACTACTACATCAAACTTTTGCTCCGGTGATTTTTTGGGAACTACCGGAGGCGGGCTGCTGGGTTTTTGCGGCAGATTTCCAGCGTCTAAGGTAGCACTTGCTGGGTCTCTATTTGCGATATAATTTTCTATTTCTCTGAAAACCGGATAATTAAGTAAAAGTTTTAGGGCGGCAAAGATGATTGCAATTGAAGCTAATTTCTTGAAAGTAGAGAGCATTCAGTTGACTCGTTTATAAATTTGCATTACCTGAAAGCACAGTTCAGGGTTGACGGAATTGAATATAGCACGTTTAGATAATTTCGACACAAGTTTAAATTTTCCGGCAACTGTTGTTAGAGGTTTTGCCAGTGTTACTGGTTTGGCAGGGCAATTGATGAGGGTAATGATGGTGGGTGCGATCGTACTTTATGGCTCCCGACTTTCCCAGCCGCTTGTAATGTGATACTGAGAGGGAAGTAAGGGCGAGATAGCCACCCAAATCATTGACTCAGTAGTAAATTTAGATCAAACTGAGGTATGGCGGTAACTTAAGGAGGTACAAAAAAGTGACAGAAGAAACACAGGTGACAATTGAAGAGATTGACGAAACATCCCCCCATTTAGAAACAGTTATAGCCCTAGGTGATGCCAATAAAAAAACTCTGGGTTTTTTTACAGAAGGTGCTTTTCGCGAAAGTGCTAGAGATCGGGTGATACTTATAGCACTCAATCCTCAAAAAAATTGCATTGGCTATCTGCTTTACCGACCAGTGCGTCGCCGCAACATTATTGTTATCGTTCATCTCTGCGTCGATCCTGCATATCGCGGTCGGGGTGTTACTAAACAGCTAGTCAATTCCCTCAGCCAAAAAACTCAGAATTTTTATGGAATTCAACTCAAATGCCGTCGCGATTATGGAATAGACAGAATGTGGGAAACACTGGGCTTTATTCCTCTCAACGATCGACCTGGAAGAAGTAAGGAGGGTAAACTGCTTACTGTTTGGTGGTTGGATCACGGTCATCCAACTATATTTTCTCAAGCTGCTGCACAACAACTTGAGTCTAAAATTTGTGCTGTTATTGATACAAGTATTTTCTTAGAATTACACGGTAATGAAGATATTGCAAGCGCGGAATCCGACTCTCTACTTGCTGACTGGTTACAAGATTATTTGGAATTGTGTATTACCGATGAGATTTTTAAGGCAATAAACGCGATTTCTGATGTCCATCTCAGAAAGCGTAAACGCCTCTTAGGGGATACTTTTACTAAAATCCACTGCGATAGGCAGGCTTTTGAAACAAAATTTAAGTCTCTCAATCGTCTAATTCCCACTATCAATCTTCATGAAATAAACGAAGCATTAGTTCGTCAATTAGCACAAGCTATTGCTGCTGATTACTTAATTTTTTTAACTCGCGACCCCAAAATATTAGCTTTAGCAGATGCCCTCTATGAAAACTTTAGTTTAGCAATTATGACTCCTACAGATTTAATTGTTAAACTGGATGATGTTCGCAGAGATACTCAATATCAACCGATCCGGTTTGTCGGCATACAGAATCTCACCATTCAACTAATTGATAGCAAATTTGATAAGTTACTGTTAACCAACTGTTTTCATGCGGTTGATAGAGCCGAGAAAATAGCCGATTTTCAGAGAAATATGCGCCAGATAATTGCGAATCCCGATAAATTTAAGTGTCATGTCATTTTAGATTCTGAAAATCAACCCCTGGCTTTAATTGCCTATTGCCAACATAAATATCACGAATTAGAAGTTACAATGCTCCGAGTTAAACGCGGTGGTCTAGCAGCGGCACTTGCACGGTACTTACTTTTCCACTCCATATCAGTTTCAGTAAAAGAAGACAGGCAATTTACGAGAATTATTGACCAGCATCTCGATGAAATTGTTATACAAGCCATTCAAGAAGATGCTTTCGTTCGAGTTAAGAATGGGTATTTAAAGGCCAATCCGCCTGTAGCAGAAACAGCAGCAGATATGTCTCAAAAACTGGCAAACCTAGCAAAAATTGGGGAAGAATATAATTTTTGCATGAAAATTGCAGAGACCCTTAACACTCCCGAATTAATTCAAGATATTGGAACGATGGCAGAGCTTGAACGTTGCCTTTGGCCTGCTAAGATTATTGATGCTGACCTGCCTACTTTCATGATTCCCATTCAACCCAGATGGGCAAAAGACTTATTCGATGAAGAGTTAGCTAAGCAGTGCCTTTTTGGATCTAAAATTGAGCTAGCCTTAAAACGGGAACTTGTATATTATAAAAGCAAGTCGGCTAATGGTGGCCTCAGACCGGGTGTTATTGGTAGAATTTTATGGTACGTCAGCTCCAATTCATCATTTACTCTGGGGACAAAAGAGGTTAAAGCTTGCTCTAGACTAGAGGAAGTTATCATAGACAAACCGGAAAAACTCTATCGACAATTTCGCAGCTTAGGAGTCTACGAATTAAAAGATTTAATGACAATAGCCAAAGACGAACCAAACGCAGATATCATGGCGCTCAGATTCAGCCACACTCAGCTTTTCCCTAACCGATTGACATTAAAGAGAATTCAGGGAATACTGGGTAATAAGACAACGGTTCAAAGCGTATTTAGGATTTCAAAAAATAATTTTGGAATAATCTACAAAGAAGGAACCGAGACCTAGAAGGAGGATAATCACCCATGTCAAATATCTTATTATTATCTATTCGTCCCGAGTACGCCAATAAAATATTCGATTGTACAAAAACCGTTGAACTGCGCCGAGTCCGACCTCGACTTTTGAATGAAGGAGATCGAGTGGTAGTCTATGTTTCATCTCCCGAAAAAGCTGTAGTTGGTTCCTTCAAGGTGGATAATATTGTTGAAAAACCCATCACAGAGCTTTGGGAGGAAGTTGAAAAAATAGCAGGAATTAGCCATGAAGACTTTTATGATTATTACCAAGGTGTAAAACTAGGTGTAGGCATCTTTTTAAAAGATATTCATAGGTTTAGTCAGCCAGTAGAGTTACATCGTTTAAGAAACAAGTTACCTAACCTTAAACCGCCACAGAGTTTTAGATACCTGACAGCTAAGCAGTTTAACATTGTCAATTCATTAGGAGAAAGTTAGACAGGAAGTGTTGCTGAAAAATATTAAATAATCGAGAGTTTTTGATAAGAGTATGGAAGCGGAAAAAAAGGCTGAGTTTGTCAAATTATTTCAAGAATTTGTCAATTCATATCCATACACTCCCGATGGGTTGCGTCACACAGCGGCTTACCAGGAGCAGCGTCAGCAGGGGCGTCGAAATTTTGAAGCGATCGCTGCTGCTGCTGAGTCTGGAGAAGATGTGACTGAATCTATAATGTTGAAACTTCTACCTTACGAAGACTCTCCTACTAATCGACAAAGGGGAGCCTGGATTCATATTAATCCGTGCATAATAAAAGGGTTATTATGGAATTCAAACTCGTATAAAAAATTGTCATTAATAGCGCCAGTAAGAATGGCCGAATTAATTTTTTATTTAGTCTGCTGTTGTAACGACGATCCGAGTCAGCTATATTCGGCCTGTAGAGAGTTTTCAGAAGAAATGCGCGTCTCCTTGTTCGGCGAGATAGGAATGCTAACGCCTATCCTCAATGCTCTCCGTCCCGATGAGTTTCTCGCGATTAATGACAAGTCAATACAGGTTATTAACTATTTCGCCAATACTTCGTACAGCAAACAGCTAATAGACTACTCCTATGCTAACTTAACCGGACACAAGCTGATCAAAGAATTAACTAAAGAAATGCACCAGACTGGCGTTCCATCTATCCGAGAGGACGATGTATTTGATATGTTCTGCCACTGGCTTGTAGAGAGAAAAAAATATGACTTTCCTAGTAACGAAGTGCCATCAGTAGATGAGGCAATTGTGTTTGAATACGCTGTAGAAGAAGTAGAGTTGCAACCGGAATATCTTTTGAACCAATGTGCCGCAGAAACTGGCTTTGACGAAACAGAACTAAACCGCTACATACGCGCCATTCACCGCAAGAAACAAGCCATCCTACAAGGCCCGCCCGGAACGGGAAAAACCTTTATAGCCGAAAAACTAGCCAAACACTTAATCGGTGGCGGTGACGGTTTCTCAGACATTATCCAATTTCATCCAGCTTATACCTATGAAGACTTCATCCAAGGCATCCGGCCGCAGAGTCAAAATGACCAATTAACCTATCCCATAGTTCCCGGTAGATTCCTAGAATTTTGCACAAAAGCTGAGTCTCGTCAAGGCACTTGCGTTATCATCATTGATGAAATTAACCGTGCAAATTTATCTCAGGTATTTGGAGAGCTGATGTATTTGCTTGATGACCGCGATCGCACCGTTAAATTAGCCAGTGGCGAACAATTTAGAATACCTAAAAATGTCCGCATTATCGGCACAATGAACACCGCAGACCGTTCTATTGCCTTAGTTGATAATGCACTCCGCCGCCGTTTCGCATTCATTCCCGTCTATCCAAACTATGAAGTGCTGCGACAGTATCACCACAGAGAGGAAACAGGTTTCCCAGTTGATAAATTAACTAGCATTCTAGAAAATGTCAATCGCGCAATTAACAACAAACACTATGAACTAGGCATCTCCTTCTTTTTGACAAAAAACTTAGTTGAAGATATCCAAGATATTTGGCAAATGGAAATTGAGCCATACCTCGAAGAATACTTCTTTGATAATCAGGCAAAAATGGATGAGTTTATCTGGGATAATATCAAGACAAAATTGGGCTATTGACAATCTAACGCCGTCATTAACGCCGATGCAGTGGCGTTACTGCATCCACCACAATTATGAAACCAGAATCCCGCCGAATTATCGAACTTACAGAATATCAATTAGCAACTTTTGAACAAGACTCAATCCCCCAATCAGTCGGACAGGAAATATACCATAATTATGCCAAGGAAATTGAGATAGAATTTCCCAACCCTAAAACAAAATATCAATGGCACTTAAAATCTAAAGGCAGAGTGGGCAACATTCCCATCAGTCCAGAATTTCACATCGCCATCCGCCCCAAGGTTCCCATAAACAACCTCTTCGGAATGCTTGACTATGCCTACAACCTTAAGATAAAATTTCCCCAAGGAGCGATTCAGTGCCAATTTTTAGAAGAAACTTACGAAAAATTAGCTAACCTTCTTGCCCATAAAATTCTAGAACGCTGTCGCAAAGGATTATATCGCGATTACTTATCCAAAACCGAAAGACTCGCCTACATTCGCGGTCGCGTCGATTTGCGGTCAGCCCTGCAAAAACCTTGGGATGTTAAACTAAAATGCCACTATAACGAACAAACAGGCGACATCGAAGACAATCAAATACTCGCTTGGACACTTTTCATCATTGGCCGCAGCGGTTTGTGCGGTGAATCTGTTTCATCCACAGTGCGAAAAGTCTTTCACGCCCTCCAAGGATTTGTTACATTAAAACCTTTTAAATCAAAAGCTTGTATTGATAGAAATTATCACCGTTTGAATCAAGATTATCAACTTTTACACGCCTTATGTCGATTCTTTTTAGATAACACAGGGCCGAGTCACGAAACAGGCGATCGCGAAATGCTCCCTTTTCTCATAGACATGGCCAATTTATATGAACAATTTGTCGCTGAATGGCTCAAAGCAAATACACCAAAAGGCTTTTTTGTCAAACAACAACACCGAGTCACACATGACCAAAACTATTTCGATCGGATTGACTTACTCCTAAGCGATAGTGAAACAAAAAAAATCCAATACGTCCTCGATACAAAATACAAAGCTCCCGATAAAGTAGCCAATAATGACATTCATCAAATAGTTGCTTACGCAAATGCGTTAAAGTGCCAAAATGCAATTCTCGTCTACCCGCAAAACCTCAAACAGCCACTAGATATAAAAAATGACGATATCCGAGTTCGCAGTCTAACTTTTTCCCTAGATAGCGACCTCAATGAAGCCGGAAAAACCTTCTTAAAATCTCTACTTCCAAACACCCTCCCCTAACTCTACTCTGCGCCCTCTGCGCCCTCTGCGGTTCATTTCTCCACAAAAAAAGAGGCGCGATCGCGCCTCTCAAATCTTTCATGTCTGCGTTCTAAACACTCATAGCCACTTTCGCTTCTTTTGCAGTCAACTTCTCGTAAGTCGCCCGCATCTTCAATCCGACTAACACTTGGAACAAACCAGTTCCATTGTTAGAACCAGGATATTCGCGGTGCTGGAGTAACAGGTGAGTTAACTCGCCTTCATACTTCGCAGAAGTCTTGCTCAAATGGCTTTCGATGTAAATAACTTCTTCGAGATTCTCGAATTGACCATCTACTTCCAAAATCGAGACTTCGTGACCGTAGAAAGCATCAGGCCCGTAGTACATCTTAATTCCGGGATAGGAACAAGTCAGCTTGCGGCCGCAAGGAACCCAGTTAATTGTTGAACCTTCGTCAAACAAATACGCAGGCTCAAAATTGGCGATGCCTTCGCGCTGGATCATCTGCACACGCAGAACTTTCCGCTCTTTGTCATCTTTAATCAAGTTGGTCGGCAACACTTGAATTACCACATCAGCATATTGCTTTTGCGGGTCGATGTAGGCGGTAAAGTCCGGTTTGCGAGCATTGATCGCAAACAGCACGTCTTCGTAACGGTGGCCCCGTTCCGCCATGTCGCGCTGGATTTTCCAAGCAATTTTTACCTCGTCGCTGATGTCGAGGTAGACGCTGAAGTCGAGGAGCGATCGAACTCGCTCGTCGTACAGGGGATGCAGCCCCTCAATCACAATCACGTGATTCGGCTCTACCCTTTCGGGCGGGTCGATCATACCGGTTTCGTGGTTGTAGATCGGCTTGTCGATCGCGTGACCTTCTTTGAGCGCCTTCATTTGCTCGGCCATCAGGTCAAAATTGTTCGCTCTGGGGTCCAGGGCTGTAATCCCTGTTTCCTTGCGCTGCTTGCGATCGAGACTGTGATAGTCGTCAAGGCAGATTACAGTCACGAAATCTTCCCCGAACAAATCTGTCAATCGGCGTAAAAAAGTAGATTTTCCGCATCCGGAATCTCCGGCAACGCCAATTAAAACCACGCGATCCGGCTTACTGGTCATAGTTTCCCTCTAACAAAATCACTGTTTACTAACTAACTCAAGTCTAGATTCCACAAAATTTCAGCCCGCAGGTAGCGGCAAGCAGGCTTTGTGCTGCTTTGCTACCCCGAGAGGATCGAGTTCTCACCAGCATACAGCAGTGAGTTGACTGCCTGCCCGGAAAGACCCAAGCAATCTTCAAGGCAAGTAATTAATACTAACTTTAGCGGTTAATCTTACCAGAATGCGTCCGCCCCCTACAAGCTCAACCTCATTAAACTGCTCGAATCTTCCTTTCTCTGGTGGGGCGCTCCCCAAATCAGAAGGACATATCGGGGCAGATCCCCCGATCGGGTAAAATATTGGCAGTACGCAGACAACAATAGCTATAGGTCAACAGCCGAACGCAATAGGGCTCGGTGAGCGCGGCGTTCGGCTAGTAGGGATTTGATACGCGAGCGATCGCAACTTCAACCTTCCCGCCGGCGTGGCGAGGCCCAAAAATTGGCGAGGCCAATTAGTCCCGATGGCCTTAAGAAAAAAGTAAATTGAGTCTAACGTCACATTCTCTTTCTTTATAACTCTGTATCGTGAAGGAAAATCAACCAATGTACAGCCCAAGCATATCTGGTGTGGCGGCCAACTCAGAATCAGGCAGCCGCATCTTTGTTTACGAAGTGGAGGGTATGCGTCAGAGCCAAGCAACTGACCAAATAAGTAACCCGATTCGCCGTAGCGGCAGCGTATTTATCTCCGTGCCGTACGATCGCATGAATCAGGAAATGCGTAGAATTGCTCGCATGGGTGGAAGAATTGTCAGCATCCGCCCTTCAAACAGCGCTCCCGAAACAAATGGCAAAGTCGCACCAGAAGCAGGGCTACAGAGTCAGAAATCTGGAGAAGAAACTAAGCCCATGACTCAAGCCAAGGAAAAAGTTCAGGTTCCTGTTAACCTCTACAAGCCGGCCAATCCCTATATTGGTAAGTGCATTTCTACAGAAGAATTGGTCAGAGAAGGCGGCGAGGGTACAGTCCGTCACGTCAAATTTGACATTTCTGGAGGCAATTTGCACTATCTCGAAGGTCAAAGTATCGGGATTATTCCCGATGGCACAGATAAAAACGGCAAACCTCACAAAATTCGGCTGTATTCGATCGCCTCCACCCGTCACGGAGACGATGTAGACGACAAAACAGTCTCTCTGTGCGTCCGCCGCCTAGAGTACAAAAGCCCAGAAACCGGTGAAAAAGTCTTTGGTGTTTGTTCGACTTTTCTCACCGGTTTGCAACCTGGAGATGATGTCAAAATCACCGGCCCCGTAGGCAAGGAAATGCTGTTACCCGACGACGAAGAAGCCACCATTATTATGATGGCTACCGGTACGGGTATTGCTCCTTTCCGGGCTTATTTGTGGCGGATGTTTAAAGAAAACAATCCAGATTACAAGTTCAGAGGTTTAGCTTGGCTGTTCTTTGGAGTTGCTTACACTCCCAACATTCTCTATAAGGAAGAGTTGGAGCAATTGCAGCGCGAGTTCCCCGATAATTTCCGCTTGACTTATGCCATCAGCCGCGAGCAAAAGAATGTTGACGGCGGCAAGATGTACATTCAAAACCGGATTCAAGAGAACGCAGACCAATTGTGGGAATTGGTTCAAAAACCGAATACTCACACTTATATCTGCGGTTTGAAGGGTATGGAAGGCGGAATTGATGAGGGAATGTCGGCCGCGTCTAGCAAGCACGGTGTTGAGTGGGCTGCCTATCAGAAACAGTTGAAGAAAGAGCACCGTTGGCACGTTGAAACTTATTAATGTGTTACCTGATTTAATCTGATTTGTAGGGTGGGCTTGGCTCGCCCTACAATTGTTTTTAGGGCAATTATAGTTATTTCAAATAAAAATGAGACACTAACTTGCACAATAAGCGCGAATAATCTCATCAAGAGATGTGGCAGAATGCGAATACATTATAGCTCTCTTTAATGCACTAAAATCATGCTCAATATCATTTAACCCACATTCCGCAGATATTCAAGCAGAAGGAAAGGAAGATAAATTCGGGAACACAAAACTCCCAAACGATTGCACGGCAATCGTTTGGGAGTTTTTAGTGTAGAATAGATTTCTGCAGTAAAGCAACTCTAAAAATCATGAACCAGCCATTATCGGGGATAAATATCGTAAATTTAGACCACTTGGGAATAGTAGCCGGGATAATAGATGAAATGG
>NZ_JAMPLN010000067.1:0-14680 GCF_040004035.1 Microcoleus vaginatus FACHB-2002 | reverse complement strand
ACCCATTTGTCGCTACGAGCGACCGATGATCGGTACGAGCGACCGATGATCGGTACGAGCGACTGATTGTCGGTACGAGCGACTGATTGTCGGTACGAGCGACTGATTGTCGGTACGAGCGACTGATTGTCGGCTCAATCGCCTGATTGTCGGTATGATCGAATCAATGACGTGGCGATCGACCGTCCTCACTCTTTTAAGATACAAGGGGCGGGCTTTCCTTCGGATCGCGAAAGCTAACGCTAACGCGCGCGAGAAGTTCGCTGCTATCTTGTGATAAGATTGTCACCCGAAGGCAGAAGGCTAAAAAAGGCACTTATGTAGAAGCCATTTATGTAGAATTACAAACATTTTGACTTCATACTTTTGCCTTGAAAATTATCTGGCACCTGCCCTTTTTTGGTGGAAAAGTTCAGATAAAATTTGGTAGTTCTTGTTGTACTAGATGTCTTAGATATCTGAGATATCGCGGTTAAAAGTATCAGGAGGATTAATTTTGCGAGGAGTTCTAGTCAGCTTGGGAGTAATGCTGGTTTGCTTTTTGTTTTTGATAGTCGCTCAAATGGGCGGTTCTGGGTCCCAAGCAGTTGCAGCCGAATTGAACAATCTTTTACCCGAGACTGCTATTGAGAAGTTGTCAGCGCCGTCTTTGAATGAAAATAGCTTGCTAGTAGCTGATGCTACTTTACCAGAGGTACCAGCTACTATCGCTGGCAATAACATGACTGATAATACTGAGAAAACTGTCACCACCGATTCCGGTCTAAAATATGTTGAATTGAAAGAGGGTAATGGGGCGACTCCCAAAACCGGGCAGAAGGTTGTGGTGCACTACACTGGAACTTTGGAGGATGGCACGAAGTTTGACAGTTCGCGCGATCGCAATTCTCCTTTTGAGTTCCAAATTGGCGTGGGTCAAGTAATTAAGGGTTGGGATGAAGGTGTCGGTACGATGAAAGTTGGAGACCGCCGCAAGTTGATTATTCCCCCTGACCTCGGTTACGGTGCTCGCGGTGCGGGCGGGGTTATTCCTCCTAATGCTACGCTGATTTTTGATGTGGAATTGTTGAAAATCGCTGGCTAAGTAGCTCAATCTAATTCAACGTAAAATTTTTACGGTGTTTAGAAACCCGGTTTTTTTTAAGAAACCGGGTTTTTGTGTATGTTCTGGTTGATTTACGATCGCTTCGGAGATGCCAGATTGCGAAAGCAGGTATATTGGGCGTCAAATAATAGTTTGATGATTCCTGTGGGGCCGTTTCTGTGTTTGGTAATAATTACTTCTGCAATTCCGCGATCGGGCGAATCAGGGTTGTAATATTCATCGCGGTAGAGCATAATGACTAAATCCGCGTCTTGCTCGATCGAGTTGTGAACTATGATGTCATTAGCGACAAAATTATGCAGTGCAGGCACTGTTAAATCGTAAACCTCAGCTTCGCCATCAATTTCTATTGAGGCGATTTCATCCCAGTAAATATCGCTCTTAGATAAAAGGGCAAGTTCATCAGAGTTAACAATTGTAGCTAATCTCAATGCTCGTTCCCGACCGAGATTGTGTTTGTAAAGGGTTGTACCACAATACAAGTTGCCAAGCTGTGCTTGCATCTGGCGTGTAGTTAAACCAAATTGCTGCATAGCAGGAACAGCATACATCTTCCACACTTCACGCGGTATGACATCTCTATTAGTATTGCTAGAACGAATTTCAATGTATTCTGCAATTTCTGTCAGAGCTTGCTGTTTGTAGTTACCTACTGCACCAATCAAGTGAATAAACCTATCTAAATCAGGTCTTCCAGTAACCCAAACTTGATGTTGATCTCGCCCTTTCCCTGGCTGGGGGCTTAAAAATAAGCGGGCATTGATACCAAGTCTGAGTAAGAGTGACTGAACATCTCTTGCCAATTTTTCACTACTGGAAGCATAGTAAACACTAGGGTAATGACATCTACTCCTACCTGTTTTTATGCAACCATCAGTACACCAAAGATGGCGTAAAAATAAAGCTATTGCTTCTTGAGGCTGCTCAAATATTTGATTAGGGACAAACTTCTGGTGAGAACGCAGACCAAAAACACCTAAAGCATCTAGCCATTCAGTTACAGGATTCCTCACATTATGTGTGAGATGATAGGCGGCAGGAAGATAAACTTGATACCAATCACGTTCTTTACAAATACGAGGTATGATTCGCTCTCCAAAGACTTCTATTGCAAGATTTGCAACTGTATTGGCTAAATCTTCCTCTCTAGTAGTGTATTGAATAACGTGTCGAGGTAGAGTACATCCGTCTCCAATCATGTGTCCTAGCAAGGCTATTTCGGCATTGTCCATCGATTGGATGAAGGAACTTGATATGTATCTAGGTAGGGCAATGCGATCGCCTATTTTTAACTCGTCCAATCGTCGCCAACCGTGAATGGTTAAGAACTTATGATTGCCAGTGGCTCTAATTGCCCGTCCCAAACGAGTTTGCAGTCGTAGTACAGGCTTAACACCTGTAGCAAAGGCATTGCTAACAACGGCTTTTTCTAACTGCATGGTGGCTTCATTGAGCGCCCAAACTGTGAAGCCTGATTTCCCTACTAATTCACGAATTGGTACGCGCACACCAGTATCTGCTAGCATTACCAAACTATCACCTGTTAAGCAGCCGCTTTCGCGTAAATCAGACATCATGGGCCGCTTGTTTGTCCTCGCTTCCACACCCCGACTCAACTGAGATAAGGCAATGATAGGCACATTGAGTTCGCGGGCTAAACCTTTAAGACTTCTGGTAATTCGAGATAGTTCTTGCACGCGGTTGTCGCTGGTACCTTCCATTAATTGCAGGTAATCTAGCAAGACTAATCCTAGGGTTCCGCCTTGTTCTGCTTGGAGGCGGCGGACTTTCGATCGTATTTCTGTGACGGTAATATTGGGAGTATCGTCAATAAACAGCGGCAGTTCTGATAAATTGCCAATGGCTGTACTGATTGGTTCCCATTCGTTTTGACTGATTCTACCCGATCGCAATCGGTTGCTTTCTATTTTGGCTTCGCTGGACAGGATACGCTGCACTAGCTGTTCTTTCGACATTTCTAAGCTGAAAACGGCAACGGGCAATTTTTGCTGTCCAGCGGCGATGTGGTGGGCGATGTTGGTACAGAAAGCTGTATTGTGAACGCAGATATCGTTAGCCACAAAATTGTGCGTCTCCGGGATAGTTAAATCGTAGACTTGCTTGTTTCCCATCGGTTCGATAGAAACTATTTCATCCCAGTAAACCTCGCTATCTGCCAGTTGTTTCAGCCACAAATTATCTAAAGCCGTTGCTAAAACTAAAAATCTTTCCCTGGACAGCGCACGTTTACCAACGTGGATATTTGAATGACCTTTGATACCTGCGCGTTTTGCTAAGGATGCCCAAGATTCGTTGCCTTTGGCTAAGGCTAGGTATTCCCACGCCTCGACAGGAATTAAATCGCGGCTAGTTTGGTATTCTTTATTTTCTAATGCTTCTTTTACTTGGAATAAGGCTACCTCTTTGCCAAAAATGCCAATTTCTGATATGAATGTTTTAATTGATTTTGCGTCAGTAATATCGATTTGCCAAGCTGGTCTACGAGTATTTTTGTATTTGACAGAACGCTTTTTGAGGGCGGCAATGATGCCAAATCTCAGCAGTAGATGCTGGACGTGTCTGGCTAGTCCTTCGCTGACAGAACAGTAGCCTAGTTGAGATTGACCGCTGGTAAGTAGGGTTGCCCAGCCGTCTGTTGAAAAGAGGCGGTTGAGAAAAAGGGCAACTTGCGATCGCTCCAATTTAAAAACTATTTCTGGTACTGTTTTCTCATGAGCATTTTTTCCCATCAGACCTAACTTTTCTAACCAATTTCTAAGGGGATTTTTATGACTTGTATTAATAACATCCATTCCCTCATCGGCTAGGTGTTCTGGATCTACTCTTAAAACTCTGCAAATGCCACTAAATAATTCTTGATTGGGAAATGCTATTCCTTCCACCCAAGACCGGACTAATCGCGGTGGAACTTCCAATTCTAGCGCTAATTTTTTAGAGTCAAAATTTCGTTTTAAAAGGATTATTTCTAAATTATAACCAAAGTTTTTTATACTATCTGTGTAACTTTCTCGCTCGCCCATTATACAATATTCTGGTGTGCGCTTCCCTTGCTCGCGGAATCGCAGTTTAAGACCTCCGAAGCTAGTAGCAGCTTCAGCAAAATCTTGTAGTATAGCAGTATTTCCATTGGTGAACTTCGGCGCGCTGCGTGTCAAACACCCATCGCCAATTAGATAAGCCAATAATTTAACTTCACAGTTTCGGATGGTTTCTTTACCAAAAACATTCATCCTGCGGGGGACAGCAATTTTATCGCCTGCTTGTATTTCGGCCAACTGCCGCCATCCCTTAATTGTTAAAAATGGGTGCGTAATGGTAGTTTCTATAAAACGTCCCAGCCTTGTTGTTACCCGAAATACAGGCTTAATTCCATCATCTATAAAACCTGATGGTCTAGTTAGGTGAAATTGCCAATCTTCTCCTAATGTTAGTAATTCAGCTTGACGTTTTTGATAGATTTCTTCAATGGTAACAAGGCTTCCATCGCTTTGTACTATAACTGACTCATCTGTACAGCACTTTCCCATCGCCGGCCTGGCTGCAACGATGATTAAATCCGATCGCTGAAAGCCTCCTGTCATAGCATCTAAGTCGTAAAAACCGCAGGGAATGCCGGGAAGTGTCAGGCCTTCATTGCGATTTTCTAGGTCTTGAAATGTTTGGTTTAATGTTTCGCCGATCGACACTAAATCCTGTTGCGGACGTTCTTGAGTTATGCTGAAAATTTCTTGTTCGGCGCGGTCTAAGACTGTTTCCAGTGGTGTTGCCGTCTCGTAACCCAATTGTACTATGTTGTTGCCAGCTTCGATTAATTTGCGGCGCTGGTATTTGTCTTCAACTAAAACTGCATATTGGTCGATGTTGACTGCGGAAACTGTGCGATCGACTAATTGTGCTAATTTAGTTAGTCCTCCTACTTGCTCTAACTGGTTGCGGTCGGTTAGCGCAGTTGTTACCGTCATTAAATCGGTAGGTTGGCCCTGTAAAAATAGCCCTAATGCCGATCGATAAATGACTTGATGAGCGGTGATGGCAAAAAACTCCGGCCGCAGCAGTTCGGCAATTCGGGAAATAGCTTCGGGGTCAATTAAAATCCCGCCCAAAATTGCTTCTTCTGCCTCTATATTTGTCGGCATCAAATCGCTCATTAGTCAATATTTCTCAGTCATTAGTTATTAGTGGTCACTTATTAGTAATCAGTTCTCCATGTGTAAGTTAGCGTAACTCACTTTGCAAGTTAGCAGTGCTTAGTTGTTAGCTAATGACTAATGACTAACAACTAATGACTGATGACTGATGACTGATAACTCTTAATTACATCGGAACAACTTGAATATCAACTTCGGCGGTAACTTCTGCGTGTAGTTTGATTTCAGCTTTGTATGTACCAGTTTGGCGAATTTCGGGCAGAGTGATGCCGCGCCGATCGACTTCTTGACTGGTAGAGTTGAAAATCAGTTCTGCTACTTCTTGGTTGGTGACAGTACCAAAAATCGCGTCAGCTTCGCCAACTTGCTTGGAGATGATGAAAGGCCCAGCCGATTGGAGGGCGGTTTTGCGGACTTCAGCTTGCTGCTTGAGCTCTAGCTGGCGCAGTCTTTCTTCTTCACGGCGGCGCTCTGCTTGCTTCAGAATGCCCGGAGTGGCTCTAAATCCCATTCCTTGGGGTACTAGGTAGTTGCGGGCGTAGCCTGGGGCTACTTCTACTACGTCGCCAGCTTTGCCGAGTTTGCTGACATCTTTATTTAAAACTAATTGGACGCGCTTGGCCATGATCGTGGGTTGTGGGGTTTTAACTGCAACTTTTTATAATAGCGAAGTTTGAGGGGCGATCGCAAGGAAGTTCGGCAACGGATTTGGTAACGGATGTAACGGATATAACGGATGTAACGGATGGATGTTGAGATTCGAGGTTCGAGATTCGAGGTTCGAGGGAAGAAACAGGGATAATATTTTTAACGGGCAAATTCAGTTTGAAATTACGCAAAACCGGGGTGCTGTAATGAGCCAAATCAACTACAGTGCAATGTCTTACCGAGCACTCAGGCTTTATTTTCAAGGCGCTGGGCGATCGATCGCGCTACAGTAGCAACTAACTGGGTCGGATCGATCGGCTTGGCTAAGTGTTTGTCAAATCCGGCTTGCAAAACTTGGCGCTCGTTCGCTTCTCCAGCATAGGCCGTTAAGGCGATCGCCAACAACTGCCGATACTCAGGCGCAAGCTGAGTGCGGATGCGATTTATCAACATATATCCGTCCATCAGGGGCATTCCGATGTCGCTGACGAGCAAATCCGGTGCAGTTTGTTCGATCGACTGTAGCGCCTCAGCAGCAGACGACAGGGAAATCACCTCTGCACCCGCTTCCTCAAGCACGAAAGCGACAAAATCTCGCGAGTCGAGTTCATCATCTACCACCAAAATTCTCAATCCAGCTAGCGGCCTGGATGAGAGATCGGGACTAGCAGCCCCATTGAAGGCTTCCTCCTCCTGCCTTCTAGAATCATCATTTAATAGCGGTAATCTCACCGTAAACGTCGCTCCTTGACCTTCTCCTGCGCTTTCTGCAAACACCGTTCCGCCGTGAAGTTCGATCAGTTGGCGGACGATCGCCAATCCCAGTCCCAAACCGCCAAATTTGCGCGTTGTAGCGCCATCTTCTTGTCGGAAATGGTCAAAAACATAAGGCAAGAAATCGGGAATAATGCCTTTACCCGTGTCGGTGACTTGAATTTGAGCTTCGTGTTCGATTTGCCCTAATCGAACTTCTACTCGACCCCCTTCTGGCGTGAACTTCACCGCATTTGATAACAAATTCCACACAATTTGTTGCAAGCGACTTGTATCGCCGAGAACTTGCCCGACCTCGGGATTTAAGATTGTTTGGATTTGAATTTTTTTAGCTTCTGCTGCTAATTGCACGGTTTCCACAGCAGACGGAATAATGGTTGCCAGATTCATCGGAGCCACATTCAATCTGAGTTTTCCTTGCAGAATCCGAGACACGTCAAGCAAGTCTTCGATTAATTGAGATTGCAGTCTGGCGTTGCGCTCAATCGTCTCAAAGGCCTTCGCAGTTTGACTCGGCTTCAGCTTGCCGCCGACGAGGAGTTGCGACCAGCCTAAAATCGGATTCAGGGGCGATCGCAACTCGTGAGAAAGCACCGCCAGAAACTCGTCTTTAATGCGGTTAGCTCGCTCGGCTTCCGTGCGGGCAGTTTGTTCTAATTTAAGAACCATATCACGCTCGGTTTCCACTTGTTTGCGCTCTGTAATGTCGATTACAGAGCCGATATAACCCTCAAATTGTCCGCTTTCGGAAAATCGGGGAGCCGCCGCATCCATCGCCCAAGAATATCCGCCATCCTTGCGCCCGACGCGAAATTCTAGGCGGTACGGTTCCTGGCGTTCGTTGGCCATCAAAAATGCTTTTTTGACCTGTTCTCGGTCTTCTGGATGCGCCGCGTTTACCCAACCGAATCCCAAACCAGTTTCCTCCGTTTGACCTGTGAATTCATACCAGCTTTCGCTCAAGAAAGTGCAATAGCCTGTGGAGTCTGTTACCCAGACCATAAAAGGAGCGTTGTTAGCCATATTGCGGAATCGTTCTTCGCTTTCTTGCAGCGCTGCTTCGGCTTGTTTGCGTTCTGTGATATCCCGACAGACAATGACTCCGCCTTTGATTTCGCTGCTAGTATCAACTACCGGATAACCGCTGATACTGATCCAGCGACCTTCGGAATCTTCGCGGCGGACAAATACCTCTACATCATTGACATATTCACCTTTGATTGCTCTAGCTAGAGGTAGTTCAGCGTCGGGGAAGAAGGTTTTTTGGTCGGCCAAAAATAGTCCGTATGTTCTCGACCATTCCTCACAAGATTTTTCATTCGATAGCGGGCCGAATATGCCTACGGCGGCTCGGTTAAACAACACCAAATCCCCTTGTTGGTTGGCCAAAATCAAACCATCACCAATGCTGTCAATAATTACTTGCAGTAACTTAGTTTGTTCTTGCAGGGCGACTTCTGCTCGTTTGCGATTTGTGATGTCGCTTGAGATGCCAATCAAGCCGATGACTTCTCCCGCCTGATTGCGGTAGGGAGCTTTCATTACCAGAAATGTCCGAATGCCATCGTGAGATTCTTCGAGGACTTCTGTTTGGCCGGATTCCATAATGCGCCGATCGTTTTCCGTGACTGTGACTGCAAGTTCTTCTACTGGGTATAAATCCAGATCGCGACCACCAATTACTTCAGAAGCAGATTTGCCCATTATTTCCAGCGTGGCTGGATTTGCATAAATAATCTGTCCTTCTCGATTTTTGACAAAAATTGGCGTGGGTGCTGACTCGTTAATTACGTTCAAAATCGCATTTTTTTGCCGCAGTTCTTCTTCAGTGCGTTTGCGATCGCTAATATCGCTCCAATAAGCCGTAAGTCCTTCTGCCGCTGGATAGGCGCTCACTTCTATATACATCTGGAGCGACGGGGAAAACTCTTCAAATTTGACAGAAACTTGCTCGTTAACGACTCGATGAAATTCTTGATATGCCCTTGAATTGGATTCTCCCTCGGCGGGGAATACCTCCCAGATCGATCGACCTAACAAGTCGGCTCTCGATCGAGAAAGCAGTTTTTCGGCTGTGGCATTAACGTAGGTATAGCGCCATTGTGAATCGATCGCCATAAAGGCATCGGTAATACTTTCTATAATATTGCTGACTTGCTGGGAGGCCGCTTGCAGAGCGATTTCAGCGTTTTTGCGCTCGGTGATGATTTCGCAAAAAATCATGATGCCGCCAATCTCATTGGTGTTGGTTCGCCAAGGGTGAATTTCCCAGCGCACCCAGTCGATTAAGCCATCAGGGCGGGGAAACCGATCTTCTTGGCAGGTTTCGACTTCTCCCGCCAGACAGCGCTGGTGGATTTGTTTGAAATGCTCGGGCAAATTCGGAAAGATGTCGTAGTGGGAGCGGCCCACAATGTTTTGATCGCCGAGCCCGTAACTTGCCAGCCAGCGGTCGCTCACCAGCATATACCGCATCTGGCGGTCAAACATCGCCACCCCCGCAGGCGAATGTTTGACGAACAGCCGCAGTTGTTCTTCCTGTTGCTGCAGGAGATTCTCCGATTGTTTGCGCTCACTGATTTCTTTGAAAAGTAAGGCGACTTTTCGGCTCTGCGGCTCAGGAGTGCGGAACGCCGAAACCTCAAACCAGCGGTTGAGGGCTTCCGATCCCTGCTCCAAGCGCAGGGGTTCCCCTGTCAGCGCGACTTTGCCGTACATCTCAAACCAATAATCTTCGAGATCCGGAATGAGTTGTCGCGCCGTTTTACCCGCAGCTTGTTCGAGTCCGGTTTGCTTCTCGAAAGCCGGATTGACTTCTAAAAAGCGGTAATCGATCGGCTTGTCGTTTTCGTCAAACAGCATTTCGATGATGCAAAAGCCTTCGTCTAGGGACTCAAACAAAGTGCGATAGCGTTCTTCAGAGCGGTGCAAAGCAGCAAGAGCTTGTTTGCGATCGCTAATATCCATAAAGGCCGCCACACAGCCACGAACTGCGCCTTGTTCGTCAAATAACGGCACCGCATTCACCAACCAATCAAAGGCCACTCCGTCCTCGCGCACCATTTGAATTTCCATATCTCGCACTGGGACGCCGGAAGCCACGGCCAGTTGCATGGGGAGTTGTTCTCCCGGAATTTCTTCTCCGTTGCGGAGTCGCCTAAACGGAAGGACTGCCGCTTGCTCTCCGGTTCCAGAAACATTGGTATCGGCCGGCACTTGCAACATCGACAGGGCAAACCGGTTAGCGCGAATTACTTGACACTGTGGGTCGTCGGCGATCGTAATGCCAACGGGTACAGCATCAAGTATCGATTGCAGTTCATTAACTCGTCGCTCTAGTTCCTGGTTGAGCCGTTGAATTTCTTTTTGGGTAGCTTTGCGAGCGGTAATTTCCTGCACCGTCACATTCACGCCCAAAACGCGATCGTCCTCGGCTGTCAGTGGATAGACACTCAACAGCCAATCCTGTTCGACTCCCGGCTGTGCTGAGTTCGTCCCGCGAACTTCGAGCTGTTTGAGAGGAACTTTAGTTTCAATAACTTGTTGGTAAAGCGGCTCTAAATCATCTGCCATTTCTGGTAAGATTTCGCGCAATGTTTTGCCGATGTGGGCGGCGGCTGGAACTCCGTTAATTTCTGCTAGCCGATCGTTGAGGCGGACAAACCGCAACTCAGTATCGAGGAAGCAAAGTCCGATCGGCGCACTAGCATAAATCGCCTCGATTTCTGCTAGTTGTTGATGTGCCGTTTGCGCTTGTTGAATAAAAACAGCCCGATCCGCCTTCTGCTGAGTCACATCTTGAAAATAAACGGCAAGTCCCGATGGGATGGGATAAGCTCGTACCGCATACCAAGCATTGAGTGGCGGATAAAAAGATTCAAAACTAACCGTAACTTGGAACGTGGCGGCGTGGCGATATTCCTGCTCAAACAAACTGCCCACTGATTCGGGAAACTCTTCCCAAATCCTGTTGCCAATCAAATCTTTCGAGGGTCGATTCAGCCACCGCGCCGCTTGCGAATTGAGGTAGGTAAATCGCCAGTCTCGATCCAAAGCAAAGAACCCGTCCGAAATACTTTCGAGGGTGTCTGACAGTTGTGGCGCGGGCGCGTTACAGACTGGTTCTGGCTGAGGTTGAGCGATAGGAGTGAAGGTTGTTACTACCGCATAGGGAGTCGATCGATCTCGCTGAAATAAAGGTTGAGAATTGAGTGTCAACCAAATCAATTCTCCCTGTGGCCGATCGAAGCCCATGATGACATTTAAACATGGTTGCCCGGTTTGCAGCGCCACCATCGCCGGATGTGTCTCGCCGGGAAAATCCGAGCCATCTTCACGCAGAGTCTGCCACCGACTGTTGATTGAAGTGCATAAGAGCATCTGTTCTGCTGTCATCCCCAACAGATCCTGGGCGTGAGAATTGCACCCCTGAATGCTGCCATCTGCCAATTGCAGAACCATCCCTACATCAGTTGGCAAAGGCGGGGCTGGGTAGAAGGCTTTGTTAGAATCCGTTGAAACAGAGGGGTCGATTTTTGCTTGGGGTTCAGTATTGCGTGGGTTTTGCATCGGTTTCTAACAACGCTCATTTTACTTTGGGCAAAGCAAATCGCGATCAATAATAGGGAAATAACAGAGGAACTTTTGATTTGAGCAGGGTGACACTTCAAACCTAAGATGGATGTCGATCGTTCTGCGGTAATATCGATATCTAGACAATTTATTTTATCGTAGAGTCCCACGTCTGAACCAGTTGCGGGATTGAGCACAGGCGACGGGGAATTTTCTGGCTGTTTCAAATGCCAGGTTAGTCCGTCTCATTATTTTTCGCGTTGCTGCATATTACCAATGGGTGTTGCTCGTTTTCGGGCGCGCACAGATGGCACTTGCAGACAGGTAAATAAGTAGATGAAGCTTGAAAATACATAACCCCTCTCTTGCAGGGAGTGAAACGAAGCAATCGCTTTTGTTACGCCCGCCTTACATTCTGTTACATTATAAACTTTATTCGCGCCTACCTACTTAGAAACCCCGTTTCTTTGTGTAAATCTAACCCGCAATTTAGGCAAGATTTTGTTCGTCTCAACGGTAGATTGGCGATCGCATTTTCCTCAATACAGGGTCGCCTACTTCCTCCAGTCCCAACGTTTGTGTCACGTTTGCCATTCATCTCACAAATTTAATCCTATGCACATATTCACAGCAGCCGATCGCACCTATATTCTGGGGTTAGCAGCACTTCTCAAGTCTGTAGATCTGAATGTTAGCCAATCTGGAGAGCAGCCTGTAAAAATTAGCATTGTATCTACTAGGATAGAGCCACACAAAAAGGAACAGTTACAGAATTGCTGCAAATACAAGATTGATTGGCAAGAATTGCAATCTAATTACGACCAACTTCTTTCGATATCAGGTTCTAAACTTCCTTACGTTAAATTGGAGCCGCAAAAATATACCAAAGAAACAGAAAGGCTGATTTGGCTCGACAGCGATACGATCGTTCTGGGCAGCTTAGAGCCGCTGTGGAACCTATATTTTCCAACTCTGCCGATAGCAGCCGCAGCCAACTTCTGGGGAAATCTCAACAATTATCAAGATCGAAACCCTTATTTCAATAGTGGTGTTTTAGTTTACAACATGAAGCTTTGGGAGGAAGAGCAACTGTCGGAAAAGTTGCTCCAAAATGCTAGAACCCACGTTTGGGGCGATCGCGATCAAGGTGCATTAAATTCAGTTTTAGTGGGAAGGTGGAAGCAATTAGACCAAATATGGAATAACCACAAGACTGATGATATGTCAAGTAAAGTGATGCACTTTATGTCAAGACCGAAACCCTGGGAAAGCACTGCCCCCAATCCATTATGGCTCGATATGTTGTCTCAGACACCGTTTAAGGACGAACTGAAAAAAATTCCAAATAATTTTAAGGGGCTGTCGAGCTTTCACCTAAAATACAAAAGACTTGACAGGTGGTTGAGCGAACCGATCCTCAAGTTTAAGAGTTACCTGAAACAACCAAAACGTTAAGGTCAAAATTGGTCTTTCATGCCGCGCAATCGAGCGAAGGTTTGCACTGGATCGCGGGTGTTGGTGGCTGATTGGATCGTGGGAAAGTCCCAGCGCAAAAATGGGTTTGTGCTTTTTTCGAGGCCGATCGATGATGGTATTGTAGGTTGCGATCGACTGCGCGCTTCCTTGACTTCGGCGAAGCGCTGCTGTAAATCGGGATTGTCGCCATCCACACTCAAGGCAAATTGCAGGTTGTTCAGCGTGTATTCGTGGGCGCACCAAACTCTGGTATTGTCTGGCAAGTTTCGCAGTTGTCCCAGAGAGGCTAACATTTGGGCGGGAGTGCCTTCTTTGAGCCTGCCGCAGCCTCCAGCAAATAAGGTGTCGCCGCAGAACAATTCGCCGATTTCGCTGGGGTTGCTGGGGGGGAAATAGTAGGCGATGTGAGCTTTTGTGTGGCCGGGTAGGAAGAAGACTTCGGCGGTTCTGTTGGCGAAAGAAACTCGATCGCCCGCTTGTAAAAACACTTGCTGTCCGGGAATTCTGCCTCTATCTTCGGCGCCACCGTAAACTTTAATTTGGGGAAAGCGATCGATCAGTTCCTGATTGCCGCCTATGTGGTCGCTGTGGTGGTGGGTATTGAAAATTGCTGTTAATTCGGCTCCGAGTGCTTGGAGTTGCTCTAATACTGGCTGCGATCGTGCTGGATCGACGACGGCTGCTGTGTGGCGATCGGGGTCGTGCAGCAAGAAAATGTAATTGTCGGACAGTACCGGAAGCCGATAAACCTGCATAGAAAAGTGCCTCTCTAGGAAAAATATTATATAATTAAGTTAGTCTGAACGCTATCCGAAGGCTGATTGCAGATTTATTAAGTCCGCATATCTATCTTGGGAAGTAAAACTCTGATAAAACTCTGATGCGTTATTTCTGCTGTTGAGCAAATTGATGTGCGGTCGGGTACGCATCATTTTTGAGTCAAGAACTGCAATCCGCTTTAACTATTTTGGCATAAAAGCGATCGAATAAATGCGAACATCTCACAACAAATCGAACTTAACAATTTCTCAAAAAGTCGATCGGATTGTAGCGTCTGGCAAGATCACTCGCAGGGAACACTTAGTTTTGACTTCGGCTATCCTGTCAGATGATAAAATTTCAGAAGAGGATCGACATCAAATCAATCGGATATTTGATTATATCCAAATTGGTCGCCTCAAGTTTATCGATTGAACAGAAAGACTTGCACAGTCAGCATCTATCTGGAGTGTAAAAAGCGTTTTTTAGGAGTGCGATCGTCCCGTCGGGCACAGCAAAGCCTATATATTTCGCTTGAATTCTCCGGCTCACGCGGAGTGTGAAAGCGTCTGATGTGGAAGTCTCAAAGTAACAAGGCTCTTGGCAATCCCAGCTACAAAAACAGGCAGAAGAAAATGAGTGCAGACAAACAAACTATTTTGGTGACGGGTGGAGCTGGATATATTGGCTCTCACGCTGTATTAGCGCTGAAAAACGCCGGTTACGGTGTGGTGATTTTGGATAATTTAGTTTACGGTCACAGAGATTTAGTAGATCGGGGTTTGCAGGTGGAGTTAGTAGTGGGCGACACGAACGATCGAACTCTTCTCGATAACCTGTTTGCTACGCACAAAATTGATGCGGTAATGCACTTTTCTGCATACGCTTACGTGGGCGAATCTGTTACCGACCCAGCTAAATATTATCGCAACAATGTCATCGGCACTATTACGCTTTTGGAAGCAATGATCGCTGCTGACGTGAAGAAATTTGTGTTTTCTTCTACTTGCGCGACTTACGGAGTACCGCAGAAAATTCCGCTCACAGAAGACCACCCGCAAAACCCGATCAATCCCTACGGTGCTACTAAGTTAATGGTAGAACGGATTTTGTCGGATTTTGACGCTGCGTACGATTTCAAGTCTGTTTGTTTCCGCTATTTTAACGCGGCTGGGGC
>NZ_JAMPLN010000066.1:0-17232 GCF_040004035.1 Microcoleus vaginatus FACHB-2002 | reverse complement strand
GATGTTCCCACCCCATATCCTGCTAACTATTAAATGTAGCTAAAGATTCCATCCTGTTTTGAATAATGTTTTTGGCTCTTGATCGCTACATCATACATCAATTCAGCAACGCCTCCCCGCGTAACAATGACAGGATAACAGATGTGCAATCGATTTGTGTAAAAAGGGCGATCGGCATGAGGATACTTGTCCTCCAGCGCCAAGGGCAGATACACCGAACATACTCAGTCTAAAAGTTGCTTGAACTTGGGTTCGGTGATGAAATAAACGAAAAGTTTCCGCCTCTCCAAGAAAATAGCTATGTTCCACGCATAAGTTTTCCGTATATTTACTTAAATCCGGTAACTCATTTGCAATTTTTATGTTTATTTGGTATAATCCGCTATGTGAATCAAGTCATAATTAACAAAATCACTACTAAAATGGAATTATCTGTACTAGCTTTACAAGCAGCAACTATTGCACTTTGGGTAATTGATAAAGTTTCGGGTGGGGCTTTAGAGAAGGCGGGAGCAAATCTTCTAGATTTCTTAGAAAAACGATTTCAAGACAAACTCCAGATCAAGGATTCTGAACCAAAACTTTTAGAAGCTGCGATCCTAAGTGAAGCTGAGTGCGACAAGAAGTTTCAAGAAGATCTCGAAAGACTGGTAACTCAGTATCAACACATACAAAAAACACAAATTACCTCCTATGTTTCTCAGAGAAATCAATCAGGCGTAAACCTTAATGTTGACAAAAATTCGGGAACAGTCATTGGACAAAACATAGAAAAGCAATTTTTTCGTTGAGAATTATCTTGACCTTCAAAACATAGACTTAGAGCCAAACAATAATTTTTTCATAAGGCTTTTAAACTACATTAAAGTAGTTTTATTTCTGATATCTACTATATGTTTTTGGCTCTTATTTGGTTGGTTAGCTGACTACTCTTTTCCCTTTGGTCAAGCTTTAGATTTAATGCTTGCTTGTTTCAAAGGTACTATTTCAGCCAGGATTAATACCCTACAGCAGCAATTCCAAAAAACAGATGTAGTTCCCCAGCCTGAAAACAAGCAGCAAGTTCCAAAACTAAATAACTTAGAGTCTCAAGCATGGTTATATGAGGGTATATTAGAGCGTCTTGGTGCAGATCCTTCTGCAAATCATGAAAGAATTGCAAGAACACTTGAGGCCTTGGAGTATAAAAGAAGTGAACTTCTACAAGAACTAGAGCCTCGAAGACCTCGAAAATATCGGATATTAACCGGAATACAAGATGCTGCTCGTGTTCTTTTAGCTAGTCAGGCTGAGAAAGATTATGAGCAGCTTCAGAAAATTGTAACTAATCTGGTTATTTTTACGAGAAGCAGGGAACCGTCACAAATCATTCTTTCAGAAGTAATCACCAAATTAGCTGCAGAGATAGGACAAAATGCTAATCAAATTAGCCCTTATCGTCTTCGTCTTGCTTATAAAATAGAGGAATTAATCAAGGTTTTATCAGCAAAGCTAGTTTTAGGTGATGATGCCTCTATAGCTGATATTAACAATCACTCAATTATTAATGAGCTGCAATCTCGTATCAATCTTTTATCCAAAGAATTTAACAAGTTACTTATAGCAAAACAAGAAAATACAAATGAGATAAACGGACGCATAACAGAGATTTATAAGCTTACAAAAACTATTTCTGATTTGTATAGAGACATATCAAATCGTGATGCAGATATAGTGGCTTTGCAAAAAAATATTCAAAACTTAACGGAATCTGTCCAAGAAAAGCAGGCTAATATAAACAGCCTGCAAAATTCCCTATCTGAATTGCAAAGAGATTTGGAAGATTCCCAAATTACGCCAGAAGAATATGAGAAAATCGACAATAAAAGTGATTATGTGTTTGTTAAAGCCCATGACAGAAATGGGTCGCACGTCAAAGCACATTACAGAAAACGACCAAATAAATAAACACCCAGCAGCCTAATAACCAGCTTGGAGCGGACTGCCGAGAGATATTGGTAGGAATTCAAAGGTTAATAGCAGTCGCTCCACTCAACCGATCGCACGCACACCCATTCCCCCAATTCCCGTCCTCTTTTCGCCGTAAGATCGATCGCCCTCTTTTCCTATCCTAAAAAAATACAGCCACCACTAAAGATCAAATCCGATCCGGATCGATCGCCTGCGTGAGCCAATATGCCGCCAACCCCCTCAGCAACCAATTCCCCTCGCTATCCCACCAGTCTAACCATTGCTGAGTCGGATTTTGATAACTGCCTTCCCATAGGCCCAATTGTACTTCTATAAGTTCGATCGGCTAGTGAAGGAAAGGATATTACAAAATAAAAGCCTTTCATCCGCGGACTAAAGTCACCGGGATGAAAGGCTTTTGTACGTTTTGACCAGCCTTCAATCTTGTTGGTTTGACAGATTTAAGCTAATTTTATTCAGATGAAAGTATGTTAAATTTCGGACTTTTGTCCTTGCGATTCCGGCAGTGCAACTTCAGACTCCGGCTGATTCAGAGCCATTTCTAGAGATTTTGCAATCTCGACTGGTTCGGGAGTACGCTTAGAAAATCCCCAGACAAACATCAAGACAATACTGGAAACTAGCAGCCATTGCGGAGGAACTAACTCTGGATTAATTACTTTCACCAACAACCGCAATCCCACGAACCCAACAGTGATGTAACCAGCACTTTCTAGGTGAACGAATTCATCCAGCCAGCGGATAAACAACCCGGCCATGAATCGCAGGGCAATAATTCCAATAGTAGCACCTGTTACGACGATAAAAGTGTTATCAGAAACAGCGATCGCAGTAGTAACGCTATCCAAGGAAAACGCTAAATCCGTAAAAGCAATCATGGGAATTGCTTGCCACACAGACGCAAATCTGGGCCCGTGATGTTCTCCTTCAGAGTCTGTATCTGAAGTAAAATGTTGGAAAACAAGCCACAGCAGGTAGAGAGCACCAAGCAGCTCAAACTGCCAGTATTGGATCACCCAAGTAGCCGTTAAAATTAGGGCGATCCGCAGTACAAAAGCAATTATCAAACCAACGTTGAGAGCCTTTTGCTGTTGCTTGGCATCTTCCAAACCTTTAGAAATAGACGCCAGGGCGATCGCGTTGTCAGCCGAAAGTACAGCCTCCAAAGCCACCAAAACCAACAATAATAAAAAGCCGTCAACTCCAAAATTGGGTGAAGCGTCGAGAAATTGATCTAGCATTAACTATTTTGTGCACCTAAAATTGGCAAGGGTCGAGCGCAGCGCAAATTACCCGCTCTGTCTAACATTAGTGTCACCTTCACTTAAATCTTAACCTAACGCGGTAATTCTGTGGGAGGCGATCGTCCGAACAACGTCCGAAGGAAGCAGTCCCAGGAAACAAGGAAAAATTCTCCCCCTCCGACACTCATAAACTCCGCCACTGCGCCACTAGGCCTCTAAGCCACTCCCCCCCGGAGGCACCATTTGTGTTGCAAGTTGTAACAAATGATTCCCAAAAGCGCCAATTTGTCTCAAATTGGTGAAAGCTCGTCCTCGCGAAAAGGAGTTTTGCGAATATGTCTTTAACAGATACCCAAGTCTACGTAGCGCTCGTAGTTGCTTTGATTCCCGGAATCTTGGCTTTCCGGCTGTCAACTGAACTGTACAAATAGTTTCCAGACACCAGTTGCGAACCGCAAAACGCCTGCCTGAACAGTTAAATCTCTCGCTTTACAGATACAGACAATTGCTGCCACAGTGCAGTAGATTGTTTGTGTTCAGCAAGACGACACTGCAAGGGCAGGCATTTTTATGGGAAAATTCCGTCTTCAGGGGTCACCTTTGTCTCAACAATTTTGGCTGTCAGCACCCTGACAAACAGCGGCGAGTGTGCGTTAAGCTCAGAAATTGCTCTGTTGAACTCAAAAACGTCAGTCTCAGGTATTTGAAAAAAAATTATGCAAGCGATTCAACCCCCCGTTACCCCACTGCGTCCTGTAAAAAACTCCCCTCGGGTTACTCCTCGTCGCAGCAGCAGCCGCCAGCGTTCCTACCCTCACCAAACCCTCGCGGCCGAAACAGGCGTCAAGTTGGCAGTCAACATGGTACTTTCAGTCTGTGCCACTTCTGCTTTGCTTCAGCTTTGGCCTCACTACCGGGCGGTGCAAGAAAAATTGCACGAAATCCAAGCTGAAGTCAATCTTACCCAAGGGCGAGTAAATCAGTCGCGATCGGACTTTAACCGCTACTTTGACCCTAGCCTTGCTAAAACTGTGATGCAAGAGCAGAGCAACCAAGCTGACCCGCAGCAGCGTCCGGTGATTTTGCAAGAACCCAATGTACCCGAAGCCGAGGAATCAACCCCGCAACCTTAAGGAAAGGGGAGTTTTGGGTTTTGATATCACGTCCGATGTGCATCATTCTTTTATGTCATTGCTTCGCACAGCGAAGAATGACAGATGAATCTGTCGGACGTGATATCACTTTTGAGTTAAATAGTTTTTAGGAGCATTCTTGTCTATCCTTGGGAACGAAACGCAGAGACAGACAGACCTGCGTATTGTCACCTGTTGCAATCTCAAAACTTCAAACTCGGGCTTATACTGACTTTGCCAGCACGGTTTTTTCTTTCAGTAGTTGCAGTGCAGCTTGATATTGCAAGTCTGCTTCGGTGCCGATTTGATCGCGCGCGATAGGCTCCAAAGGCACTACGCGATCGGGCGAAATCCCCAGCTTGTTAATATCTTTATGGTTCGGAGTCTCGTACTTAGCAACAGTCACGGCTAACCCGGAACCGTCAGACAAATCAAATAGCGACTGAATCAACCCTTTGCCAAAAGTCTTTTCGCCTACCAGTTGAGCTCTGCCGTTATCTTGCAGCGCACCAGCCAAAATTTCGCTAGCACTGGCACTTCCCTTGTTCACCAAAACAATCAGCGGATCGTTAGTTAGGGCTTGTCCATAGGCTTCAAAACTGCCGAGAATGCCTTGTCTGTTCACCGTGTAGACGATCGTTCCGGAATCGAGCCACAAGCGGGCAATTTCAATCCCTGCTTGCAACAGTCCGCCCGGGTTGTTCCGCAAATCGAGAATGTAGGCGGCGGCTCCTTGTTTTTCCAAGCGGTCGATCGCGTGAGCGACTTCCTCAGTGGCGTTAGCGCTGAATTGACTCAAGCGAATGTAGCCCACCGGCAAATTTTCCGACCCCGACTGCAATTCGGCGTAAACCGGATTCAGAGCAATGCGATCGCGCACTAGCTCAATGTCCTCAGCAGCCTCCCTCCCCTCGCGCCCCAAGGTCAAGGTAACGGCAGTGCCGATGCGGCCGCGCATTCGAGTTGCTGCTTCGTCTAGGGTCAAGTCTGAGGTAGGAGTGCCATCAATTTTCAGAATGCGATCGAGGGGTTGGATGCCAGCTTTATCCGCCGGTGAGCCGGCCAAAGGAGCCACCACTGTCAGGGTATTTGTCTGGGGGTCGATCGCAATTTGCAGCCCCACACCCGTCAATTCTCCCGAAGTGTTGACCTGCAAGCTGCGGTACTGTTCTGGTTTCAGCAGTCGAGTGAAGGGGTCGTCGAGTTTCGCCAGCATCCCCTGAATAGCCGTGTAAGTCTGCTGTCTGTCGTTAAGCGGTTCCTTGACAGCTTTTTGGCGAATCGACCACCAGTTTTGAGAGTTGAAGCTGTCGTCCACATAAGAGCGATTGACAATTCGCCAAGCTTCGCTCAATAGCTGCTGTTCAGGAGTCAGCGCCGCCGCAGGCTGGGCCCACCCGCCTAAAACCAGGACGACTTGGAGGAAAAGTACAATAGCAATCTGGAAAGCTCGTCTGTGCATGATTGTTCTGTAAAATACCAGTAAGTATTACATTTTATGTATTTTACGTTTGTACGCTGGGAACGCTGTTGGAGATTTAACCCGCCTTTTGAACGATCGCGAGCGTCCCGCTGGCACTTGTAAATAAATATAGGCGATCGGTCGTCGATGATATTACGCGATCGTCTCAGAAATAGGGCGCGATTCGCTTGCGCCCTGGGCTGGCGCGACCACAGAGGGGTTGCTTGTAAACCTGGTTCGACTCTCCGCAGAGATACTAAAGTACCGCCTGAGCATCTCGATTAGGACTTAGGCATCGGAGTTGAGAAACCGGGTTTGATGTACGAAAAGATGCGTTCTCACCTGCCGATTTGGTAAAAAACCCGGTTTTTGAGTTTCGGAGTACGTCCAGGACTATCTGTCTGGATGCAACAAGATTTACTGGCATCCGTACATCATCTATACTAGGAGTTACGCATTGACAGAATAACAAAATAGTGGATTGATAAATATAGGTCGTCTACTTTCTAGGTATCGGACAATCAGAGAAATCACGCTTACCATCCACAGCACAATGCAATCTAAACCTATACACCTTATTTTTACTGTCAGAGCCAAAGTTTGGAGGTTGTAGCAGGTTATCAGAAATATTGGGAGACGTTTCACATTCAGGGTGTGAATCGCTTTTTATTGAGAGAGCGATATGAACCGAAAGATTTATTCAAGATAATAGAGAAAATTATTAACTTGGTAGGAGGAATACTAAGTGTAGACGATAGTGTGATAGAAAAGATTTACAGCGACCCGAAAAATGCCGAGTTAATCAGTTATTTTTGGTCAGGAAAAGCGCATAAAAAAATTATTGGCTTAAATTTAATTACTCTATATTACAGCGATATTAATGGTAAGGAGCGTGCCAATAAATTACAGAATATATGACAAAAAGGAGGGCAAAACAAAAAAGGATTATTTTAGAGAGATGGTAAGTGAAATAATAAGCTGGGGAGTCAAGCCAAGAATAGTGACAGGAGACAGTTGGTATTCAGGAGTAGAAAACTTAAAATTTATCAAAAACAAGAAATTGGGTTTTCTATTCGGAACTGAAAAAAACAGAACTGTCTCAAATGAGCCGCATAAGTATTGTCAAGTAAGGAATCTGGTAATTCCAGAGTCAGGATTGAGAACTCATCTGAAAGAATTTGGATTTGTCAATTTGTAAAGGTGCGACTTTGAAAAAGAAGACTCTAGACATTATATTTTGTATCTTCCCGATGAGGAAAAAATTAAAGATATAACTAGAAATGAATTTATGATAATTCATGATACTCATTGGGGAATTGAAACCTTTCATCGAGCCATAAAACAAGTCTGTGGAATTTGTCGGTTCATGGTTAGAGATACTCAGGCAATCAAGACTCACATCTTTTGTTCACTTCAAGCTTTTGTTAGGCTGGAGTTTATGCGCGTTGAAAAAATAATTAGCAATTGGTATGAAGTACAACGGAATCTATTTACTTTAGTTGTACGTGAGCATATTTTTGCTAATCTTAATAGTAAGGGCACGATTCTGGAACGCATAGATAATGTTTTTTGTCAATGCGTAACTCCTAAAGAATTGTGTTAGACCGGGAAACACAATAAAGTGAATACTTACAGAGAGACAAACGACATGACGCTAGGCAAAGCAATGGGGCGAATTGACCAAGCAGCCGAGGAAAAATTGACAAAACTAGATTTGTCGAAGCTCGGGCTGAAAAAATTACCACCGGAAATTGCTAAGTGTACGCATCTGACACGGCTGGTTCTCTATAGCAATCAGATTACAGAAATCCCAGACTATATCGGACAATTGTCAAATCTGAGAGAACTTGACCTCAATACCAATCAAATTACTTCTATCCCAGAGGTGCTGGGGCAACTGTCAAATCTGACAGAGCTTGACCTTTATAGCAATCAGATTATTTCCATCCCAGAGACGCTGGGGCAACTGTCGAATCTGACACGGCTTTACCTCGGTCGTAATCGGATTACCTCCATCCCAGAGGCGCTGGGGCAACTATCAAATCTGACACGGATTGACCTCGGTCGTAATCGGATTACCTCCATCCCAGAGGCGCTGGGGCAACTGTCAAATCTGACAGCGCTTGACCTCAGTGAAAATCAGATTACCTCCATCCCAGAAGGGCTGGGGCAATTGTCAAATCTGACAGCGCTTTGCCTCAGTCGTAATCGGATTACCTCCATCCCAGAAGCGCTGGGGCAACTGTCAAATCTGACAGCGCTTAACCTCAGTGAAAATCAAATTACCTCCATCCCAGAAGCGCTGGGACAACTGTCAAATCTGACCTCGCTTAACCTCAGTGAAAATCAGATTACCTCTATCCCAGAGGCGCTGGGACAACTGTCGAATCTGATAAGTTTTGACCTCAATGAAAATCAGATTACCTTCGTCCCAAAGACCCTTCGTGACGTGAAAAGCCTGCAAACACTCGACTTGGGGGGGAATCCGCTCTCGATACTGACTAGCAGCGCCGCACAATTAGAACAAAATCTAAAAGCACTCAAAACCTCCTTATCAGGGATTAAAACCTTCATAAAAAAAAGGATAGATAAGTATTGAGTTAAAAGTTTTTAGGAGTTACGCATTGACAGAATAACAAAATAGTGGATTGATAAATATAGGTCGTCTACTTTCTAGGTATCGGACAATCAGAGAAATCACGCTTACCATCCACAGCGCAATGCAATCTAAACCTATACACCTTATTTTTACTGTCAGAGCCAAAGTTTGGAGGTTGTAGCAGGTTATCAGAAATATTGGGAGACGTTTCACATTCAGGGTGTGAATCGCTTTTTATTGAGAGAGCGATATGAACCGAAAGATTTATTCAAGATAATAGAAAAAATTATTAACTTGGTAGGAGGAATACTAAGTGTAGACGATAGTGTGATAGAAAAGATTTACAGCGACCCGAAAAATGCCGAGTTAATCAGTTATTTTTGGTCAGGAAAAGCGCATAAAAAAATTATTGGCTTAAATTTAATTACTCTATATTACAGCGATATTAATGGTAAGGAGCGTGCCAATAAATTACAGAATATATGACAAAAAGGAGGGCAAAACAAAAAAGGATTATTTTAGAGAGATGGTAAGTGAAATAATAAGCTGGGGAGTCAAGCCAAGAATAGTGACAGGAGACAGTTGGTATTCAGGAGTAGAAAACTTAAAATTTATCAAAAACAAGAAATTGGGTTTTCTATTCGGAACTGAAAAAAACAGAACTGTCTCAAATGAGCCGCATAAGTATTGTCAAGTAAGGAATCTGGTAATTCCAGAGTCAGGATTGAGAACTCATCTGAAAGAATTTGGATTTGTCAATTTGTAAAGGTGCGACTTTGAAAAAAAGACTCTAGACATTATATTTTGTATCTTCCCGATGAGGAAAAAATTAAAGATATAACTAGAAATGAATTTATGATAATTCATGATACTCATTGGGGAATTGAAACCTTTCATCGAGCCATAAAACAAGTCTGTGGAATTTGTCGGTTCATGGTTAGAGATACTCAGGCAATCAAGACTCACATCTTTTGTTCACTTCAAGCTTTTGTTAGGCTGGAGTTTATGCGCGTTGAAAAAATAATTAGCAATTGGTATGAAGTACAACGGAATCTATTTACTTTAGTTGTACGTGAGCATATTTTTGCTAATCTTAATAGTAAGGGCACGATTCTGGAACACATAGATAATGTTTTTTGTCAATGCGTAACTCCTATATACCTTAAAAATTAATGATTATATAGTTGGTTAAGTTATCAAAAGTTATATGAATTTTTGATAAGGAAAGTGGGAAAAACAAATTTTTTTGGATAGCTGCTAAACAAAAACATAAGTCATAGGGTATCCTAATATCCTATTTTAATTTTACCAGGTGTGTCATGTTAAACTCACTAACTCGACTTTCCACAAAAGCGATCGCATTTATCGATGCTGCCGTCCCCGACCCTCAAACCTTAATCGACGGCGTTATCCCTGAAACCGAGGTAATTCAATTAGAGTCAAACCGCAACAGCCTGGAACAAATTGCCGAAGCTTTGGAGGGTGAGCAATTTTCAATAATTCACATTATTGCCCACGGGCAACCCGGTTGCGTGCAATTGGGGAACGTTGAATTGAGTTGGGAAAAGTTGAGTGATCGCGCGGGTAATTACGCAGCAGCAGTCCAAGGATGGGCGCGATCGCTGACACCAAATGCCGAAATTCTCCTCTACGGCTGTAATGTTGGCCAAGGAAATATAGGCAAAGCATTTGTACAGCGTTTTAGTCAACTAACAGGGGCAAGTGTTGCTGCTTCTGAGAATCTCACAGGTTGTGCAGAAGGCGGCGGCGACTGGGAATTGGCAGTGACAGCGGGGACAATTAAAGCTGGCATTGCATTTCGGCCAGAAGCGATCGCAGCTTACGGCCACGTTCTCAATACGTTTAAACAAACACCTACTGGCTTGACAACAGGAAATCTCCCTACAGCTATTGTTAGCCAGGACTTTAACGGAGATGGTCTTCTCGATTTAGCCGTAGCTAACAGAAGTTCTGACAGTGTGTCGATCTTGTTGGGAACAGGTCAAGGTAATTTTGGAACTGCTACTAACTTGACCTTGGGGAGTGGAGGATCTCCCAGCGGTATTGTTGCGGGCAATTTTAATGGGGATACGCTTCCCGATTTAGCTGTATCGGTAGCCATTGGCGGCGATATAGGAGGAGGGGTTTATGTCTTTTTGGGAACAGGGCAAGGCAACTTTAGCAATCCTAACAACTTTGGCCCTGGGATCACTAAAGAGGCGATCGCTGCGGGAGATTTTAATCAAGACGGCTTCGCTGACTTAGTTGTGGCAGAAGAGAACCAAGTTTCTATTGCTTTAGGCAATAATCAAGGAACTTTTGGTGATTTTAACAATGTGGGGACTGCAGTCAGCCCCTTAGCGATCGCGATCGGAAATTTTAACGGCGACAACAATCTCGATGTTGTTGCCACTAACAGGAATCCGGCTAACAGCGTTTCTATTTTTTTCGGTACGGGCCAAGGCACTTTTGGCAATCCAACCAGCTTGAATACCGGCACAAGTCCCAGCGCGATCGCAGTTGGAGATTTTAATGCTGACGGCAGTTCCGATCTGGCTGTAACCAATGTAGGCAATCAGAACGTATCAATTTTCTCAGGGACAGGTCAAGGCACTTTTAGCAATCCTGCTAACTTTAATGTTGGGTTAAGTCCTGAGGATATTGCCGTTGGTGATTTCAACGCTGACGGTCAACCCGATTTAGCTGTAGCGAACGTCACTTCTAATGATGTTTCAATTTTAACTGGCACCGATCAAGGAACGTTTAACGGGCCGTTTAATTATAATACTGGGGGAATCAGTCCTAGCGCGATCGCGGTTGGAGATTTTAACTCTGATACCAAACCAGATATTGCTGTCGCAAATACCAACAGTAACAGAGTTTCAATTTTGTTGAATGTGCTATTGAAAGCAAGTTTTGGTAATTCTGCGTACAGCAGTCTTGAAGGAGACGCAGATGCGACTGTTAATATTCCTGTGACTGTCGAAGATGGTTTACGATTTACAGACTTGATTGTACCGATCGCAACTGTCTTGCCTGTTCCTGCTGGCACCTCACGAGCTACTCAAGGTTCTGACTATACTCTTTCTACTAATACTCTCACATTTCCCGCAGGTAGTGGCAGTTCCACTCAAAATATAGCTGTCACTATCAAACCAGACAACCTTGCAGAAATGGATGAAGCAGTTGTCTTGAGTTTTGGTACGAGTCCGGGAGGGTTTGCAGGTACAATCCCTCAAACTACCCTAACAATTCCTGCTAACGATCCGATTATTTACACAGTTGGTGCTAGTGCTGGTACTGTTCCTGAAGGCAACTCCGGCACAAATCCGCTGATATTTACTGTTAGTCGCAGTGGCGGTACAGATTCAGCCGGGACTGTCGATTATGGAATTGGCGGAACTGCAACCAACGGCAGCGATTACAATAATATCGGCGGTACTTCGGGCGCAACAAGTACAAATGGTACTATTAATTTTGCATCTGGAGAAACATCAAAAACTGTCACCATCGATGTATTAGGTGATGGTAGCGTTGAACCAGACGAAACTATTAGTGTCACTCTCTCAAATCCCGTGACATTGCCTAATGGTGGTTTTCCCAGCGGCAGCTCAACAATTGGTTCTGCTAGTGCGACAACTACTATTACTAATGACGACACTGCTGGAATTTTAGTCAATCCCGATAGCGGATTAACTACAACAGAAGCAGGAGGAACAGCAACATTTACTGTCCAACTCAACTCTCAACCAACTGCTAACGTGACTGTTGGCTTAAGCAGTTCCAATGTTGCCGAGGGAACAGTTTCTACACCATCGCTGACATTCACTCCCGCCAATTGGAGTGCGCCGCAAACTGTAACGGTAACAGGCGTTGATGACAATATTGCAGACGGCAATCAAACTTATACTATTTTCACTGCGGCTGCTGTTAGTACAGACAGCAATTACAGCAATTTCAGTGCTGCCGATGTCACCGTTACGAATAGCGACGACGAAACTCCCGGCATTACCGTTAATCCCACAGCAGGATTAACGACAACAGAAGCGGGAGGTACGGCTAATTTCAGTGTTGTCCTCAACACTCAACCTACGGCACCTGTTACTATCGCTTTAAGTAGTTCTAATCCTGCCGAAGGAACTGTTTCTACTAATACCTTAAGTTTCACTCCTAATAACTGGAATCAGGCGCAGACGGTAACGGTGACAGGTGTTGGCGACAATATCGCTGACGGCGATATTCCTTACACTATTGTCACTGAGGCTGCTGTTAGTACAGACAGCAATTACAGCAATTTCAGTGCTGCCGATGTCAGCGTTACTAACATCGACAGCGATACAGTCGGCGTTACCGTTAATCCCGCCAGTACCACAGCAGCAGAAGGCGGCGCAACGGGAATTTATACACTTCAGCTAAATTCGCAGCCAACCGCGCCCGTAACAGTCAGCTTTGACGGGGGGAATCAAATAAGTGCGATCGCCCCCCTTAGCTTCGACGCTACTAATTGGAATATTGCCCAAACTGTAACTGTGATTCCGACGGATGACACAGTTGTAGAAGGTACTCACACAGGCACAATCAATCACGCCGTAACAAGTACCGACGCGAAATATAGCGGAATTGCGATCGGGCCTGTCACTGTCGCCATTACCGACAATGACACGCCAACATCGCCAACACCCACACCAACATCGCCAACACCCACACCAACACCAACACCTTCAATTACACCGACACCAACGCCGACGCCAACGCCAACGCCGACACCAACACCGCCAATCACACCGACGCCAACGCCGACACCAACACCGCCAATCACACCGACGCCAACGCCGACACCAACACCACCAATTACACCGACACCAACACCGACACCAACACCACCAATTACACCGACACCAACACCGACACCAACACCACCAATTACACCGACACCAACACCGACACCAACACCACCAATTACACCGACACCAACACCGACACCAACACCACCAATTACACCGACACCAACACCACCAATTACACCGACACCAACACCACCAATTACACCGACACCAACACCAACGCCTACAGTTTTTCCGCCGCCAACACCGCCAACGCCTACTGTTTTACCGCCGACACCACCACAAATCATCATGCCGCCGGCGATACCTGCTGATAATTTAGCCAGAAAGATAGTTGTAGGTTCCAGTACCGGAAGCTACAGCGATGCTATCAGTAGCAGCAACATTGATGATTACTACAAATTCAGTTTAGGTGCTAGGAATGACTTCAACTTGTCGCTGGCTGGAATGAATGCAGATGCTAAAGTTGAGTTGCTCGACAGTAGCGGAAATACGATCGCCACTTCCAACAATTTTGGCATCGCATCCGAGTCAATTAACCGCACTTTAGAACACGGTACTTACTACGTTCGAGTTTCCTCAGCCAACGGTGGAGAAACTCCTTACAATCTCAACTTGTCTGTCGTACCCCGCCTGAACGGTATTACAACCACAGGTTCAGATGCCCGAGTCTACAAAGCTGGAGAGTTGATCTCAGTTATAGATGGAACATTCGCTCCCGCCACTGATATATCTGGCCCGCTGATTAACATCGATGATTTCCGCGCAGCACCGCGTTTTGCCGGAATAGACGGCAATGGTTTTGCAACAGTAATTTTGGATACTGGCATCGATCTAGACGACCCATTTTTTGGTTCTGATAGTGATTCAGACGGCATTGTCGATCGCATTGTCTACGATTACGATTACGCCTATGGCGATGACGAAGCTGACGACGTTGACGGACACGGTTCAAACGTCTCTAGTATTGCTACTTCCCAAAATGGAGTCCACACAGGGATGGCACCCCGTGCTAACATCATTCATCTCAAAGTTTTGGATGATACGGGCAGCGGCAGTTTCGCGAATATAGAACAAGCTTTGCAGTGGGTGATAGAAAACGCAGCGGCGTACAATATCGCCAGTGTGAATATGTCCCTGAGTGATCGCGGCAATTACAACAGCCTCCAAACGAGCGGCATTAGCGATGAACTAGCAGCGCTAGCAGCACGGAATGTAATTGTTGTTTCCGCATCGGGGAACGATTTCGGGCCATTCGGCTATAACAGCGTTCAGGGTGTTGCCTACCCCGCAGCCGATGCTAACTCACTCTCAATTGGTGCGGTGTACGATGCGAACCTGGGTTATCGGATAGAAGGCGGTGGCGCTATTGCCTATACCACCGATGCCGATCGCATTACACCATATTCTCAGCGCCACTCCACTTTAACAACCGTTTTTGCTCCCGGTACTTTAATTACCGGTGCTGGCCCGGGCGGCCCTTTGACGAACTATTCTGGTACGAGTCAAGCTGCACCTCATGTTGCTGGAGTAGCAGTGCTAGCGCAACAGTTAGCCCAGCGAGATTTGGGCCGCCGGCTAACCCCAACTGAGTTTGCGAATTTCTTGCAGTCAACGGGCGTCACGATTAATGACGGCGACGACGAAGACGATAACGTTACCAATACAGGCTTAAACTTCCAGCGCGTTGATATGCTGGCTTTGGCTCAAGGTATTGTCGGCAACAACCCGCCAGTTGTGAATCGTTCTGTGTTTTCTCAAAGTGCAGCGCTGGGTTTTTCTCAAACTGGTAATGCTTTTAATTTAGCGACCAATACCTATACTGACACCGATCCGGGCGACACCATTAATTATTCGATCGCCCTGGCAAATTTTAGCGCTTTAAGTCCATCTGCATTTACCTGGGAAACCGATCTCAATGGCGGTTTGTATCGCCAACCAAATGCCGGTTCAAGTTTCCCGGAAATTCCTTTGCCTTCCTGGCTAACTTTTAATTCCGCAACCCGTACTATCAATTTAGGCCCAACTCGCCCGTCAACTTTTGACTATTGGTTAAAGGTAACGGGAACTGATGAATCTGGCGCGAGTGTTGACGAGGTAATTCGGTTCAAGAGTTATGCCCTCGGCGGTTTTGTGATTGACGGTTATATCGCTGGCGCTACAGTCTTTTTCGATGCCAACAAAAACGGTGTATTAGATGCTGGCGAACCTTCTGCCACTACTGCAGATAGCGGCGAATTCGATCTCGATCTCGACTCCAACATTTTCGACAAAAATCAAAATGGCGAACTCGATCCAGAGGAAGGCAATATTGTTGCTTTTGGTGGCATTGATACTGCTACGGGTTTGCCTTTGGAAACGCCTGTCACTGCCCCGCCTTACGCTACTGTTGTCACCTTGTTAACCAGTTTAGTAGCAGATTTAATTGACAAAGGAATTGACAGTGATCGCGCCGAATCTCTCGTCAAATCTTCTCTTTCCATTCCCGCTAATGTTGACATAACTAGCTTAGATCCGATCGCAGCTACCGAAAACGCGATCGCGGGTGGAGTAGAAACTTTGACTGCAATGGTCAAGGTACAAAACGTCATTACCCAAACTGCTGCTTTAATAGACGGTGCGTCGATTCTGGAAAATACCGACAGCGTAAAAGCAGTTGTAAGTGCGATCGTTCAACAAATTCAATCGGGGACAAATCTCAATCTCAGCGATCCCAACCAGTTAGCAACAATTGTCGATCGCGCCGCCACAGCAGCGCAACAATTTGACTCGGATTTAAACACTCAGCAATTGTTGCAAATTGCCCCGGATGCAGCTAAGGTAATGGCCGAAGCAAATCAGCGCATTGACCAAGTTGTATCCAACACTGCAACAGCTTCAATTCACCGAGAAGTTGCCCGCGTGCAAAAAGTAGCCCTAGGTGCAACCTCTGAAGACTTAAAAGCAGTCGGTACAGGTACGAAATCGATCGCCCAAGTTATTGCCGAAAATACTGGTACTGCCTTAGATACCAAAATTCAACAAACGACATTGCCCGATACACCTGCTGTTGCGGTGATTGAAGGAGAAATAGATGCGATCGCAGTTAACTCCAATCTCACCGGCACTGACGGCGACGACAGCCTCGACGGCGACAGCGGCAGCGATACAATCGCCGGCAAACGCGGCAATGATACTCTCAGCGGTTTGGGTGGCAATGACTGGATACACGGCAATCAAGGCAATGATTCCCTCGACGGTAGCGACGGCGATGACACTGTTTACGGTGGCAAAGAAATCGATATTTTGTTCGGCAGTAATGGGCAAGATATCCTATTTGGAAATCGCGGTCAAGATAGCTTGAGTGGAGGTGAAGGCAATGACAGTCTTTACGGCGGTCAAGCTAACGATATTCTGCTGGGCGGTAACGGCGACGACTTTCTCAGCGGGGAAAACGGAGATGACAGTTTGATAGGAGGAAATGGGAGCGATCGCTTCTTAATTTCAGCCAATTCTGGCAGCGATATCATTTTTGATTTTGAAGCCGGCATCGACTTCCTCGCACTTGCAGACAATTTAACCTTCTCGCAACTTTCTATTATCCCTAGCAACAGTGCAACTTTAATCAGCTTGACAGCAACTGGGGAAATTTTAGCTGCTATCAAGGGCGTGACAGCTAACCAAATTAGCATCGCCAATTTTAGTTAAAACATTAGGGACACAGGCAAATCCTGTGTCCCTGAAATTCCTTCAACAATCACGGATGGTGCAACCGGAATCGCTCTAATTCATCTGCGTTAATCTGTGTTTATCTGCCATCATCTGCGGTGACAAAAAGAGAATGTATTAACCGCATATGACAAGGGAGTGACGCCCGTTTACGCAGATATAGTTATTTCAAATAAAAATGAGACACTAACTTGCACAATAAGCGCGAATAATCTCATCAAGAGATGTGGCAGAATGCGAATACATTATAGCTCTCTTTAATGCACTAAAA
>NZ_JAMPLN010000065.1:0-17609 GCF_040004035.1 Microcoleus vaginatus FACHB-2002 | reverse complement strand
AGTTTTTTACTAACGAACATAAATTTGATTTCCCCAAAATACGTCAATATACTTACACAGAGAAAATCATTTAGGATTGCTCTAGATATAGAAAATCATTTAGGATTGCTATATATATTTAAAAAAATTAGCAATTTAATTATTGAATTAAGTGATTTGTTTTGTAGAGGTTGTTGATTTACGGTAGGAAAGGCTAAATATGCAAGTGAGAGAAACCAGTATCCACAAAGCTTCGTGATTTTCAACTTGTTTTTTTCATACCCTGATTAAGCAACGCCAGATTTGGGAGTGATCTAACTCACGAGGAGAACTCTTTGAACAGAAACTTGACCGCTTTAGCCACCAGAGGCGATCGCACTTACGTGTAATTGGGCATAAGTTCGATCGCCCCCAACAAACTGAACACAATCCAATTACTACCGGATCGGCGCTCAAAGTACCCGATATCGACTACAGTAAACACAAAATATTATTGGCGGTAATTAGAGTGATTGAGACTTTAGCAACAGGAATCGCAGCAGCCGGTTCGCTGCTAGCATTGGGCGGATTGGGCCTAGAGTTGAACTATCGCCGGACTGGGAGTGCAAATAAACTAGAACTAACAGCCGGAGAATGGCACTTAGCCATCTCGGAACCCAACCGCTATCTTTTAGTCGGGGAAATGGAGTTCCGCAACCTGACACAGCGCTTTGAGATTATGTTGCCGGAAGTCCGGGCGCAGGTGAAACTGCTGTCAGACGGAAGTTTGGAGGGCGTTACTTCCCAGACAAAGGTGATTCCTTGCCACAAAGAGGCAGCAGCCAGAGCAGACGATTACTGGTTCGGCTATATTGTTAAAGCCCAAAAAAACACGAAAATTAAAGTCTCTGTAGACATTCAAGGGCAAGATTTAACCAAATTGCAATCAGCTTGGGTGCAAATACATTTCGTCACCTACGGCCCAAGTGGCCGCCTCCCCAAAGTCCGTAACGTAGTAGTTCCCCTGCAATTTCCCAACTCGGACACCGTACCCATCGCCAGAAATGTCGGAGTTGCAGAAGTCTTGCCGATTCGCACTCACATACTGGCGGAATTGGACAATCCAGTCGAAATAGTCAAGCGGTACGTGCTGCCGCGCGCTCAGAAAGGCGATATTGTCGCCCTGGCAGAAACTCCCCTAGCTTTGATGCAGGGACGCTACCGCCATCCCAGCGAAGTCAAACCAGGATGGGCGGCAAAGCGAGTGTGTTTGTTTTTCTTGCCCACGTCGAGTTTGGCCACGGCTTGCGGAATGCAGACGTTAGTTGATGTAGTCGGCCCTTGGCGCGTAGTAGGGGCATTTGCCCTCGGCGCTGTGGCCAAAATATTTGGCAAACCGGGAGTCTTTTACCAACTAGCAGGGGAACAAGCCAGGCTGATCGACGATGTTACCGGGACTTTGCCTCCCTTCGACCAATTTATTGTCCTCGGGCCGGACAATCCTCAGCAAGTTGTAGAAGAAATTCAACGAGAAACCGGACTTGCAGCGGCGATCGTAGACGCTAATGACTTGAAAGCAGTTAAGATATTAGCAGCGACCTCCGATTTATCGGTAACATTCTTAGAGCAAGCCTTGCGAAGCAACCCCGCCGGGAATGCTGACGAGCGAACACCGGTCGTTGTAATTCGACCTCTGCCACAAAAATCTTGAGTTGAAAACAGAAAATTAAAAATTCAAATTAAAAATTCAAAAAGATGATTTGAAATTTTTAATTTTCGATCGCGCAAGAAAGGGAGAAGAATCAAAAGTTATAAGTTTTGAACTCAAAATTTACCCATTCAAAACTCAAAACTTCTATAACTCTTCCCCTTTCTGAATTTTTATTTTTAAATTTCCATTCTCCACTTTTATGCTATGACTTCATTTCCCTCCCAAAACCAAAACCAGGTTGTGATTCGCCCGTTTCAGTATCGCGACATCGAGGTGATGGAACAACTGTGCGCGGAAACAGCCGAAGAGCCAGAAAACAGCAAGGGCGGAAGCTGCGACGTGGTACTAGGTAGAAAGTTGCAGCAGATTCGCCGCTGGTACGGACTACTAAAGATTTTTAGCTTGTTTCCCAACCCTTGTCAGTCCCTGTTCCGTGCCCATGTTGCCGAAGAAGAGGGGACTGTTAAGGGCATAATTCAGATTTCTCCTTTCAACCGTACCCGCAGCACTTGGCGGATCGATCGCATAGGAGTAGACCCGGAAGCCCGCAGCAAAGGAATTGGTTCAATGCTGCTGCGGTACTGCTTTGAGGCAGTCTGGGAAGCGCGGACGTGGCTGTTGGAAGTGAATGTCGGCGACAAAACTTCCTTGGCTTTGTATCGGCAGAACGGGTTTCAGCCTTTGGCCCAGATGACATACTGGACGATCGCCCCAGAACGCCTGCAAGAAATGGCTTCCTCGACGCCAGATTTGCCAAACCTGCTGCCTGTTAGCAACGCAGACGCTCAGTTGCTCTATCAACTGGATACTGCGTCTATGCCGCCACTGGTACGCCAAGTATTCGATCGGCACATTCAAGATTTCAAAACCAGTTTTTTCGGCGCTTTAGTCGAAGGTGTCAGACAGTGGCTGGGAAAAACCGAGGTAGTTAGCGGCTACGTGTTTGAACCGCAGCGCAAAGCCGCGATCGGCTATTTTCAGGTGCAGCTATCCCGCAATGGCCAGCAACCGCACGTCGCCCAGTTGACTGTACACCCGGCCTACACTTGGCTTTACCCAGAACTGCTGGCCCAGATGGCGCGCCTTGTTCAAGATTTCCCAGTTCAAAGCCTGCAACTGGCTTCCGCTGACTATCAGCCGGAACGGGAAGCTTATTTAGAGCAATTTGGAGCAGTGCGTGTGGAACACAGTTTGCTGATGTCTCGATCGGTGTGGCACAAATTGCGCGAGTCCAAGTTAGTCTCTCTCGAAGGACTCCAGCTATCTGAAATGCTGCAAAGCTTCCAGCCAACACGCAAACCAGTACCGGGCCGGATGTCCTGGCTCGGCCCGATGGCTGGGGAAGCAGCAGCAGGGCCCGCGTCGTCTGAGATAAAACCGCTGTTGGCTGACTCAGGAAACAGCCAAGCCAATCAAGTTAACCCCTTGGGCAGCCAAAATTCCGAATCAGCAGCAACTGATGGCAGCAGCATTTTGCCTTTAAATCTGCCAGAGTTGCCTCTAGACGGCGGCTGGCCCGGAGAACTCAATTCTTAATAAGTGAAAGCAGAAGGTAAAAGGTAGAAGACAGAAAAAAATAGAATTAATCATCCAAAAAATTCTATTTTTTTTCTGTCATAATCCCAAAATATCCCTTCTGCTTTTGATTGATATCAACCTAAGATTACCTATCTTCTTCTTACTTTCTTCTCTTCTTTCTTCGCGTTCTTCGCGTCTTCGCGGTTCGTTAAAAAATCGGCAACTAACAAAGAAGTAAATCTAAAATCTAAAATCTAAAATCTAAAATTGCTTGATTGATAATGTCCAACGATAAATTATGGATTTCAGCACTGGGATTAGATATCGGCCTCAAACGAGTCGGCATCGCCGGGTGTGACGGCACGGGTTTAATAGCTACGGGCATTACAACTCTGGTACGATCGTCCTTCGAGCGAGACGTAGCTTATCTCCGAGAACTCGTGCGAGAGCGGAGAGTGCAAATTTTGGTGGCAGGCTTGCCCTACTCCCTGAACGGAGAATTGGGTGCTCAAGCCCGACAAGTGCAGAAATATGCGAATCGCATCGCCGCAGCCTTAGAGATCCCCCTAGAATACGTGGACGAGCGCCTGACTTCGGTTGAGGCAGAGGAATTGATGAAAACACAAGGGATTTGGGTGTCGCAAAATAAGGGTGCGATCGATCGCAAAGCAGCGGCCCTGATTTTGCAGCAGTGGCTAGACGAGCGGAGGCAAAATATCTCCGCCCCTCCCAATCCTTGATAGCTGGTAACGAAGGCGTGATATCCTGGTTGTGCAAGTTTGCTACGCACACCTGTAACCCTTGACAAACTGGAGAAAATTCTGCTGTACCTCGGTACTGAAGAAGCACACAATCGTGATTTGTCCTCAGTGTCGCTTGCTGACTCGACTGAGATTTAAACGCTGCACTCCTCGCCTGTGGCAAAGGCCGCGAGTCTCGCGGTTTAAGCTGGTGGACTGGCGATCGCCCACTTAGCCAGAATATCGCCACGAAAATTCCCAATTGTCAAGCCAACGTTACTGAATTATTGACGGAAAATAAGATACACGCGATGTCCTCATCCCCATACCGCAAAAAAGAGAATGGCAATTCCAACGAAGAGTCCGTCACCTTGACGGATGAAGTTGGGCGATCGCTGACTTGCAACATAGAATATTCTATGAATCTAGAAGGTCAAGAATACGCTTTGCTGCTTCCAATTGACTCGCCAGTAGAAATTTTTACTTGGCAGGGAGACGATAACGACGAAGCAGCAATTCCTGTAGAAGACGAGACCGAAATTGACAAAATTTTTGATACAGCTAAAGTTGTGCTGCAAGAGCAGAACTTGACGCTCCTACGCACGGCGGTGACGCTGACTGTGGTTGGCGAGTTGCCAGAATTTCCCGAAGAGGATATGGCATCCGATGTCGATCCCGATGAGGAGTCGGAGTTCGAGGAGCTGATGTGGCTGACCAGTTTCTACCACGAAGAACAGGAATATGCGATTTATACGCCTCTCGACCCGTTCTTTATCTTGGCTAGAATGGATGACGACGGCAAGCCAGAATTGCTCTCGGAAGAAGAGTTCCAAAGGCTGGAACCGATGTTACCTATGCTGGAAGACCAGTTCTTTGACGAGCTTGATTAGATATTAATTGCAGGCACAAGGTCTGATGGCAAAAAGCAGAATTTTTTACTATTTTATAAAAAAGTAAACTGCTCGCCCGATCGAACTTTTTCGAGATTGCTCCTTCTGCCTTCGCGATCGGGCTTTTGAATTGGGCCGCGTGGATTGGGTCTTTTAAAGGGCTTGTATCCCTAACTTTTCGGTCATCAATCGCAGGTCATCAGTCATTAGTCGCTAGTTACCCGCCGCTTATCCAGGACAACGGACTATGAATAAAGAACAAATGACAAAAGGCAGCGCGCGCGAGAGCCGAAAAGCTACTCCGCAAGTCTCTAAATGGTTGTTTTATCTGGCGTTGCTGCCGGCAATCTGGGGAGTTTGCGCTTGGCAGGGCTGGGCTTGGTGGAGCTGGGCTTCCGCCCCGCCTAAAATAGCTGAAACGTCAACTTCTCCGCCAGAGGATGCTGGTGTTTTGATCCAAATCCCGGAGGGTACTCCCAGTCAAAAAATCGGGCGGGATTTAGAGGCTGCGGGGTTGATTCGATCGAGCTCGGCATGGAATATGTGGGCCCGCTGGCTGACTCTGCAAAACCGCGAGGGAGGTTTTCAAGCAGGAACTTACCAACTGTCGCCGACTCAGCCTCTGAGTGCAGTTGCTGACAAAATTTGGAAGGGCGAAGTTGTACAGCAGAGTTTCACGATTCCAGAAGGGTGGTCGCTGCAACAAATGAGCGCTTATTTTGAAGCGCAAGGTTTTTTCCCGGCTAAGGAGTTTATGGCGGTGGCGAGTCAAGTTCCCTACGCTCAGTACCCTTGGCTACCGAGTGGCCTGCCTCACTTGGAAGGGTTTTTGTACCCGGATACTTATCAGCTAGACGGCGATGCAATTAGCCCGGAAGCTGTCATTAAGCAAATGCTCGGTCGTTTCGAGCAGTTGGCTTTGCCGATCTATCAAAAGAATCAGAAGAATACTAAGCTGGATTTGAAAGAGTGGGTGACGCTGGCTAGTATTGTAGAAAAAGAGGCTGTGGTTGCTTCCGAGCGGAACCGCATTTCTGGAGTATTCAACAACCGTCTGAATAAGGGTATGACGTTGGGATCTGACCCGACAGTTGAATACGCCCTCGGCATCAGGCAAACTAAGGAAAAGCCTCTGACTTTTAAGCAAGTAGAAACGCCTTCTCCTTACAATACTTATATAAATCCAGGACTACCCCCAACTCCGATCGCATCTCCGGGAATCGCAAGTCTGGAAGCGACTCTGACTCCGGAAAAGACAGAATATCTGTATTTTATGGCTCGATACGACGGCACTCACATTTTTAGCCGCACGCAGGCGGAACACGATGCTGCGATTGCTAAAGTTGACCAGCAGTTGCGATCGAATCCATAGATTGGCAATGACTAATAAAAAAGTAAAAAGTCAAAAGTCACAAAGGAAAAGCAATAATTATTCACTTTTGATTTTTTACTTTTTGAATCTTTAACTCTCAATTTCTTATTTCTCAATCTAAAATCTAAAATCTAAAATCTAAACTCATTATGACTTGGGGTAAACTATTACAGCCTGACTTAGTTCTAGGCGATTCAGTCATGAAGTTAACGGCTGATATTCTGCAGAAATATCAGATTAAAGGATTAGTGTTGGATGTGGACGAAACTCTTGTTCCCATTACGGCAATGAATGCTTCTCCTGAACTCAGCTTGTGGGTGCAAGAAATTAAACCCGTGGTATCGCTATGGCTGGCGAGCAATAATTTAAGTCAAAATCGGATCGGTCGAATTGCTGATTCTTTGAATCTACCTTACATCACGGGTGCGGCTAAGCCGTCGCGCCGCAAGTTGCGAAAAGCTATTAATGCAATGAATTTGCCGGTGGAACAGGTGGCGATGGTGGGCGATCGACTTTTTACTGATGTTTTGGCAGGCAATCGTTTGGGTATGTTTACTATTTTAGTGGAACCAATGGTTGATGCTGGGTATGCGCTTCGGAAGTATCCGGTGCGCTCTTTTGAAGTTTGGGTTTCTCAAGCTTTGGGGGCTTCTCTGAAAATTAAAGATTAAAATTGGGAATTGGGCATGGGGCATGGGGCATGGGGCATGGGAGATTGGGAATTTGTAATTAGGAATTGGTAACTAATGGCAACAGACAACAGTCAACAGTCAACAGTCAACAGTCAACAGTCAACAGTCAACAGACAACTGACTAAAACTATTGTTGTTAAAATTGGAACTTCGACTCTGACTCGATCGACTACAGGAAACTTAGCTCTTTCAACTATTGCTGCATTGGTCGAAATTTTAGCCGGTTTGCGGCAGCAAGGTCATCGAGTAGTTTTGGTTTCTTCGGGTGCGGTTGGGGTTGGCTGCGCGCGCTTGGGTTTGACGGAACGCCCGCGAAATATTGCTCTGAAACAGGCTGTGGCGGCTGTGGGTCAAGGGCGGCTGATGCGTGTGTACGATGACTTGTTTACTACTCTACAACAGCCAATCGCTCAAGTATTGCTCACCAGGGGCGATTTAGTGCAGCGTAACGGTTATGTTAACGCTTGCAATACTTTTCAGCAACTGCTGAGGTTGGGCGTGATTCCGATCGTCAATGAAAACGATACTGTGGCGGTAGACGAGCTCAAATTTGGCGATAACGATACGCTTTCGGCGCTAGTAGCGAGTTTGGTAGAAGCAGATTGGTTGTTTGTGCTCACAGATGTCGATCGGCTGTATTCCGCCGATCCGCGCAGCAATCCAGACGCGCAGCCGATCGCCCTAGTCCAAAGTATGGCACAGCTCACAGAATTTCAGGTGCAAACAGGAGATTCCCGCAGCGGTTGGGGAACCGGCGGTATGGTGACAAAAATTGAAGCAGCGAGAATAGCAACTGCATCGGGAGTGCGGACTGTCATCACTGACGGCTGCTTTCCTGGTAATATCGAGAAAATACTTAACGGAGAGTCGATCGGCACTCAATTTGAGCCTCAACCGCGCCCTGTAAACGCTCGCAAACATTGGATAGCTAACGTGCTAATTCCGGCAGGAAAACTATATTTAGATGCGGGTGCCGTTAAGGCCATTTCCCACGGTGGAAAATCGCTTTTAGCTGCGGGTATTGCTCAAGTAGAAGGAGAATTTCAAGCTGATGATTCCGTGCAGTTGTGCGACGCAGCCGGCAAGCAAATTGCTAGAGGACTTGTGAATTATAGCAGTTTAGAATTGAGACAAATCCAGGGGTGCAAGTCAGAGAAAATTGCTGAGATTTTAGGCTATGCAGGCGTAGAAACGGCGGTACACCGAGATAATTTAGTGATTGTTTAAACTACCCAATATCGAGACAGTCGATCGGGCAATGAGCGAAGGCAGAAATTGAGGATATTTGCAGCACAGTCTTGCAAGAATTTGTTTGGCTGTGTCGGAACAGCTCGTTCATCGCTTCTGTAAACAGTTGAAATACATTTTGTGCTAATTCTAAAGCTGCTTGGTATTCCGAATTAGTAAGTTTGATCTCTGCTAAAAGCTGCAACATCTCTGGCGTGTTTAAAAGGTGATAATTTTCTAAACCCCCATAACCTCCTTCAAAATCAAGAGATTCTTTTTCGGTAATTGGCTGTAATTCTTTTACCACTGCTAGCGCCGCTTCAAAAAAAACTTGAGCCGTTCCTTCGAGGGCTTCTACTAACACCAGTTTCTGAATGGGAGAAGCTTTCCAAGCGTAGCGTTCGATCACTGAACAAAGCGATCGAGTTTTTTTAGTTTCTTCACCCCAAAGCAGTCTGAAATCGCCGTAACTCATTAATTGGTTTAAGCCAAGTTCCTCTAGGTATTCTAGATAGTCGTGCCAATAATAGTTTTTTTTATAAGTATATTTATTAATGAGTTCCTGAACTTTGTTATTACTAGAAGATTCTCGCAGTACATATTTATTTAAATCGCTCAATCCCACAGCCAAAGGAGCGAGTACAGGTGCAAAAATTAGTCGTTGATTCGCGTGAATATCTTTGTTGGCTAGAAAGTCAAACAAGGGCAATTTGGCAAACTCTTGCTTTTTGGGTTCAATGAATGCTACGATGGCTTTCATACTTTTTTCGCCTAAATGGTTGCTGTCAAGATAATCTTCATACCTCCGTTAATTATCTATATTGTCGAGCATAAATAATTGTGTTTATTATCATACATATTTGTATTTTAGATCATAGGTAAGAGTGTTGGCAGTCACACGAAATTGTGACTTGTATCATATTGTGCCAGAAGTTCGAGCATCTGGTTCGCTAGAGATAAAATGTTCTACATTTAGATTGCATATTTCAGGCCTTGCTCAAAGCAACCCCACAAGAGCTAGATTATTTTTTTTTTGCAAGTTAAATGCTGATTAGCTTATTTAGGCAAGTGAGCATCCTGTTCGCACTCCTAAAAGATGCTTTTTACAAAATCGCGGTGCTCCATGTAAATCAGTCCTAGACGCATAGAAGTCTCGAAACCGGGTTTCTTCGGAGATTCATCGCTACTCAAGAAAAATTTTTCTGAGAAACCCGGTTTCTTTAACCCTTGCTTTTATTGCTTCTTCCCTCTTTTCTCTTCCCTCTTCTTATTCCTTATTCCTTCTTCCGGCGGCCATAAGTCTCCAAATGACAATTTCCAATTCTCAGAATTGCCTTTAGGTGCGTTCTGAGTTACTCTATCTTTTGGATCAGTTAACACAATTATAGGAGTTAATCTTGGAACGGACTTTTTTAGCGATTAAGCCCGACGGCGTACAGCGCGGACTCGTCGGCGAAATTATCGGTCGTTTTGAAGCCAAGGGCTTTAAGTTAGTTGGCATGAAGCTGATGACGGCGAGTCGCGAACTAGCGGAACAACATTATGATGTTCACAAAGAAAAACCCTTCTTTGCTGGATTGGTAAACTTTATCACTTCAGGCCCTGTAGTGGCGATGGTTTGGGAAGGCGATGGCGTTGTGGCATCGGCGAGAAAAATCATTGGCGCCACAAATCCTCTGAATGCAGAACCTGCGACAATTCGGGGAGATTTTGCCGTCAATGTCGGCCGTAATCTCATTCACGGTTCTGATGCTGTCGAGACTGCCCGTGCGGAAATTAGCCTTTGGTTCAAGGAAGAAGAATTAAGTGCTTGGACACCTTGTTTAACTCCTTGGATTGTGGAATAGTTTTGATATTCTCCCGGTGGTTAATCGGGAGATATAGCCTTTCTTAGACAGATGAAATATCATGTCGCTGACTCACTCATAACTGTAAAATATAGAATAGTTTGAGATTTTTACTCGTTACCAGGAGCTTGCTGGTAACGAGAAGAAAAAACGTTAATCGGAACTTAAAAACTCCAAATAATTATTAGTCAATTCTTTGACTGCTAATTCGTAAAACTGTTGACCGTGTTCGGGGGTTGCTAAGCCCGGATTTGAACCCATTCTCCCGTCGGGAAATCGGCGGCGGAAGTCTGCTGCACCGTAAATTTTGTGCCCGGAACCGACTTCTTCCGAAAGCGGAGCTTGCTTGATTGCTTCTGGATAAAGGTACTGGGTTAAGGCGACTTCGCTGGGGGTGGCGTGGGAACCTTCTTGGTTTCCGTATAATTCTTTTGCTAGTTGGTAAACTGAACCGCACATGAACCAGTTGCCGATTTGACACTGGATTTTATCGGCATTGGGTAAATGCAAGTCTGACAAATGCGCGTATGTCTCGGAAAATGCTGCTTTCATTGTCGCAATGTTGCCACCATGACCGTTAATGAAGAAATATTTCTCAAATCCCGCTTTTGCCAAAGATGTGATATAATCCCTGATTACCAGTATTAGCGTCTGGGGTCGGAAGCTGATTGTGCCGGGAAAGCTGGTGTGATGCAATGCCATCCCGACATTAATTGTGGGGCCGATTAAGGCATTGGCAGCTTCGCCGACACCGCGGGCGATCGCCTCGGCAGCAATGGCGTCAGTCCCGATCAAGCCGGTGGGCCCGTGCTGTTCCGTGGAGCCGATCGGGATAATTATGCCTCGGGAGCTTTCGAGATAAGCTTCTACTTCGGACCAGGTACTCAAATGCAGCAACATGATAGGCCGTCTACAGAATTTTTACTTGCTATCGTCGATCGTAGCCGGCACGGGGAAAAAAAGGACTTTGGGCAAACTTATTATTGTATTCTTAAAAAAAGCTCTACAGTGCCATCGCACCTTTACCGTTATATTACTTAACGTTAATAATTTAACCATTTGATAGCCAAAACTTTACCTTTTAATAACCTTTTAAGAGTAGTATAACAAGCATATCCCTCTAGATTGGGTGTTACGTGGTCAATTAACAGCGGGCAATGTTTTATGAAATTAACACCGACCCCGAAAAATGACCAGACTTCTGTGGCCTGGACGCAGGCAGACAGCGCGGTTCCGACAACTGCTCTACGGCTGTATTCCTTACACGAGCAAGTAGCAAAGGTCGAGCGCGTGTCTGTGGGATGGGCTGGCGAAAGATTCTAAGCGATCGAACAAATGGCGATCGCGTACAAGCGATCGCAGCGCGAGAGTACCTCAGCTACTGAAGAAGGTACATCGCGCTAGCCACATACAAACATCACTCCCACTGATATTTATGTCTTCTGCTGAATTAAGCGAAAGTCCTTCAAGGTTGGCTGTTGGACAAGCCGGCCGTATCTTGTTATTGGAAGGTGAAGATCTGTTGCGGGAAATGCTAGCTTTAGCCCTTAAAGAACAGGGCTATGAGGTGGTGGTTACTAGCGACGGGCGTAACGCTCTACCTTCTGTACAGGCTGCTTCGTCATACCAGGGTGAATTTGCCTTCAACCTGTTAATTATGGATTCAATTAACGGTTTGGATCTGTGTCGAATGTTACGGCATCAAGGAAATCCCGTCCCTATTTTGATTATAGGTGCTAGAGGAAGTGCCAATAATTGCGCTTTTTACCTCGAAGCCGGATCGGATGATTATCTGACCAAGCCTTTTGGAATGCGGGAGTTTATCGCTCGCTGTCGGGCGCTGATGCGACGCCAGCGCCTCGGTCATTTGCGACAACCGATGATGCTGCAATATAAGAGCATAACTTTGTATCCTGAAGAGTGCCGCGTGTTGGTTCGTGGTCTGGAAGTGAAATTTTCTCCTAAACAGTTTCGCTTACTAGAACTATTTATGAGTTATCCCCGGCGAGTTTGGTCTCGTGATCAGTTGCTGGAAAAAATTTGGGGCCAAGATTTTATCGGAGACAGCAAAACAGTTGATGTTCACATCCGCTGGCTACGCGAAAAGTTGGAAATAGATCCGGGTCAACCGGAATATATCATTACGGTACGCGGGTTCGGCTATCGATTTGGTTAAATTTTAAAATCAGTTGTAGGGTGGCAAGTTGCAGTCAAATAGACAAATAAGGATACAATATTTTTGTGTCCTTATTTGGTAGAAGTTCACGGGGTTAGCGTGGCAGAAGAGAAGGAGGAATCCGACCAGAACGAGTACTCAAGACAGATTCAGTCAGGAACTCAAGAATATTCCGGTCTTGCAGCTTGAGAGAAGACACGACGGTGAGTAAACGGGCAACAAACAGACTTCCTGCTGCTGAATCTGAACCAAAGCTAGTCCGTCGCCTGCGGCACAGCAGGGCGAATGGCTATCGAGCGCGGCATTATTGGTCGGCTCTACACCATCTGAGGAGATACAGCACTTCCGGATGTTATGAGGTACAGTAGCAGCAATTAGTAAACCAGTTTTTGAGATGTTTCGGATTAATTAAGTCAAGAGCCACAGCAATTATCGTATCCACCATTTTAGTGGTGGTTAGCGAAAACTGGATCAATAAAGATTTAAGTTGCGACCACCATAATTCAATCGGATTAAAATCAGGAGAGTATGGGGACAAACATAAAATAGAAGCACCGACAGATTCAATCATCGATGTAATTGAATCTAGTTTATGCGCGGGTAAATTATCCATCACTACTACTGCTCCCGACCACAATTGTGGCACTAAACATTGCTCAATAAATACCTCAAATGCTTTGCCATCCATTGAGTTATCCATTGTCATGAGTGCCACTACTCGCTTCAAACTAATTGCACCAATTACTGTAACTTTTTTTCCGGGCGTAAAAAGGTTTAACCGCATAGGCTCTCGTTCCTCGTTGGAAGCATGAGTTCTGGTTAAGCCGAGTAATACTCCAGTCTCATCTAAAAAAACTAGATTTTTTTGGTCGCTCTGCTTGACTTTTTCCCAATACTCTAACCTTAACTTCATGACTCTTTCTGTTCCGGCTTGGCTACTTCTCACCGTTTTTTTTTACGATTTTAATCCCAAGTTTTGTAAGGCGTTACACATGGCTGTTCTACCCACCCAATTTCCGGTCTTCTGGGCAAATAACTCACACAATTCTAGTAAGGTTGCATCGGGATGTGCTGCCATTATTTCTCTCAACTATGCTGTGGAATTATTCAAATGATTGTATCTCGGTTTCCCCCTGGGTTTCGGCTGTAAATTTCCCTCTATTTTTTGTTGCTTGACCAGTTTTTGAACTAAGCTTTTACTGCAGGCAAATATTTCTGCTGTTTTTCTGATAGACAGATTCTGCTCGATATGGGCTGCTACTATGAAAGGCCCGCAAATCTACTGAATATGCTTTCATTGGTGTATTTTTTTAATCTATTCTTATAGTACCTCATAACACCCGGAAGTGCTGTATGTTCAACAAAAATTAAAAAACTTAGAAATTTACTAACTTTTTAGCATAACAAGTATCGGAGAGCCATTTTCATTGGTTTCTAATATCATTTTTTCAATGTCTTTGCGTAAATTATGATTGACTTCTTTAACTAATCCTATTAGTTTTGATCAAATGCTAGCTTCTATTTCATATTTATTGTAACTATCTTGATATCTACCTAAAGGCAAACCAAGCAAAGATAAAGAAGGGTCACAGCCTTGAGCCACAAGCTTTGATTGTAAGGAGTGAATAGGAAAATCTTCTAGTTTCAAAAAATTGTAAAAGCTCAATTCAGATTTTATGACCGAATCTTTTGTGTTTCTCTTGCCTTGAGAAACTAAGACCGCATAGTTGATATTTTCCTCATCTAGCGATAAAAAATAAAACTTAAGTGTATTAAATGTAGGCGCAATCCTAAAAGGTACAGTTTCGATATACTTTCCATCATTTTCTATGATTTCTTGCACTAGGATTTTATTATATTTTAGAAAAAAATATGGAGTTATTGATTATCGATTCCATATTATTATTAAGCTAAATACAACAAACTCTGCAACTGTTCAACTGCCTGCTTCAACTTATCTCTTCCCCCAAATTTAGCGGCAATTTCCCGCACGTTGCCATACTTCTCAACCGCTTTCACCTTCAGAGCTGCTGGCATTACCAACTGCTGCGGCCTACCTTGAGCATAAATCGCAAATCCCAAATCTAAAATCTAAAATCTAAAATCAAATGACGCCCGCTAAAGTTTCCCACCAGTACAAAAGCACTTTAAAGGAAACCCGCAGGCGTCAAAATCAAGCAAACTTAAATCTTAGAAAAGACCCAGTGTGAAAGATTTGTCGATCGGGAAAATAGCACCAATACCCAACCACAGGGTTACCGCAGTTCCCAACAGGAAAACAGTAGTAGCAACAGGGCGGCGGAACGGATTTTGGAACTTGTTAACATTCTCGATGAACGGAATCAAAATTAAGCCAAGGGGAACACCGGCCATGCAAGCAATACCCAACAATTTGTTAGGCAAAACGCGCAGGATTTGGAACACAGGCCACAAATACCATTCCGGCAGAATTTCCAGCGGAGTAGCAAAAGGATTAGCAGGCTCGCCAACCAAAGCCGGGTCTAGTACGGCCAAACCCACGCACAGAGAAATCGTTCCCATGATCACTATAGGGAAAACGTAGAGCAAGTCATTAGGCCACGCTGGTTCGCCGTAATAATTATGACCCATGCCCTTAGCGAGCTTAGCGCGGAGCGCGGGATCGCTCAAATCTGGTTTTTTGATAATAGACATAGTGAGAGTGTTCTCCTTTTAGTTTTACCCGGGCCTGCCATTTCGCTGTATTCGTTAGTTTGAATCAGCGGCGCGATCGCAGGAAGTATTAGCCGTAAATAAATATCATGAGCGATGAATTCTGAATTTTCAACTCAAAATTCAGCGGGGGGCAAAAAAAATACCGCCCCCACAACTCAAAATTTACAACGGGCCAGAGATACCTTGCTTGCGAATCATCAAGAAGTGAGCCAGCATGAAGACTACAATCAGCCAAGGCAACACAAAAGTGTGCAAGCTGTAGTAACGAGTCAAAGTGCCTTGACCGACGCTGACACCGCCGCGCAGCAGTTCAACCATCAAAGAACCGACAAACGGGATAGCTTCGGGGACGCCGGAAACGATTTTAACTGCCCAGTAACCGATTTGATCCCAAGGCAGGGAATAGCCGGTCACGCCGAAAGAAACAGTGATGACTGCCAAGATTACTCCTGTCACCCAGGTTAATTCGCGGGGCTTTTTGAAGCCGCCTGTCAGATAAACCCGGAAGATGTGCAAAATCATCATCAGCACCATCATGCTTGCAGACCAGCGGTGGATGGAGCGGATCAGCCAGCCGAAGTTGACTTCAGTCATCAGGTATTGCACTGAAGAAAAAGCTTCTGCTACCGTGGGACGGTAATAGAAAGTCATGGCGAAGCCGGTGGCAAACTGGATCAGAAAGCAAACTAAAGTAATTCCGCCCAAGCAGTAGAAAATATTGACGTGCGGGGGTACATACTTTGTAGTGATGTCATCGGCGAGCGCCTGAATTTCCAGGCGTTCCTCAAACCACTGGTAGGTTTTTGAGTCGGTGATTTGTTTAGAAAACATGGAGCCAGAATTCCTAAAAGAATATTGCTGTGGTTGAGGTTCAGGGCAGCAGCCACAAGGTTTTTTGTCGCCCCGCGCCGAGCAGCTTGCTTTTACTAGCAAATGCCTGAGGCTATTTTTTAAATTTGGAGCTGACGAAAGGAAATCTCTTGTGCGATCGCCTGCAAGCCCTGGGAAACTAAGCGGTGGCTTGTCCCTACTCGCTGGCGTTGCCCGATCGAATTCCAGACTGTGATAAAAAATGTAACATAATTGCCGTGCAATTTTCACGCGCCCGATCGCTTTTTGGACTCTTAAAAGGCTTTTTTCGGAATCTCAACATCCGCCCAAGCTGGTATGCGGGTAGGGCTGAGCTACAGCAAGCAGTCCGAGCCGGAAACAGGTTTGCCGGGAGAGGCCAAATTTCATCTCGATCGTAAAACTTCACTTTCTGCCCCAAACGCCCTTAATGTCAGTCGAGTAACCCGAACCAGTGGGATCGTACAACCGAATCTTGTTTTGTAGTAAGGACTTCAGTCCTTTCTAACAAAATCTGATGGCTGCAACCTGCGTATTTCCGTAAAAAAAGTCGGTGATTGACCCCATCCGTAAAAGTCCTATCACAATTGAAAAGAAGGCAAACTTTCCACAAAAACTGGCAGCAGTGGCGAGAAAGGAGAGAGAAGCGGCGGTATCGGGAAGGGAATTTCAGGAAGAGACGGGAAGGATGGAAAGTCTCGCGATGGCGGTGTAAACCCAGTCGAAACGATCGCGCAATCTGATGGACTCACATCTGTAACATTTTTAACGTCGGCGATTAAATCCGATCCGACAAATATCCGAGTTCCCCGTGTCATACCGTCATCATAAGATTCAAATCGGTAAGAGAAGAAGTTAGAACCATTACGATCTTGTACGAAACCAACGACTTGGATTTTGTCGCCTTCGACCCGGTTAAAATCCTCAATAACGGCATGGCGACCTTCACCGCCATAGAAGAGGTAAGGGCGGGCATTTGACGAACCGAGAACAAATAAGTCGGCTCCATTTTGCCCGATTAAATAATCGATTTGTTCTCCTGTTGATGAAAAGCTGTAACCCGATATGGTGTCATTACCCGGCCCGCCAATCAGGGTGTCGCTGCCTTCATTTCCCTCAAGCAAATCGTCTCCTGAATTGCCGTTAATGTAGTCATTATCTAAGTCACCTCTTAAAGTGTCGTTCCCACTGTCTCCCAACAGGCGATCGTTACCTTTGCCACCCATTACCAAGTCGTTGTTGAAGCCACCAAACAAGAGATCGTCTCCATCTCCTCCGATCGCCGTATCATTGCCTTGACCGCCGTAAAGACAGTCATTGCCAGCCCCTCCCAAGATACTGTCGTTATTGTCTTCTCCTCTGATTAAATCCGCGCCTTCGCCACCCTCAAGAATATCATTCCCGGCACCTCCTTCAATTTTGTCATCGCCTTCGCCACCGCTGAGACTGTCGTTACCAGAGTAGCCCAAAAGGCGATCGCTACCGACTCCACCTGCGAGACTATCATTTCCTTCTCCGCCATCTAAAGTGTCATTACCACCCCAACCAAATAGAGTATCATTGCCTCCCAGCCCGCACAGGGAATCATCGCCAATTCCACCTACTAATAAATTATCGAGATTGTCACCGCATATAACTACCATAAATTTGTCCTCCTGAAAACTATTTCACAAGTACAGTCACTCAATTTGAGATTTTGGATTTGAGATTTTGGATTGTTCCCGTCCCCGCACTTTTAAATTTTGAATTTTGGATTTTGTAAGGACTTTAGTCCTGATATCAAATCTGTTAGCATCGGAATTATTCCTATCTCTCTTCTATTTATAGTCATTTCAAATAAATGTGAGACAAATGCAAGATGATGTAAAATCAAGAAAAATTGTTAACTCGGAGCCGAAAAATGGCATACAGTCTAGATTTGAGAAAAAGAGTAGT
>NZ_JAMPLN010000064.1:0-18106 GCF_040004035.1 Microcoleus vaginatus FACHB-2002 | reverse complement strand
GTTAGTTTTTGGATTTTCTCCCATAGCTCTACTATCAAGGCTTCTTTTGCCTCGTTCGATAGCTGTTTTAGGTCGGGGAGTTTTTCCATTCCTTGATCTAATGTCTATCTTGTCTTCTTGTCAAGGGGGTTGAGCAATTACCCAAGATGACCTATATGAGAGACTTTCCCGCAAGGCTATAGAACGAATATATCCTTATAAACAAGATTTGGTTAAATTACTTTTTAATGAAGAGATAAATTTTAGTAAAAAGCAAGTATTACCAACCAACACAACAACTGTCCGGGATAGTAATACAGGTATGCTTGTAAGGTTAGCTAATCTTGCTAATAAGAAGCAATATCTCGTGGCATTGTTAACGGAACGTGGTATTGACTTAAATCGTTATGAGGTAAATAAGTATTTAGAGTGCATACCAAAAGATGATAATTACATAGACAGTAGTAGAGATAAAAGAATGATGATATTTGTTAAGCCATTCTTTTGCGATTTAAAAGAACCAATAGGAAAGACAGATGTCAAGTCTGGAGTTTTTCCTATAAGCAACAGCATATACGGTGCAAAAGGGAGGACAACTCAAGGTTCTCAGCATAAAATTTACAAAGAAGTTTATTTGCAAACCACAGTAGATAGAGTGTTTTGGTTGCTGCTAGAAGCCTACTTGTCTGACTTTGCTAAAGTAAAGCTCAACGAAGAAGAAGGATATATAGAAAAAGTGTATGTATCGCCGAGAAGATTTATCATACCCGCTACAATAACTGTCACTTTAAATGGAAAATGGAAAGCAGATATTCCGTTTGGTTCTAAAGATAATATGTCGTACAAGACAAGTGTAGAGACGATCGCAAGTTTATTACAGGCAAGCGGAATCCCTAAGCTGAAGTTCTCATTCACAGTAGAGTCTATACGCACATAGCTGCTTGCAAAAAAAGAGTAATATCAATTACACAGTTTTTTAGACAAGCTGCATTAAAGGCGCAACAGCCTAGCTGACTACTGACTAATGACTATTGACTAATGACTAATGACTAATAGAGGCTAGCGGCTCCCAACTTGTCACATCTTCAAATAAAGATTGATAGCCCGCTGCATTGGGATGCAGCCCATCTACAATCAGGCGCGATCGCCACCAATCACTGCCCCTATCGAGCCATTTATCAAAAATATCTAAATAAGGAATTCCCCGCAACTGACAAGCTAATTTCGTTGCTTCCTTGTAGCGATATTGGTCAGCATGACTGTAATACAAACAATCTTGAAAAGGCATTTTACTTTCATCCACCGGCACCATCCCGACAAATATCACCGGACAAAGTTGTTGGGATAGGTTTAACAAATGATCCAAAACAGTTTTAAAATGTTCAAACTCAGTGTAGCTGCGCCCGGTAGGCGACTGCACTCTCGCCGAGTCGTTGAGGCCGACGGAAAGAATAATCGCATCCGGGACGCGGTTTCTCAGTTCGCCACGGTGGCGAAACTCATTCTCTAGCCGCTGGGCGACTTGATAGGTGCGATCGCCCCGAACGCCCAAATTGTATAAAACGTGTCCTGCACTCTCCGGTAACATCCACTGGCGCCGCAATCTTTCCACCCAACCCCCGCCTACACCGTCGCCGAAACCGTAGATTAAGCTGTCGCCGAAAGCAACCAATTTGAGGGGATGAGAACTTCCCCGATGCAAGTGACCAAAGGAATAGGTTGTTGCTACCTGCATAAGCAATGATACTCAGTTAATAAATTATGAATCTTGACATAGTGAATTACCCGACGTTCATCTGAGTACAGATAGAACGCGGGCTTCCCAATTCAACCGCAACAGCCTCTACAGTAGTAGACTTGCGTCCATACCGTTTTGGTCTTACATTGCGTCCAAGGGCAGTAGCGCTGATTCCCAACGCCAAAATCCGTAAGCCTTCATTTCTGATATTGATCGCCGCATTCACATCTCGATCATGTCGCTGATGACAACGAGGGCAATCAAACGAGCGGACACAGAGATCCATCTTTGGGATTTGTAGCAGCGTATTTGAGCAAAGGTGAGAAGAGGGAAAAAACCTGCCTATTTCTAGATAAGTCTTGCCGTCTAACTCTGCTTTGTATTTGAGCATGGTGCAAAACATTCCCCAACCTGCATCACTAATTGCCTGGGCAAGGTTATGATTTTTGACCATGTTTTTCACTGCTAGATTTTCCACCACGATAACTTGGTTTTCGTTAACTGTCTTACGGGACAGCTTGTGGAGGAAATCCGAGCGCACTCTCGAAATTTTAGAATGCACTTTTGCCACAGCAATACGAGCTTTACGCCGCTTGTTAGTGGTCTTATCCTTTTTGCGAGATAGCTTTCGCTGTTTGCGTTTTAAGTTAAGCTCATGCTTCTTAAGATGCCGTGGGTTTTGGTATTTTGAGCCATCCGAAGTGACGGCAAAATCAATCAGCCCCAAGTCAAGCCCAATCGTCTTGCCTTCACTACTGGGTTCTGGCGAGTCAAGACCATCCTCGACCAATAGCGAAGCATAATAGCGACCATCAGGCATCCTCGACACCGTAACAGTCCTCAACTTTCCTTCTATGTTTCGATGAACCTTAGCTTTTACCGTTCCTAAGTAACCTGGGAATTTAATTTCGCCTTGGCTCAATAGTTTGACATTTGCGGGATATTGAAGGGATTGCCGACCATGGCGATTTTTGAAAGATGGATAACCAGTACGTCCGTCAAAAAAGTTAATGAACGCTTGAGATAGATTTAGCACAGATTGCTGAAGACATTGTGAATAGCAAGTTTTTAGCCATTCGTGTTCAGCTTTCCAGAACGGGATCTGCTTTTTCATATCAAGAGCAGACAAACCTTTACCCGTCTCTTTGTAAGCTATTGACATAGCCGCAAGTGACTGATTCCAGACCCAACGCGCACACCCAAAAGCTTGAGCCAAATGAGCTTGCTGTGCATTTGTGGGGTAAAGTCTGACCTTGACTGCTTTTAACATTCCATTATGTTAACACGGTTTACAGAACATGATAAATAATAGGGTGGTGGCAGAGATTATTTGCCAAGTCGGCGGGGCATCGAACCCCTTGACTCGCACAGCAAACATCCCGTCGCTCAAGGTCGTACCATGTTTGGCGCGGGGCTTCCCGCGACTAAGCTAAACTAGAATGTAACATTACAAAAAGTAGGTAGTCTCATGGCTAATAAGCGTCAACCCTTCGATTCAACTCAGCTAACCCGTCGCGCGGAAGAGTTGATTAACGGTGCATCCAACCGCTATCGGATTACGGTGCAGGTGGCGAACCGCGCAAAACGCCGTCGCTATGAAGATTTTGATAATATGGACGACCATCAAATGAAACCTGTAATGCGGGCGATATTTGAGATGTCGGACGAACTGACTCAACCGGAAATTATCGGAGACATCTAGACTTCGGGAGTTTTGGGTTTTGAGTGGTGAATTGCCAGCAATTTTTGTCAACTCAAAACTCACAACTTTTTCAAACTAGACTTGGGCGCGCGGGACGAGAAACCCGGTTTATTCCTAGCTGCCTCGTTAAAAAACCTCTGATTTTTCTAATAAACCGGGTTGATGAGCGTAAATCCTAAAATTATAAACAACTAGGAGATCTCCTGGCCGCTAAGTGTATGAAATTATTCTATTTTTCAAATTTTTGTCAAAACCGTGAATAAATTAAAGCAGGGCTTAAGTTTTCTGTTGGTTACTTTGAGTGTAGCGATTTTCACGCTTTTGAGTTGGGTCTTGGAATCCGGGGAACTTAGTATGTCAGCTTTGGAACCTTCGCTGCTGCGGAGTTCTGAGTCTGCCTCAGTGCAGCGAGTGGCTCAACAATCTGCGCCGCAAGTGAGGGTGCAAGATGCGTGGAAATTGGTGTACGAAAAATTGCCGGATTTCCCGATCGAAAATAACTACATTTCTAAGGAAACTGGAAAAGTCGCTCCAACCAATACTTTAGTCGGGCGGTTGATTCGATATCACGTATTTGTCAAAGGACGACCGCCCAATTACCGCTTTGATTGGAAGTTGAGTTTAGCTGACTATTTGGGGGCAACTCCCGATTATTTGGTAGAAAGCGTGTATCCGGGAAAAGACGTTTTGCGCTCAAATCCAATGGAACAGGATCGCGCTGCTATTCAAAAGTTAAATAGAGCACAGCGGGATGCTTTGGTTCAAGCTTTGGTTGATGTTTTTACGGAGAATTCCGGGCGTGGGCCCACACCGGCGGCCGGGGAAAAACCACAAGGGCGATCGAATTCGCCGGAGATACCGCAGCCGCAGCCGGGAGATGCGAAGTTGCTGGCACCTTAATACTCATGGATACAGAAACCGGGTTTTTTACGGAAATATTGCTTTTGAGCCTTTAACACAGGTAAAAAACCCGGTTTCTTTCGTATTTATGGGTAGGTTCTACTAATCTAAAATCCTAAATCTAAAATCTAAAATCCCTTAATGGTGGAACGTGTAATTAAAACAGGTGTTGGGTGGCGTTTGGGATGGAACCCGGAGGCGGAGGAGTTTAAGGGTTTGGTGGCTGGCGACGGTTGGGCGATCGAACTCACGGAGGCTGAGTTAAACGATTTTTGCCGATTGTTGGGGCAATTAGCCGACACAATGAGTCACATGGCCTCTGAGTTAATGGACGAGGAAAAAATCGCCATTGAAGCCGAAAGCGACTTGCTGTGGGTGCAGGTGGAGGGCTATCCCGAAGCTTACATTGTGCAATTGATCTTGAATGCTGGCCGAAGGTGCGAGGGTTTTTGGCCGGCGGCTGCGGTTCCGACTTTGGTGCAGGCCGCAAAAGTTTTAAAAGTTTTTTGACTTTTTCGGGAATTCTATGCTAAGCTATTAAAGCTGTCGGGGCGTAGCGCAGCTTGGTAGCGCACTACTTTGGGGTAGTAGGGGTCGTGGGTTCAAATCCCGCCGCTCCGATTGTGATAAAACCTTCTCTATGAGAAGGTTTTGTTGTTTTAGGGCCGGCGACGCAGCTCTTAACATTCTCAATTAGGGCATCGGCCCAGAAACAAGAATCAATCTCTGCTTCCGAACAGTCTATAGCTGTATCCTCAAATTCAAATCAAATTCAAAGGCTTTGCGATTGCTTCGCGACCCTCACAATAAAATTAATCATAAAAAAAAGGCGTTTGTATTTGACAAACGCCTTTTTAGAGAATTACAAACGCGGCGTCTTATCTTGTTTAAACGACGCTAACAATTCGCGAATTTGGTCGGCCGCAATCTCGCGCCCGCCCAAACCAAAAGCTAAAGCAATGCCAACTGCGATCGCCCCAAGTAGCAGCCCGAAAGCCAAATTCACAATATCGCTGCCAATGCCCATCTGTTGCAGCGCCAAGGCCGAAACAAAGGCAATAATCGCGATCCGAGCCGTTTGACCCAAAAGCCGCGCTTGGCGAGTTCCAGAACTGGCAATCAAACTAAACGCCAGATTCGCCAAATACAAACCGATCGCAAATACCACCAAACCGGCTAGCACCCGACCTGCAACCAGGACAATACCGCTAACAATCGCCGTCAGTGCTGGAATCCGCAGCACATCGGTAGCCGCCACCACAGCAAACAGCATGATGCCCACCTGCACCACAATGCCGACAAATTCCGAAGGCGTGCGGGCCGGAAGTTCCGGTTCTTGAAGAATCGTTGCGTCGGGATCGATCGAACTCGGCGGTAGCCGCAGCCGCTGTTTCGGTTGCTGCACTCCCAACCAAGAAAAGACATTGTTAAAGCCAATTCCCGTCAGGATATTAGTGACCAAATCGCTGATCCAGCGCCCCAACATGTAAGCAACCGCCAGAATTAGGGCTGCTGTAAAAATGTTGGGAAGCGCGCCCAGAATCGTGTTGAGCATCGCGATTGCCGGCTGCGAAATCGCCTGAATGTCCAAAGCGTTCAGAGCTGCGATCGCTGTTGGAATCAAAATCAAAACATAGACGATTGTCCCGACAATCCACGACAGCGATTGTCCGCCCGAAGTCCGCGAAATTCCAAACCGAGCGCCCAAACTGTCCGCCCCAGCAGCAGCCAACAGATTCGTGACAATCCGCCGCACCACCATAGCCAGCAGCCAGCCCACAAACCCAATCACCACAGCTTCCAGAATTTTCGGAATTGCTGCCAGAATTTGGTTGAGTAAATTATTAACCGGCAGCAGAGCCTGCTGCATTTCCAGTGAGTCGAGAATCAGCGGCAAAAACAGCAGAAAAATGAACCAGTACAGCGCATTCGCCAGAGTATCGCTCAGCAGCAAAGGGCGCTCAGTGGGCGCAGTTCCCACCTCTTGATTCAAGCGCTCGTCCACGCTAAAAGCCCGCATCGCCCGCGATACGGCCATTTTGGCGACTGTTGCCAACACCCAAGCAATCCCCAACCAAATTAGCGCGCCGGCTAACTTCGGCAAGAAACCGGTAATTTGATTGAGAAAAGTATTGAGGGGTTGCGAGACAGCCGTTAGATTCAGGCGGTTGAAAAAGGCAATTAGGAAAAAAACAAAAATGATCCAGAACACCGCTGCGGAAATCCATTTTTCCACTTGCGGGGCTCCAGTTCCTTCTGGGCGGCCTGTAATCCAAGCAGCCAGCCGATTGTCGAGCGTAGTCTTCTTGAGCAATCCCCCCACTACAGATGAGACGAGGGCTGATACTATCAAGCCAATGAGCAGGATACCGACGGCCCAGAGGAGATTTTCAATGTTTGAGCCCTGAAGGAAATTGTTAATTCCGCGTTCTGCATCTGTCAGGGCATTCCCGGGCTGGGCCTGTGCCAAAACGCGATCGGACAACGCCGCTATGGGGCCCGATATCGGTTGAGTTATTTCTTGCCAAGTTTCATTCATTTTTTTCTCAGGTTAACGTCAGATTTGACAAGGAGAAGACGAAACTTTAATAATAGTTCCAAAAAATCTAGACATCGCCTAAATTTAATGTTTGTACACTTTTAATCGTACTGGGTTAACTACAAAACCCTCTATCGAATTTGGGATACACCCCTATCCGACTGCTTTTGGGCGAATATTCAAAGAACCGTTTACATCGGCATTTATGAATCGTCCAGTTTTGGTTCTGAACAATCATCTTTTTACCCTACTGCCAATGTAGTCGGAATGTTGTTGAATTGGTTCCAAATCCAAAGCTGAACATTTGGAGGTGTAACTCTCCTCAACTAACACAACTTGAATTCCCGCAGGTTGTCCTTTGTACTGCAATATTTGCCGAAATCGGCTATGGGGAATACAAGCAAAAGTTTGATTTTTAATCAAACCCGTATTAATCCCATATTTAAAATCCTGGTTCCAGCCTATAACCAGTAAGCCCATTTGATTATTGACGAGTTCTTTAATAATTGCGGAACTCGGCGTGTGGAGGTAGTAATCCACTTTACAGTTACACTTGTGCCACAATTTGGCAAGTTTTTCACTGTTTTTTTGCGCTGCGGGCAGGAATGATTTCAAGGCAGATGAAACTTGATTGCAGTATTGGTTTGTTGACTTAACAGCCCCTCCGTCGTAGATTGTCGGTACTAACCCAGGAACATTGTAGGTTAATGTTGCCAGATTGTTTAATCCTAAATCTATGGCAGCTACTCTCTGATTAACTTGTAAAGGCTGTTCTAACTTTTCATAGAGCACCTGGACCCCATAACAACCTACTTTGGGAACAATCCGGATTTCCAGAATCGAGGTGACTCTTGAGGGCAACCAAATATTAGTCCCACAGGGACGAGGATATCCTTTTTTTAAGGCTTTTTTGCTGACAGATTGACAATTAAATACAACTACATAGCGCCCATCCTCTCTTTTTCGCTCTCTTGAACCTTTATAATGAGGAATTTGCGGGGCTGCTTTAAATTTAGTTGGGTCTTCCTGATAGTTTCGCTGCGCCAGATAATAGCTAGTCCATGCTTTGAGGACTAAGCTGAGCGTGCTTTGTGCTACTTTTTCGGGCAGTGCTTTGTAATCAATATTTGTTTTAAGCGCGCGATCAACAGCCAGAGCGTTTGTTTGTTGGCTGGCGAAAAACTGTTGACGGTAGATGTAGTTAGCGCTATTGTAAAGGTTTTTGCACAGCCAAGACAGTCGATCGGCTTCTCGATAAAACCTATGATTTGGTTTAAAGACGTGCCTTTCGACTAGCTGCATAATTGGTATATATACTTTAATTCAAGATGATACACTGTATTTATGAGTGTGTCAATCTTTTATTTTCTGGAAAAATTGACGGTACAAGTAAATAAATGACTATAAAGTAAGCAAAGTTTTGTAATACCGTCCTTGTTGCAGGTTCTCATGTCAATTCGTCAAGTTTTCGAGCAATCCATTGAAATTCGCGCTGCTGCTACTCTGGTGGAGCAGTGTATAGTCGATCGCACTTTAATGCACAAGTGGCTCAATCCCCTGCTACGCTGCGATCCCCAGGGCGAATGGGATACTGCCGTAGGAAGTCGCAGCTTATTTATCATAAAAATTCCTGTTTTGCAACCCACTTTAGAGAGTGTTGTGTTGGAGCGACAACCAGGTTTAATTGTGTGGGGGTTTGACGGATTTTTCAAAGGATGCGATCGTTGGGAATGCCAGCCGCAAATCCAAGGAACTCTCTTGATTAACCGGTTTGAATTTCAAATTCCCAATCCTTTAATTAGATTTGGTTTCAATCGCTTTGCAGCCCCTTGGACAGAGAAAGATATGAAAGACCAACTGCGGCGGCTCAAGCGGGTAGCCGAGCAACTATCTCAAAAAATGGGTAAAGTATAATGGGGAATTGGTAATTGGTAGTTGCTAATAGTTAAAAACTCCGACTTAATAGAAAAAAAGCACCTTTTTCCAATTACCAATTCCTTGTAACTTCAGTTATTTACTTGGTACTTCCCGATGGAGTCGGCTGACAAATCATTTCTCTCGCCGAATTCACGGCTTGGTTGGCCGTATTTTGCAAAGCCGGGGAATTCTGATACAAAGCTTGCAAATCTTGCACATCTTTAATCACTCGCTCGTAGATAACCATCGCTTGATTGCCGTCAACTTCTAAGGCAGCAGGGCTGTAATTTTGCATCACTTCAATCAGCGATATTTTGCCATCTTTAGAAGCTGCGACTAAAGCATCGCGCAGTGCGGGCACGCTTTGCAGCCGAGCAGTCGGCGCATAAGCAACCTCGCCCAATTGTTTGAAAACAATTTCCCCAAAATAAGTGCTTGCTAGCCGCGCTATTAATTGGGAATCTAAAGGCACTTCTCGCGTTAATATTTCGCGCACCGACTCGGGAGTTTGTTTCGCAAGACTCAGAACGCTTTGTAGTTGAGATGATGCTTGGCCGGTTTGTGCAAAGCTTTGTAAGTCGCTCATCGGTAATGTTACGTCAACAGCACCGTATTTTACGGTAACATTATCTAATGCCAAGGCTTTGCCGCTGCTTAGGAATACTGCACTTGTTCCCAGCAAAAGCGCCAAACCCAATGATAAAGACTTTGACATTTTTTTGGTTAAATGGGCTGATAGCGGTTGCATTCCGTTGAGATAACCTTGTTGAAACTGAAAGTTCATGAGTTTGTGCCTCTTTACGTCAAAATACTTTTTCGATCGCTCGTCTGTGCGGGTATCAGTGCGGGTATCAGTGCGGGTATCAGTGCGGGTATCAGTCGGGAAAGTCGCATCGGGATTTCCGTAAATGACCTATGATTTTACAGTCAAGTCAAGCAAATTCAACCTATCAAAAGATAGGTGTTAATTGACAATTAATATGTTACACTTAGATTTTTGACAATTTTAGATACCTTTGCAAAAATGATAAAAGCGAAATTTGGTCGTCGGGCAGCAGTGTATTGAGTGTCACTTGAATATGTCTTATAGTGTGCGATCGATACCAAATCTAAGTTCACATATCCCGATCGAGCCGATCGACCAATTGGCGAATTCTAGCAGCATCAGGAGCATTCGGAGCATTTCTCAGGTATAATTCCAAATCGTGGCGCGCTTCCGCGAAGCGTCCCAGTTGATAATATAGAATTCCGCGATCGCGCCGTTCCCCCAGCGCATCGGGAAACAGCAGCAAAATCCGTTCTATCGCCGAGAGTACCCTCACAGCATCTCCCTGTTGCAAGTAAATTGCCTTCAGATTTCCCAGCATTCGCCCCAAAAAATGTCGGCGACTTACCGGGGCGAGAAAAGCCGGCTGCAACTCCATAGGTTGACCGTAAATTTGAGAAAGTCGGGCTTGACAATCTTCAGGAAATAATATCTCGCCGCCGTTAAACGCATCAACAAAAATACCAGCATCTTCAAAATCCGGTCTAATTAAAAAATGTCCTGGCATCCCAATTCCCACCATCGGGAAATCAATGCGCTGAGCAACCTCCAAATAAACCAAAGATAAAGATATCGGAATGCCAGTACGCCGATCGATCACTTCATTCAAAAAGCTATTGCGGGGGTCGTAATAATCCACATCATTGCCCGCAAACTGCAACTCTCCGTATAAATAGGCGTTAATAGTTTGAATAATCCGCAGCGGATAATTCTGTTCCGGCAGGCGTGAGCGCACTTCATCTGCGATCGTGTCGAGAGCGTTGAGATACTCCTCTGGCTCTAAATTTGGGTATTCTTCCAAAGCCATATAAAGGGCTGCTTTCGCCAGGTCGATCGAGCCATCAGGCTGGTTTATTTCTCGATAAAAGAGTTGTCGGGCGATCGGAAAATCCATATTTATTATTGATTTATTTTTTATGTACTTATTGGACTAATATCATGAACAGGCAAGATGCCTGTTCCACAACAAAAATTATTGGTAAATCGGCATTTTTTGTAGTATAATTAACCTTTTTTATGGTAATACAGGTACTTTTTCTTGTGGAACAGGCATCTTGCCTGTTGCAGCTTTTTGTAGTGTAATTAAATCTTTTATGGTACTACAGGCATTTTTTCTTGTGGAACAGGCATCTTGCCTGTTGCCCAAAAGATATTAAAAACAGTGCCTTATTTAAATTTTAATATATTCTAAATTTTTTCATCTAAAGCAGCCACTATTTTTAATAAACCTTCACGATTTTTTTTGCATCGAGATTGAGGTGAACACCCTCGGATGTCAAATCAACTTTCAAATCCCGTGACTTTTACCAATAACCCAACTGCGGCGAAAAATCCGAGCCAGAGTCGATTCTTCCAAAGCAAAATAGATAGGGCGACCGTGAGGACAAGTGCGCGGATTGCGAGTTTGCTGCCATTCATCCAACAAATCTTGCATTTGGGAAAGACTCAAAGGAGTACCGTTTCGCATAGCGCTACGGCAAGCAGTTGCAACTTGAGCAGCTTGTAAATCTGCGACTTTACTGAGTTCAAAAAGCGCATCCGCACAGTCATCTCGATCGGCTAATAATTCAGGAACTTCGCGGGCAGCCCATAGCTGTTCCCCAAAGGTTTCTACTTCCAAACCCAAGCGGGATAAATTCTCAATTTGCAGCGCAGATAATTGACTGAGAATCACGGGTTTTTCTAGACATTTTAACTGCCAAGCCGCGCACAATTGCTCGTATAAAACGCGCTCGTGAGCGATATGCTGTTCTATCAACCACATTCCGCTGGAATGTTCGGCAACAATGTAAGTATTGTGAACTTGCGCGATCGCCCTCAATTCCATCAATCCTACTTTATTAGCTTTTTCCTCTTCGCCGCCGTCCTCATTCTGCCTAGCCGAAATCCCGACACTGTAAGCACTTTTTTGTTCCGATGCCTTCAGCAATTTTCCCACTCGATCGGGAATTGGGGCAGGCGGCAAAACTTCATCGTTCAGGTGCAAAGCGCGAGCAATTGCCGCGCTAATTTGTTCTTGCCAAAAACTCGGATCGTGCAGATAAATTTCCACCTTAGCCGGGTGGCGGTTCCAGTCGATTTCCGAAGGGGAGATTTGGAGGTGGACAAAACACACGGGATAGCGATCGCGCGGACAAGTGCGGGCAAAGGCGCTGAGAATAGTTTGCTCTAATTCGGGCGATCGCACAACTCGCCGATTTACCCCAACTTTCACCCAATCCGGTCGCCTGCGGTGACACCGATCCGGCAAACCAATTACTAATTCCAAACGCTGGGAATTGGGCATTTGGAAATGGGAACTGGCAACTGGTAATTGGTAATTAGGCTTAACTGTAGCGCCCACAAGTTGAGTTTCTATCAATAAATTTGCTGCTTTCTGATTTTGAGGACTCGCCGGCAAATCTAACTTTAAATACTGCAAATCGCTCGCTCGCACACCGCGCACGAATTGAGGTAAAAGTTGTTCCGCTGTGCTACCTGGAGTTACGTGCAAACAAGGCGTGTTTCCTTGACGCAACTGCCAATTAACGTGCGGATGACAAATAGCAATTTGCTGAAGAGTTAATTGGATCGATCGCATTTGCTGTGCCGGCGACAAAAAACTGCGGCGCACAGGCCAATTGCCAAACAAATTATCAACAGTCACCACCGTACCCGGAGCGATCGCCGCTGTTTCCACCTCCACAGCAACGCCTGCGTTGTTGTAAACCACCCGCCAGCCCGATCGAGCATTTTCAACTCCCCCCTGGTTAAAGGATGATTTGGCGGGGGTTTGCGCCGACTCTGGATTTTCCGAAAAATCCCCCAATCCCAAATCATTCGATCGGCTCAAAACCTCCAAACAGCCTAACTGAGCTAAACTGTGCAAAGCTTCCCCACGAAATCCCAAAGTATCAATTTTGTAAAGGTCTGCTTCAGTGGTAATTTTGCTCGTACTGTGAGGCGAAGCCGCCTGCTGCAAATTTTCCAGATCCATTCCCGTACCATTATCTGCAACTTGCACCCGCCATTGTTCAGGCCAGACAGAAACAACGATGCGAGTTGCGCCAGCATCCAGAGAATTTTCAACTAATTCTCGTACCGCAGCGGCGATCGAGTCAATGACTTCGCCGGCGGCAATTAAGTTGATAACTTCTGTGGGTAAGGTTTGAATAGTAACTGGCATCCGATTTTTAGCGCTTCGTTAATTCAATTCTACTTGATTCTGCCAATCGCTACACAGTATTAGGACTTACGCTTTTCAACCCGGTTTATTAGAAAAATATTGTTTGATAACAAGATATCTACCGATCAACCAAGTCTCTGAGGCTTAGTGAGAAAGTCCTAAGTATATATCTTCCAACCTACTTAATTTTGATCTGCTAAAGCCATGCTTCTCGGCAAGCGGATGTAAAAAGTTGTGCCTTTTCCGTCCTCGGACTCATAACTAATTTTTCCTTTGTGAGCCTCAACGATCGACTTAACAATTGCCGTTCCCAACCCAGTACCAGTCCGCTTGCCATAAGTCACAAACGGTTCAAATAACTTTTCCTTAATTGTCGGTGGAATGCCGGGGCCGTTATCGTAAATGCTAATTTCGGCCCACTCCTCACTTTGTGTCACCGCAATCTCCACCCGCCCCCCTCGTCCGCCAAAAGCCTCAACAGCATTCCCAACTAAATTTTGTAAAACGCGCAAAAGCTTATTTTCATCCGCTTCCACTATTACTTCTGTCACCCGTACTGCTAAATCTACTTTTGCTGCTTCACAATAAACTCTGTTCAACTTTTCAAACTGCTGCAACGTCTGAATTAGATTAACGGGTTTTTTATTTAATACAGAATTACCTCGCGAAAATTCTAATACTTCTTCAGCCATCCCCAACATTCGATGAACCTGCAATTGAATAAGTTCACACCACTCCTGAGTTTCCTCATCTGGGTGCATTTCTTTGAGCATTTCACTGGATAGTTTAATTCCGGTAAAAGGACTTTTGAAATCGTGAATAATTGTACTCACCATTTCTCCTACCAATACCATTTTTTGTTTGTGTACCAACTGGCTAACATATTGATCCGTGGTATCCCGTAAATTTTTAGTAATGAAACTAAACATTTGCAGTACCGAACTGCCTTTAGCAAACTGGAGAGTTGCTATTAGTTCTTCACGGGCTATTTTGGCCAAAGTCGAGCCTGCAACTGCCACAGCTCTAGCACTGCGAGGCTCTCCGTCTAAAACTCCAAGTTCGCCAAAATAATCGTCTGGCTTAGCCACAGCGACAGTTTGATATTTATTGTTTTCAAGCCGCTTGCTAAACTCGACTTTACCTTCTAAAACTAGATAGAAAAAATCCGCTGTTTCTCCTTCTTCAAAAACCAGCGTTTCCTCATCAAAACTCTCCAAAACAGCTATTTGGCAAAGGTGAGCAGCTTGCTCTGGTTCAAAATAAGACATAAATCGATGAGATGCCAGATCCATGTAAAAATACCTAAAGCTTAATTTAAACAGTTTCTTTTTTCTATTTTCGCCGATCGCCATCGGTGCGTTAATAAAATACAATACTGCTTTAATCTGCCTCTCTTTTCTAGTCTCCTAGGCTTTGACGCAAGGATCAGCGTCGGGATGCAGAGCCAGACTAGCATAGCAGCAGCAGCAATCTCACCAAAATTCTCAGTTAATTGGCTAAAATACATAAGTATTGTACTATTTTTTAGATTTAAATTGGATGTGCGGGGGGTTATCCGGCCACCTCAGAAGATTTTAACTGTAGAGAGATCGTCTAATTTAAATGTCGATCGACCGAGTTTACAAAAATTAACGCTCGCCCGATAAAACGATCGCAGCATTCTGCCCGCCAAAGCCAAAACTTAAACAAACCGCATTTCTGACAATAGCCGATCGCGCACAGCGAACAAAATCTAATTCAAACCCCGGTTTTGTCATTCCAACGCAAGGCGGCAACATCTGATATTTAATGCTCATCAAACAAAAAGCCGCGCCCAAAGCTCCCGAAGCTCCCAAAGTATGACCCGTAGCCCCCTTAGTCGAACTAACAGCAACTCCTCGGTGAAATAACTTCTCAATTAACAGTGCTTCGTGTCGGTCATTTAACTCAGTTGCAGTACCGTGAGCGTGAATAAAATCTATATCAATCGCCGCTAAATTGCTGCGTTTCAAACATTGATTTACCGCCGCGATCGCACTTTTCCCCCCCAGCTCCGGGGAATTAGCATAGCAAGCATCATTTGTCAAGCCAAAACCGGAAATTTGACCGTAAATTTTAGCGCCACGACGCCTTGCCAACTCGGCAGATTCTAATACCAATAAAGCCCCGCCTTCACCGAGAACAAAGCCTTCCCGATTTTGATCAAAGGGATAGCATCCATTGTTTGCCAAAGCACCCATCCGGCTAAACCCAGCCAGAGTCAGCGGTGTGATAGGCGCTTCGACAGCACCTGCGATCGCCCGCTGACACTCACCGGTGCGGATTAAATCAACAGCGCGGGCGATCGACCAAATACCCGTCGCACAAGCAGCCATCGGCGCCAGTACCGGTCCCGTCGAACCAATTGCCCTCGCCGCTGCGATCGCCCCCATGTGAGGCAAAAAATTCACAAATTGAGAAGAGGGAATTGGGCATTGGGAATTGGGCATTGGGCATTGCGAATCGGTAATTGAGAATTCTCTATCCTCTTCCTTCTTCCCTCTTCCCTCTTCCCTCTTCCTTCTTCCCTCTTCCTTCTTCCCTCTTCCTTCGCTTGCCAACAGTTCCAAATTTGCTTGGAAGCCTCGGCTCGAACCGATCGCAATCCCGCAATCGGGCAAAGGCAAAGTCAAATTAGCATCTTGCACAGCATCTATTAAAACCTGCCGAATTAAAGTTATTAAATCGACAGGTTTTGTGCCAATTAAAGCCAAAGGTCGCCGTTCAAGTTCTATAAAAGGTTGATGTTGCCGAATTCCTGATTCCCCAGACAACAATCTTTTCCAGCTACAATCCAAAGTGCCTAAAGCAGAAACCAGGCCAATTCCCGTAACAACAACATCCACATCTACCCTCAGATTCCCAAATTTTTAGTCATTAGTCATTAGTTATTAGTCATTAGTTATTTATGATTGGAACTAATTATTAACTACTAACCAACGACCAACGACTGATATCGTTTCCGGTTGCATCGGAATAATAAAATCGAGTCAACAGTCAACAGTCAACAATCATCTCGCTCGTGCAACCGGAATTGACATGACGAGTGACCACTGACTACTGACTACTGAACAGGCTTAAAATTTTCCAAACCCTGAGTAACAGTAACCTTCTCAATGCGATCGCCCGCTTCAATCTTATCAATCACATCCATGCCTTGTTTCACGTACCCAAAAACCGCATAGCTGCCGTCCAAAAACGGTACATCGGTCAAAGTAAAATAAAACTGAGAAGAAGCCGAATCAGGACTCTGCGATCGAGCCATAGCAACAGCCCCCCGACTGTGCATCAACACGGGTTTCTCCTTAACCCCAGCTTCTTCTAGCGTTTGGCTGTAAGTCGGATTGGCAGCACCTTTAGCTTTAATTTCCAGAGGAATCCTGCGTTCGGTAGTAGTTTTTGGGTCAATAAAACCGCCAGTTCCCAGTCGCGCTGTAGGGAATTTAGGGTCTTTACCCTGGGGGTCGCCGCCCTGAACTACAAAAGGCTGAGGTTCCCGCACGACTCGGTGAAATACCAGCCCGTCGTAGACTCCTTTCTGAACCAAATCGACAAAATTGCCCGCAGTAATTGGTGCATTTGTGCCGTCGAGTTCGATCGTAATTGGAGCACCTTTAACCGTCATAACCACCGTTGCTTTTCCTTCCAATCGTGGCAAATTGCTAAATGGCGAACTCGCCGCTACAGCAGCAGGAGAAGGAGACGGAGACAAAGAAATATTTTCACCAGACGCCGGATTTGGTGTTGGAGTCGAGTTGGCCACAGGGGAACTACCGCATCCTCCGACAAACAACGCGCCAATTATTAAAAGTGAGAACAACCACCGCTGAATTTTGATTTGCATTTGCATTTGTATTTTCACTTTGAGTCAATTACGGACTTTGCAACTAAAGATTTTAATTCAATAGTCCGAACTGTTTTTAGTTCGTAGTCTGAAACCTGCGATTTTCCTTGGATAGCGAAGTTGCCTAATCGCATTGAAACTCTTATTCTACGGTTGGGAATCAAACACTATCCAAAGTATTGTTAATTGATAGATTCAAAAATTGGTAACGGGCTTACTAGCCGATCGAGCTTTTTCACTTACCAGGTAGGTAAGGTGCGCGGCCCGGCGCACCCTACGAGACATTACCAATCTCAGATATCAAATCGCCAATCGCAAATCCCTAAAGTCCTTCTAGGGGAACTTGCAAAAATCGAGCCAATTCGGCCGCTTGATTTTCCACTTCCGACAAAGCAATCGGCTGTCCGACTCTAGTCAGGGGAAACTGACGGCGGTCTTTGAGCTTAAGATAAATACTGCGACGGGGACTGAGACCTTCTTTAATGTCTACCCGCACAGATTGCACGTCCGATGTCTTGCAAGTAAAATCAAGCTTGCGGTTTTTGCCGGGAAAACCCCAGCGAAAGATCCGAATGTTACCAGTTTGTCGATCGAACTCGCTGTAACCGCCACCGACATCCCAGAGAATAGTCAGCCACAGGTAAAGCGCCAAAAGCACGCCACAGACACCGTAGAAACCCATCGCAATGCCTTGGGGGATGAAAACAAGCTGAGTCGGGTCAGCAAAAGGCAGCAGGTTAACGTGCAAGTAGCTGGAAATGCCCGACAGCAGGAAACCAGTCCCTCCAATGCTGACCACCGTCGCCCACCAGTAATTGCTGAAGCGGCGGGAGCCCAAAACCGGGTAGCGCAGGACAGGATCGATCGAGGTCGTTGTTTTTGCAGTCATAAAATTAAACAGCCTTAAAGCCAAATCTTAATTCAATTAGTCCACCGAGCGTCACGGTTCGCTGACGCGATGGCGTCAGCGACCGATCGGGATTGTGTATCAACACCTGCTAATTATGTTGAAAAATTCTGAACTTCTAATATATAGTTATGTTAACTTTAATTAGAAACCTTGGTCTTTTAACAAGCAAAAGGATTTTACCGCAATGACAATCGCAGTCGGACGCGCCCAGACCGAAAGAGGCATCTTTGATGTACTCGACGACTGGCTCAAACGCGATCGCTTCGTCTTCGTAGGCTGGTCTGGCATCCTGCTATTCCCCTGCGCCTACCTAGCCATCGGTGGCTGGTTAACAGGCACCACCTTCGT
>NZ_JAMPLN010000063.1:0-19600 GCF_040004035.1 Microcoleus vaginatus FACHB-2002 | reverse complement strand
GCCGTTCGTTCAGTTGTCAATACTGGGAAGCGACAGGGTTTAACTGCTTATCAATCCATTCAAGAAGCTCTCTCTATTGATGGCTCCCTTTTTTCCCCTAGTTGAGCAATTACGACTTTTTTTCCCCACTTACGCCTCCACCAAAGGTGCATAGCAGGATTTCATATCCTCGTGGGAGATGATTTTAGTTGATGTTTCGGCGGGTTCTAATCCCTTACGAGCGTTGAGCCAAGGTGTCTCTGATTGCGTCAATTCTGCAAGATGTTTAGCACTTAATTCTCCATAAGCATTCCAAACTTCTTCGAGTACCTCGATTTCATCTTCATCAAATTCTTCTTCAAAATTATCTGGAGCTGGAATATCGCTATATTTGTAAGCTTTGTACTCATCCCAAACATCGCGGACAATGGGGCCGGAAACCCAAGCTTCAATATCTTGATCAAATAGCGGCTGGCTTCTAAAGACTAAACTCCAAGCTTGTGCATAATACACGAGCTTTTGCAGTTTAAGAGGAGAAATGGTATCGCCTGCTTCTCGATCGACACGAGATAAAAAGTAACGAGCTACGTCAAGAGCACTTTTCATAGTTTTAGGATTTTAGTAATTTGACAAATTCACTTTTGATGCTAAGCTATTTGGTGGCTTTATAAGTACGATCGCAACTTGGCTCGCTCTTTTCCACTCGCAACTACATTTCTCTCCCCAATCCCGCAACCTTTGAGCTAATTCTTTCTCGCTGCTGTTGAGCTAACTGCTCATGCCAACCAGGTTCATCCGGCTCGACCCTAGGTAAATCTTACATCGCCGGCAGCCTTTGCTTCGGAATGTCGATCGCCCCCATGCCAGCGACGCCCCATGCTGGATGGGAAACATCATCAAGAATCACTGCTACGGGCCGTCATACCATTTTTGATTTTTGATTGGCCAGAGCTTATTATGTAAAGGTTTGGAGCTTGCCTACCGTTGCATCCTTTTTTCAAACTGGCGGTCAAAATCTGGTATTTCTCTTTTATCGCCCGAATTATCCCAACCAGCAATTAAAGTCCCCACCTGCGGTACGCTAGATCAGGTGAATATATTGGCTGATTTCAAGCTATCCTCCGATCGATATTATGTCCCCAACCACATCTGCCCCTTCCCGAACCGTTCGCATCGGTTCCCGCAAAAGCCAACTCGCTCTCGTGCAAACCCACTGGGTGCAAGAACAGCTACAGAAACACTTCCCGGAACACACTTTTGAAGTCCACACCATGTCAACCCAAGGGGACATAATTCTTGATGTCGCCCTCGCTAAAATTGGCGATAAAGGACTTTTCACCAAAGAATTAGAAACGGGGATGATTAACCATGAAACGGACTTTGCCGTTCATTCCCTCAAAGATTTGCCTACCAATTTGCCCGAAGGTTTAATTTTAGGATGCGTCACCGAACGGGAAAATCCCGCTGACGCCCTGGTAGTTCACTCCAAGCACAAAGACAAGCAACTCGACACCCTCCCAGAAGGTTCAGTAATCGGTACTTCTTCCCTGCGGCGGCTGGCTCAACTGCGGCACCATTTCCCTCATTTTGAATTTAAAGATATTCGCGGCAATCTCAATACGAGACTCGCTAAATTAGATGAGGGCGGTTACGACGCGATTATTTTAGCAGTTGCGGGATTGGAAAGATTGGGAATGGGCGATCGCATCCACCAAATTATCCCTGCTGAAATCTCCCTTCACGCCGTCGGACAAGGTGCTTTGGGCATCGAATGCCGCGCCGGAGACACAGAAATCCTGTCAGTGATTAAAGCTCTTGAACACTCGGAAACCGCCCAAAGATGTTATGCTGAACGCGCATTCCTGCGGGAATTAGAAGGTGGCTGTCAAGTGCCGATCGGCGTCAATACCAAAATAGAAAACGGTCAATTAACCTTAACCGGAATGGTATCGAGTCTCGACGGCAAGCGATTCGTCAAAGATAGTGTTTCCGGCGCTGCAGAGACTGCTGAAATGATCGGAATTGACCTCGCTCACCGCTTGCGCCAACAGGGAGCTAGTGAAATTTTGGAGGAAATATTTGCCCAAGTTCAACGTGGTTCCTAAAACCGAGTGGCATCTCTTTGTCAATGCTTTTAGACGCGATATATCGCCTTTTGTAAAATAAAAATAACAGGCGGTTTGCTTAGGCAAAACAGGTAGAGGAGCAGTCTGATTGTAGATTTTTGATGGGATTTTAGGTAGGACTTGCGCGATAGATTTCAAAAATATCTGACTAATTTAGGACGCTCCGCACGGGTGTTAAGCAACCCGGTTTCTGATGTAAGTCTCGCTGTATAGCCCAAGATTTATGGTAAAAACCGGTTTTTTTGCGTAAGTCCTATAATTCTTAACATCCCCATCCACAATCTACAATCAAACATCCAAAATTAATCAGCAATTTATTTCAGGTAAAGGCCCACTATGAGCGCTAGAGAAACTCAATTAAAGCTGGAATTGAAAAAGGTTCAGCAACTCTATAGCAAAATGCAGGCAGACCAACAAGCTTTGCAGAAGCAATTGAAAGAGTTCAAAACTCAAGCAGGAAGTTTTTCGGATGTTGTCGAGCAAGTCTTGCCGTCCTTAGTTTCAATTTATGTCATGGATTGGGATACAGAAGAAGAGATTTCTTCAGGAAGCGGGTTCTTTGTATCGCCGGACATAATTGTCACGAACTATCACGTTGTAGAAGATATTGCCGATGAAGATTACTTCTATGAAGAAGATGAAATCGAACAGGTTTTAGTCGAAACTCATGACGGAAAATTGAGATTGGCCGAGGTGGTGTTTACTGGTAATGCCGAAGAAGATTTAGCATTACTCTTAATTAGCGATTTTACCTTCGACCCGAACACAGGGGAACAAGTGGACTCTCCCCAAGAATATCCTCCCCTAGAGTTGTCTTTTGATGTGAAAGTGGGAGATAGAGTAATTGCTGTGGGCAATCCTTTGGGGCAGTTTGCTTCAACTGTAACTCAAGGTATCGTGAGTGCAATTCGCGAACCAGAGGAATATGAAGAAGGCGACGATGAAGAAGATGATGTTGGTGAGGTGAAGGTGTTGCAAACTGATGCGGCCATTAATCCAGGAAATTCCGGCGGGCCGCTGATTAATATGGCTGGTCAAGTGGTTGGGGTGAATACGTGGGGATGGGAAGAGGCTGATAATATTAATTTGGCGATCGCCTCTGAAGCTTTGGATGATTTTCTAGCGGGATTTGAGGAGACTTTTGAGGACAATTCTCAGAATTAGTCGGGAGTTATCCGTAATATGTGATTCGGGCGATCGCCCTTTTTTTGAGAGGGGATGGAAAAGGCGATCGCTATTTCCTTGAATTACATTACTGATGGCTTTGCGTTCAGTTTTACTAATGCGTAAAAATTCTCAAACTGCCTACCATTTTTGATGTTGACCGTCATTCAGAAAGTGACATATAAATTTGATTATATCCTGAAAATTGTCGCGGGAGGGGAGTCCGGGCGATCGCTATTTTTTTCACCGCACAGCGACGCGGATGGAAAAAGGGCGATCGCATTCTTGAGTAAAGTGCGATCGCTACAGCAACTCAGATTTATACTTGTTTTTGGACGGCGCGTTAATATTGTGTCGCTCGCCATTTAAACTTAATCTAGACTAACAATTTCAAGGAACACAAAAAAATAATGCGTATTTTATTTGTATCCGCCGAAGCAGCACCCCTCGCCAAAGTCGGCGGTATGGGCGATGTCGTCGGCGCTTTGCCGAAATTTCTGCGGCGCATGGGCCACGATGTCCGCATCTTCATGCCCTACTACGGTTTCGTTCCCGACAAAATGGATGTTCCCAAAAAACCTGTTTGGGATGGGGCTGCCATGTTTCAAAGCTTCTCGGTGTTTGAAACTGTTTTGCCGGGAACCGATGTACCTTTATACTTAATGCAACATCCATCTTTCTTGCCACGCCGCGTTTACGGCGGTTTAGATGAAGATTGGAGGTTCACTTTCTTTGCCAATGCTGCTGCTGAATTTGCGTGGAATCATTGGAAGCCCCAAATTATCCACTGTCACGACTGGCATACGGGGATGATACCTGTTTGGATGAGCCAAGATCCCGATATCAGCACGGTTTTTACTATTCACAATTTAGCTTATCAAGGGCCGTGGCGCTGGCGTTTGGAGCAGATGACTTGGTGCCCTTGGTATATGCAAGGTCACAATACAATGGCTGCCGCAGTACAGTTTGCCGATCGAGTAAATACAGTTTCACCGACTTACGCCGAGCAAATCAAAACCCCAGCTTATGGGGAAAGTTTGGAAGGTTTGCTGTCTTACATCGGCGGTAAAGTATCGGGAATTTTGAACGGAATTGATACAGAATCTTACAACCCAGCAACTGACAAGTACCTCCATCAACAATTTAGTGTTGATACTATTGAAAAGCGCCCCGCTAATAAAATTGCGCTGCAAGAAGAAGTCGGCTTGGAAGTAAATAAAAATGCCTTTTTGATCGGCATGGTGACGCGGCTGGTAGAACAGAAGGGATTGGATTTAATAATTCAAATGCTCGATCTGTTCATGGCCTATACCGACGCTCAATTTATTGTACTCGGAACGGGCGATCGCTACTACGAAACCCAACTCTGGCAAATGACAGCCCGGTATCCCGGTCGGATGTCCACCCAACTACTTTACAACGAGGCCCTCTCCCGGCGCGTTTACGCAGGCTGCGACAGCTTCCTGATGCCCAGCCGTTTCGAGCCCTGCGGCATTAGCCAAATGCTCGCCCTACGCTACGGGTGCGTGCCAATGGTTCGCCGCACCGGCGGTTTAGTCGATACCGTTTCCCACAACAACCCGATCGACAATACCGGTACTGGTTACTGTTTCGATCGCTACGAACCCCTCGACTTGTTCACCTGCATGATCAGAACTTGGGAAGGTTTCCGCTACAAAGATAAGTGGAGAGAACTGCAACAGCGCGGCATGAGAGAAGATTTTAGCTGGGATATTTCGGCCCGGAAATACGTCAACTTGTACAGCGATATTTTGGGACTGCCGCCGGAAGAAACCGCACCGGCACCAGAGGCAGAATTGATCGTTGGTAAGGGTTAATTGGTAATCGGTAAGTTGACTGTTGACAGTTGACTGTTGACAGTTGACTGTTGACAGTTGACTGTTAGCTGTTGTTTTTTGTTAGTTTTTTGTTCCAATACCCTATGCCCTATGCCCTATGCCCAATTCCCGATTAATCAACAAATAAATCGAGAGGTAAATGACCGTAAGTTCCGCTAACTCCACCTTCTGAGGAAGATTGACAAGAAATCAAAACGCCCCGGTAAGTTCCGGGATAGCCGTCAACATAATACGACCCCTTCAAAGTATTGAACTTAATATAAACCGAACCAGCAAAGGTCGAGACAGCATTGGGATCTAAAACAGCTTGATATCCCAAAGCTTTTAAATAAGCTTCTAAAGCTAAAAACCCCTCATCCGTCGAAGAAGCGCACACTCCCAACATTTGATAATCCGACAAACTTGCTACCAGCAAAATCGCTTGACGGAGTGCCTGTTTTTCCAGCGGCGATGCTACAGATTGCATATCCAGACAAGTGAAATCTTTGAGGATTTGCTGTGCTTCTTCAACAGTTAGGGTAGTCGGGTTGTGAGTAGACATGAATTGCTCTGATATTTCCCAAAATTACGATCGACACTCGGGTACTCGTCAACGAATTTCTGCCATTGCAACCCTCGATCGACGGCGGTAACACTTGCACAAGTCCTGATTATAGCCGATTGTGCGCTCTGGCCATCAATTCTGGCGATCGTCTTCGAGGGCTTTCCTTCGGATCGCTTCGCTAACGCCAACGCCAGAATCCCACAAAAAAGCTAGTAGTTTTTACCAATGTTTTCAAGTTTAGATCAGTCCGCGTTTTTTCAGCTTTGCTAGCGCATCTTCAGCCGCATTTTTCTCAGCATCTTTTTTGCTTTTGCCTTTACCTTCTCCATAGAGTTTCTCTGCAACATAAACTTTAGCGAGAAATTCCGGCTTGTGGGGTGTGCCTCCTGCTTGGACTGTCACGTATTTGGGGGGAGTGGTGTCACCATTGGATTGTACCCATTCTTGAAAGCGATTTTTCGAGTCTACAGTCGATCGAGTTTCTACAACATTTTCGGGAACAGAATCAAACATTTGTTGGACAAAGCTGCGAACTTTGTCCATGTCTTGCGTGTCGAGATAGTAAGCGCCAATAAATGCTTCAAAAGTGCTACTGAGCAAATTTGGATTAGTAATCCCACCTTCTCGATAAGCTCCTTTTCCGAGCCGCATTTTTAAATCTAAACCTATTTCAGTAGCAAATCTGGCTAATTGTTTTTCATCTACTAATGCAGAACGTCGGCGAGTCAGTTGGTCTTCTCCCATTTCGGGATGACGCTGATAGAGATATTCGCCGCTGAGAAAAGTCAGCAAAGCATCGCCGAGAAATTCTAAGCGTTCGTTGTCTTCTTCGCGGAATGTGGGGTTTTCGTTGACGTAGGAACGATGGGTTAGTGCTTGGCGCAGCAGTTTTTCATTGTTGAATTCGGGAATGGTCATTTGTATTTCTTTTGTTGGGTTAGTTAATTGCATGGGAGTTTTGTAAGGGTTATTGTTTGTGGACTTTGGTGTTATTATGTGGACATGAAAGAGCCGCAAATAGCGGTAGGTTGGGAGAATCTAGTTTATCAAATAAACTAGATTTTTGCTATCTGCGGCGAGGTAAATTTCAGGGACATTTAGGCTGCTAGTTTGTAGCTTTCAAGCAACTTCGGTAATTCATCCAGAAAGTAGAATTCATTGGCGAGCCTTTCCAGATTCTTATTTTCACTATCTCGTCGAGCCACGATTATCACCTTTTTACCCTTGTCTTGCAGCTTAGGAATCAAGATTTCGTTATAGCCGTCTCCAGACCCAATGATAAATGTATGTGAATATGGACTAATTGCTGCTTCACCAGAACAGTCGAACAACAAACTAAAGTCAGCAGCATTTCTGATTGTCTGATATACATTAACACATTCCCAGCCAAGATTAACTAAGGTTCTTTTTTTTTCTTGATAAACCTTGTGGTCTTTTTCCCAATAGTCGTAAGCTTTTCTGTTGACTACATATCCCAATGAATTTCCCAAAAGTAAGAAGTTGTTTGCTAGCTTTTTATCTGGGATGTTCTGATGATCCCAATAAATGGAAACTAAAGGCTGAGACTGGCTTTTTTGTTGGCCTGTGGTTCGATGATTGTCTGTCATTGAATCGTTCCTAAAAAAGGGTGAGCAGACAGCATCAATAAATTACCCATCTAGCACGAAGTATTGTTTTTGGGTTCGCTCAAAAATGAGCTCGCCCATTTAACAAATGGCTCTAGTAACAAACTATGAATTTAGTTTGTAGTTGTTTGGTTAGCGTCTCAGCGATACGATGTGTAAACTTCGGCTAGGGGTTCTAAAAACCCGTTGATATACACATTTAAACAAATGTTGTGCCAGCCGAAATAAACCCATCATCCTCGCTGAGACGACTTAACCAACACTCCTTGCTTTTGAATGAGGGTGTTTATCTCAGCTATACTACTTTTTTGATGCTTGCACATTAATTCTAAAATGTCAATGGGTAATCTGATTTATTTTTTGAGCTTGATTTTATGAACGGGACTTATGCGATCCGACAAAAGAAACCGGGTTTTTTATCGAATCTGCGGGATGCAGCGAAGTATTTTCGCAAAAAAACCCGGTTTCTGGCTACTTGTGGGTAAGTCTCAATTCTCAGCTATAGTCTATTAGGGGAAATTTTACACCAAATGGGATGATACCATAATCCTAAAACAGTGTAATTTTTACCCTATGTTGCGAACTTGCAGAACGTCGCGACGCGACAAATGGTTTAGCTGGCTGAGTGAGTCAATGGAAGCTTGGGATTTTTGCCGTCGGTGGTTCCACGCCACACAAGAAGAAGAAAAAGCCAGAGGCTACAAAGCGCGTTGCAACCTGCTTCTGGTAAAGGTTTTAGGCGTTAATATTGATGCCGTCAAGCGGTGGGGGCCGAGTTTTGAAAAAATGCCAGACCACCACAAGCGTACCTTGTCATACGCTGACACGCTGCGAGAGATGATAGAGGTTGCTGGCAAAAATGAAGATTTTTTGGAGGAGGTACTAGAACGAATCAAAAACAAATCTAAGAAAATAGGGGAATATTTACACTAAATTGGTGGTGTCAAGCGGGCTGGGTGTTGTATTTTTTGGATGTAGCACTCAACTAGCAAAAGCCTTTAATCACTGTGACACAGAGTTTTTTATCGAATTCCAGCAGCGACGCCATTCAACTTCCCGCCTCCCTGCTAACTCCCGACGCAGCAAATCCTGAGAAAGAACCCCTCAAACATCTGCTGATAGGTTCTCCCCAAGCTGTCAGGAGTACAATTTACCTACTCCACGCGCGCGGGTACGCTGAGGTTGGTGTCTGGAGTCCCCTGCTACCAACTGCTAAAAGTGGTGAGGTGATGAGTATTTTTGTGAAATACCTTCGCATCTAATAGATTCAGATTGCATGGTGCCCCGGAATTATGCTGTGTGCAAAACAATTAGGGTTTGCTCTTCCCGGGCACCCCAGGGGGAGTGTCACTAGATTTTTGCTATTTTATGTTAACTAAAAATTATTTTTCTGACCTCCTTCGACCCACGCGCCCTGACCTCAGAAACCCGGTTTCTCTCCCCCTTCCCCTGATCGCCCCGCGAGCCCCTCTCCCTGCAGGCCTCTCCCGCTTATCTCCGGCATTTAAACAGTAAATGTAAAAATATGTTGCAAACTTTGTACTGCTGTGTTAAGTTTAGTTACATAAGGTTGAAATTAAACGAGGTTTCTGGTCATGGAAAACAAAGACGCAAAAGTTGGCTTCACTGAGTTTGCTGAAACCTGGAACGGCCGTTTGGCAATGTTGGGCTTCGTTATCGGTTTAGCTACCGAATTCCTCACCGGTCAAGGCATTCTCTCTCAAATCGGTTTGATGTAATCAGCTCTTCTGCTGCATACAATAGCTGAAATTCAGACGATCGACCCCATCACAAGTGCAAAAGCCCCCCCGCTAATAAGTCCCCTTCACTTCACACGGAGGGGGCTTTTGCATTTTTAATCAAAAAATCCAACAAATGGCACCATCAAAAATCTTTTCCGTCTCAATATTTATCGCGAGACTAACTCCAGCAAACTAAGCAATTTCTACAGACTCAAAAATCCTCAATTTAGGAGTCAAAGCCGGATGTTTCACCAAACCGTCGCGTTTGTGAGTCCGCCCCCCGTTAAGTAAAATCATCTCCGACAGATCCGGCATTTCCTGCCAGCAGTGCGAGCAGAACCAATAAACGCGATTGTGGCGAGCGTGGCGGAGCAATTTAGAGGAGCAACAAGGGCAACTATTCATGATATTTTAAACCTTTTTTGAAGATATGAAGCGATAACCAAGTCATTACAGAGATTCACAAATGCCTGCACATCTCGATTCCAGGCACAAAAATAAAAAATCTCTTTCACTCACAGCTTTGAGCGTCGCGCAAGTAGCACTTTTGGAGGCCCAACAGTAACACCACAATCAAAAGCTGAACGCTCCAAGGAGCCCAAGAGAAACCCCAAATAAAACAACCCAGCCCAGCCCAAGCCACAAGAACAAAAATATCTTGGGAGGTTTGCCAGTAAACCCAGACTGCTGCCAGAGAAACTATTAGTAGCAAAATGTAAGCTGAGGGCATAGTCGTCTTCTCCCAATGTGTCTGCCAACAGTCAGGAGCGATCCCTGACCATGTGCTTAAACTTAAAACTAAAACCTGAAGAACTTATGAAGACGAGTGAGTTGTTACAAAAAGTAAAATAATCCTGCCAGCTTATATTTGTCCGAGAAATCCACAGGAATATTCAGTTCATGGCTGAGGCCGAATTAGGTTAAATGAACGCACTACCAACAGGAATTTAGGCATCCCTAATTGGTATCAATTTCACCCCAAGACCGACAGGGTTGAAATTGATACCGGACTGAGGCTTTTAGTCTTAAGCTGACAGGACGAAAGGCACGGCGTCTAAGTCGCTACATATATCCTGTCCGATCGCCCTGATTCGATCTAAGGAACCATACCAAAGAAACCAAGTTTTTTTAACTCTCTTTGCCTGCAAAACTACTGCTTGAAAAGCTGCATAATTCAAGGCGCGCGATCGATCTATTCTTGCTCCCAGCCCAAAGCCTCAGCGACCTGAGCCGCCAAAAACATCGGTTCAAAAGGCTTAGCAATCACGCTCACCACCCCCAAATCCGCGAACATCCGCCTGTCCCCAGCCAGAGCCTTAGCTGTCAATAAAATTACCGGAATGTGCTGCGTAGCCTTATTAGCTTGTAACTGTAGAAAAGTAGTAGGCCCGTCTTGGTCGGGCATCATCACGTCCAATAGAATAGCATCAGGCTGTTCGGCAAGAGCCTTAGCAACACCCTCGCGGCCGGAACTCGCTGTCAGGACTTCCCAGCCCCCCACCACCTCAAGACTGACTTGAGCTACTTCCCGAATATCTTCCGCATCGTCAATAACCAAGATGCGCTTGGCAGTCAAAATTAACATTTTTTTAGAAATGAGAACTGATCACAGATTAGAGGCGAAATGTGAATATTTTGTAAAGCAAATTTTCTTACCCGATCGGACTTTACAGTAAATTTTTAAAACTGTATAGCAGATGTTGAAGAAAGAATGAACAAAAAAGAGCGAAGTTGCCATCGACCGGCAGGGTTTCAACTAAGAACGTCCTAACCGTCTGGCGCGGTTGCTGTAAAATATCCCACCCACAAAAAGCCGCTTTTCGACCTCAAATCGTGCTTTTTGCCTGCTGTCCCCAAACGGCAGAAAAGGCTGAGATTGTTTGATCTAGTCATCGACAAACAATCTGCACAAAATCAGTAACTTTGGGTACACCTAAGTAGAAATTAACTTTCAGTTGCAAGCCCCTCCCTCAGAAGTGGCAGACTTAAGAAAAAAGTGCTGCCCTCCCCCAAAACGCTCTCCACCCACATCCGCCCCCCGTGCTGCTGCACAATACTGCGACAAATAGCCAGCCCCAAACCAGTACCTCCCTTCTGGCGAGAATCAGAAGCATCAACCTGTTGAAAGCGTTCAAAGACCATCTCCAGTTTGTCTGGCGGAATACCCCGCCCTTGGTCTTTCACAGCAATCACGATGTACCACGAGCTCGGAACTGGCAAGTGCGGAGGCGCGGTGGCAGGCTCAGGAGACAACAAAGACGGAGACGACACCGACTTGTGCGCTGCTTTTTCTGCCAAATCCGAATTGTGGGTCAACTCCCCGCTCAGCCAAACCGTAGCGCCGGAGGGAGAAAATTTTATAGCATTACTCAGTAAATTTGTCAAGGCTTGAATTAGCCGATCGGGAACAGCTTGCAATTGCGCCCCCACAGGCTTCACCGACAGAGTAATGCCCGCCTGCTGAGCCATTCCCTGCATCTCGTCAGCCGCCTGCAACATCAGCTCAGCCACATTGCAAGTTTGTTTGATAGCAGTGCTGTAACTCGACTCCATCCGCTCTAAATCTAGGATGTCATTGACCAAGCGCACCAAACGGTCAGTGTTAGTGACAGCAATCTCCAGCATCCGCTTAGCTTTCTGGGGGTAAGCGTCAAGCAGACCGCTGTTGAGGAGGCCCAGGGCGCCGTGAATCGAGGTCATGGGCGTCCGCAGTTCGTGGCTGACAACAGAGATGAATTCATCTTTCATGCGCTCGACGGCAAGCCGATCGGTGATATCCTTAAAAGTCACCACAGCTCCAATAATTTCGCCTTCTTCTCGCATCGGAGCGACAACGTACTCAACCGGAAAACTGCTGCCGTCTCGCCGCCAAAAAATCTCATCGGTGACGCGCCGCGCCTCTCCGTCTTCCAAGGTGGCTAAAATTTGAGAACTTACCCGGTTCGGCAGCAGTTTGCCCGCCTGCGGTGCGGCGCAGTGTGGGACAAGTTCAGAGCCTGAATTGATGTCTGTTGCAGATGAGAGTTGCTGGATCGCCCTTGAGCATTCTTCCTGTGCACGGTGTAAGCTTTCATAGAGTGGTCGATCGATCAATTGCTTCGATTCACACCCAGCCATTCTCACCGCCGCAGGATTGACAAAAGTTACTTTTCCCTCTTTGTTCAACCCGCAAATTCCTTCTCCTGCGGAGAACAAAATCATTTCTGTTTGGTGGCGGAGTTGTTCAAAGGCTTTTTCGACTCGCTTGCTGTCGCTGATGTCGCGAGAGATGGTCGAAACCCCCGTTACCGCTCCAGTGGCGTCTTTAATCGGAGAAATCGTCAGGGACACATCTATCTGTTGACCGTCTTTCCGCAAGTGCACGGTTTCGTAATGGTCGATACTGGCTCCAGCCCTAATATTTTCCAGAATTTGGGGCATTTCCTTGGGGCGTTCGGGTATGGCTAAAATCTCGATCGACTGGCCCTTGATTTCTGCGGCACAGTAGCCGTAAATCTTCTCTGCTCCTGCGTTCCAGCTCTGAATTGTCCCGGCGAGGGTTTTGCCGACGATGCCGTCGTCGGAAGACTCGACAATCGACGCCAAGCGCACGAGTTCGTCTCTAGTTTGCTTGTGTTCGGTAATGTCCCGACCCAAAATTACTATACTTTTGCGTCTGCCGTCGGGATGAAATACGGGTACTTTAATCACGTCGTAGATTTTCACAGTACCGTTTGAGCGGGGAATCACTTCTTCTCCCCTAGAAAGCTCACCTTTTTCCCACGCTTCTCTATCGCTGACCTCGCACGCCTGTAGGGCCTCGCGGTAAAAAATGCTGAGTTCTCCTAGCTGAGAATCTTTAAGACCGCGATAGTCTATTTTTTCTAACTCGAACACTTCCAATATCGCTCGATTTGCCTCCTGCCACCTGCCCTCGCCATCTTTGAAGCAGACAATATCTGGCATGGCATTCATCAGCAAGTCGAGATAGGAGTTTTCTCGCAGTGCAGCTTCTACCTCCGCCCGCTTGGCGATTTCCCGTTGCAGGTTGTCGTTTGCCGTTTGCAGCGAGTCCTTTAACAAACTTTCTGTAAAAGTCTGTTCTTTAATTACTTCCTGAAGTCTGTGGATTTCTAGCGACTGCCGCCTGCGGGCCAACAAATTCTCTACCCGCAAGTGCAGTTGGACTGGTTCGACGGGACTTACTATCAAATCGTCTATTCTGTGATCGAGTGGTTTTACCTGCTGCGAAAATGGCTGCTCAAAAAGAGCAGGCGTTTGGGATTTACTAACAAGCAAGAACGGTAAAAATATTGGCTCGGCAGCAGTTTTTAATGATTCTACCAGCGGCCCGATGCGATCGAAATTTGCCTCGTCGAGAATGCACAAGTCAAAAGCGATTTGGGGAAAGGGAAATTCAGAGTTGGGATCTAAAGCGCGATCGAGTACGATCACCTCATGCTCGGTGTTGAGGTGGGCGATCGGCAAATTAAGTTGTTGGTGGCGATCGACCAAGAGTAAAATGCGGCTCATTAGTTTGTTGATTTCCCCATGACTAATGATATGATGTCTGGTAACTTAACTATTATTATATGTTTGGTAGTCAGGACTTAAGTCCTCTTTTAGAGGAGAAATTAAGACCTCACTACAAATAAATTTTATAGCCTTAGATCGACGGGACGCGATCGTTTCTATCGAGGCATTAGGCAGCCAGAGTTGAAGCCCCACTTTAATATAATTTGATAATTATTTAATTGTTTGTTGGTTCAAAAAATGACTAATGACTAATGACTAATTGAGGGGGCGGGTTTATATTTATTTGGGTTGGCAGTTCTATGAAAGCTGGTGCAACCCGCCCCTACAGCCTAATGACTAATGACTTTTTACGGCATTCCGATCGCAATCAAAGCATCTTCCGGCATACAAGTAGAGTAACGCTCCCCTTCCGATAAAACTGCAATCAGCCTCACCTGCCAGTCGGGCATAATCTGCAAATCCGCCCAGGGCACTGCTACCTCCAAACATTTATCCACTCCCACTTGAGCGCGGCTAATGCGGGGCTGCCACTGATCGCCCTCTTCTGCTTCCTGAAACCAAATCGATTTCGTCAGCAAATTAATCTCTAACTGATGGTGGTACCGATAGTTTAGCGGTGCTTCGTCAGGCAAACCCGACAGCGGAATCAGACTGTTGTGCATCGTGCGATCGGGATAAAACCAGAACAAATTTAACTGCTGCGGGCAATCAATTCCCGGCCGCACCCCTACCTTGAAGTCGGCACGAATGTAAAAATTCAAGTGGTCAACCCCGTACCAAAGGCGCTGAATTGCCGAACTCCGGTGCATCGTACCCCTTGCTCCCCCAACTTCAATCCGGCCGGCTTTGTCCCAATCCTGTTCGTTGCCGATGCCGTCAATCACCGGGTGAATAAAGCTCAGCGGCAGGTGGTCGCCTTGAACCTCGTGCACCTCTACTTGCCGTCGCACTTCCGGGGGTACGGGCTCGCCGAGAGCTTCGTAAATTCCCGCTACGTGTTCCCGAAATAGCTGGTCGAACATGGCATCTTGGTTCGACGTGTGGCCTTCGCCAAACCACCAGAACCAGTCGGAACCTTCGGCCGCATACAGCGCTTCCCAAGCTTCTGGGTTGCTTTCTTCTGTGGCCTCTGGATGGTTTGCCAGCATTTGTCTCGCGGGCCCTAACAAGTCCCAAGCCCGATTTTTCGCGGGATCGCCGATCCAAGTTGTCAGAGAACCGTCCACCCAGGAACCGGTGTGCAGTTGGGCTGCGGGAATTGTTTCGGTTGCTGGGAATTTGTCGAGAAATTCTGAGACTGTGACTAATTTGATATCTGGATTGTCGCTGAGAGTTTGATAGAGGGATTCTAAGAACGGTTTGCCGTCTTGGGGATAGAATTCCCAGCAATTTTCGCCGTCGAGGGCGATCGTAACTAACCAGGGATTTTCTAAAGCTGTTTGGCCGTCGGACTGTCGGTTTTTGAGAGTTCTGCCGATCGCTTCTAAGTGTCCCACTAAATCTGATGCTGCTTTTTCCGGTTCCATCGAACCGTAGGTAAACCCGATCAAGTCGGACAATCTGTGGTCTCTAAATACTATGGCTAAATCGCCGTCAGGAGTTTCTAAACGGTAAGGGCGATATAAGAATTCTGGTTCGTAGACATTCCCTGTCGCGTCGCGGTGGAAAAAGTGTTTAATTGTCCACCCCAATACTGCTTCGTCCGAGACGATCCATTTAAAGCCTTGTTTGGCAATGTAGGGCAAAATTTCCGGGCTGACTGCTTGTTCCGACGGCCACAAACCGCGCGGTTGGCACTCAAACCGGTCTTCATACATTTCCCAGGCTTTTCTCAGGTGTCGGGGAATATCTTCTTCCCACTGAAACCGGTGTTGTGGCAGCGTCATATTTGGAATAGCTATGCGGCCGCCATTAGTGTCGGCAAGCAGCGGTAAAATCGGGTGTGTGTAGGGGGTTGTGGAGACTTCCAACTGTCCCTCAGCTTGCATTTTACGGTGCTGGGGAATGATGCGAGCGAGGATTTCTTTTTGTTTTGAGTAGATGTTTTTTCTGTCTACCAAACTAAAATTTTGTCCTTGTTTCAGCCACCCTGCAATCTCGGGGTCGTCCCAAAACAGCGGGTCAATCCAAGCTAAATTGTGCCATGCCAGCAAGTCGCTAAAATCCTGGACTTTCCAGTTTGCCAAACACCACTGAATGCCTTTTTCCTGCCGCTGAGTGTAGAGTTGAGCGTAGCGGGGGTGCGGCTGAATCAGGGTATGGTAATTGGCGTCAAAGAAGTGTTCTAAAATGAACTCTTGTTCTTCGATATTTAAAGTTTCTGCTGGCTTTAATGTCACCGCCAAGTAAGGGTCTAATGCTCTGTCTGCGATGCAGTCTTCTATCTGCAAAATCAAGGAGGGAACCAAGTTTACGGTTTGATGAAGCTTGGGATATTTTGCCAGCATTAGCACTAAATCCAAGTAGTCTTTGACTCCGTGCAAGCGCACCCAAGGCAGTCGGTACTGGGCTGTTCCTGCGCTAGCTGATACTCTGGATTTGTAGAGCGGTTGGTGTTGGTGCCAAATGAAGGCTACATAAAGGGGGTGAGACATTGAATTTAGTAATTGGTAATTGGTAATTGGTAATTGGTAATTAAATTGGGTAATTGGTAATTGGTAATTGGTAATTAAATTGGGTAATTGGCAACAGTCAACTGGTAATTGGCAACTGTCAACCGTCAACAGTCAACTACCAATTGCCAACTGCCAACTACCAACTGACTAATTACATTACCTGTTCGACTTCGGCAATTTCTGGGATAGCCTCGCGCAGGCGACGTTCAATGCCCATTCTCAGAGTCATTGTGGAACTCGGGCAAGAGCCACAAGCTCCTTGCAGTCTCAGGTGTACCACTGGGCCGTCAATTTCTACGAGTTCGACGTTGCCACCGTCGGATATCAGGTAGGGGCGCATTTCATCGAGAACTGTTTCGACGTTATCTCTGGTTAGTGCTAGTGTCATATTTCGCCTCTGTGATGATTTCTTGCAGTTGTTGAAAGTTCGATTTGACTCAAGGACAGCATTCTCAACCCGCGCGGGATTTAAGAAACCGGGGTTTTTGATAAAAGACTTAGGCACTCAGGTGAGCCCGCTGCAGGAAACCCGGTTTCTGTCACGCTGATGCTCGATCTGAGTTCGCTCTCTCGTTCGATCGTAGCGTTACTTGCTGCCAAATCAAGTTGATTCTGATACGTTATCCAAAAAAACCCGTTTTATTTAAGAAATTGGGTTTTCGATCGCACTACACTACTGCTGGTTCTAGCAGTTTGACGTTAGAGTAGTTGAACTCGGTTGTTGTCAGTTGACCTTTTTCTTTTGCTCGAACTACTTGCTTGGTCATGACATAATAGTCGCCTATCTTGTCAAAGGTATCTTCAAATTCGAGTTCTTTGATGATTTCGTCTGTTTGGGGGTTGCGGAAAACGGCATCGTAGTGAGTGGCCAAAGAACCTTCGGGTGTCTCTAAGCTTTTGTGCGTGTCAATTACGAAAGCCATGCGGCCCATCACCCGGCTGACTTGACAAATTGAGAGACCTCGGATTTTATAATTCGATCCCATTGAGTCGCCTTGTACCAAGATGTCCACAGCGTCGGTGCTGTCCTTCTCGCCCAGGGTGAAGCTATTTTTGCCGTGAGATTTTTCAAATGTCGAGCGTTTGCGGTGCGTGACAATATCGCGCATTTGGGTGTAGACGCTTTGCTGCACTTCCTCATCTTCAATGCCGCTGACTTCCACGCTCATGTCGGGTTTGATGGAAACATGACCCGTATATACTTCCTCGCCCTGTTTGAGTTCAATATCGGCACTGTAACCGGGAAAATTGGCATCCCAGGTATAGCGGTGTTCGTAAGCAGCGCGAAACAAATCGCGAGCGTTGGCTTGCTCTGTCATAAATCCCTCTTTCTCTTGACACCCATCTAGTTTAGCTTAACCGCGAGAAGCCCCACATTCACTGGGTAGGGGAGTTACCCGCACTCCTGGCGAGCACTTTTTGGGGGTGCTGCTGGGCTGGCAATTAGGGCGCAACAAGAATTTACTTTCTCTATCGGTTGCTATGATTTGAAGAGAAAGTCCCAAAATGCCTGGTTATTGAGAGCGCGATGGGTCGATCGCCAGACACCAGTCTTAGTTATGGGTTATGTTGAAAAAACTTGTGTCCGCTTTTTAGGGGTTGCACCCGCAGGCAACTATTAGATTCCCCCCTTAATAAAATGCTAGAAACTGTCTACAAACACTTAGAAACATTGCAGGAACAAGCTAGGGAATTGCCACACGCGCAACAGGAAATTTTCACAAAAATTTTGGAAGATTTATCAACTTCTCTACAGGAAATTGCAGGCAGTCGCTTGTTTGAAAGTGCAACAAATAACGCGGCAAAGCTGGTGGAAATTGAAAAAAATAATCGCCTATTGGAACGCACTGTAGCCCAGCAAGTAGGGCAAATCAGACAGCTACGGGAGCAGTTGGAAAAACAAATCAGCCAGCATCGCAGGGACACTCAAGCATTAACTAAAAGTGAAGCCAAACTGCAAGCTATGCTGCGGAATTCTCCAGATCTAATTAGCATTGTCGGCTCCGACGGGCGAGTTAGATACCACAGCGGATCTCTACAGCGACTTTTGGGTTACAACCCAGAAGATAGAATTGGCAAATTTCACGGCGAGTTAATCCATCCAGACGATTTGCTGGCTTGGCAGACGTATTTTGGTAAGTTGTTAGAATCTCCCGGAATTGGGGGGGCAATCGAATATCGGAAACGCCACGCTGACGGTTCTTGGATCTACATGGAGTCAATAGGTAACAGTTTGCTGTACGATTCTAGCGTGCAGGGAATTATAATTAATTCGCGGGAAATAGGGGAACGAAAGCAAGCCGAAATCGCAGTCCGAGAGTCGGAACTCCACTACAGAGTTATGTCGCAAATTACTTCGGATTTTGCCTATTCTTTTAAGGGACTGCCCGACGGCAAGTTCGCCTGCGAGTGGGTGACAGAAGCTTTTGAGCGCTGCACTGGTTGCGTTCCTGAAGAATTAGAATCGTTTGGTTGGTGGAACTCCGAACTCGTTCATCCCGACGACAGGGAAATGTTAATTAAACAATTAGAAGGCTGTACTTTCAGTCGCACTGGAGCTAATGAGTATCGCATTATTAATCAAAAAGGCGAGGTGCGCTGGGTGCAGGACTACTGGCAAGTGGTGTGGGACAAAACTGCTGAACGGGTTGTCCGTTTGTGGGGCGCTTGTCAGGAAATTACCGATCGCAAGCAAGTAGAATTGAAACTGCAACTCGTTAACCAAGTTTTGCAAGCCCAGATAGCATCGGCGCCGCTGGCGATTAACTGTACCAGCAATGACGGCAATACCGTTGTTTGGAACCGCGCCGCCGAACAACTTTTTGGCTGGACTGCGGCTGAGGTTTTAGGGAAACCTTTACCGAATATTCCTGAAGGCCAAAAGCAAGATTTTTACGCGCTGCTAAAGTCTGCGTCTAATGGCAAACCGCAAAACGGTTTGGAAATATCTTTGTTGAAAAAAAACGGTAGTTCGATCGATGTTTGGCTTTGGGCCGCACGGGTGCGAGATGCGGGCGGCCAGACTGTCGGCAGTATCAACATATTTTCTGATCTTTCAGAACGCAAGCGCATAGAGGAAGAGCGCCAAAAACTAGCAGCGATGAAAGATATGGAGGAACCTTTTTGGGCGCGCTATGTCAGCCCTCCAAAAACTCCGAAAAAAAAGGGGAGTGGGTAATTCTATCAAGCACAAGTTAAAAGCATTAAAAGTGCGAAAGTGCAATCTTATGCGTGCAATATCCTTTCCGGTCAAATAACCTATTTGATGGGACTCGTTCGAGCGGATATAATATGATAAATACACCGGGCTACTACGTGTATAGTCATTTCAAATAAATGTGAGACAAATGCAAGATGATGTAAAATCAAGAAAAATTGTTAACTCGGAGCCGAAAAATGGCATACAGTCTAGATTTGAGAAAAAGAGTAGT
>NZ_JAMPLN010000062.1:0-21125 GCF_040004035.1 Microcoleus vaginatus FACHB-2002 | reverse complement strand
GAAGACCTTAAAACCAATAGTCCTTTTTCTCTTATATCTTTCGGGCTGTATGTTAGTCCAGAAACAAGCTCCCCTAGCTTCCCAAGCGGCTTTTTCTCCCACTCCCCTGCATCCCGAAACTCAGGAAAGCGCAACTTAGGCAAAGTCATAACTCACCCCCTCGCCGTATTTCCCAATCCAAAACAACTTCATTTGTAATTCTTTCACCACTGGTGAGAGTTTTTCGTCGATTTGCTGCAAAATCTTGATAAAATCCTGTTGCAGAGCATTCTTGCTTGATGATGCTTTACTACTCATAAGCCACCAAACCCGAAATCTCCTGGCCCTGCGCCAGCTTATGCAATAGCGGAATTAAATCCTCCATCAAGGCCAGTTCTTTTTTCGTGCGAGCCTTCCAGCCCAACTCCAAGGGAGCCAGCAAATCGCTAAGCTGTTCCCCATCAAAAATCATCCGTCGCAAAATGCCATCTACAAAAGCTTGTAGCGCCGCAGCCTCCAGCCCATGCTTCGTGGCAATATCCGCTAGTTCCCGGCTACTCTTTTCCGCCTTGAACGCCTCATATCCCCGACGGATCGCCTTCTCGTCCAAACCTTTACCGACTTGCAGCGTGTTGATATAGGCGGCGATGTCTTCGCGATCGTCCATAAACTTCGCATCAGATAAAATCAAGCCGATCAACTCCTCGCGGCTCATCTTCTGCTTGCCCGGTTTCTCCTGCGTATAGCGAGCCAGTAGCCCCATGATGTAGTCATAATCAATCACCGCCGAAGCAAACAGCACAAACTCAAAATCCAATTGCTGCACTTCCGAACTAGACGCGCTACCACCTTTGTCCTGCTGCGACTTCAAGCGCTGGGCAGTATCCAGATACACACCCCGAAACGCTTGTAACTGCTCTGGGGGAATCACCCGATCAATGACTTCCTTGTTTTCCAGCGTGAGATCGGTGTATTGGTCAATCTGGGTCTTAAGGCGTTGCACCTCCTTAAACAAGTTAAGGAACTGCCCACGCGCCGCATCGCCCTTGAGGTTGGGTACTTCTTCCGGCGCAGCAGCCAAGCCTTGAGATTGCATGAACTGGTCGAGTGTTTTAACCGCTTTTTCAAATTTAGCGATCGCGATCGTAGCCGAATCAACCAGCCAGATTTCCTTGGCTTTCTCCTGAAACTCACCCGAAAACAGTTTAATGGCATCATCCACAGCCTTCTTCTGTTGACGAAAATCGAGAACATTGCCATAGGGCTTAGTGTCATTCAGCACGCGATTAGTGCGGGAAAATGCCTGAATCAGCCCGTGATATTTCAGATTTTTGTCTACATAAAGCGTATTCAGATACTTGGAATCAAACCCCGTCAGCAACATATCCACCACGATTACCACATCGATCTTATGGGCGTGAGGTAAGTCCTGATTGGGATATTGCTGATCCTTGATGCGTTTTTGCACATCCTGATAATACAGGTCAAAGGTGTTGATGTCGTGATTGGTTCCATAGCGGGTGTTGTAATCAGCCACGATCACCTTCAGCGCTGCCTTCTTTTCGTCAGGGGCGACTTGGTTATCAGCCTTTTCTTGAGGTAGATCTTCCTGAATCTGCTGCACGTCCTTGTTGCCTTCGGCGGGTGGGGAAAACACACAGGCTATATTCAGAGGCTGGAAAGTGCTGTCTTCGGTCTGTTTTTCGGCTTGGATTTTCTTAAACAAGCGATGGTATTCGATCGCATCGTTGATGGAGCTTGTAGCGAGAATGGCGTTGAACTTGCGCCCACCAGTTGCAGCATCGTGCTTGGACAGCACCGCTTCGACGATCGCTTTCTTAGCTAGGGCTTCCCCCGGCTTAGGCGGATTCTTGCCTTCGGGCTTGTAATAGTCGATGTGAAAGCGCAGAACGTTGCGGTCTTCGATGGCATCGGTGATGGTATAGGCGTGCAGTTCCTTCTGGAAGATGTCTTCTGTCGTTTTGTGGGAACCTTGTTCTCCTTCAAACTGCTGATAGCTGGCATTTTGCTCAAAAATCGGCGTACCAGTAAAGCCGAATAGCTGAGCATTGGGAAAAAATTCCTTGATCGCCTTGTGGTTGTCGCCAAATTGAGATCGATGGCATTCGTCAAAGATGAAGACGATGCGTTTTTTACTGAGCGGCTCCAGTCGTTGCTTGTAGTTGCGCTTATTGCCACCATCCAGCGCCAGACCGAGCTTCTGGATGGTGGTGACGATCACCTTATCGGCGTAGTCATCGGAGAGCAGCCGCTGCACCAAGGTTTCGGTGTTGGTGTTTTCTTCGACGCAGCCTTCCTGAAACTTGTTGAACTCTTCCCGCGTTTGGCGATCGAGATCCTTGCGATCGACTACAAACAGGCATTTTTCAATATCTGGGTTGTCCTTGAGCAGCGTCGATGCCTTAAAAGATGTGAGCGTCTTACCGCTGCCGGTGGTGTGCCAGATGTAGCCATTACCGCAGTTCTGATGAATGCACTCTACAATCGCCTTGACGGCATAAATCTGATAAGGCCGCATCATCATCAGCTTTTGCTCGCTGGCCACCAGCACCATATAGCGGCTGATCATTTGTCCCAGCGTACATTTAGCCAGAAACGTCTCGGCGAAACTATCGAGATGGGTAATTTTTTTGTTGTCTTTGTCAGCAAATTGGTAAAGCGGCAGAAATCGCTCATCTGCGTTAAAGCTAAAGTGACGGCTGTTGTTGTTAGCGAAGTACCAAGTATCGCTGCGATTGCTGACGATGAACATTTGCAGGAAGCAGAGCAGGGTTTTGCCGTAGCCATTGCCGGGGTCGTTTTTGTAATCGACGATCTGCTGCATGGCGCGACGCGGGCTAATAGTCAGGGTTTTTAGCTCGATTTGCACCACTGGCACACCATTGATCAGCAGAATCACATCATAGCGGTGGTGGCTGCTGTCAGTGTTGATGCGGAGTTGGTTGACCACCTCAAAGGTGTTTTTGCACCAGTCCTTGATATTGACTAGGGTGTAGAACAGTGGCGTGCCGTCGTCTCGCTCAAAGCTACTGTTCTCGCGCAGATGCCGAGCGGCGACAAAGACATCAGGGGTGACGAGCCGCTCCAACAGTCGGGCAAACTCGGCATCGGTCAGATGTACTCGATTGAGCGAGTCGAACTTTTCGCGAAAGTTTTGCTCTAGTGTGGCGCGATCGCGGATGTCCTGGCGATAGCTGTATTTGAGATCACCCAGTTTTTCGATCAATGCTTGTTCGATTTGTGGTTCCGTCATTGATAACGCTCAGCGAGTACAGAAAGGCGACCTTCTGGCCATAAGCCCTTAGCCAAAGACGTATATATTATTGGAGAATTTCTGTAGTTTTGATTCATAAATACTTACTTTGGGGCAATAGCTGCTGGTGTGAAATGGCCGCATAACAATTATTTAGAGGGGAATTTTCCACCTAATGCAACTATAGGGGAGATTAGGTGGAAATGCGTCAGCCTAATATAACTATAGGGGAGATTAGGTGGAAAATTTCAGTATAACTATCCCTCTTACGAGGTGAAGATTTGGGGCTAGAACCTATGAACTCGCCTTTTATGATGCCCTAGCCCAAAACCAGAGTGCGCGGGACGTGATGGAGCAAGACCAACTGCCTTCGGCGCAGATGCCCAAACCGGAAAAGCCCCAGCTTACAAACAGTTGGGGCTTTTTGTGGTTCAACACCTGCCCTCTGTTAAGTTATGCCAAGGCTTGTTTGAGTTCGCTGGGAGCTGGCAGGTAAGCAGGCACTAAAAATAGCTGTAGCGGTTATAAAACCTAGAAGGTCTATAACCGCTACAGTACATTTATTAGGAGGCTAGTGTTTATCTATGGCTTCATTCCTCCCAGAAAGTAGATAGGCTCGTATACACTTCTTAGGCGTGATTTCCTATCAGCTAAGCTCTGTTGCTCGCTCCTTAATACAAAACCAGCTAAACTCCGCATTTCGGAGGAAGATTGCGGGTCGCCCAATCGTCTTCCTGCAATATGTGATACCTTTTTACTTGGTCTTGGTGATAACAACAGAGGTGTTGAGAGCTTTTTTGTGTTCATATTTTTTACGGGTAGTAACATATTGTTTGGGTTTAACTGGTTACAGTTTTTAGCTTTTAGCATAAAATTTAGTATTTGTTCACAGGTTAATTTATCAATGTTCTTGATATTTTTCCCTATAATAGGGGTCGTTTTTTGACGTAGCAATTTTGTTTTCATAGTAAAACTATTTAGACTTTTTTTATTATAAGCTAAGCTTATGGAGTTGTAAACAAAAATTGCTTGGACAAAATAAAATCTCCCTATAGGCATAGTATGAGCGCATTTAGGCAACCTATCTACTTATAGACCAAAATGTTGAGTCTGTTTCATAAATTCTTTTCATCCTAGAATTATCCTTTACCAGACCGGATATTAAACTTTGATAGGTTTTTGCTACCTCATCAAGGGATACTGGTCTATCAGTCCCCAGTAATTCCGTTTCTGCCCGTTCCGCTGTATAGGACATATACAGCAGTAGTAGCTTTACTACTTCAGGATAATATTCTAGTTTACGGCAATTTAGACTTAGGCGTTCGACAAATTTTTGGTTCATCAGCCATTGTAAAAAAAATTGCTCTAGAGACGTACTCAGTATAGGGCTGTATGGACACCCGGTGGGGATTGCAATCTGCCTAGACAACTTATTAAAACCCGATAAAGGTTGCCACTGAAGTGAACCATTGTTCAGTTTAGAAAAAGTTGCAACTATCACGCTATTATGCTTAAAAATGAGATGGTGCTCGATACCATCTGTTTCCCAACATACACTCAAAGTTTGGGGAAATTTTCCCTTACTTTCCACATAACTTATTTTTCCTTTTTTATTCTTTTTGCGCTTGCCAGAGATGTACTGCAACTGAATTTCTTTCCGACTTTCGTAAATCCCTGAAAAGTATAACCCAAACTTATGGAACCCAAAACCTCGTGAATTAGGGTCATTTTTTATACGTTGATGTTCCTTTTCTAGCTTAATACCTATTTCATCTAAGGTTGTACCCAAATTTAAAATCTCATGTTTTCCTATAGCTTCACTTGGGAAATCATCAAATGTTAAGCTTCTAGAAACATAAAGTATTAACTCAATAATTTTAGAGCAAACTTCCTGAAAATCGTCATTAACAGAGAGGTTTTTATTTAACAAATAAAACACATAGTAAAGGATATTCTCTAAAATAAATTCACTAGCAGGAACGCATAAGTAATCAACTATATATGTTAAAATTCGACCCTGTATTTTTGATAATTCATTATGGTTTTTAATTAAAGACAAAGCAATTTCTTCAATAAGTTTTCTTTCTTTTTTGAACCAAGATAACCATGAGTTAATATCAATTTTATGTCTATCCACTAAGCTTAGACCTTGAAGTCTACAATTTTTAAGCTCATTAATACTTGAGATTGTTTGATTAGGATTATTAATTATGGCTTGGTCGAGGATGTCTTTAAATGTAGTCTGAAATTTTTCTAAGCTTTGCTCTCTACCCTGTGAATCCTTACTGGGTTCGTTGGAATAGGTATTGCCCTTCCTTTCCTCCTTACAGTTCTTGCCTGTCTCTTTGAAATGAGAGAAATGAGGAACTCTTTTTCCCTCTATACATGGCTTATGAAAGACCAGCTCTCTACATTTAGGGTGAGGACAAATTAGACCCAGCTCTTCATGCGAGAAATAGTTCAATTTCTCATCAGTAGCGGTAATTTCTTCAGCGAAAAACATAGATATAGCCACTTCCATAATACTTAACTCCTTTGTTTTTGATAACTCTGACTAAGTAAATACAAGCTTACAATAGGCTGCCGTTGGGTTTAGCAGGAAGGTACTTGCTTGTGGTCGCAACACTAGCCTGACCGAGAGTTTGGAATAGTAGGTTAATCGGGTTCCCACGGTTCAGCGACGACAGGAAAAACAGTAACAACACAAGTGGCTTTCGCCTGGTCGCTGCAACCGAATAGTTGTGCTGCTGTATGAACTATAACTTGGATAGACGGTCGAGGAAGTCATCAACCACTCCTTCGGGAGTGTTGTAACATTTTATAGCATCATAAAACTCTATGCAGGACACACCGTAGTCCTTGAAGAGTCTTGCCCTCTCATGGTCTTGCATTGCGTTAGTAGGTGTGTGGTGTAGATCTCCCATCACTTCAAGAATGCCCCATTTACCATTTTGGCAAACCAAGAAGTCCGGCTCTTTCTTATCCTTCTTCTTATCTTTACCACCCAATATAGCGGTTGCATTAGCAAAAAATAGAACATTACGTTTCTTTAAAGATTTATATACTTCTATCTCAGACTTAGAACGAAATCTTAATTCATCCCACTCTATACTTCCTCTGGAAACAAGCGACGCAGAATTTGGCAATCTTTGTTCATCATCTGGTGGCTCTTCAATAATAGACGAAACTTCTACACCAACAATTTCAAAACCAGTTTCTTCTGGAAAAATTAGTTCAACAGCATTGAATAATTCGTTTTTTATACTCTCTGTGAATTTTGATGTACTAATAACAGGCACCTCAAAATAAACTACGGCAGTGCATAAATCGCATCCTTTGTATGCAGAATCATCAATTACAACAAACTTACAATTAGAATTTACCAGTAAAGCAGCAATATTTTCTTTATTTTCTGCCTCAAGATATTTTTTTAGCGTATATATGAAAGCTGCTGATTCTGGAGGATTATGTGTAAAGTTAGCCAATTTTATTGTCTCCAATTTATTGTGAATTTAGGATGCCTAACATTAATTTAACACTAATTTTCTGAGAGACACCCTCAAACCCTTACTGCTAGGTCAGATACAATCCGCTCGAATCATTCGGCTTAGCGTGTAGATACTTGCTGGTGGTCGCAACTGAAGCGTGACCTAAAGTTTGGGATAAAAGATGAATCGGTGCACCGTTGTTGAGCGCGTGGCTAGCGTGGCAGTGCCGGAGCCAGTGCGCTGATGCCTTCTCAGACAGACCAACTCGAATGGCAGCAACCTTAACCATCTGCGTAACTGAAATAGGGTTCAACCTGCCGCCGTCGGACTTCTTGCGACTTCTGAAAATGGGTTCAAGCTTGCCCGCGTCCCCTCGACTGTTTAGTAGCTCGGTGTATAACGACTTCGGCAACAGCACCACACGGGTTTTGTCAGCCTTGCCATAAATCAAAAATTGTCCGCTCTCACCGTTATTTGTCAAATCCTCCCAGTTCAAACCACACAACTCGGAGACACGCAAACCCGCATAGTAAAAAACCTTAAATATCAACCGATTCCGTTCGCAGGGTTCGGACGCAATCAGCATCCTAACCTCAGCTTCAGTTAGGATCTTTTGGCTCAAAGTATCTTTAGGCTTGGGGGTATTCAGTGCAGCCCCAGCATTGATTTGGATAAGCCCGGTTTTGTGTCCAAATGATAAAAGCGATTTCACCACAGCGATATATGTCCGACGAGATGAAGTAGATAAGCCCCGCGCCTCCAGTGTATCCACGAAGTTTTGCAGGTCGCCCAGCGTGAGATACCGTGCTGGCTTCCCGACCGCCCCCAACAATAGACCCGACACCCGGCGGTAGAGTTTTTGAGTGGTTTTAGACTTACCGTGTACCCACATACAGACGAGCTGTTCTGTGGGAGTGTTGGCGGCAACAACTTGGAGACTGGGTTGATGGGTGTTGGGGACAAGTTTCATGGCGGTTGAGTCGGTAGGGTGAATGTAAGATTAGAACCGTTATATAAGATTCAAAAAGATTTTTAAGTGTCCCATCCGGGTAAGGATGAGGCGGGTTATTCGGAGCGACTAGGCAGCGGCCCGGAGCTTAGTATGTGGGGCAAGCTTCTTTAACCTTGGAGTTAAGCGCCATCCCTCGCTGTTTGTTCGCTAATGGTTTGATACCCAGCTTCATGCTCTTTGTGATACCCAACATTGCCTTTGAAGTAATAAACGGGGTGAGCAATTTCTGAGTTACTATCCATTACTTTTTGGCATTTGAGCAGATTTCTTGCTTTGGCAATTGCGTAAAAATCCTCTGCGGTGTCGCCCTCCTGGTGCGTTACTAACTTAAATGAGATTGCATCACATTCATCAATCCAGGTTTGTAGGTCATCGTATCCTGCATTCAACAAATAATCTCCGGTAGGGATGCTTTCAGAAAGAACTATCCCGCCCTCTTCGTTTCTGTATGCAATTAATTCAGTATTTTGGTTGGACATAGTTTTGATGGATGTGACGTACTCAACGTAATTCCCCATCCCGTTTTTCAGGATGGGGCAAGGATATCTAGGCAGCGAACTTCAGCCGCTTAAGTTGGTTCAGGGCCGCTGCCTGATTTTCTTCCTCAAGTACGATCGCTGGAATCGTTTCGCCCGCCTTCGGATTGAGCCGCCGGGCGAGAACTGCCGCGTGATATTGGAAGTGGCCGCTAACTACTCGGAATCCGTCGCCATCTCGCTTAAGTACGGGAGGAGTGGTAAATCCGCCGATCGCCAGACTCAGCTCGCCAGCGATTTCGAGCTCGTTTGGATCGAAATTACTGGCAGGCACATCAGATACTAGGCGCTTTACTGAGACTAGCGACAGCATCAAGTTTTTGGCTGCCGTCGGCTGCACTCGCCCGTGACCATTATCTTCTCTGTTTGGAGGTTCGTCGCTTTCCCCAATGGCTGCGGGGGCGGTAGTTACGGTTGCGATTGTTTCAGGTGAAGGTGCGATCGGCTCTTGCCAGCTAGCTTCCCATTCTTTGTGCACCTGTTCGCGTTCGATCGCGATTTCTTCAATCCGCCGCACCAGCGCGTCTGTAGGGTTGGTGATGGCTTCTGCGTAGAGGGCGATCGAGATGAAGTGCAGTTCATCGAGTCGGACTTGGAAGCGGTTGCGCGTTTTGGTCTGTGTTAAATTCATGTCAGTCCTTTTGTTGGGCTAATTCCGCCGGCCCTGGGCGTCAGAAACTTCGGGTCGGCGGTTTGTTTTTAGGTAAACTTTGTCTTACTCTAAGTCTTACAGTATGCGATATGTAAGACGTATGTCAAGAGGTAGTAAGACGAATTTCAGCCAAAAGTGTAAGACCGCGATGTCTTACACTTTTGGCTTGGTCGTAAATCCGGGTTATACAGTGGTGGCCCGCAGGTCAAACACTGTAACAATCGCCTGGAGTGTCCTTACTATGTTTGCTTTAGTGCCGCGCGCGTCCGTGCCTTTCAACTTGGCGAGCGAGCGCAACGATGGCAACGGCATTTTATTGAGGGCTTGCTCAATATCCCGCTCCTGTAGCGCCTGCTCAATATTGTCTCTCTGTAAGGGTTATGGCTCGACCGGTACGGTAGGGGTAACTTGAATATCAACCACCGTATCGGTTTTATCCGGGCGGGGAGCCGCCCGGTGCAGTGGGTTCGGGTTCAGATACAGGGTTGGTGAGTGCGTTTGCGGGTTCAAGAATGCCGATCGCATCCAAGCCGAATTTAACTACCAGCGCGTCTTTGAAAATTTCAACCTGCGACGGATCGACGTGGTGCAGCATCATCAACGCCGTGTCTACTTGTGAAAGAGCGGACTGGCAGGCTTGCTCGACTGATGGTAGGGTAGTTGCTGTTGGTGTTCTTGGAGTTCGCTGAGCTTGGTTTGTAAGGCTGCAATCTGGACGTTAGTCGTTTCGATTGCTGAAGCGATTTGTTTGAATTTGGCGGCGAGTAATTGCATGGTTTTTCCTGTGGTGTAATGTGGTTGTAGTGCTTGCCGTATATGGGTTTTTTATAGGTGTCTTACGCTTATGTCTTACATAATTGGAACTTGTTACACGCTGGGCAAGCGCTTGTAAGACTAATTTGTTAGACACAAAGGGTGTATGACAAATAAGCGTATGACATATCTTTGCTTATATGTCATACCACTAGCGACTGATGTTATACAATTGCGTCATACATATATGACCGAGGTAAGACAATGGCTTCGACATCGTTAACTTTTCGCTGTCCAGATGAAGTGTTGGAGGCGATCGACAATTTAGGGAAAGAGCGTTATCCGGCGGCAAATACTAAACACGGGTGCGATCGCTCTAAGACTTTGATAGACATTATGCGGGCGGGCATTGAGGTGCTAAATGATGGCTCCTTGGTGTTACCCCCACCTAAAGAAGTCAAACAACAGCCGTCTGACGTAAGACAGATTTTGTCAGACAGCGTGTTAGAAGCGCGTATTACAAAAATCGTTGAGCGTAAGACAGAACGATTACAAACAGCGCTGGCAGAATTGAGAGCTGAACTGGTGGGGGACAATCGCCTAAGAGAAAACAACGACAGCGAATCTCTTAGGCAACAACTCACGCAAACAGAAGAACAACTAGCAATAACCACACAGGAATTTGAAGAGGCTAAAACGAATAATCAAAGGTGGAGGGACGCTTTCAAGGAATTGGAGGGGGAGAGGGATAATCTTGAATGGAAAGTAGGGGCACTTCGCGATGAAAACCAGCGATTACAGACTGACATACGAAACTTGCAGCAAGAACCGAAGGAAACCGACGCCGACTTTGCCAAGCTCCAAGAATCAAGTGCCTTAGTAATCAACAATCTTCGCGAAGACCTGCGAGTATTGCAATCGCGCCTTGCAGAAGAAAGGGTAGAACGAGAAAGTCTGCAAAAACAATTGGATAATGGAGCCCAACAGAATCCAGCCTCTGCTAACACACAGCAACCAGCGACAGAACTGGGATTACCAGAGGCCGCCGACTTGTGCAACCAGTTGAAAGCCAAGCGAAAAAAATCAACCACAACGCTCGCAGATGTTGAGACAATCTTAGAAATTCTTGGGAGTGATGATGAAGATTGATTTTACTGGGAGTGAGGATGAAGCCGAGAGAGAGCAATTGATGGCACTCTGGGCAGCGGGCGATAAGAGCGCTTATTTCAAGCTGCACGATGCTATGTACCTTAAGCAACTAGGGATTGAAGCATTGCCTACAACTTATCAGCAGCCTAACCCTAATGATAATTACTACGGTGATGAGAGCTATCAAAGTAAGAACTCCTATCTTCCTGGATAATCAAGAAGTTCTGAGACGACACATCCCAGGATATTAGGAACTTTCCCCGGTAAATACCGGGTTTTTTTCGCTCGTTAGCTATCCGATCGCCCAAACAAAAAAAAGTCCCCCGACCGAAAATGTCAAGGGAGTTTTTTTAACACGGTAAGTAATTTGCAATTGGTAACTAGCAACAGGTTTGCCCCAATTACTCATAACTATAACGGCTTCAGGAGTTTTGGCGATCAATTTTGTCGGCGCGCAATTTCAAAAAATAATCAATTTTCTCTTTCGCTTGTGTCCGAGTTCCGTTGCCACTGTAAGAAGACCCATAAGTCAGGCACAGAAATTCTCAGCGCGCCAGCCAGAGAAAACAGAGAAAAGAGCGGTAAAAAAAGATACTTTCGATTCATGGCGACACGGTGTGCCTGGATTGGGTCACGTATGGTTTGAAAGTATTCGGTTATCATCGTTTAGTTTCCCCTTGTGGGGTAAGAGTTTGAGACAATTTTCGAGCCAGTTTTTGAGCAACCGCGCGGGAGTAAACTTGAAGCTGTTTTATGGCCTGAATTGATTGAGGATTGAAGCAAGAGGCTGCAAAAATAGGTGAGGCTGGGAGACGGAGCTAATGAGAGCAATGTACAAGGTTGCTGAGGCTGAATATCACTGCGTTATTGACGGGTATTGTTCATCGTCTCCACTTCACCTATAAGGTATTCTGCCGAACCCTAGAGGCCGACAAAATATTTCACTCCTCAAACAGCCACAGAGCAAGGGTTTCAGGCGTTGATTATCCATTAGCTCCCTGATTGATTCTTTCAGTCAAGGCGTCAAACCTTTATCCGGCTTAGATTTCATCTACTTGGCTGTAATGCTCAACCCCAGGTTGATCCGTACCACTTATGATCCAGTGTCATCAAATGGCAGAGCTTAAACGTCGCATTTTTTGAGTAAACGAGAATTTCAACCCTATAGGGTTGTAGGTATTATGCGACATATGAAAGCAAGCCGTGAGGTAGCAGCCAGATAGGGACACACTAAAGCTTGCGTCCGCTTGCCGGCTCAAGCAAGGCAAAATAGGTTTTTTTAAAATAGTTGATATCGCGGGATGTGAGGAATGAGGCGGTAACTCCGCCGTTACACAATCATTTTGTATTTCTATAAGTTTCTATTAGTTATTCTTTTGCCTTCCATTTTAGGAAAGAGAAACTCGACAGCAGGGCGGGTCAAATGACACACCAGCACCGCGTACATACATTTATTGCTAGTAACAATAGTAAATTTGTAAAGAATTATGGCGAAGGAGGGATTTAATAAATTTGCTATTGCCAAGTTGATTCTTTGATCATAATATTATTGATATTGCGATCAGTTTGGTATCACGACGGTGATTGCAAGCGATCTCAAGAACTAGAGCTAGCTTCCGGTTAGCCCTAAAATTGCCAAAAAAAATGGCCGCTTTGCGGGCGGGCCAAACATTGTTTAATTACGTAATTTCAGTTTATCAGTGCAAGCGTTGCAACGCAAACTAATCTAGAACCCGCCCACAAAAAAGCGGTCATACCTCCTGTCCAAGGCGAGTATGACCTTACAAAGCAAGTTACATTATCTTGACCGATTTAATCAAGATTGCATTTCACCTGAAATCCCTTACACTTGGCCGCTAGTACCTGTCTGCGGTAAACGGGCTTATGAAGAGAAATGGACTCAAAAATCATATAGTCACCCAGAAATTCTTGCTGAACTCCAAACTGGCAGGGCTACAGGCGTTGGCTTAAAGCTGGGCAACGGGCTGTTAGCGATCGACATCGACGGCGAATCAGCCACCGAGATGTTAGCCAAGCTAGCTGGCAGCAACAGCCTCGCCATTTTCTCAGAGACAACCGCGTGGTCAAGTGGTCGAGCTGGCAGAAAGCAATGTCTGTTCTCAGTACCAGAGGCTAGCTGGCATCGATTACACAATCTGTCAATCCCCACCGGGATTATCGGTGATGACGGCAAGAAGGAGCGTTTGGAGTTTCATTGGCGGGGAAGACAGAGCGTGCTACCGCCAAGCCTGCACCCAGAAACAAACAAACCTTATATTTGGCTCAACAATCCGGTTAACAATCCTCCGCTACCAGCGCCCGAATGGCTGATCGAGGTCTGCGAGAATTGGCATAGCGAGTATGTGAACTCTGAGGAGCCAGATTTAGTGCGGTTCCCGGTACGATTGTTAAAGCATTTCGGCCACCAAATGTGGATCTGGTTGCTCGCTCGCCGCTTCGATCTATCCCGTCGCAGTCCTGGCGGCAAACCAAAAGGGTGCGGGAAGGGACAATTTAACATCACGGCAGCAGCCAGAATTTTAAATCGCAGCGCCGGACACATCCGAAAATTATTGTGTGCCGCCAAGAATTCCGGGTTGATCCGTGATTATCTACAGCGCGGCAACTGGGTTACAGTTTATTACACCAGCCTCGAAAGAGCGATCGCGATCGCCGGAATCGACAAGCTCGGCCCGATCGCCGCCATCAAGATTGACGAATTATCTTGCCTCAATATCATCGCTACAGAAATCGAGGCGCAATATTTGCAACGAGCATCTTTTCACCGGCAGCGGCAAGAAGAGATGCGGCAAATAAAAGCTGAGGGCTCAGACCTTCAGCAACCGACGCAGCTAATTGGGCCGACAGCTCTGCACACCTGTGAAAAACCGGCGCGGGTACTGGGAAAGAGCGATAGGTTCATTTATGTTGAGCCGGGTTTCCGCTTCTACGGCGGAAGTATTGAGGCGATCGCACAGTTACGCGGGTTATCTCCTGCGACGGTGAGTCGCCACCTTTCAAATAGCTACAGGCTGGTGGCCTCTCCAGTGCGAGTTTTTCGTGAAGAGTTGCCACCCCTCGTTAAAAAGCAAGTGATGGAACGTCTACCACTCCCTAAAAATATTCCCGCAAAACTATGCCGAGAGGAGGGCTTAATTTCGATGCTTGGGGAGTGGTGGAAGCCTCACTGCAATATCTATGTCCTAAATCATCGTCTCGTGTCGGCAAGGCGACGAAGAAGTCGCATTCAGACCGCAATTGATAAGCGGGCTTTATGCGTCAAAATCGAGTCGCCGCGCGATTTAGAGAAAACCTAGAGAATAAGTTTCTTTTGTAAAACTCTTCTTTTCTCAAAAAAAAGAAAGAGCCAGAGCTTAGAGAAGAGTTAAAGAATAAGTTTATCTTATAAAACTCTTCGGTTCTCAAAAAAGAGGAAAGGACAAAACGGGGAAAACTTGAGGCGAAAAAACCGGAAGAAGGAAAAGCAAAAACGATCATAGCTCATCAATAAGCAAAAAATGGGAGGTTTTGTCGTGGCTTAAGCCTCTGGTTTAAAAACTCAAAATCGCGACGATTCGGTTTTTTTGCGATCGCGTCCTGTGTGGTAATCGCACATTACGGGGATAGCCGAGATACAGGCAAAATAGGACACGACGTAAAGTTCCGCGATCTGATTCTTATTGAGGTAGAGCTGGGTCAAATTCGATAATATGCCGATTGCTCTGGGATTTTAGCGAGCTGATTCTTATTGAGTTAAAGCTGTGTCTGATTTGATAGTTGACCAATCGTATCTGGGATTTAGGTAATCTGATTGTCACTCAGGTGAAAACTGGTCAGATTCAACATTTAGCCGATCACTTCTGGAATTTGAGTAATCCGATTGTCATCAAGATAAAGCTCTGTCAAATTGGACAGTTAGCTCATCGCCTCTGAAATTGCGGCAATCTGTAGTTTAACTATTATCTTTGAACTTAGTTCTCAAGCCTCCATGCTGAGACACCCCTACCAAAATTAAGTAGTGACGGTCTGGGAGGAGATAAGCGGATTAAATTAAATGCAACACAAAATATTTATGGACATTCTCAATGAAAACCCTGGCCCTAGAGAAGTTCCGTTCCTAACTACTCTGGCAAAAGAGATGGAGCGAGCAATTGCTGAAGAAGCCGCTCTCGGAATCAAACGAAACCAAATTCCTTTTATTTACATAAATTTACCTGACACCCCCCAAACTCCCCAATTTATACGACTAGCACAGGCTATTAGAACCGTCGCTTCATTTGATTTGATTCCAGAGAATAACCAGCAGCGTTATTGGATGAGATGCGTCCAGCTCTATTGGCAAGCCAAGGCTATCTTACTTTCTCAAAAAATCTTCAACCTCATGCCTAACCAAGCAGATTTGGAACAGCTTCTTAGCCAAATGATCCCTAAAACTGCACTTAAAAACCTCCAATTAGAGACGGATGCCGAAAAAGCCGTTTATGACCTGATCCTTACCGGAGAACCACTAATCCGAGATTGGGCCAAAACTGAAGGGATTGATTACCCTTTCCAAAATTCTCAAGACTTATTTCTGCGGTTTTTAAAAGACAAGTTTCAATCCAGCTTATCAAAAAAACCATTTAAACCCGAACCTTTATGGCCTGACAAAAGAGAACAACGCGCCCACCGCTGCAAATGGCTAAAGTTCTTGGCAGATCAATTTACGGGTGAAACCCTAGAGTGTGATTATCTAAACCTCCTCAAAGAGACGGAGTGGGAAGGATATTGGATTCTAGCTTTATGGAAGCACAAAAATCAACGCAATTTCAAAAAGCTGTGGCAAACTTATCTCAAAACTCAAAGGAAATTGATTACTCTGTTTGATTCGGAACTCCATTGGAGAAAAGGCGTTCCTCATAAAACTCAGCGAACCAGCAAAATTCTTTCCATTGAAGCAGAGATAGACAAAACTGGCTACATCACCTGGTACTGGTCTTCTTAACATTCCTTCATAAATTCGCAAAAAACTCCACTAGCTTGATGGTTTTGATATTCATATCAAAGAGGCATCAAGTTATTTTTCGTGCGAATAGCAATGCAAAACTTGGGGCTTTAGGGGCTTTTTTGTGCAACAACAGCCTCGACGGTAGTTGCACAAAAATAGCTACAATCTTCATACACAGTCCTTTATCAGAAACCTCCCATGAATTCAGAGAAACGCCAAATAATTGTTGGTTACGAACGGCTTTCAACTAAAGACCAGGCTTTCAACACTCCGGCTCGCGAACAACAAAAAGCAAGGTTATTAGGGGCAGGCGCCACAGAAATCTTTGAAGATATTGAGTCAGGCAAAAACGACGACCGACCGGAGTTGGGAAAACTGATGCAAAAAGTAAAAAACCGAGAAGTTGACGTAGTGCTGATTACCAAAATCGACCGACTCGCCAGATCGCTGCCGAAGCTGAGAGAGTGTATTAACTGCTTCCAGGAAGCAGGAGTTAACTTAATAGTTCTGGATCAGAATATTGATTTAGCAACTTCCCAGGGAATGCTGATGCTCAATATATTGGGGGCAGTTGCAGAAATGGAAGTTGCTCTTATATCAGATCGAGTTAAGCACGGCAAACAGCATCAGCGCAACAACCAAGCTGCCTGTGAAGCTGCTCCTTGGGGTTATCGAGTTGTGAACAAGAAGTATGAGCTGGATACACGGCCCGTTCTTTGCCTGCTAGAAGACCGACCCGCCGAAAGTTCCCTGTCAACTAAGATAAAAGACTGGCCAGAACAAAACGATGAAGCAGAAGTTGTCGGTCGGAGCCTCGCGCAAATCGGCAGAGAAATGATTGAGGAGTTTCTCTCTTCACGAGATGCGAGGGCTACTGTGAAAAATGCTTATGACAAATATGGGTTTAGAAAAATAGCGACAACCAAAAAACGCAACTACTCTGCCCTTTTTAATTGGACTAAGAGCGGTTTTCTTCGCTGGCTGTATAATCCAGTTCTTCGTGGTCATACTGTTTACAACAAAACAAAAGTTGTAGGAAAAAAGCGACAGGTGACTTCCCCGCAAGAGTGGAATATTATTTCTAATACTCATTCAGACCAGCGGTTGCTGACCGAGGAAGAGGCTAAAGAGATCCAAGAAATTTGCACTGCTAATCAGAAGCTCGTAGGAAGCTTTTTGCCAGCAATCTCGGGTTCAAGCGGAGCCAAGGAGTATTACTACTATCAGCGCGGACTCATTTATTGTCGGGAGTGTGGTTCGAGATGTATTACTAAAACTTCGATGAGCAAAAAGAAAAAATACTTTTACTTTGCCTGTCGGCATTTTGGGATGGGCTGTCAGAACCGCCAGTCAGTTGGGAAACAGGACATTGAAGACTTTTTGGTAAAATTTTTAGTTCAAAAGTCATGGGAGCTGCGCTCGGAGTTAGGTAAAGGCGAAGAAATAGAACCCCAAAAATCTAATAGGTTAATAGAGCTTGAAGAACAACTCAAGGTAGCTGAGAGTTTCCCAGGCTTCAATATTAACAATGAAAAGCTGAAAGAGGGGCTGCGGCAGGAAATTACTGATGAAATAAATTTAACTGGTTTGCTTACCAACAAAAGTGTTGAAGAAATCATCCGTACTGGCAATAACCTAAGTTTCTGGCATACTCTCTCAGATGAAGAAAAGGTGGAAGTTTATCACAAAATTGTCCAAAAAATTTTTATCGGGCAAGGCCAAGTCAATTCGATTCTCTTGAAAACCCAAAACTAGATTAATTCCTCGAACTTATTATGAACATTCTACTCAAAGTTGAGTTGAACCAGCTCAGAAGTCTGGTTGCGCTGCAAGAAGTGCTGAACAGTTGCGATTTGGACTTAAATCCGGTTCAATGTCCCTTCTGTCAATCTGAACAAGTAAGTCAGTCTCGAAAGCCCGACCAGGTTCAGACTTACACTTGTCTGAGCTGTCAGCAAGATTTTTCCGAAGAAATTGTGCTGGGATGCAAGTGTAGGGTTCCAGGTGAGCTGCAAAAATGCCAGGACTGCGAACGTTACCAGTCAATCCTTCCCTTGGTGAAGGAGAGAGCTGCTCAGTTACGTTCCTTCAGTCGAGCTGAATTGGAAGCAATGGCATCTCGGTTTAGTTTTTAGTAAGATGCAGAACTTACGCAATGACGCTATATAGAGTGTCATTGCGTAAGTCCTGTAATGCTTTTGGCAGATTACAGCAATAGTTAGGGACTGCGACCAGCGGGGTTACACGAACAAACAGCAAATTCTGGATGACCTAACTCCAACGGAGCAAAAACAGTGGAAGCTCTGGTTTGTGAGGTTTGTCCGCTAGCACCTGCGCCGTAGCTTCAACTATTCAAAAAACTCAAATTAGGGCAAAGGCGGTAAGCCAAGCTCCTTGAGAAACTCGTTATGCTTTTTCGTGGCTGCCACAATTTTATTGTCCAGAGCCAGCAGTTTCCCATTCACAGCACCGAGATCTATTTCTTCCTCCAGCATGGCGGTGCTGATATAACGGGAAATATTGAGGTTGTAACCCTGCGTCTCAATTTCTTCCATTGAGATACGGCGGGAATAACGCTCCTCCTCTTTGCGGAACTGGTAGGTGTCAACGATCTTATGGATATGCTCTGGCAGTAGGCGATTTTGTCGCTTACCCTTCTCAAAGTGTTCGCTAGCGTTGATGAACAGCACATCATCAGACTTTTTGCATTTTTTAAGCACCACAATGCAGACTGGTATGCCTGTGGAATAGAACAGGTTGGCGGGTAAGCCGATTACGGTGTCGATGTTGCCGTCTTTGAGCAGTTTGGTGCGAATACGTTCTTCTGCGCCGCCTCGGAACAGTACGCCGTGGGGCAGCACGATCGCCATTGTGCCTTCTGGCTTGAGGAAATGGAAACCGTGCAGCAGAAAGGCAAAGTCGGCGGCGGATTTGGGTGCTAGTCCGTAATTTTTAAAACGCATATCTTCGCCTAGAGCATCAGTGGGTTCCCAGCGATAGCTAAAGGGCGGATTGGCGACTATGGCATCGAAGTAGGGCTTTTTAGCGGGGTTGGCTTCCCTCAGCATTTCCCATTCGTTGAGTAATGTATCGCCGTGGAATATCTCGAACTCGGAATCCTTTACCCCATGCAGCAGCATATTCATACGGGCGAGGTTGTAGGTGGTGATGTTCTTTTCTTGCCCGTAGATTTTGTTGATGCTGTGGGAGTCAAGCTGGTGGCGCACGTTGAGCAGCAGTGAACCAGAACCACAGGCAAAGTCGAGAATGCTGTCGAGGTGTTTTTTCTTCCCTGTGCTGGGGTCTTGGCTGTCTAGGGTGACGATCGCAGACAAAATGCTGGAAATTTGTTGGGGGGTGTAGAATTCGCCTGCTTTTTGGCCAGAACCAGACGCAAATTGTCCGATTAGGTATTCGTAGGCGTCGCCGAGGGTGTCGCTGTTAGTGGAAAACTGCTCTAGTCCTTCGGCGATCGCTTTGATGATGGTGCAGAGTTTGGCATTACGATTGCTGTAAGTTTTGCCTAGCTTTTCAGAGTCTAGATTGATTTCCGAAAATAAGCCTTGGAAGGTGCTGGCAAAAGATTCGTTTTCAATGTATTTGAAGCCATCGTGAAGGGTTCGCAGCAGTTCTTTATCTTGAGTGCGAGCCATTTCGGCAATGCTGCCCCAAAGGTGTTGCGGTTGGATCACATAATGCACTTTGCGGCGCATCTGTTTTTCAAATTCGGCAATGTCGTCGGGATTTTGGTTATACCAGAGTTGTAGCGGTGTGGTATTGGGCTGGGCTTGGTTATCTGGGTAGTCTGACCCTAGTTCTTTTTGGGCGGCGGTTTCGTAGTTGTCTGAGAGGTAGCGCAAAAATAGGAACGACAGCATATAATCGCGGAAGTCGTCGGCGTTCATGGCTCCGCGCAGTTGGTCTGCAATGCCCCACAGGGTATTGCCTAGTTGTTTTTGATTTTGTTCGGTCATGGTTGCTCTGTTGTCTCGGATAGTTCGGTTGTCAATTCAGGTAAGGCGAAACGGTAGCGACGTAGAAAAAGTTCCAGAATTGTTTTAAACAAATCCTTGGTATCGCTAACCATTTCCATCGGTTCGTAGATTGAATAATCGCCATGACTCAAAAGATTCAAAGCCCGACTATACAAAATTTCATCATCCACACCTCTAATGCACTCAGAAAAGTCCTTGAAGCCAAAAAAGATGGCTGTTTTTTCAAGAATGCTCCGCAGCATATTGAAATGATGTGTATAGAGCCTGCCTGAATCTGCTGCTCGTTTCAATTCACTCAGCATAGCTACGTGATGAAAGAAGGGTGTGTCATCAGTTGCCTGCAACGTGTATTTTTCTAAGTTATTTGGACGGTGATAGAAATAACTTTTGCATTTCACTGTTGAGCTTCTAAATTCATTGTGAATAACATTGAAAAAAAGAGCGTGATGGGAGGAAATCACAGTTTTAAGACTTTCCCGAGTCTGTTTGAGCAATCGCGCTAAATCACTGGCTACTGCAATAGCATTGTTGTCGTCTAATGAAGAAATAGGATCGTCGATATAAAGATATTTCACCCAAGAGTAAGATTCATCGTTGGCGATGACAAGTTTGCAAATTGCCAAATAAATGCACCAAATGAATATATTTTCTTCGCCGCGAGATACTTTTATATTTTGCTCGTTTTGACGTGAAAAGGTGATTTTCCATTCTTCGTAGTCAATTCGGAAATTAAAATCAACATAACGCTGTAGGTATTCAAAGATTTTTTCTTCTAGTGCTAGCTCTCTGAATCCCGAAAAAAAACGAGATGTAGAGTTAATCTTGAGATGGCGATCGCTATCCCCCTCAAGATCGTTGTCCCAGTAAAACAGGTCTTCTGTATAAGCGTTGAAATAGAGCGTATCACCCTGCGCATCGTTTCTCTTACCTGCATCTTTGAACGCCATCGACAGACGGGTTTTGCCTGTTCTATTGTAGGCGTAGAGCAAAACTAAATCTTGTCCTCCACCATTTAAGTCATCGCGCAGCCTTTGCACGAGTCGCCGCATAGATTGATAAGTTGATATTCCGTTACTTCTACTCATCATTTCACCTTGTCAACTGATGGAAAAAGCTGCTGCATTAGTCCTTTTTTGTGGGTTTTGAGTGTAGAGATCGCTTGGGTTTGGGCGGCGATCAGTTCGTCAAGGGAAGAAAGGCAGTCAGCGATTTTTTGTTGTTCTTGCGGGAGAGGAACGTAAAACTTATATTTAACGAAATTGCTACCGTTTATTGAATTAATTGTTGCCCCTAAGTCGCC
>NZ_JAMPLN010000061.1:0-22494 GCF_040004035.1 Microcoleus vaginatus FACHB-2002 | reverse complement strand
CTATCGGGAGCGCAATGGAATATTGAGAACGTTTCCTCTATCCTGGCTCTTCGCTGTGCTTATCTCAACGGTCAACTTTCAATTTGATGTATGTGCCAAAGTGAGATGCACCCAGCGAGGTTTGTATAAGACATCAACTGGTCAGTTAATTAATTCCGATATCAATGGATCTTATAATATCCTCAGAAAAGCAATCCCAAATGCGTTTAGCGATGGGATAGTGAGCTGCGTAGTTCAGCCAAGGCGGGTTAATCCGCTCAAAGTAAAACAGAAAGGGGAGGGCTGACGCCTCCCATGTCATTGCAATAAATGACTATAGTTTTACCAGCTATGATACGAAGATTGTTCAAAATATTCTTCCAGCCCTTACCCCTCCACCTCCTTCAACCCGTCCTCTAGCAACATCCGCACAATATCCACTTTCTTGCGCCCCGTCCTGGCTGCCAGCATCGACAGCTTGCAGTGCTCTGGCGACGGACATATCCACCGTAAACCTGACCGTTACTTCTTTGTCGGGTGCTTGGAGTCGGTGAGTCAGACTGCTCTCTTGGGATGGAGCGGGGACTGGTTCTGCTGCTGATGCTTTCGGCTGCGATGGTGTTAGCGCTGGCAGTGCAGCTTCCAGTATTGGTGGTGTTTCCGTTATAAGTGATGCTGTGGGTGTTGTTCCTAGTGATACAACTTCTGTTGGTGCTTGCACACCTGTTTTTATGTGTGTTAGCTTATTACTTAGAAGAGCATATGTGTCAACGATTACCGTCCGTCGTCGTTGGTTGAGGATGAGGAGTGGTTGAATGCTTCTGAGTCAGGGTCGGTGGTTATCCCGGTTAAGTCATCCACTCCAGCAAAACGGAAAGCTTCAACAAAATGTACTTGTGAGTGTTTTCCAGTTCCAAGTTTTCGGACGTTAATAACAAATTTATCGACAATCGCTAAAAATCGAGTCTCGCCTAAATTGCGTCTGGTTTCAGTTAGTTTCGACAAGCTGACAATGCCAGATCCTTTGCAACAGAGAGCTTTGGATTTACTGAAGGTTTCCCTAATATTGTAGTCATCTATTGAGGGAGGGCGTTAGCCCGATTGCCCGACTGATGGAGGTTTTGCTTGGATGCGATCGACAACAGGGGGGAAGTTCCGATTAAAAAGTTGAGATAGTCTCAACGAAAGCGATCGCTTGGCAAAAAGTTTCGTGCTTTGCATCACACCAGGAAGCAAAGCGAGATCGCTTTCTATCTAGCTACCCTTGAACAACGAAACTATACTTACATCTTGCACCAGTCGAATAATCTCACATTCCATCTGCCCTGCTTGACAACAAAGGTTATAACTCAAAGTTAATTTCTAGCTTCTCTGACTGGGGTGAAACTTCCTAATTGGTGCATTGTCTTACTTAGAGGCACCCAGTATATTTATGAATTTTCCATTCAAAGCACGTTTGAAGAGCCAGAAGAATTCACCAAAAATGGTGATGCCGTTAATTAACCAACATTGGTTGGTGCGGATCGTCCTGCGCTCCATTTCCTACTTCCGCAAAGACTTATGGCTGATCGTCACACTCTTGTTGTTGATCGGAGCATCGGTATTTTTCAACCTTCTCAACGCCTGGCCAATGGCGATCCTAGTCGATACGGTTTTGTCACCAACTCCGAAATCCAACTGGATTCATACGCTGTTTCTTGCTCCGTTCGGTGAAAGCACGCTGAACCGAATTTTCGGAATGGCATTCGTCGCGATGATTATAAAAATCCTGAGCGAGACCGTTTTCATGCTCCGTAGGATGTTGAACTACCGCATCCAGTACAACGGAACCTTGCGGGTTCGCACCGAACTCTACGACAAAATGCAGGCGCTGAGTCTCGGCTGGCACGGCTCCCGATCGCAGGGTGACGCAATCTATCGGTTGAGCTACGACAGCCTCGGCCCCTGGGGGGTAATCGATACGCTTATCGGCTCCACTGCCGCATCGGTGACGCTGACGGCGATGATCTGGATCATGCTGTCGCGCCATGTCCTTCTCACCGTGTTTGCGCTTTCGTTCACTCCGCTTCTAATAGTGGCGAATTGGTACTTCGAGGGAAGGATTAGGAGTCGAGCCCTTGAGTCGAAGCAGACCGATGCGGTGATGACCTCAACCATGCAGCAAGCTATAGAGTCGATCGGGCTAATCCAGTCCTTCGGTCGAGAAGCAACGGAGTCGCGGCGCTTCGGGCAGGCGGTGGAACGCAGCGTCAAGGCATCCATGCGACTCAATTGGCAAGAAAACCTCTATCCGCTAGCGGTTCAGGTAGTCTTCGCCCTGGGAAGCGGGGTAATCTTAGGCTACGGCGGATACCTAGTTTATCGCGACCAGTTCTTGCGTCCGGTGCCCGGCGGCGTGACCCTCGGCGATCTGCTCGTATTTATGGCGTACCTGGGGCAGTTCTGGGACCCGATAGGTTGGGTGTTGGGATTTACTACTAAGATCCAGACTTTTGTAGCTTCATGCGATCGCGTCTTTACGGTCATTGACGAGCCGCCTGCTATAAAAGATGAGCCTGATGCGCGATCGCTTCCCGTCCATCCCCGCACACTAGCACTTGCCGACGTAAGCTTCGAGTACAACTCTGGGCAACCCGTCTTGCAAAACATCAGTGCTAGTATCGAGCCGGGTCAGATGGTGGCGTTTTTGGGCCCTAGCGGAACGGGAAAGAGCACGTTGCTCAATCTTTTGCCGCGCTTCTACGACCCGACATCGGGCAGCGTCCTCCTCGACGGCTTCGACCTCCGCACCCTTAAGATTGCCGATGTTCGCAAGCACATGGCGCTCGTCTCGCAAGGCAGCCCACTATTCCCCGGAACGATCGCCGAGAATATCGCCTACGGTCGCCCGGATGCTCTGCTCTCCGATATTCGGGAAGCGGCGGTCGAATCTGGGGCAGCCGAGTTCATCGAAAGCTTGCCGGAGCAGTATGATACTTTAATCGCGGAGGGCGGTCAGAACCTATCGGGCGGACAGCGACAGCGCCTAGCTATTGCGCGGGCGCTCGTCACTAAGGCTCCTATACTCATCCTGGACGAACCCACAAATGCGCTGGACTTGAAGCACGAGCAGTGGGTACTAGAGACTCTGCAACGTCTACGTCGCAACAGAACCATCATCTTGGTCACGCACCGACTCGAAACTGCCGTAGACTGCGATCTGATTTTTGTGATGCAGTCGGGCGAGATTTTTGAGTCTGGTACTCACGCCGAACTCCTTACCAAACAGGGACTCTACTACCGAATGTTGGGCTACGGTACAGTAAAATCCACAGGACTTACGCACAAACCCTGCATAGAGTAGGCACACAACATGGCGAACTTATTGTGATTCTTTTGCTTCAATCAGCGGGCGTTGACTGCCTGACTGGGAATAGCACTCGCATTAACTGATATCGTTTCCGGTTGCATCGGAATAATAAAATCGAGTCAACAGTTAACACTCAACCATTCAGTTTTTCGACCCGCCCGTCAACAGTCAACAATTCCGGAGGAGTGCAACCGGAATTGATATGACCCAGCGGCACAGAAGGCTGCTCATGAACCAAAAGGATCGCAAGGCAAATAGCCACAGGACGGACTACTTCTGAAAAAGTGCAAACGTACTGGAGATTTGGGAAAAGGATGCGATCGCGATCGGCTACGATCCTGGGCGTAAAGAATATAGATGGCTTTTTGGAGGATCTCAGTCCGAGCTCTGGCAATCTTTACCTCCTGTCTATAGACAATGTGCTGTTTGTTATACTGATTTTGGGGATTCTTATTCAGAAGTGCTACCTTTTAAAAGACATCGACCTGTAGGCCAAGAATCGGGAAAAACCAGTCATATTGAAAGACTTAATAATACTTTACGGCAGCGAATTTCTCGTTTGGTTCGTAAAACCTTGTCTTTTTCAAAAAAACTGCTTGCACCATATTGGGGCAATTTTTAACTTTGTACATCACTATAATTAGTGCATAAAAAAACGATAAGCTGTTCTACATTTAAACTGTGTGTCAAAAATCAATAAAACTATTGTGGGACGGGCTTCTAGCCTGTCCCGAATTTCCAATTTACATGCGTAACAGCTTATCATTACTGTGCATGACTACCAAAAAACTATCATGGCAATACCATACCAACATTTTCCTAAGCTTAATACCATATTTTTATTTTTACACAAAGTTAATAAGTATTACATCTAAAGTAAATCGGCGATCGTAATTTTCAATAATCTTAAAAACTCCCTTAAGCTAAGACGCATCTAATCAAATATTTCCGCTAATTTCAAAGCATTAACTTGAGCTTGAGCTTTATGCAGCGACTCCTGCCATTCCCTTTCTGGATCGCTATCAGCAACAATCCCCGCACCCACTTGTCCCCAAACAACTCCCCCGGTCGTACCGTCACTTTTGGGTGCATATAAAAGGGTGCGAATCAAAATATTTAAATCCAGGTTGCCGCGCCAATCCAAATAACCGCAGGAACCGTAAAATAAATTGCGCTTCACGGGTTCCAATTCTTCGATGATTTCCAGACAGCGCACTTTCGGACAACCTGTAATCGTACCGCCCGGAAATACCCCTCGAATCAAGTCGATCGCGTCGCAATCTCGTCTTAATGTACCGATAACATTACTGACGAGGTGCATCACGTGACTGTAGCGTTCAATAGTCAGAAATTCGTTAACTTTTACCGACCCCCATTCACACACCCTCCCGATATCGTTGCGTTCTAAGTCCACTAACATAATATGTTCGGCTCTTTCTTTGATATTCTCTATTAATTCCTGTGCTAACTGCTCATCTTGAATGCCGGTTAAACCTCGCGGTCTCGTTCCCGCGATCGGTCTAGTATCCACTTTTTTTCCTAGTAATTGAACGAGTCTTTCGGGCGAACAACTAACTATCGCCCCCCACGGAGTTTGCCAATAACTTGCAAAAGGCGAAGGATTGATCCGTTGCAAAGCGCGGTAAATTGACCAACTACTGCAATCTGTACGGGCTTCAAACCGCAAAGATAAATTAGCCTGAAAAATATCGCCCGCATGAATATACTTCTGAGCTTTTCGCACTATTTCTTTATACTCACTCTCAGATAATTGAAAAATAGGAGCAGCGGAATTTTGTTGATAATTTTCCGGTAAATTATTCTCGATTATTTCTCGCTCGGTTTCCTCTAATTGATGCTGCATAACATCAAGGTGAGAAGGTTGACTCGCAGCCAACCAGAGAATTTGCGTTTTACGGTCTAAAACCGCAAAAGATTCTGGTTCGTACCAACAGCTAATTGGGAAAGGAAGCGGATCGGTATTGAGTTGGGGCAGGTGTTCGATTTCCCATGCTAAATCATAACCTAGCCATCCCAACCAACCCCCAGTAAAAGGAATTTCCGGCGGTACATTCACTGCTAAATTTTGGTTTTTAGAGTCCAAAAGAGCGCGCAAAAAAGGTAAAATTTCACCGACTGGCGGTGTCCATAGCTGAGACTTACCATCAATTATTCGGGGAGAACCTGCACAAATAGAATATCGTGCCAAGTTAGTAGAAGATGTAACTGGACTTTCTAGCAGAACAGCCATATCGCGGGGGAAACAATCAGATATTGAGCCTGCACAGTCGGCAGTTTTACCGAGAAATAAAATTTCAAAAATCTCCGATCCGCTGCGCTGATTTAGGGGAAGCTTTCGCCAATGCCAAGGTTGTATTTGTTTCATAATAGATTGCTGCATGAGGGTTAACACTTTCAGGACTTACGCTACGAGTCAATTTTGACACTATCTGTAGTAGTAAGGTGCACATTTCGCACCCTACTAAAATTGAGTGAAAGCGTTATTTTAGCCATTACTTACAACTTTCCAAACATCTCGGCTTGCTTCTTTTTTGAGGCGTATCCAACCCCTAACTGAGTTAATGAGAAATAGATTTTGGGTACTGTGCAAATCATCTAAGGTAATTAATTCTTCTCTGATTTTTCCCTCCTCTAAAAGTTGAGAACGAAACGTCCCCGGTAATAAACCGCACTTGACGGGAGGGGTGATTAGACCTGCGGGTGTATCGATCACGATATTGGCGATCGTGGATTCGGTGATAACTCCATCTTGATTCCACAGAAAGACATCCTGATATTGGGGCTGCGACTCCAAAGCCATTGTATAAGGCAATCGGTAAGTTGTCTTGTGGTAAAGAAAAGGGTTTTGAGAATCGATCGGTTGGCTGGCAATTCCCACAGATGCACCGATTTTTAAGATACCGCTATCTAGTGTATGAGCCTGTAATTTTATGTTTCCCTCACAAGATATTGTTAACCGTATTTTTTGTTTGACTGACCCGCAAGTCATACTTAATGCTTGTAAAGCTTTGCTCGCTTCTGTTAGTGATAGGGGGAAATTAAAATAATCAGCCGATCGCTCTAATCTTTGAAGATGTCTGTCTAGCAAAAAATAGCCGTTTTTGGGTTCCCATAAAAGTGATTCCAGCAATTCAAATTTTTGCTGTTGTTGAATCATATTTTTGTCAATATAATGTAAATTAGGCGACTTGACAATTTTTAGACCCGCGAAGTTTCCTGTTTGTGTAATTATATAGGAAGTTAACTTGAATTTATGTGGCCTAAATCCTTTATATTTCAATGGCGCCATGCCATCGGGCTGTTAATATTAACCTCAGTGCTCACACCCCTAGCCCTCAACTACTACGTCCGACTTGTTACCCGCAACTACCGCCACAGCGATATAGCTAACGTGCCTGCTGAATCCATCGCTATAGTTTTTGGTGCCGGAGTTTGGGAAGATGGCACTCCAACCCCCATGTTAGCCGATCGAGTGCAAGCAGCCGTCGATTTGTACAAAGCGGGGCGAGTGGACCAACTTTTGATGACAGGAGACAATAGCAGCGTCGATTATAACGAAGTCCAAGCAATGCAGGACTACGCCGAAGCCCAGGGCGTACCGACTAATAATATCATTCTCGATTATGCCGGATTTAGCACCTATGAAAGTTGCTACCGGGCGAAAGAGATTTTTGGCATAACCCAGGCTGTTTTAGTTACCCAAAACTATCACTTAGCCCGCGCTGTTTATACCTGCCGCCAGTTGGGCGTAGAGGCGATCGGTTTAGGAACGCCGGATTGGGGCAAATTTCGCCAAAAGGGCATGATTCGCTACAGTTTCCGCGAATTTTTGGCCGTCCTCAAAGCGCTTTGGGAAGTGCGCGTTACCCGTCCAGAACCGACTTTTTTGGGGCCGTTTGAAGGAATTAAAGAAAAGTTATGAGTGCTCTGTTGAAGACTTTAGTCTTGAGAGCAAGGCCTTTATTCCTCACTAAAAACTGGTTTTCTTACAACTAACCGGACATCATGTAAGTCCGGGAGTTGTAAGTTTTGAGTTCAACAAAAGCCCCAACAAAGCTCACAAATCATAACTCGCCCGTTGCGGTAGCGCTCCATAACTTACTCGCGTTTGGAAAGCCCCGCCAGCGACCAAGTTAGGCTCACCATCATTAAGCGGCCTAGAGCCTTCAAACGGTCTTCGGCGTTATTTTCAACCGTTTGAGACAGAGTTTCCGACTTAACATTGATCGACAATTCTTCAGCAGTTTCTGCTGGTTTTTCCAACAGGGGTTGTTCAGAAGATGTCTCAAGGCTGACTTGTGGCTGCTGATTTTTTTCTTCGGTCATTTTCTGAGTCACCTCCTTGAGTTATTGCATACATACCCTTAATACAAATGTAATTTCTTTGTACCCGGGATTGGGCGAGTCAAGTTTTCCGTACCCGACAATCGCCGTTACCAACTGACTTAAAAGTTGGGAGTTCAGTTGTTAGCTATCTTAAATAGCACTTAGCCCATTTTCCTCAAAAACGAGGTTTATTCACAGATATGTAGTCCTCCACCACATTTTTGTAAAAAACGGGATTTCTGAGCCTAAGTCCTGTTGAATTCAAAACTCACGCACTACTACCGATGATGCACATCACTGAATTGTTATATTTACTTAACAGTAATATTTCCGAGATTCTGATATTGTTAAAGCTTAACAATTAATTTTGCTCGGATTTATCTCAATCTGGAAGCAACCGTCTGGAAATTTTTAACAAACTGAAGGTGTAGAGCCGATGGCAATTTATGTTGATACTGCAATTGTAGCGGAAGCCGCACGGGCGAGCAAGTTCGGATGGATAGCGGGAATTACTACTAATCCGACACTTTTGGCAAAAAGCGAGTTACCTCCTGAGCAAACCCTTAAACAACTGGCACAACTGATTCCTGGGGAAGTGTATTATCAGCTAATGGCATCTGATGTTGATGGCATGGTAGCAGAAGGAAAAGCGGCTTTTGAATTAATTGGACAGCAAACAGTTTTGAAAGTTCCAGCAACGGCGGCTGGTTTTCAAGCAGTCGCGCATTTGTCACCGGCAATTCCTTGCGCGGTGACGGCGATATACAGCGCATCACAAGCAGTTGTCTCAGCAGAAGCGGGGGCCAAATATGCGATCGCCTACGTGAATCGCGCCACCCGACTCCTAGGAGACGGTTTTGCTTTAGTGCGGGATATGGCAAATGTGTTGAAGCAAACTAATACAGAAATTTTGGCAGCTAGCATTAAATCGCCGGAAGAAGCGGTAAAGACTTTATTAGCTGGCGCCCATCATTTGACATTGCCTTTTGACGTGTTGCAGGCGATCGCAGTTCACGAACTTTCGCAGCAAACTGTTGATGAATTTGCCAAAAACGGGCGGGGAATTAGTTATTAGATTTTGCAATACAGAAAACTTCCTTAATTCTGGAGCAAGTATCATTCGCTCGCTGACTATATATAAGTTTGGCTATTTTGTCTACTGTGGGCAACATTTGTTGATAAATATGGCTTTTATGAAGTCAAGGTTATGACTTTTATGAATTGACTTTGAGAGCTGCTTATTGAATAATTTCAATCAACCGCACGGCATCTCCAAACTTCTACTCTTAAATGTCAGGGCTTATGACCATTACTCGTGTCTCAGTTGACTCAGCAGGCAATCAAGCAAACGCCTCCTCCTTCGACATCTCCATCTCAGCCGACGGGCGGTTTGTCGCGTTTACTTCTGATGCCTCCAACCTCGTGCCGGGGGATACTAGCAATAAGCAAGACATCTTCGTGCGCGACTTGTTAACCAACACCACCACCCGCGTGTCCGTAGACTCAGCAGGCAATCAAGGGAACAGTGGCTCTGGTGCTGCTTCCATCTCCGGCGACGGGAGGTTTGTGGCGTTTACTTCTGTTGCTACCAACCTCGTTCCGGGGGATACTAACAATCAGCAAGACATCTTCGTGCGCGACTTGTCAACCAACACCACCACCCTCGTCTCAGTAAGCTCCAACGGCGATCGGGGCAACGGCGACTCCTTCAGGTCCTCCATCTCAGCCAACGGGCGGTTTGTGGTGTTTTCATCTGAGGCCTCCAACCTCGTGCCGGGGGACACCAACAATAGCACCGACATCTTCGTGCGCGACTTGTTAACCAACTCCATCACCCTCGTCTCAGTCGGCTCCACCGGAGATCGGGCGAACGACAGCTCCTACCGCCCCTCCATCTCAGCCGACGGGCGGTTTGTGACCTTTGATTCTGATGCCTCCAACCTCGTGCCGGGGGACACCAACAATAGCACCGACATCTTCGTGCGCGACTTGTCAACCAACGCCATCACCCTCGTCTCAGTCGGCTCCAGTGGCGAGCGCGGGAACGACAACTCCTTCAATTCCTCCATCTCAGCCAACGGGCGGTTTGTGGCGTTTCATTCTAAGGCTACCAACCTCGTACCTGGAGACACGAACAATAGCCGTGACATCTTCGTGCGCGATTTATTAACCAATACCACCACCCTCATCTCTGTTAGCTCCAGCGGCGAGCGCGGGAACGACGACTCCTTCAACCTCCTATCCCCTGGTGCCATCTCCGCTGACGGACGGTTTGTGGTGTTTGAATCTGCTGCCACCAACCTCGTGCCGGGGGACACTAATGGTAACCAAGATATCTTCGTGCGCGACACGCTCGCCAATACCACCACCCGCGTCTCTGTTAACTCAGCAGGCAATGAAGGCAACAGCATCTCCTACATCACTTCCATCTCCGCCAACGGGCAGAAAGTGGGGTTTTCATCTGCTGCCACCAACCTCGTGCCGGGGGACACTAACTTTGACTTTGACATCTTCGTTGTTGACTTAACCAACACTCCGAGCGACATCAATAACTCTCCAAACCTGATCGACGGGACTCCCGGCAACGACAACCTGACTGGCACCAGTGGCAACGATATCATCAACGGTTTGGAAGGTGATGACGTGCTGACCGGTTTGCGGGCTAATGATGTCTTAAATGGCGGCGACGGCAACGATATCCTGTATGGCGGCAAAGGTTTTGACACCCTCAACGGCGGTTTGGGAAACGATATTCTAGTCGGCGGCGCGGGCAACGACGTATTTGTTTTAGGTGCGGGATTGGGAATTGATACCATCTCTGATTTCGCCAACTCTCAAGATACCTTTCAATTAATCAATGGCTTGACCTTCGGACAGCTATCAATTTCCCCTGGAACGGACGGCACATTAATTAGAGTAGCCAGCAGCGGTGAAGTTTTAGCTTCTTTGACAGGCGTTGCTCCAAACCTCATCGGCTCTGAAGATTTCATCTCTGTCTAGAGATAGATGGTAAACTGGTCACTTGTTAAATCACTTTTGCTCAGAGGAACATCATGATTAAACTTGGCAAACAATCACTCGCATTAATAGGCACATTTCTTGCAGTTTTGCAACCCGCATTTACCGCTCATTCACAAGAAAGCAACAGCGAATTTAGCAAACTTCAATCGTTATTAGAAGCAAAAAAATGGTACGAAGCCGATCAAGAAACAGTCTCTCTGATCCGCAACAACTCGGCGAATCTGTCTTGTCCGAACCTCCGCGCGATCGATCAGATGTGGATGCAATCGAGCAATGGCAAATATGGATTGACTCCACAGTTAGACATTTGGCAGAAAGTGGGCGGTTCTAGCTGTCGAACTTGCGAAGGTCAAATTCAAGAATTTAGCAAGCAAGTAGGATGGAACATGAGCTCGCAAGTAAGTCCTATACCAGGGGAGTTTCCAGCCCAGTATCCAACTGTTGCTTCATTAAGTTGGCAAAGTTATGTTGACAGCGATAAAAGCATCACTAGGTACAGTCTTTTTGCTGGCGCGCAGACATGGCAAGCGTGGAGAGTTACAGAATTTAACCTGTTTTCTACTTTTGCCAATTGCGGCAAGTAAAAGTTGTAGGGCGGGCAATGCCCCGACTTCCACGTCGGAGTCGGGATGGGATTTCTCGATCGCCTCGACTCTTCAATCTAAAATCTAAAATCTAAAATAGTAGGACTATGGCATTCGCCAAATCTTAATAGTGCGATCGGGACTGCCGCTCACAAAAGTCTTGCTATCTCTGCCAATAGCAACAGAACTCACAAACTGACTGTGACCAGAAAGAGTGCTTCTTTCTTTTCCCGTCTTCAAATCCCAAACTATAATGTCTCCGCCCCCGCTGATCAAAGTGCGGCTGTCCGGGCTAAAGGCGATCGTCCTCACCCAGCTCGAATGCCCTTTAAAAGTGCGGGTGCGCTTCCCGTCTTGCACGTTCGACAAACGGATCGTATTGTCGGTGCTAGCAGTAGCCACAATTTGCCCGTTGGGGCTAAAAGCCACAGCATTAACCGGGCCGCCGTGACCTGTGATAATTCTTCTAACTTCTCCGGTGCCGAGATTCCACAAACGCACAGTCTTGTCCTGGCTGCCGCTAGCGAGAGTTTTACCGTCCCGGCTCAAAGCGATCGCGTTTACTCCTCCGGCGTGGCCGCTCAAAGTCCGCAACCTGCTGCCGGTTCTGGCATTCCACAAGCGAACAGTTTTGTCATCGCTGCCGCTAGCGAGAGTTTTACCGTCCCTGCTAAAAGCGATCGCGTTGACGGCGGCTGTGTGAGCGGCAATCGTCCGTATCCGTCGCCCCGTCTTCAAATCCCAGATAATCACATTATTGTCGTCGCCCCCGCTGGCCAAAAGCGAGTTGTCCGGACTCACCGCCAACGTCTTGACCGATTTTTTAGAATGCACCGAATTCAGAGTCCGCGGCAGGCCTCCCGTCTTCAGATTCCAAATTCTAATCGTCCCAAAGCTAGCGCTCACCAAAGTTTGACCGTTAGGCGACAAGGCGATCGCATTTACATTCCCTTTATTATCCAAACTTTTTTGCAAAAACTGACTGCTAGGTAAAGTAGAAAGCAACCACACCGGGTTTGCCGGGAACACCCCATAACGCAGCGAACCGTAAATTTGAGACGCGCCAATACCCAGCATCAAAACAGCCGTGCCCGCCAGCAACTTCTTTTTCCAATCAAAAACATCTTTCTCGGTCTTGTTCAATCCCGAATTTAGAGGTCTGAGGCGGTTTATGGAACTCTGCTTCTTCGCCCCAGACGGCCCGGAAGTTGCGCGAATTTTAGTTTGCCCCGTCGTCGGCAACTGAGTCGGCAACTGACTTTCCGCGCCATCGAGATTAATTTCCTCCAAGCACTGCAAAACCATCTGCGGACTTTGAGGTCGATTTCCCGGAAAAGGTGCCATCAGATAATCGATTACATTAGCCACGGCGTCGGAAACCTGAGGAGCTCCTTTGCGCCACATTAATCTGCCCGTGCGCGGGTTCTCTGGAAACGCAGTCGGCGGCTTTCCAGTCAGCAAATAAACAAAAGTGCGCCCCAGAGCAAAAAAATCTGACTGCGGAACAGCCTTGCCATTAGTTTGTTCCGGTGGCGTGTAGCCGGGGGAAACAATACCAGTCACATTTTGCCCCTGGCCCACCTTAGCGAAATAAGTCGCCGACACTTCGCGAGCAGTCCCGAAGTCAATCAGCACTAACTGCCCGTTTGGCTTGCACATAATATTGTGCGGCTTGATATCCCGATGGAAATAGTTGAGGCGGTGAACTTGGTCTAAAATTTCCGACAGTTGTTTGAGCCAGTTCACAGCTTGTTCTTGACTGATGGGGCGGCCCCGGTGTTTCAGCCAGTCTTGCAAATTGGCCCCAGCAATTTTCTCCATCACCAGACAGTGAAAAGACTCTGTGCTGTGAGCGGGCGTAAATGTAAAATAACCGTCGCGATCGACTTTTGGAATACCTGGATGTCTGAGCCTGACCAACACGTCGGCTTCTTGCTTAAACAGTTCTACAGCTTTGGGATGTTCTTTGAGCAGGACTTTGAGCACTCTTCGGGCGCCGTTGTCGTCCACTTCAAATGTTCTGCCAAAGCCGCCGCCTCCGAGAGGGGCGACTAGCCGATATCGACCTTGCAACAAAAGTTCTGACCCGCAGTGGATACACGCGGATTTGCCAGAGTTGGCTGGATCGGAGGGATTCGGGCATTTGGGATTGAGGCAATAACTCACAGAAGCCACATAACCCTGATTGAGGTTGCTCTATCAAGTTTTACTTTGACACTGCTCTACAAAACTTGGCTAAACTTAATCTAAGCTTCACCATTCAACTAGAAGTGTTTTCTAGAGGGTCTGATTCCTGTTTCTGCCAAGAGAGTCGGCTCTTACTTGTCCACAGGCGTAAATTCGGGTGGAGCAGCACCCTATTTTTGCAGTCTGTACAACTATTTATTATTTTGGAAGCTTTTAGCCATTGTTTAACCATTATTTTCAACCCATTTAACGAATCGTGGTATCCCGTTCGACCTTTTTATAGGCTGGTCAGTTTTAAATCGACCGTCGTTTACTGCTACACAAAACTTGGCTAAACTTATTTAAGCCTCGCCATTCAATCAGAATTACTCCTGAAGGGTCTGTTTCCTGCTTCACCCAAGGGAGTCGGCTCTTTCTTGTCCACAGGCGTTAATTCGGATGTAGCCCACCCTAATTGAATTAATTTTAGTTGAAGCTTTTAGCCATGAGTCATCCAGTATTTTCAACCAATTTAACGAAACGCGGGCTCCCGTTCGACCTTGTGACAGGCTGGTCAGTTTTGACTTGAACGCTCGGTTTACTCTCCCAGATCATTAAGCCTTTTTTTCGGCATTGATTTAATCATACCGCCCAGAATGTTAATCAGTCAAGTTAAGTATGACTAACTTTGGTGAACTTTTTGGCTATTTAGTCCAACTCAATTTTCAACTTATGACGATCGTAGCACACCTAGTAAAAGACTCATGAGTACCCTTGATTTAAATCTTGCAGCGTCTCTGAAGTCAAGAGAGGTTTTAGTCTCGCTTGACTTCAGCATCCCGTGTTTTTTTATAACCGGGGGCACTGCGATCTAACGATCGGGTTGAGACCAAAGGTTTTGTTTTTTGTCATAGCCCATCGAGGTCACAAATCCCTGATGAGAGCACATAATGTACAAACACACCAGAACTAATAACGAGAGATCAGCCACATTTCAATTGTACGATCGCAACCACCACTCTCGAAGAAAGAAGTGAGAGTAGGGGAGTGGAAGAGTGAGGGAGTGAAAAAATCTGCCTTCTTCCTGATTCCCTCTTCCCTCTTCCTTCAGCAGAAGAAAGCCTTTTAAACAAGTCCCTCAATTACCGGATGGAAGTAGAACGCCAGCGCCAAAACCGTATAAGCTGCCAACAGCAAAGTACCTTCTAGCCAGTTAGAATTGCCGTCAGAACTGATAGAATTGGCGATCAGCACCGACACCGCAACCGCTACAAGTTCAAACGGGTTGAAGTTCAAGTCCATCGGTTTGCCCAAGACAAAACCTGCCAAAACCAACACCGGGGCAACAAACAAAGCAATTTGCAAACTCGAACCCACGGCCACAGAAACCGACAAATCCATTTTATTTTTCATCGCCACCGTCACCGCCGTCGTATGTTCGGCAGCATTGCCAATAATCGGCACTAAAATCACCCCGGTAAACAGTGATGTCAGCCCCAAACGCGCCGTCGCTTCTTCCAGAGTACCCACCAGCAGTTCTGACTCGACAGCTACCATCAGGGTACAGGCCAACAGCACCGCAATCCACAGCGGCAGATTGACTTTGTGGTCAGGGCTGTCTGGTGCTAAGTTATTTTCGGCTAATTCTTCCAGCATTTCTATTTCTGCCACCCCTGCATCGTACAGATAACTGTGGGTTTTCATCGAAAACAGCAGCGTCAGCACGTAGACGACAATCAGGACTATAGCAACAGCGCTAGAGAGGTTCTGCATAGTTTCTGGAGGGATGCCCGCAGAGGTGGCATTAACTGCCGTCGGCACCAAAATGGCAATCACGGCTAAGTTCATCGCTGAAGCGTTCAACCGGGCGACTATCGGCTGAAATTCTTGTTCTTTGTAGCGCAAGCCGCCCAGCAGCATCGCAAATCCCATCACCAGCAGCAGGTTACTCATAATTGAACCGGTGATGCTGGCCTTGACAACATCTATGAGTCCGGCGTTGAGGGCGACGATGCCGATAATCAGTTCCGTGGCATTTCCGAAGGTAGCGTTCAGCAAACCCCCCAAATTGGCACCGAGGACGACGGCGATTTCTTCGGTGGCCGTCCCCATCCACGCGGCTAGCGGGACGATGGCTAAAGCCGAGGTGATGAAGATTGTGGAGGATTCCCAGCCGAGAAAGTGCCCGGCGATCGAAACTGGGATAAATAACAGCAGGCTGGAAATAATTGTATTTGTGTTTAGCATTTAGATTCTCAAAAGCTGCCAACCGTCAATCATAGCCTGTGACCAAATGAAAAAAAGGGTGAGGGTGAGGGATTTGGGTGTTCGCTTAAAGCTGGGGGCGATCGATCGGGCGATCGCTGCATTGCCGCTTTCACGGATGTGACAAACTAAGAGAGCGATTTGTTTAGCCGATCGGTTCAATGGATTTTTGTATTCGATTAGCTTCCTTAGAAGACATTCCTAAGCTGACAACTTTAATTCCTGATTCTGCTAGAGCTTGTGCCTGCAGGCTACTACACTTCAGAGCAGATTGAAGGCGCACTGGGCACAGTTTTTGGGGTTGACAGTCAACTGATTCTAGACCAAACATACTTTGTTGCTCAGAACAATCACCAAATTGTTGGTTGCGGTGGTTGGAGTAAGCGTAAAACGCTTTATGGAGGTGATTCAGGCAAAAATAATCCAGAAGATAGCCTGCTCAACCCAGACAGCGACTCGGCAAAGATTCGTGCATTCTTTGTTCATCCAGCATGGGCACGTCGAGGAATTGGAAGTCAGATTATGCGAGTATGTGAACTGGCTGCTGAGCGTGCTGGATTTAAGGAAGTTGAGATGATTGCGACGCTGGCGGGAGAGCCATTTTACACAAAATTTGGCTATCAGGCGATCGATAGGTTTGAAATTTCTCTCCCAAACAGTCAGTTTCTCCCCGTTGTCCGTATGTTTAAGAGCTTTGCACCTAGTCCGTAAATGAGTAATGATAAAATCAGTGTCGGTTAAATGCGATCGTAAATCAATGAGATGACAAAAAAAGCAAATAATTATCAGCTATGTCAATAAAAGTAGATTTTTTCAAAGTAGAAGTCGTCCCGCACGATCCAAATTGGCGCAGCGCCTTTGTAACTGAGTCGAAACTGATTGCACTTGCACTTAGGGAAAATGTGGTGGCTATACATCACATTGGTAGCACAGCCATTCCACAAATTCATGCAAAGCCGATCATCGATATGTTAGTTGAGGTTAAAGATATTCTTAAAATCGATACACATAGTTCAGAAATGGAGGCATTAGGTTATCAAGCGATGGGTGAGTTTGGGATAGCTGGTCGTCGTTATTTTCGCAAGGGTAGAACCCACCATGTTCACAGTTTTGAAGTTAGTTCACCGCAGATAGAGCGCCACTTAGCGTTTCGAGATTATATGATTACCCATTCTGAAGCCGCGCAGGAATACAGCGAACTAAAGAGAAAACTTGCAAAAAAATACCCTGATAATATTCAGGCGTACATGGACGGAAAAGATGGGTTTATAAAAGCAATGGATATGAAAGCGGCAAAGTGGCGAGCAGCTCATTAAATTTATGAGATTGGAAGTGGCAATTCTTGATGTTAAGCCTAAGATGACTGGAGCAACATAACATATGAGTGATATCGGTCTCACACACATCGCACTGCCCGTTTCTGATGTCGATCGCACTATCGAATTCTACTCCAAGTATGCTGGAATGCAGGTCGTTCACCGCCGCATTGATGCAGAAACTGGTGTTGCGGTGGTCTGGCTTTCTGACCGCACTCGGCCTTTTGTAATTGTGCTAATTCAAAAAGATTCCGTACATCCAGTTTTGTCTCCCTTTGCACACCTAGGAGTAGGTTGCAAAAGCCGCGAATACATGGATTCTCTCTGCGACAAAGCACGTCAAGAAGGCGTGCTGCTTGAGGAACCAAAAGACTCTGGATATCCGATCGGCTACTGGGCTTTTTTGCGAGACCCGGACGGTCACACGCTGGAACTATCCTACGGGCAAGAAATCGGATTTACAGTGGAGGATGCTACTTAAAGTTATAATAAACAAATCGCCCTCCAAACCCGATCGTTTCTCATCTGGAAATAGACTGGAGAATCAAATGACCGCAGCAATCATCGCACCACCCAGAAAAGAATCACCCCTTCTGTTTGAGGGACTCACTTGGAGAGAGTTCAAAGCAGTTGAGCAATTGTTAGACCGTCCAGGATATCGACTTTCTTTCCTGGATGGAGTTTTTGAGATTAAACTAATGCCTGGAGAACCCCACGAAACCGTTAAAGAAAGAATTGGTGCATTGTTGGAGCTTTACCTGCTGATGGCGGGGTTTGACTTTACTCCAACTGGCTCAATGACTCTGGAAAGTGAAACGGGAAAAGTCAAGCGAGAGGCCGATAAATCTTATAAACTTGCTCCTGGTCGCAGGCTACCCGATCTGGCGATCGAGGTCGTGTTTTCCAGTGGTGGCATCAACCAACTGGAGGCATACAAGCGGCTGAAGATAAAGGAAGTGTGGTTCTGGGAAGATGGATTGTTAGAGGTTTATCACCTCCGGGGAGAGGGCAATACACTTCAGTATGAACAGGTTTCCAGTAGTGAGGAGGTGAAAGGGATCGATTTGGATTTGTTGTTGCGTTGCATCAATATGGTGAATCATGTTGATGCAGTTAAGACTTTTCAACAGGCACTCCAGCAATAGCTGGGAATAGGGGATTGCGCCTCCTTTTACCACCTTTGTTGACATCTCAATATCCGCAAAAAGCAATGGGGAATGGCAATGATGCAAGTTGTAATTGTGGGAGCAGGGCCAACTGGTGCGGCACTTGCCTTACTGCTGGTGAAACGAGGTATTGCTGTAACGTTGGTTGAGGCTGCAAAAGATGCCTACCGAGTGTTTCGCGGTGAAGGGTTAATGCCCAGCGGATTGGATGCGATCGCACAAATGGGCTTATCCACTATGCTAGAAGGTGTTCCACACCGACAAATTGATGCCTGGGAGTTCGTTGTGGGCGATCGGCAACTATTTCGAGTTGATGAGCCAATGGGTTCAAATCGACCTTGTACACTGGTATCGCAACCGCCTTTGCTAGAAACACTAATTTCAGAAGCTCAGTTGCATCCAGAGTTTGAATTTATCTCAGGTGTTCCGGTAAAAGATTTACTGTACAGCAACGATCGCATTGCGGGTGTAAAGCTAGGAGATGGGCGAGAGATTCCTGCTGCACTTGTCATAGGCACAGATGGTAGAAACTCGGTTGTACGACAACGTGCAGAATTAGAGTTAGTAAAACAGCATAATAGTATAGATGTTCTGTGGTTTAAACTTGCTGCTCATCCTCGGTTTGTGGCGGATAATGTATTTTATTCCATCCTGAATGGCGGTAGCGGATTTAGTGTCTTTCATGGAGCAGAATTAGGAAAAATTCATCTGGCTTGGGTGCTATCTGCCGATGACAAAACTGATTGGAAACACACAAACTGGGCAGAAACTTTCGCATCGCGATCGCCTGCGTGGATGGCAGAACATTTCCGCAACTGTGCCGATACGATCGAATCTCCGATGCGATTATCTGTTGTCGTTGGTCGCTGTCCGCGCTGGCATCGACCAGGAATCATACTTTTGGGGGATGCTGCACATCCCATGTCTCCGGTTCGCGCTCAAGGAATTAACATGGCGTTCCGCGATGTAATTGTTGCCGCCAATCACCTTGTACCTTTATTGAAAGCAGCGGCTAGTTACGAGGATATTGACTTAGCATTATCGCGGATTCAGGCAGAACGCGAACCGGAAATTATTCGCGCCCAACAACTTCAAGCACAAGAAGCGTGGAAAGGCGAACAACTGCGAAAAAATGGATTATTGCGTTTGTTGATGATGCAGGCTGCTCCGTTTTTGGGTGAAAAAATTAAACAATTTTGGGTAAAAGGACAGTATGAATTGCGCCAAGGAGTAACAGAGGTAAAATTGGTTGTGTGAAAAGAGGAAATTCACAATTAGGAGAAGATTTTATGCGATCGACAAATATCAAAGGACCGATCGGCACTATTCACATCATCGAAGCCAGCCCCCCTGTCACCGCTGCGGAGTCCGAACCACTGCCGGTGGTGTTCGTGCACGGTATGACGGTTTCCGCGAGCATCTGGGATGCCCAGGTTGCCCATGTCGCCCGTACCCGACGCGCGATCGCCCTTGATATGCGGGGACACGGTGATTCCGCACCGCCGGAGGACGGCAACTATGCGCCCGCCTCCTGTGCAGCGGATGTTTTCGCGGTACTGGATGGGCTGGGACTCGATCGAGTGGCGATCGTCGGGCACAGTTTCGGTGCTTGTATCGCCCTCGCAGCAGCAGCCGCAGCACCGCACCGCATCGCGCAGTTGATACTAGCAGACCCGCCTGGAGACTTTACGAAGCTCTCCGCAGAGGTGTACGAGACACAGCTAGTCCCCTTCCAGAGGGCGCTGGAGATGGAGGATTGGCGGGCTGCTGTGGAAGCGGGTTTCAACGACGCACTGACAGGAAGCACCGCGGATACGCGCGATCGGATTCTCGCTTGCTTGGCGGCGACTCCACGGGATTGTCTGTCTGGAATGTATCGCGGGATGTTTGCCTTTGAAGCAGTTGATGCTCTCGATCGCTACCTAGCAGCGCCTGGAACACGGGCCCACGCAATTATTGCTCCCTCAAACACTTTTCCCTTCAGCCTCCACATCCTCCGTCCCACACTGACGGCAACTACGCTACCCGATACTGGACACTGGCTGATGCTGGATGCGCCAGAGGCCTTTGCTAGGGAACTGGATATTTGTTTGGGAAAAGAATCGATATGAATGACTCCTCGCTAAGTGGCTACAAACAGCAAATTCTTAATGACTTTAACAACCGTCAAAACTACGAGAGTGAGCTTCATATACGGGCTGCAAACCGATTAGTAGAGTTGGCAAAAATACAACCCGGTCAGCAAGTTTTAGATGTCGCTACTGGAACAGGTTTAGCGGCGATTGCTGCGGCTTTTGCTGTCGGTTCCACAGGTCGTGTTTTGGGAACTGACTTTGCTTCGGGAATGCTGCTGCAAGCCGAGCAGAAAGTCGCTGTTTCGGGACTGACGAATATCAGGTTTGAGAAAGTGGATGCAGACGAGCAAGAGTTCCAGGAAAGCCAATTTGATGTTATTTTGTGTTCGTCGGCGATCGTCTACTTCACAGATATTCCGACATCGCTGCGTCGATGGCACAATGCTCTGAAACCAAGAGGGCTACTTGCATTTTCCTGTCTGGCAGAAACCTCCCCTACCGCGTCTGTCTTGTTTCGGAAAGTAGTACAAAGATACGGTATTGCTATCCCGAATCCCAATGAGTTACTGGGAACGCCGCAGAGGTGTTGCCAAATGCTTGACAAGATCGGGTTTGAAGACATCGAAATCACGACTGAGCAATTTGGCTTCTACTTGCAAGATGCGGAAGCTGCGTGGACTGGCAATGGCAAGAGTGCATTCGGGCTTCAAAATGTGAAATGGTCAGATGAACAGTGGCAGCAGTGCAAGCTGGAATATTTTACAGAAATAAATGAAGCTTCAACCGCAGCAGGTTATTGGAACGATATCACAATGTTCTTTGTCAGAGCCCATAAATCTGGTCAAGTCGATGCACTCCTTACTTAACAAATCTTTTTTCAACGTATGCAGCATATTCATATCGCTAAAATTTCCGAGTTGGATGAGGGATTAATTATCCATTTAATTGAGGAAAGTCTGTTCCAAGGTTTTCAGTTTGTTGAAAGACTGGTCCGAGATTATCGTAATGGTTGTAACTGCTTCGACAAGGTGGGTGAAGCTTTATTTATCGCGTCATCGCAGGAAAGAGCGATCGGAATTTGCGGCTTGAATCGAGATCCTTATTTCAACGATCCAAAAGTTGGACGATTGCGGCATTTGTATGTTGAGTCAGTTTGGCGGGGAAAGGGGGTGGGGCGTTTATTGGTCGATCGGCTGATTTACGAAGCCAGTCAGCATTATCAGTTATTGACGTTGCGAACAGATACGCCAGCAGCCGACAGGTTTTATCAAAAATTGGGATTCAAGACTCAGGGCAATTGGCAGCATACGACGCATCATTTACAATTGAGCGAGATAGACTGTGCGTGACTTTTAGTTTTGCCATAATTCATCGAGGGTTAAGTTGTGAGGGTTTTTGAGGATGAAGGCGTTGTTGTCTTTGATTAAGTCACCGCTACAGAGAATCGGTAAGCGTTCTTGATAAGCTTTAATCGCCAGGATATAATCTTTGTCTGCGAGTGTAGTTTGAATTTTCCGCAAGTTGGCAATTACAAGACCGAGGAGAGTAATTTCGCCACTTAATTTTTTGGTATTTGGGGTGTGAATTTGCATAACAATTCCCTGAATAGTCGTGTTGGGAATGCGGGTAAGTAGTTCGCTTAAAATTTCAATTTGAGGGCGATTTTCTGCGTTTTCTAGGGTTTGGATTGCCTCGCGGATGCGGGCTGCATAATCTCCCAGGTTTTCCCGGTTAGGTAGCAATATTTCAAATTCTTCTGCATCGGCTGTTGGTTTGTGCCAAAGTGTGGCATTATCTAAGAAAGGTTGGTCTTGATGCCAGCCGTGAGTTTGTAAGTAATTTCTCAGTTGATTTAGCTTGATTGTTGCGAGAGTTTGGCTATCTTTTACGGTGATTTTCATGGTTGAACTCCTTGGCTAATTCTCTCCATAATTGACTGAAGGGCGGCGACTGTAAATTGGTTGGTTTTGGGGATGGTGACGTTGACAGAGTTTGTGTTTGGTGTTTCTGGCATTCCCCGCAGCGAGATCCAATATCCGCAGCCTCTGATGCAGAGTTTTGTTTCGGACTGGGTTAACCAGTCTTCGGGTGTTTTGGGGATTAAAACGACAACCTGGGGGGGTGACAAAGAGGTCTACGAGATAGACTGTATAAGGGTTGCAGCCCGCATACCTTGTTGATAAAAGCGGCGTTTAGAAGGAGTTAACTTCATTAACTGTTCCACCT
>NZ_JAMPLN010000060.1:0-25994 GCF_040004035.1 Microcoleus vaginatus FACHB-2002 | reverse complement strand
TGGGTAGAATCCATGATGGGCTTAGTTCGCAATAAGCAGTCATTTTATCAGAGGGGACTAAAAGCTATAAAGCTTATAGGGCAACCGCTTTAGCTTCGTTGTCGCCCCCTGAACGATGGGACGCTACGCGGAGGCGGAACCCTTTTATGTGCGATCGCTCTCTATCAGGGAGCAGCAGCTCGGAGCCGACCATCCCGATACGGCAAGTAGTTTGAACAATCTAGCATTGCTGTACCGTGCAATGGGACGCTACCCGGAGGCGGAACCATTTTACCTGAGAGCATTAGAAATCTGGTTTAACCGATTGGGAGAGAATCATCCCAACACCCAAACCGCTTGGAGCAATTTCATTTATTGTCTCCGGGAGGCGATATCAGCGGGTCAAGACTCGCAACTTTCCCAGCATCCAACAACACAAGCAATACTTCAGCAACTTCGGGAGACGGACTAGCTGTTGCTGCTAGAGCGATTATTGCCAATTTCTTACTCAAATTTTTGGCGAATCGCTTCATCTACAAAACTCCAGTTTCCAGATGGAAAGACTATGATTTGCAGTTCGTCGCCTGCGAAAATGTCAAGTTCGCCACTTTGTGGGTCAAAGCGGAATAGTGAGTTACACAACCTCTTCTAATTCAGGAATATGTTCAGCTTCATAGTTTTCGATTAAGACACCAATAACGTCCATCATCGAAGCAAGGGGATGGCTTTCATCCTCGCCCACTCGATCAATAAGGCTATCCAGTAGTTCGACTAAACGCTCATATTCCTGTTCGGTGTGAGGGACAAAAACCATTTTAGCAATGGATGACCAAGCACCAATTGTTTGATCGACATTAAGACTTTGCATCATTCTTTCCACCTTTCTTCATCGTATTCTGAGTGAGTTAATACAGCTCGAATGTAGACTTTGTGCCGATTGTAATGAATAGCAGCAATAAGTCTAACTTTATTCCCTCCAATGTTGAAAACAGTCAATTTCCCTACTCTATCGGCAGATGGAAATACTTCACGGAGTTCAACGAAGGTCGCAAATTCATTTTGTTTGACGAGTTTGTACCACTGAACCAAGGCATTTGTTGTATCTGGATGAAGTTTAGCAAACTCATTCAGCCGTTTGCGGGTGATCACGTGCATATTAATTTACTCATGCCTCCTCCTCTTTAATTTTTGGCGTTAGTCCTATCAACGAAGCATCGAGCCAGATTCTTCGTTTCGCTCAGAATGACAGAATTACCTTAAAATGCGTAAATCCAGTTTATCAAACTCCCGAAAAAAAAGGGAGAAATTCTCTCTCCCCTTCTCTACGCCTTTACGATTCCGTCCCTACTTCATCTCATATCCAAACAAATTCGGATCGACTTCTCCCAAATTCAAATCGGCCAAACCATACTCAGCCCAACGCCTTTCTACCATCGCCGCCACATCCGGATCGGACTCCAAAACTTCACCCCATTCGTGATTGGTTTCCGGCGGCATCTTCGTAGTAGCATCAATCCCCATTCTGCCTCCCAAACCAATCTTTTCACTGGCAAAATCTAACGTATCAAAAGGCGTATTCGGCAGAATAAATACATCCCGAACCGGATCGACTTTAGAACTAATTGCCCAAACTACTTGACGCGGGTCGCGAATGTTGATACTTTTATCGACAACAATCACAAACTTAGTGTAAGTAAACTGCGGTAATGCACTCCAAAATGCTAAAGCAGCCCTGCGCGCTTGACCGGGATATGCTTTATCAATGGAGATAATTGCCGCCTTATAACTCAGCGCTTCCATCGGTAAGAAGAAATCGACAATTTCCGATACTTGCTGCCGCAAAATAGGGGTATAAATACGGTTAAGCGCGATCGCCATCATTGCTTCTTCTTTCGGCGGCCGCCCGCTAAATGTGGTCAGATAAATCGGGTCTTTGCGGTGCGTCATGCAGTTGAACCGCACCAACGGCGAATCTTCCACGCCGCCGTAATAACCCATGTGATCCCCGAAGGGCCCGTCGGGCAGAACTTCACCGGGGGTAATCGTTCCTTCTAACACAATTTCCGAGTCCGCCGGTACTTCCAAATCTACGGTTTTGCACTTCGCCAATTGCACGCCGGAACCGCCGTAAAGTCCGGCAAATAACCATTCCGATAAATCTACAGGAATTGGCGTTGCTGCGGCGAGAATAATCAGGGGATCGACTCCCATGGCGATCGCAACTTCCAATTTTTTACCAGCCTGCGCCGCTTTCCGCAAGTGCCGCGCCCCGCCCCGCACCGATAACCAGTGTACAGTCATCGTGTTTTTTGACTGCAACTGCAACCGATAAACCCCCACATTCGGCGTACCGGTTTCGCAATCTTTGGTAATTACCAAACCCAGGGTGATAATTTTGCCCGCATCTCCCGGATAAGGGCGAATCATCGGGATTTTGTTCAAATCCAGCCCTTCTCCCTCAAGTACCACTTGCTGACAAGCTGGGAAAAAGTCGCGGCCGGGTTTGGCTTTCACTACGTCAAACAGCACTTTGCCGAATTCTATCGCTTGGGAAATCTTTTTCGGCGGTTTTGGCTGTTGCAGCATTCCCAGTTTTTTGCCGAGCTCTTCTAGTTCGATCGGCTTTTCCATGTTCATCGCCCAGCAAACGCGCTCTTCTGTACCCAAGAGGTTAATGGCGACTGGGAATTCGGCCCCTTTGACGTTTTCAAATAGCAGTCCCGGGCCGCCTTTTTGCAGCATTTGGTTGGAAATTTCGGCAATTTCGAGGTCGGAATCGACTAAGGCGCTAATCCGGCGCAGTTGTCCCCGTTCTTCGAGCAGTTTTAGGAATCCCCGCAAGTCTCTTGCCATTGTTGTTAAAGAAATGTTAAGTGCCCCTACTATTATGCGGCTATCGGGGGATGGAGTGCGGGGTGGGGGCGATCGGGCGATCGCTAAATAAATTTCTATTGTTATCGTTACTCTATGACTTGGTATTTCTCTGATTCATCAAAAATTGACTTTAGCTAATTTTTCTTTGCCATACTCTTAACCATAATTTAAACAAAGCTTATTCTATCGTTAGTTAATCTACTATTAACCAAAATTTAAAACAAGCTTATTCTATTAAAGCCCTTTCCTTGGGGGTTTCAGTCTATCCTATGGAGGAGATTTGCAAAGTCGGCTATTAAGGGAGAGGAGGAATATGAATTTTTTCACAGGACGTTGGCGACGTAGTTTTATAGTGACACTAGCAGCCGCCGCATTTTCGCTAACTTTGATTAGTTCCGCTGTAGCTGCTGTTACCCTAAACGGTTCGGGAGCAACTTTCCCTAAACCTCTTTACGATCGCTACTTCTCTCAGATGAGAAGTGCAAATCAAATTACTGTAAACTACGAAGGAACTGGCAGCGGTGCTGGCATCAAAGCATTAATTGCAGGCACTGTTGATTTCGCAGGCAGCGACGCGCTGATGAGTGCTGCACAAATCGCTGAGGTAAAGCGGGGTGTAATAGCTATTCCCACGGCTGGCGGCGCTGTTGCAGTTGTTTACAACTTGCCCGGAGTGACGAATCTGAGGCTAAGTAACGATGCTCTGAAAGGCATCTTTGAAGGGAAGATTACTCGCTGGAATGATGCGAAAATAGCCGGAATTTCTGGACAAGCTAAAAACTTGCCAAATACTCCCATTCGAGTAGCTGTACGCGCAGATAGCAGCGGTACAACCTTTATTTTTGCTAACCACTTGCAGGCGACCGGTAGCAGCATCAAAGCTGCCGCGCAGCCGAGTTGGCCAGGAAGCCCTGTCAGTGGTCAAGGAAACCCCGGCGTAGCTGCTTTGGTGAAGAATACAGCGGGTGCGATCGGCTACGTTCAAGATACTTTTGCTCGGCAAAACAATCTCCAAACAGCATTTATTCAAAATAAAGCTGGTCGGTTTGTAGATCCTAGCTTGGCCGAAGCAGAGAAAGCTTTCGCAGGGGAAACATTCCCCGCAGACTTCCGCTTAGTAGAAGGCAATCCTAACGACGGTTATCCGATTGTTGGTTTGACTTGGCTGTTAATCTACAAACAGTATCCTGCTGCGAAAGCAGATGCTATTAAAAAGATGGTTAATTGGGTGATGACTACAGGTCAAGGTATCAACAAACAGCTAGAGTTTACTCAGATTCCTTCAGCTACAGCTCAAAAGGTGGTTCAAACAGTTAATCAGACTGTGGTTGCCAGAGGTTAATTCCGGCGATCGCACGGGGTTAGGAGTTGACGAGTTAAATGTATGACTCAAAACTCATAAATTATCAGGTTAATGTGCGCTAAATTTACTGTGTAAGGTACGCAATGCGTACCTTACCAACCAGGTGCGTAGCGCGCAGCCAGCGCATTAGAATTACTCTTCTTTCAAGCAAATATTTCACTTTTGACGCACTAATTCCGGTATGACCCATATTTCAAAAAAAACGAAAAAATTGACTCGGAAATCGGCAGAAATAAACACAGAAGTAGATTTGACAGATACTGCTGGTGAAGGTCTATGGATGGAGTCAGGATTTACACTATTTGTATGGGGTTTTGCCCTAGCCACAGCGGCCACTTTGTTTTGGATGAGTGCGGTAATTTTTAAAGATGCTTGGCCTGCTATTAGCGAATTTGGACTCTCATTCTTGTGGAATCCCAAGTGGGATATCGGCGAGTTGCAGTTTGGGGCTTTGCCGTTTATTTACGGTACTGTAATTAGTTCTGCGATCGGCATAATCATCGCACTTCCTTTAGGGCTGTCAGTAGCTATAGTTACTAGCGAGAACTTCTTACCCGTTTGGGTGCGATCGCCCTTGGGATTCATGGTTGAATTAATCGCGGCTATTCCCAGCGTGATAGTTGGCCTGTGGGGAATCTTTGTTTTGATTCCCTTTTTGTTGCCATTGCAGCAGTCATTGTTCGATAATTTCAGTTGGTTTCCCCTGTTCAGCAGCGAACCTTTAGGCCCCGGAATGCTCCCAGCCGGAATACTGTTATCAATTATGATTTTGCCCACAGTAGCCGCCATCAGCCGCGAGGTATTGATGTCAGTTCCCGTAGATTTGCGAAGTGCTTCCATGTCCCTCGGCGCCACCCGCTGGGAAACAATATTTAAGCTGTTATTACCAGCAGCTAGTTCAGGGATTATCGGCGCCACCATATTAGCATTGGGACGCGCATTAGGCGAAACAATGGCAGTCACAATGGTAATTGGCAACTCGATTCAAATTAACCCCTCCCTGCTCGCTCCCAGCTACTCAATTCCTGCTGTTTTGGCAAGTCAATTTCGGGAAGCTGTCGAACCGCTGCACACCGGGGCTTTGATGTATTTAGCCTTAATTTTATTTGTGATAACTTTGTTGGTAAATGCGATCGCAGTATTGTTAGTTCAGCTAATTGGCGCCAAGGAGGCTAAAACTTAACATCATCGAAAGCAATTTGGTCACAAGCCGCGCCGCCGGATTTATCCGCTGGTTCAATCTAAAATCTAAAATCGCATGACTCAAGCACAAAAATTAGACAGTATTCTGGATGCAGAAATCAACAACCCCCTGTCCCTAAGCAGAACTCTTTTCAGCCGGGGAATGACAGTTATCGCTTTCGCCCTGACAGCTCTGGCGCTGCTCCCTTTGTTTGCTATTTTATACAAAATTCTGGGGGAAGGACTCACACATTTGAGCTGGGAAGTGCTAGTGTCTCTACCAGCACCCGTCGGAGTTGAAGACCAGCCCAACGGCTTTGCAAATGCCATTCTCGGCACTGCTTTAATGGTAGGAATTGCGACCTTAATCAGCGTACCCATAGGCGTAATGACGGGAATATTTTTGTCTGAGTTTGGTAGAGAAAACAAAGCGATAGCCAATAGTATTCGCTTTATCACCGTCATTCTTAGCAGCGTTCCCTCGATCGTAGTTGGCGTCTTTTCCTACGCCCTAATTGTCGTTACTACCAAAGCATTTTCATCATTAGCAGGCGGTTTTGCCCTTGGCATCATCATGCTTCCAGTTGTTGCTCTGACAACAGAACAAGCATTAAAATTAGTGCCTACTTCTTACCGCCTCGCTTCTGCGGGTTTGGGAGGCGGACGTTTTCAAACTATTTTTCGGATTATCATACCTTCAGCACTTCCAACTATTACCACAGGTATTTTACTCGCTGCTTCCCGGGCCGCCGGCGAAACCGCACCGCTGATTGTAACGGCGTTGTCAAGTCAATTTTGGCCTCCTTTAGTTGATAAATTGGGCGAGATAATGCAGTCTCCCATAGGCGGAGAAACTATCTCAAAACTTAAAGAAATTCCTGAAACACTGCTGACTCCGACTCCTTCCATGTCAGTATTAATATATAGCTACGCCAGCTCTCCTTACAAAGAGCAGAACGAATTGGCGTGGACTGCTGCCTCTGTGCTTTTGGGCATGGTTTTGATTGCTAGCGTCGCATCCCGTACCGTAACTCGGAAACGCTTGCAAAATCGATAAATCAATAACTAAAGTGCATCTATCCGTCAAATATTAACAATATAACCCGGCAAATAATGAAACCTAAAGCTAACTTGAAATCAGAAAAGCATACAGATAAATTGCTAGAAGATGCTACCCCAGAAATTGACCCCAATGCAATGCCAGCACTGCGGGTTCAGGACTTAAGTTTTTATTACGGAACTCACAAAGTCTTAGAAAATTTATCTATGAATATCCCTCATCCGCAAATTACGGCGATTATTGGCCCTTCAGGTTGCGGCAAATCTACCTTTCTCAAAGCTCTCAACCGGATTGGTGAATTGGAGGGAAAGGTTCAAATTAAAGGAAGAGTAGAGTTTTTTGGACAGGATATTTACAGCCCGAAAGTAAACATTAATAGTTTGCGCCGCCAAATTGGGATGGTGTTTCAAAGACCAAATCCTTTTCCGCTGAGCATCTACGATAATATTGCTTACGGGGTGAGGATTTTTGGTCGCAAAAGCAAAGCAGAATTAGATGAAATTGTGGAATCTTCCCTCAAAAGTGCGGCGCTTTGGAATGAAGTCAAAGACGATTTGAAGAAATCTGCTCAGGGGATTTCGGGGGGACAGCAGCAGCGACTTTGTATTGCTCGCGCTTTGGCTGTGAAGCCGAAAATTTTGCTGATGGATGAACCTTGTTCTGCTCTTGATCCGATTTCAACGATGAAGATTGAGGAGTTATTTCAGACTCTGCGGCAGCAGTTAACTGTTGTGATTGTGACGCACAATATGCAGCAGGCTGCTCGCGTTTCTGATTACACGGCATTTTTTAATACTGATGAAAGTCGCATCGGCCGCATGGTTGAATTTGGGCCGACAAGTAAGATTTTTACTTCTGCGGGCAATTCGAGTACGAGAGATTACATTCAAGGCCGTTTCGGTTAATACTTACATCTTGAACCTCTTTCAGAACAGGCAAGATGTCTGTTCCACAACAGACAAATATTTTTGTGGATCTGGCATTTTGCCTGCTATAGTTATGTCTTCAGAACAGGCAAGATGCCTGTTCCATAACAGACAAATATTTTTGTGCAGGCATCTTGCCTGCTATAGTTATGTCTTCAACACTGCTGAAGCGAGAGTTGGGTATTTTCGGCGCTACTCTGATGGGGCTCGGCTCAATCGTCGGTACCGGAGTATTTGTGAGTATCGGCATTGCTGCGGAAGTTGCTGGGCCGGGAGTGATTTTGGCGGTAGGTATTGCAGCTTTTGTTGCGGTTTGCAATGGCCTTAACAGCGCTCAATTAGCGGCAAATCATCCTGTTAGCGGTGGTACTTATGAATATGGCTACAAATATCTCAATCCTTGGCTGGGTTTCACTGCCGGCTGGATGTTTTTGTTGGCGAAAACGGCTTCTGCGGCTACTGCTGCTTTGGGTTTTGCGGGGTATTTTTTAAATGCAGTTGGTGTAGCCGATCGCACTTACCTGATCCTAACAGCTTTAGTCGCCCTCGCCACCCTGACTCTGGTTGTCTTAACGGGAATTAGGCGATCGAATATTGCCAATACTGCCATAGTCTCAGTTACACTTCTATCCTTAGCGGTGTTTGTTGCTGTCGGTTTGCCAGAGGTAAGGTGGGAAATAGCCACGCTACAGAATGATAGCTCGATCGGCTCCATCTTCCAGGCCACCGCCCTGATGTTTGTCGCTTATAGCGGTTACGCCCGCATCACCACAATGAGCGAGGAAGTGCGGGAACCGAGGGAAACCATTCCCAAAGCCATAATTTTCACTTTGGTGCTGACAATGCTGCTTTACGTGGGGGTAGCAGTAGTTGTCGCGGGCGTCGGGGGAATCGATAAATTGTCTTTACAACCAGGCGGCACGGCTGCACCTTTGGAAGTCATCGCCCGCAGTTTCCCAATTCCAGGAGTTTCTCAACTGCTAGCCGTCGGCGCAATTACCGCTATGTTGGGAGTTTTGCTGAACTTAATTTTAGGGCTGTCGCGCATCTGGCTGGCGATGGGGCGGCGCTTGGATATGCCGAGAGTCTTGGCGCGACTCAATCCTTCGGGCACAACGCCTTATGTAGCTGTGGTGGTTGTGGAAGTTACGATCGCACTTTTAATCCTCCTCGGCGATGTCAAAACCACTTGGTCATTTAGCGCTTTTAGCGTTTTGATATATTACGCTATCACCAACCTCGCCGCGCTGCAACTTTCCCCCGCCGAAAGGCTTTATCCGCAGTGGTTGGCTTGGGTGGGTTTGGGGAATTGTCTGTTTCTGGCTTTCTGGGTGGAGAGGCAAATTTGGCTGACAGGATTGGCATTAATTGCCGCCGGTTTAATTTGGCGGGCGATCGTCCGACTCCCGGCGAGAAACTAGAAGTGTGATAAATTGAAACAGCATCCCGCATTGTAGAGGGTCATGCCCGATCGAACTCCCTTGCTGGCGACTCAAGAATCTCTCGCATTCAGCGCCATCAGTCGCTATATAGCTCAAACCCTAATTACCATTCAGGAACAGCATCCCGAATGGATAGCTGAAAAATACAGGAACACCCCCTGGGCAAAACCTGATTTTCAGTCAGTTTTGATTGGAAAATTGACAAAAAGTTTCACAGTAGCCAGCGATACAGATTCCCTGCTGCTGACAGCAAAAAAATACCTACAAATTCTGCTGGTTCCAGAATTCATTAATTCACCTCAATTCAGCAAATTATCTGCCAAAATTCAGCAGCTAGCCCAATCTCAAACAGCACCAGCTAAATCACAAAACTCAGTTTCGTCCAAACCTCCCACTCTCACCAATCAAACAAATTCGCTTTCTATCGGCATTGCTATATTGCTGCTAGATGTCGAAAACTTGCAACTCAACATCGAAACCGAAAAATTTTTAGAGGGAATTTGCCACTATCCCATCCAAATCAAAGTTGCCTTTGCCAACTGGCGCAGCATGGGCAAAAAAGATGCCGAATTTCACCAGCGCGGCTATCAACTGATTCACGTCCCCCCCGGCAAAGACAGTGCCGACTTAAAAATGGCTACAGTCGGCGCATCGATTTTCGTACATTATCCCACAGCCAAAGAGATTTTTGTCTGTTCGTCCGATCGCGCCCTCACTCACCTCAGCAACACACTGCAAGCCCACGGATTAACCGTATTTCAAGTCCGAAAACAAATAGATAAAATCATAGTTTTAAACAGCAAAACCGGACAAGTGGAAACCCATTCCCTTGTAACCACACCGGAAATTACACCCCTAGAACAATTAGTTATTCAACTAAAAGAATTAATCAAAAAAGAGCAAAAACGCACCTCAACTCAGTGGATAAAACTTTCTACTGTTTCAGCTTTATTTAGGGAAAATTACGGTTTAGTCCTCAATCAAGTTGTTTCTCATCATTTGCTCGGCACTAAAACCAGGGATATCTTTCTCAAATATCCCACCGATTTTGTTCTCCACAAACCCTCAGAAACTTCTCAAACTTATGTCACTCTTTTTGAAGTCAAACTGCCGCCCCCCCCGCCCATACTTAACCAAGAAAATCTGAATAACCATCAGGCAGCACCTGCCAGCTTGACAGATATTAATTCTCTGGAAGACTTGGAAAGAGCTCTTGTCAAAATCGTTGGCGACTTAACAGGCAACTCTCCTGAAAATTCTGTATTTCTCTCCAATGTAGGCAGCGAATTTCACCGACAATACGGCAAACAAATTACCCAAATAATTAAAGATTTTAATCTCGGTAGGAAATTTACTAAATTTTTGCAATCCTGCGCTTCTCTCCAGCTTAAAAAAGCCGAAAAAGGCTGGCAAGTTTCCCTCAATTAATTAAAAATTAAAATATATCAACCTCCCCATTAGTAGCAACTTGAGTTATCATACAATTGGGACGTAAAGAAATGTAAAGGGATATGCACGACAAAGTTGTGGTTGTGGTGGGTGCGAGTGGCGGCATCGGTTCAGCAGTGGCCCGCAAACTCGCTGATGCGGGTGCGAGGCTAGTGCTCGCCGCCAGAGACAGCAGTAAGTTAGACGCTTTAGCTAGCGAACTTTCAGCAACAGAGGTACTGTGCGTGCCCACAGATATCACCGATTTGCCCCAAGTCGAGACGCTGATGCAAAAAGCGGCGGGGCATTTCGGACAAATTGATGCCCTCATAAACGCCGCCGGTGCCGGAATTCTCAAGCAGTGGAACAAGTTAGAACCCGCTGATTTAGATGCAATGCTTGACTTGAACTTAAAAGGCAGTTTTTACACGTCTCAAGCAGCGGCGAATGTGATGAAAGAGCGCAAATCCGGCCACATTTGCAATGTCATTGGGATTTTGGGCAAGCATTCGATGGCGATGGGAACGGCTTATTGCGCTTCAAAGTTTGGGGTAGTTGGTTTCAGCAAGTGCATGGCAGATGAGCTGCGACGCTACGGCATTAAGTTTACGCTATTCTATTTTGGCGGGGTGGATTCTCCGTTTTGGGATAATGTGAGTTTGAAGGTAGACAGGTCAAAAATGCTGAGTACCGAAACGGCCGCAAATGCGATTATGTTTGCTCTTTCGGCTGACCCGCAAGCTGTGCCGATGGAGATTAATATTCAGCCGGAAAGTCATTTGTTCTTTTAGCGATTGAGGAGTGATTTGAAGGCAGAAGGCAGCGGAAGCTGAAGGTCAGAAAAATTATGATATTTTTAGGTTTGAGAACTTGTACAGCACTTAATTATGTAGGGTGCACGGGCTGGTGAACCTTACCCCTATAAGTAGCGCGTCAAACCATTTTTTTGCCTTAGTCCTATTGGGGAAAGCCTAGCGGTCACACCTAAGTTATCGCAGACACGGGGTTTCTTTTAAGTGCCGACTTATTTCTGCCTTCAGAGGGAGCTAGGATATTCAATCTTTAGGTTATTATTAAGTGGGCGCGCAATAAAAAATATGAAAAATATCCATTACTCAGTCCCTCCTTTGCAATTTCGCCTTGAAAATCAGCAGATTTTCCATTTTTCAGTTTCCATTTTCAATTATTGATTATGGAGTTCGATCGCATTCAATTTTACGTTGAAAACGCTAAAGTATCCCGCGACTGGTTTGTCAGCCAGTTAGGCTTTCAATTCATAGCAGGTTACGCCAACAGCCACACTCACACTGAAGTTGTCAGCAGCGGCAATGTATGTTTTGTTTTATCTTCGCCCCTGACACCCGCGAGTCCGGCTGCTACTTGGTTGAAGTTTCATCCTCCAGGGATTTCCGATGTGGGTTTTCGGGTAAAAAATATTGAATTAGCGCTAGCTAGAGCGGCGGCAGAAGGCGCTAAAATCCTGGAACCGATTCAAGAAGACCTAAACGCAGGAGGCTATTTTAAGCGGGCAAAAATTTCGGGATGGGGAGATTTAACCCATACTCTCGTGGAACGAATTGGCAGCCATTCACTGCTATCGGCTTCGGATAAGGTGCCGTTGTTTACCCGGATTGACCACGTAGTGTTAAATGTTGAATCTGGGGATTTATCAAGTGCTGTTAGTTGGTATCAAAAAATATTAGGTTTTCAACCGCAGCAAAATTTTGACATTCAGACTGAGAAATCGGCTTTGCGGAGCCAAGTTATGGTGCACGCTGAAGGTGGGGTGCAATTCCCGATTAATGAACCGGCATCAGCTAATTCTCAAATTCAAGAGTTTTTGAGTGCAAATCGAGGGCCGGGAATTCAGCACATGGCTTTGCAAACTAATAATATTGTGGGGGTTGTTGCCGATTTGCGATCGTGCGGTTTGCCTTTTCTGCCGGTTCCTCCCACATACTACTCCCAATTGCAGCAGCGGCAAAACTATTTGCCCGCAGATTGGCCAGCCATTGCAGCTTGTCAAGTTTTGGCAGATTGGCAAGAAGATACTCCCGCAGCGATGCTGCTGCAAATCTTTACCCAGCCAATTTTTTCAGAACCGACTTTCTTTTTCGAGATTATTGAGCGCCGAGTTAGTTTAGTTAACGGCAAAAAAGTGCAAGCTGGAGGTTTTGGTGCGGGGAATTTTCGAGCTTTGTTTGAGGCAATTGAACGCGAACAAATGAAGAGGGGAAGTTTAATAGATGATTGACAAAACTTCCACTTTTTCGGTCAGATCGGCGTGTTAATCAGCACTGCGATATCTTTCCAACCGTAGGCAATTTCTTTGAGTGCAACTCCTGCTCTACTTGTTTGCTGTTCGTCTACTTTTTCACCTCCTAAGAATTCATAAAACCTATAGGCTGAATTGTCTCCTAGTACCCAAACTAGCATCGAGTTCAAACTTAATTCTGCCAATTTTGTGGCAACTGTTCTCACGAGTTGCCGTCCGATTCCTTGACGCTGATATTCCTCCAAAATATAGATGGCAAATAATTCTCCTTTATATACATATTTGCCCGTGCGCTCGCCACCACCCGCAGCAAAACCCACAATTTGCCCCGAATCATTCTCAGCAACGCAGACAAAAACCCCAGTATTTTTGACGTTTGTCAGGGTTTCTTGCCAACGGCTTTCTGCTTTTTCATAGGACAGTTGCGCGAGGTAATCTGCTGGTACAATTTTTCGGTAAGCTGTCCGCCAAGTATCTAGATTCACCCGTGCGATTGCAGGTGCGTCAGCGATTTTAGCTTCTCTCACAATCATCAGAACATACTCCTTTCGGGCCCTGAAATTCTATTTTCAAGTCTAGGGCAACTATACGATCGCGCCCTTCTAGTTTAGCTCGATACAGGGCTCGATCGGCCTGTCCAATTAACTCCTCAATCGATAAACCAGCATTAGGTACAGTAGTAGCGATCCCCATACTGAGAGTTATAAACTCACTTACCTTGGAAGCAGCATGAAAAATTGCTGCAGCTTTCAAATCGCTGCGAATTGCTTCAGCTACCCGCATTGCTCCTTGCACATCAGTTCGCGACAAAATTACCGCAAATTCTTCGCCGCCGTAGCGGGCGGCTAAATCTCCTGCCCGCTGAGCGTTGCTAGCTAAAATCTCGGCTACTTGTTTTAAACATTCGTCGCCTCCTTGATGCCCGTAATGATCGTTGTAAAGTTTGAAAAAATCGATATCGCACAAAATTAAAGACAGCGACTCTTTTTCTCGCTCCATCAACTGCCATTCTAACTCCAATTTTTTGTCAAAACAGCGACGGTTGGGAATTTGAGTCAATCCATCCACCGAAGCGAGCCGCTGCAATTCCATGTTAGCTGCTTGTAATTCTAATTTGGCTTGTTCTAAAGCTAAATTTTGTCGAGCTAATTCTTCACTTTGGCGTTTTTCTTGTTCGTACAAAAATCGGATTGAAGCTTCAGCTTCTTGCAATTCTTGCTCTGCATATTTGCGCTTGACAAATTCTCCTAATTGAGAACTTACCACAGCTATGATCTGAAGTAAATCTTGATCCGGTGGCAGTTCTTCCCGGCAAAAAAAAGTCATTACTCCTACAACTTGGCTCCTAGCGTGAATGGGGAAACCGAATCCCGATCGCAGTCCCGCTTCCTCTGCCAAGCGCGATCGCACGAAACTGGGATCGCCCACAAGATCAGTAATCCACTGCGTAGAACCGCTTCTGGAAACCGCTCCCGGCAAACCCTCACCCGCAGCCAAAGTAATCTGCTGGTCGTTTTCGGCAAACTCCCTAACTTCCTCCGCAGCCTGCCAAACTGCCACCCGCTGCCAACAAAGAGTTTCCTCGATCGGACAGCACAGCGGCAGGCACCAAAGCGGATCTGTTTCAGATTTTATTTCCTCACCCAATCTAGTTTCTTTCTCCGCCTCTGCAGGCGTCCAAAGTTCGCCAAAATCCCACCCAAAACTTTGGCAAATAGCTTGCAAGATTTTCGGAGTTGCGCTATCTAGAGAAGTTGATTCTGACAGGATATGAGTAACAGCATACTGTGCTTCTTGACACTTTTTTATGCGTTGTTGTTTGGTAATGTCTTTGCCGATATAAACAAAATCTTGTATAACCTCGCTATCTCCATCCTTGCTTCCTGTGCTTGTCTCAAAATTAGAGCATGAAAACGCAACAATCAGCTTTAAACCTATTTTCGTTTGGCAAGCTACTTTTACTTGAGGCCAATATTGGCTTTTAAGTGCAGGAGGTAGCTGGCTGACTTTGCGTAACAATTCCTCCTCTGCCGTAATCAGGGATATGGATTGGCCGATTAATTCCGATTCGGTATACCCAAATAATTGCTGTGCAGCTTGATTCACTTTTTTGATTTGGCCCGATGTTCCTGTTACGAACAAAACATCCCCTAGGGAATTAATAATTTTGTCAATATAATCGCCAGCCGCAGCTAACTTATCGCCTTTAATACTTGTTTTCTTGGCAGCCTGAAGGATGGTTGGCTGACCTCCAATGCTATCTGTCACATCTTCACATAAAATAATCAATCTGTCAGCATTGGCTTGTCCCTTATAACCAAAAATGTACAAATTTAGATACAAATAAGATCCGTCTTTGAGAACTCGGCTAATTGATTGCAACTGACAATCTTGCTGTCGTTCTTCGATAATATCTTCCAGGAGTCCTTCAATTCCGATCAGTTCGGGAAAACTATCGCGCACGTCTTTTCCTTCGGCTACTTCTTCATGAATGTAGGCAAAATCTTGCACTTTCAAAGATATTTCTTTAATCTTAAGTTCCCGATCGACTGTGAGGTATTCAATCCTGCGTAAGGATAACAGCTTATAAAGAAGAATATTAATACTTCTGGGGCTGCTCTCTACAGTTAATGTGGGAAGCATCTCGTTATTGTAGAGCATCTCTCTCAAAGGTTAGCCGGTAAAGTTAGTTGTTGTTTGGCTGCGATTTATCATGGAAATTTTTATACTGGCAGATGTCATCACCTGTTACCGCTGGCTAATTTATGCAAACAGTACACTTTGGATTCTCCAAGCAGTTTTTTGCTTATTTTAAAAATGGGGCCAAATATTAATTGAACCAAATTTTTTTGAGAAAGCGCAGTCAAAATCAGCCTCGATTGAGGTTGAGATTTATGAACAATATGTAGCGGTTTACACTATTTGTGCGGCACATTTTAATTTTAAATTTCCCGATATGGCTGACAACCGCTCAAGTTGAGGAACAGCACAGTTTAATTCAAATGTTTGCTTTTAATTAGCACCATTCCTATAGACCTTACCTCCCCTGGGTATTTGTGTCAATTTTTGTAAAGAAAGTGTTACCTTTAAATGATATAGTATCGAAGGATTTGTATAAAAGCTTAAAAATACTCTGCTAAATGCTGAGACTTATTACCGACTTTGACGGCCCGATCATGGACGTGTCCGATCGCTACTACCGAGTTTACCAGTATTGTCTCGCCGAGACTAAGCGTTCGGGCCAACCAGTGCGAGAACTCCCCAAAGCCGAGTTTTGGGATCTGAAGCGCGCGCGGGTTCCCGAAACCGAAATTGGCATTCTCTCAGGATTAGACGCAGATCAAGCCCGCGATTTTGCCCAGACACGCCGTCAAACCGTCCACACTCTACCCTACATGATTTACGATCAACCAGTGTCCAACGTTCTGGAAACTCTCGAAAAGGTGCAGCGCGCTGGAGTAGACTTAGCGGTGATGACCATGCGCCGCGTTAGGGAACTAGATGAAGCCTTCAACCGCTGCAATTTAGGGCAATTTTTCCCAGAAAACCGCCGCTATTGCCTCCCCAACGATTACGTTAAAACCGGGGATGTCAAAGATAAGCCGCTGTTGATGGCAAGAGCTCTCGCCGAACTGCCGCCGGCTTCTGACACTTGGATGGTTGGCGATACGGAGGCGGACATTGTAGCAGCCAAAACGCACGGTGTCAAGGTAATTGGTGTTTTGTGCGGAATTCGCGATCGTACCCAACTAGAAATGCACCAACCTGATTTAATTGCCAACAATTTGAGCGAAGCAGTTGAGATTATTTTAGGTCACAAAAATTAGTCATTAGTCATTAGTCATTAGTCATTAGTTATTAGTCATTAGTCATTAGTTATTAATTGTTAGCTGATGTTATTGGTCGGAGGTCTTGATTCCACAGTTATTAGTGGTTGGCTGCTGACTAATAACTGCTGACTAATAACTGCTGACTAATGACTGCTGACTATCGCAGAAAACCGCTGACCAGCCACAGAATTAAAAACGTAAACAAAGCGATAAATTTCTCTGTTGTTATAAATGCCGGACTGACCAAAGAACCCAAAAAGCCTCCCAGCAACAAGCCTATAACCAAGCCAGCCACAGTCAGCAGCACTGCCCGACCAAATTTTTGTTCCTTGCGATTAACAAAATAAAGACAAGAGCCGACCCCAAGAGCCAGAGTCAACTGTAGTAAACCATCATTAGCCGCCGGATAAATACTCAGTCCGCCTAACCCCACATACACCCCAGCAGGCCACAAAATGTCCGATCGACTAGGAGTATCGATTAGCCGCTGCAACCAAGCTGGGCTGCCACTAGGAGGAGACGGAGTAAAGCTTGGGGGTGGGGGAGTCAGCCGTTCGGGAAAGCGGATGCGTTCGGGCACTTTAATTTTACCTTCCTGTCGCTGTCGCAGGCGATCCATGAGGATCGCGTCGTAAGCGGCTTCGAGCAATTCCAAACGTTTCTTGTCACCGCTGTACTGCTCAGCTAGGCGCGTGCGGGCCTCTTGCACTTCATCAAAGGAAGCATCTTCATCGACTTCAAGCAGTTGATAGGGAGTTGGCTCACTCATGGTAATAACCCGCTGAAGACTCTCGTTATAGAGCAATCTTAACAAGAGAGGAAAGCGGGGCGGGATCTCTGCCGCTTTCCCAAAAGTTTTGCTGCTAGTTTTTGGTGCTTTAAAACAGGAACCAGCAAACCTTACGAAAATAGAAACTAGAAGGCATTTGGCATTCGTAAATAAAAAATAATGAATCCAAAGATTTTTATTTTTATCTTTGCCGTCTAAAATTTTACCTTCTGCCAAATGCCCTCAGAAGGGACTTGTCCCGCAGGCACTCACAATTCCCGACCACTGGACTTTTTTAAGTCGATCGCGGCGGTAGGAAAAAAAGCGAGCCGAGTCAGAATAAGTACAGAAAGGAGCGATCGCCACTTGAGAAACATCGATTCCCAACTGCTGCAATTGCAAAGCATTGCAGAGGCGAACATCCAAGCGTACTTTTCCCGGTTCAGGATCGGCTAAGACAGGCGTTTCCGGCAGTTGGTGCAAAAACTCTAGAATGCCGTCGGCTGTCACACTAACGGCATTCTTAGGAGCAATGGTGGCTCCCAGTTCCGCTGCTACTTCCACAGATACCTGGTAAACCTTTCCAGCGATCGCCGGCCCCATAGCAATCTTCAGATTTTCTAGTTGACTGCCTTGTGCCACAAGTTGAGCGATCGCCTCTGGTAATATCTTAGCAGCAGTCCCGCGCCAACCCGCGTGAACTGCAGCAACGAGTCCCGTGCGATCGTCAGCAATCAGCACCGGCACACAGTCAGCCGAGCAAACCCACAGCGCCTCCAGTTCTCGCTCGGCAACCAAGCCATCAGCCTCAGCATAGCTTGGGGCAGCGGTTTCCGGGCCCGCAGCCACAACCGGCGACAACTCACTCGTTTTGAGTACCGCATTGCCGTGTACCTGTTGGAGTCGGTAAACCTTAGCTCCAGGTTCGAGAACTGCCGTCAGATCGATCGGCCCCTGGGGCGAGAAATCGCGAGTAAAAAAGCCGTGAGACCAGCGAGAAAGCAAGCTGCAAGTCAGATAGGGCAACCCTTCAGAACTCTGCCACTCCCAACTGATCCCGTCAGGCTGTCCGAAGCACTCAGAGTTTGGAAAATTTGTCAAGCGATCGCCAGCTAAAGTCATGAAAACCCATCCATCCCCAAGCGAATCATTTAGCTTGTATTCTAAACAATCAAAAATTTTGTCCGCGTAGTTTAAAGGCAGCGGCAGCTTTAAGAAAAAAATCGCGATGAGTCGGCGGTTTTAGGACGACTCACATCTTGCACCATTCTCGCTTAACAGGCTTTCCGGCCTGTTCCACAAAGAGTAGATTTTCTTGTGGGGTGGGCCGAAGAGCCCGCCCTGAAAAGATTATTGAGAATGGTGCAATATCTCAGGACGATCGACTGCGCCGAAATTTTGCATAACCCGAGAAATATAGGCAACTAATTAACATATACGAACACCAAAGCGCTATCATCAGTGTGGCCATCACAGACTTTTAGGCAAGTGCCATCGGGATCAAAAAAACCGGATATCGATCGCGAGTGAATGCGTAAGGCATTTGAGCTTGTTCTATGTGCAAAAAAAATTGCCTCAAGCCCGGTAAAATCAGTTAGGCCTGTATATAAAGACAAGGATTGCCATACATTCGATCCTGACTTCGAGATCCTTGTGCCCCCTGTTGAGTTGGGAAAAAAAATCGTGAAACCAGTTCCAGACAAGCAAATAACAGCCCCTTTGAACACCAAACAGCAAAAAAAGAACCCTACAGGCGCCCGGACTCGATCGCGCCTTTTGTCCGATCGCTCACTGCTGGTGGGACTGGGTTGTCTTGCCAGTCTGGGACTGCTCAGCAAAGGCTTAGTTTGGGCCCAAGCCGAAACTCCGCCAGCAGAACAAGCCGTCCCCGGCGCAGCAGAGCTCCAGCCATTATTTGAAGCTCCTCTCCCGCCCCCGGAACCCGCATACAGCCAAGCCGAGCCAGAACCATACCCTGAACCGCAGGCAGAAGTTCCACCGTCCGAGCCTTTCGATCCCGCACCGGCCTGGGAACCGGAGTACGCCAGCGAACCACCTCCCACGCAATATTATTTACCGGAGCCAGCGCTGATTCCCCTGCCAGAAGCGACGGCCCAGGAGCCGCCTTTTGAAGCGCCAGTTAACCCAGCCCACGCTGAAATCGACCAAACAGACTACAGTGTTGGCGCTACCACCCAGTACGAAGAGTACGAAGCGCCAACCAGAATAGAGTTTGCAGAACGATCGACCGGCTGCGAAGGAGTTGGTTTGTGCGCGCCTCCTCCTATTTCCGAGCCGGTGACGGCAGATGCAGGAGAACCCAACTACAGCCCGGAACCTCCGATCGCAGACGACGGTTATATTGCAGCCCCTCCTCCTCGAAATCTGCCAGAAAGCCTTCCGGGCAATATTCGGGGAACTGTTGCCGGAAATAGTAACGGGAATCCTGTCAGTAAACTCGGTCAAGCCGTTCAACAAATAGGCAGCCAGGTTTGGAGGGATTCAAGCCCACCGGAATCTGCCTACGCACCCCCGCGCTACTCGGCTAACGCTGGATACTCTGCAGACGCTGGATACTCTGCAGACGCAGGATACTCGGCAAACACTGGATACTCGGCAAACATCGGATACTCCGCAGACACAGGATACTCTGCAGATGCTGGGTATTATGCCGGATCTGCATCTTACGGCGGCGGCGCTCCAGCGCCCAGCATGGGACTCGGGCCGGTTCAAGTCGGTGCGGTTAGTGTCAGCAGCGGCAGCAATACCGGTTTTGCTTACTACAATCTCACGCCACGTCCCGCAGGCCTGCCCGGAAATGGCAACACCAGCTTACTGTTTCCGCTATCTATTGCTTCGGCAATTACTTCGCCGTTTGGGTGGCGGACTCATCCAGTTCTGGGCTACGGCAGGTTTCACACCGGAACTGACTTAGGGGCCCCGATGGGAACGCCCGTACTGGCAGCCTATGCGGGTCAAGTGGCGATCGCCGATTGGTTGGGCGGCTACGGTTTGACGGTGGTTCTCAACCACAGCAAAAAGTCTCAGGAAACTCTCTACGCCCACCTTTCGGAACTGTTTGTGAAACCGGGAGAGTGGGTGAAACAGGGAGAGACGATCGGCCGCGTCGGCAGTACGGGAATGTCTACAGGGCCTCACCTCCACTTTGAGGTTCGCCAAATGACTGACCAGGGTTGGGTGGCGATCGATCCGGGCTCTCAGCTAGAATTCGCTCTGGCAAAAATGATCGGCAGTTTGGAAACCGCCAAAGTACCGCAAATGCCGAAAATGGTGGAAATACAAACCGCTAACTCACTCAAGGATTTGGAAAACGATCTGCCTCAGCTTCCACCTCTGCCGCTGGGAATGGACATCGAAGTTCACAACCTCCAGCCGCCATTCCCGGAACTGTTAAAAGCTGACATTTCTAAGCCCAAAGATGCCGAAGCAGTCAAACCCAAAATTCAGAAGCAAGCTAACAGGTAAAAATTGGGGTTTGGCTAGATTAATTTTCTTGTGGAACGGTCGAAAAGCCCACCCCACAAGAAAATTTATGTTTTGTGCAACGAGCAAGCGAACTCGTTGATTTTCCTCGTTACCAGGCTTTTTCGGGTAAGGAGGAAAAATTGATAAAAAATGGTAACTTGCAGCTTATGCTAATAGCGCAGAATTTGTGGGAATTAATTTTATTTCTGATTATTCTAGTCGGGCCGATCCCCTTAAGCTTGTCTCTTGCCTTTGAGAATCAGAAAGAAAACAATAACTATTCATTTCCCCATTTTCTCCTCGTACTCCTGACGGGATGGAGTATTGCACAAGTTTGTATCGGCTTGATTTTAGGAAGTGCCGATCGCCTAAATATTGTTGCGGTGATTATAGCAGAAATATTGATGGGTGCGATCGGCTTCATCCTGATTTATACAAAAAACCACAAAACTTTTACCTTCTCCGAGTGGCCGATTCCCCAACTGAAGCAACCTCTGAGCAAATCAGAATATCTAATTATTGTTGCCACCGCTGTTGCAGGATTTTTGCTGTTACAAACTCTCGCCAGCAAACCCACAACCAATTATGATTCATTGTGGTTTCACCTGCCTGCGATCGCCCGATGGTATCAAACCCATTCATTGACATTATTAGATGCTGCCGGAAATTGGATTTTTGAACAAGAACAAGCCAGAGTATATCCCTACAATTGGCACGTTTTATCTGCTTTGTGTGTAATCCCATTCAAAGAAGACTTTCTCGCAGCTTTTCCCCTGCTAATTGCGTGGTTACTTGAGGGAATTGCCGTCTATCTCTTGAGCATAAAATTTGGAGCAACCCGAATTCACGGTATGGCAGCAGCATCTTTAGTATTGACAGTACCGATGATGCTCAACCAAGTTAACACGATTCACCCAGACTTACCGCTAGCTGCAATATTTACAGTCGGTTTATATTTTGGTTTATCCTATCATAGCAGCCGATCGCAATCTGAACTATCCCTATTTTTGGCAGCCGTAGGAATGCTAGCGGGAATAAAAATCACTGGGATAGTCTATGCAGCCTCACTTTTAGGAGGATTAGCAATATTAGAAATTAAAAGATTTGCGGTTAATAAAAAATCTACATCAGCTAATTTTAGAATTCGCCACTTTCTCAAACCAGTCTTGCTGTGCGGCGTAGCTTGTTGCTTGCTTTTAGGAGGTTTTTGGTATGCGAGAAACTTGCTGCAAATCAATTACCCTGTCAGCGAAGTCGGCGATATTAAAATTCCCTTAGAGCCTGTTTCCTTACCGTCTCCCGTACCTGGGCAAACACCTCCGGTACAGCAGCCGCCCGCTTCGTCACTTCTAAAGATTTGGCAAAGCACTTTAGCAGCTCAATTTAATCCCAGCAATATTTCCCACTGGCAAACTGTCGGCTTACAAATTATCATTAGGTTGCAACTGCCCTTTCTGGCGATCGCACTTCAGGTATTGGCAGCACCTCTGGCTTTTATCAGAGGAAAAACCCGAATAATCAATCAAAATAATATCATTTTAATTGTAGTTCTCGCCAGCACCGGAATTTTGTATTTAATTACACCTTACACCTCCGGTACTGCGGGAGACTCGATCGGTCAACTCAGCCCTCTACTCGGTTTTAACCTCAGATATGGATTTCCCTTTTTAAGCTTACTCGCCATCGCAGCAGCAGCTACAGCAACACTCTTGAAAACTCCAAATCTAGTTGTTCTGGCAGTGGTTTTGGTTAGTGGTTTTTGCGGAATTACTAGCAACACAACTTTTGATTATATTAAAAATGCTTCTTTCACCGGAGATAGTATTGTTTGGGGGAGTTTGTTGATTGACAATTTTAAGTCTAATCCAGTAGAAGCCATTAATAGTATTGGAAAAATCTTAGCTCCGAGTTGGCAATATATATTACCCTATCCGATATTTTATCTTGTGTCACTGATGCTGGCTGCGATATTGTGGAAAATCAATCCTAGCTTCGGATGGCTGAACCATCTATTTCCCAGCAGAAAAAAATCAATTTATATAGTGATAATTGGTATCTGTATAGGATTGATATTAATTGGTCATTGGAGGGAAAAGCGAGATATTGCACGCACCGAGCTGTATCGTGGTATTTACGAATATATTGATAAAAATACAGTACCTGATGAAAGAATAGGCTTCTTTTTAAGTTCGCGCAGCTACCTGTTTTACGGGAGAAATTTGGACAGACAAGTTTTATATGTGCCGTTTAGAGCCGATAGACTTTCGGCATGGATTGACAACCTGCGGCAAAATAAAATTAGGACTGTGGGATTCGGACCCCTGACTGGGACAGACGCAGCTACTCGGAAAGCTCTATCTTGGCTGACAAGTGCCCAGGGCCCGCTGCAACCAGTTTTCGGAAAAGATTTTAATACTGAGTCGGTGCTGTATCGCTTGAAAAAGTGGTGAGTAGTTAATTTTTAATAGCCTTAATTTCTTTTTTCCTTAAGACAACTCTGCTTTTGTCGGTGGCGGGGCGCTAATCTTCACTTGAGGAATCGTGTCAATATTTGTTCGGTTTCGCTTGACAAGCAGGGAAATTGAGCGGTGAAAAATGTTCCCTATCGTTACCATTAATTCGATTTTTTTGCGCCGGATCTCTACTAACACCTCCCGGCTGATCAGTTGCTTATCAGAGGATGGCGTATCTTCTACTCTCACAGGTGCATCTAGAGCCTCCTGATGTTTCCTAGACTGCTGGGATAATAGGTTTAAAAGGCTCTTTCCCAATACTCTGTAAAAGCCAGAACGCAATAAGGGTGAGATACACTCAGTTTTTAAAGCTTGGAATAACCAAAAGAGTGCGGTGCGATCGCGGCCGTTGTGGCTGCTTTGGTGCGCTAAGTACAGCAAAAAATTACTGCTAGATAATCGGTGCAGGAAATCGGGAATTTCGGGATGCCGTTGCTTGGCAGCTTGCAGCATCAAAGATTGAGAATTCGCCATTGTCGTATAGTTGGTAGACATAGTGTTATACATCCTGCGATAGCCAATTAAAAATTCCGGCACGGCTCGAAATTGATAAATCTCTGCTATCCGCAGGTACAAGTCCCAGTCTTCACAGCCTTGAGCATTCCTTTCCTTCAATGTCTTGTCATAAACCCCCACCTTTTCCAAACAACTGCGACGGATCAGAGAAGCACTCGCGTTTCCTATAAAGTTGTGACAGATGAGGGTTCCGTACACGTCACCTTCAATTCTATAAGACCGGAATCCTCCTGTTAGCAATCCTTTTTCATCCAAGTCCACTGTCCACGAATAGACGACCCCTACTTCTTCCCCTCCCTCCAACATAGATTGAACTTGTTTTTCTATGTTTTCAGGATACCAAATATCATCGGCATCAATGGGCGCAATATATTCTCCTCTCGACTTCTGAATTCCTAAGTTTCGAGCAGCAGCGACTCCAGCATTTTGCTGTTTCAAAAGCTGGACGCGAGAATCTTTTTTGCTGATTTTTTCGACAATTTCAGCGGTTCGATCCTGGGAACCGTCATCGACTACTAAAACTTCAATTGCGGGATAAGTTTGAGCGAGAACAGATTTCAGAGTTTCTTCAATAAAGGGTTCAGCGTTGTATGCAGGGATAATGACTGAGACAAGAGGCAAAGAGAGGGATTTTTGAGAATCAGGCTGCATTGGCTTTTAAGAATGTTTTTCAAAATTTTTGTTGCTTTCTCGATTGGCTGCTCTACCTTACCCTCCTCGCAGTCAGGACTTAGACATTTGGTGAAAGAGACAGCCAATAGCTGCTAATAATAAATAATTTTACCCCATTTTTAGTTAAACGTCAATGGGAGATAGCACGTCTAAATGAGTTGTGCCAATTACAAAAATGATGATCTCCTCAAACAAAAAGTTATCTTATTATAGGGAAACAAATGGCAATTGTAAAATCTAGGAGATAAAATAAAAGCTCCCTAAATCACACTAATTTGTTGCTAACCCGAAGTTTTGAAGGTTGTTATCAAACTTTAAATTAAGCGTATGGTAATCCTAAAAATTTGTTAACTTCCTCAAAAACTTTACCAATTCTAATGGTAATCTTGGGTAATATTTCCGGGATTACTACTTGTAAACCTCTGAGTTTATCTCATATATTAATTAGGCATTGACCCATGTTTCTATTGTGAATAACTGGAAAAAATGTGAGTACAGGTCGCCCAAGAAACAGACTTGAGTAAAATCACTCAAAATCTCATAAGCTGTCGCGCATTTAAATTGTATATTCAGGGCGGCCGTCCCGCCCACCCCATAAGACTTTGATTTTTTTTGACATAGAATTTAAAGGCCCAACAGCTTAGCATAAAAAATATTATAACCAGAACTAAGCCATCGACGGCATTGTGCGACGTGGAAAAGTACACATATTTTCTCTGATCTAAATCAAAATATTCCGGTTGTTGTCGGTTAGGAATGAAGGCAGCATCTCATATTTGTAAAAACACTTCTTCTGGCTCCTTCCTTCTGACTCCTGCCTCCTGACTTCTGCCTCCAAACTCCAATTTCTAGCTTGGCGGCTCTCATTGAGATAGTCCCAGAATGAAAAATTAATCAAGTTATTAATAGTTCATTCCTAATTCCACCCCTCCCTATTTTTTATCCTCTATCGCTGCATACCTTCTTGGGGATTTTTCGGCTCAAGAGTTAGAAATATCAATAGTTATACAATTTATTAATTGTTGACTCTAGGGAACTAGAATAAAACATTGGTTTAAATGTAAAGTAGTGTAGTAAAGTAAAAAAAATGATGGGAAGTTTCTCTAATTTTTAGTAAAATCCGCAATAAGCGTGCAGATGCTCATTATATAATTATTCATCAAATTATTGATGATTTCTTCCTTATTTGTTGACAACTTATTGCCTGGTTGGGCAAAACGTATCAATCGCGAGCGCTACCATTTTGGCTGTATTTGAAGGCGTTGAAATTCAAAAAATGCAGGTGCAAAAATATGTATCTTGCCGTAAAAAACTATCACAAAATAATTGACGGCGTGACAAGCAGGTTGAAAGCAAAGCTGCGTCAATTTTTTGATTTGAGTAACCAAGTGAAAAGATATTCGCGGGCGTGAGTCAATAAAAGAGAGTGGCGAGCTGCCTTGAATCAGGTTCAAGGCGAGTTCGGACGATATTATGAGTCAATAAGCGTGTAAATGATCAGCTATTTTTTGTGAGTTTTGGAGGCTTAAATGCTTGGATGCTAAAGGTTTTATAGGGGTGTTACTACCCACATTCCGCAGATGTGTGTAAAATTTTTTTATCCGTTCTGAAAAGTTGGAGTCAAAAAGTTTTTCCGTTTAACTTATGCGGTTTTAACGTCACGGATACCTGTCAACTCT
>NZ_JAMPLN010000059.1:0-26952 GCF_040004035.1 Microcoleus vaginatus FACHB-2002 | reverse complement strand
TTTTGAGTCAGAAATACTCTTAATCGAGCGCCCATATATTAATTACCTCACTAAAGCTATACCTTTCTTTATGTATCTTAACATAGTTTTGTTTTTTTTCGCCGACCTACTTAGCATAGTGTGGGAACCGACATCAATGGAAGATCAACTTAGCGTTCACAACAGCGCTGCAACAGGGCGAAGACACCATAATTAATAGTTGATTTGGCTCTAATTTTTGAATTTTTAATGTGAGTTAGAAAACAATTAAAAACCCGGTTTCTTATTAAAGAAATCGGGTTATTGAAATCGATGGTGAAGCGCGATTTTCTGTCTAAACTATTCGGAAAATAAAAGGGTAGCGGTATGGTTGGTTAGGAGTTTGCAAAACGTGGAGGATAGCCATTATTGTCAGTCCCCAGTGTAGCAGATAACCTAGGGGCACTAGGATAAAGCCAGCAAGACCGAAAGTGACGACAGTTAACGCCACAATTACGGCGCTGTACACCCATACATTAAGGTGAAAATTGATCGCTTCTGTGGCATTTTCTTTGACAACGGGGTCATCTGATACTAACAATACAGCGATCGGCGCTCCGATCGAGAACAGTAACGTGCTGAAAAAAATCGCCCCGTGGCACACCAGTGATAGCAGCTTCCGCTTGTCGGAATCGTACATATTAGTTTTCTTTCCTTGACTTTAGTGATAATTTTACCTTTAATGACAACTGTAGCACAGGCTATAATGGCGATCGGGTGATGATTCCCCTACCTAATTTGTGATGACAACAGAACTCGAAACTGAACTGCTAACTGCTGTTGAGCGCCGGCGCAACTTTGCTATTATCTCGCACCCCGACGCGGGTAAAACTACTTTGACAGAAAAGCTGCTGCTGTACGGAGGCGCAATTCACGAAGCAGGTTCGGTGAAAGCGCGGCGGGCTCAGCGACACGCTACCTCTGACTGGATGGCGATGGAACAGCAGCGGGGAATTTCTATTACTTCTACTGTTTTGCAGTTTGAGTATAAAAAATATCACATTAATCTGCTCGATACTCCGGGACACCAAGATTTTAGCGAAGATACTTATCGAACTCTGGCGGCGGCTGACAATGCAGTGATGCTTGAGGATGCTGCTAAGGGTTTGGAACCGCAAACTCGCAAGTTATTTGAAGTTTGTAAGCTGCGAAGTCTGCCTATTTTTACTTTCTTTAATAAACTGGATCGCCCTAGCAGAGAACCTTTGGATTTGTTGGACGAAATTGAGAAAGAATTGGGGTTGCAGACTTATCCGGTAAATTGGCCCATAGGTACGGGCGATCGCTTTAAAGGTGTTTTCGATCGCAGGGCGCGCAAAATTCACTTATTCGAGCGGGCTAAACACGGTTCTCGCGCTGCTGTTGATACTGTCATCGAATTGGGCGATCCGCGCATTGAAGATTTGTTGGAACAAGACCTTTACTATCAGCTCAAAGAAGAGTTAGAACTGCTGGATGAGTTGGGAACTGAACTCGATTTAGACTTGGTTCGGGCTGGAAAAATGACGCCTGTTTTCTTTGGCAGCGCCATGAGCAATTTTGGGGTCGAACTGTTTTTAGATGCGTTTTTAGATTACGCTATGAAGCCGATCGCCCGCAAGAGCAGCGCCGGAGATTTGCCGCCAACTTATGAAGACTTTACCGGGTTTGTGTTTAAGTTGCAAGCGAATATGGACCCGCGACACCGCGATCGCGTTGCCTTTATTCGGGTTTGTACGGGCAAGTTTGAAAAGGACATGAACGTGACTCACGCTCGCAGTGGTAAAACGGTGCGTTTGTCAAGGCCTCAAAAGTTATTTGCTCAGGATCGGGAGTCGATCGAGGTTGCGTATCCGGGCGATGTGATAGGTTTGAACAATCCGGGGGTATTTGCGATCGGCGATACTATTTACACCGGCCAAAAACTGGAATATGAAGGGATTCCCTGTTTTTCTCCAGAACTTTTTGCTTTTTTGAGAAATCCCAATCCTTCTAAGTTTAAGCAGTTCCGCAAGGGCGTTTCTGAGTTGCAGGAAGAAGGCGCAGTGCAAATTATGTACTCGGTTGATGAGTCGAAACGCGAGCCAATTTTGGCTGCTGTGGGACAATTGCAATTTGAAGTTGTGCAGTTCAGAATGCAGTCGGAATATAATGTGGAAACGACGATCGATATGTTGCCTTACAGTGTAGCTCGTTGGGTTGACGGCGGTTGGGAGGCGCTGGAAAAAGTTGGGCGGCTGTTTAATACGGTGACGGTAAAAGATACTTGGGGAAGGCCTGTTTTGCTGTTTAGAAATGAGTGGAATTGCCGCCAGGTGGAAGGGGAGCATCCTGTGTTGAAGTTAAATGCGATCGCCCCTGTGGTTTCGGGTTTGGCTGTTAGCGAGGAGTGAGATTACCGCAGGCAAAGGACACAACACTGTTGTGTCCATACAAATGATATTTATGCGGCTTAAATACGCCGGATATAAGAAGTTACAATCACGGCTCTAACAGTTTTTCTAAGATGGTGTAAATGTCTTTTTTGTCACCATCTTTACGTCTCCCTAGTCCCAAGACAACAACTAGAACTCGATCTTGTTCGACTTGATAAACTATACGATAGCGCTGTCCAACAGCTCGGATGCTGCGAAATCCTGATAGGTTATCTACAAGGGCTTTGCCTTGCTTTTGTGGTTCAACTTTTAGTTGATCAATGCGATCGCGCAATTTTTCCTGTTCTCGTCGATCTTTGACTGCCTCCAACATTTCCAGTGCCAGTGGCGTAAGCTGGATCTCATATTCGATCGCATTTTCTTCGTGATTCATAGTCCCAATTTTGCTTTGGCATTTTCCCAGGAAATAGTTTCGCCTTGGCGTGCTTGGGTGATGCTTTGACGCAATTTGGTAACGAATTCTGTATCGGTGAGAATATCTAAGGTTTCTAACAGTTCAGTCAAATGCGTGTAGCTGATTGCAGCCATAACGGGAACGCCATCTTGAGTGATGATGATAGGCTCATTGATAAGTTCTTGGGGTAAGTTTGGAAGCTGCTGCTGTGCTTGGGCAATGGTGAGTCGTTTGGACATGGTTGTACTAAAGCAACATTACTTTTAATTTAGCATTTCGGCCCAACTAACTGGTTTCCAGCCGCTGACCCTGGTAACGAGTAAATCCAAAATCTAAGATCCAAAATCTAAAATCCAAAATGGATTGACGGCGGCCCCCCTCTGCGGCTACGCTTTGAATTGAGAGGTTGCTTTGCTTGTAGAGGAGGCAGCCCGCGTCGCCCAAAAATCTAGTTGCACTGCCCAAAGCTGCTACCAACAGCAATGGACAGCTAACCGCCAAACTGGGACTAGCAGTCTGGAGGCTAACGGAGTATCTTAACATCCTCTGTAGCCGCCCTGCTATGTGTTGAAATGCGGGGCGGCTGGGTTTTTGGGTTTTTCTAGAAAACCCAAAACCAGGAGAACATATTATGTCACAGGAATTCTTGCCTGACGACAACAAATCCGATCGCCCAAATAACGACTCAGCAGCAGTATGCGAACAGGAAGTGGTGTTGTTAACGGTTGTCGGTTCGCCCAAAGGTGTCCGGGAAACCATACTCACTTTGTACCGGCTGGGATTTGCAGAAGTGGGCGATTGGAGTCCCGTACAGCGTGCGGCTAATCCGAAGCAGGTGATGAGTGTGCTGATCCGTCGGAAGCGGGCTGATGGTACATCGCCGAGACAATCTGGGCGGTAAGCTGCAAGGTTAAATAGCTAAATTCGAGGGCGGGCTTTTAACGCTCTGTCCCTGAGTCCGGCAGGGGTTTCAACCCCTGCCTCAAAGCAAAAGTCCTCGCTATGAGGACTGAAGAATTCATTAGTCCTCATAGCGAGGACTTTTGCTAAAAGCCCCGTGGAATTCATTCCCTGGCGGCCTTTCGGTTTAAGTTAACTGGACACATCCTCGTTTTTAATGCCGCGTCTTTACTCCTTGCGATCGAGGTAACTGCTGACAGTATTCTCACCCACATTATCGAGAAGTTGTTGCAGCGCATCGCGGCTATTGCGAACCAGATCGTTGTTAGGAGCAATGGCTAAAGATCGATTAAACATTTCCAGAGCCTCTTGCCAATTCTTGAGTGCTTCCTGTTGCTCAGATAATGTTGCTTGTAAATCACCCAGTATTCTCAGTGCAATACCTTTGTTGTTGAGGACAATGATGTCATCCGGTGCAATAAGTAAAGCTCTATTGTAAGCCGCGATCGCATCTGAGTAAGACTGTTTTGCCGCCTCAAATTCACTTAGCTGTGCTTGCAATTCACCCAGACTTAACAGCCCATTCCCTTTCTTGTTGAGAGCACAGATATAATCCGGTGCAATAAGTAAAGCAGAATTACAGGCAGCGCTCGCCTCAAAGTAAGACTGTTTTGCCATCTCAAATTCACTTAGCTGTGCTTGCAATTCACCCAGACTTCGCAGCGCATTCCCTTTGTTGTTGAGAGCATTGATATAATCCGGTGCAATAAGTAAAGCAGAATTATAGGCTGCGATCGCTTCAAAGTAAGACTGTTTTGCCGCCTCAAATTCACTTAGCTGTGCTTGCAATTCACCCAGACTTCGCAGCGCATTCCCTTTGTTGTTGAGAACATCGATATAATCCGGTGCAATAAGTAAAGCAGAATTATAGGCTGCGATCGCTTCAAAGTAAGACTGTTTTGCCGCCTCAAATTCACTTAGCTTTGCTTGTAATTCACCCAGACGTAGTAGCGCAATCCCTTTGCTGTTGAGAGCATTGGTATAATCCGGTGCAATAAGTAAAGCAGAATTACAAGCAGCGATCGCCTCAAAGTAAGACTGTTTTGCCGCCTCAAATTCACTCAGAATTGCTTGCAAATTACCCAGACGTAGTAGCGCAATCCCTTTGTTGTTGAGACTACAAATATAATCCGGTGCAATAAGTAAAGCAGAATTACAGGCAGCGATCGCCTCAAAATAAGACTGTTTTGCCGTCTCAAATTCACTTAGCTGTGCTTGCAATTCACCCAGACTTTGCAGCGCATTCCCTTTGTTGGTGAGAGCAGCGATATCATCCGGTGCAATAAGTAAAGCAGAATTATAGGCTGCAACTGCCTCTAGATGTTCCTGTCTTGCTTCTACATATCGAGCCAAGCGAGCATAGTAATCTCCCTCCGAGCGCGATACTCTACCAAGCCAATAATCACTTTTAATCCACAACTCATCTCTAACTCCCAGCAGCGACTCGCATTCCCCGTAACGACTCAGCCGCAATGCTTCATCAAACAGCTCTTCCCATTCCTTCACACCCCGCTCCCAATCCAAGCGATTAGCATGATAAATTGCCTCAGCCACATCCCCCACTTCCCGATAATGCCCCTCTAAAACCTCATGCGCCCTGCGAGTTTTCGGATGATCCCGATCTGCATCCAAGCGCCGCAATAAATCGTGAATCCGATACCAATTATCCCCCCGCTTTTCCGATTTCCACACAAAGGAAAAACTCGTCAAAACCTCAAAATTAGCACTACTTGCCTGGAAGTGACAACCCACTCCCAATTTCACATACAAATCCTCATCAAAAGCGCGGCAAGCACTCAGCGAATGCACAGCCAATCGCACTTCCCGATCCACATACAAAAGCAGCCTATCCGTTAACTCCGCCGTCTTATTTTCCAACTTCGGAATCCGCGAAAAATCCGACGCCAGCAACTCAATTCCCCGCCTTCTTTCTGCCAGCACCACATCCGCGCACAAACCTAAATAAAACGGATGTACCTGCAAATTCTCCCAATTATCATCAGGATTGACGCTGGCATATTTAATTACAGCATCTGCCAAATTGGTCTTTTCAATCTCCACTTTGTGCAAGTAATCCCTCGCATCGTCCGGCGACAAATGCCAAACCAATTGTGCATCTATATAATCTGCGGGAATCGGAAACTTCGACGCATTCGGCCACCGCAATTGCGTCACCGGACAATCTCGCCCCGCCACAGCAACCACAATCCCCAATTTGTAATCCAATGCCCTCAACAACCGCCTAAACCACTCATCTTGATACCAAAAAGTTGCGCCTTGAGAATTGCGTTTTTCATCCCACATTTTCTCGTGAGTATCGAACAGCATCACGAGGCGAGGGGGTTTATTTCTACCAGCCATTGCCGCATTCAAATCCCCAGCAAACAATTTCGGCAAATAGTCTGTTAACTCAGTATCAATATCTTGACGGCGAATTTGATCCGCCTTTTCATCGCTGACACCCAAGCGATTTTGAATTAATTTCATCGCCCGCTTAATCCCGCCGAATTTATCTATCCCTTTGAGTACCGCCACCGCTTGCGCCACCACCGGAAAATCTGCAAAAGTTTCAACTATAGGTACCACCAATTCCGCCACATCATCGGGAAAAAGTTGGTTGAGAGTTGCCTGTGATTCGCCTTTGTTCAGCAAATACCAAAAGCAAGCAAAGTCATAATTGGGAAATTTAAATTTATATTTCTTGGTGGCTGCTGCAATATTGCGCCGCAGCATCAGCAAGCCGTAAAATCTATCTTGCGGTTTATCTTCTTTAATCGGTATCAATCCGAAATCGTGTCTGACTGCGGGGATGGGAGTGTAGGTTTTAGCTGCTGCATAGCGGACGAAATTAGCAACTTCGGCGGCTTGCGATTCAGGGAGTTCGCGCCATTTTTGCCATACCTCCGGTGCAAATCTTTTGCAGCAGTGAAACTCCAAGTGTTTTAGCAGCAATGACTTGCCGTTACCTCCATCCCCGAAAAAATACAAAATTTGTTCGGGAGGCGGGTCGTCGTTTAAATAAAAGGCAAATCTGCGGGTAAATTCGTGTCTGTCGGTGAAGAGTTGGAGTTTGCGATCGTCCCCGATAGATTCGCTTTCAAAATCTTCGTCGTCAATTGGCATAAGTGTGCAGGTGAGGTATTAATTTAATTATAAGCAAAAATTAGATTGGCTCAGCGAGTGAAATCGCGTCTACACAAACTTTAGTTTCTCTCTAAGAGACTAAGAGATCGAGGAAATATTTAACCCGGATTTAGCATAATTCATCAGTCCTCATAGCCAGAACTTTAGCTTTGAGGCAGGGGTTTAAACTCCTGCCCGATCGCAACGATCGCCCGCTTGGAGTGGCCGAAAGTTTGACTATTAAGCGGTTTCAACCGCCGAAGAAACAGCAACAAATGGTGACAGAGAAATAGAGCTGTGTTAGAACAGCTATCGATCGACCACCCAAGCTATCTTAGAAAGGACGCTAGCGAAAGCACAGTCATGGCACCTCCCACTAATCCAAATCCGGCGGATTCATCTGCAAAACAGTCTCTAGAGGCTGGGCTAGCAGCTTTGAAACAGCAGGATTACCCCACCGCGATCGCCCTTTTAGAATCCGTTACTCAAACCGCAGCTAATCAGCCGTCGGGAATCCGCGCGCAGATGGGGTTAGTGGGTGCGTACAAAGCAACCGGTAATGTCAAAAAGGCGATCGCCCTGTGCTCTTCCCTCGCCAAAAGTCCCAACTCTCAAGTCAAAACTTGGGCCGATCGCGTTTTAACAGAATTAACCCCCCCTCGCCCCCCAAAACCACCGGAAAATAAACCAAAATCCGCAGAAACTCCCCCCGAAACAGGCTTTGTCGCCTTTGATGCCGGAACTAAATCGCCGAAAAAAACGATTGGGGGCGATCGACCGACCGCAGATAAAAAAACAGGATTTTTACCTTTAGAGCCTGCTTTAGAACCTGGAAACGCCAAATCGACACATATTTCCCCGCCACCTCCACCCCCCACAAGCCAGACTTCAGAACCGGAAAACTCGACCGAAACCGCACCCGATACAGAAATTAGCGGCGAAAATAGTTCCGGTTCCCCAACAGATATCCCCGGATTCGCCAGCCCAGATACTTACCAACTCACTTGGCGCGAAGCAGGGCGCGCCAAAAGCCCGCGCCCGCTCAAACCGCTGAAGTTGCTGGAGTTTCGGCTGCAAGCCGTTGCAAGTGCGATCGCCCTATTTTTCCTAGCCCGGTTTATCCTGCAATTCCTGCTGACAAACACTAATTCTCTGTTGGTTCAGCTTTACATATTCAGTAGACTGCCTATTTTCGCGCCGATTCAGCTTTTTTACCGCGATCCAACTCCGTTTGTTCAGATGGTGTTTGGATTGCTTTTGGCCTCGTCTCCGTGGCTGATAGACGCGCTGCTGAAACTGTTTTGCGGCATCGAAACTCTGCGCGGGTCAGTTTTATCCAAGCACAGCAAGGAAGCTAGTCGGGTACTGCGAAGCTTTTGTACCAAGCAAAATATGCCGGTGCCGGTGCTGAAACTCTTGCCGCTGAATGTTCCTGTAGCTTTCAGTTACGGCTGTTTGCCCCGTTTTGCTCGGATTGCTGTGAGTCGCGGGCTGTTGGAACAATTGACGGATGATGAAATTGCCACTATTTTCGCGCGGGAGTTGGGCCATATCTCTCACTGGGATTTTGCGCCGATGTCGCTGGCGCTGCTGGTGATTCAGATTCCTTACCTGATTTATTGGCAGGTGGCGCACTGGCAAGAGCGGTTGTGTGATTTAATGACGATCGAGTTTTTGCGTTCTGCTGTCAAATTTGTGGCCGCTGCAATTTCTGCTACCAGTTACGGGATTTATAAGTTGTTGCGCTGGCCGATGTTGTGGCTGTCGCGCCGCAGAGTGTATTTTAGCGATCGCACTGCTGCAGAAATTACGGGTAATCCTAACGGTTTGACGCGGGCATTGTCTAAAATTGCGATCGGCATTGCTGATAATATCGAGCAGCAAAAACAAACTAGCTTTTTCCTCGAAAGTTTCGATCTATTGTTACCGGTAGGCGTTGGACAAGCTGTAACCCTTGGTTCTGCTGCATTACACGCGCCGCTAGAACAGATTTTGCTGTGGGATGTCAGCAATCAGGAGCGCAATTGGTTGACGGTTAACCGGGCGCATCCTTTGCTGGGAGAGCGTTTGAAGCTGTTGGCTCTTTATGCTCAATTCTGGCAACTGGAGACAGAGTTAGATTTGGCAAACGCGGGAGTGCAAGAACAACCCACGAAAGGAAAATTGTCTCTGTTTAAGTCAATACTCGAATTTAAAGACTCAAAACTATTTTTACAGGGTGCGCCGTTTTTTGGAATTCCGATGAGTTTGGCGATAGTCGGGGTGCTTTGGCTGATTGGGTGGATTTTTTCGAGGACGAGTATATGGCAGTTGGATTGGCTTTGGGGCGATCGATCGATTATTTGGGGCTGTTTGCCGATCGGGTTTAGCATCGGTACTTTGATGCGGATCAATTATTTCTTCCCGGATATTATACCGCGAGAAACGGCTTCGCCGAGTTTGCCGGAAATTTTGTCAAATCCCGATAGTTTGCCGCTGGATGCTGAACCGGTGCGGCTGGAAGGGCAACTTTTGGGTCGATCGGGTATGAGTAATTGGCTGGGACAAGATTTGATTTTGCAAACGGCGACAGGGTTGGTGAGGTTGCACTATGTTTCGAGGTTTGGCTACATTGGCTCTTTGTGGCCATTTTTATTCAAAGAGACTACTCGCCCTAGCGATTTGATCGGAACATCTGTTGTGGCGACTGGTTGGCTGCGCCGGGGTGCTACTGTGGCGATCGACCTTGAAAGTCTCCGCAGTCAAGGAGGGAAAGTCAGTGACAGCGGACATCCGATTTGGTCTGCGATTTTGGCCTTTGCTGCTGCTATTTGGGGCGCATACATCATTATCCAGGGCCCAAGGTGAGGAATAGTTGTCCGATTGTGGGGTGAATCGGTCTCAACGCGCAGCCTCGATCGGTTTTGAGTTAAACAGCGGAGGGGCGATCGGATTCTGGAGTGGCTCCCTACGCACCCTACAGTCTATCCGTTACATCCGTTACAAAATCCGTTGCCGAACTTCCTTCTTCCTTCGTAAAGAAAAGTTGCTTTTTTGCCCGCAGTCTGTTACATTAGTTTACATGAATTGGATTGAACCAAACAGCGCGATAACTTCTGTTGGCTAAAATCCCTTAAGGCATTGCGTAAAAATTGTCAACATCCCAACACAGCAAGTACAGCCAGCCGCTTGTCGGCTGTTTTTTTTCGACCGCTATTTTAGCTGTGCGGGATGAATTCTCAAAAGTGATTCAGATGTGGTTTCCGTTAAATTCAGACTGAAATCTTCCTAAATAACTAGCTCTGTTACCAAGGCTGTGATACCTTTAAAGAATGCTCGGACTCTGCCGGGCCTGATTTAAGGGATACCGGGTAAGTGAGTAGTTCTCAGCATTAGGAGCGAGATTAGGATCGAGGTAAGATTACTGGCTGAAAAAATGTTAGCCATTTTATCCATCACTGTATTAAACTGAATACTGGCATTCCGATCGCTTGCAATTGACATCCTTGGACATAAATTTCTAGACGGCGCTGGCTATAAACATTCTGAATCAAAACCGGAAGCAAGTAATACAGAATAGCCAATAGCCTAAACATTTGAGTGATGACTAAAAGTTTACACAACAACCTGAGATTTAAAAGCTCTCTGCATCGGCGGTTAAGTTCCGGCCTTATCAGAGTAAATCATCTTTTTGTTCTAAAAGGTGGGGGGAGCTGTCAAGGTTGGTGGGAGGAATGCGCCAATTCTCGGGTTATGTGGTGTTTGCCTGAAGTCAATATTCAGTTGACTTCAGGTAATTCTGTTCGAGCAAATTAATTAAAATCCAAGTCGGGAGGAATTTTTCATGTCTATTCGTCTTTATGTTGGCAATCTACCGAAGGAACTGGATCGCCAAGAATTGCAAGAAGTTTTTGCACCGGAGGGCGAATCTGTTACCACAAAGGTAATTACAGACCGCAAAACTGGAAAATGCAGAGGATTTGGTTTTGTGACGGTGCTAACCGACGAACAAGCCGACCAAGTTATTGAGAAATACAATGGCTTGATGTTCAAAGAAAACCCGCTGAAAATAGAGAAGGCATTGCCCCGCTCTAAGGGTAAATCTGAGAAGGGCGAAGACGATCAGCAGCAGTCGCCGCAGTCACCGCAGTTGGTGTCGGCATCGGCGTCTGTGCCTATGCCTGTGCCTGCGCCGCAGCAACAGCAGCGCTCGGCTCCTCCTACCCAAGGTGGAGGCGGTTCCAGCAAAAGCAATCGCCGTCGGGGTGACAACAACAAGTCTCGCCGCAATCAGTCAGCAGCAACGGTGTCGAGCGCTGATTCCGGCTCGGTGCAGCCAGATCCGCGCTGGGCGAGTGCTCTGGAAGAACTCAAGCAAAGATTGGTGGAAGCTCAGACTACTAATTAGTCGAAAATGGCGGCTAATTGCTGCTGCCTCTCGACTCTGGTTGACTGAATGTATCTGGAAGTGCGATCGAGAATGGGTCAAATAACCCTGTTCTCGATCGCACTCTTTTATGGTAAAAAACCTCTAATATCTAGCAGTGCGGTACAATAACCGCGATCGGGGAAGTAATGAAAACTCCAGTCTTCATTACCAACCAGTTTGATTTTGGTCGATCGAGCGGACACGATGTCATATCCTGAGAATGGTTGGCAAAAAACCCGGTTTCTCTGAAAATATAGAGTTAAGCAGCGAAACATTTAGAAAGAAACCCGGTTTTTAGCCCTCCTAAATAATTCCTGCTTATTCGATCGGCCCGAATTCAATTGTCTCAATAAACTCAAAAATCTTGTTCATAATTCCCTCAACTTCAGACTCCAGCGAACCCAATTCATCCCCCTCGTGATAAATGCGCTGACAGCTTACCGTGTAGCAAAAATCGTCAGCAATAAAAGCCAAAAGTCCCCGGTAAGCATCCAACCGAGTCAGAGGACCCTCGTTTTCTTGCACGCTGATAGTTGCACCCGCAGGCAAATCTAAAACCACGAAATAAGCTTCTTCATCTTCTAAATATTCTGCGTGGAGTAACTTAGAATTGGCAACATTAGCAAGAATTGCCTGAGAAACAAAATTGTCGAGAAAAGACTTGAGATAAGCTTCCTCGCCAACCGACTCGATAGTTTCTTCAACTTCACCAGCAACAGGGAAATAATCAATTTTCAGCAAAACGCCAAAGTCGTCTGAAAATGCGACACAGCTTTCTTGCTCATCAATTTTACCGCCTCGTTCCTCGTCAACTGGAATGGGAACGCTAAAATTGCCTTCAGGAGATACGTACCATGCCGCATGGAAATCAGACTCTTCGCCCTCTACTTCCGAGTAAGCAGCAGTTACATCCTCAATAATTTCTGCTGCTTCCTCGTCTTCCACACCTAATGCTTGCTGGAATTCCTGAAGAAAAGCCTGGTGCTTCTGAGAGATTTCGCCATCTGCGACAAACATTGCTGCGGTTATTGCAAAAGTATCCAACACTAACTCATCTGGCATGGATTCCCAAGCAGTATTAAATAATGCTCCTAAACCGTCTTGGGCAACAATACCGTCGAGTTTTTGAAACATTGCTGACATATCATCTTCCGAGTATTCAGCAAATATTTCTGATTCCCAAAGTATGCTTTCTAAGATATCAGCATCCGTATCAGGGGAATTTGCCTCCGCTGCCACAAATGCTACCGCTGCTACGGATTCTTCTAAAGTCAAGCTTGCTTCGGATTGGTCTTCTGAATTGAATATTTTATCAAACTTGCCCACAGGTTTTGCCCCGCTAGTGTTTAGTTTTGCTATTCATAGCAAATTTATGACATAAAAAGATAGTAGTCAGGGATACATTTACTTTTTGCAAAATCCCGCCAGTCAATGTAGGGTGCGTCTAGCCTTACACCTTACCACTGGTGAATATCAAATCTCCAATTAATTTACCAAGGACTGCCAATTATTGTGAATCCGGCCCAAAATTTCGGGTGAGAGAAATCTGCATTTGCTACTTGTGTAGCTTGATTAATGTCGATCGCGCCTTGAGTTCCCCGCAATTGACCGTCTTTTACTACAATTTGTTTGTGGATCATTGCCAGTTGAGCTTTTCTGAGCGCTTCAGCTTTAATGTTTTCCGATCGCAAATTGCCATAAAACTCGGTCATCAGTCCCAAAGTGGCGATATCCTTAACTTTCCACAAACTCGCTAGCGCTGATTTGACACCGCTGCGGACGGCCAGTCCAGCAAATCCCATTTCTGCTGTATTGTCCCCGATCGCAGTTTGGCAGGCACTCAGCACTAATAACTCTACTTGTCGGCGATCGTACCACTTCGCCGATCTAAATTCATCCAGCGCCAAAGAACGGTTCCACAAATGAATCTCAGCTTCCTTGCGTCCGTTTTGATGTTGCGGAAAGCTAGCGTGAGTAGCAAAGTGAACAATATCAAATGCCTGTTGCTGTCGCTGTTTGCTGAGATTGTTTAGGGTAAAGTTTTCGTTGAGAAAAGACCGTCCCCGCCACAAGGGTAATTCGGCAGCAGGATTGAGAAAACTTTCATTTCTGCTCAATCCCGCTTGATTTTTCCTGTCGCTTCTGGTACCGGCGATCGCAGATAATTCGATCGGCACCGCAGGCAAAGGATCTTGATCGGTGTGTGGAAATTCGGAAGCACCCATCGCTAAAACTTGAGCGTTTTTCAAACTTTTATACTTTGTGTTACTCAGGCTGACACTGGGAATTGAGCCTACACTGTACTTTTCTACTAAAAACTGCTTGCCGTCGTGCAAACCTGCTAGCGGTAGTTGGCGCAAACCGGCATCAAAGGAAAACACTAGCGTATCTATATTTAATGCTTCTAAATTTGAACTAATCGGCGCAATTAACCACTGGTAAAGTTGCTCAGCTATTGGCAAATATTCTTCACTTTGCGAATCATTCGATTGACCCAAATAGCGATGAAATTCTGCCACTTTTCCCAGCAAAACTGCGCTACTGACCGGAATAGTTTTGAGAATCGGAGGGCCGTCTGGAACTACTAACACTAAAGATAATTCTTCGAGACGGACGATCACGTAAACAATTACAGCTTGCTTCCCCGTTTCCTCCTTAATTGTTTTCAGAGTTTCTCTCACATATTGAAAATTAACTTGTTGATCCGTGAAGTTTTCCCCATAATAATTTTCGTAGTCTTGTTCAAAGAGTTGGTCAATTAGAGCAACAGCATCGTTAGCATTGCCTTGTTCTAAAGTTTGTTCTACGAGCGACCTGCTAATTTGTGACGGAAAGAGATTTGGGATATCTGCAGGTGGGGGATTTTCTGCCATCGGAGGGGGAGTGGGAGTTGGTTCGGGAGTTGGGGCGGGGGCTGGAATTGGTGCGGGAATTGGAGTTGGTGCGGGCGCTGGAGTTGGTGCGGGTACTGGATTAACGGGAGGTGATTCTATTTGCGGCAGAGAGATTTGGGGAATATTGGCCAACCAATTAGTAGGGTTTTCAGCAGGTTGTTCTGGAGGAGGCGTCTCGGCGGGAGCGGGATTTAAGACTATGTATCCGTCGGGTTGTTCGGTGGAAGAAGCGCCAAGCTGCGGCAGGTTTTCTGGAGGGTTTTCTGATGCTGGGATAAAGGTAATATTGGGTGTTTCAACGGGCGGTATGTCGATCGATATTTGTCGATTATTTTCTAGTTGAAAGCCAACTCTGGTATTTCCAGTTTCAGGATTTAGCTCGAAAGAAGTTTCAGCACCCAATAAATCGCCAATTAAAAAAGCTAAATTTTGTTGGGGAGTCTGGCTGGGGCTGACAGCGGTTGCGGGGACGGGTGCAGGCGCTGGTACGATCGCACTTGCAGGCGCGGGTACGATCGAGCTTGCAGGTGCTGGCTGAATCTGAGTTACGGGCTGGGTTACGGAGGCAAGAGGGGCTGTGGGCGCGGGATTTGGCGCGTTTGAAGGTTGGGGGGCGATCGCAGGTTGAGCGCCGAGGGAGGAGGTGATTTGGGAAACAGAGGGAAGGGTAGGTCTCGAAGCTATGCGGGCAGCAGCGTTTGGGGTTGTGGGTGTTGAGGGCTGTGTGGGGCGCGCGCGGGGTGGCAGTACGAATGAATCGGGCAATTCAGGTAGTTGGAAGTCGATGGGAAAACCAGGTATCGGATCGGGTGTTGCCGAAGGTGCGATCGAAGTTTCGGGTGTTGCCGAAGGTTCAATAAATATTTGGGGAATTGGGAAAGGTGCGATCGAGCTTTCCGGTGTTGGGGCAGGTGCGATCGAGCTTTCGGGTGTTGCCGAAGGTGCGAGGGGTAAACGCGGTGGGAGTTGCGGGGAGGGTGTGCCTGCAGGCGCTGGAGTAGCTGCGGCTGTGGGTGCGGGCGTTGGAGTATCTGCTGGTGTGGGTGCGGGCGTTGGAGTAGCTGCTGGTGTGGGTGCGGGCGTTGGAGTGGCTGCGGGTGTGGGTGCGGGCGCTGGAGTAGCTGCTGGTGTGGGTGCGGGCGCTGGAGTAGCTGCGGGTGTTGGAGTAGCTGCTGGTGTGGGTGCAACTATTGGCGGCGGTACGGAATTAATTTGAATGCGATCGACATCCTGTCTGTGAGTATAAAGATAGGAGTTATCCGGCAAAATTGTTTGTATGGGATTACTATTGCCCCTAGTAAGTGCACCCGCCGTTCCATTTGTCTGGGAATTGCCGACAATAAACGGCGTTAATCCTGCGCCTCCGTGGCGGATAATTATAGTACCGCCGTTAGCATCTCCAGGACTTCCAGCCGTAGAAATGCTAGCATTGATGCCGTTTCTGTCTGTGAAGGAATTGAGCGATCGAAAAAACATTCCCATCAGAATCTCCACATTTCCACCGATACCGCTGCCCTGACTCTGAGCATCAATTTGACTGACAGTAATATTGCCAGAAGTGCTGCGGTTATAAGCTGTAACATTCCCTGCATTCCCCTTTGCCGAAGAGTCAATTTTACCAACATTAATACTTCCGGTAGCGTCGAGCAAGATACTGCCGCCATTACCAGCAGACGAGGTATTGATATCGCCCGCAGTAATATTAGTTCCCGCATTCAAATCTATATTGCCACCATTGTTAGGGGAAGTCGCATCAAGATTTTTTGTTGTGATTTCTCCGTTCTCACTAAACAAAGAAATTCCGGCGGGTGAGGTGATATTTTTGGCTGTAATATTATTCGTAGTAATAATGTTAATTGCATCGGAGGTTTCGGGAATATCATCTTGAATACTGACGCTGTTGAGGGGAGTAACACTGCCAACAGCATCGCCAAAATCAACACTTCCGGCATCGGGTTGAACAGTCAGACTGTAAGGCCCGTCAACAGTAGACTTAAAAGTAATATCGCCAGTCTCTAAAATTTTTACCGACAGGTTATCACCTAATGTCAGCGGAGCGTTAAAAGTAATGTTATTGCGGTTAGTTTCGATCTTGCCCTTGGCAGTAATAGAGTCATTTGCCTGGACATCAATATTGCCGCCAGTCACAGTAATGCTGGGAGCGAAAGTGCGGGAATTAATATCCGATGTCGAAACTGTTCCGCCAGCATTTATGGTGATTCCTCCGCCCTTACCATTTGCTGCAGCGGTAATAATTGGGCCGGCAGTTGTGTCGATATTACCGCCGCTTTGAATGCGAAGATTGCCACTGTTGGCGTTGAACCCGCTTAATAATACAGCCGAGTTCCCAATTCCGGCTGTAGTGATATTGTTGGTGGCTTCTAGGGAAATATTGCCGCCGTTGTTGCCGCCCATTGCATTGATGATTCCGGCCGTAGTGTCGATCGATCCGCCGCTTTTAAAGGTTATTGAGCCACCGTCTTGGGTGCCACTTGATCCGATCGCATTGGTAGTAATATTTCCCTGAGCATTTAAATTGACAGTGCCACCTTTGTTAGTTGTAACACCCGCAGATGAACTATTATAACTTGTAGTTAGCTTACCTGTAGTGACATTACCATTTTTATTAGTAAATTCAAGATTTCCACCCTGTAATTTGCCTCCGACTAATACATCACTTATATTAATGTCACCTTTGGTAGTAGACAAACTAACGTTGCTGCCATTGCCATTAGTAGAAACACCTGTAAGCGTCGCTGCTGTGATGCCGCTGTCAGCTTGAATCGTGACTTTTCCAGCAGCGCTCGCGCCCGTGGTATCGATCGCTCCGATGTTAATTGTACCGTTGGTGTTAGTCAAGTTAAGATTTCCACCCTGTATTCCCGATACTGACACGCCACCTATATTAATGTCACCGCTGGCAGTAGATAAAGTAACATTGCTACCGTTGCCGTTACTAGAAGTACCCGCGATCGCGGTTCCTGTTGTCGGTGTTGTGATGCCGCTGTTGGCTTGAATGGTAATATTTCCAGCAGCGCGATCGCCCGTGACATCGATCGTTCCGGTATTTATGGAACCGGCAGTGCTCGTAAGTGCGATCGGGCCACCGTTTTGCTTCGCCTTAACATAAAGGTTGCCTGTGGTAATATCGCGAGCTGCATTTAAGGTAATCGAGCCTCCATTTTCCGAGTTGACGTTAATCAAAATTGTCCCTGTTAGAGAGCCGGTTGAGTTTAAGATCCCTGTAGTGATGCTGCCATTAGTGCTAGTAAAATTCATACTCCCATTTTGCAATGTACTATAGTTTAATACATCACCTGTTTTAATATTTCCACTTGTAGAGATAGTAATATTGCCACCTTTATTACCAGTGTATGAAGAAGTATTGATATCTCCAATCTCAATATTGCCATTTAGGCTCGTAATAGTGATATTCCCACCATCATATGAAGAACCATAATTTAATGTGGATATCGTATTTAAAGTAATATTACCCTTTGCTTGTAAATTTATAAAACCAGGAATGCCGATGTAATCACCCGTATATATAGATGAGGAACCCTGGAAAATAATAGCACCCTGTTCGCTGATGATAGTAATGTTACCGCTCTTTCTAGTAGCTATTGTGCTAGAACCTGTCGGTGTAAAAGTTGTTAAACAATCAAAGCCAGCATTACAGCCGAGCGTGATATCGTTTTTCGCTTTAATGATAATATTACCGCTTCCACTAACTCCGCCAGTAAGTATACCATCCCTCCCAATTTCATTTCCTACTATAAAAGTAAAGCTGCCACCTGCATTCACAGTAATATCAGCGCCACTGCCATCACCACTATCAACTTGAGTGCTAAGTGTTTCGGTTGAAATATTTCCCCCTGCATTCAAAAATATATAACCAGCGTTACCTCCCAGACCTATTGTCGAAATTCTTCCTGTTTGAATGTTACCTGTAGCTTGCATAATTACAGGTCCTTGGGTATTGCTTGGTCCTGAATAGCCAATAATTCCAACTTTAATGTCGCCACCCGATCGCAAAATTACCGCTTGCGAATTGCCCAAAATAAATTCATCTGTACCCGGAGAAGCACCAGCATAAGTTGCATCGGCACTCGTAATACTGATATCTCCATTAAAAGTAATATTTCCAGTACCCGAAGTTGTGTCTACCTTGAGAGATGCACCCGTGTAACCCCCAGAAGTATAGTCATCAGGCTGCGTAAAAATTGGATCGTACAGACTAATAAAATTCGCAGGTTTACCAGATAAATCAACAATCGATGTCTTACTGCCACTTCTAAAGTGAGCATCTGTAGATATCATGCCATCACTCGCTAAAGTCAAATTTCCACCACTTACAAAAGGCGTTTGCGAAAGATGGTTCAGCGCCAAAAGATCGATACTTTGATTTCCCTGAATGTAGAGATTTCCGCCAGCATTCGCCACAAACGGATTTGCCACACTGTCGCGCACCCGCACAGTATTGTCAGCCAGCAAATTCAAATCGCCCGTTGTACGCAACAGACTTTCAACTAATGTCAAATTGCGATAAGCTGACAGCGTTGCACTTCCCGCGCTTACGCCTTTAGCAACTGCATCTGCATTCTCTACTTGCACACCACCAGTTAATTCTACTTGCCCTTGAGAATTAACTGTCACCCCCGTTGCACTTCCCCCGCCACCAGTCAACAACTGCGGCAAAGATGCAACTGGCCACACCCAATTTTGAGGCAAACTCCCCGCGACAGATTGCGGCTGAATCTCCAAACTTAACAGATTTCCCGGTTGACTAATTCTGACTAAACTCTCACCCGGTACAGCCGCAACAGTAATATTTCCTCCCGGTGCAGAAACTTGTCCCGTACTCAAAACCGTGCCGCCCAATAAAGTTAAATTTTGCCCTTGTCCCACTGCCAAATTGCCTAAATTGACAATTCCTCCCGGCTGTGTATTTGTAAAAGCAAAAGTATTCGGATTTCCGACTAATTGAGTATAATTATTAGTACCAGCCGCACTAAACCAGTTATTGCCAAAACCGATGCCCGTCGCAGTAGTAGCAGTGAAAGCAGCAGGCACGTTCAAACTGGCATTTGTGCCAAATACAATTCCCGCCGGATTCATTAAAAATAAATTGGAATTGCCGCCCGTTATTTGAATTAATCCGTTAATTAACGAAGCATCGCCGCCGACAACTCGCCCTAAAATATTGCGGATATTGGGATTTGATATAAAGTTAGCAGTTTGTCCTTGAGTTAAACCAAATTCTTGGAAACTGTGAAATAGATTTGTGCCGTCGCCGGATTGTTGGCCGCCGTTGATGTTAAATTGGTTGCCGCTGGGAGTAATTTGAGTATTCGTGCCGTCGGTTGCGGGGGTAATTTGGGCTGTGGCTGTTTGGGATGGGGCGAAAAGTCCTATTTCCCACATTGCTAAGGCGGTAAATGAGAGAAAGGTGAGGAAAAAGCGGGGTTTTTTGTGTGTTGATTTCATGGTTTTGTTAGTAGATGATATCTCGTACACTCTGATAATTGCGAAAGTCCGCCAGCGCCCTCTGACAGTCCCAAAGTCCGCCAGGGAATGAATTCCCTGGCTAATAGCGAAAGTCCTCTGAAGAGGACTGTAGAAAAAAGTTTGGTATTAGTCCACTGAAGAAGACTGTCGAAAAAAGTTTGATATCAGTCCAGTTTAGTGGACTTTTGCTTTGAGGCAGGGAATGAATTCCCTGCCGGAATTAATGTCACAATTCCTGCCGGAATTAACGTCACAGCCCGTTACTATTTCCTGTCTTCCCTCCTTTGCAAATCTCGCAATTGCTTCTCTACCTTTTCCGCCATTGGCAAATCTCCCAAAGTTGTATATCCATCTTTTGCCATTCGCAAATATTTCATAGCTTCCAGATTATTTCTCATGGCTGAATGAACTTGTCCCAATCCGTATCGAGCGGCCGTCAACTCCTCAATATCGTCAGGTTTCGCCGTATTAATCACCTTGGAATAGTAGACTTCAGCCTGGGGAACGAGTTGTAGCTTTTCCAGATACAGGTCGCCCAACGTGCGATAAATGGGCGGTGTTTCCATGCCTGTTTCTTGTAAATTTTCTAAAATTTCTCTTGCTTCGGCAATCAAGTTTGTGTTAAGATAAACGCTAGAAGTTGCTAATTTTTTGGCGTTTTCGTTAGGTACTTGTTTGTCGATCGCCCCAACCGCATCCTTAACGGCCTGAACCTGCTTCTCATCCAGCAACCCAAACTCTGTATCTCCTCCTCCCACAGCACTTTCTGAAGAAACGCCCGTATTCGCCTCGACAATCAATCGGTACCTAACACCCGGTTTCAGCACTGGTTCCCCCGGATAGACAGCCTCAGTACCGCTAACAGTCATTTCCCAGTTTAATTTCGCTCCATTTTCGCGGAGGCTCAACTTATAGCTAGTAGCACCAGCAACCGGATTCCACCGCAAAATTGGCTTGCTGTCTAGCAATTTCGTGCGCCCCGGACTGATAATATAAGGAATTGGCGCGCTATTCCAAGCAATTTTACCGTCGCCGCGATCGGGACATTTAATCAAGTCGGTGCTGCAATCCGATTTCGACTCTTCTTTGGCTAACAAACAGCTATTCAATTGATTTTCACCCGGTGCGATCGACTTAATTCCCCAATCGGCACATTGGATCGTCAGTTGGGCGTTTTGTGCTGTTCGCAATTTGTCTCCCGGATAAATCGGCGTACCGCTGGTAGGGCGGACAATTAGCCCGTTTTGGCGCTCGATCGCAACTTCCCCGCTACTATGGATAATCAGTCCGTTGGATATTCTGTTACTGGCTGCTAGTGCGGTAGTTGCGATCGAGCTTAAAGCTATAAAAACTGCAATCCTGATTTTCATCTTATATTTCCTTTTATTCGTAAATGTTGTTTGGCAGTTTGGATACATTTATCTTGTTCTGGTACGCTAGATTTAGAATATTTAATCGTTTGTTTCCAGTGTTCTAACGCTTCATGTGGCTTACCTTTAGTTTCCAGAACCTGTGCTAAAAAACACTGAGCTTCCGGGCTATTCTCTTTCAATCCAATTGCTGTTTGAAAATCTATTTCGGCATCGTCATACTGCTGTTCTTTGAACCGTATCCAGCCGCGATTTTTGATACAAGCAGCTTTTACTCCGTCGTGTTTAGCGTGCTCTAAACAAAGGTTGATCGCTTTTAAAGCTGCTTGATGTTTATCCTTGCGAATGAATAATTTAGATATTTGAGCAGAAGCATCAGGAAGTCCTCGCAATACAGCATTTTGCATTGCCTCTAACGCACCTCTATCGTCATTCAATTCGTCGCACAACATAGCTAAGTTATAGTAAGGTTGTGCATAATTTAGGTTAATTAAACTTGCTAATTTGTAGAATTTTTTCGCCATTAAAGGTTTATTTTGACGGTGGTTTTCCATGCCAATTTGATTAGCAACTGGGGCAAGTATCGGGCCCATTAACATATAACTGCTAGCGGTAGTAGCTAAACCGATTCCCAGGCGCTGCATCAAATTAGAAATAAAAAGAGAGATATCGTTGTTTCGGCGATCGCCCCCAGTATCACCCAAAACATCGGCCACAGACACAAGCAGGCGATCGTGCTTTAATTGCAGTAAAGTCAACCCCTCAAAAGTTGGCTGCTGACAGAGCACTGGTATCGCACTCGCACCGGGAAACTCAGATTCCCACTTCTGTAAATAATCCTTAGCTTTTCGTACTGCTAAAAACAAAGGATATTCTTTGCTTAAATATCCGAATAAAGACTTAACAAAATCGTGAGCAATTTTATCTGGTATCGGCGCACGCATCACAATCATTGACGGTAAAGGCAAGCCTCCCGCTACTAAATCTGCTGCCAATTGGAGGCTAGAGCACGAGTTTAAAATTAGCAACTCCAATCCTTGAAAAATTGATTTTTCTAAGCCATCTTTTAAATAGTCTATTGTGACATTATTATCGCAATTTGCTTGATTGATATGGAGCCATCCATTGACAGAATTGCTATCGCTATGTCCGCCGTAATACAAAATTTGCCAGTTTTTTTCATCCTGTGAAAGATGATCGCGCAACTGTTGAGGGGTTGGTTGTTGAATAAATTGTAACTCGCAGCGATCGCCCAAAGACCTTTGAAGACTTTTCTCATCTTGTTTCAGATCTAGTCCCTCACTATTACCGGAGACACATAAAATTCTACCTCGCGAAGGCAGAGGCATTCCGCCTGTAGTTGCCTTTTTGAGAGCTTTTCTATACTGGGACGGACTTTTAATTATTTCACAGTTTTTGTAATCTTCGCGAAATTTCCACGCATCCCAAGGCAGATGCCAATTTTCCGAATCTTTGATTTCGAGAAATACTTCAAAGCACTGATCTCGACCACCAAACGCATCAACTACATTTCTAAAATTATGCTCAATTCCCGCATAAAATTCCTCACTACTCAGCCACAGCCTCATAGATTCATTCAAATATTGATAGATCAATTGAGGATTATCTTCAGAAATATTGGTTGTCCCTGTAGCCTTAACTTTAATTCTAGAAAGGATGTTGCTAGATTTTCCCGCACGACAAATAAGTTGCCATCTTTTTTGCAGATCATCAACTTCCGCGGCTGGTGGCAAACTTCCTTTAAATTTATGAACTGTTGTTTGGTTTTCTTGAAACTCCCCTGTGATGTCGGGAAAACCCTTGTGTAGATCCCCAATCCCTAAACCCAAGATAAATCTTAAGCTCATAAATTAGACGCGAGTAGAGTTAATCGAGATATCATACCACAAAATTTTCTGTGACGCTAAAATCATCTAAAGCTACTCGAATACTAAAACTCTCGTCTCGATCTACCTCAATATCCTTCAGCAAAATGTACCTCTCCTGAATCCTTGATTGTGACTCGGTTAGATTTTTACCGATGTCGGATATTAAGGAAAGTTTAATATTCTGGGGCAGGTAACGTTCTCCGATCGCCGGATGCAGTTGAACGTGAACTCTGACAGTGCGATCGCTCTCTTCAGCAATCGCCACTAACAAAGCAACCGTTGTCCTTCCCAGCCGCATTCCCAAGTCAATCAACTTAGCCCGCGTGACATCGGCTTCGGGAAACCTATTGATGCTACTTTGACTGCCCTGTAACGCAGATTCTTCTCTCGAATTTCCACCTCCTCGGAATGCAAAACTGGGGGTTTCGTCAGGGTAAATCAGATTTTTTAACTTTTGTTTACCTTCCTCCAATTGCTGCAAAAATATTTCTGCAAAATTTGGCAACCATTTACCTAAATTAGATTTAACCGGATTTTCAATTTGAACACGAGAAGTTTTTGCTTGCGGGTTAAATACCGCTTCAAAAGGCTGCCAATCAGCCGTAAATACATTCATAAACCACTGACTGAGGTTAATTTTAGATTCCAACAAATGTTCTAGATGCCCTAAGAAATCATCCAGGGAATGCAATTCGCTCAATACTAATTCCCCCGCATCCGCATTTGGAGAAAAACCAAGCAATCTCGCTTCCTTTTCCTCCTCATCAATTTCTACTGCAATATAGCCAATGCGTTCTGCCCTTGCTTCCACCGGCACCGGGCAAATCTCAGGCGGATGTGCCGAGGAATTATGATTGCCATTTTCTGGATTTTGATGCCGATTATTAATTGGACGGCATTCGATTTTTCCCAATCCTTTAACATACAAATCTCCTGCATCTGTAAACAGGCGAATTACGGGATTCCAGCTATCGCATTCAGTCAAGTCAGTTTCAATATCAATGATTTTTAGATAATCGCGAACTGCCAGCACTGCCAAAGTATTGAGATAAACTTGCTCGTGCCTTTGCGGGTGGCGCTGTTGGGTGGCAAACTGCTGAGCGACTTGCAGTGCCTTCTGAGTAATTGGCATCGGCAAAGATTCGATTTCCCAAAGGTTGCTATGGTTCATTGTTCTGGTACACTCCTGGTATATTTAAAGTTTGATATCCTTGGTCTTCGCAAAATTTTTGTAGCAGATGACGACAGTCATTTTTGAACAATTGATATAAAGTAGAATGCGCGCAGCCAAACTCTTTGGCGAGTTCTTGAAGACTTTGACCGTACAAACATTTGCGCTGCAATAAAACTTGACAATTTATCTGCGGTTTTCCTCTAACGTGTCTGCTTTTCAACTCGTTATTTGGATCGGTTTCGATCCATTCTATAACTTCGTCTAAATAGAAAGTTACATCAGAATCGGCGGCGAGATAGTCAATGGGATTGATATTTTTTTCATCTTGTTTTCCTTCTGAGGACGCTATTCGACGGCGGTTTGGTGTGTCACTTTCTTTTATTGGGGCCAGACGACAATCAAACAGCCGCATTTTGAGATAGCGATTTAACCAAGTAGTAATCAGGCTTTCTTCGGGATCGTAAGGTCGTTTTGCTGTGGTAGCTTCACATAAATTTCGATTGAGATAGATCCAGGTTTCTTGCAATGCCTCTTCATAGTAAGGTGTTTTTGGTTTCCAGAGTTTGCCGGATTTGAGAATCTCTCGAATTAGTTGATTCAAGAAACGACCTCGCTGGATACTGCCGGGGGGCTGTTGGCAAGCTTTGGTGACGAGTTCGACGATTTGCTGGTGTGCGGGATCTTGATCGAACTTTTCCGATTTTACTGAGCACCCAACAGCATCGGATTCGTCGGATAAGTGGTCTTCTCCCTCGGAGGGGTTGGATTTATCAGTCATAGTTAAGTGCGGCCGCAACTTTGTTCCTACATTTACTTATCAGGATAAGTTGGAGGAATTTATGCGAAATTCTGAAAGTTTTTTTCAGCGGATGGTTGAAAGTCTTGCTGTGCGGTGGATTGGGTCGTTTAATTAGATGTGAATTTTTGTTAAGGCGCATCAAAACCAAAGAAACCGGGTTTTTGGTTTTGATGCAGGTTTGTAACGAAGTATTCTGCGAAAAACCCGGTTTCTGACCACCCGTGCGTAACATCGATCGCCCTTAAATCCCCAAAACACCCGTCGTTCCGTACTTCCACGCAGTCTTTGCAAAACTCGACCAAAAAAACTTGAGAGTTTTGCATAAAACTACCGAGCTCACCCCGATAAGTAAATAGGAAGAACAAAAAGGCTTTAGGGGCGATCGATCTTTGGCGCTAACAACCAGATCGATCGCGCAATCCGGCTATCTCGCAATCCCGAACTCCGGCAGGGGTTTCAACCCCTGCCTCAAAGCGAAAGTCGTCTGAAGACGACTGAAGAATTTACCAGTCCTTTTTGAGAGGACTTTGGCTATGAGGCGGGGAATGAATTCCCCGCCGGAATGTGGGGAAGTGCGTTATTCGATCGCCCTTAAATCCCGAAAACACCCGTTGTTCTGTACTTTCACCAGTGTTTGCAAAACTTTATCAAAAAAAACTTGAGAGTTTTGCATAAAACCACTGAGCTCACCCTGATAAATATACAGAAGGGAAATTACGAAGTTCGATCGCACTTGTTGAGAGTTATTCAAAAGTCCGATCGCCCGTAACTTCCCGATCGAAATCCGAACCAACATCCCAACGGATATTGGAAAGGGCTTCTTCCGATGTTGGTTTAATCTATTTCCACGGTTGCATTTATTGAGTTCATTTGAACTGGTAATTGCGACAACAGAGTTGAAGTGCGATCGCGCTTCGCGAGACTTCAGTTTGGGTAAATGACGGATATACGACAGCTAGAGAGTGCAGAAGTGCAGAAGTGCGATCGGGCTTGTCGATAGAGTCGCTTTGTCAATTTTCAGAACACATTGTATCTACCACGCGAGGACAATTATCATGGCTACTCCTAAACAATTTGATTTCGATAAAATTTACGATCAACTAATTGAAGAAGGGGGGAAATCTCATCTTCTCTATGTCAATGGTATTCGGACTCTCGATTTTGAGTTTAATCGTGACCTGAATTTACTTGACGCACAATGGAAAATCCGCAACAATAAATGGGCGCAAGATGCATCAGGTTTTCGAGGCTCAATTCAACTAGATGACAGATACTTAAATTCATCAGGTGGAAAAGATTTTGTAGACCTTGCTTCTTTTGCGACTGATTTTCTCTTTAACATGGCTCTTGATAGTATTAAGTGGAAAGATACATTTAAAGATTCAAAACGGTATAAAGATGCTAATGATTCAGGGTTGGATTTGGGTGAGTTTTTGGGCTCGGTTCTTGATACAGTAAAAAATGCTTTCGATTTATTTGAGAATTTTAAAGACGCTTACAAATTAGTTGAAAGCTTTGTGAACGTTTTTGCTGGTGGCGGAAGTGCAGTTGACCTTTTCAGAGATGATGATTTCACTGCTAAAGCAATCAAATTTTTGCAAGAATTTCTTCCAACTCCTTTAGACACTGCAATTAATAGTTTGTTTGATTCTCTTAACCCTGATTTAAAGGAGGCTCTTAAACAATTCTGGTATGCAGATATTGCGCCTAGTCAAGATGTAAATAGCTTGTGGGTTCCACAAACAAGTGAATGGCTCGTAACGCCAAATAATTCTCTAATTCTAGTCGGTCACTCTCAAGGCAACTTTTTCCTAGAAGATGGTTTGAAAGAAATGGGAGGATCTGCAAACGCCGATCTCATTAGAGTCCTAGCAATGGGTTCGCCAACCAGGGTAAGCTCATCTAATTTGGTATAAATTGTACTTGACAAAAAGGGCAAGATATAAAAGAGCATCCTGTCAAGAGCGGTTCTTTGAACCCATTTGAGATATTGTGACGCTC
>NZ_JAMPLN010000058.1:0-29989 GCF_040004035.1 Microcoleus vaginatus FACHB-2002 | reverse complement strand
GGTGCGCTGATGAGGAAACTGGTGCATTTGGCTTTTGGGATTTTAAAATCCCAAAAGCCTTTCGACCCAAATTATTTACTCGCGACCCCTTGACAGTTCAAGACAGTATCTACAAGATTTAACATCCTACAAATCCGAATCAAACGGAAATGATATTTTTTGTGCGTTCATTGAACCCGATCGCCCTAATGCCCATTTGTTAACTTGGCTAAAACGGTGGCGAAGAGAGCGGGTTCGATCGGCTTTGTTAAATGTTCGTCGTAACCAGTGGCGATCGCCCGATCGCGGTCTTCTTCGCTAGCATAAGCTGTCAGCGCCACGGCCGGCAAGCGCTTGATTTTGTCGGATTCGGACGATCGCACTTTGCGGATCAGCGAGTAGCCGTCCTCAACGGGCATACCGATATCACTGACTAAAATATCCGGCGGCGACTGCTGTAAAATGTCGATCGCCTCCGCAGCCGAAGCAACCGCAGTCGCAGTCGCCCCGCACTGTTGGAGGGCAACCATCAAAAACTCGCGGTTGTCGGGTTCGTCGTCAACTACCAACACCTTTAAACCAGCCAAAATACCCGGAGGCGTTGGATTGGATTTCCTTTCTCCTCTCAACTGCCGCTGCTTACTACGAGGTTGTTTGAATGGCAGTGTCACCGTAAATGTCGCACCCTGGTCTTTACCGGGACTTTCCGCAGTCACAGTACCCCCGTGGAGTTGCACCAAGTGCTCGACGATCGCCAATCCCAGTCCCAAACCGCCCTCAGCCTTAGTTTTTGAGGCGTCTGCTTGTCGGAAGCGATCGAACACGTAGGGCAGAAAATCAGCAGAAATGCCCTTTCCAGTATCGCTGACAGTAATTTGCACGTAATTGGGTGATGAGGAATCGCTAACAGCCACCGCAGACAAGCGCAGTTCGACATTTCCCCCCGAAGGCGTAAACTTCACGGCGTTAATCAGCAAATTCCACACTACCTGCTGCAACCTCTGGGCGTCGCCCCACATCAAGCCGACTGCGGGGTCAAGTTCTAACGAAACGGTGACAGACTTGGCCTCGGCTGCCAAACGAACTGAATTATGAGCCGCCTCGATCGTCCTTACCATGTAGAACCAGCCGGGTTTCAAAGTCAGCTTGCCTTGAATAATCCGGGAAACGTCGAGCAAATCTTCCACTAGCTGGATCTGCACCTTCGACTGACGCTCGATGGCTTCCAAACCCGAAGCTAATTTATCTTGGTTGTAGGGGTGGGCGCGCAGGATCTGTGCCCACCCCTGAATCACATTTATAGGCGTTCGCAATTCGTGGGAAAGAGAGTCTAGAAACTCGTCTTTCCGGCGGCTGATAGCTTCTGCTTCGGCCCGCGCGGCCTGTTCGCGATCGAGCAACTGACCGCGTTGCGCCTCGATTTGCTTGCGATCGCTGATGTCGGCGATGATCGACATACAGTTGATGTTGCCGTTGCTGTCGCGGACTGGAGTTGCCCACAAACTGATGTCGATCGAGCTGCCGTCTTTCCTTTGGCGGTGGGTTTCCATGCCGGCGATCGCGTTTCCTTCGCGAATTCCTTTCAAATTAGCCGTGAATTCCTCCCGCTTGTCTGCGGGAACGCAGGGCACAAATTGACCTACCGCTTCTGATTCATGCCAGCCAAAAATCCTCTCTGCGGCCGGGTTCCACATTTTCACAGTGCCGTCGTCGCAGTCCAAAAGGGTAATTGCTAGGGGACAAGCCTGAATCAAGGCTTCTAAAGTTTGATGGATGTGCGATCGCGCTGCTTCTGCTTGTTTGCGATCGCTGATATCGACGTTCACCCCGATCATCCGCAAAGGCAAACCTTGATCGTCCTGAAACACCTTCGCCCTGCAAGCAATCCAGCCCACGCTTTTGTCCGGGCGGCAAATGCGAAACTCTATGTTTAATTCCTCCCCGGACACCGCCGCAGCTTTTACCTGCTGTTGAGTCAAAGCGCGATCGTCTGGATGCACCATTTCCACCCAACTTTGATAGCTGTCGATACCACCGGCCGACAGCCCGTACAAAGCCTCTAACTCTCGCGTACACGCGATCTCGCCGGTTTGGATGTTCCATTCAAAAGTTCCGATTTTCCCTGCTTGCTGAGCGATTTGCAGCCGTTCTTGATTGTTTTTGAGTTCTGCTTCCACCCGCGAGATCTCGGTCAAGTCTATGAAGAATGCGACGATCGTCTCTGGTTCGCCGTTGTCCGGGCACAGAGTGGTTCCCCCCATCAGAAGCGGCACGCGGCTGCCATCTTTGCGGATGTACTCTTTCTTGAAAGGAGTTGCGACTCCCTTAGCCCGCAGTTCCCCGGCCGCCAGGGCGTCTAGGTGCAGGTATTCGGGGGGGGTCATTCTGTCCCACCGCATTTGACCCGAGAGCAAGTCTGAGCGGGTGTAGCCGACCATGCTGAGCAGGGATTGGTTGGCGTAGGCGATGCGGCCGCTAAAATCGCCGATCGCAACTCCAAAAATATTTGACTCGAACAGCCGCCGGAATATGGCTTCGCTTTGCTGCATTACCCGTTTTGCTTGTTTGCGATCGGTGATTTCGGCTACCACAGTGCTGACTCCCAGCAGTGTTCCTGATTCATCGCTCACTGGGTAAAAGCTGATTTGCCAATCCCGCAAAACTCCTGGCTGTTGCTTGGTTTCGGCCTTAATTTCCAAGTCGAGCACGGGGGTTTGCGTCGCCAGCACTTGGCGGTAAATCCGCTCTACCATATCGGCCATTTCGGGAATTACTTCTCTAACGGTGCGCCCGAGGTGCTCTGCGATTGAGTGGCCGTTGATCTGAGCGAGGCATTCGTTCAGGCGGATGTAGCGCAAATTGGTATCGACAAAGCACAGCCCGACTGGTGTGGTTTTGTAAACTAAGTCGAGTTCTGCTAGTTGGCGGCGAATGCGTATTTCGTTTTCTCGAATTTGGTTTTGGGCTTGTTTGCGATCGGTGATATCTAGTACGAAGAATGCTCCTTTGTCTTTGCATCCTTGGAAGTTTCCGCCGCCGACTAAAACCGGGAACCGCGTGCCGTCTTTGCGGAGATATTCTTTTTCAAAAGGCGCGCAACTTCCTGATGCTTCGACTTGCTTTAGGGCGGCGCGATCAAGTTCTAGATATTCCGGCGCCGTGAGTTCGAGCCAGCGGATCTGTCCCGAAACTAAGTCTTCCCTCGTATATCCGATCATTTCCAGCAAAGCGTCGTTAGCATCAGTAACTTCGCCGTTGGCATCCCAGAAACCGATGCCGATCATGTTAGATTCTACCACGCTGCGGAAGCGCATTTCGCTTTCCCGCAAAGCTAATTCTGTTTGTTTTGCTGCGGTAATATCTGTGATAATTAGGCCTACTCCGATTATTTCTTCTCTTTCATTTTTCACTGGGTAGTAGTTGGCGAGCCAGTAACCGAAATATCCCGGTTTCCCATGAGGTTCGCCGCTCATTTCTAAGTTTAAAACAGGCTTGCCGGTTTCTAAAACTTGCTGAATTATCGGCGCAAATTTGGCTGCATGTTCTGGCAACAATTGGCGGAAGTCTTGGCCGAGATGCTGTTCTATCGGCAAACCGTTGAGTTCTGCTAATACTTGATTGATACGGATGAAGCGCATTTCGCGATCCATAAAGCAAATCGCTAGGGGAGATGCTTCTAACAGCGCGTCAATTAAGGCAAAGGATTGCGATGTTTGAGATAGTGCTTGTTGCGCTTCAGTGTAAAGTCTGGCGTTGTCGAGGGCGATCGCCACGCGGTATGCTAGGTCTTCTAGCATTGCCATGTCTTCTGCACTGTAGCGGCGGCCCAACTTTGAGGTAAAGCAAGTGATGGAACCCATTACCCGCCCGCGAGCCTTCAGCGGTACGCAAGCGTGAGAGCCGATATTGAGCGATTCCCTACGGGATAGCTTCGCTTCACGCAATTTTTCCAATTCTGCTGCATTTTCGGCTCCTGATGCTAAAATCTCCTCATCCACTTCGGCAATTAGTTCAGATTTTCCGCTGCGGATTACCCGCGGATAGCCGTTAACAGCATTCTCGGCGAGCAAACTGCCGATGCTGAAGTTATTAATAGTCTCAACCATAGAGGGTTCTGCGTGAGCCACAGCGACTAGACGCACTTTTGAGTCGCTTTCGGTCAAATGAATGCAGCACCCGTCGGCGATCGAATTTATTGCTAATTCTGCTACCTTTTGCAGCACCGTTTCCCAGTCAAACGCATCAGCCAGCATTTTGCTAACTTCCGCTAAAAATGCCGAGCGCTGCTGTTCTATTTCCGCTTTTTCCCTCGCTGTTTGCTCGATTGTTAACTGCAATCGTTGAGTTTCTGCAAGTTTTATTTCTGTGATATCGCGGGCTACAATTAAGGCGGATTCTGGTACGCCATTTTTGTCCAATTCTGGAACTACGCGGGATTGATAACTTCGGATGCCCTTAGTTGAGAAAGCCTGAAATTCGACAATTTCTTCTCGACCTGTTTCTAACACTTTGTGCAGGGTTTCATCCCACATCTGGCACAGTTCGGGCGGCATTCCTATTTCTTGACTGGTTTTACCCAAAAAGAATGAAATTGGTTTTCCTTGGCTTCTTTCAACTGCTTGATTGACATAAATATAACGCAAATCTTTGTCAGTGCGGATAATTACATCTGGCGTATTTTCTAGCAGCGTTCTCAGTTGCTGTTCGCTGTTTGCCAAAGCTGCTTGCGCTTGTTGTCTTTCGGTGACATCTCTCACCGTGCCCACGTATCCGATGAGTTCGCCGGAGTCGGAGAACATCGGCGAGGAACAAACGTTAATCCAGCGCACAATCCCCTGTGGGGTTTGCAGGCGATACTCGATCGCATATTCCCCACCTTGCCGAGTATAATCCAGCCATCGAGCCAATACGCGATCGCTGTCTTCCGGGTGAATGCAATTCTCCCATCCGTCTCCTAAAAGTTCTGTCAAACTCAAGCCGCAAATAGCCTGACAACGTGGGTTTGCATAGGTGTAGCGCCCCTCAAAATCTGCCATAAAAATGCCGACCGGCGAACAGGAACTTAAACAGCGAAATCGTTCTTCTTGAGCTTGCAGCGCTTCTTTCGCTACTGTCAGTTCTGCTGTGCGTTGTTTGACGCGGCTTTCTAGCTTAGTGTAGGATAAAGCCAGGGCTATTTCTGCTTCTTGGCGCTCAGTAATATCAATGCCAGTTCCTATCACATATTCCACCAAACCCTCGCTATTGGTCGTCACAGTATTCGACCAAGAAATTAAGCGTTTCGATCCGTTTTTAGTGCGCCAATAGTTTTGATATTCGCTCTTATAATGTTCGACCTTGAGCTTGGTAAAAACTGTTTTAACTGGCTCTATTTCTTCGGAAATTAAGAACAAATCCCAAACATATTTATTGATTACTTCGGCTGTCGAGTAGCCTGTAGCTTTTTCGCAAGCTTGGTTAAAGCGGACAATCCGTCCTTGGCTGTCGAGAACTACAATCAAGCAAGCTGTCGTGTCAATTACTTTTGAAATAATATTACGTTCTATTTCTAGTTTTTGTTCTGCGGACTTTAAGCCAGCATACCAAGCGATAACCGCAGCGGCCAAAAGTAAGATTGCTGGAGCTGCCTGGAAGGAAAACAGTAACAGAGTTGTCAGCAGTAAAGCCGTGCCGGCACTAAATGTAGCAATACTGTAAGATTTAATGGGTAAGGGCAAGACCTCAAACTGGCTCATTTTTGTTGACCTGTAGCGATGGCGCGATCGCACTATTGCTTATGTCGATGAAACAACCTTGTTAAAACTTAGTTAAAACTAAGTATTTATTTTTTCTATACAAAACCACATTTGTCGGCCCTGTGCCATCTTCCCAGAGACAGATTGGCAGGGGGATTTCTGCTGAATCAACTGCTATCATAGATTCAGGGACAAATTAGATTATCTAATTTCTGGGAGCAATAAGCGAGTGAATCACAAGCTGGCAAAAATTATCGGGTTATTTTTCGCAGCCGCCACCCTCTTTGGATTCGTCGGTTACGCGCTGCAAAATCCCAACTTCGCCAGCAACTCAGCGATATCGATCGGCTTCCCCAATCTTACCACCCTGGCCGCCGGGGCGATCGACAACAAACGATCCCAAATCTATCTCAACGGAACTTGGCAATTTGTCCCCGCAGTTGGCAACCCCCAAAACCCCCCCGTCTCCCCAAATTGGGGTTCCATCCAAGTACCCGGAGACTGGCAAAAAGAAAACAACGAATCCGTACCCGGAATCATCACTCGCGGCAGGGGCAAAGATTGGGAAAACTTCAACAGTAAACAACTATCAAAAGCTTGGTATCAGAAAAATATAGACATTCCCGGCGACTGGACAAACCGCCGAATTTTTCTCGACTTAGCCAGAGTCAGCACCGATGCAGTCATCTTTGTCAACGGCATTAACTGCGGTGAAATCCCCTGGCCCTACGGCACTATTGAAATTACCAAAGCAGCAAAACCAGGTCAAAACACCCTATCTATTTTAGTGGTGGCAGTATCCGATGAAAAGGAAAAAGCCGTCATCATGGGCCCCACAGAAATCTACACAGAAAAATCCAAGTTGCAATCGCGGGGAATCATCGGTGAGGTAAGGCTTCTGAGCCTTCCCCCAGGCCCGCTGATTAGCGACGTATTCGTCCAAACTTCCACCCGAAAAAAGCAAGTTAAATTAGATGTAGAACTCAAAGACGTTGCCCAAAACGGTCAAGTTGAATTAATCGCGGAAATGCTCGACGAAAAAGGCAAAGTACAACAAAAATTCACCGCAAATGCCAAGGTTCAAGCTAAACCCATTCAAACCGTACAAGTCCAGTGGAATTGGCCAAATCCCCGTCTTTGGGATGTCGGGCAACCAAACCTTTACACCCTGCAATTAGAAGTAAAAGGCAGCGGCATAGATACGCAATACCACCAACCTTTTGGCTTCCGCGAATTTTGGATAGAAGGTCGCAAATTTTTCTTAAACGGAACCGAATTGCGGCTGCGACCAATCTTGCACTCGGATACTTGGCAAGGCGGGACATTAGAAGTTGCTGATAGCCTAATTGACAGCTACGTCAAAGCCGGTTTTAACATAACAGAAATGTGGCCTTGGAATCACGACGAACGGGGTAAGTGGCACTTCCGAGAGTTGTTTTCCGAAAGAGCAGACCTCAAAGGTTTTCCCATTATGGCTCCCGCTTTAGACATTAGTCCTATTGCTTGGAACGGCAAGTGGAGAAACCCCCTGTGGAAAAACCGCTGGAAAGACCGAATGGTGACTGAAATGCGCCGCTACCGCAATCATCCATCAGTATTAATGTGGGCGACAAGTCCTAATTTTTTCGGCAACGCTGACGATTTAAATCCCCGTCGCATCGGCAAAAGCAAAGTAGAAGGAACTCTCAGTCCCTCAGAAAACCAGCGTTTGCGGGTGAACACTCCCCTAGGAAATGACGCTATAGCTGCGATTAAATCGGCCGACCCAACCAGGCCTGTGATGGTACACCAAGGCGCACACTTCGGTGATGTTTATGCGCTGAATTCTTATTTAAATATGATTCCCTTGCAAGAACGGGAAGAGTGGATTTCTGAGTGGAGTAAAACCGGCGAAAGGCCCTACATGGCAGTCGAGTTTGGGACTCCTTTGCACGCAACGATGATGCGGGCCCGCAAAGGTTTCGGTCAGGCGATTCTCAGCGAACCTTGGATGACTGAGTTTACGGCAATTTATTTTGGCAAGCAGGCTTACGAGTTGGAAACGGCGGCTTATAAATCTAAAATTCGCGAGCAGTTTGTCAGGGGTCAGGAGTATCAAAACTGGCATTTTAAAAAAGAGTTGGATTTTGCACCAGCTTTTCAAAAGTTGCAGCAGTTATTCAGTACAAATACTTGGCGGAGTTGGCGGACTTTTGGAATGTCTGGGGGGATGATTCCTTGGAATGACGGGCACGGTTGGGAAGTTTCCGAAGCTGGTCGAAAGAAGGTGGATATTGGGGCATTTCAACCTGGTGGCCGGGGAGTTTATTTGAAGCAAGTCTCAAATAATCTTTTGAATTATTTGCAGCCCGAAGCTTACACTGTTCATCCTGGGGGCGAGGCAATTATGAATAATAATAGCTCGACTTTGGCTTGGATTGCTGGTGCTAGCCCGGTTTTTACTGCGAAAGATCACAATTTGTTGGTGGGCGCAAAACTGGCAAAGCAAGTAGTGTTAATTAACGATACGCGGGCGGCGCAAGAATTTTCGTTTAAGTGGCAGGTTTGGGTGGGGGGAAAAGAAGTAAAAAAAGGCGATAACAAAGGGATAATTGCTCCGGCAGGCACGCTGTTTTTCCCAATAGACGTAAATTTGCCAAATACCATTTCTAGCAAGGCTGAGGGCGAAATACGCTTGACTGCACGGGTGGGTGAGCGATCGCATTCTGATACATTTGCTTTCCGCGTTTTTCCCAAACAATCTAACATCAAAGATTCGGTGACAATTTTCGATCCAGCGGGCAAAACATCGGCAATGTTAAAACAATTAGGTCATCAGCTTGTACCGTGGAATGGTTCGCAAGTTTCATCGCTATTAATTATCGGTAGGGAAGCGTTTTCTAGCGGGGAAAATTTGCCGGGAAGTTTAGAAAATTTTGTCCGAAACGGCGGCAAAGTAATTGTGTTTCCTCAGCGCCGGGAATGGCTGGAAAATACGGGTTTCCGGGTTGCTGCCCACGTCAGCCGCCGCGCTTATCCAGTTGACAGCAACCATCCGGCAATTAGCGGTTTAGACAGTGAAGATTTGCGGGATTGGGCGGGGGAAAGCACGCTGGTTGAAGCTTATCCAGATACGATCCAAACTGGCCCTAATTTGAGTCCGGCAAATAAACCTTGGTACGGCTGGCGTTGGGGAAATCGCGGCGGTGTCAGCAGCGCTTCTATTGAGAAGCCGCACCGCAGCGGTTGGCGCCCCATTTTGGAATCTGAGTTTGATTTAGCTTATTCGCCGCTGATGGAATTGGATTACGGAAAAGGGCGGCTGATTTTAAACGAGTTGGATTTGGAAGACCATTATTCTCTAGATGCTGGGGCGGCGCAGTTAGTGCAACAAATTGTGAGTTACGGGATGAATTCTCCGGTACTTGGAAAGCCGGATAAAGTGGTTTTAATAGGGGGAGATGAAGATGCCCAAAAGTTGGACAGTTTGGGGGTAATTTATCAGCGCGCTAGTTCGCTTTCTAATGATGTTGGTTTGGTGATTGTGGGGAGAGAAGCGAATCTGAAAGATGCAGATTTGCGCGGTTATTTGAAGGCTGGCGGGAAGGTGTTTTTCTTGCCGCGTCAAGTGCCTGTTGCGGGTTTGGGCGTGGGTTTGCAGCAAGCGCAGGATTTTGGGGGTTCGCTGGCGGTTCCGAGTTGGGATGAGGTGAAGGGGGTTAGCGCTTCAGATTTGCGATCGCGCTCTTTTTATGATACTTGGTTGATTAAGTCTGGGGGAGAAATCGGTGCTGACGGTTTGTTAAGTCGGGTAAAAGTTGGCAAGGGTGTGGCGATTTTTTCTCAGATTGAACCCGACAGTTTGAATGCTGATACTAAGACTTATTTGCGTTTTACTCGCTGGCGGCAAACCAGGGCAAATGCTCAGATTTTGGCTAATTTAGGGGCGAGTTTTAAGGCGGATGGATCTGTGTTTAACGGTTCGAGTCGGGAGTTTTATCACTGGGATTACAGAACGGATTTTGAGTATGGGGACGATCCTTATCGGTATTATCGATGGTAGGTGTTTTTAACCGCAGAGGGCACAGAGGACGCAGAGGAAGAGAAGAGAGAGACGAATAATGCTGATTTTATTATACTGTTAAATATCAAAATCAAAGGTCAAAGTGACGGCGGAAGCGCGGGTCTAGTTTGTCGGTTTTCTTTTGGTTGCAGGTGCCGCAGAGGGTTTGCAAGTTGCTGATGTCGTTGCTGCCGCCGCGCGCTAGGGGGATGATATGATCGATCGTCAGTTGGGTTTCTAGTTTTGTTTGACCGCAGCTTTGGCACTGGTATTTATTGCGAGTAAATACATATTTTCTGACTTCTGGGGGAATGGGAATTCTGGGGGTTTTAGACATGATGATTTTTAACCGCAGATGAACGCGAATTAATGCGGATGTTGGATGGATTAGCTGGGTGAGTTTTCTTGATTGAGAAGTTGGCGGCGCAAATCATCGAGGGGGGAGTCGGGTTTGCTAGTTTCTGACTCGTTGTTTTCTGGTGTTTCTTCAACGTCTGGTTCGTCGGGGCAAAACTCTATAGTAACATTGAGTTTGAGCTTCATCTTTCCTTTCTTCCAGCCCTGAGCACCCACTTTGAGAATTTCACAATCTATACCTTCACCAAACCAGTTCTCATATAAACGACGTGTTTGATCGGTAGTTAAAGGTACATCAATATTTAGGGCTTGCTGGCTTAAGAACTGATTGAGTGTTTGTCCTAACCCATTTTCCGGCAAAACTTTATTTACTGTTTTCTTGAGTGTTTCTATTTTAAGCATTGCGTTACCAAAAGATAAAGCATCATCATTACCGCAGTTGTGAAAATCAAATTTATCTTCCATATTGATATCTAACCTAATAGGTTTTTTAGCCATGAGTTTTAACCGCAGATAAACGCAAATGAACGCCGATTTTGGAGGGTTCAGTCTGCAAATAGTGCGTCATAAATGTCATTTTCCGCACTCAGCCAATCTTGATAAGCTTGGGATACAAGCATCGGCTGAATAGGTTCTTTTCCACTTTTCAAGAAGAGGGCTAGGTTCAGAAGTGTTGCTAACTTATCCTCTGGAAGTTGCTCGATTATTGTTAGAAGCTTTTGGCGAATGTTCATAGGAGTAAAATCGCTCTTTGTTGGCTATTATAGCACAATAAACACAAGAAAGAAACCGGGTGAATTATATTCACCTGAATTGCAATCATTCACCATCCACCGAAACGCTATCATTTTGTGCAATTACAGGCAACAAATGCTCGTGCAACTTCATCGCCTGCAAACAACTATTAATCCCAGAAACTGCCCGATCGTACTCTTGAATCTTTTGCTCATTCTCAGCTTGCCGCCGCAGATTCCCAGCAATCTTTTCCTCCGCTTCCTGTGCCAAAGTTTGCTCCAAATAATCGCGGGCTTGACTGTATTTCTGCAAAATATCATCAGCTTGCTTTTGGGCCAGCGGCAACAAATGCTCTTTCAGGGTTTGGTTGACAGTTTGGCGGAAAGTTTGCCGAATAGTTCTCGATACTTTTGGCTCAAAATCCAGCCGCAATAATTGCCGAATTGCAGGTTGGGCGTCCACCATGTTTTCGCAGTCGAAACCTTGAGAGGTTTGCTGCAATGTTTCCCGGAATTGATAAATGGAAAATGTGCCTTCGTCGTAAAAACGGGGACTTTCTCGCACGTAGCGATCGCACTCAACGCCCGCCGCATTTACCAAAGCATCAGAAACCCGCTTTGATAACTCCTCTAACTGCTGTTCAATTCCCCCATCATTCCCCAACAACCGATAGAGTAATCGATAGTATTCCGACTTGCGAACGCTATCTTTCAAATACTGGAAATAATTATCAACCAGTGACTTAGTAGCCTCTACTAAAATATCTTCCAACTGATTCGCTAAATAATAAAGCGCTTCAACTAAAACCGCAATTAAAGGTGCTGTCGCATTGCGGGGATGATTCCGCAAAGTGCGTCCGTAAGCCGCCTCAACAGAAAATCCATCTAACAATTCATCCAAGCGGCGGATCATCCGAGATTGCAGTTGCCGAAAGTCTATATCGAAAATATCGCATCTGTTCATAATCATTTCATTGACTTCTTCGGCGATATGTTCCCGAAAATCCTGTCCGACTTGCTGCAACTCTTGATTTAGTCGCAAAAGTTCCTGTGCTTTCATCGCTTCAATTTCGCGGGGCTGGCTGTCCAAATTCCGCTGAATTGTTTGGTAATGTTTCCGCAGTTGAATGCACAAGTCTTCTAAGTCGTCAGCTAAATTTTTGAACAGTTGCGGGCGTTTTTCTTCGGTGAGGTAACGGGTGATGGCTGTGCGAAAATCTTCGATCCCGCTATCTTGAATTAATTGAGCAATTAATGGTTGTCCTTGCTCTGCCAGAATCCGCACGTAGTTTTCATTGGGTGTTTCGTAGCTGTTAACTGAAATGCGAAATTTGCTGGGAGACAGTTTGCCGGAATTCGCACAGTAGCGATTAAATTCACTAACAAATTGCGGAGTCTCTTCACTATTACCTAGCAATTCTGAATCTAATTTATCCTCTCCAGAAGCTCGCCCTTGACTGGTGGCAAAGATGGTATTTAAACCAAAGCGATCGCGCCCTGTTGTCCCTCGAATCAAACTCCCGTAAAATCCCAACAATCCGCTAGTTTTATAAACTCTCGCAGTATCCCGAAAGTCAGAATTAATCAGATTTTCTAACCGCTGCCGCAGTTGCGTGTTGTACCAAGTTTCGTCAATGCGGTTGAAAATGTAAAACAGTCGATCGCGAATTCCCGGATTTCCCCGTGTCTTTTCCATCAACTCGGTTTCTTCCGTCGTCATTTCCCCAGACGAAGCCGCTTTCAAAACGCAGACAACCGCCGAAGTATCGGGGCTTTCAATCTTATCATAAGTCAATTCTGCATCCCGTTGCACCGGTGCATCAATTCCCGGCGTATCGATTATAATATTGCCATCTTGCAGCAAGGGATGATAACAGTAATATTCAACTCGCTTGAGTACAGCACTGTTGCTACCGCGACGGGCATAACTAGCAGCTTCCTTGAGATTGGAAAAGTTAAACTGTTCCATCGAGTAGGTAGCGTTTTCGAGAGTTTGGATGCGATCGCGATTGGCCTCAAAACCTTCTAACAGCAGCATCAAAGCCTTAGCTTTTTTGGCTACCTCGGATTTATTTTCGCCGCCTTCCCTTTCAATAATTATGTTACATCCCTGAGACAACAGCGACACTACATCTGTTTGATTAATATTAATTTCAGTAGCTAAACCTAACTGATGGCAAAGCACAGAAGCTTGCTGGCTAATCTCAAACTCGCTCAAAAAAGTGAGAACAACGCGCTCTTTTTCCGGCTCAGCAAAGGCGATATAACATTCCGTACCTGTCGCGTGTCCTTCTGCACTGTAGAGCAATTCCCGCTCCAGCAAAGCATTAATTAGCATGGATTTTCCCGCACTGAAAGCGCCAGCAAACACAATTTCAAACTCAGGAGAAATTGCCTTTTTCAGAGAAGCTTGTACCGCCGTGATATCTTGTTGTCGCAAAGACGATTCCTGACGCAGCAGTTGCACTAAAGAATCAACTTGCTCTTGCAGATTTGTGCATTGAGGGGGCATTTGAGTCATGGCGGCAGACTGCTCCTGATTGTGGGAAAATTACCTTATTGTTAATTCTCTGCTAGTTCAGGAATAATCACAACAGTAGTTTTACTTATGCGATCTAGGATTGCTGAAAGTGCGATCGGCTATTCTGACGACAAATCCTATCGTTTACGGTTGTTTCGGAATTATTAAACCGCAGAGGCCGCAGAAGGCGCACAGAAAGAGAAGAGAGAGATGAATAATTGCTATACCCACGGATTTGATATCATCTATTTACAGCCAAGTGGCTAAATCTGATATGTCAGTAAAATTTAGCCAAGCATCTCCTAGTTTTTCGTACACCATTAGTAGTAAGGCGCGCATTATTGCGCCCCTACAAAATTAAACTGGCGCATTGCGTACTCTACATTAAACCGATAAATCCTGACGCGGTTTAAAAGACTCAACCTGCCGCAACTTTTCGTATAATTCCCGTTCTTCTTCACTAATTTCTTTGGGAATTAACACCTGAATTTCTACCAATTGATCGCCCCGATCGCCATTTCCTGTCGGATAGCCCTTGTTAGCCAGCCGCAACCGCTTTCCAGAGGTTACTCCCGGTGGCAATTTCATTTTCACCCTACCATCCAGCGTCGGTACTTCCACATCTCCACCCAACACCGCTTCGCTGGGAGTCAGTGGCAATTCGCAGCAAATATCCGACATTTCCAAGCGAAAAAATGGATGGGGAGAAACTGTGATTTTCAAATATAAATCTCCGCCGCCCATACCTTGATTTCGCAAGCGGATCCGCTGGCCTGATACCATAGCAGAAGGCAGATTTACCTCGATCGCTCGCCCATCTTCCAAACGAATTCGCTCAGTACCGCCCGAATAAGCCCTTTCCAAAGGCAGAGTTAGCCTGGCTTCAATGTCTCTTCTGGGTTCGCGATCGACTGTTTCCCGTCGAATTTCGCGATCGACTGCTTCCCGTCGAATTTCGCGATCATCCACATCCCTTCTGGTGTCGCGATCGACTATATCCCGTCGCATTTCGCGATCGACTATATCTCGTCGCATTTCGCGATCGACTATATCCCGTCGAATTTCGCGATCGTCCACATCCCTTCTATCGTCCCTAGAATTAGCAACATAACTCGTTTTCTTAGAAGCCGTACTCCACGGTTCATAGGAGGCTGCTCGCGGTGCATCATTCGCGGTCGCCATCCTCACTTCCCGGCGCCTTCCGAGCACTTGATCCAGAAATTTATTAAAATCCGAGTAATCGCTAAAATCGACATCTTCGGCAGGTTTTTTGCGGGTAGCTTTACCGTTTCCCCAAGTTTTGAAATTGGGAAGTCGCACCCCTTGCTTGCCTTGAAATCCCTTTTGTTTCCAGAATTTACTAAACTGATCGTATTGAGCCCGCTTGTCAAGATCGGAAAGAATATCGTAAGCTTCATTAATATCCTTAAACCTATCTTCAGCAGATTTATCCCCCGGATTTACGTCAGGGTGCAACTGTCTGGCTAGCCGTCGATAGGCTTTTTTTATCTCATCAGCCGTGGCATCTTTGGGCACTCCCAAAATTAGATAGTAATTGCGAAAATTCTGCATAGTTAGAGAAGGAAGAAGGAAGAAGGAAGAAGGAAGAAGGATGAGGGAAGAAGGAAGAAGGAAGAAGGATGAGGGAAGAAGGAAGAAGGAAGAAGGAAGAAGGATGAGGGAAGAAGGAAGAAGGAAGAAGGAAGAAGGAAGAAGGATGAGGGAAGAGGGAAGAAGGATGAGGGAAGAGGGAAGAAGGAAGAAGGATGAGGGAAGAGGGAAGAAGGATGAGGGAAGAGGGAAGAAGGAAGAAGGATGAGGGAAGAGGGAAGAAGGATGAGGTTTTATCCTTGTAGTTTGTTGATTGTACTGACAATTAATCGTGTGAGTTCATCTGCTTCTTTGATAACTGGTGAGATTTTTTCTGGTGCTGCTAACCCTACTCTTTCAGAAATCACTAGATGAGTATCCAGTTCTCTGAGCGAACCGAGAGCTATTCGCAAATATCGAATATACTCTTGTCTAGTAACACGCCCATATCCCTCCGCAATGTTAGCTGGTACTGATACAGATGCACGGCGAATTTGACTGGTAATACCATAAATTTCAGACGAATGAAAACATTTAGTTAATTCGTAGCAAAGTTGACAAAGATAAATACCCCGCTGCCAGATGTATTGTTCTCTATGGGTCATACAACATAATTTTCTCCTTACTTATCATAGTAATCTTTATCTAATTCAAAGAAGTCTAGTGTAGGAGAGGAGAAAGAAAGGAGCCCAGAAGAATTAGGAAAAGAGCCGTCACAAATTCTCTGCTGAAAATCCGCTATTTTCCTTCTTCCTTCTTCCCTCTTCCTTCTTCCTTCTTCCTTCAATTACAGCCAATCGTCGTCATCATCCCAATCGTCGCTTTGATTTTGATAAGGGCGAGTGGGGCGATTAGCACTGCTTCTGCGATCGTATGAACGATCGCCCATGCGATCGCCCATACGATCGCCCATGCGATCGCCCATACGATCGTTCATACGATCGTATGGGCGATCGGGAATTGGATCGACAGTCGATCGCCTGTACGGCTTAGCATTGGTATAATAGCTGCTGTCATCGCTGCGCCGCTTGGTACCGTCGCCCGTAAAAGTCCGCTTCACAGACTCAAAGAAATCGTCATCATCGTCATCCATCGCAAACGCGGAAACTTCCCGGCTCAAATCGTAAAGAGCATCCTGCAAATCCGAACCAACTTGATCAACTCCGCGCTCATCATTGCGTTCCAAACTGTCTCGCAATTCCCGAATTAAAGTTTCAATTCGCTGGCGGCTTCTTTGAGCAAACTGCATTCCGCGATCGAGCGCAACTTCTCGCAACTGCCGCTCAGCTTGATAAGCTAAAGCTTCAGCGCGATTGCGTTTTTCTACCCTTTCCCGCTGCAACTTATCAGCTTGAGCAAACTGTTCCGCATCGCGAATCATTTGATTCACTTCCTGCTGAGTCAGCGTGGAAGCACCTTGTACAGTAATGCTTTGTTCCCTGCCGGTAGTTTTGTCTAAAGCAGTCACCAACAGCATCCCGTTAGCATCAATATCAAAAGCTACTTGCACCTGCGGAATCCCTCGCGGTGCCGGCGGAATTCCCGTCAGTTTAAACCGTCCCAAAGACTTATTGTCTCTGCCTAATTCTCGTTCCCCTTGGATTACGTGAATTTCTACCACAGTTTGGTTGTTTTCAGCAGTCGAAAAAATGTCCGATCGCCTGACGGGAATAGTAGTATTGCGAGGAATCAATTTTTTCATCACCCCGCCGATAGTTTCCAAACCCAGCGACAGCGGCGTCACGTCCAACAACAGCACATCGCGGACATCCCCCCCCAAAATCCCCGCCTGAATTGCTGCTCCCACCGCCACAACTTCATCTGGATTCACATTTTGATTCGGCTCTTTATCAATCAAGTTGCGAACAACTTCCTGCACCAAAGGAATGCGAGTCGAACCGCCGACTAGCACAACTTCATCAATGCGAGAAGGACTCAAACTTGCATCGGCTAACGCTTGTTTGACCGGTCGCCGCAGCCGCTGCACCAAATCTGTGCACAGCCCCTCAAATTGACCGCGAGTTAGCCGCGTTTCCAGATGCAAAGGCCCGTCTTCATTCGCATCGATAAACGGCAAATTAATCTCGGTGACACCGACTCCCGACAGCTCAATCTTGGCTTTTTCGGCCGCTTCGATCAAGCGCTGCAAAGCTTGGCGGTTGCGACGCAAATCAATTCCTTCTTTTTCTAAGAATTGTTCTGCCAACCAATCCACAATTTTGGAGTCAAAATCATTGCCACCTAATTGAGTGTCGCCGCTAGTTGCTTTGACTTCAAATACTCCGTCTCCCACGTCTAAGATAGACACATCAAAAGTACCGCCGCCCAAATCAAACACTAAAATAGTTTGACTTTCTCGCCTCTCCAAACCGTAAGCCAAAGAAGCCGCCGTCGGCTCATTTAAAATCCGTTTGACATCAAGTCCGGCAATTCGTCCCGCATCGCGCGTCGCCTGTCGCTGCGAGTCGTTGAAATAAGCGGGAACAGTAATTACAGCCCCCGTCACCTCTTGTCCCAGATAGCGGCTGGCTTCATCAGCCAGTTTCCGCAAAACCATCGCCGAAATTTCCTCTGGGGCAAAATCTTTTTTCAGGCGGGGACACTTGATTTTGATGTTCCCGTTTTCGTCGCGGCGAGTTGTGTAAGGGACGCGCTTTGATTCTGGAGTCAGTTCGGTATATTTGCGTCCGATGTACCGCTTGACGGCGTAAAAGGTGTTTTGCGGGTTGAGAACAGTCTGGCGTCGGGCCATCTGTCCCACCAGGCGTTCTCCTTCCTTTGTGAAAGCGACTACCGAGGGAGTTGTCCGCATCCCTTCTGCATTGGCAATCACAACCGGTTTGCCGCCTTCCATGACGGCTACTACTGAGTTTGTTGTTCCGAGGTCAATGCCAACTACTTTACCCATGCGTCAGTTGTCTCCTGTGGCGTTGTGTGTAGCCTTTTCAATATAAGCGTTAAGTATGATTGCATTTATTGTACCGCGTCGAGAAGCGGGGGCTGCGGGGGGATTGCCTCACTTTGGTCAAGCGGCTGCGGTTGGCTGGGTGCGATCGCTCCCTGGTGGATTGGCGATCGCCTGCGAGGAGTAGGAGTGTCAACTTGGGAAAGCCGTGTATTTCCATCTTTTGAGAGCTAAAAAAAGTTAAGAATTGATTAACTACTGCCTTTTGCTAAACTAAAAATAGCTATAGCAAAACCATTTGATTTGTAAACAATCGATTCAAGGATCACAAGCGTTTCAGGTGGTTCTACATTCATGACTCAAATAGACTTGCTATAGCAGGATTGTTGAGCAAACAGGAACATAAAAATATGACTGTCAACTCTGTTCAAAATTCAGAAGCCTGTCAAGAACACTCGATAGTTGACGTGCAACAGACCAACTGCTGCATTGTGGGAGGTGGGCCTGCGGGTGCTGTTTTAGCATTACTTTTAGCGAGGCAAAACATTCCAGTCATGCTGCTAGAAGTACACAAAGATTTCGACCGAGAATTTCGCGGCGATACGCTGCATCCGTCAGTAATGGAAATTATGGAGCAATTGGGTTTAGCAGAAAAATTGCTGGAATTGCCCCATACAAAAATGCGCCAACTCACTATCCAAGCTGGTGGAAATACCGCCACACTCGTAGATTTAGCCTGTCTCAAAACCAAGTATCCTTACATCACTATCCTACCCCAAGTCAAGTTTCTCGAATTCATCACTGCCCAAGCGCAGCGCTACCCCAGTTTCCAGCTAGTAATGGGAGCTAATGTACAAGAAACGATTGTAGAAAATGGGGTTGTGTGCGGAATTCGATACCGGGGACGAGGGGGATGGCATGAAGTGCGATCGACCCTCACTGTCGGTGCAGACGGTCGCTTTTCCCGCCTTCGCCAATTAGTAGGTTTTGAACCGATTAAAACTTCCCCGCCGATGGATGTCCTTTGGTTTCGTTTGCCGCGCCGTCCCCATGATGTCCAAGATTTCGGCGTGGGAGGTCGAGCTGTTGGAGGTCATTTATTAGCCATAATTGACCGCTTGGATTATTGGCAACTCGGTTACATTATTCTCAAAGGCAGCTATCAGAAATTGCGCGACTCAGGAATAGAAGCTTTGCAAAAAGCTGTTGCTGAATTAGCCCCAGAATTTGCAGATAGGGTCGAGCAACTGAAAGATTGGTCGCAAATTTCTTTTCTGTCGGTTGAATCCAGTCGCCTTCCCCGCTGGTATCGTCCCGGTTTGCTCTTAATTGGGGATGCCGCTCACGTCATGTCGCCCGTAGGTGGCGTGGGAATTAACTATGCTATTCAAGATGCTGTCGTCGCGGCTAATGTACTCAGCGACTCCCTGAAAAACGATCGCGTGCATCTGTGGGATTTGGCAGAAGTGCAGCGACAGCGGGAGTTGCCCACACGCATCATTCAAGCATTTCAGTCGTTTGTACAGGAGCGAATTATTAAAGGCGCATTAGATACAAATCGACCGTTTACACCGCCACTTTTGTTGCAGTTACCAATTTTGCGAAATATTCCAGCGCGATTAATTGGTTTTGGATTAACTCGGGTTCGCGTGCGAAATCAATGATATACACCAATCCTAAATATAGAGGTAGAATGACGAACGGGTGGTCAGAAACCGGGTTTTTTGACGAAAATCTTTCGCACTCACCCACATATTCGGTAAAAAACCCGGTTTCTTTGGCATAGATGAGTAATTCCTGACAAGATTGAATTTCAGTACAAACTTAATGAGGCCAGAGTTATGCAAAGTATTAAAGTACGATCGCGCGTTGGTTCGGACGGGATGTTGCATTTGCAAGTCCCCGTTGGGATTACAGATACAGATTTGGAAGTTATTGTAGTTTTCCAGCGCATATCACCCGCAACTGAGGCTAAAACACCGGAAGATTTAGGCTGGTCGCCCTGTTTTTTTGAGAGAACTTTTGGGTGCTTTCAGGATGAACCTTTAGTGCGGGGAGAACAAGGGGAATTTGAGGAACGGGAGGAATTGCTGTGATTTATTTGCTGGATAGCAATACCTGTATCGGTTACTTGAACGGTAGAGCAATTGGAGTTTTGCGAAGGTTACAGGCTCTACCTTCTGAGGCTGTGGCAGTGTGTTCTATTGTTAAAGCTGAACTGTTCTATGGAGCTAGGAGAAGCAACAATCCCGATCGCTCGATCGCCCAACAGCAAGATTTTTTTAATGGCTTTATATCTCTTCCCTTTGATGACCAGTCTGCCGTAATTTACGGTCAAATTCGCGCTCAACTAGCTGCATCTGGGACACCTATCGGCCCTAATGACCTCTTGATTGCCTCTATTGCTCTTGCCAACAACCTAATTCTTGTAACTCACAATACCCGCGAGTTCAGCCGTGTTGAGGGTTTGCGTCTGGAGGATTGGGAGATAGAGGTCTGAGTTAGATGTATCGAGTGTGCATCTACTCAAAATCAAAACTTCTTTCAAAACAAAACAATGCTTGCGACCCAAATAACATTATGAAATTCACCCTAGATATAGAAAACAACCCTACAGGCTGGCCAGACCACACTCAGCTACCCGAATCCGATGGCACTTTTGTGAAAAATTTCCAAGAACATCCCCAAAGCATTCTGTTAACGGATTCAATTACTCCTGTCTTCCAAAGCATTCATCCAGATGGTAACTATTGTATCGGTCAAGACAGCGGTATTTATTGGCGATTAACTGAGCCGCTAGAACGGGGTGCGGAAGCGCCAGACTGGTTTTATGTGCCTAATGTCCCGCCAACTATTGACGGTCAATTGCGCCGTTCTTATGTGATGTGGCAAGAGTTTGTATCGCCATTAATTGTTTTAGAGTTTGTATCGGGGAATGGCGCAGAAGAACGGGATAGAACGCCTTTGTTGCGATCGGGTCAACAGGAAACTAAGCCGGGGAAATTCTGGATTTATGAAAATGTCATCCATCCGGCATTTTACGGAATTTATGAAGTAACTAAGGCTAGCGTTGAAGTCTATCACCTGATCGAAAATAGGTATCCATTAGTTGCTGCAAACGATCGCGGTCATTATCCGATCGCACCGTTAGGAGTGGAATTGGGAATTTGGCAAGGAAGGTATCAAAATGTTGAGTTACCTTGGCTGCGCTGGTGGGATAGTGCAGGAAATTTGCTGTTATCGGGAGCAGAAAGAGCTCAACAAGAACAGCAAATAGCTGAACAAGAGTGGCAAAGAGCGGATCGCGAACAAGAAAGAGCTCAACAAGCAGAAGACCAATTAGAGCAATTGCGCGCTCAGTTGCGATCGGCTGGAATTGAACCGCAATTGTGAATTGTCTGCAAGGGCGATCGCCCCCATCCCCAGCGATCGCACCTAAAAACTTTACAATGGCGATCGGGAACATCGATCGCTTCTATTGAAGCTAAAATCGAACAACAACCCAAAATAAATCTATGGGACTCTTTGACAAGATTCGCGGCGAATTTGTCGATATCATCGAATGGTTGGACAATACCAGCGACACCATTGCCTATCGATTCGAGCGCCACCAAAACGAAATTAAACAAGGTGCTAAACTAACTGTACGACCCGGACAAAGAGCAGTCTTTGTCAGCGAAGGCCAAGTTGCCGATGTCTTCGATCCGGGAATGCACGAACTGTACACCCGCAACTTACCCATTCTCAGCACCTTAAAAGGTTGGCCCTACGGTTTCAACTCTCCCTTTAAAGCAGAAGTCTACTTTTTTAACACCAAAATATTTACAAACCTGAGATGGGGAACCTCTAACCCTGTAATTATCCGCGATCCAGAACTCGGCCCAGTGAGAATGCGGGCTTTTGGCACATACAACATTAAAGTTTCTCATCCAGAACAACTCTTAAAACAACTAATCAGCACTGACGGACTATTTCAAGTAGATGAAATCAGCGCTCAACTCCGCAATACAATAGTCAGTGCCTTTGCCAATTGGGTTGGTAATTCCCGCGTTCCCCTCCTAGACTTTGCCGCCGACTACACCCACATGGGCGAACAGGTGCGAGTTGCCATAGAGCCAAGTATCCAGCAGTTTGGGTTAGAGTTAACTCAGCTATTAATTGAAAATATCTCGATGCCGCCTGAAGTTGAAGAAGCACTCGACAAACGAGCCTCGATCGGACTTCTGGGAAATATGCAGCAATATACCCAATATCAAGCTGCTAACGCTATAGAAGCATCAGCAAATAACCCTAGCGGCGGCAATCAAGCATTAGAACTTGGCATGGGAATGGCACTAGGTCAGCAAATGACAAATATGATGCAGTCACCAGGATCGCAAACTCCGCCGCCACCTCCCCCGCCAACACAAACTCAGTGGTATATTGCCCAGAACGGTCAACGATTAGGCCCTTTTGAATTGCATCAACTTCTGCAAAATGGTTTGACACATCAGGTAATGGTGTGGCGTGCGGGTTTTGACGGCTGGAAGTTAGCATCGCAAGTGCCGGAATTAGCATCTTTGTTGGCGACAGTACCGCCGCCTCCCCCGCCAGCCGCAGCCTAAAATTTTGCATATTTAGTTAATTGGTAATTGGCAATTGGTATGCTTTCCCGATTACCAATTACCAATTACATCACCAATTAACCATTATGAATACTTCAGAACCTGCTGTTAAACGTTTTCCCTGTCCTAGCTGCGGGGCTTATTTAGAGTTCAACCCCCAAGCAGGAAAGCTCAAGTGTGCTTACTGCGGCTGGGAAGATGCAATTCCCCAAACGGCTGAAGATGTAAAGGAGAACTCTTACGAACAATATCTCCAAGTCGATCGCACGGCGCTGACAACTTTATCAACAACAGCCCTTGAAGTAAAATGCAATGATTGCGGAGCAAGTGTTACTTTTGAACCGCCAAAAGTAGCGGGTAAATGTCCATTTTGTGCTTCTCCAATTGTGACGCAACCTGCAAAGGCTAGCCCTAGCGTGCATCCAGAGGGAATTGTACCCTTTAAAGTTACTGATAAACAGGCCAGAGAAAGCATTCAGAAGTGGCTAAGCAACCGCTGGTTTGCTCCTTCTGCTTTGAAATCCCTAGCGCAACAAGAGCAAATTCAAGGGGTTTATTTGCCATTTTGGACTTACGACACTTATACGGTTAGTTACTATCAGGGTTCTCGCGGAGAACACTACTACGTAACTGAAACTTATACGGAAACAAACTCGCAGGGCGAAACAGAAACTAAAACTCGCCAAGTGCAACATACCAGGTGGTCGCCTGCTTCTGGCAGAGTCGATCGCTTTTTTGACGATATTCTGATTCCCGCTACAAGTTCGATCGATCGCCCGCGCCTAGATGCGTTAGAACCTTGGCATCTCAAGGAGTCGCTGCGCCCTTACAATTCATCTTATTTAGCTGGGTTTGAAGCGCAGCGATCGCAAGTCTCTCTCACTCAAGGATTTGAATCTGCTAAAAATGTCATGGCCGGTACTATTCACTTCGATGTTTGTAGAAATATTGGTGGCGACGAGCAGCGGGTTCACAGCATTTCTACTGATTACAATGCTATCACTTTTAAGCATATTTTGCTACCAGTGTGGCTGTGTGCCTATCGTTATCAAAACCAACGATATCAAGTAATGGTTAATGCACGCACCGCTGAAGTTCAAGGCGAACGTCCCTACAGTGTTTGGAAAATTACTGCTGCTGTGGTTAGCGGTGTCGTACTTGCGGGTGTTATGTACCTATTGTTTACTGGTAATTGGAGATATATCCGTGTTCCTGGTCTGCCTCAACCGCAACCTCAACCAACTTCCATACCTGTACCGAGCCAAAAATTACCGCCAGCGCCTACTCCCTCTACCGCACCTGTACCGAGCCGAAAATTACCGCCAGCGCCTGTTCCCTCTACCGCACCTGTACCGAACAAAAAATTACCGTCAGCGCCTGTTCCCTCTTCACTGTAGTAATTCTGGATGGAGCAGTCACCGGAGGCGGCGGAGGCATCGTCGTCGGTGTAGTAGTCGCGATCGAGGTCAATCGATTTTAGATTTTAGATTTTAGATTTTAGAGGCGACTCCACGGATAAATGCGGGGGCTTGAGGATTTTCGATTTTCGATTTTGGATTGATTCCACGGATAAATCCCGTGGCGGGTACCATCAATACATTCTTGGTCAGTAAAATTAACTCAATCATTATTTCCTCCGAATCTATAAATTTAAGGTAAATCTACCTTAAGGAGTACACAAGAGGGTTTTTACGTAGATTTTTTGAAATACCTAAATTAAATAGAACAAATTCTATTTAATTTAGGTGTTGCTTTAAGGAGAGATTATGGGTACAGTCGATTTAATTGTACTGAGGATTTTAATAAAAACAAATAATACTTTCAAAAATAATAGACAAAACCACGAATATCGAAATTTAAAAACACCTTTAAAAACTGCACTTTATAGCATATTAGACATGCTAAAATAGCTAAATATTGTAAATATACTTTATCACTAATTAAAATATTCAATTAGTACAAATAACAAATCTTTAATAACAGGATTGGAGAATAAATTGTATGAATCAAAATCAAATTAAATGGTTGGCGGCAGCTCTAATGCTAATAGACCACATCGGATTTATGCTTGAAGCAGAACCCATGCGTATCATCGGTCGCCTCAGTTTTCCGTTGTTTAGTTGGGTGTTTGCTCAAAACTGGAAACGACCGGGGGACAAAAATCCTCTAATTACTCGACTGATATTATTTGGGGTACTTTCTCAAATACCTCATATGTTACTTTTTGGCAATTTACAGTTAAACATCATGTTTAGCTTTGCCGTAGCAGCACTAACTTTGAGCTACATCCGACGCTGCGATCGCAAAATTGCAGTTTTAAGCACAGGTCTAGTAACTGCTCAAATTTTACGAGTGAGTTACGGCTGGTATGCAGTGGCTTGCCCGCTATTGATGATGAGGTGGAAAGGAGGAGGATCTCGCCTTTGGTGGTTCGGCTGGATTATAGCAAATATCGGATATGCAATTAGTTGCAACAGCTCGATTCAATTTTTCGCCATATTCACACCGCTAGTTCTGGCATATTACGATACCTCTAAAGACCAAAAACCAACGGCTTTAGAAAAAAGATTTTTTTATTATTTTTACCCACTACACCTTGGGGGGCTAGCGGCACTGCGAACAATTGTCTAAATAAGACTGGGGATTCTAATTAGTTCATTGTTGATTTTTTATTTAAACGAAGTACAACCGCCTCTCTGAGCGATCGCCCCCAGAAGAGCGCGATCGCTTTCTAAACTAGATTGCCAACATTCAACTGACCGAGGCGCTTCAAAATACTCAGCACGCTATACAAATCATTCCCCGGATTGAAAAGGTAAAACTTCCGAGAAAAAGCGTACTGTGCTTTTTCCCCCTTAACTAACTTGACAAATAGAAAATCTGCCCCATTCATTAACAATCCGTAAGTAGGTCGATCGGCACTCACATTAGCTAACATATAAGCCAGTAACTGCGGAATCCCTACCTCCAAAGAAAACGCCGCTTGCTTGGACTCGATAACTATTACCCAAAACTCCTTAAACAAAGCCACAACATCCAACTGTCCCCTCACAATCACTCCCTCGTCTTCCTCAACAATTTCTACAGATTTTTCTGAAGTAACATGAAAAGGAGAAAGATAAAAATCAGCTAAATCCAAAAGCGGAGACAGCACCACCATTTTGACTGTATTTTCTAGAAGTGGGGGATATTCTAGCAAATTCCTGTAACTTGCTTTAACTCTGTCTAGTCGCTGTTTCTCAGCTTCCGAGATTTCTGGCAAATTATCTTGCCACTCGCGAAAGAATTGGTCATCTTCCACTAACTCAATTTCAAATTTTGTTCTCAAATCGTACATCGTGACATTTCGAGCTTGAATTGTTTGTACCATAGTTTTACACTAAGTTTGGAGTCTATATAAATTGTGCATTAAGGTGGCGAGTGCCACCTTACAAATCGATTATTTACCTAATTTAGGCCTCTACTATATCTTAATTTCCAATGCAGCAACTCTTTTTTCAAGTTCTAGTATCCTTTGAATCATTGGTAAATCTTCTACAGAATCTAGATGCTTAGCTAGAGCGCTAACTATGACATCAGTTTGAGATATGCCCGTTTGCTGAACATATCTTTTGAGCTTGCTAAAAAGAGTACGGGGAACTCTCACAGCTATTTGAGATTTCTTACTCGGAGATAGCCCCTTGTGTTTAGGTTCTACACTTAATGGTTCCACTGCTTCAGTAGGATGATTTGCCGTGGCCGGGTCATCTACTCTGTAAAGTTCATAGTCATTTTCACGAAGTGTGAAAATCCGCCTGTGAAAATACTTGCGATTTCCTTCAACACACAGAGGAGGAGCATTGTCTTCTAATTCTGCGTATCCCACTAAGATTTGACCTTTCTGAAGCTCTGAAAGCAGTTTTTTAGAGATCCCTTTTTTGCTAAAAAACCCTACTTCTATCTCTCGGACCCAAGGCATTTTACTGATATCTTCAAGCCAGACAATTTTAGCTTCGTGTAGTAAAGTCTCGTCTCTGACAAAATCGCCCATAATTCTTACCTCTATGTCGATGATAATCAGATTAACACGCATGGCGTTATATGGCAACTGCATGGCAAAAAAATCTCAAAGATAACCGAGAGCCTTCGTACTTTTCACTCCTGCACCTTTGCCCTTTCCCAAAAACCCAAAAAATGTAACGAGTTGTAAAGTATAATTAAACCGAAGCGAACACAGAGGCCAAGTAGTATCAAATGCGAGTTGCGATCGCCGGAGCAGGCTTAGCAGGACTTTCCTGCGCTAAATATCTTACCGACGCGGGCCACACCCCCATCCTCCTAGAAAGTCGGGACGTACTCGGCGGCAAAGTCGCCGCCTGGAAAGATGCAGACGGCGACTGGTATGAAACCGGCCTGCACATCTTCTTCGGCGCATACCCGAATATGCTCCAACTCTTCAAAGAACTTGACATTGAAGACCGGCTGCAATGGAAAGAGCACTCGATGATTTTCAATCAGCCGGAAACCCCCGGAACCTATTCCCGCTTTGACTTTCCCGACCTTCCGGCTCCCTTCAACGGCGTCGCAGCCATCTTGAGTAACAACGATATGCTCACCTGGCCCGAAAAAATCCGCTTCGGTATAGGTTTGATTCCGGCGATGCTTCAGGGTCAAAACTATGTCGAAGAAATGGACAAATACTCGTTTTCCGACTGGCTCAAAAAGCAAAACATCCCCCCCAGAGTCGAAAAAGAAGTATTCATCGCCATGTCCAAGGCGCTCAACTTCATCGACCCCCACGAAATCTCTGCAACCATACTGCTGACAGCCCTCAACCGCTTCTTGCAAGAGAAAAACGGCTCGAAAATGGCCTTTTTAGACGGTTCCCCCACAGAGAGGTTGTGTCAGCCAATGGTAGACTACATAACTGAGCGCGGCGGTGAAGTACGGCTGAATGCACCCATCAAAGAGTTTTTGCTCAACGATGACAACACGGTGCGCGGCTTCCACATTCGGGGAGTAAAAGGGGCAGAGTCAGAAATTCTGACGGCCGATATTTACGTTTCCGCGATGCCGGTTGACCCGCTGAAGTTGATGATGCCGAAACCTTGGGGCGAAATGGATTATTTCAAACAGCTCGAAGGCTTGGAGGGAGTACCCGTCATTAATGTACACTTGTGGTTCGATCGCAAATTAACTGATATCGATCACTTGCTGTTCTCGCGATCGCCCCTGCTAAGCGTCTACGCCGACATGAGCAACACCTGCCGCGAATATGCCAACCCAGACAAATCCATGCTGGAACTGGTTTTAGCACCGGCCAAAGACTGGATAGGCAAATCTGACGAAGATATCGTCGCAGCCACAATGGTCGAGTTAGAAAAACTCTTTCCCGATCAAATCCCAGAACCAGCCAAACTGCTCAAATATCACGTAGTCAAAACCCCTCGTTCCGTCTACAAAGCCACTCCCGGACGCCAGCAGTGCCGTCCCACACAAACAACTCCCATTAGCAATTTCTATCTAACGGGGGATTATACGATGCAGCGTTATCTTGCGAGTATGGAAGGTGCCGTGCTTTCTGGTAAGCTGACAGCGCAGGCTATTTCAACGGCCAATAACCAATGAAAAATTAAGAATTTTTCATAAAGACGTAAAAAACTCCCGTTTTCTAAACGGGGGAAAATCAGTTCTAATCTTTAAATTTCTTATTCTCGGATGCTGCAACTGTCAAAACTCCAGTGCATGAGAACTCTGGCTTCTGTGGATGACTCCTACGAACTGTGCCGCCAAGTCACCGCGAGTTATGCCAAAAATTTTTATTTAGGCACTCAACTCATGCCCGAAGCCAAGCGTCGGGCGATTTGGGCGATTTACGTCTGGTGCCGCCGCACCGACGAACTCGTAGACGGGCCGGGTTCTGATGCAACGACCCCTGAAACCCTCAATCTGTGGGAAAAACGCCTAGAATCTGTGTTTGCCGGCCATCCTCACGACGACTACGACGTAGCTTTGGTGGATACGCTGTCTCGTTTCCCGATCGACATTCAGCCGTTTCGAGAGATGATTGCGGGCCAGCAAATGGACTTGTACCGTAGCCGCTACGAAACTTTTGAAGAGCTCAATCTTTACTGTTATCGAGTAGCGGGTACTGTAGGGCTGATGTCGATGTCTGTCATGGGTGTAGGCGAATCGAGCTCCGCTGCTAACTGGAATTGGCACTGGGGTAATAAAATTCCCAAAGAAGAAGCCATCTCCCTTGGTATTGCCAAGCAGTTGACTAATATTCTGCGCGATGTCGGAGAAGACGCCCGCCGCGGCCGCATTTACCTTCCCTTAGAAGACTTAGCCTTGTTTAACTACACCGAAGAAGATTTATTCAACGGTGTAATTGACAACCGCTGGCGGGAATTGATGCGGTTTCAAATTCAGCGAGCTCGCAAATTATACGCCAGCGCGGAACCGGGAATTAAAGTTCTCAGTCCCGATATCCGCTGGACTGTTTGGGCGGCTACAATGCTGTACAGCAGAATCTTAAATGCGATCGAACGCAATCAATACGATGTTTTCCAGAAGCGCGCTTATGTTCGCAATTCTCAGAAACTGCTGTGTCTCCCCGCCGCCTGGCTGAAGTCAAAAGTGCTTTAGCTGCAGGCAATTTTGCTGGCGATTCGGCAACGGATAAGGGGTATTTGTCAAGTTACAAATTATATGATGTCCAGCAAATTGCATATTAGGTTTGTGGGGATGCGGTAGTGGCGTGTCCCTACGTTTGGTGTGTTAATTTCAGTCAAATTAGAAGTCAAATTAGTGGAGTAGCGGGCGGAATGTGCAACTGGGCGATCGAACTTTCCAACAATTGCTTTTCCTGCTGGAGTTTTGCTTCTAAATTTTGAATTTGTTCTCGGCGGGCTTCAACTTCAATCAAACGGCGAGACAATTCTTGACTCTGCAAAGTGAGAGATTGCCTCCAATCTTCTGCTTTCTGGGCTTCTTGTTGCAAAAAATCGGGAGTAAAGCCTGTTGTTAAATATTTCTCTACTAAGTGTAGCACCCAGTTTGTCGCTGCTTGAATATCCAAAACCTGGCTATTTTCGTCAACATTTGCTAATACTAAAATCCCTTCATTTAAAACATTAGTTACAGAGTAAATTGGATTTTGAGCAAAATCTTTCGGTAATGTCAAGAAACTTTCTTCACTAAGAATAGCCCAAGTATTATCAGAATTTTGGCAAGCCAGCAATTGCAGACCGAGGTCGCCTAAAACTTGCTTCTTTTGTACTTGGGCTAAATATAGCATAAGGGTTATTAGTTATTAGTTATTAGTTATTCGTAACTGGTAACTGGTAAGTGGTAAAAACAGCTATCCGTGTATCCGTGCATTCCGTGTCGTGTTGTTGATTATTGGTAATTGTATGATTTACGATCTCGTAGATACTGTCTTGAACTGTCAAGGGGTCGCGAGTAAATAATTTGGGTCGAAAGGCTTTTGGGATTTTAAAATCCCAAAAGCCAAATGCACCAGTTTCCTCATCAGCGCACC
>NZ_JAMPLN010000057.1:0-30419 GCF_040004035.1 Microcoleus vaginatus FACHB-2002 | reverse complement strand
TACTCAACAATATTCCCATTCATCTGGAGCGTTGGAGTTCCTTCCCTCACACTCCTGTGGATGCCTTTTATACTTGTAACTCCTCCTAGTTGTAAAAAACCTACACCTGTCAGGCCCTCCCGCTCATCCCTACTCTCAAAATCCCAACCAACAAACAGCAAATTAAATGTCTGGAATTGGTCGCATTCATTCAATCGAAACTTTTGGTACCGTAGACGGCCCCGGAATCCGGTTTATCGTCTTCACCCAAGGCTGTCCCTTACGCTGTCTTTACTGTCACAATCCCGACTGTCGCACTTCCCACGATGGTAAAGAAGTAACCGTCGATTATTTAATCGATCAAATTACAAAATGTAAATCCTACCTGCGGAAAGGAGGCGTTACAGTCAGCGGCGGCGAACCGTTGATGCAGCCGGATTTTGTCAAAGAAATATTTAGTCGCTGTCATCAAATAGGTTTGCATACAGCCCTAGACACATCAGGGTTCTGTCTTTTAGAAGTTGCTAAACCGGTTCTGGAAATGACCGATCTGGTTTTATTGGACATCAAATCCTACATTCCTGATCTGTATTACAAAGTCACCAACGTTTCGATCGAGCCTACTTTAGCAATGGCCAAATATCTCAGCGAAATTGGCAAACCGACGTGGATTCGCTTCGTTCTAGTTCCTCACCTCACAGATGACATCGAAAACGTAGAAAAATTAGCGGAGTTTATTGCCAATCTGAACAATGTGGAAAAATTAGAAGTATTACCCTTTCATAAAATGGGAGAATACAAATGGGAACAATTAAAACTGGATTACGAACTCAAGGATACACCTCCAGCTTCACCGGAACTCGTGCAACAAACTGTTGATATTTTTCGCAGTCGCGGCGTCAATGCGATCGGAGCTAGCGGTATATAATAATTAAAAGACCGCGTTCACAAGTCACCAACAATCTTGAAATTATCTGCGTTAATCTGCGGGTTCCCTACCAATCAAAGATTGAGGCAATAATTATCACAAAAAAAACATTAGGAAAAAACCCATGAAAGTTACCAATGTAGATGAATTAGAAGTCCTCATTCAAAAAGTGAAAGCAGCCCAAGCTGAATTTGCCACCTACACTCAAGAACAGGTCGATCGCATATTCAAGCAAGCAGCTTTAGCCGCTAATGCCGCCCGCATTCCCTTAGCCAAGGCCGCAGTCAAAGAATCGGGAATGGGAGTCATCGAAGATAAGGCAATCAAAAATCATTTTGCCTCGGAAATGATTTACAACAAATATAAAAACGACAAGACTTGCGGTATTATCGAGTCCGATCGGCATTTTGGCTACGAACGCATTGCCGAACCCGTGGGAGTGCTGGCGGGTATCGTTCCTGTAACTAACCCGACTTCCACCACCATCTTTAAGTCTTTAATCGTGCTCAAGACGAGAAATGGCATTATATTTTCGCCCCATCCCCGCGCAAAATCCTGCACGGCTGCGGCGGCAAAAATCATCCTCGATGCTGCTGTAGCGGCAGGAGCACCACCGGATATTATTGGGTGGATTGATGAGCCAACTGTGCCGCTTTCCCAAGCTTTGATGCAGCACCCCGATATCAAACTAATTTTGGCAACTGGCGGGCCGGGAATGGTAAAAGCGGCCTACTCTTCAGGGCATCCATCCCTCGGTGTCGGCGCGGGAAATACTCCCGCCATCATTGATGAAACCGCCCACATCCAAATGGCTGTCAGCTCAATTTTGCTCAGCAAAACTTTCGACAACGGCACGATTTGTGCTTCGGAACAATCGGTGGTTGTTGTGGATGAGGTGTACGATGCAGTGCAACTGGAATTTATCAAGCGCGGTGCTTATTTCCTGAATGCTGAAGAACGAGAAAAAGTGCGGCAAGTAATCTTAATTGATGGTCGATTGAATGCCGAAATTGTCGGACAATCGGTGCAAAAGGTGGCCCAGATTGCTGGTTTTACAGTGCCGTCAAACATCAGGGTTTTGATTGGAGAAGTGGATGCGGTTGGTAAAGAAGAACCCTTTGCTTGTGAAAAACTTTCGCCGATTCTCGCCATGTACCGCGCCAAGGACTTTACTGAAGCAGTAGAAAAAGCTGAAGCGCTGATAATTTTTGGCGGACACGGACATACTTCTGTACTCTACACCGCCCCCCACAATCAGGAACACATTCGTTATTTTGAAAGCAAACTAGAGACTTCGCGGGTGCTGATTAATACGCCTTCTTCTCAAGGTGCGATCGGCGATTTGTACAATTTCCGCCTCGATCCCTCCCTTACCCTCGGTTGCGGTAGCTGGGGCGATAATTCGATTTCTGTCAACGTGACACCCCATCACCTGCTGAATATCAAAACCGTAGCAGAACGGCGCGAGAATATGCTCTGGTTCCGCATTCCTCCCAAGATTTATTTTAAGTCGGGTTGTCTTCCTGTAGCTTTGAGGGATCTTGCAGGTAAGAAACGTGCTTTGATTGTGACGGATAAACCATTGTTTGAATTGGGATTGATTAAGGAAGTCACAGAGAGTTTGGAAGAAATCGGCATCGATCACTACACATTTTACGATGTGGAACCCGATCCTTCCCTTGCTACTGTTCGCAAAGGTTTAGAAATCTGCAATAGTTTCCATCCAGATGTGATTATTGCTTTTGGTGGTGGCTCGCCGATGGATGCTGCTAAAGTAATGTGGCTGATGTATGAGCATCCAGAAATTGAGTTTGAAGGATTGGCGATGCGGTTTATGGATATTCGCAAGCGGGTATACGAACTGCCGCCTTTGGGCTCAAAGGCAATTATGGTGGCAATTCCAACTACTTCGGGAACTGGTTCGGAAGTCACGCCTTTTGCGGTTGTTACCGATGAACGATCGGGGATTAAGTATCCGCTTGCAGATTATGCTCTGACTCCGAGTATGGCGATCGTCGATCCAGAACTTACGCTGAATATGCCCCGGAAACTGACTGCTTACGGCGGCATTGATGCGCTAACCCACGCTTTAGAAGCTTATGTTTCTGTGTTGGCTTCTGAGTATACAAATGGTTTGGCTTTAGAATCGATTCGTTTGCTGTTTAAATACCTGCCCAGCGCTTACAAAAATGGTGCTAACGATCCGAAAGCGCGGGAGAAAGTACATTATGCTGCTACGATCGCCGGGATGGCATTTGCCAACTCTTTTCTGGGGGTTTGTCACTCAATTGCTCACCAATTAGGTGCAACTTGCCATGTCCCTCACGGTTTAGCGAATGCGCTGATGATTTCCCATGTCATTCGCTACAATGCAACGGATGTTCCGTTCAAACAAGCGATTTTTTCTCAAAACAAGTATCCTAACAGCAAGTGGCGTTATGCTCGAATTGCAGACTATCTGAATTTGGGCGGCGATACAGAAGAGGAGAAAGTGGAGAAGTTGATCGCAGCGGTGGAAGATCTGAAGCGTCAGGTAGATATTCCTAGCACGATTCAGGAGGCGATCGCCAGTCAGGGAATGAGCGATGATTTCTTTTTTGCTCGCGTTGAGGAAATGGCCGATCGCGCTTTTGACGATCAGTGTACCGGAGCGAACCCCCGCTATCCGCTGATTGAAGATTTAAAGCAACTTCTGCTGCAAGCCTATTCTGACGGCGACACTTCCGATCTCAATCGAGTGTTAACTTTAGTTTAATCGGCGCGGTGCAATAGATTTCTCCCGAAAAGCCTGTCAATGGGGGGCAGGATACCTAACTCCTACTCCCCACAGTTTCTGGAGAAATCTAACGCAGGGCCCGGTGGTGAAAATAAACCCCGAAGCGGATCAAAATACCAAGTAGGGGTTAAAAAAATCTGAAATTGTGTTATAATGTTAGAGGTAACTATTTTACGAATTTTGTAGTTTTAGTGGCTGTTCGCGCGATGACCTCTTCACCAACCATAGCACCCGTTCGATCGAGTCAAGTTACCCGCAAACCTTATCCCAACTATCGGGTAATAGTCCTCAACGACGATTTCAACACATTCCAGCACGTTGTGGAATGTTTGACGAAATACATTCCAGGGATGACGAGCGATCGAGCTTGGAAACTCGCCAACCAAATCCACCACGAAGGCCAGGCCACCGTCTGGGTTGGCCCGCAAGAGCAAGCAGAACTTTATCATATGCAATTGGGCCGTGCGGGACTGACAATGGCTCCGCTAGAGTCAGCTTAACATTTTTTAACTGACAGTTACACTACTTACTTTGAAACTTGCCAAAATGGCAACATCACTTCATCCTCTTGATTTAGATTATGGGTAAACAAGCCTAATCTTTTACTCAAGTAGGATAATTTTATGAATCATCCTTTTGATCTAGATATTGCTGATCTCGAAGCAATTGATTTGGATTTTGAAGAGACGCTAATTGATGAAGAGTCCACCCGCATCGGAGGTGGATTAATAGCTACCACTCTAGCTATAGGTGAAGAAGGTGGTGGGATACAGTGTATCTCAGCTCCCTGTCCGGGAAGTGAAGGAGGAGGAGGATTTCCTCCCCAGCCTATTCCTATTGACCCTCCGCTAACCACTCTGGCTATAGGTGAAGAGGGTGGAGGATATTACACAAAAGCTTGGTTTGAAGGCGGTGGATGCCCTCTTGATTGGTAATCTCATTCGTGCCGACAATGGTAGAAATTCTGGCTAATTCCTGGACTATGCCGCTTGTTTATGTAATAAGACTTTCAAAGATTCAGCCTCATTCGAGTGTTTTTTTCAATATATAAAAAGTTGCAACACTCTCAAAACAAGTGATGCGACTTTTCATATTTGTACTTAATTTTAGCACATTTTTATTTTTAAACTTCCCATGAACATTTTAATTCTGGGTAATGATTCCGATGCTCATGCTGCTCATATAAAAAATGCTCTCACCCAAGCCGGTGCAGAAGTAGATTATTTAGATACCTATCTGTTTCCAAGACAGTTACGTCTGTCTTGGCAACCTGATACCTTGGTAGGGTGCTTGACGCTACCCGGAGGTCGCCAGTTGAATTTTCAAGATATTCACAGTGTATTTTGGCGCAATTTTTCCGGTGTTGGCGTTGCACCTTTAAAAGATGCAAATCAACAGCAAGTTGCATTGAACGATTCCATGAGTACAGTGCGATCGCTAATGCAAGCTTGTCCGGCTCGCTGGATTAATTCGTGGCAGGCCTACCAATTTCATAAAGAAAAACCCCTACAACTGAGTCTGGCAAAGCAAATAGGAGTGACAATTCCTGCAACTTTAATCAGTAACAATCCAGAGCAAGTTAGGGAATTTGTCCAATCTCAGAAAAAAGTAATTTTTAAGCCCGTTTATGGTGGCGCTCATACCAAGTTGGTAACAGAGGCACATTTAGAACCTAATCGGCTGGACTTGGCTTTGAGTATTTCTCCAATCACAATACAAGAGTATATTCCTGGGACAAACATTCGCAGTTATGTGATTGGTGAATCAGTTGATTCGGCGGAAATTCGCAGTCAAGCTTTGGACTTTCGGGAAGATATAGAGTCCGAGCTAATTCCAATAAATTTGCCCGCATCAGTTCACGAACAATGTTTAGCAATATTAAAGGCATTTATGCTCGATTGGACTGCTATTGATTGGCGTCTCAATCCAACCGGTGAGTATGTATTTTTAGAGGCAAATCCTAGTCCGATGTTCAGACATTTTGAGCGTCAGACTGGTTTTCCGATTACACAAAAATTAGTCAATCTCTTAATGTATTAACGCATTTAAGAGGCGATCGTAATTTTGCCAATCATCCCCGCCTCTGTTTGCCAATCATCCCCGCCTCTGTATGTCCGGCTACCGTACACCGCAGGTTGTAGGTTCCCGATTTCATCGGTACAAACACCCATTCTGCCATAGCGCCCGGTTTAAGTTCCAATTCGTGAATCGCTCCTTTAATTTCCACCTTACCCGCTTCAACTTTTTGAGTCCAACTCGCATCAGCAAAGTTTTTGGCAGTGAAATAATGTTTCTGCGAACTAGGGTTTTTTAACACTAATTTATAGCGCTTGCCCGATTCAAATTCTAGCAGATTGGGAAACAATTTGAGTTCCCCAGCTTCGTTACCTAAACTAACCGTAATTTCGGTGACTGGTTGGCGAGACAAATCACCGGCAGCACTAGCAATTTCCGTCGGCATCAAAATTGTACTCAAACATAAAATTAGTCCCAAAATCGCCTTGAGAGCTTGTTGTAACCGCTGGCAGCGGTAGAATTTGCCTAATTGCCAACTGAGTAAATTGATCATGGCTGTTCTGACTACTGTTAACTGACTGCTGATAAATGACTAATGATTTAATTCGATCGCCAAACTTCATCCCAAGGCCCGCCCCCAACTTCCAAACCCGATAAAGAACTTTGAGCCTCTAAGATAATTCTAGAACGCTGCTTGCCATTTTTTTCCATATTTCCCCCCAACAATTCTCGCAGTTGCAAGCGCAATTCGCCGTGCGTCGTATCCCGGCAGCAAAAAGCCATGCCTTTTTCTGTAGGAGTTCGCACATAAGTACCAGGACTGTTTGTAGTGCCAATCAACTCAACTTCAAATTGGCTGTTTCTAGCCTGCATTTTCCAGCTTCCCCAAGGTTGAATAGTCCAACTAACTTGGGAATTCCAAGGCACAAATTCGTAAAACTTGCCTCGGTAATGCAGACAAATCATTGCTACGGATTCCATCCACCACAGCACGCCCCGCTTGCCGCCGCCAGCAGTTAAAGCTAAGTCCTTTTCGCCTTGAAAACAATTGCAATTAACCCAAAACCACTTTTGCGGAAAAGCACCGCCCCAGTTTTTTTCGCTATAAGCAGGAGCATCTTTAAATTCGTAGCGTTCGCCGTTCCAATCGATCCAGCCCGTGGCTAAACCGTGAGCCATTAAAATTTGCCATCCAGGCTCAAATACGGGCAGAAAAGATAGCATTCCCGCCGTAGATTTCTGGATTTCTTCAGAGTTTCCCCAGCCATAAATAGGTTTAATTTTGTACTGCCAAAAACAGCGACTGCCACTACCCGGATCGTGCAGATAACCTTGATTTAAAGTAGCAGTAGCTTGATAGCCTTCTTCGACGCGGCTGTCGAATACTTGCGGCTCTAAATATTGGGGTTTAATTTGTAAATCAGTTTTGCCCCAATGTCCGAAACCCAAGCTTTCTCGCTGCGCCCAAAACTTATTTACATCGGGAAAGGTGCGACACAAATAGCTATCTTTCGGGCCGAGAATTTGAGCTGCACCGCCACTGTAAGGTTGACCGCCTCTGGGGTCTTCGATGGAATACATGAATGCAAAGGATTGTCCGTGAATCGGTAATGTTATTCGGTAGTACCAGCCTTCAAAAAAGCGGCGGGAACTGCCGTCCCAGTGGTAGCCACTGTGGGGAGTTTCAATAGTTTTGAGTTTTGAGAGTGAATTTGACATAAAATTAGCAATAGCATGACAGGGAATTCACGGATAACTGTTTCTTCCTTCTTCCTTCTTCCTTCTTCCTTCTTCCTTCATTTATGTCTTTAGCACTTTGGCGATCGCCCTTAGCTCGTGCCCTCCACCGCAACCGCAGTCTTGCTTTTGCCCGCTACTTGCAACTAGCAACTGTTCGCGCCACCGGGCGTCCTGCCAACCGCACTGTGGTGTTTCGAGGCTTTTTAGCAGATACTAATCAGTTAAAGTTTATTACAGATATTCGCAGCCAAAAGGCCGAGGAAATTAACCTCTATCCTTGGGGGGAAATTTGCTGGTATTTCCCGAAAACTCGCGAACAATTTCGGATTGCTGGAAAGCTAGTTTTGGTAGGGGCAGATTATCCAGAGGCCCATTTATGCTCATCACGGTGCACAACTTGGCAGGAGCTTTCTGAGGCGGCTAGATCACAGTTTGCTTGGCCGCAGCCGGGGGATGACAAAGCCGAGGCTAGTGCTTTTGATTCTGCTTCCCCAGATGCGATCGAGCCGCTGCCTAATTTTTGCTTGCTGTTGTTGGAACCGGAAACGGTGGATTTGTTGGAGTTGCGGGGGGAACCGCAAAATCGGTCGCTTTATCGGCGCGACGGGCAGGGAAATTGGTCTGTGCGATCGGTTAATCCTTGAAAAAGAAGTCAGTAGTCATTAGTCAGTAGTCATTAGTTATTAGTCATCAGTTAACAGTTAACATTCACCAATGCCTTATGCCCAATTCCCTATGCCCTATGCCCTATGCCCAATTCAAATTTTAGATGCCGCTGCCGTCGAAAAATTCTTGAATTGCTTTATCTTTTAACTTGCAGCTAGGGGTTGTAACTAGCTGTGTTTTTTCGGCTAAGGCTACATTGCTGGCTTGGTTTAAAGCTTCTGATACTGAGTGAAAATTGTGGGAATTGGGATCAGAAGTTAAGGAGACAGATGCTTGAGGAAGCAAACTTTTTACTTGCTGTTCGAGGGACTCGATACGATCGAGCAAAGAGCGAATTACCACAGCTTCCGAATCCGGCAAACTGCCGTGTTCTAGGGGATTGACGCGCACTCCCGATCGATAGACGATGCGGCCGGGAATCCCTACCACTGTACAGTCAGATGGTACGTCGCGGAGTACGACGGAACCTGCGCCGATGCGAACGTTGTTGCCAATTTGCAGATTGCCGAGTACCTTGGCGCCGGCACCTACAACTACGTTTTCGCCGACGGTAGGGTGACGCTTGCCACTTTGTTTGCCAGTACCGCCAAGGGTGACACCTTGGTAAATTAGGGCAAAATCGCCGATAATAGCTGTTTCGCCGATCACAACCCCCATACCGTGGTCGATGAATACGCTTTTGCCGATGGTTGCCCCGGGGTGGATTTCAATTCCGGTCAAAAAGCGAGCAATGTGGGAAATCAAGCGGGGGATGAAGGGAAGCCCCAACACATAAAGCCAGTGTGCGAGGCGGTGCAGCACTAGGGCCTGAAGACCTGGGTAGCAAAACAAAACTTCCAGCCAGTTGCGAGCGGCAGGGTCGCGATCGAAAATTATACTGAAGTCAGCTCTAAGAGTCTTTAGCACTTTCGGAGTTACCTATTTTGGTTAAACACGCCACTTTCGATTTTACATTTTACTGGATGGGGGAAGTGAGCGGTCGATCAGGAGATTGGGGGATATTACGGAATGGAACCGTGGGAGAGTGCTAGATGGGGGAGAATTTGATGATATTTTATTTTCTCCATCCAACAGCGCCGCTGTTTTCTATTCCTGTACTGAGATTGTATAGTTAGACTTGACTCCGGGTTCGACAGTACCTACCCAAATCCTGTAAGAGCCTGCTTGCCAGTCTGAATCAAGTATGCCAGCATCTTTATTCTGACCTATATCGTCTCCGCAGCGCACCGCATTACCGGGGCCTTGTACGAGTAAGGTCGTGTCCTTGCCTCCGCTGTTGAGTTGGAGTGTGAGTTTTGAAAAGTTTTCCTGCAAGACTATGATGTGGTCGGGAGTTGGGGTGGCAAAACCCAAACATTTGTTTTTGTGGCGATCGGCGTTGGCTATGGCCGATAGAGAGTACGATCCGCCTGTGGAACCTCTCAAAACTGCTGTTGGGGCTGCAAAACCTCGCGATAAAGTTAAAGTGCCGAAATTGGCTGTTTCTGCTAAAACTGGTAGGGCGGCAATCGCGGCGATCGCCGCCAATAGCGCACCGTTTTTCAAATTGGGTCGCTGATTAAACAACATGGCAATACTCCTCGGTCACAACTTAAAACCACAACTCAGAATTTACCCATCGCAGCCCCTAGAATCCAAACTATGGAGGAAGAATAAGTTTTTTTAAATTAGTTCAAAACCTCCTGGCTTCTCTTTCTTATGTCTATCAGGACAATCCCTGTACGATCGCGCTCGCTTGTGCCACTCGGATTTCTGCCACAGGCGATCGACTTATACCCGAAATTGTACGGTGTCAAGATGATAAATTTGATACTCTTAGTCTTGCTGTTGGCGCTCGGTTCCCTATTGACACAGGCCTTGGTATTGTTACCTATAGGTCTATCCGGCTGGCTCCACCTCCCTAATTGGCTGAGCCTGGCCTTGATTTTTCTGGCTATTTCTTGGTGCTTGGGGGATTAGTCAGCAATCATGAGTTATTAATGATTAGTCAAAAGTTAATGATCAATCATTCCACTTCCCCCAACGGTCAAGGCCCGATCGTCCCCGGTTTGAGGATGTATACTTCACAATTGACAATTAGGAATCTAAAATCTAGGATTTGACATCTACCTATAGAATGATGCAACGACAAGTTTATTCGATCTCAGCATTTCACTCTCCTGACAAAACCCTGGCGGAAACTCCTAAGAAACAAGAGCGTCCGATACACCGGGCGATCGTGTTAATGCTGGTGGCGACCGGTTTGCTGGGCCTGCACGCTAGTCGGCTGGTGGAATTACAACTGATACAAGGAAAGCAAAACCGGGAAAGAGCCGAAAACAATCGCGTTCGCCTAGTGCCCATGGCGGCTAATCGCGGACACATTATCGATCGCAAAGGCAAGTTGCTAGCGGCAAACAATTTAGCTCGATCGGTATATTTGTGGCCGAAAGAACAAACGCCGGAAGAATGGAAAGCGACAGCAGAAAAGTTGAGTCCGCTGGTTAAAATCCCGGCACAAGAAATTTTAAAAAAATTAAAAGAGGTCGATCCTCAATCCTATAGACCGGTGCGGCTCAAGCAAGCAATGCCGCCAGAGGTGTTTGTGCCACTAGCAGAACACGTGGGACAAATGCGGGGAGTGGAAGTGCGGCCAGAAGCGAACCGCTACTATCCTGAAGGCAGTTTGGCGGCTCACGTGATCGGATATATTGGCGAGGCTACCGCAGCAGACTTGGAAGCTCATCCCGAATATCCGATGGGGATGATTGTCGGTCAGATGGGCATAGAAGCGAGTTCTAACAAGAAGATTGCGGGAGTTTGGGGCGATCGGCTGATCGAGGTAAATGCCCAAAATCAAGAATTACGGCTGATGGGAGAGACACCGCCCAAACCCGGTGAGGCGGTGCAGCTAACCATAGACTTGTCCATGCAAAAAGCAGCCGAAAAAGCCCTGGGGAACCGCCGGGGGGCAGTAGTGGCGCTGGATGTCAAAACCGGGGCCGTATTAGTTATGGCCAGCCACCCGACTTTTGACCCCAATCTGTTTACGCGAAAAATCACTAAGGATGAGTGGGAAACTCTTCAAGATCCGCAAAATCCATTTTTGAATCGGGCCATGCAAGGCTATCCCCCCGGCAGCACGTTTAAAATTGTGACTTCCGTCGCGGGTCTGGAGTCGGGCAAATTTTCGCCGGACTCAATTCTCGGTACTTCGTCTTACATTACTGTGGGAGGAATTGATTTTAACGAACACAGCGGCGGTTACGGCGACATCGGCTTTCGGGATGCTTTGGCTTTCAGCAGCAATACGTTTTTTTATCAAGTGGGGATTAGTACGGGGCCGGAGCAAATTTCTAAGTGGGGAAAACGCTTGGGAATTGGCAAGGATACGGATTTGAATCTTTTGGGGCTAGGCGGCGGCGATCACGGTCAAATGCCGACGCCGGAGGAGAAGGAGAAAATTTATAAAGAACCTTGGTATGCGGGTGATACGGTAACGATGTCGATCGGGCAGGGGTTGGTTTTGGTGACTCCTTTGGAGGCGGCGGTGATGGTGAGTTCGATCGCTAATGGGGGCTATCGGGTGAAGCCTCATCTTTTGACTTCTATGACGGGTACAGCGGAGACTCAACGGGTACATACGGGGATGAAACCTTCAACAATTCAGGTGGTTAAGGAAGGACTGATCGCGGTAGTTGCCGAGGGTACTGGACAGGGATTGAATGACGGTTCGATTCCGCTGACGGGGGGCAAAACAGGGACTTCGGAGGTCATCGGACAGGAGGATCACTCTTTGTATGTGGCTTTCGGGCCCGCCCAGAAGCCGGAGATTGCGATCGCCGTGGTTGTGGAAAATGGCGGTTATGGTTCTGTTGCTGCTGCCCCGATCGCCAAAGAGGTATTTCAAGCTTATTTTGGGCAACAGAAAAAGGTGAAGGAGTCTGTAGTGATTACTCCTTAGTTATTGGGAATGGGGCATTGGGAATTGGGCGTAGTTTCTTCCTTCTTCCTTCTTCCTTCTTCCTTCTTCCTTCTTCCTTCTTCCTTCTTCCTTCTTCCTTCTTCCTTCTTCCTTCTTCCTTCTTCCTTCTTCCTTCTTCCTTCTTCCTTCCTTCTGACTAATTCAGCCGCATAAATATAGTAGCTTTGCGAATTCCTGTTATTTCTCCCGTACTGGTGACGGTGAGCGATCGCAAGTGGTCGAACAATGGTCTTGCCGAAAGTTCAATTAACCTCAACAGCGGGATTTGTTTTTCCCAAATTGCCCTGCTGGAGGGCCAGTCTAAATAAAAATAGCCGTCGTTAGATGGCGGTAGCGGTTCAATACTGGTTTGAAAATCTTGATTGGCAACTAAAGAGCCTGTTTCTGCTGCTTCTAGTGCTGCGTCCATTGCTTCTACGGAAGTGGTGAAAATTTCGTATTTGCCGACGGTCGCTCGGACTCCTTTTGCCTCGGTTTCGATCGCACTTTTTCTATTATTTTCTTTACCATAATTTGGAGTCGTTGTCAACTGCGTCCAAGCGGTAATTTTCTGGTTTCTGAGAGTGAAACTGCCGATGCTGTATTCTTTGCTGCGGGCAATTTCATCGAGTTTGTCGATCGCCTTTTGGGAATCAGCAGAGTTTTCGGCTGCAAAAATCCAGTCAGCACTATTTGACGAATTCGGAAGCACTGCTAAAGCGTATTCTCCTTGTACCCAGTCAAATATATCCTGTTGCAGGTTGACGCCCCAAACTTGCTGAATATCTGCGAGAGTGCGATCGACTAAATTTGAGACTTCAACGTTAGCTGACACCGTTGATGACAAATCAGCCCAAAAATTCCTTAAATCGGTGCTGGCGACCGCGAAAGGACTGGCTGAGGGAATGTATTGCAAGGCTTGCACTGGTTCGGAGAGTGTTGGAGAAGCTGTGTTTTCTCGCGATGTCACTAAAGCAGTTTGAGCCAGCAATCCCCGTCGGTTGACTCCGACAGCAACTGCGAGGGAATTAAGAGCAACTTGGGGATTTTGCTCGGCGGCTGATTGCGGGAGATTGACAAATGCTAAAGCGATTCTGCCTTGAGTTAGCTGCTGCAAAGCTTTTTGATATTCGGGGGTATTATCGAGATTTAGGTTAGCTGATTCAACGTTATTAATTGCATCTCGAATCACAATCGGGGTATTGGAAAATAAAACAAAACTTTGGTTATTCCCAGAATTTAAATTACCGCCGACGGCTGCTGTTGCGAAGCTGGATGGCAACTTTGAAGTCGGCAGAGAAAACGGGTTAAAAGGCGAAAATGAAGCAGATTTTTTCTGGGATATTGGTGCTTGTTTATAATTAATTCTCACGCCTTTATATATTTCCGACTGCACGGTTTTATCGCCACGAGATTGTTGGCGCCAGTAAGAGTCGAGAAATTTTTGGCTGCGATCGACATTTTGGGAGGAAACGGCCAGCAAAAACCCGGCTTGTTGGCCGTTGCTGCTGTCGCGATCGAAATCTGGGTTTGTGACGGCGAGGGTAATTTCGTCACCTATCCAAGGTTGGATATCTCTACTGTAATCGAGGCCTGTATTGGCGAGGAAACTTTTTTTGATTTGCTCAAATTCCGCGTGCGATCGACTTCTTTCTTCGGGAGTGGCAAAAACTTGTCGCAATGCTTCGAGGCGATCGGGATTTACCAGCATTGAAGCTAACAAAGGTGCTTGTTTCGAGACAAACACAGCTGCAGCCGGAGTAGTTGTCGGCCCGCCGGCGAGCAAATTCAGGGGAGTGTGAGTTGTCAGCCAGTAAAAACCGCCGGCACTCAAGCCTAAGAGTGCCAAGACGCCAGCAATGAGGAAAGAAAAGAACGATCGCAGCTTCATACAACAAGGACTAATGACCACAGTCTATTATTAACTAGAGTAGCGCATGACCGTAGCTGTCGGCAGATACTTTTTGTTCAGTTCGCAAAACAAAAAGATAAACTAAAATATACTCAAGCTTTAAAACCTAAGTAAAATGCTAAGAACATCAACGCCCGCCGAACAGCGAGTTTTACTGCCAAATATCAGTTGGCAGTTATATGAAATCCTGCTAGCGGAACTGGGCAACAAACGTTCCACCAGAATTGCTTATCATCAAGGTCAATTAGAAATTATGGTGCCGCTACCGGAACATGAAAATCGCAACAGGCTAATCGATCGGTTAATTGTAACTCTCATAGAGGAACTCAATCTAGAGTACAACCCCTTTGGCTCGATGACGATCAAAAAACGCAAAAAAGCAGCGAGTAAAGAACCAGATTCCTGTTATTATATCCAGAATGAAGCACTGGTCAGAGGGAGAACAGAATTAGACTTTGCTCAAGATCCGCCACCAGATTTAGCACTGGAAATTGATATTACCAGCAGTTCCTTAAATCAATTCGATTTATATGCAGATTTAGGCGTACCAGAGATTTGGCGGTACGACGGACGAAGCATCAAGTTTTATCAATTGCAAAATGGCGAATATGCCGAGTGCAATTTTTCTCTGGCTTTCCCGATGCTACCGACTGCAAAAGTTGACGAATTTATCGATCGCTGTCAAACTACAGGCGCAACCACAGCAGTGCGAGAATTCCGGGAATGGGTAAAAAATCAGTAATTGTGCAGTCTACCAAGGCACTCCTCGCGCATCGGAAAAATCGGCATCTAGAACCGCCCCCGGATCGAATACAGCATCAGTTAAATCAGCCTTTCTAAACGACGTTATCGACAATTTTTCTATTTGTTCAACAGCGATAAAAAATCCGATCGCAGTTAACCCAAGAATTACCCCAGAAACCAAAAATAAGATAATTCCCCTGATAGTATCTCCGCCCAAAAATGTCACAATACCGCTAGCCCCGATCGCAGCCGCAGCCCCGGCCACCGCCCCCGCCACAATCCCAGCCTCGCACCGAGTCGCAGCAATCGCCGTAGCAGCCGTTCCGGCCACCGCCACAGCCCCCGCATCCGCCCCGGCAATCAATCCAATCAAAGCCCCAGCCGTCGTCACTGTCACCGCAGTCACCCCAGCCCTAGCAATCAAATTTCTCACCCGCCTGCGGCTTTGTCCGGTTCTGACACCCTGAAAATTTGCCCCCCTCAAAATCGCCCCGGTGAAATTGCAGCCTCGAATGTCGCAACCGCTGAAATTCGCCCCTGACAAGTCAAGCCCTTTAAAAGAACGGTTCCGCAAGTTTTGGTTAGCAAAATTGAGATTTTGAGGTTGAGTCATTCGATTTTAGATTTTAGATTTTAGATTTTAGATTAACCAACCAAAGGGCTGGGATTATAGATTTTAGATTATAGATTTTAGATTAAGCAACCACAGGGCATTTAAAATAAAGCCTGTGGTTTATAACGAGTTTCCATGTCTCCCATCTCCGAATCCCCATTTTCCCCCGAACAAATTGCCGCTGAAAGACTCAAACCAGAAGAATATGAAGAAATCGTTCAGCGTCTCGGTCGCCATCCTAATAAAGCTGAATTGGGAATGTTCGGCGTCATGTGGAGCGAACACTGCTGTTACAAAAATTCGCGGCCACTATTAAAACAGTTTCCCACAGAGGGCGATCGAATTCTCGTCGGGCCCGGAGAAAATGCCGGCGTCGTAGACTTGGGAGAAGGCTTGCAACTCGCCTTCAAAATTGAATCCCACAACCACCCGTCAGCAGTCGAACCTTTCCAAGGTGCAGCAACGGGTGTCGGGGGGATTCTCCGCGATATCTTCACAATGGGTGCTCGCCCGATCGCACTTTTAAATTCCCTGCGTTTTGGCAACTTAGACGATGCGAAAACTCAGAGATTGTTCAAAGGCGTAGTATCGGGAATTTCCCATTATGGAAATTGCATCGGCGTGCCCACAGTTGGCGGCGAAGTTTACTTCGATCCTGCTTATTCCGGCAACCCATTAGTTAACGTCATGGCCTTGGGTTTAATGGAAACTCAAGAAATCGTAAAATCCGGGGCATCCGGCATCGGAAATCCCGTGCTTTATGTCGGTTCAACTACCGGGCGAGATGGCATGGGAGGAGCAAGTTTTGCCAGTGCAGAATTGACCGACAAATCAATGGACGATCGCCCCGCAGTCCAAGTAGGAGATCCATTTTTAGAAAAATCCTTAATTGAAGCTTGTTTAGAAGCATTCAAAACCGGTGCAGTCGTCGCCGCCCAAGACATGGGTGCCGCCGGAATCACCTGTTCGACATCAGAAATGGCAGCAAAAGGCGGCGTCGGCATTGAATTCGATTTAGACAAAGTTCCCGTTCGAGAAAGCGGTATGGTTCCCTACGACTACCTGCTTTCGGAATCCCAAGAACGGATGTTGTTTGTTGCCCAAAAAGGACGCGAACAGGAATTAATCGATATTTTCCACCGCTGGGGATTGCACGCGGTAGTAGCGGGGACAGTCATCGAAGAGCCGATCGTCCGAATTCTATTTAAAGGCGAAATCGCTGCCGAAATTACCGCGACTGCTTTGGCAGATAATACGCCAATTTATCACCGAGAATTGTTGACAGAGCCGCCCGAATATGCTAAAAGAGCATGGGAATGGACGGCGGATTCCCTGCCACAATCCACAGTTACAGGTATCGAAATTAACGGCAATTTCCAAACTTGGAATCAGATTTTGCTGACGCTTTTAGATACTCCCACCATCGCTTCTAAACGCTGGGTTTATCGCCAATACGACCATCAAGTGCAAAATAATACTGTTGTTTTACCGGGAGGCGCTGATGCTGCGGTTGTCAGATTGCGTCCGCTAGAACCTTGCCAATCTTCCCTTGCTAACGGGCTAGAAGTACACCCCTTTGCTAAGGGAGATCTACTGAGAGGAAATGCTGTTTCTCTAGCTTCCGAAAGCAAACAGGAAGAAGAAGTAATTCCTCTATTTACAAAGGCACAAGGTAGGGAAACTCCAAAAGTTTCTCCCCCCCTTAGCAAGAAGGAAGCGCCCCTGGGGATGATTCCCGGAGTTGCTGCAACGGTTGATTGCAATTCTCGTTATGTTTATCTCGATCCTTATGAAGGTGCAAAAGCAGTCGTAGCGGAAGCAGCGAGAAACTTAAGCTGTGTGGGTGCTGAACCTCTCGCAGTTACTGATAATTTGAATTTTGGCAGTCCTGAAAAACCTATCGGATATTGGCAGTTAGCGTCAGCTTGTCGCGGAATTGCTGATGCTTGTCGGGAGTTGGGAACGCCTGTTACTGGCGGCAATGTTTCTCTTTACAATGAAACGGTTGATGCTGAGGGGAATCCTCAACCAATTTATCCGACTCCGGTAATCGGAATGGTGGGGTTAATTCCCGATTTGAAGAAGATTTGTGGCCAAGCTTGGCTAAAGAAAGGTGATTTAATTTATGTGCTGGGAATTGGGGAATCATCCCAAAACTCAGAAGTTTCATCTGAAAGCTCAAAAATCGATACTTCTCCTACTTTGGGAGGTTCGGAATATTTAGCGGCAATTCACGGGATTGTAGCTGGGAAACCCCCAAGGATAGATTTTGAGTTAGAAAGAAAAGTGCAATCGGTTTGTCGGGATGGAATTCGGCAAGGTTGGGTAGGTTCTGCCCATGATTGTGCGGAAGGTGGAATTGCGATCGCCCTCGCGGAATCTTGTATTTCTGCTAAAATGGGTGCAGAAATTCATCTTAGTTTCAATTCGGCAAATGTCAGCCGCTGGGATGAAATTTTGTTTGGTGAAATGGGCAACTGCATTGTAGTTTCAGTGGCACCGAAAAATCAAGAAATTTGGGAGTCTTACCTGCAAGAACATTTGACCAAAATGTGGCAGAAAATTGGTTTAGTTTGCTGTGCTGAATCACCTTTGCGGGTTGTGAGTGCTGACAATCAAGTGTTAATTGAGGTTGCTATGGGTGAGATGGGCGATCGGTTCTATAATGCGATCGAGCGTCGGATTGGATCTGTCTGACAACCTGAAGTTTCGCTCCCCCTAAATCCCCCTTAAAAAGGGGAGTAGGGGTTGACTTTGAATACTCTTGTCCCCCCCTTCGTAGGGGCGGTGCCCCCGTGCCCGCCCTTGGCTAGGGGGGATCTCCGGGTTTAAAGACACACCTGAAATCCGCGACTTCTTACAAAATTCACGATTCTGGTAAAAACCTATTACAGAAGTCGGGGTTCTTACACACTATACAATATAAACAATATCATTCATAAAACAAATGATTTGCTGTATCAATCCCAACTGCGAAAAGCCTGACAACCCTGACGGACAAAGATATTGCATCAGTTGCGGCCTGGAACTCGTACCCCTCCTGCGAAATCGTTTCCGCATGATCAAATTCCTCGGTAAAGGTGGCTTCGGCAGAACTTATTTAGCAGAAGATATTGATAAACTAAATCAACGCTGTGTCGTTAAACAATTAGCACCAGATATCCAGGGAACTTGGGCGATTAACAAAGCCGTAGAATTATTTCAGCAAGAAGCTAGACAACTGCAACAGCTAGGACAACATCCCCAAATTCCATCACTAGATGCCTATTTTGAACAAGACAAATATTTGTATCTGGTACAGCAGTTTGTCGATGGGGATAATTTGTTAAACCTTTTCCAAAATCAGGGAATTTGGCAAGAAAGCCAAGTTAAGCAACTATTACTCGAACTTCTACCTCTTCTCAAGTTTATTCACGAACAAAAAATTATTCATCGAGATATCAAGCCTGAGAATATTATGCGCCGTCGCAGCGACGGTGTGTTAATGCTGATTGATTTCGGAGTTGCCAAACAGTTGTCGGGAACAGTGATATCGCCACAGGGAACGCAAATTGGTTCGCATGGTTATGCAGCGCTTGAACAAATGCAAGGGGGTGAAGCTTATGCAGCAAGCGATTTGTTTAGCTTGGGGGCGACGGCTTTTCATCTACTGACGGGGGTACATCCTTATGGTTTGTGGACGGAACACGGTTATAGCTGGACTGCAAATTGGCAGCAACATTTGAAAAGTCCCATAGACAAGGGATTGGAATTGATTTTATCTAAGTTGTTGGCAAAAGATATCCAGCAGCGCTATCAATCAGCAGAGGAAGTTTTAATAGATTTTCAAAGTCAGTCAACGCCCAAAAATAGCATAAATTTACAAAAAATAGACTTTGAAGTGGTGACAGTTGATGTGCGGGGTAATATAACTAGCCGTCAACACCGTCAAGCACAATTTTTTAGGGAAAATTTAGGTAGCGGTTTAACCTTAGACATGGTAGCAATTCCTGGCGGCAGTTTCGTGATGGGTTCCCCTAATACCGAAGCAGAACGAAGGGACAAGGAAGGGCCGCAGCGTACTGTGAATATCTCTCCTTTTTTTATGGGTAAATATCCAGTTACTCAAGCACAATATCAAGCGTTGATGGGGAATAACCCTTCTCATTTCAAAGGTTTTTTCAAAAGCAAACAACTCCCTGTAGAACAAGTTACCTGGGATGATGCTGTGGAATTTTGCCAGAAACTTTCTCAAAAAACAGGGAAAACTTATCGTTTACCTTCGGAAGCAGAATGGGAATATGCTTGTCGCGCCGGAACTACAACGCCTTTCTATTTTGGTTACACGATTATGCCAGATTTAGTTAATTATGATGGCAATTATCCCTACGGTGCTGCGCCGAAGGGACTTTATCGCAAACAAACAACAGATGTCGGGAGTTTTCCGCCGAATTCGTTTGGTTTATATAATATGCACGGTAATGTTTGGGAATGGTGCAGCGATCGCTGGCATGATAACTACAATGGCGCACCGAGTGATGGAAGTTCTTGGGAAACTGGAACAGGTCATCACCGTGTGCTGCGTGGTGGTTCCTGGGACTACAATGCGGTTCATTGCCGCAGTGCCTTTCGTGACAGGAATTCGGCGGACTACAGGTTGAGGAACTGGGGTTTTCGCGTGGCGGCTTCGGTTTCCTCCTCGTCCTAGTTTCCGCGTAGTAGTGATAGGGTGCGTCGCATTGAACAATCTACAAATCAAATCGACAATCTCGCAGCGACACACCGCGAGAGTCAGTCAATCGATTTTAGATTTTAAATTTTAGATTTTAGATTTTACTGGAGTTTAGACTAAAAAATGGTCACAGCTAAAATTAGCGGCCTTTGAAGAGTAGGCAAGCTGTTACTCAAAAACTCAAGAGGTAGAAGATTAAACAGCTAATCTTGAAGACTTTTTGCGTCGAGAAACCCGTTTTTTTACAGTGGGATAGCAAGGTGCCTTAGTCCGTACCTTTCCTTTTGCCCAGCCAGGGGATTTTCCCCTATGTTTAGGCCTTTGAGCGGGAGTACCAATGTCAACTAAAATCGACAACTTGAAGTATGGGTGAAGACCCACTACTAATTCTTTCATGGAGTAGGGGTAATGCCCAAATTCCTTGAGCTTCAGGTATCCACGCCATTGTACTGTATCCCTGTCCAACAATGGAGCCCTTCTGATATTCATGGGTTCTGTCTTTTAAGGTTTGAGCGTCTGGTCTCGCCCATGCAGTGTGGTCAATTGCCACTAATATATGTTCTGTTGTAGGTACTTGCTGCTGTAATTGCTTGATATACAGCATCATCAGTTTTTTCCGGTCTGGTCTACAGTCTTGTAACGCTTCGTAGACGCTTGACCATTGACGATTGAATAGCGGACGCTCGCGAAAATTCCGCTAAACAAGCCGCATTCCTTGTTGTCATTACTGCATCCATGAGATCGAAGGTTGCATAGGAGAGCCAGCACTAATAAATCGTATGCTGCTTGACGAAAGTCCTTTAATCGTTCACTGTTCATTAAGGGAGTGGATAGGTTTTCTTTTTCACCCTTATTCTCTCCCGGCGCGGTGGCTCTAGTTCTTCTGAAAGCCACCGTTATCATCTTTATTTAGTCTCAACTACAGCCAGACAGCGAGCGATGGCTATTAGAAAGCAGCTCACGCCGGCTCTGCACGTCTTTACGTGCCTGCTACACATCACCCGCACCGCGTTTTTGGTACGGTTGGCAACACCGGCGATCCTTCCGGGAACGATCGCGCTGTGCATAGTTCGCTCGGCTGGCTCATCATGGCGATCCTACAGTATTGTCGGTTTCTAGGAATAGCTTTGTACGGTTTTCTTCACTGCCAATTAATTCTGATTTTTTCACGTTTATTCGGGCAAATACGACCAACAGAGTAGGGTTCTCCTGACTATTCCTCCAACTGATCAAGTGGCATCATGATAACTGTAAGCAACGAGCTTCAACCCAAACAAAGTTAGAAATTCTTACCAATCTTTGAGGTGACTGATTATGTTGATGCGCTATTGGCAACCTTTCACAGAAATTGAAACCATCCGCCAGCAACTCGATAAAGTTTTTGACCAACGGGCAACAACGAGAGATAACTCAGAAGCCACTTGGATGCCCGCGGTGGAATTTGCTGATGCTGGGGACAACTTCGTATTAAAAGCGCAACTGCCTGGAATTGACCCCAAAGACATTGACGTTCAAGTCACTCGCGAAGCAATTTCTATCTCTGGCGAGCGTCGCTACGAAAACACAGACGAAAAATCTGGCTACGTCCGCTCAGAATTCCGCTATGGCAAATTCCACCGGGTGCTTCCCTTGCCCGCACACATTCAAAACGACTCTGTGCAAGCTGAATACAAAGATGGCATTCTAACGCTAACCCTGCCCAAAGTCACTGAAGCCCGCAATAAAGTCGTCAAGATTAATTTGGCCGAAGTTGCTGGAACTCCAGCAAATCCCGCTTTGGAACAGGCGAACCAATAATGATCGGCTGTGCTTAATCGAGTGAGGCAAATTTTCCCAAATTGAGCCTAATTGGATTTACTTAACAACAACGGAACTGGAAAAGTTGATACCGGGAGCTACACTTGCTCTCGGTATTCTTTATTAGGGAAAGCCGAGCGAAAAACTACCTACAACTGTGCTGCACCCGCAGTGAATTCAGTAACGCTTACAAGGCAGGCTTATAGTAAATGCAGCAGAGAGCTAGACGAGCAGAATACCCAATCGTGATCCCAGGCTTTGAAATCCCTTAGTCTGGCCTCCCCCCCACTTCTGTGGCGAATAAGAAACTGGGGCTATGTTAGACCACAGGGCGCTTTTACTGTCATCAGAAACTCTGGGGAAAAACGCTTGCGGCTATTGCATCTAATATATCTTGCAGCCGTTCTGCTTCCCGCCTCATAGTGCTACAGCCTCCTCCAAAATGCGATCGCGAATGCGTTCTTTCAACATATCCACGCGAGGCGCTCTCATGAGCCCACGATTGCCAGAAGCGAAACATGAGCTCACTTTTGTTGAGTAAATTACTATGTTACAATCAGCTCCAATCATAATTAAGTTTTAAAACCGGCCTTAACCTCACGCTCAATTCCCTTGCGATCGGTAAAATAACAATGACAATCAACTTAGCTGGCTATCAATTCGTTGAAACCCTCCACAGCGGGATAAGAACTTCAGTCGATCGCGCTCGGAAGGATTCAGACTTTTCCAGCGTGATCGTCAAAAGGCTAAAGGCTGAGTATCCCACTCTTTCTGACATCACCCGCTTGCGACACGAATATCAAATCCTGCACAGCTTGAACGTAGAAGCGATTGTCAAAGCCATTAGTTTAGAAAGCTATAAAAACGGTTTAGCACTGATATTAGAAGATTCAGGCTCCGAGTCTCTCAACGATTGGATGAATGGTAAAAAAATCACAACCATTCAATTTATTTCTTTGGGTCTCCAGCTTGTCTCTGCCTTAGCCGAAATCCATAAAAATAACATTATTCATAAAGATGTAAAACCACAAAATATTATCATCAACCCCGCCACAGAAAAACTTAAAATTATTGATTTTAGCATCGCTTCGCGCCTGGAGCGAGAAAATTCGACGCTCAGCCATCCAGATTTGCTCGAAGGCACACTCGCCTATATGTCGCCAGAACAAACTGGCCGGATGAATCGGTCAATTGACTACCGCACTGATTTTTATTCACTAGGCGTTACCTTCTATGAAATGCTCACAGGCGAGTTGCCCTTTAATTCCACAGACCCGCTGGAATTGGTACACAGCCATATTGCCAAAACTCCCATTCCCCCTCACCAGCTAAATCCTGAAATCCCACCACAAATTTCAGCGATTGCGATGAAGTTATTAGCTAAAAACGCTGAAGACCGCTACCAAAGCACTGAGGGACTAAAATTTGACTTAGAAACTTGCTTGATAAAGCTACAGGCTAGCGGATATATTTCCAACTTTGTTGTTGGAAGTGCGGATAAAGCAGGGCAATTAAATATACCGCAAAAGCTCTACGGTCGCGACCAAGAAATTAAAAATCTTCTAGAAACTTTCGAGCGCGTTGCCAGTGGCACCACCGAATTAATGCTGGTTTCCGGTTATTCCGGGATAGGCAAAACAGTGTTGGTCAATGAAGTCCACAAACCCATTGTGCGCCAACGAGGCTATTTTATTGCAGGGAAATTTGACCAGTTCAAGCGCAATATTCCTTATGCTTCCCTAATTCAAGCATTCCAATCCTTAACTCAGCAACTTCTAACCGAAGGCGAAGTAGAAATCCAAACTTGGAAAGAAAAACTGTTATCCGCTTTAGGCGATAACGGACAAGTCATCATTGATGTTATCCCTGAAGTCGAATTAATTATTGGCAAACAGCCACCCGTAGCAGAATTAGGGGCAACTGAAGCTCAAAACCGTTTCAGTCGCGTCTTTAAACAATTCATTGGCGTATTTACGACTATTGACCATCCCTTAGTTATCTTCCTCGATGACTTGCAGTGGGCGGATTCGGCATCGTTAAAATTAATTGAATTGCTAATAACTGATTCTGATAGCAAGTATTTATTGCTGATTGGGGCATATCGAGATAACGAAGTCTCTCCAACTCATCCGACGATTCAAACAATTGACAAGATTCGCCAAACTGGTGCGACGCTGAATAATATTGTGCTTCAACCATTACACCTGGTTCATGTCGAAGAGTTAATTGCGGATACTTTAAATGAATCGGGCGGTTCGGAAGCCCTGTCTGTAAAAACGCGAAATTTCGCGTCTCTACTTTTTAATAAAACGCAGGGCAATCCTTTCTTCTTAAGTCAACTTCTAAAAACTCTCTATCAAGAAGATTTGTTGACTTATGATTTATATTCTGGCGTCTGGCAATGGAATATCGAGCAAATTCAAGCGATCGGCATCACCGATTACAATGTTGTCGAGCTGATTGCTAGGAACATACGCAAATTGCCCGAATCTACACAAAAAGTATTAAAATTTGCTGCTTGTATTGGCAACACTTTTAACTTAGAAGTTTTGGCGATTGTCAATCAGGAATCATCCTTGGTCACGGCAGCTCAATTGTGGGAAGCACTTCAAGCTGGGTTGATTTTACCTTTGAGCAATGAATACAAAATTCCCCTGGTATTTAGTCAGGAAGAATCGGGGGGTTTTACCTTAACTGATGTGCAGGTTGACTACAAGTTTTTACATGACCGCGTGCAGCAAGCTGCCTATTCTTTGATTCCAGATGAGCAGAAAAAAGAAACCCACTTAAAAATCGGTCAACTGCTGCTGCAAAGTACAACGCCCGAAGACCGAAAAGAAAATATTTTCGCTTTAGTTAACCAACTCAATTATGGTACTGACTTACTTACCACTGAATCCCAAAAATATGAACTAGCCCAATTGAATCTGATTGCAGGTCAGAAAGCGAAAGCTGCTACAGCCCACGATTCCGCCGTCAAATATTTGCAAGTGGGTTTATCTCTGCTAGCAGTAGATAGTTGGGAAAATCGGTATGAACTGGCATTAAGGCTGCATGAGGAAGCAGCAGAGTCAGCATATTTGAGTGGTGATTTTGACCGAATGCAGAGATTCGTTGAGATAGTACAAAACTGCGCCAAAACGCTATTGGACATAGTAAAAGTGTACGAAGTCCAGATTCAAGCTTATATGGCGCAGAACAAGCTGGTCGAAGCATTGAATACGGGGCTGCAAGTCTTAAAGCAGTTGGAGGTAGAGTTTCCCGACTCGCCAAACCCATCTGATATTGGGCAGGCGCTGGGGGAAACTGCGGCAATTTTGAGCGGAACCCGAATTGAGGACTTAATCGATCTCCCTGAAATGACCGATCCTTATCAATTAGCAGCAATCAGGATTTTGTCAAGTATATTTTCTGCTTGCTATTCTGGAATGCCCGTACTGGTGCCTTTAACAGTGTGCAAACAGGTCGATTTATCCGTTCAATATGGCAATGCTTCTGTGTCTCCCTTTGCATATGCGGTATACAGTCTTCTTCTTTGCGGGGCGGTAGGAGATATTGAGCGGGGCTATGAGTTCGGTCAATTAGCTTTACGTCTAGTGTCAAAGTTAAATGCCAAAGAAATCGAAGTCAAGACTTGCCACTTAGTGTATGCTGCCGTTCAACATTGGAAAGAACACGTCCGAAATACCTTAGAACCTTTCCTGTCAGCTTTCTCTACTGGGCTGGAAACTGGAGATTTAGAATATGCTGGCTATGCCGTCATGGTGTGGAGTCATTACTCGTTTTTTGTGGGCAAGCAACTAATGCAACTTGAACGAGAGATAGCAACTTACACAGATGCCCTTCATAAAATCAGCCAAAAAACAGCGCTTAATAATACAAAAATCTGTTGGCAAGCCGTCTTAAACATGATGGGAAGAAGTGAAAATCTATGCCAGTTAAAGGGGGAAGTGTACGACGAAGAGAAAATGCTGCCGCTATACCAGCAAACCAACAATCAACTGGCAATTCATTACTTATACTTGCACAAACTTGCGCTTTGTTATGTGTTTGATAATTACCAGGAAGCCTTAAAAAATATCCCTCAAGTAGAAAGTTCTTTCGGATCGTCTACAGGGCAGCTAACTGTTGTTATATTCTATTTATACGATTCTCTAGTACGGCTAGCTGTGTATTCTGAAACTTCACAGTCCGAGCAAGAGGACATTCTTAACCGAGTACAAGCTAATCAAGAGAAATTGCAAAAATGGGCATATCATGCCCCAATGAATCATCTGCATAAATTCTATTTAGTAGAGGCAGAAAAGTATCGTGTTTTAGGCGAAAAAGTAGAAGCGATCGAGATGTACGAGAAAGCGATCGCTCTTGCCAAAGAAAACGAGTATATCAACGAAGAAGCACTAGCTCACGAACTCGCTGCTAAATTTTATTTTTCATGGGGTAAAGAAAAGATTGCCCGCACCTACATGACCGATGCTTATTATGCCTATATGCGCTGGGGAGCTTTAGCTAAAGTTAAACATCTAGAAGAAAAATACCCGAAATTAATAGCGCGAGCCTCTGCGGTCACCGAAACCCCTTTCGATCCTAAGATGACAATTGCTCCTTTGACCATTACAGGCGGTCAACCAGAGTTGCTAGACTTGGCAACTGTAATGAAAGCATCTATTGCCATTTCTAGCGAAATTGTTCTACCTAACTTGCTCACAAAGTTAATGAAAATTTTGATAGAAAACGCAGGCGCTGAAACTGGAGCGCTTATTCTCTCAAAAGAGGGTCAATTTGTTATAGAAGCGGCGGGGACTAAAGATCGAGTCCGAGTGCTGGAATCTTTACCAGTATCAACTTCTGGGCTAGTGCCTATCTCAGTACTTAATTACGTCACCAGAACTCAGAAAGATGTCGTTTTAAATGATTCGGGCCGCGAGGAAATCTTTAACGCCGACCCCTACATTACCCAGCACAAACCAAAATCAATTTTGTGTGCGCCTATCCTATATCAAGGTAAGTTAACTGCCATCCTGTACCTAGAAAACAACGTGATTGCTGGCGCTTTCACGCCGAAGCGGGTAGAAGTTTTGCGGATGCTATCGGGACAAGCGGCGATCGCCTTAGAAAATGCCAACCTCTATCACACTTTAGAAGTCAAAGTAGAAGAGCGAACCGAGGAATTAAAAGCCAAAAATACGAGCCTAGAAGTGGAAATTCAAGAGCGACAGCGAGCCGAGCAAGCGGCCGAAGCCGCAAACCGCGCCAAGAGCCAATTTCTCGCCAACATGAGCCACGAACTTCGCACACCCCTCAACGGCATTTTAGGTTATACCCAAATCCTCAAACGAGACACAGGTTTAACCAGTCAGCAAAATTCTGGTATTAACATCATTCATCAGTGTGGCGAACACCTCCTAACTCTGATCAATGACGTTCTAGACCTGTCCAAAATCGAAGCCGGAAAAATGGAACTCTACCTCACCGAGTTTCACCTGTCAGACTTTCTCCAAGGCATTACTGAAATCTGCCAGATTCGCGCCCAACAGAAGGGAATCTCTTTGATTTACGAACCGCTAACTCAACTTCCCACTTGCGTCCAAGCCGATGAAAAAAGGTTGCGGCAAATTCTCATCAACTTACTCGGCAATGCCGTAAAATTCACCGAAAAAGGAGGCGTTACTTTCAAAGTAGACAGACTGGAGACTCAGCAATCTTTGTCATCACCAATCGCCAATTCCCAATCCCTAACAGCGAAATTTATTTTCCAAGTAGAAGATACAGGCATTGGCATCGCGCCGGACGAACTCTCAAAAATATTTTTGCCCTTCGAGCAAGCCAGCGGTTCAGTTCGCCAGATAGAGGGAACAGGATTAGGGCTGCCAATTAGTCGCCAATTAGTGGAGATGATGGGCGGCGAACTGAAAGTACAAAGCTCTTTAGGTAAAGGCAGTATTTTCTGGTTTGAGTTAGAGTTGCCTATTACCGAACGCTGGGAAGGATGTCAAAAAGAACCTGAAAAAATTATCAGGGGTTTCTCAGGCGATCGGCGGAAAATTTTAGTCGTTGACGATCGCTGGGAAAATCGCTCGGTTCTAGTTAATCTTTTAGCTCCCATTGGGTTTGAATTAATGGAGGCAACGGACGGTCAAGACTGCGTGAATCAAGCGCTGTTATTTCAACCGGACTGTATTATAATTGACTTGGTAATGCCAGTGATGGACGGCTTTGAAGCGGTGAGGCGGATCAGAAAAATTCCTCTATTGAAGGATGTAATCGCGATCGGAACTTCTGCTAGCATTTTATCCGGCGATCCCCAAAGCATTTTCCAGGCTGGTTGCAACGCTTTTCTCCTCAAACCAATTCGGGCAGAAAAGTTATTAGAATGCTTGGGCAACCATTTAGGTTTAGAATGGGTTTATGAGGAGCAAACAACTTTCAGTTCAGAAGGTATCTTCACCGATACACCTTCCCAAATCCAAGACCAACAACTGATTGCTCCCCCTTCGGAAGAAGTTGCAGTCCTGTTCGATTTAGCCATGAAAGGTGAACTCCTCAGTATTGAGAAGCGAGCCAGTAAGCTGAAGGCAATAGATATGCGTTATGCTCCTTTTGTCAATCAGTTGCTCGAATTAACTAAAAACTTTGAAGAAGACAAATTAGTAGAATTTGTTCAACAGTTTAGATGAGGACTAAAAATGACTAGCGAATCTTTAGACAGAGGAACCATTTTAATTGTAGATGATACGCCCACTAATCTGGGTTCAGTATTGGATTTTTTGAGCGGATATGGCTTCACTGTTTGGGTAGCTCGTAGTGGGTCTAGCGCTCTCAAAAAAGTGCAATATTGCCAGCCGGATTTAATTTTGTTGGATGTTCTGATGCCAGATATGGACGGATTTAAAACCTGTCAACATCTAAAAGCAAATGACTTAACTAAAGATATCCCAGTTATTTTTATGACCGCGCTGGACGATACAGAAAGCAAAGTCAAAGGCTTTAATGTGGGGGGAGTTGATTATATCACTAAGCCCCTTCAACAGGAAGAAGTTTTAGCTCGGGCTATCACGCACCTGAATCTGCGAAATCTAACTAAAAAGCTTCAGGCGCAAATTGTGGAACGCGAGCGAGCGCAAGCCGAGCTACAAGTTTTGACACAAGAGCTAGAGACGCGAGTAGAAGAGCGCACCGCAGAACTTTCCCAAACCAATGAACGCCTCAAGCAGGAGGCTGCTGAACGCAAGCTTGCAGAAGCAGCTTTACAAGCATCGGAAGCGCGAGAGCGGCAAAAAGCCCTAGAGCTCGAAAATTCCCTCCACGAACTCAAGCAGGTGCAAAGCCAGCTCATTCAGAGCGAAAAAATGTCCGGGCTAGGCCAGCTCGTAGCTGGCGTAGCCCATGAAATCAATAATCCAATTAATTTTATTTATGGAAATCTTTCCTATGCTCTGGAATATTCAAAAACTTTGGTCACTATCCTTGACCTCTACGAAAAGCACTATCCTAATCCGGCTCCCGATATACAAGCAGAAATCGCAGCCGGCGAGCTAGATTATCTCAAAGACGACTTGCCTAAAATGTTCAAATCGATGTACTTAGGAGCCGATCGCATCCGCGAAATCGTTTTATCTTTGCGCCTCTTCGCACGGCAAGAAGGATATGAAATGAGAGCGGTCAACCTTCACGAAGGCATGGACAGCACGCTGATGATTTTACAGAGCCGACTAAAATTTAACTCAGACCGCCCCTCGATTGAAGTGGTGCGGGACTATTGCCCAAACCTGCCCGAAGTGGACTGTTATGGGGGAGAAATGAATCAGGTATTTATGAATGTACTTGCAAATGCGATCGATGCTATTGACGAGTGGAACACGCAGAGATCGCTAGAAGAAATTAAAGCGAATCCTAGCGTGATTCGGATTAGCACAGAAGTAACAAGCAGCAATTGCGTAGCTGTCCGAATTGTGGACAATGGGCCAGGGATATCGGAAGAGGTTCGTCGCCACGTATTTAACCCGTTTTTTACGACAAAACCCCCCGGTAAGGGCACAGGGATTGGGTTGTCGATTAGCTGGCAAATTGTAGTGGAAAAACACCGGGGAAGCTTGGGGTGTATTTCTGCACCAGGCGGGGGAACAGAGTTTATTATTGAGATTCCGATTCGGCAGGAGTCTCCTGTCTTGTCGCTGTCAGCTTGATGTTCTGCAAAAAAGTTAGCTAAACAGACGGGCATCCCCACACTATATCGCTTCGATTAGTGGGGGATAAAAAGCGCGTTTCGCTGTGGATTCCACCCTTCAACAAATTCAAAACTATGTTTTGAGCGGTCGGCGGGTGGATGACGAGACAAACAAACTCTTTATTCAGCGGGTCTATTTTGTCCTTCAATATACTTTTTTAATTGTTCCACAGTTACACCACCACAGCAGGGTAAACGCATCTTAACTTGAACCCAAAATATGCTACAGTTAAATCCGACTAAATTTCTATGTAGGGCTTGCTGAATATATCGATCGCATATTACGTGGGCTGGGTTAAGAGAGCGTGCGATCGAGAGTCAGAGGCAAGAAAAACAGGTAAAATAGATCAAAACCCGTGCATAACCA
>NZ_JAMPLN010000056.1:0-32019 GCF_040004035.1 Microcoleus vaginatus FACHB-2002 | reverse complement strand
TTTTAGGCGTTAAACTTTCTGTTTCTTGTGTTGGTAGGGGAGAAGGTTTTGATTGGATTAAGTCGGTAGAACTTGCAGCCGCATCTACTTCTTGTCCCGTTTTAGCAGTTAAACTTTCTGTTTCTTGTGTTGGTACGGGGGAAGGTTTTGATTGAATTAAGTTGGCAGAACTTGCAGCCGCATCTACTTCTCCATCTGTTTTAGGCGTTAAACTTTCTGTTTCTTGTGTTGGTACGGGAGAAGGTTTTGATTGAATTAAGTTGGCCGAACTTGCAGCCGCATCTACTTCTCCATCTGTTTTAGGCGTTAAACTTTCTGTTTCTTGTGTTGGTACGGGAGAAGGTTTTGATTGGATTAAGTTGGTAGAACTTGGGATCGCATCTACTTCTCCATCTGTTTTAGGCGTTAAACTTTCTGTTTCTTGTGTTGGTACTGGAGAAGGTTTTGATTGAATTAAGTTGGCCGAACTTGGGGTCGCATCTACTTCTCCATCTGTTTTAGGCGTTAAACTTTCTGTTTCTTTTGTTGGTAGGGGAGAAGGTTTTGATTGAATTAAGTCGGTAGAACTTGGGGTCGCATCTACTTCTCCATCTGTTTTAGGCGTTAAACTTTCTGTTTCTTTTGTTGGTAGGGGAGAAGGTTTTGATTGGATTAAGTCGGTAGAACTTGGGGTCGCATCTACTTCTCCATCTGTTTTAGGCGTTAAACTTTCTGTTTCTTTTGTTGGTACTGGAGAAGGTTTTGATTGAATTAAGTTGGCAGAACTTGCAGCCGCATCTAATTCTTGTCCCGTTTTAGCAGTTAAATTTTCTGTTTCTTGTGTTGATACTGGGGAAGGTTTTGATTGGATTAAGTTGGTATAACTTGGGGTCGCATCTAATTCTTGTCCAGTTTTAGCAGTTAAATTTTCTGTTTCTTGAGTTGATACTGGGGAAGGTTTTGATTGGATTAAGTTGGTATAACTTGGGGTCGCATCTACTCCTCCATCTGTTTTAGGCGTTAAACTTTCTGTTTCTTGTGTTGGTACGGGAGAAGGTTTTGATTGGATTAAGTCGGTAGAACTTGGGGTCGCATCTACTTCTCCATCTGTTTTAGGCGTTAAATTTTTTGGTGGGTCTCGATTTATTTCTGGTTGTGACGCTACAGTTTCTTGAGATGATACTGGAGAAGGTTTGGCTTGGATTAAGTTGGGTGAAGCTGGTGCGATCGCATCCACTTCTCCATCCGCTTTAGCAGTTAAATCTCCGGTTTCTGTTGCCCCTATTTCTGGCGGTAGTGATACAGTTTCTTGAGATGGTACTGAAGAAGGTTTAGATTGGATTAAGCTAGGTAAGGTAGGTGCGCTCGCATTTCCCTCTCCCATATTAGTAGCAGATGAAGAAGGCAAACTTTCTCTATCTAAACTTAGCTTGCCAGAAAAACTTGTGGGCGGATGTGGTAAAATTTTAGCTATAGATGGAGAATTTAACCGGCTGTTAAAACCTAAAGAATTATCCTTAAATCTGCTGATGTGAGGTAAATCTAAGGAATCAGAATTAGAGATATTATTGACTGGCTTGGCCGAAACTTGTGGCGATACGTTGTTGAATATATCAACCGTATTCGTTGGCATCGAATTAGATAAACTAAAAGTTTCTCCAAAAGTAGAAACCAGATTATCAGAACTCGATGTACTTTGCCTTTGTGTAAGTTGAGGCAAGCTTGATAAACGGGAAATATTAAAAACCGATGTTTGAGCTAAAGGTTTTGAAATTGCCAATGGTTTTAGTTGAGCGATATTTTCCGTTGCAGCGTTAGGACTATTCAATGCGGCTGCATTTGGAAATAAAGGCTCATTTTTTGAGCGATAATTTGTAGGAAAATTTCCGACTAAATCTTGTGTATCAGGTATCTCGCCTAGATTTGAGTTAATCTCAGGTTGAGATCGAATAGGTAATTGATTATCGAAAAACTGAGGAATTTCTCCAGCAAAATTTTCTCCATCTTCCCTTATTTGCATCCCTGCGTCTAATCCCCAGTTGCCAATTTCCCCATCTTTATTTACCTCTCCTAATGGCTGAAGCACAGAATTACCAAATGGCTGCAAGCTTTGCCCTAGGGGATTTAAAGACTGACATAAAGGAGATAGCGATCGCTGGAGTTTAAAGTCATTTCCCAGAGAAGTGGGTTGAATTAAAGAATCTTTCAACCCTAGAGGCTTTAAAGTCATAATCATTGCCTCCCAAGCGGAGTTTTACACTAATTTGCTATAAAAAATAACCAGATGCATGGCGTCCCGGTTGCAGTTTTATCGCGCCTCCTCCTTCTGATTTGGCTATCTTCAACCCCTCATAAGCTAGGGTCAATTCTTCAATCGCCACCGTGTTAGAATTGCCTTGGAGTGCTGGCGCTTTCCAACCAATTGGAATGGCTGCTACTAACGTCCAGCATTGCATGGTTACCCCTGCTTGGTTAAAGAGCAAAATATTTACATTCCGCCGTTCTTTTTTGCCATTGCTTAAGGTATTACTTACCCAATCCCAAAAAACAAAATCATCGGTAATACCGCGTTTTAGAGTTACATCTGAAAACTCAGCTTGACCTAAAACAATCCGTTGGTGATCGTTAACACCCCCTTCAAAATAAGTTTCTTTTTTGATTTTGACTCCTAATCCCGAACACTCGCTAAACGAAGCCGTAATACTACTTTCCATTTCCACGTAAAAGCGATTAGCAGTTACGTAGTTCAGTGCGTGTGTGTCTTCACCGTTTTTAGACATCAGACCCTCCCTTTATAGTTTCCAGCACGATCGCGAGTATTTCTCAAGTCTTCCAGCATCAATTCATAAACTCTATCACTCAGTTTCCTCATCAACATGGGATCTAAAATAACTTTATCAATTAACTGAACCATTTCATCTTTTTTCTTTACATTCATCTTTTAATTCCTCTTAGGTAAAGTTCGCAATGATACCAGTCCTGCTTCGCTCAGCAAACGTTGCCCCTCATCCGTTTTTAGCAGTTCCGCAAATTTTCTTCCTGCAACCGCTTGCGTTTTATCTTTTTTGGGGTAAACTACTACCAAACGGTAAATTAATGGATAGCTACCAGACTTAAATGCTTCAACATTAGGCCAATAACTTCCTTTATCATTGCATAAATCAATCGTCGGTTCTATGGGTTTTACTTCGTTACCAAGCTGTTGAACTAATGGCTGAACTTCTTCACCCTTTTTTCCTATAGCCAAGGGATAAACAGCACATTGATTAAACACGCGACTGAGTAAACCAAAACCAAATCCCACCGTTTGATTCTGCTCGAAATCTTTGAGTATTTCTCCTAAAATATAACTTTCGTTAAGTTGTTGATTTATTTTTTGCGATCCATCTCTAATCAGTTTTTCTGGCAAATTTTTAAACTTTTGAGGTGGATCTCCTTTAAACACTAACTCTTGAAAAAGTTTAACAGCCTGACGATTATCAACTGGCATATAAACTTTGATGTTCTGGTTAATCCCTTCTGGAGGAGACCAGTTGCTCAAGGTTTTTGTTGTGTAAATTTCTCGTAATTGATCAAGGGTAATTTTGCCGTTCAAAGCATTCGGAACACTCTGGTATCTTTTGTTATCGCTGAAAGCTACAAATACTACTAATCCATCATAGGCCACTTCTACCTGCTCCATATCATCGGGTAAATCTTTTATAAAAGTAGTAAGGGCAAAGTCTGCTCTCTTTAATCTAATTGCTTCTATTATGTTTTCGTTTGAAATATTGAGCGTATATGTTGTTAATCTCGGCTCGCGAATGGTTAGTTCTTCTACAAACGTTTTCTTGTAAGAAACTAAACTAATTGTATTAAGAATATAACTCCAAATTCCATTAGCCTCAGTTATGTACGTAACTCTTTCAGTTGGAACTTGATCAATTTCGGCAAGGCAGCAGGGTTCAAAAGAATTAAAAACAAGCTGTTCAACTTGAGACAAAGACTGACGCCATCTTAGCATAATTTGCAACAACAATCCCGCCAGGAAAGCAAAGAGAATAATCGTTAATACCAGTCGAGATAACGAAGAAGATTTCTGAGTATCTTCTTCCAAACTGTCCGCTTCTGCTGTTACGTCTAGTGGCGTTTCAAGCTCCCTTGACAGGGGTGCTAACAACTCTTTTCTTGCTTCAAAAGCTGTTTTAAAGGGCTGGTCAATTCCTAATAGACGATGAATAAATTTATTCAGCCTAGCATCTTTAAATTCAGGCCAATGTTGTTCAAACTTGGGGTTAAGCGGTTGAGCGGTATCGGGGTCTACTGTTGTTCCCCATAACAAGTAAAAACTTACATATCCCAGATCGATTAAATCTTGTTTGGGTGAGCGCTCGCTAAATTTAGCAGTGGGTGGTTTAAATAAATCTTCCCAGAGGGCTAAATCGGCTACGTAGATAAAAAATTGCGGTTTATCTAGGGCAGATGGCTGACTGCTACTCGCAATTAAAAGGCTATCAAGACTGAGATAACCGTGGGGGAAGCCTTGCTCTATATCGTCATCAAAAGTTTGCAGTCTGTGACTGTGGAGAAACCAAAGTGTTTGCAATACTTGATCCAAAACTCCGCGCACCTGGTGGGGAGTCATAGCCCCGCTTTTTAGCAGATACTCTCTCAAAGTTAGGCTATTGTGAACTGGTTGCTCGAAAATTAGGTAGCAGCGTTTTTCATTGCTAGGTGCGATCGCATCCCAAGGACTAATCAAACGAAAATCCTGTCCTACCCCATTCTTCAAGTTCAAGCTCGCTAGCTTTTCAAACTTTTCTTTCCGCTCTTTGGCTTCTTTTTGATTAAATTCCCGGTCGGTTAACAGATATTCTTTAATTAAAATAGGCTTGTTATTTTCAACCTGAATTCCTTGATACAACCGCACTGTTTCCCCATCTTTTAAACATTTATCAACTCGATACTTACCGCGACGACCCCCGCGAATTTCTATATCTGTTGGTAAAATGGGTAGAGTTTTTGCGCTGGGAGAGGTTTTTCTCGCTAACCGATCGGCCGCTGCAATCGTTACCGCATTTGCTATTTCATTTAAATTACTACTTGCTACTTTTACTTGCGATGTCCTAGCATTAGATTCGTTGAATAACTCTTGGGGGGAGTAGGGGTTAAGCATCCTGTCTGCTTGTGAGTTTCTTCTTTCCACAGGTATATTAGATTGCTCAACCGAATTTTCCCGCGTTTCAGTCTTTTTACCCCAGGGTAACTCAACGTTTTCATACTCTTTTTGCGCGTGGCGGGTCGCTATCCGAGATAGGTTTTGAAATGGGTAGCGAATAAAGTTTGCTACCTCCCTAAAATTGCTGCCAACTGAATTTACTAAATCGACGAGTCTCACAGCACCCCTCCCATATTAGATAGAAATAATACGCAGAGTTTTTAATAACAGAACTTATGTACACGAACAGAAAAATTGGCGGGTTTTATTAAATGTACGGGTCACAACCAAGTCTTTTTATTCGTGAAAAACCCGGTTTCTGGGCAATGCCGCGAAGTCCTAAATGACTTAAACACCAGCGATAAAGTTAATAAGTGGTGATTGGTACCTACCCATTGGTAAGCGCTAATTGCTAACTGTTAATTAGAAGGTTTTGTAGGTTCTTTTGATTCTACTTCTTCTTCTAACTCGTTAATGCGACGATAAAATTGGTACAAATAATTCAGATCGCAAGCAAAAAGATCCTCAATTATCGTCGGAGTTACTTCTTCTAATGCACCCAATCTAGTAATTACCCTCGATAAAATAATCACCGTAGAATAGGCAGGATTAGACTTAACGCGGGGGTCACGCAATGGCAAAATTTCATCGATCGCTTTGGCTAAACGCATCACACCTTTGCGGTGTAAATTTCCATCTGCATCTAAAAAGCCCTTGGGTAAAGTAAATTCAAATTCAATTTGAAACATCTTGAAACATTACGGCTTATTGTTGCCGAGTAAACATTTCTACAGCAATTTCCATTTCTTCAATTTCCGACTCCCCACCCGCAGAACTTAAATCAGAAACAATGTAACTAATAGGCCAAGCTCCTTGAAATTGGAATATTGCCTGTGAGTTATTACTTTGGTCATAAATAGTTAAAGAACCATCTCGACGTTGTTTAGCCCAATTTCCTTCTTGAACTGCTTCAAACCACTTCCACAAAGTTGTGGAGTTAGTCATGCCCCGACGTAGGGTTATATTGTTAGTTTTAACATTCCCCGGAACCTTTGTGCAAACAACCTGACCCATTTTCGCTCCACCCCAGCGGTTGGGTGTAACCTCGGTAACTTCTATGACATCTTGAGTGCGTTTAAACCCTTTGCAATCCATAAAATAAGCATCAACTGGTTCTTGGCTCCCCTCTAGTTTTAATTCGATGTAAAATCGGCAATTTGTGAGGATTTCTGGAAAATCGTTAATCAGGTTTGCCATTTTCCCTCCTGGCTAATTTTAGATTTTCGAGGTCAGATTTCCGATTTAAATTCAACTACGGCTTAAAGAAAGCGGATTTTTCTAGAAGAAAAATAGTTGCACAAGCTAGAAATCTTAGCAAAAAACACGGTTTCTAGCTTGCGCAAACGTAGGTCCTGTTCATTCTCAAATGTCAGATCTCAAATTACCTATTGTACTCGTTTGATGTCTTCGTGTACTAGGGTTATGGTTTCGTTAGCCACATCATTCGAGCCAGCTTCCAGTTTAGGCCCTTCATATTTGGTAGGATAAGCATTTTGCAACTCCCAACGCGCTTTCATGTCTCCTCCTTGGTCGTAAACCGTAACCGAAGCGGCTTTCCGATTTGAGGACCATTCCGACTTACCGCCAGCATTTTTGTTGCAATCTTCGTACCATTTGTAAAGGTCTTTGTTAGTAGTAGCAACAACTTTGACGACAACCGGAGTATATTTGACTTGGGTGGGAGCAGCCTGACGCAAGTTCATTGCGTTTTTACTCGATCCCATTACCTTGTCAGCCCCGGCGGCTGGGCTTTCAGCACTTAAACCCGACACTTCCAGAATTTGCTTATCTGTCAGACCGTCAGCTTCAAAATAAAACCTACAACTGACTAATAGTTCATCGTTTCCTGCTGGCATAATTCAACTCCTTTTGATTTGTTAATTGATGATTAGTAATGGGTAATTGGTAATTTTTGTTTCTGTTACCATGCCCTCGTTTCACTCGCCCGTTACCTAATTTTATTGTTCATCTTGAGCGTTCCACTGACTGATGCGGAAAATGACAAATTCCGCTGGTCGGACTGGGCAAACCCCAACTTCAATATACAACCGACCTAGAATCATCGTTTCAGGGGGATTGATTTCTTCATCGCACTTGACGAAAAACGCTTGTTCGGGGCTGCTACCAAACAATGCCCCTTCCCGCCACAGTCGTTCGAGGAAATTGCTAACCGTCCGCCGTACTCTTGCCCACAAATCTTGATCGTTTGGCTCAAATACAACCCATTGAGTGCCTAATTCGATCGATTTATTGATATAGCTCATCAAGCGACGGACGCTGATATAACGCCACTCGGTTTTTTCCGGTTCTACTAACGTTCTTGCGCCCCAAATCTTAATGCCTCGATTCGGGAACGTGCGCAGGCAATTAATTCCTTTGGGGTTCAATAGTTCTTGTTCGCGGAAGTTGCAATCGTAAGATAACCCGATGACGCCGCGCGGAGTTTCATTGGCTGGTGCTTTGTAGACCCCTCGCGTTTCATCTGTGCGCGACCACACCCCCATCATGTGACCGGAAGGCGGGATTAAAATCGGTTTTCCAGCATTACGGGGATTGGGAACTTTAATCCACGGATAGTAAAGCGCTGCAAACATGGACCGTCGGTTAAATTCATTATCCAACCAATTAGTTACGTGTTGCGGTTTGATGCAGTCATGGGGAACATCCAAAACCACCATGCGATTGGGCGGATTGGGTGCGGCGTTTTCGCACAGACTTACCATCAAGTCCATCAGTCCGTGCAGTTGGTCCCGATCGATCAAGCCCTGTTTGTGCGCCAGCATTAAATCTGGACAGGCGACGATCGTGATTTCGTCAATCTCGAATAACCCTTGTATTCCGCTACGATCGTCGCGCACCCCTCGCACGTACCCGTACAAGTTTTCCTGCGTTGGTAAAAGAGGGGGAGGGCTGACTTCGTATTGACCGTCTAGGGGACGGCGGGTAAGGGGCAGCCCGCGTTGGGTCAAGTCTACGACGGTGACGTACTGGGATGCTTCTTCGAGTTTGGTCACTACATAGTCACCTACCTCTGGTTGCACGTTCCGATCCATCGTCAGTTGTTCGTGCCTTTCCAGTTCTTCCCCATCGCGTTTGATGACTACGGTGAAGAATTCAGCGGGGATAGGGGCTGGGATGTTTGGATCTTCGGGATAAGCTCTCGGTTCGCTGGGTAAGATTTCTACGTTGACTGCGCTAGTATCTGTTTCTTCTTCTCCCTGCTTGAGGATAAATTGCAAAGATTCGCGTTTGGCAGAGGTTCTCACCGTCAGTGCGGTAGATTCTGGTCCTGGTTGAGTGGTACTTTCTGCGGGTTTTGGGAGTTCGGTACCGATGCTAACAATCCAACACCTAGCGCCTCCGTTTAAGAACCAACCGTTAACGGAAAAGGGTAAATACGCACCAAAATCTGTGAATCCATCGGAGTTTTCTTTAGCAAAGTATTCTAAATATTGATTCCAACTGGTGACTAGCATCGGTTTGCCAATTTCGGCACCATTGCGAATCGCTTCGGTAAAACCAATAAAGCCAGCGATGTTGGTTTGTACGCCTTCTATGGGGCGACTACCTCGGTCAATTTCTTCGACGTATACACCAGGGGCAAAGTAATCCAGTCTTGCCATAGCTTTCTTCCTTAAAGGGAAAAATTTACCAGTTACCGCATACCATGCTCACTAACCATATTTCACCTACCAGTTATCCTTGTTACTATTTTTAAGCTGGTGACTTGCTCATTCAAATTCTTTTATGTAAATTTTCATGAAGTTAAAGCACCACTTTTTGTTAATAACTGATCGCTGCTAATGGTTAAGTGAGTCTGATTTTTTGACTCGTGTTCTCATCAATAATAGATGCCTTATCTGATTTACACCATTTTTTAGCTAAGCTAAAGTGGCTAATCCCATAATTGGCATAAATTATAGTACACTAAACTTTGTTAAGCAGACATCTGAATAAATTGTGTTTTTTCTTAATAACTCTCATTAATATTTAAATTCAACCTGGATTAACTTTTAGAGAAGATGAGTAACTATCTAGCGATCGCCACCGTCACAGCCACCCTGCAAAGGCTTTTGCAATCGGCGATCCAACTCGATCTACCAGGAGCCAAGGTTACTACGGTGCGCCCTGAAGCAAGTGGGGGTAAAACGCCAGAAGTAGGAGTGAATATTTATCTGTATCAAGCGATACCCAATCCCGCTTGGCGGAATTACGACTTACGCAACCGTCGCCCCAAGGGAGAATTAGTTAAACACGCCCAAGCGGGATTAGACCTATTCTACATCATGACGTTTTACGGCAATGACATAGAGTTGGAACCCCAACGTTTGCTCGGTAGCGCTGTGCGTACCATTGTTGACAACCCGATATTGACGCCTGAGATGATTCGAGCGACGCTGAATCACTCGAATTTTAGATATTTGGCAGATTCTACCTTGGAACAGCAAGTCGAGCGGGTGACGATTGTTCCCAGCCAGATGAATACGGAGGAACTATCGAAAATTTGGTCAGTGTTTTTCCAAACACCCTATATGCTATCTTTTGCTTGCCAAGGCGGTGCAGTTTTGATTGAAGGCAACAAACAGAGCGCCAGAGCCTTGCCCGTAAAGAGCGTGCAATTTTATACAACGCCCAACCAGCCGATGGTTGAGGAAGCGGTCTCGGAAGCGGGGGCAAATCAACCGATTGTAGCGGGTAGTATATTGATGATGCGTGGCAAGCGGTTGCAGGCCGATCAAGTACAGGTGAGAATCGGCGAGACGAGGGTAACGCCGCAAGAGGTTAGCGAAAAAGAGCTGCGGTTGAATTTATCCTTGCTACCAGAAGAAGAAAAGCAAAGTTTGCGGGCGGGGGTACAGCAGTTGTGCGTGTTGCATCCGATCGTGAAGATCAGGCCCATTGAGCCTGATCGGGCAATAGCCTCGAATGTACTTCCTTTTGTCTTGTGTCCGCAGATTGTAGGAAAGCCAGAAGTATTCGATTTATGGGGAAATGAGGACGATCTGTATGTGGCAGAATTCCAGGTGCAAGTTGATTTAACCATTGGTAGGGACCAGCGGGTGCTATTGTTTTTGAACGAGCGATCGAATAACAATCCGGTGGGTTACATTTTTACAGCCAAACCCCGTGATGAGCCTATCGACACGGTGGTGTTTCCGATTTTGGATGTGAAGGGAGGAGAATATTTGGTACGCGTGCAGATCGATGGTGCCGAGAGTCCTCTCGAAGTAGATGCGGATAGTGGGTATGTCGGTCCCTGCGTCGTAATTGGGTAAACTACCCACCTGCCCCGTGCTGAGTACAGTAGGGTAACGCAGTAACAGCTCGCCGCAGGCGTGTGCTCGACGTATTTACGTCATCATAGGTGTTCGCGATCGGCAATCAATCTTGTTTATTCTCTCGCGTGGCTGAAAAAAATCCCATTGAGCGATCCTCTTTGAGGGTTCCGCTAACGTCGTCAACCTTCTTTCAGGTGTTTGGGAGCCTTTTTCACCACGCCAGACAGGGTTAGCCGTGCGTATCTTACCACTACAAATAGTGTAAACAATGATTTCTTGCGTAAGTCCTGACTAATGTTTTGGCACAATAAGTAAGGAAGACTCTTATATGAACATTAAACAAAGTAGTCAATGGCAGAATGCCAATATTAAATACCTGATGGCATCGGTAGCAGTAATCGAGCATACATTATCAAGTTATATTACTGAACCGGAAAATTGCCTATCCTCATTAAAGGTAGAACAAGCTAGACTGGAACTGATAGCAGCGGCGTCAGTAATGCCTTTTCCATCAGCATTACAAGAACTAGGAAGTGCATTCAATTTATCGGATTTTGAGCGAGATGTACTGCTGTTATGTGCGGGCATGGAATTACAGCAAAACTTTGATTCTTTGTGCGCTGAGGCTCAGGGAGATGGGCAGCTAAGTTATCCTACTTTTAATCTGGCAATGTCAGCTTTGGCTGCACCTCATTGGAATGCTATTTCTCCCGATCATCCGTTACGTCGCTGGCAGTTGATTGAAGTTGTGCGCGGTAAAACTATAACCCATAGTGCGTTGAGAATTAACGAACGAATTTTGCACTATTTAATGGGAGTAGATTGTTTAGATGAAGCATTTAAAGGTATTATCAAGCCAGTCTCTGCTAGTGAAGAAATGGTGCGACCGCGCCGCCTGCCGTTAAGCGGTTCGCACTCGACAATAGCATCTCAAATAGCAGCACTTTGGTCGAAAAACTGGGCACAGCAGCAAAATGATTTTTCTCTTGACTCACTACCAATTACAGATTACCCCTTACCAATAGTACAATTATGCGGGGCTGAAGTAGAATCTAAATTGGATATCGCATCCACTGCCTGTGAAATCTTAGGGATTAAATTAGCCGTAATATCTACCAGAGTAATCCCGACAGTTACTGCCGAATTGAATAACTTAATTTTACTGTGGTATAGAGAAGCGAAATTGACGCGATCGGTTTTGTTATTAGACTGCGATGAAATGGATTCCGAAGATGGAGCAAAAGAGAACGCCATCGCTCAACTAATTGTTAATATCACCAGCCCCATAATTATAATGACGCGGGATCGCCGTAAAAGTACAAGGCGTCCTTTCATCACTTTTGATATCCATCCACCCACAAAACAAGAACAACGACAAATCTGGCAAAACGCTTTAGGAGAATTTGTACCTGTTCTCAACGGACAAGTAGAAGTATTAGTCGAGCAATTCAACCTTAACGCCCCCACAATTTATGCTGTTTGTGAAGAAATGATTAGTCAAAATCCCGAAAAAATTGAGGCTGGTTTTACAGATAATCTTCCTTCCCAACAAACAAGTAGAATCAATCCGCCCGCTACAATCCCAAATCAATTATGGGATATCTGTCGCGCTCAATCTCGTCCCCGGTTAGATGACTTAGCTCAACGTATCTTACCCGCCGCGACTTGGGATGATTTAGTATTACCAGAAGCAGAACGCCAAACCTTGCGAGAAATTGCTGCTCATGTCAGGCAACGCACCAAAGTTTACAAAGAATGGGGATTTGCAGGTAAAGGAGATCGAGGTTTAGGAATTAGCGCTTTATTTGCCGGAACCTCTGGGACTGGAAAAACTATGTCATCAGAGGTGTTAGCTGGGGAATTGCAACTCGATCTTTACCGAATTGACTTAAGTTCTGTAGTCAGCAAATATATCGGCGAAACTGAGAAAAACTTGCGCCGGGTTTTCGATGCTGCCGAAAGTGGAGCGACAATTTTGTTATTTGACGAAGCCGATGCGATTTTTGGCAAACGTTCTGATGTCAAAGATAGCCACGATCGGTATGCCAATATGGAAGTTAGCTATCTCCTACAACGCATGGAATCTTACCAAGGTTTAGCGATTTTGACAACGAATTTAAAAGATTCTTTGGATACAGCTTTTCTACGCCGGATTCGATTTGTGGTGAAGTATAGTTTCCCAGATGCCAAAGATAGGGCTGAAATTTGGCGGCGAATTTTTCCTAAAAATACGCCTACAGAGGGATTGGATTGTGTCAAATTAGGGCGGCTAAACGTAGCAGGCGGAAATATTCGTAATATTGCCTTGAATGCAGCTTTTATGGCAGCCGATGCAGGGGAGGCAGTGCAGATGAAACACTTGCTGATTGCGGCTCGGACTGAGTATGTAAAGTTGGAGAGAACGCTAACCGACGCGGAAATTAAAGGCTGGGTATAACTCAGATATTGCACCATTGTCAGCAAGCCTTTCATGGGCGAGTTCTCCGGCCCAACCCCTACTCGCGTCAAATTAAGATTTATTTTATGTTACTTTCTAGTGGAAGCAGTTATGCCAAACTAAGGTAAATTGCCCAGATTTAGACTAGGAGAAGAGGTGACCTATGAGCAAGCAATGGGCGCAGAAAAAATCTGGATCGAATTCTTCCTTGCCGGTGCAAAAAAGTTCATCCTCGCAGCGACCTTTCACGGCTCCAGTTTACGATGCGCCAGCGCCAAAGCAAACGCCTTCAGTGCAGGCAAAACGCCGTAACGTTGACTGGAATCGGGTAACTGTAGAAGCCCAGAGTCCAGCAGGGGTGCAGGCAAAGCTTTCAGTCGGCGCACCTGGAGACAAGTACGAGCAGGAAGCTGACGCGATGGCAAATAAAGTCATGACGATGCCTGCGCCGGAAAATGAAAAACCCCTTCAACGGGAAATGGCGCCAGAGGAAAAAGAAGAGGAAGTGCAAACTAAACCTCTGGCAAATAGCATTCAACGGGAAATGGTTCCAGAGGAAAAAGAAGAGGAAGTGCAAACTAAACCTCTGGCAAATAGCATTCAACGGGAAATGGTTCCAGAGGAAAAAGAAGAGGAAGTGCAAACTAAACCTGCAACAGAGGGAAAGTCCCAGGCTGGCAGCAATTTAGAAAGTCAACTGAGTGGAACTAAGGGGGGTGGTAGCGCTTTATCGGATGAGGTGCGATCGCATATGGAACCCCGCTTTGGTGCCGATTTTAGCTCAGTGCGCGTGCATACGGACAGTGCAGCAGTGCAGATGAACCGGGATTTAGGCGCTCAGGCGTTTACGCATGGTAGCGATATTTACTATGGTGGGGGAAAGTCACCGGGTAAGGATGAGTTGACGGCGCATGAGTTGACTCATGTGGTACAGCAGAATGGTGGGGCGGTGCAGCGAGCTCCATTGATCCAGCGTATAGGAGAACAACAGGACACTGAAGCGGCTAGGAAATGGCCTCGATTTAAGCGGTGGATTAAGCGGCGGATTGGGGGGAAGAAATTACCGGCTGAAGACATCCAGCAGGTACCGGCTGAAGACATCCAGCAGGTCAATCCAGAAGATTTTAGAGATTATATGGAGTTGAACCGCATAAAAGGGGAATTCAGAGAAATATCCCAAGATAGTGAGGCAGGTCACATTTTTCTGGTGACATTCACGTTGAAAAACAAAAGCGAAAAAAGGATAGAGTTCACCAATACCCCCCCTGTAGAATGGATAGAGACGGAAAGCAAGGTTAATGAGAACACGCCCGATGTTCACTTCAGAAGGGATATGTATACGTTGAATCCCAATTCAAACACATTCATGAGTTGGAGGTCGGTGTTTACAAATCAACAGCGATGGAATCCTGGAGAGACGAAAAACGTCTATATCCAGGACGGACCAAGGATCAGAGGAATAAACGAGGATGGACGACCACCCCGAACGGTGTGGCGAACTTTAATCTTTGACATCGGAGTACCCGGAACCGGACCACGCCTGAGAGCGACCCAGCATATAAACGTGGTGAGAGGAGCCAAGCAAGGGGTAAACTTTACCATAGATTAAACGTATCCAAAAATATTGGAGAGAAGGCATTGCTTTGAGAGTGGGAAAAAATGCGATTTGATTGGGATAATCACAAAAGTGCGATCGCCTCATTTAACTGATCAACTGACCTCAAAGACAAGCAATAGATCTCTCCTAAAAAGATAGCCAAGAACAGGCAGGATGCCTGTTCCACAATAATTATGGGAGATGTCTAATTAGTTTAAAGCAGACTTTTGCAAAATGTCTATCACTCCGGCAATTCCCCAAAACGATCGCGATAGCGAGCCAATAATGCCACCATTTCTGCCAATTGTTGCTGAGCTTGCTCCTTTTGCTGTCGCTCTTGTTCCTTTTGCTGTCTCTCTTGCGAGGCGGCTTCTTCAGGAGTTGGTATCAACTCCCCTTCAGGGGTAAATAAGCGCAGTTTTGACTTGTGGATGCCCAAATATAACTCCAATTGCTAACTCCACAGTCTGCCATTCTCGTTCGCTACAAGTTCCTGATAACGACCGCCTACCAACTGAAATCCTTTAAATTCAAGGCTATATGGGTCAAACCAAAAATAATCCGGCGTGCGAAAATTATCCTGGTAAATTTGTTTTTTTAAACCCCGGTCTGTATCGGCAGTTTGGGATGAAAGAATCTCTACAATCACATTAGGATATTTGCCATCTTCCTCCCAAACGACCCAACTTTTACGCGGTTTGCGATCGGTTCCTAAAACTACAAAAAAGTCGGGCCCCCGAAATTTCTCTGATTTCCGTTGGCGGGGACTGTAGTAGATGGTGAGATTTCCGCAGGCATAAAAGTCATTGCGGTTTCGCCACCACGATTCCAGACACTGAAGCAGCAGCATTATTTGCCGCAGATGCAGTTCGGTTTCCAAGGGTGGCTCATCACTTAGTAAGTCCCCGGTCGGAAATATAACATCTTCCAGGACATCTTCCGAGATTTCTAAGTCTTGGGCAACAGACATGGTAATCAGAGAAAAAGAGCAGGTATTCCTAATTCTAGCGTAGCGATTATTGTGAATCGAACTTCGAGTCGATCGGCGCGGCATCCTACACAAACATCAATCCGGTTTAGGTGGCAATTCAATTGGCGACAGTCTATCTGGACTAGAAGGTGATGGTGAATCACCTCCAGGTGCAGTACCTCCAGGTGCAGTACCTCCAGGTGCAGTACCTCCAGGCGCAGTACCTCCAGGTGGGGTTCCTCCGGGTGTAGATGTTTGAGGTTGAGTTAAGCGACTGGGTTCAACAGTATCGATCGTAACTGATTGCGTTTTTTGTTCGCCAGCTTTATTGGTTACTCTCAGCGTAATCGTGACGCTGCTGGGAGGTTTACTGAGCGTATAAGTTTTGGAACCTTCGGGTTTTTGGACATCTCCAAACGGCAGCAATTCAACTTTAATATCTTCCCCAACTTCTACTTTCCAAGAGGCAATAATATCAACTGGTTTTCTGTCTTTATTAATTTCATAAATGTATTTAGCTTTTTCAGTAACATCCCGACCGTTGACTCTAAAATAAATAATTTTAACGGGGGTAGCTGGTTTCGGCGGTATTGGTTTAATTTTAACAAGTGGCGTATTTTTAGTAATCTCTGTAGCTCCCTCACCTTGCTTAGGAATTACGCTCAGTTTAAACGTGTAATCACCCGCTTCTTTTGCACCAGTCGGCAGGTTTTGGCAAATTAAATTAGTTGTTAAAGCACAAAAATTTCTTAATTGTAGCGGCAAGATATTATTAATATTATAAATTTTTAATTTACTGTTAAGCGAACCATCAGGAGCTAGGCTTGCCAGCCTTAATTCTCTAATTTGATTGGCATCGCTAATTTTAAAATTTAGTAAGATTTCTTCATTTTTAGCAACTTCATAAAAGGGTTTAGTCGATAAAATTTCGGTAATGTTCGGTATTGGTAAGGGGTTAACTGTAATGCTATCCGTTTCTTGAGTATCAGAAGGTTGATTAGGATTTTGCATGGAAAACACTTCTAATTTGTAAGTATAGTTTCCTGCTGTGGTAGGTATAACGCGGATATTTTCACATATAACCATATCTAAGTTATTCGCAGATCCAATTTGTACAGGACTATTCGGCTGAGTAATTAAAGGACTTAAGGGTTGAATTCTACACTGATTTAACGGTAAAGTATTTTGAATCGCTGAACCATCACTTCCTTGTTGAATGATTCTCAGTTCTTTGATTTGGCTTGGGTAACTGAGACGCCAGTTTAAAAACACGGGTTCTTTATATTCATAGTTAAGTTTGTTAGGTAAAACTTTGTCAATAAATTTTGGGATAGGCGAAGGTTGAATAGTAATAGTGTCGGTCTGTTTTGTATCTGAAGGTTGGGTAAGATTTTGCTTGGAAAATACTTCGAGTTTGAAAGTATAATCTCCAGGTTGAGTAAGATTTGTAGCTACGCCTTGACAAACTAAAAATTCTCGACCTTTAATTTTTTCTATCTTGTTAGGCTTCGCTTGCATTACTTGAGGATTCGAGTTTTGAGGATTGCAGTAAAAGAATGTCTTCTTTACACGCGAACTGTTATTTTTTTCCTGACTTATAATTAAGTTTTGTATTTGCTGGGGGTTGCTAATCCTCCAATTTAGAAGCACTTGATCTCCGAGAGTTTCTAGATAAACTGGTTTGCTAGATGAAAATTGAAAAATTTTTGGCTGTTCGATTGGTTCAATTGTAATAGTATCGGTTTCTTTAGTATCGGAAGGTTTATTTTGACCTTGGGGATAAACTTCGACTTGGAAGGTATACTGGCCTGCTTGCTTGGTTTCTGTGGGTAAATTTTTGCAGTTAAGTTGATTGTCACTCTGCTGGCAAAATTGCAATAATTCGTTATAGCCGTAACTCATAATTTTACCATTTCCTTCGCGACTTTGGGGAATAATTTTTATCATAGAGAGTTTGGTGCTATTTTGAAATTTCCTGTTTTTAAACTCCCAACTGCGCCAGTTAGTTAGGGTTAAGTTTAAATTAACTGGTTTGGCTGCTAATTCTTGATAAACTTTTGTGACTGGTTCTAGTCGGTTGATCTTGGGTTGAATAAAAGCTTTCTGCCAAAAAAGAAATGCACCAACTGAAATCAATCCCAATAACAGCAATAGCAATAGTAAAAGAGGTAGCCAAACTTGCCACCAAGGACGCAGTTCCCAGATTAAAGTTCCTTCGGGTAATTCTTTCGGAAGTGCTGAAGGTTTGAAAGTTTCGGGGAGGAGTAAAACACGGTTATTTTCAAGTTGGATGTCAAAATTAAATTCTAGTGCTCTTCCCCAGAAAGGACGTCGCCACCACTTGCGAGGTTGTAGTTTAAACAGGATATTGCTGGTAGAATTTGGTGGTAGGAGTACAGCAGGGAATTCAGGGGTATAGCTAAAAAGCCGATCGCGGTCGCTGGCGGCGATCGCAATTTCGCGAGTAATATTACCTTGGTTGATTAACTTTACTTCAAATTTTCCCTCCTGCGTCGGTATTCTAAGCAAAAGCGGATGCAGTTCGACATCCAATGTTTCATCGACAAGAAGTTGCAAATACACCACATCCAGCAAAACTAAATCTTCTCGGTTGCTGGAGATTAAACGGATAGTAGGAAAGTAATTGCCAGCAGTAGTAGATTGGGGTGGATGCAAAATTAGAGTAATTTCACCTGTGTTCCCTGGGTTAAGTTGTAACCCATCGGTTTCTTGCACTAAGCCAGGCGTTTCAATCTTATTCTCGGGATAGCGGACGCTATACCAATCGTTGGTTAATTCGGGACAAATTAAATAAAAGCGATCGACTCTTCTAGAGCGATTTTCTACCGTAACTTTGACTTCTAACTTTTCTCCAAAAGGGAGAAGGTAAGGGTTAGTTGAATTGGTTAATGGCTGCACGGTAAATCCTGGTTCCGTGTCCCGTTCTCCATCGCGTTCAGGACGCAATACCCGTAGTTGCTGAGGACGACGAAAGAGTTTGTCTGGGTATTGAGAGGGAGCCTCGATCAAAATGTCATACTTGTATAAACCGACGTTTGCTTGCGCTGGAACTTCAAACGATAAAGTGACTTCGCACTCACCTTTGGGCTCTAATCTTAGCGGATTTGGTTTACTGAAAGTACACCAACTTAGCAAAGGTTCGGATTTAGCATCTCCCACGGCAATCCAAATATCAATATCGGCATTTTTTTCGCCCAAATTTTTGACAGTTATGTCGCGTTTAGCAGTAAATCCTCTGGTAACTTGATTCGCTTCTAGGGAAAAAATGTCTTCGATGAATAGAGGGTTATTGGCAGTTTGCATTGTTATTTTCGTCACTCCCATTAACACGATATAATTTGACTCTATTTTTATCATCGCCGGTTGAGATAAACAAGTTATCATCTAATGCTTTAATGTCAACGCTGTTGATTCTAACGCCCGGAAATTCGGCGATAATTTTTCCGTCTTGGTATTGAGGCGATCGCTTGCGGTTCTCTAAAGGCCAAAGTACCACTCGTCCATCATCTCCTCCACTGACTAGGTAGCAACCATTTTGGCTTAAAGCAGCAGATCGAACGGGTTGGTTATCCTGACCTTGATGCCACCGATCAATAATAGCATTGTCGCAATCTAAGGGAATAACTAAATTTCCCCAACCATCAGTTTTGGAGAGGCTGAGATCGCTGCTTTCTGCGCTCGCAGCGGAAGTATTATTAATACACTGGCGAATTTTATCCATGTCCCATAAACTAATATATCCTTGGTTATCAGAGGAAGCTAATAAATTTTGACTGTCGGCGAGCGCTAAACTATTGATATATTGATTTTGACCCGCGATCGGAGAAACCTTTTTATCTTCTTGCCAATCTGGCGAGGAATATTCGAGTTCGTAAATTCGGCGGTTAAACCAGTCCCACAAGGATAATTTATTGTACCGTCCGGCGATCGCAGCTAGGACATTAGGTCGTTTTTCCAGACTTTCGCTGATAGCCAGCGCATAAATAGTAAAGCGACTATTAGCAATTTGAGGTTTAATATTTGGGAAGTCTAGATTCCACTTACGCACAAGTCCACTTCCGTGACCGCTGAATAAATAACCAGAATCTTTGCTAAAAGCTAGAGCAAAAACGCGGTCTGTTCCCTGATAAATAGACCGTGGCTCGGTCTTTAATAATACATTCCAAAGTTTAATATCACCACTTTCTAATCCCGATGCAATAATATAATCTTCTCGGGGACTTTGGTGAATAACGCGCACTGATTTTTCGATTTTTTCGGCAATAAAACCTTCATATTTAAGACGGCGCATATCTAGTGACCAAGAACTTCGATTTACTTGCCAAAGCCGAATAGTTTGGTCGCTGGAACCGCTAACAACTAAGCTGCTATTGCCAATTAAACGGACGGAATTGACAGGACCTTTATGATAATCCTGGGGATTTAGATACCACAATAACCAAAGTAGCAACAGCAGTAAAAGTACCCCAAATAGTTGCAGCCAAAATGGAATAATCGGTAAAATTTGCAGTTCTAAAACTTGGCTGCTAGGATTTGAACGAATTTGTGGCTCAGCTTGGGCTGTATTAGGATTAGTTAAAATTGGCGATACTTCAAATAAGAGTCGTCGTTTTAACCACCACCAAGGTCGTCGCTTTTTCGCCACTAAATACATCGTTTTGGCTTCACCGGGAGCAAGTTCTATCGGTTCAGGTATCTTTAAGCCGCATTGCTGTACATCTTGGGCGGAAATTTGTAGGTTAATTTTTTGGGGTAAATTGCTGTTGTTAGCAAATTCCAATTCGTAAGTGGCAACTTTAGATTTTTTTGGAGTACCTGTTATTTTTAGAACCGGAATTTTTTGCAGTTTATTTTTGCAAATAAACTCTACATTTCCTTGTGGCAAAAGTTCTAAAACTCCTTTTTCGCGGGGGTTACGGTTGCTAGTGTTGGATTTTGCCTCAATCGCGAAATCATATTTTCGGCTGAGTGTTCGAGTATTTTCTTCAGCCTGACACCAGAAACTTGTTTGTTGGTAGTCTCCCGCATCTATTTGCAATGTTTGTTGGGTTCCTTGAGTTAGCCATTCGGGCTTTAAACCAGATATTTTTAGTTGTACCTCCGTAGCTTTTTGGCTGAGATTATAAACTATCGCTGGAATTTCTATTTTTTCCCCAGGCAAAACTTTGAAGTCTTTAATCGGTAGATATAGCCTTAAAGGTTTACGTGCTTTCTCAACAATTAAATTGATTTTTTGACTGGTATATAAATTTGGAAATTCGACCGAAAATACTCTTAAAGTTAGTTCAATAGTTGCATCATAAACGGGGATTGGCGGTTTGGTGATAATAACGTGAAAAGTGGTGCGCTCGCCTGAAGGTTTTTTCGCAGAAACTTCGGGTTCTAGGTTGTACCATTTAACATTGGATTCTGCATCGGCTCCAATTGCTAGTAGTTCGATGTAAAAGCTGGCAAACTTGTTGCTTTCGTTGACGACAGTTACGTCGAATTCATTCTCACCATTAGCAGTTCGATCGCCAGATTCAATGACGAGATCTGGGATTAATCTGATTTCCCGTTTGGAAACAATAGCTTTAACAAGATTTGGCACTTTTTGCTCTCCCATATAATTGATAATCATACCCTGTTCAGTATCTTCGCTCGTGCAAGTGTTTTTGGCGCTGTACGGGCGGGATAACCCCAAAATATTTGAAACTAGCTCAAGAGATAAATAAACCCGCCCCCCTTAAGTGCATCTTTAATAAATATCTATTGTATCAACTGCATAATCTGACGCCGACGTAGGGCAAAATGCAGGATGTTAATTCCTAACTCTTGAGCGGTACGGATGTCATTTCGATTTAGTAATTCGTCATCTAATCCCCAAGCATTTGACAAAGTGCCAGTCACTAAAATAATTCCACCTCCTTGCCAAATTTGCATGGGCGACTGATTAATATTTGGTAGAGTACCAAACAAAAAAGGTTGGGTTCTTAAGGGATGATTGCGACTCAATTCTTGCCACAATTGCAAATTAGTTTCTAGTTCTTGGGTAATGATGTTGTTGATACTCTCGACTAGGAATTTGTTATTAGTTGGAGAATCAATTAAAATGATACCACCCGTTTTTAAATAAGTCTTTAGCGTGTCAATTTCTGCTTCATCTAGTTCAACTATTTGCCAATCGGCGAAATAAACCAAATCATACGGAGCGACGGATTGTGGCATTTGCAAGCTAGCTTGTCCGATTTCTGTTTCTGCTTGCAAATGCGGGTAAAGTGCGGCGACAGATTGGATTAAAAAAGAAAGATTTTCTCGGTAGCGCTCACTCAAATTTAGCCTCGCAGTATTGTAGATGTCATCTGTCTCTTTTTGTTTCATATGAGCCACTTTTATTACTGCTTGAGGTCTGGCTTGGGCTTGGATGCGGTAGCGTAAATCTAACTGATTAAATGAGGGGAATAAAACATCCGTGGGGTTCTCTAGTTTAACTATACCGGGTTGCAATTTAATTCTACACAATTCTATTTCTTTGGCAGTTGGAGGCTGAATTTTTTCGTCAAATCGCAACCATTCTCGTAACGATTCAGTATTTTGCTGTTGTTCTGGATTATCAGGTTCTACATAACTAACTACCAAGTAAACTGTCAAAGTTGCAGTTACAGGTGCTTCGGTTTTAATTCGATATGTTCGGTCAATAGCTTCGTCAACAACTATCGGATTTCCTTCTACATCAATCGCAATTCCTGGTTGAATTTCTAACCAACGTCGATCGCGAAATTTTGCTGCAATTTCAGAAGGTGGAGCAATTAATCTTACTCCCAATCCACAAACAATTCCCGGCTGATTGAGCGATTGATAGTGAACGTTTTGGCGGCGGCGGTGGTAATCGTGCGCCAACAGCCACCGTTGCCTATTCATCATCAAACCGTCATAAATATGAAGGCGTTCAAAAGGAGCGATCGGCGGTAGCGGAAAAGATTGATGAGTCATACAATTTTAGATTTTAGATTTTGGATTGGAGACTGGATAAACGCTCTAGAGTGGCTAATTACCAATTAGCAACGCTTTTGACTCCCATCCGGCATGATTGTACCACAAAAATTAGTATTAGTGCTTAAGTTAGTTCCACTTAAAGTTGCTCATTTTAAATTGGCATTACTTAAATTAGCGCCTCTTAAGTCTGCATTGCTCTAGCCGGTTCGGCTTAAGTTGACACCGCTTAAACCAGCATTAATCAGATTAGCATTTCTTAAATTTACTTCTCTAAGTTTGGCTGTTATTAAGATGGCTTGTTGCAAATTGATTGCGTTTAAATCAGCGCCCATTAAACAAGCACCGCTCAACTTCAAGTCATCAAAGTTGCTTCGTATCAGCTTATTTTTTCTGATGCTAACTTCTCGAAAATTTACGCTTCTGAGGTTAATACCCGGTAAATTAGTGCTGCTCAAGTAAATATCTTTAAGGTTTACATTAAATAAGCTGGCGCTATTTAAGTTGGCTCCATCCAAGTTAGTTTCAGTCAAGTCCCCTTCTCTAAAATTGGCAAAAATTAGGTTTGTATTACTCAGATTGGCGTCGCGCAAGTTAGCGCTATTGAGGTTAGCTTGATGGAGATTGGCTTGACTGAGGTTGGTTTTGCTGAGGTTGGCTTGACTGAGGTTAGCTTTAGTGAGATTAGCATTAGTGAGATTGGCATTTGTAAGCTCGGCAATAAACAAGTCTGCTCGCAATAAATTGGCATTACTTAAGTTAATATTCTGCAAGTTGGTGCCGCTGAGGTTAGTACCTATTAAATTGGCATTTTCTAGGTTAATTTGACTGAGATTTAGGTTGCTCAAGTTCGCACCTTCTAAATCGGCTCCCCGCAGATATCGACCGCTGATGGATTGATTCGCAATTTCCCAGACAATACGCCACTTGCTATCAATTTCTGTTTCGTCGTTAAGTTTAGCATCTCTAAAATTTGTTCCTCTAAGATCGGCGTTTCGTAAATTAGTACCCCTGAGGTTTGCACCACGCAGGTTAGCATTGCTCAGGTTGGCATTTCTCAGATAAGCACCACTTAAGTCAGCATTACTCAAGTTGGCGTTTCTCAGATTGGCGTTTCTCAGATTGGCTTGGTGCAGGTAGATGTTTGCCAGGTTGGCGTTGCTGAGGTTACATCCCGCACAGTTTCTAGTTTCCCGCAACCGTTGCACCGCTGAGGTATCTTGCGATCGGGCTTCTGTCCCTACTCCCAACAGGTACAGCCCAGCAATCGCCGTTAACCAGTGGGTCAAAATTTTGCTTCTCATCATTTCAGCTAGCATTAGTAAAATTCATTCAGCTATGGACGCATACACTCTATATGTATTGTAAACATTGCGCACCTTACCGCTATAGGTAGTGTATCAAGCTACTTTTTGCGTAAGTCCTGTCATTGTTAAAAAATGTATTACTTTATAGAAAAAATTTAAAATCTGCTATAACTTAGTTTAACGGCGCTTGAAAAAATTTTCTCAGTTTCTGCATTTGGCTGGGATATTATATGTTTAAGATATCTCCCGAACTGCTGCGATTTCTAGCTCTCGCTGTTAAGAATCGAATAAGTACAGGCCTTGACAGTCGTACCTCATGCAGGTTTATTTCTGTAGTGGCAGCATTAATGCTGCCACTACAGAAACAAAGTCTTTCGGCTGAACCTCAATCATTAGCAATGGGGGATAATCCCGCTCACTTCAGCGATAGACTGCTATCTCAAGCACGATCAGACAACTTTGGCTTAAAAGATTTTAACTTCTGGGTTGCCCAGTGTCAGGTCTTAGAAAGCAAACAGAACTATGCGGAAGCACTGGTAGCTTGCGAACAAGCACTCACCCTCAAACCAAAAAGCAAAAACCGTCAGATTTGGTCTAGTCGCAGCAATGCCCTGTTACAGTTAAAACGATACGCCGAAGCGGTAAATTCCTATGATTTTTTACTGCGGTTTGACGCCAAAAATTCTCAGGCTTGGACTCGTCGTGGCGAAGCATTATATCACTTGGGTAAGTATGATGAAGCGATAGCCTCCCAGGAAAAAGCATTGCGAGTAAATGGAAATTGGGGCAATGGAACACCGGCGATTGCCTGGTATAATAGAGGTTTAGCGCAAAGAAACTTAGGGCAAAATGAAGCAGCCCTGATCTCGTTCGAGCGAGCTTTAAGTATTGATCCAGATGATGCGATTGCCCAAGTTGAGCGCTGCGGCACTTTATCCGATTTAGGGAGACAGGAAGAAGCACTCGCGGCTTGCGCTCGCGCGATAGATGCGCTACCAGCGCCAGCTTTTACCAACCTCGCTATAGCGCAACAAAGGGCAGGAAAAATATTAGACGCGATCGCATCTTACGAAAAAGCTTTAGCGATTAATCCTAACGATGCTACTGTCTGGGCGAACCAAGGAATTCTCTTAGAAAAATTGGGGCAGAATGAAAAAGCACTGACTTCTTATAACAAAGCCATTCAAATTAATCCTAAATCAGCTTTCGCTCAAGTCAATCGCTGCGCCACACTCAATCGATTAGCTAAGTACAAAGAAGCACTAACAGCCTGCAATAGTGCAATGAATGGAGATGGCAATTGGGGAGATAAAAATCCCGCTTATGCGTGGAATCAACATAGCAGTGCGTCGATCGGGCTGGGGCAATACCAAGAAGCGCTGAATTCCGCTGAACGAGCTATTGATATTAATGCAAACATGGCAGAAGCTTGGAACAACAAAGGCGTCAGTTTGTGGCATTTACAAAAGTATCAAGACGCCCTGGTTGCCCTGCAAAAATCAGTGGAAATTAATCCTAACTACACTCAAGCCTGGTTCAACACTGGCCGAATATTCAGTACGTTAAGACAAAATAGTTTGGCAATCCAAGCTTACGAAAAAGCCTTTGACAGCGAGATTAATTTTCAAGCTAATTTAACCTGTAATAAAATTTTGTATAACCGAAAAAATTTAGGAATATGGCTATTGAAAGAATACGAAAAAGTTTTGGAATCAGCACAAAACTACTGCGCTGATGTTTTAGCAAACAAAAGCGTAGCATTATGGCACTTGAGCGATTACCAAAACGCCCTAAAGTCCGCAAGCTTTAGCATTGAACTTAACCCTAAATCCTTTGAAGCATGGTACAATCTAGCTGTAGTATTGGTAACTTTGAAACAGTATAATCGAGCATTATATGCCTACGAAAAAGCTAGCAGCATCAGCCCCAACAACTTTTATGTTTTGACTGGTAAAGGTTTAGCCTTAGAAGGAGTGGGGCGATATCAAGAAGCTCTCGAAGCCTTTGAAGCCGCTTTAAACATTAATCCCAATTACGAGCTAGCTCAGCAACAACGAGATTTGTTATTAGAAAAATTCAAGCTCCCAATTTGATCCAATCTGTTAGGAACCCCGCTTATGCCTAATAAAAACTCACTGCAAACAGAATTTAAATTTAGCCTCCCTAGAGGCTTAGTAGATGACCAGGGAAAAGTTCACTCCCAAGGATTTATGCGCCTTGCCACTGCCAAAGATGAAATTTATGTTCAAAAAAACCGTTTAGTTCAAGATAATCCAGCTTATGGATTTTTAGTGATGCTTTCCCTCGTAATTACCAATTTGGGCGATTTAGTTGAAGTCACGCCTGATTTGTTAGAGAATCTTTTTACCTACGATCTTGCCTATCTAAGAGAGTTTTATAACCGAATTAATCAACAGGGTATTGCATCTCTTCCTGTTAAATGTCCCAAATGCAGTAACGACTTTAATGTGGAGCTTGAACTATCGGGGGAGTCCTTCGCTACCCCCTAGACCAAGTGTATGAGGAGGTAGCCTGCATCGCATTTCATTTCCACTGGTCTTTAGAAGACATTTTGAATTTAGAACATACTAATCGCCGGCTTTGGGTAAGGCAAATCGGTTTATTGAACCCAAAGGCTTGAACGGGAGCCTGATAGAACCCATTTGAGATACTGCGATCGCTCATAGCAGTTTATCGCCCCCAAAAGCTCTTTTTTGAGGTAGTTCGACTTAACTGGAGTTTAGACTAAACAGACCTGATGAGCGCGATTGTCGCTCCACTCAAGAACGGCAATGGTCGCTGGCGACAAACTAGGAGGCTCAACCATCAGAAGCGAAAACAATGAAACCTTATTCGATTGAGTTTCGTGAGGAAATAGTTAAAATATATCAACAAGGTGATCCATCAATTAGGAAAGTAGCCGCCAGATTTGATGTGAGTAAAGGGTTTGTTCAAAAAATTTTAAAACAAAAACAAACGACTGGTCATGTTCAACCCAAACAACAGGGTGGAAGCCTGAAAAGTGTGTTACACTCGCGCACAACTGAATTGACCAGATGGTAGAAAAATATCCGGATAGCACGTTGTCAGAATATTGTGAATATTGGCTTATGAGCTACAAGGAAGCTATCAGCCCTAGCATGATGTGTCGTGAAATACAAAAACAAAATTTGACGCGAAAAAAAAGACCATACGCAGCAGTAAGTCTGCCACTGAGAGAGTGCAAATTTATATGTGTGAATATTGGGAAAAAGTGAAAAATATCGACACTAACAACCTCGTTTTATTGGATAAAATGGGCGTTTTATTGGGGTTAACACGAACCCCCGCTCGTTCAAGATATGGTAGTAGAGTCTACAATTTAAAACTATTTTATCGGGCTGGACAAATTACAGTTGTCGGAGCAGTAAGTTTTAAAAAAGTAGTAGGAATAATGACGCTAGATGGGTAGATGGATAGTAAGGCGTTTAAAGTTTTTGTGGAACACTTTTTAGTGCCCAACTTATGGGAGGGTGCAGTCGAAGTCAATTGATAATCTACCAGCTCATAAGTTGGCGGTGCTCGAACCATTGATTCAAGCAGCGGGTGGCAGTGTACTGAATTTATCACCTCCCGAATCCTGACTTTAATCCAAAATCCAATCGAATTATGGTGGTCGCAACTAAAAGCTTTTTTACGTCATTTCTCGCCAACTACTACCACTCCGCGTTGACGTAATACTTGGCGTATGCGCTTGAAGGAATCAATACTAAGCACTTCAAAAACTGGTTTACAAGCTGCTGCTACTGTACTTTATGAACCTGCAATCCGCTGTAAGTGCTTGTATCATTAACCAAACATATCAATAAACCGGAATGATCTCGCCCTGCCAAAACTTGCCGACTTCTGAACCGCCGCATTAAGAAATACCCCCGACGGATGCAGTAATGCAGTATTTGCGGCAAACTCTCAGGTGTCGGGTCGGTATACACCAAGATGAAGATAGAGGGACACGGACAAGCCAAGATACTCACGCAACAGGAAATCGAACTGCTGTTCAACGAAGGTTTGCAGAGCGACCGAGATCGCGCCCTCTTTGGAGTTTGTCTCTATACTGCCTGCCGCATTGCCGAAGCGTGCAGCTTGAAAGTCATCGATGTTTTCACCCCAGCGAATGTCATCCGCTCCGAAATGATCATCCGCAAAGGCAACACCAAAGGCAAGCTCGGCACCCGCACTATCCCGATCATCCAAGAGTTGAGGCTGCTGTTAGAAACCTACAAACATCCCTCACACCCCTACCTATTCCCCAGCCGCCATCTCAATCACCGCTGGAAACACGCGAACCCGGAAGCCGCCTCTCACCTATTCCAAGAAGCCTGCGAAAAAGTTGGCATCATCGGCGCTTCCACCCACAGCCTCAGAAGGTCAGCCCTCACCCAGATGAGCAACGCGGGTATCCCATTGCGGATTATTCAAGAAATCAGCGGCCACCGCAACTTAGAACAATTGCAGAAATACTTAGAAGTGCGGCCCGACCAAGTACGCGGGGCCGTCTCTGCACTCTCTACCCTTTCCTACGTCAGAAAACATCCATATCCTGATTTAGCTCCCCCAACCCCACAAAATCCGTTGCCCCCTCACCAACTGTCACAAGCCCAAGCAGACTCGGAGCCTGAAGAAATTCCCGATTGGTGACGCCCGCAATTTTAAATTTTAGATTTTAGATTTTGGACGCAAGGATTAAAGTCACGCATCCCAAATGGAATGCAGATCGCTTTCTCCCCGCCCGGCAGAAGCCCTCACCTCTTGATTTGTTAGAATCGTCGCTCGTGTGGAGCGGGTGCACCTACGAAACCTGCTTTTAGGAGAATTGAAGGGCGATGTGGCTAAAATTTGGTGTTGCTCAAGCGTGGCGAACTGGCGAGCATTGATGAAGTTGTGCGCGGAAAAACTAACCTCGCTTGTCTCTACTGCGGAGGCTCCCTCACAGCAAAAAAGGGTTCCGTGAAAGAACACCACTTCGCGCACACCGGGGAAACTTGTAAATCAGTTTCGCAGCGGATTAAAACCAAAGCATTTCCCTCGCTGCCCCTCTACGATAATTTCAACATACAACTTAAGGGTGAGGAATTAGAACAGTTGAAGGTGCTGTGGAAGTGCGATTCGTTGATTAGTGAATCTCGGTAATCAATCCGTAAATAACTAATCCAGTGAAACTTGACCCCTAGGTTGAGCACTGAACTCTCAGATTGATGAAGGTGCAAGTCCTTCCCGCAAGATTCATGCGTGACTCCTTATCTGCTCACACCGACCAAGCTCAATTCTTGGAGAGTGAAGCTGGGAACAGGGCACAATCAGACGGCTGTTATGGGCTGACACTGGTGCTAACAGGGAGTTCCTACGGTGAAACCGAGCCTAAAAAAGTAACTTACACCTAGGCAGGGCATAACTTAAAAAACCCTGACCTCATCAGAGCTAAAGCCCGACGCATCATTTCCACAATAGCGTCCAGAATCTTGGGTTTCTGATAGTTAAATTGGCTACACCTAATGGAACAATCAATCATCTGAGGGAACGAATAAAAACGACTTGAGAGTCATGGGTACGTCGATTTCCATGTAGGTAAGATGAGATACGGAACTCTCTCAAGACGGGTAGGATGCGAAGTAATTTTCGCAAGGTATTCAGAAAACACTCAACAGAGCAGAGCATGATTAGACGTGCGATTCGTTCTCAGCCGAATACATAAGCTGAGGTGAGGGAAAGGGTGCTTTATCCCTCATAACTTCTTCCAAGATACGGGTTTAAGTCCCGTCCATCTAGGGTGATGTGACTCCCAACCTGTCCACACCGAGTAAGCCTGGAATCTTACAGAGTGAAGCTGGAAACAGGACGCAATCAGAGCCAAAACAGATAGGCGCACTGGCGTTAATGGGGAGACGACATGGGTAAATAGGTTCTGGAAAAGTGTCTTTCATGCAAGCCACAATCTGAACAAACAATGTGGACTTCACTCTCGAAACTCTCGCTTCGTTCTGTCTAAAACAGGAGCAACCCTGAGAAGAGAGTAGGCAAATTGAACCGCCCTAAATCGTCAGCCAATCGGGAAGAGGAACGAATAAAAACGATGTTTGAGTCTGGAGCAGGTCGAAACTCCAGTAGGTGAGACAGGACACGGAACTCTTAGGCATCGGGTAGGACAGCGAGTAATTTCGCTGAGGTAATCAGAACACAAGAAGGTAAGTAGAGTATGGTTGGACGCAGTGTAATAACTAGCGAATCATGGAAGACATTGCATTGGAAGAAGTTCCGGCGCAACTTATTTCGCCTACAAGTCAGATTGTGGAAAGCTATTCAAGTTGGAGACAAGGCACGAGCCAGAAAGCTTCAAAAGCTAATACTGAGAAGCCAAAGTGCTAGGTTGCTGGCAATTCGTCAAGTGACACAACTCAATCAGGGTAAGAAAACTGCTGGCGTAGATGGTAAAGCAAGTCTTAGTGCCAAAGAACGCTTTGAATTGAACGAGATTCTAAAGAACAAAGTGCGTCACTGGGAACATCAAGGACTTAGAGAAATTCCAATCCCAAAAAAGGATGGTACTAAGCGAATTCTGAAAGTTCCTACAATCTCAGATAGAGCTTGGCAATGTCTCGCCAAGTACGCCATCGAACCAGCACACGAAGCATTATTCCATGCACGAAGCTACGGTTTTAGACCTGGACGCTCGGCGCACGATGCCCAGAAGGTACTCTTCATAAATTTGCAATCCAATCATGGAGGCAAAGCAAAGAGAATTCTGGAGCTAGATATTGAGAAATGTTTCGACCGCATCAACCATAGTATGCTAATGAGCAAAATAATAGCGCCCCAGTCTATTAAGACTGGATTGTGGAAATGCCTGAAGTCTGGAATTAGTCCAGACTTTCCTGACCAAGGTACACCTCAAGGCGGAGTCATTAGCCCGCTACTAGCCAACATAGCACTTGACGGAATAGAAGACATTCATCAATCGGTAAGATATGCCGATGACATGGTGTTTATTCTCAAGCCAAACGACGACGCCGCCAAAGTCCTAACTAAGGTGGAAGAATTCCTAGCACTATGGGGGTTGAACGTTAAAGCCTCCAAAACAAAACTGGTAGCCTCGACAGATGGATTTGACTTTCTTGGATGGAATTTTAGGGTACAAGAAAATGGAAAGTTTAGAAGTAGTCCTTCTGAAGAAAACTTCAAAGCATTCCAAACCAAAGTCAAACACATCGTCAACAACTCGAATTATGGTGCTGAAGTCAAGGCTGAAAAATTGGCTCCTATCATCAGGGGATGGAGAAACTACCACCGCTATTGCAAAATGGAGGGTTCTCGTTTCTCGCTGTGGCACACACGCCACAGAGCATGGAAGGTTTTCAGTAGAGAACGAAAACTTAACCGTTATCAGGTTGATGCCTTAACCGATAAGGCTTTCCCAAGCGTTCCCTACTCAGAAAATAAGCACGTCAATGTCAAGGGAAATAAAAGCCCCTTCGACGGCGACACCATCTACTGGAGCAAGAGAAACTCCGATAAATACGACGGAGCCACAGCCAGAACACTTAAAAGACAGCATCATTCATGTGGGCAATGTGGGCTTAAATTCAATGATGACGAACGGGTGCATCTTCACCACATTGACGGCAACCACAACAACTGGAAGCCTAGTAATCTGGTAGCAATCCATGAAAGCTGCCACGATTACCTCCACATGAGCAAAGGCTAAGCCTTAGATTATCGGGAGCCGGATGCACCGAAAGGCGCACGTCCGGATCTAACGGAGAGGGGCGGGAGATCATACTCCCCCTCGACTCCACCACAGTCTTAACGCTAGTGAATTTTGGAGTAAATTACCCTGGAAGCAATTCCGTAGGAATTTATTCCGCCTACAAAAACGAGTGTACAAAGCTATTCGAGAAAATGACCTGCGTAAAGTTAAGTCATTACAGAAGCTAATTCTGAAGTCCCGTGCAGCAAGATTACTGGCAATCCGTCAAGTAACACAGCTAAATGCAGGCAAGAAAACATCAGGTATAGACGGCAAAGCATCCTTGACCCATCAAGAACGCCTAGACCTGACGGGGTGACAACCCTGTTAAAACATAGACTGAATCAAGGACATAGCTCTCATACCCTTCTGAAAAAATGGCAATTTATTAGGTCTTATTTTCATTAATTCAACAACTAT
>NZ_JAMPLN010000055.1:0-32385 GCF_040004035.1 Microcoleus vaginatus FACHB-2002 | reverse complement strand
AGGTGGAACAGTTAATGAAGTTAACTCCTTCTAAACGCCGCTTTTATCAACAAGGTATGCGGGCTGCAACCCTTATACAGTCTATCTCGTAGACCTCTTTGTCACCCCCCCAGCATCGCCTGTCAGGTTTGCTCCTTGGAGATTCGCACCAACATAGGATTTTTTGTAACCATTGCCAGTGATGAGTAATTTTCGGACGCGCGTATCAGCTAATATCGAATTACCGACTCGCGCGCGATCGAGTTTTTCTGTATTGCGGAAGCAAGTGCGAGTGAGATTGGCGGTTCTAAAATCTGTACTTTTGAGAGTTGCCTCAGTGAAATTGGCATCAGTTAGATCGGCATTGCGAAAGCTAGTGCCACCTGTCGTGGCAAAGGCAATGGCAATGGTGCGAATCAAGGCTTGTTTCTCATCTCCAGCCAAAGCACGCCAAGCAATGTAAATACCTACTCCTGTGGCTGCCCCTGCCGCTGCCGCTGCCACTGCCGCTGCCGCTGCCCCTGCCGCTGCACCTGCCACTGCCACTGCCGCTGCCACTGCCCCTGCCACTGCCCCTGCCCCTGCCACTGCCCCTGCCGCTGCAACTGCTGCTGCCGCTGCCACTGCCGCTGCCACTGCCACTGCCCCTGCCCCTGCCGCTGCCGCTGCCGCTGCCACTGCCGCTGCCGCTGCCCCTGTCACTGCCCCTGCCCCTACCACTAAACCTTGGCGCAGGGTAACAATAAAGAAGATTGCCAAAACTATCAGCAATAAGACACCTGGAATAATGGTGTACTGTTTGATGTTAATTGGAGTCAAAAATAGTGTTACCCAAGCAGTAGTCAAGCCTGACATCAATCCCGATATTAACGATAGAAATAGTGAGACAGTTACTAGAAAAATTGTCCATCGACGTTGCAGTCCAGCTTTGGCACGGGTGAAGTCAGCTTTTCTGAGGATGGCATCGGTGAAGTTTGCGCCTCGGATGTCTGCACCGATGAATTTTGCACCTGTCAGGTTTTGACCTTTGAAATTGTGGCCTCGGAGATTTTTACCGGAGAAGTCTTTGGGCATGATTTCACGCAGCGATATAATATTATGTCCAGTCAATTAATGACGACTACAGTGCGAGCTTCTAGCTCGCGAGCCTTAGGCTCTTACTACAGAATCATTATTAGCGATTACCGAACCTAATACGATAACTCTTTAAGAAAAACTCAAACAAGCCCAAATATCCTCTTGGGTAAGATAGGGAAAATCATCTAAGATTTCTTCATAACTCATCCCAGAAGCGAGATATTCCAACACGTCATAAACCGTAATTCTCATGCCTCGAAAACAAGGTTTCCCACCTAGCTTACCCGATTCGATCGCAATAATATTAGCGATGTCTTCTTCTGACATGGCACTTTCCATTTAGCTTATTTTCTCACTTTTAGGCTAACAAAGGGATAGAGCGCTCCTAACGTTTGGTAGTTTCCAGCATTTTATTAGTTCCTTTAATTTCCTAATTCACTTTAAATCAATCCCCGCACCGCCACCACTCCCCTCAATTCCTATCAGGGGCGTGCGTGCCCGGAGTGATTTTGGGTATCTTTTCGCCGATCGCCCTCCATCGTGCAATAATGATATGACTTGCACAAAAGCTCTATTAGTAGGTAAATTTTGCCTACCTTACCGCTACATATAGCGTCTCAACTGTCAACCCGTGCAAGCTCCCAATTAAACCGGCTGTTGCACTACACAAATTTTTCCTAATGGCAGAAGTCCCCCTAAATCCCGCAGAACTTGCAGAAGCCCTCAACGGCTTTACCGATATCAATTTCCAATTGCCAGACCCCGAAGACGAACAAATACCAGACTTTGATTTTGACAATCAGGTTGACAATGCCTGGAAAGTGTGCGATCGCTTCGACTTGCAAACCGACATTTGGCGGGGACGCATTCTCCGAACAGTCCGAGACAGAGAAAAAAAAGGCGGCGAAGGACGCGGTACTGGCTTTTTGAACTGGCTCAAAGAAAGAGAAATTGGCAAAAGTCAAGCCTATTCTTTGATAGAATTAGCTAATAGTGCCGATACTCTGATCCAGCAAGGAGATTTAGACCCAAATTCCATTAGAAACTTCAGCAAAAGAGCCTTTGTAGAAACCGCCAAAGCATCTCCCGAAGTCCAGCAAATGGTAACAGATGCCGCAGCAAGTGGCGATCGCATCACCCGCCGCGAAGTCAAACAACTCTCCGACGAATGGATGGCAATGAACTCAGATTTATTGCCCGAAGAAGTCAAAGAAAAAGCATCTACTGGTTCTCTACCTTCCCGCTACCTCGCTCCTTTAGTCAAAGAAATGGAGAAACTCTCTCCATCTCACCAAAGCGAAATTCAAAAAGAAGTAGCAGAAAATCCAGACGTAGATACTGTCAAACAGCTAACATCCGACGCCAAGAACTTATCAAAATATCTCGACGCCGCCGCCCAAGTGCAAGCTCTCAATCAGTCTCACTTAGACATGGAAATGGCCTTAGAAGAATCTTTGCGAGTAGGCTGTTTGGGAACCACCGCAGACGTTGTAAAACAAGCCGCACAGCTAGAACAAACAGTAGTCAAACTCTACACAATTTGGAAGCGTTTAGGCAGTTTGGCAGATAGATTGTACGTAGATACAGGAGCAAGCACACCCAATTTGCGGTTGCTTTTGGGATGCTTGGACAGTCTTTCGGGAGAAAAGATTGAAGTGGATTTTGGCGACGGAGAACGCTCTATTCGCTTGCAAATTTTTAGCGAATAGCTCAACCTTGACCGCAGATCAACCCTCACATCCAGGCTGAATACCTGCGTTGATTCCTGTTCATTTGCGGTTAAAATGTTTGATTTTTTTCCAAAGATAGCGGGGATGCAAATAACGCCGATATTTGGTAACTACTTCTTTCCCCAACAGCACTACGCTAATCCAAAAACAAACTTCGGCCTCAACAGCTAGAACGACAGATAAAGTAGTTTTTTGGATAATGTCCAGTGGCAGGAATGGCACAACAAAAAAGACTGCCAACCACGGTAGAAAAGATACGATAAATAAAAATAAACCGAGTTTTTGCATAGATTCACATAATACAGCTTTGATATCCCTTTTATCTGTTAGTCCGCTTAAAGTGGACTTCGTTTGTATAGTAGCGAGTTCAATCGCCGAGGGACTACAAACTCACATCTGGCACCATTCTCAAGAACAGGCTTTCCGGCCTGTTCTTGAGAATGGTGCCACAAATGACTACAAACTTAATTGCGAAGCATCTCAAACTCAATTCTTAATCCCCGTGGCCGCAATCCCCCGAATAAACTGCCGCTGACCGGCTAAAAACAACAACACCACTGGCACTGTGCCAATTACCACCGCCGCCATCAACAACTGCCAACTGCTAGTAAACTGTTCCTGAAACTCAGCCAGAACCAACTGCACAGTCCGCAACTCCGGCCGCGTCGTAAACACCAGCGGCTTAAACAAATCGTTCCACTCCCCGATAAACGTAAACAAAAACAGCGTCACCAAAGCAGGGCGGGCCAAAGGTAACATCACCTGCCACAAAACCTGCCAGCGGTTAGCCCCATCCAGCATTGCCGCCTCCTCCAACTCCACCGGAACAGTCATAAAATACTGGCGCAGCAGAAAAATCCCAAAACCGTTAGCCGCCGTCGGCAAAATCAGCGCCCCGTAGGTATTCAGCAGATGACCCCACTTCAAAACCAAGAAAATCGGAATCACCAAAAGCTGAAACGGAATTACCAGCGTTGCCAAAACCCCCAACACAATCGCCTGTCGCCCGCGAAACTTCAGCCGGGCCAAGGCGTAACCGGCCAAAGCAGAAGTTACAACCTGAAAACCCGTCACTGCGATCGCCACTAGAGTAGAATTAAGGAATGCCAACAAAAAATTGCCCCGTCGCCAAGCCTCCTGATAGTTCGCAAAAGTCAGGCCTGTGCCCTTGACATCGACACCAGATGGTGATAAAGAAACCAAAAATACAGCAGCCAGCGGCAGCAGCACCAGCGCAGCCCCCGCCAGCAACAAAATAAAACTCAGCAGTTGCAGCGCTTGAGATCTGTCAAAGGATTTACCCATAAATTTGTGAATTAACCTAAAATAATAAGCCTGTGAGGTTCTCCAACCCGATCGCATCCCAGATTCCCATACAACAACATAATAGTCGTAGAAGGAAAGAAGGAGTACCTAGGGAGGAAGTTGTGATTAGGATATAATGTTATAGATAGAGTTGGTACTGTAAAACCCTGAAAGGTGGAGACATAGACCGTATTTCTATCATCTATTTCCGGGCAAAAGATCGACTAACGACTAATTCAAGTAATTAGTAAATAGATAGCATTCTAGCGATAGTCTTTCTGGAGTGTTCGACGGCAAAACTCCGCCAAACACGCTGATGACGCCAGTTTTTCCCGGAACGTCAAAGAAAAGTTCTTTGTCGAAAGAATCCTCAGCTATAATCTCTGATTTAGATGGGGTGCGTTCAAAAAAGGTAAAGTGCACTGTCACTGACCCCCAATTTTAAAGTGGTTTGCAGACATCCCACAAGCTTATATGAGGAGACTACATATCTATGCCCCAGCTTGAGGCCAGCCCAACAATTGACTTTCAAACCGAAACTTACAAAGATGCTTACAGTCGCATCAACGCCATTGTGATTGAAGGCGAACAAGAAGCTCACGACAATTACCTGACACTGGCCGAACTGTTGGCTGACAAAAAAGCAGAGTTAGTTGGCTTGTCCAAGATGGAGAACCGCCACATGAAAGGCTTCCAAGCTTGTGGCCGGAATCTTAAAGTCACGCCCGACATGGCATTTGCCAAGCAGTTTTTTTCGGAATTGCACAAAAACTTCCAAACGGCAGCGGCCCAAGGTCAGATTGTAACTTGCTTGTTGATTCAATCGCTAATTATCGAGTGTTTTGCGATCGCAGCTTACAACATCTACATCCCCGTCGCCGATGACTTTGCTCGCAAAATCACCGAAGGCGTCGTCAAAGAAGAATACAGCCACCTCAACTTTGGGGAAGTTTGGCTGCAAGCTCACTTTGAGGAATCCAAAGCCGAACTCGAAGCGGCCAACCGCCAAAACCTGCCCATCATCTGGAGACTGCTAAACTCTGTCGCAGACGATGCCCGCGTTTTGGGAATGGAAAAAGACGCTTTAATCGAAGACTTTATGATTGCCTACGGCGAAGCCCTAGGCAACATAGGCTTTAACAACCGCGATATCATGCGGATGTCAGCACAAGGCCTCGCAGCCTAGTTAATTCGGAAATAAGGAATGGGAAAAAAATTAAAAATTAAAAATTAAAAATGGGATAACTCATTTTAAAATATAAATTTTTAATCTTCCCATCTTCCATCTTTCATATTCCACCTTCCACCTTCCATCTTCCTTCATTTGACAACTTAATGTTTGGTCTAATCGGTCACTTAACCAGCTTAGAACACGCCCAATCAGTAGCTAACGAGCTGGGCTATCCAGAATATGCCGATCAAGGTCTTGATTTTTGGTGCAGCGCACCGCCCCAAATAGTTGATCAGATCACGGTAACAAGCATCACTGGACAAAAAATAGAAGGCCGCTATGTGGAGTCCTGTTTTCTGCCAGAAATGCTAGCCACTCGCCGGATTAAAGCAGCCACTCGCAAAATCCTTAATGCGATGGCACACGCTCAAAAAAATGGGATTAACATCACTGCTTTAGGCGGCTTTTCTTCGATCATTTTTGAGACTTTCAACTTGCAGCAAATTAAGCAAATTCGCAATCTCAAGTTGGAGTTCGAGCGCTTCACCACTGGTAACACTCACACGGCTTACATCCTCTGCCGCCAAGTAGAAGAAGCAGCCCCAAAATTGGGAATTGAACTTTCAAAAGCCACGGTAGCCGTTTGTGGTGCTACTGGCGATATTGGCAGTGCTGTGTGTCGCTGGCTCAATGTTAAAACAAATGTAGCAGAATTGTTGCTCATTGCCCGCGACAAAGAACGATTACAAGATTTGCAATCGGAATTGGGCCGAGGCAAAATTATGGACTTGGAAGAAGCCCTGCCCCAAGCGGATATTGTAGTCTGGGTAGCCAGTATGCCCAAGGGAGTAGAAATTGACCCTAAGACATTGAAGCAACCATGTTTATTGATTGACGGTGGCTATCCGAAAAATCTGGCAACTCAGGTTCAGCATCCAGAAATTTACGTACTCAATGGCGGCATTGTGGAGCATTCCCTCGATATTGAGTGGAAAATTATGAAGATTGTCAATATGGATGTACCTGGCCGACAGTTGTTTGCCTGTTTTGCTGAATCAATGCTGCTGGAATTTGAAAAAATGTATACCAATTTTTCTTGGGGACGGAATCAAATTACTGTGGAAAAGATGGAGCAAATCGGTCTTATTTCTGTCAAACATGGTTTCCGACCTTTATTAATGTCAGTTTGATGTTAAGAGTCAACAGTTAAATTGGAAATTTTAACTGTTGACTCTTTCGTTGGATCGGAATAATATTTTTCGGAGTGGATCGCGAGCCTCCCGCTCGCGCTATAGGATAATTAGGATGTAACCAAATTTGATATCATACAAAATTTAAAACTCAAAGTTGGCAATTTTTCCGTCTTTTTTACTATCCCCATACAGGGTAGGATCGGAAAATAGTCGATCGACAAAACCTTAAAACCTTATAGAAATTATCAGCGTGGCAAACCCCGACCGCAAACCACTACTCCTAGATTTTGAAAAGCCGCTGGCGGAACTAGAAACCCGAATTCACCAGATTCGCGAACTCGCCGAAGAAAACAGCGTCGATGTTACCGACGAAATTCGCAAACTCGAAGCTCGCTCGACCCAACTGCGACAAGAGATTTTCAGCAGCTTGTCCCCCATGCAGCGGCTGCAACTCGCCCGTCACCCGCGCCGCCCCAGTACCCTCGATTACATTCAGGCAATTAGCGACGAGTGGATCGAGCTTCACGGCGATCGGCGCGGCGGAGACGACCCGGCCCTCGTCGGCGGAATTGCCCGCATAGACGGGCGTCCCACAGTCATCATCGGCCATCAAAAAGGGCGCGACACTAAAGATAATATCGCCCGCAACTTTGGCATGGCTGCTCCCGGCGGCTACCGCAAAGCCCTGCGGTTGATGGAACACGCCGATCGCTTCGGAATGCCAATTTTCACCTTTATCGACACTCCGGGGGCTTGGGCGGGCTTAGAAGCAGAACAGCTCGGACAGGGAGAGGCGATCGCCTGCAACCTCCGAGAAATGTTTCGCCTCGACGTTCCCATTATTTGCACCGTCATCGGCGAAGGTGGTTCCGGCGGCGCTTTGGGTATCGGTGTCGGCGAGCGGCTGTTGATGCTGGAACATTCCGTCTACACCGTCGCCACTCCCGAAGCTTGTGCGGCCATTCTGTGGAAAGACTCTGGCAAAGCTAACTTGGCTGCAGAAGCCCTGAAAATCACTTCCTGGGACTTGAAAAACCTCGGCATTCTCGATCAAATAGTACCAGAGCCGATCGGCGGCGCTCACTCGAATCCCCTCAAAGCTGCGTCCATACTCAAACAAGCTTTGTTAGAAAACTTAGCAGAACTCACACAGCTTACGGCTCAGCAGCGACGCGAGCTTCGATATCAAAAGTTTCGCCATATCGGTGTGTTCACTGAAATTTCTGCTTGAGCCGATCAATTCAGAGTTATCAGTTATGAGTGAAAAATTCTTAACTTTAAACTCATAACTCACAGCTCATTATTCTGCCGATCAGTCAGCAGTGTTATAATTTCTCAGGTGACACCGGCTTAACAGTTCTTAATGTTCATCTCATAATTAACTGTTATCACCCGCAGCAGACAGTTGTCTAATTTGCCGAAGAAGGCTGCAACGCTGTAGGGAATTGCCGAGCGAAAGTATTAGGACACTGAATGAACCATCCAACAACAAAGCAGGCTCTGATTACCGGAGCCAGCAGCGGTATTGGCAAAGCGACGGCTCTAGCGTTCGCCGCCGAGGGCATAAATCTGGCCTTAGTTAGCCGAGAGTCGGAAAACTTAGAAGCCGTTGCCGCAGCAGCCCGAGAAGTCGGAGTGAAAGCAGAAGCTTATCCCTTAGACTTGGCAAAAATTGAGCAAGTGCAAAGCAGCATCAGCGCGATCGCCTCTCAATTGGGTTCCGTAGATATCCTGGTCAACAGCGCGGGTATGGGCTACACCGGCTCTTTGACGGAAACGCCGCTAGCCGAGTGGCAGAGCGTTTTAGACCTGAATCTTACTAGCGTTTGGCAGTGCATTCTAGGAGTTTTGCCCTCCATGCGCGATCGCCGATCGGGAATCATCATCAACGTTTCCTCGATCGCCGGCACCCAAGCCTTCCCCAACTGGGGAGCCTACTGCGTCAGCAAATTCGGTCTCATGGCTTTGTCTAAAACCTTAGCCGCCGAAGAACGGACTCACGGAATTCGCGTAACAGCAATCTGTCCGGGTTCTGTCAATACTCCCCTGTGGGACACAGACACCGTGGAAGCCGACTTCGATCGCAGTGCCATGTTAACCCCAGAAATCGTCGCCCAATCAATTCTGCACGCAGTTCAGTTGCCAGCAAGTGCAGTAATTGAAGAAATCACGCTCATGTCCAACGCAGGAGTTTTGTGAACTTGAGATTTTAGACTGCTGGATTTTTCTCGAATTCAACAATCTTTGAATCTCTAGCTATATCCCCCAATCCAAAATCGCAAATCGATTCACCCTCACACCAACTTGTTATGACAATTGCATCTTCCCCCGATTCCAATGGCTCGAACTCACTCTCGACTGACAGCATGAAACTGTTACAAACCGCAGAAAGCAACACCCCGCGCATCCCAACTCGACCCGATCGCAATTCCTCGAACGGTCAAGAATCCAGCGTGCCCAAACCCTCAGAAGTAGGCATGGAAGAAATGATGGAGGCCGTTCGCACAATGCTGCTGGGAGTAGGAGAAGACCCCGAACGCGAAGGATTGCTCAAAACCCCAAAACGGGTAGCAGAAGCAATGCGGTTTCTCACCAGCGGTTACAGTCAATCCCTCGAAGAACTCCTCAACGGCGCTATCTTTGACGAAGGTCACAACGAAATGGTACTGGTGCGAGACATCAGCGTATTCAGTATGTGCGAACACCATATGCTGCCGTTTATGGGCCGAGTTCACATTGCTTACATTCCCAACCAAAAAGTAGTGGGATTGAGCAAATTAGCCCGAATTTCGGAGATGTACAGCCGCCGGTTGCAGGTGCAAGAACGTTTGACGCGCCAAATTGCCGAAGCAGTTCAGACAATATTGGAACCGAAGGGAGTAGCTGTAGTAATGGAAGCCAGCCATATGTGCATGACGATGCGGGGTGTGCAAAAACCCGGTGCTTGGACGGTTACGAGTGCAATGTTGGGCGTGTTCCAAGAGGAACAGAAAACTCGCGAAGAATTCCTGAATTTGATCCGCCACCAACCGGCATTCTTTTAGTCAGTTGACAGTTGACAGTTGACAGTTGACAGTTGGCAGTTAACAGTAATTAGTAGGTTGAGTTGAGGGACGAACCCTCCGTTTCACTCCGCCCAACATCATCTATCAAGCAAGGCTAATGACAATTAACAGTCAGCAGTCAACAGTCAACAGCCACAGTACAGGCTGTGGGAGCGATTCCCAAATCTAAAATCTAAAATCTAAAATCTAAAATCGGATGACGATCGACTAATAAACCCATAAAATAGACGGGTGACTCATGACTTGTGACTAAATGAATCCTATTAAATTCGGTACAGATGGCTGGCGCGGTATCATTGCTGACGATTTTACATTCGATCGCGTAGCGTTAGTCGCTCCCCTAGCGGCACAAGTTCTCGCACAAACCGGCGGCAGCGATGGCAGCAGCGGTACCGTAATTGTCGGTCACGACCGCCGATTTCTGGCTGAAGAATTTGCCAAAACAGCGGCTATTGCCATCCAAAACGCAGGATTTGACGTGCTGCTGAGCGAATCCTACGCCCCCACTCCAGCTTTCAGTTTAGCTGCCAAACAATTAAATGCTTTAGGTGCGATCGTCCTGACGGCCAGCCACAATCCCGGTGCATATTTAGGGTTAAAAGTCAAGGGCGGATTTGGCGGTTCAGTTTCGCCCGAAGTTACTCAAAAGATAGAAGAAAAACTCGACAATCCGGCGGCACTTTCCGCAACTCCCGGTAAATTGGAGAATTTCAATCCTTGGCCGGCTTACTGCAAAACCTTGCGGGAAATGGTAGATATAGAGGCGATTAAAGAAGCGATCGCCAGCGGCAAAATTACAGTATTTGTAGATGTAATGCACGGTGCCGCCGCCGGAGGATTAGCTCAAATTTTAGAAGAAACAGTACATGAAGTCAACAGCGATCGAGATCCGCTGTTCGGCGGCGGTGCACCCGAACCTTTGCCGCGCTACCTGTCGCAGTTATTTCGGGTGATGCGTACTCACCAGCGAAAAAGTTCTGGTTTGTCGATCGGATTTGTATTTGACGGAGATAGCGATCGAATTGCAGCCGTTGACTCTAGCGGCAACTTTCTCAGTTCACAAATCCTAGTTCCCATATTAATCGAACATTTAGCAAAACGGCGCGGCTTGACCGGGGAAGTCATCAAAACAGTCAGCGGTTCAGACATAATTCCCAAAATTGCCAAGCTGTACGACTTGCCATTATTTGAAACGCCGATCGGTTACAAGTATATAGCTGATCGAATGTTAACCACCCAAGTCTTAGTCGGCGGCGAAGAATCGGGAGGAATTGGCTACGGTACGCACATCCCCGAACGAGATGCTTTGCTGTCAGCGCTGTACTTGTTAGAAGCAGTTGTCAAATCCGGGGAAGACTTAAGCGAAATTTACAGCCGACTGCAACAAGAAACAAGCTTTACTTCAGCTTATGACAGAATCGACTTGCACCTAGCAAACATGGAAGAAAGGTCGCGTTTGCTGTCGCTGCTGCAAAATCAACCTTTAACAGAAATCGCAGGCAAAGCAGTTGTAGATTGCAACAAAGTTGACGGATATAAATTCCGCTTAGCCGACGGAAGTTGGCTGTTAATTCGCTTTAGCGGAACCGAACCAGTGTTGCGGCTGTATTCAGAAGCCGCGACATTGAAAGAAGTTATGCAAAACTTAAACTGGGCGAAAGCTTGGGCGCATAATTAATCGAAGTTTTCAGCTGCAGATAAACGCAGACAAACGCGGATGACTTGATATCAAATCTCTCTTTCTCCGTGTCCTCTGCGCCTTCTGCGGTTAAAAAACCTTCTTCATAAATAAAATAGTATTGCCATAGCAATCCTCCTCTAAATTGTGAACTCTTTCTCTTCTCTTCTTCGCGTCCTAGCGCTTACGCGCGGCTTCGCCTAACGCGTCTTCGCGGTTCGTAAAAAAACCTTACTCACCAATGAAATACTATTGCTATATCAGATAAATTTTAGGATAAAAGCAAATGGCTTACAGCGATTTCAGCCTTGCGAGAGTCAAAAAAGATTTTGGATTAACCTTAGATGAAAGTCGCAATTTATTTGCCGATACAAAACCAGTTTCACCATCAGAAATTTTAACAACAATCCTGATTGATTATGTACCGCTAGCAACTTTTATTTCCACAGAAAAAGCTCGCTCAGAATTTTTGATTGCCCCGATATTAGCAGAAGTTCGGCGATTGTTAAACAAACGAGTTTCTCTTTTTTCCGGTAAGGATTTTACTGTCGATCCAGAAAGAGGCTTGCAAGGATTTTGCGATTATATTATTAGCGGTTCTTCAGAACAATTGTTCATCAGTGCTCCGGTTATAACAATTTTTGAGGCAAAAAAGGAAGATATCATTGGCGGTTTGGGTGAATGCGTAGCCGCAATGGTAGCGGCCCAATGTTTCAATCAAAACCAAGACACTGAGGTCGATCGCATTTACGGCGCGGTGACGACGGGTACTAACTGGAAATTCTTGATTTTGAAGGAAACTACTGTTTATATAGATCCGATTGAATACTATATTCAAGATGTTGATAAGATTTTGGGAATTTTGTTGCAACCATTTTCCCAATATGTTTGTTAATATGGAGCCGTAAGTTTTAAGAGAAATAATGACCGATCGCAAATTGTTAGTTGTAGCTACGGGCAATCCGGGTAAACTCAAGGAAATGCAAGTTTATCTTCAGGATTTGGGATGGGAATTGGAACTAAAACCGGAAGAGTTGGAAATCGAAGAAACAGGCGAAACTTTTATTGCTAATGCTTGCTTGAAGGCGTCGGAAGTGGCAAAAGCAACGGGCAAATGGTCGATCGCCGATGATTCTGGTTTAATGGTAGATGCACTCGACAGCCAACCTGGGATTTACTCCGCGCGCTACGGGAAAACCGATGCTGACAGGATATCTCGACTTCTCAAAGAATTGGGAAGCGAACAAAACCGGGCAGCACAATTTGTTTGCGCGATCGCGATCGCCCGTCCCGACGGTACAATTGCCTTGCAAGTAGAAGGAATTTGCCGAGGCGAAATCCTGCACACTCCTCGCGGTACGGGAGGTTTCGGATATGACCCCATTTTCTACGTACCCGCACAGCAACAGACTTTTGCAGAAATGACACCCGATATCAAGCGATCGCACTCTCACCGCGGCCGAGCATTCTTGGCGCTAATACCACAACTAGCCAACATTGTCAACCCCTAATGAGGAAAAAAGCCCAAACATGGGGTAACTGTGGCATTGGATATTGACACTTAGGTATCAAAACTAAACAGGAAAGAGGTTTTTCGTTGGCAATGATTAGTTACCGATGACCAATTACCAATGCCCAATGTCCAATGCCCAATGCCCCAGTATCTTAGATTGCCTCCAAGTTCTTTTCCCCAGTCCGAATCCGAATAATTTGTTCTACAGGAGAGATGAAAATCTTGCCGTCGCCAATCTCGCCCGTGCGGGAAGCCGCGATAATTTTATCAACCACCATGTCAACCTGATCGTTTTCCACAACAATCTCGACCTTGAGCTTTTGCAAGAACTCAACGGTGTACTCAGAACCGCGATAGCGTTCTGTCATGCCCTTCTGACGGCCAAAACCTCTAACTTCAGAAACAGTCATCCCCACAATACCAGCATTGACGAGTGCGATTTTCACTTCGTCTAGTTTAAAGGGGCGAATAATAGCTTCAACCTTTTTCAAGTTTCTCACTCCTAACAGTTAGTACCTTCGTTATATTACTTAATCGGCGTGACATCTTTTAATATCACTGCCAGCAGCAAGTATTTTGTCAAGTATATTACCGTATCTTGTACTCGCGATGAAATGCACGCCAAGCTTTAACAATCTTCTCGGATTTTCCGGGCGAGCGGGTTCTCGGCTCCGGCTGATCGCGGTAGAGTTAAGAAGACTGCAGCAGCCGTCCCCCGCCGCTGATCTGCTAAAACAGAAAAAGAACGCAGGAGACAGGAGTTTTCCGGGTTTCCGCTTTGCTATGTCAGATTTGCACGTATTGCTGAAAACTATAATTGCCAGAAGCGGTCAGTTAAACTATTCCTATGCACCCAGCCAGCCCTCCCCCTGACCGCAGCGGGCTTGATGCCCTACTGAGAAATCGCCCCTTCCTCGCCTTGTGGACGGGCCAATTATTGGCCCAAGTGGCGGATAAAATCTTTTACGTATTGCTGATTATTCTGCTGAAAACCGGCGACTACCGACCCTGGCCGGTTTCTTGGCAACATTCGGAAAATTCTATGCTGTCAGCGGTGATGATCGCCTACACCGTGCCGGCGATCGTCTTTGGTTCCGTAGCCGGTATCGTGGTAGACCGCTTTTCCAAAAAGCAAATGCTGATCGCCTGCAACGTGATTCGAGCCGGATTGATTGTAGCTTTGCCGTTTTTGCCCAAAGCTTTTGTGGTTTTGTTGACGATGACGTTTTTGATCTCTACCGTAACGCAATTTTTTGCTCCAGCAGAAGCGGCAGCCGTCCCCCTGGCCGTGGGGCGAGAGGGACTGATGTCAGCAAATGCTCTGTTCGCCTCGTCCACAATGGGCGGGATTATTATCGGGATGACGATCGGCGAACCGCTGTTTAGTGGGGTCAAACACAGCTTCGGATCAGCTTCTCAAGAGTTTTTGCTGGGCGGGTTGTACCTGATCTCAGCAGGTTTGATCTATGCCATGCAGATCAAAGAAGGTCATGTCGGCAGCAGTGGCAAAAACGTCCATCCTTGGCAAGACCTCAAGGAAGGTTTGCGTTATTTGAAACACAATCACCTTGTCAGCAACGCGATGGTGCAGTTGACGATTTTGTATTCCGTGTTTGCGGCGCTTCAGGTGCTGGCGATCGCGCTTTCGGGCAAAATAGGTCTCAAAGAAACTCAATTTGGCTTTTTGCTCGCTGCAGCAGGAATTGGAATGGTCTTCGGTGCAGCATTTTTGGGACACTGGGGTCATCGAATGCACCACAAACCTCTGCCTTTAATCGGTTTCTTGATGATGGGTTTTGTATTAGCAATGTTTGCCTTTACTCGACAGTTATGGGTGGGATTCGGATTGAGTGCTCTGTTTGGTTTTGGTGCTTCCTTAATTAACGGGCCGATGCAGGCTCTAATTCAAGAAAAAACTCCAGAATCTATGCGGGGCAAAGTCTTTGGATTTGAAAACAATGTGATTAATATTGCTCTGAGCCTGCCTTTAGCGATTACCGGCCCGCTGACAGATGCTGTTAGCAAAGCAGTAGGCTCGGATGACCTCGGCTTGCGGATCGTGTTGCTGAGTTTGGGCTTTTTGGTCTCGGTGATGGGTATGGCAGCTTGGAAACATACTCGCAAAGTATTGCAGGATGTTCTGTAAACTTTGGCAAGAAGGAAGTTCGGCAACGAGCAATGTAGGGGATGTAACGGATGTAACGGAGGTCAGGAAGAAGGAAGAGGGAAGAGGGAAGAGGGAATAGGGCTTTATTTTAGCGATCGATCTCTAACATCGCAACCGCTCTGATGGTTAGGAGGTTCTTAATTGCTGAAATGATTGTTTTTCTTGTCGAATGCCGAATCACGAATGCTATACAAGGGTCATATCGCGGTAAACCGGCATAGAGGCCGCTATTTCCTCTGTTTCTTTTCTTCCTCTGCTGTTCCACAATGTCTCGATCGGGCGAACCCTGTGCGATCGCGAAATCTTTCGTAAAATCTCACCACTTAAATTTTCATAGTTTCATTAATTAAGATTAAAGTAGTATAAAAGCTTTCATTAAAAATCATAATTAGTTTAAGGAAGGAAATTCTGTGCAACTAAAAACTAAAGTGACCATCAGACGTGCAACTGGTGGATTTGCTCTGATTGACAGCTTGATCCGCCACGGCGTCAAGCATATTTTTGGTTATCCCGGTGGCGCAATTCTGCCGCTTTACGACGAACTCTACCGCGCAGAAGAAACTGGCGCTATCAAACATATTCTGGTGCGCCACGAGCAAGGTGCCGCTCACGCGGCCGACGGGTACGCCCGCGCTACCGGACAAGTTGGGGTTTGTTTTGCTACTTCGGGCCCTGGCGCCACTAATTTAGTGACGGGGATTGCGACGGCCCACATGGATTCGATCCCGATGGTAATTATTACCGGTCAGGTTCCCCGTCCGGCGATCGGCACTGATGCGTTTCAGGAAACAGATATTTACGGGATTACCCTGCCAATTGTCAAGCATTCTTATGTAGTGCGCGACCCCAGAGATATGGCGCGAATTGTGGCAGAAGCTTTCCACATCGCGAGTACAGGGCGGCCGGGGCCTGTTTTGGTTGACGTGCCCAAGGATGTGGGTTTAGAAGAATTTGACTATCTGCCCGTGGAACCTGGAGCAGTGAGAATTCCGGGCTACCGGCCGACGGTGAAGGGAAATCCCCGGCAAATCAGTCAAGCAATCCATTTGCTGAAGGAAGCAAAGCGTCCTTTGCTTTATGTGGGCGGCGGGGCGATCGGGGCGGGGGCCCACGAGGAAATTAAGGAACTGGCCGAACTTTTCCAATTGCCGGTCACGACAACGCTGATGGGCAAAGGTTCCTTTGACGAACACCATCCTTTGTCGGTGAAAATGCTGGGGATGCACGGCACTGCTTACGCTAATTTTGCCGTTACCGAGTGCGATTTGCTGATGGCTGTGGGGGCGAGGTTTGACGATCGCGTGACCGGGAAATTAGACGAGTTTGCCGCCCGGGCTAAGGTGATTCACATCGATATCGACCCGGCGGAAGTCGGCAAAAATCGCGGCCCTGACGTGCCGATTGTCGGAGATGTCCGCCAAGTTTTGATCGAATTGCTGCGCCGCTGTCGGGAAACTGGAGTTTCGGGGAAAACCGGACAGACTGCGGAATGGCTGCACAGGATCGATCGGTGGAAACAGGACTATCCGTTAGTTGTGCCTCATTACCCAGACATTTTGTCTCCGCAAGAGGTGATTTCGGAGTTGGCTACCCAAGCGCCGGATGCTTACTACACAACAGATGTCGGTCAACATCAAATGTGGTCGGCTCAATTCTTGAACAACGGGCCGCGCCGCTGGATTTCCAGCGCTGGTTTGGGCACGATGGGTTTCGGGGTGCCGGCGGCGATGGGCGCTAAAATGGCGCTGCCGCATGAGCAAGTGATTTGTATTGCTGGCGATGCTAGCGTGCAAATGAATATTCAAGAGCTGGGAACGCTAACACAATACGGCATTAATGTCAAGATTGTTATTGTAAATAACGGCTGGCAGGGAATGGTGCGGCAGTGGCAGCAGGCGTTCTACGGGGAGCGTTATTCGTCGTCGAATATGACTGTAGGGATGCCGGATTTTGTGAAGCTGGCTGAAGCTTACGGGGTGAAGGGGATGCAGGTTTCAGGGCCGGAGGAACTCAAAGATGCGATCGCTCAAATGCTCGCTCACGACGGCCCGGTGCTGATGAACGTGAAGGTAACGAGGGACGAAAACTGCTATCCGATGGTAGTTCCAGGTAAGAGCAACGCTCAAATGGTTGGTTTGCCCGATCGTAGCAAGTTGCAATCTGCGGAGTTGGTTTATTGTCCGAGTTGCGGCGCTAAGAATGTTTCGACCAATAACTTTTGTCCTGAGTGCGGGACAAAAGTTTAACTAGGGACACGGCAATGCCTTGTTTGGCAGGGGTTTAAACCCCTGCCGATCTTTCGGGTTAAGCGGTTTTTCGGGTTAAGTTGACACGATGAAAGGCAATGCGATGTCCTTACCGGGATCTGCTGTTTCACATGGAACACCATGTCCGCTGGCATCGCATCGAGAGCTTTAATCTGTAATCTGCAAGCATATTTTATGAGCCAGTGTCTAAACCCGGATTGCCTATTCAAAAACCCGTCTGGCTCTACAAAATTTTGTCAAAAATGCGGGAATAAACTGCTATTGGGCGATCGCTATGGAGCCCAAAAAATTATTGGACAAGGGGGATTTGGGCGCACTTTTCTAGCTATTGACGAGTATAAACCCTCAAAACCTCCCTGCGTTATTAAACAATTCTACCCCCAACTTCAAGGCACTTCTAGTATCCAGAAAGCTGCTGAGTTATTTGAGCTGGAAGCAGTCCGCCTAGAACAGTTGGGTAAACATTCTCAAATTCCCGACTTATTAGCATATTTTAGTCAAGATGGACGGCAGTATTTAGTCCAAGAATTCATCGACGGTGAAAATTTAGCCGAAGCACTAGAATCTAAGGGATATTTTAGCGAAACGCAGATTCGCGACTTGCTTAATAATTTACTGCCAGTATTCGAGTTCATTCACTCTCGCCAAGTTATTCACCGAGATATCAAGCCAGAAAATATTATTCTTCGGCAAGATGGGCAACTGGTTTTAGTTGACTTTGGAGCCGCGAAATATGCGACACAAACGGCTCTAGGGCTAACGGGAACGAGAATCGGGACGGCTGGATATATGGCACCAGAACAAGCCAACGGTAAACCGATTCATGCTAGTGATATTTATAGTCTGGGTGTGACTTGTCTGTGTCTGTTAACTCAGGTTGAGCCGATTGATTTATTCGATGATAGCGAGTTTGAGTGGGTGTGGCGAGAACACTTAAAAACATCTGTCAGTTCGGAACTGGGTCAGATTTTAGATAAAATGATACAACCTGCTATTAAGAAACGTTATCAATCTGCTACTGAAGTGTTGCAGGCTCTTGCTTCTCGATCACCTCAATTATCAACTCAAACACCTCCACCGCCACCGCCACCAGACTTGCTTAAATCAGCGCAGGGTGTTGACTATACTCGTCTGCGGGATTTATTAGCAGCAGGAAAGTGGAAAGAGGCGGATCAGGAAACAATAAAGGTAATGCTGAAAGCTGCGAGACGGGAGAAAGAAGATTATTTTGATACGGACTCAATTGATAATTTTCCTTGCGATGATTTACGCACCATCGACCAGTTGTGGGTAAAATATAGTCAGGGTCGCTTTGGTTTTAGCGTCCAGAAAAAAATTTGGTTGGAAGTGGGCGGCAAAGTTGATTGGGATACTGAAAAGAAGCTAGGCGATCGCGTCGGTTGGCGAAAGAGCAGAAAGGGGAGGAAAGATTGGTTGAACTACAATGATTTAACCTTTAATCTGCAAGCACCAGAGGGCCATCTCCCTAGGCAATTGTGTGGGTGGTGGGGTGGGTTCCGGGGTTTGGGTGTGAAGTGGCGTTATGGTTCTTCTCTCGCATCGAGAGCTGTAAGCTGTAATCTATAGCGCTTTCAGCCCTTTGTCAAGTATTTATTCTCGAACCTTTTTTACGAATCTAGGGTGAATTAACGAACAGTAATGCACCAATTCTATTAAAATATGTACAGCTTAGATATGCCCTATGAAATAGAATTTACAACATAACCTTTAGCAGACATAAAAATTATCAGATCTATTGATCGCAACTTAGAAAATCATCCCCTATTTAAAGAATACGCCAATAAAGAGCAGATAAATGCTGATATTGCCGCAGCAGAAGCTGAGGAATGAAACAACCATAAGACGCAAATAAACTTTGTGGTTTACTCAAAATAGGAAAATTCGCGGGAGTGGCAAATGAATCTTTATTTGGGAATAGATTTCGGCACGACTGGCGCGCGATCGACTGTCATAGACTCCCAGGGTACAATACATTGTGAGACAGAATATACTTTTGCCAACAACGGGCAACAACTGCCTGAATTGCCATCGGTTTGGCAAAATGCGCTGTGGGATTCGATCGAGCAAATTCCCCCAACAATCCGCAATCAGGTAAGGGCGATCGCCATTGACGGCACATCCTCCACTGTCATGCTGTGCAATACCGACGGTATACCAGTATGCGAGCCGATTTTATACAATGATGCGCGCGGTGCAGCGGTGACACAGAGGTTGCGGGCGATCGCGCCGGATAACCACACAGTATTGAGCGCTACATCCAGTCTGGCCAAACTCCTGTGGTTGCAGGAGGGCGGGCACGGGGGCACCGCCCCTACGGTTTTCCTACATCAAGCTGACTGGCTGGCATTTCTGCTGCACGGAAAATTGGGAATTAGCGACTATCACAATGCTTTGAAACTCGGTTTCGATGTTGATACTTTGTGCTATCCGAATTGGCTGATAGAGGGAATTGCGGGGGCTGCAACTCCTGAATTGCCGCAAGTTGTCGCACCGGGCACGCCTGTGGGGGAAGTGAGAGCTCAAGTGGGCGATCGCTTCGGTTTTCCCCGCGATTCTATAGTTTGTGCTGGCACAACCGATAGCATTGCAGCATTTTTAGCAAGCGGTGTTAATTTACCAGGGGAAGCAGTAACTTCTCTCGGTTCTACACTAGCAGTCAAACTGTTAAGTCATACCCGCGTAGATGATTCTAGATACGGAATTTACAGTCATAAATTAGGCGATTTGTGGTTAGTTGGAGGTGCTTCTAATACCGGAGGTGCGGTGCTGCGGCATTTTTTTACTGATGTTGAGTTGGAGAATTATAGCACACAAATTGATCCAGCACAAGAGAGTTTGCTGGATTATTACCCATTGTTGAAAAAGGGCGATCGCTTTCCGATTAACGACCCGAATTTGCCGCCCCGACTCGAACCGCGTCCAACTGATTCAGTGGAATTTCTGCACGGTTTGCTAGAAAGTATAGCGCGGATTGAAGCGCGGGGATATCAATTATTGCAAGAATTGGGTGCAACTGCTTTGACAAAAGTTTATACTGCTGGCGGCGGGGCAAAAAATTCGGTTTGGAGTGCGATTAGAAAGCGTTATTTAGAAGTGCCTGTAGTCACGCCAATTCATACTGCCGCTGCTTATGGGACGGCGTTATTAGCAATGCGAAGTGTTACAGATTAGGCTTATTGCATAAATCTTTGATGGATAGGGAAACCGCAGATTTATGCAGATTAACACAGATTAACGCAGATGCTTTGCAATATACTTTGCGAAGGGAGGTAATCTTGTTTATTGAAGCGGTTTCAACCGCCGCCAACTCTGATATTTTTACTTACACTCGCTGCAACTTAGCTGTTCTCGGATCGATAATTTTTCTGCCCAAACCCGAAAACTTAATTGCCAGATTAATTTTGTCTCCCGCCCCTAAAACGTGCGTAATTTCTCCAACTCCAAAAGCATGATGAAAAACCCGATCGCCCGTTTGCCAATCCGTCGATTGTCCATTGGTTCCCGCTTGAGAACTTCCGGAATTAGCGGCTGAATTATTAGTTTTTCCCTTAGATGCAGCCGTTTTCCCGGCTTGAGTTTTCTTCGCACTTCCAGCCAGCAAATGTGTCGGCAATTCCCCTAAGAATAGCGAAGGGGTGCAGTGTTCCCGGAAACCTCCCCACAAGCGGCGTTCGCGAGTGTGGGTGAGAAATAGCAATTCCTGGGCGCGAGTGATGCCGACGTAGCACAAACGGCGTTCTTCTTCGATCGCTTTCGGGTCGTCTAAACTGCGGAAATTGGGAAATAAACCCTGTTCCATTCCGACTAGAAATACTACAGGAAATTCTAGCCCTTTTGCTGAGTGCAGCGTCATCAGCGACACGCGAGAATCTTCTTCCTGCAAGTCATCTAAATCGGATGCTAAAGATGCTTTTGCTAAAAATGATGTCAGCGTCGGTTCTTCGTTTTGTTCTTCAAATTGTAGCACTGCATTGTACAATTCTATGACGTTTTCTATGCGATTTGTGGCTTCGTCGGTTCCTTGATTTTTTAAATCTTGAATGTAGCCTGAATCTTCGATAATTCCTTGGACAATTTGCGAAGCCGGCAGGGTTTCGACTTGCGATTGCCAACGACCAATCATTTCGGCAAACTTAATAATAGCTTTTGCCGATCGCCCTGCTAGAGTATTGACAGAAGATTCATCGCTGAGGATTTCCCACAACGGAATCCCCAATTGAGTTGCAGCGTCTTCGATTTTGGAAAATGTGGTATCCCCAATGCCGCGACGGGGAGTATTGATGATGCGTTTGAGGCTGACGCTATCGTCGGGATTGGCAAGCGCCCGCAGGTATGCTAGGATATCTTTGATTTCTTTGCGATCGTAAAACTTCAGGCCACCGACAATATTGTAAGGAATGTCTAAACGCATTAACGCTTCTTCAAAGGAGCGAGATTGAGCGTTTGTGCGGTAGAGAATCGCAAAGTTACTGCCGTTTTCGTATTCGGAATTTTGGCGCTTCAAGGAATGAATTTGACCCGCTACAAATTCCGCTTCATCTAATTCGTTGTCGGCGCGCCAGACAACAATCGGAGCTCCCGGTTCGCGAGTCGGCCGCAGAATTTTCTCGATCCGTTCGGTATTGTGTTCGATCAAGTGGTTCGCCACTTGCAGGATGTTTTCGCGCGATCGATAATTTTCCTCTAATTTTACCATTGTCCCAGTTTTTTCGTCGGACAAACCATCTCCAAAATCCTCTTGAAATTCCAGCAATATGGTATAATCTGCCATCCGAAAGCTGTAAATTGATTGATCGACATCGCCCACGACAAAAATTGAGCGATTTTGCCATTTATCGAAGTTTTTCGGGTCGGCGTTATTTGTCACCAACATCCGAATCAAATCGTATTGAGTGCGGTTAGTATCTTGGTATTCATCAACTAAAATATGGCAAAACTTTTTATGCCAGTAACTTAATACTTCCTCGTTTTGGCTCAAAAGTTTAACGGGAACGAGGATTAAATCGTCAAAATCTAGGGCATTGTTGGCTGCTAAAGCGTCTTGGTAGCGACTGTAAACATCGGCAATCACACGACCTCGATAATCCGGTTCTGCTGCGTGGTATTCTTGAGGCGACAACCCTTTATTTTTAGCGTTGCTGATGGCATAGCGGACTTTTCGCGGATCAAATTTCTTGTCGTCGAGGTTCAGTGTTTTAGTGACGATTTGTTTGACGATACTTTGAGCATCTGACTCATCAAAAATCGAAAAGTTTTTCTTCCACTGGCGGCCTTTTTCGTCTTGGTATTTTTCAATATCGTAGCGGAGAATGCGGCCGCACAAAGAGTGAAAAGTCCCCATCCAAATGTGTTTGGTAATTTTTTTGTAAATGTGCGATCGCAATTTCGTCTGCACATCCGGGGCTAAGTCTACCAAAGGTTTGCCATATTCGGCTTCAGCTTGCTGAGTTGCCAGCAATTTCTCAATTCTTTCTTTCATCTCCCTGGCGGCTTTATTTGTAAATGTCACCGCCAGAATATTTTCAGGATCAACTCGATGGGTGCGAACTAAGTTAGCAACTCGGTAAGTTAGAGCTCTGGTTTTGCCGGAACCAGCGCCCGCTACTACTAACAGCGGCCCGTTATAATGGGCGACTGCTTGGCGCTGAGATGGGTTGAGGTGGCTGAGGAAATCAGTGGTTTGAGTCATAGCTAGAAAGTTAGTTTAATTTTTTAAGGGGTCAATAATACTTCGTATGCGATACCGCGAGTTCTTTTAACGTAAGGTGCGCTAGGCGCACCCTATATTATAACTAGAACGGTGATTTTTTAAACTTTAAATATTTTTTGGCCAAGCGAGTTGTTTAAGGCAAGGTGTTCGGCGCCCACCCTACACTATAAATAGATAGGTAATTTTTTTAACGTTTAAATATCCGTGTCAGCCACATTCCTACTAATACTCCCAAGCCAATCCAAATGGAAATAATCACAACAGCGGCAGCCCGATTTATCGGTTTTCCTCGCTCTATTTCTGCGGCTGCTTTTTCCCGACACTCTGCTAAAACCTGTGGCGGAATCATCTTGAGTACCAGCCAAATTCCCCAGGGTACAATTATCAAATCGTCCAAGTAGCCCAGAACCGGTATGAAGTCAGGAATTAAATCGATCGGGCTAAAAGCGTAGGCCACCGTAAGCCCTGCTAAAATTCTGGCGTACCAAGGTACTCTCTGGTCTGTACTGGCTAAATAAACAGCATAAGTCTCTTTTTTTAGTCGGCGGGCAGCTTGTTTTAACCATTGCATATAATGACTAATGACTAATGACTAATACTTTTTTTAGTTGCTAAAAATGTAACAACCCGGATATTTAGCACTTTCAGTGGGAAGGTAAAGTATAGCATCTGTTGTATGTGAGGAGAATCAAGTTTATGAATTCAAATTTGCAACGTCGCGATCGCATTAATTTCCGCAGTCTGCTAACAGCGTTGTGTTTAACCTTAACTCTCGTCAGTTTCGTGGGATTAGATCCGGCGGTGGCTCAAGAACAGCGGATCAGAACGCTGACTGTTACTGGGCGGGGTGTGGAAGCCATTCCTACAACTCAAACGCAAGTGCGGCTGGGGGTTGAGGTGCAGGGGAAAACGGCGGCCGAGGTGCAGCAGGAAGCGGCGAGACGATCGTCCGCTGTGGTAGAGTTGCTGCGATCGCGCCAAGTCGAAAAACTCGAAACTGCCGGCATCTCCCTCAATCCCATTTATAACTACGACAACAACCAACAGCGCTTGACGGGCTATACGGCGACGAATACCGTCAGTTTTCGGATTAATACTGCATCTGCCGGCACTTTGCTCGACGATGCGGTGAATGCCGGAGCCACACGCATCGACGGCGTGAGTTTTGCCGCCGCCGAAAGTGCGATCGAATCTGCTCGAAAACAAGCACTCCGCAAAGCAACTCAAGATGCTCAAGCGCAAGCGGATGCAGCCTTTAGCGCGCTCAACCTCAAGCGGGGAGAGATTTTGGGCATTCAAGTCAACGGTGCTAGCGCGCCGCCTCCTATGTATCGGCAGTTTGCTGCCGATCGCGCTGCTGCTGCTAATGTTACAACGCCAGTGGTGGGAGGGGAACAGCAGGTAGAAGCTTCTGTGACTTTGCAATTTGGATATTGATTGCGATCGCACTTGCCAGCGATTTTTATTGCTGGCACAAAGTCATACCATTTTAGATTTTAAACTTGCATAGGAAGTTCGATCGCAAATTCGGTTCCCTCACCAGCGGTAGATTTGCAGCACAATTGACCGCCGTGTTTATCTTTCACAATCTGCTTAGCAATGGACAATCCCAGCCCGGTTCCTTTACCCACCGCTTTTGTCGTAAACAAAGGTTCAAACAAATGTTGTTGAATCTCCTCCGCCATTCCCAACCCGTTATCGGCAATTCGGACGATCGCACTTTCGCGCAACACTTCCGTGCTAATTGTAATTTTCAGGGAACGTTGGTCTTTTTCCCAGGCATCTTCCAGAGCGTCGATCGCATTTGCTAACAAATTCATAAACACCTGGTTCATCGGCCCAGGATAGCATTTAATCGGGGGCAATTTACCGTAGTTTTGAATAACTTCAATTGCGGGGCGAACGCCTCGATTCTTCAGCCGATGTTTTAACAGCAGCAGCGTACTATCTAAAGTTTCGTGGAGATCGAACGCAGTGGCAGTATCTCCATCAGAACGCGCAAAATTCCGCAGCGACAGCGAAATATCTTTAATGCGTTCAGTGCCTATTCGCATTGAATCCAAAAGGTGAGAAAAATCCTCCATCACAAACTCCAAATCTATCTCATCAATCTTGATAGCGATATCGGATGCAGGTTCAGGATAGTGTTTTTGATAGAGGCTAAGAAGTCCTGCAATCTCAGCCAGATATTCCTTGGCAGGCCCAATGTTGCTGACCATAAAACTCAGCGGATTGTTAATTTCATGGGCGACTCCTGCAACGAGTTGTCCCAAGGCCGAGAGTTTTTCTTGCTGCACTACTTGTACTTGGGCTTGTTGCAAAGCGCAGGTGCGTTCTGTAACTTGCTGTTCCAGATTGTCGGTTAACTGTTTGAGTCGCCAGTGAATGTTAACTCTGGCAATTACTTCCTCTTGTTCAAAGGGTTTAGTGATGTAATCCACTGCACCTAATGACAAACCTTCTATTTTGCTTTGGGCATCTGCTAAGGCGGTCATAAAAATGACCGGAATTGCCCTTGTCGCGGGGTTGGCTTTGACCTGGCGACAGGTTTCAAAGCCGTTGATTCCGGGCATTTGCACGTCTAACAATATTAGTTCCGGGAAAGGGGTTTTTCTTTGATCGAGCGCGCATTTTTCCAGCATCGCCATCGCTGATTCGCCGTCTACTGCGACTCGCACTTTGTAGCCTGCTGTTTTTAAGGCCTGCGACAGAACAGACAAGTTTGTGGAACTGTCATCTACTATCAAAATAAATTTTTTGTCTGACTCAGACATGATGTTTTTTCCTTACGCTTCTGATAAATGTTCTTCAATCAATGCCCGCAATTGTTTGACCTGAAATCCTTCTGCCAAAACGAGTATTTTTTTAGCAAAAATCGCTTGTTCTGGATTTGCTGTTTGAATCCGCTCCGCAATCTCGATTACCCCGTCCAAATCGCCAGCTTGAGCCTGTTCATTTAATAAATGCAAAATCTCGATCGCAGGCAGTTGCATTTTGCTTTGCCCGATCGCCTCTTGCCCTTTTTTGTCCGCATCTACTGTTTCGTCATACACCCAATCCAGTTGCAAATATTTTTGAAGTAACCCCAGCAACAAACTTGCCTGCACTGGTTTCGGCAAAAAATCATTGCCGCCTGCATCCAGACTCTTGTGGCGATCGATGTCAAACACGCTAGCAGAGGTCACCAACACGATCGTTTCTCGCAGTTGAGGATGAGCGCGGATTTGGCGCAACAACTCCAACCCGTCCATCACGGGCATCGCTAAATCGGTGAGGATTAAATCTGGCATCATCGCTAAAGCTCGATCGAACCCTTCCTTGCCGTCAGCAGCTTCAATCATCTCAAATCCTAATGGTTCCAGTAAATTCACCAGCACAGCCCGGTTTTCCCACCTATCATCCACCACCAGAATTTTGCGTTTTTCGCCCAAATAGCTTAGTACAGCCCCCTGTTCCATAATTCTCGAACTATCAGCCCAATCCTGGGCCTCCGGGAGTTCCACTTCAAAGGAAAAAATACTGCCAACTCCTGGACGGCTTTCGATCGCAATTTCACTCTGCATCAAAGCCACAATCTTTTGACTGATCGCGAGTCCCAATCCGGTGCCTTCCGATTGCTTCTGAACATCACCTACTTGCTCAAAAGGCAAAAAGATTTTATTAAGTTGATCGGGCCTCATTCCCGGGCCTGTATCTTCGACTCGGAAGCGAATTTTGTATAATTTTTGAGAGGAGTTTTCTAACTGTGAAGTTAAATCGCAAAACTCAGCAATTCTGACGACTTTAACCTGAAAAATAACTCTGCCTTTTTCCGTAAACTTAACCGCATTTCCCAGCAAATTCAGCAGCACTTGGCGCAAACGTTTTTCGTCACTCAAAACCCCTATAGGAAGTTGCGAATCTGTCTGCAAATCAAAGGTAATTCCTTTTTCCTGAGCGCGAAGCGTGAAGATTTCCGCAACACTTTGGATGAATGAAGGCAGATGAAAGGCGACGGGATGCAGTTCGAGTTTTCGGGCTTCGATTTTCGACAAATCCAACACATCATTAATCAGCGTTAGCAGGTGCGAACCGCACTGATAGATGATATCAACGCCGCCGCGCCCTTTGTGCGTCAGAGGTTCGCTGCGCTGGAGAATTTGCGCGTATCCTAAAATGCCGTTGAGGGGAGTCCGCAATTCGTGGCTCATGTTAGCCAAAAATTCGCTTTTGGCGCGGTTGGCGCTGTCTGCCATGTCTTTGGCTTGTTTGAGTTCGACGGTGCGTTCTTCGACGCGCTGTTCGAGTTCGGCGTTGGTGTTTTCTAGAGCTCGGAAAGAGTCGCGCAGTTGCTTCGTCATGTCGTTGAAGGATTGGGAAAGCACGCCCAATTCATTGTGCCCGGAGACTTCCACGCTGCGATCGAATTTCCCGGAGGCGATCGCGGATGAGGCATTGCTCAAGAGTACGATCGGCTCGGTAATCAAGCGGGAAGTGTAAAAACCAACAACCGTTGCCACAACTAAGGCCGCGAGGCAAAATAGAATCGTGGTGCGGCTATTGGCATCAATCTGTGCCATGAAATCGGATTCAGGAACCGCAACAACTACCAACCAATCCAATCCCCATTCGTCTTTCCAGGGCAAAACTTCGACAAACTGCCGTTGTTTATTCAGCAAGAAATCAAGCTGTTGAGTATCTTTTATCTTGTTGAAGCCGCCGAAATGCTTTACTAAATATTGAGATGTCGATCGGATCAGTCGATCGCTGCTTTCCAATGCGTTTAACCGTTCGGGATTGTTATTAATCAGTTTGAAGGGTTGCTCGTTGCTGGAACTCGCCACAATTAGCCCGCTGCGCTCCACAATAAACGTTCTGCCGGATTTGCTGACTTTGATGTGACGCAAGAAATCGCTAATTTGCGAAAGACGCTGGTCGATGCCGATGACACCAATCAGTTGATTGTTCTTGTCATAAATCGGGCGATTTGCAGAAACAGCCAGAGGATACGGCGGGATTTTCCACTGGTATAAAACCCATGTGGGTTTTCTAGCTTTTACCGTGTTTGAGTACCACAGCTCTTTCGGGAACTCGTAGTTTTTGTATATATCAATAAGCGTAGTTTTGTTGCCCTGATTATCTGTATTGTAATTGTATAAGTAATAATTTTGATAGCCCCGTTGCTTGGGATTAATGAAGGCAGAAGAAACAATATTTCCCTCTAGATATCCAGCACCCGCAAACTCGCCTCCTGGAGCGCCAAAGCTGATGTAGCCCACATTAAATAATTGCATCTGTTTCCAGAAGAAACGAGATATTTTATCTAAATCTTTGGGAGCGAGCAATCCCACGTCGAAGGCATCGGCATTCACCTGAGCAAGGTGACGGGCTGTGTTGAGCTGGCTGTCTAGATGCAGGTCAATGCGGCTGCTCACTTCAGTCCGCAGTTGAGATGCCACCTCGTTGACTGCTTTCTGTCCGTTGCGGAAGGATAAGTAGCCCACAATGCCGACTGCACCCATAATCTGCAGCACGAACGGAACAATCAAAACGGTTCGCAGCGGCGCATTACTAATCAGTTTCTTGAAGATTGAATGCTGAGATGATGACATGGCAACTCACGATTGCAGCGTGAAAATACTATTGTAATCTTGTGATTTGCAGCTAGGCTTTCAGGATTCTCCAAAAAACCGGAAGTTAAGAAAGTACGGAGGCGGGTATCATTTTCGAGCGAGCACATTCGCTGAATCTATTTTTTGATAAAAAAGTATCGGGCGCTCTCCCTTTTTTTACAATCCCCTAATTTGTGTTTATATATTGATATTAACCCAAAAAGGATTTAATAAAATATTTGGCGCCCTCCAATTCAATATTTCGCCCGATAGCACACACAGCAGCACTTCTATAATTTTGTTGGATAAACTCGATCGCAGTAACAACAAAGTCAACAATAGATGGTTGCAATTAAATTAGGACTTGGGCACTCTTATCTTAGAAACCCGGTTTCTTTCTGGATACTTGGCTGCTCAATCTAAGATGGATCAGAAAACCGGGTTTCTAAGGCAAGCGCGTTATATAGGTGTTGTTCACGCTCTCCGGGAAAATAAATATCAGGGAATTATACTAGCCGTTTTGCCGAATAGATACTTGATGGTGGGCTGCCAATACTTAAGGAAACAGCCTTAAATAAATGCGATCGAGAGTTTTTTGCCGAGCGCATCCTTAAAGTAGAATAAAACGAAATTTTAAAAATGAGACGTTGCCTTCTCAGAAGGATAAAAACACTTTATAGATGAGCCTCCATGTCGGCTCGCAGTAGATTATCGCTGTGAGTTTGATAACCTCATCCTTGCAACTTAAGCCGCTTTAATATATTGCTGTCAATGGGTAATGTAACCTGTGCCTCAGACAGACGGGCGATCGCACTTGCGTGTGATTTTGGATAAGTTCGATCGACCAATTTTCACAGCCGCCGCAGTCTGAAAGGACGACAGCGCCACTCATCAATAGTTGAGGTTGTTTTCAGAAATCAAGGATAGTCGATCGAACTACCGTATTTCGCCCATATTCTCTACAAAGGTCGATCGCATCCAAAAAGTAATCCTTCCTGAGAATGGAATAGACATTATCTGATTGAGCCACCCCTCGGCCTTAGAAACTTCTCAGACTAAGATGAGTGCATCAATCGCCTCGCTAATTGGGAGATTTTGAGGTAGAAAATTTTGGGCAATGCTTTCGGGGACTTCTCAATTTAAGAAGGCATAAACGACGGAATCGAGGAAAATGCGAGTTCCTTGCTTGTCAATAGCTTGCATGACTTTTTGACTGGCATAGCAAGCATCTATTAAGGCTATTCTAAAAGCGAGAGTCGTATTGGTTGACAACCCCTTGCAGCATTTCTAGCAAATGGTATATTTGGGTTTTTCCGTCGCCATCAGGGCCCTAAATCCGGTAATGAATTACCAAAAAACACTGAGCTTAAGGATTGACATATACACAGTTAAGTAATCCTATACCTCTAATTACTTTAGGTTCAGTGTCGCTATATTGTCGATTTTGTCAATTCAATATCTTCACCCTATTTTTTATGTAAAACTGTATCATCAAAGATTAAATAAGCGTCAACATAAGCTGTAATCAGCGGTTCCACATTATCCCATAACAACTGAGGGGTGAGTTTTTATTGAATGAGATACCTATTAATCACATCATGACTGATTTTTTCTAAATGGTCTGCCCAAATGGGTTAGCGTGTAGTTGATAGAACTGCTTAATAAATATTGACAGTAGTTGAGTTTTGTAAATCTCATCGGTACTGTAATTAAAATATTCTGATTATAGCTGTTGTCAATTGACCGGGGCAGCCGGATCAGTTATTTGCTCTGAAAGACTACATACACTCTTGGAATTCGATTTGTCAAGCCGTGTACGTAAGCGTTGCCCTCGTAGAGGATCGCACTTTCGGGCGATCGAAAATCCCTACAATGTTTTGCTCAGGTTGTCAACTTGTAGGTTAATAGGACGGGTTACGGTGAGAGGTGAGGGCCTGAGCACTCATCACCATGTGGCAGTTGCGTAAGTCCTGACGAACTATGAACGGAATCTTTCCTTTTCCAGGGGGAGAGTTCCTCAATAAATAGACTCTCCATTAAACCCTAGGCGATCGCATTTCTCATACACAGAAAAGAGTGGACTCTTTTCTCAGATCCACTCTCTGTTATACTCTCTTAGCGCTACCTTTAACAAGCTGGAGTTAAGTCCTTACTCTACCTAGTCCTTAATGATTCTCTTGTCATTAATGACCACTTGATCCTTGAGTTCAGGACTGCCGGAGATGTGAATATCGCTATCCTTATTTTCCTCGGCGGATTCGGCTAGATATTGGGCCGATGACTTAACATCGTGCGCTGCACGTTTAGCAGATTCGGCTGCATTTTGGGCAGATGATTTAAAATCATGCGCTGCACCTTTAGCAGATGGGGTTGTATTTTGGGCAGGGGACCTAAAATCAGGCACTGGCGGTTTAGCAGATTCGGCTGCATTTTGGGCAGATGATTTAAAATCATGCGCTGCACCTTGAGGAGATGGGGTTGCATTTTGGGCAGATGACTTAACATCCTGCTTAAAATCATGCGCTGCACCTTTAGCAGATTGGGCTGCATTTTGGGCAGATGACTTAACATCCTGCTTCACATCCTGCGCTGCACCTTTGGCAGATTCGGCGGCATTTTGGGCAGATGACTTAACATCGTGCGCTGCACCTTTGGCCGATTCGGCGGCGCTTTGAGCCGACGACTTCATTGATTCGGCTGCACTCTTGCCAGATGACTGAAGCGATTCGGCTGCACTTTTTATAGATGGCTCAACTGCCTTGGCTGTATCTTTTACAGTCGATCTAAACTCCTTAGTTGCCCCCTCAATTTCTTGAGCTACAGCTTTGGCAGAAGGCTTAACTTCATCAGCCGTACTCTTAATAGAGTCCGCTGCACTTTGTATAGAAGGCTTGACACCTTCGACTGTCTGCTTGACTGAATCTTTTACTTCTCTAATCGTAGGTTTGACTTCCTCGGATGCACTCTTAACTGCATCTACTACAGAAGGCTTGGCTTCCCTAACTGTCTCATTGACAGATTCGGCTATACCTTTAATCGAAGGCTTGGTTTCCTCAACAGTCTCCTTGACCGCTTCTGCTGTAGCTTTGATAGATGGTTTAACTTCCTCAGCAGTTTCCTTTACTACTGTCCCTAGGTCTTCTACAGTGTGTGTAATACCGTCTGCTACAGCGTGTGCTGCATCCCCTAAATTATCTACAGCACGGTTAACAGTATCAGCAGTACCTTTACCAATCATCGCGCCAGCAACTGAGCCTGCTACAGCACCAATAATGCCTCCAGAGCGAGCACCTAGTATACCACCGACTGCTGCTCCAGCTATCCTCGCACCAATGCCTGAACCTGATGATTGATCTTCCTGTGATTCTGCATTTTCGTTAGTCTGAGCCTGAAGCTGCGCGTTTTCGCTATTGTCAACATTCTTTTCCCGGAAGTCAGGATTTGCTTCAGGTTGGTTAAAAGGCTGCTTATTATCAGTCATAGATATCCTTGGGTATTACTGCTACATTTACTAGGCTAACTATATACTTCTCAGAAAATCTACTGCCTGAGAACTAGATTTGGACTGTTACTTAAGAAGTAGATTCTTAAAGGTACTGACCGCTACGGCGCTAGCGGCTCTCTGTTCATTCGACCTTGAAGAAGCTGGAGGCGGGCGATCATCGCACATCTGGAACAGTATTAGCTTAGCGATGCAAAAATAACTTATGTATACAGACTTGTTTACAGATTAAATGATTAATAAGTATTATAAAAAAAATGTCGAGTGCCAGCTTATTAATTTAAATTAACGTTTTTTTATCTTATATAGCAATCCTAAATCATTATCAAGACTATGATATAATTATATGCAATACTTGATTGTGACAATAAAAAATGAATAACTTACAACTGCAACAAAAAGATATAGAAAAAGAA
>NZ_JAMPLN010000054.1:0-35747 GCF_040004035.1 Microcoleus vaginatus FACHB-2002 | reverse complement strand
TAGAAGTTAGAGGAAAAAGAGGAGATTACCCTACACAACGTATTAAATTCAAGTCCAGTCACCCGACTTAATATTTTGTTACATACTTATGGATTTTCCCGCCGACCTACTTATATAGTTAAAAACACCTTGACTTCCCTCACCGTACTTTCAGATAAATTCAGCGATTAGTCGATCGCTACACCTTTCTATAGCTTCATCAATAGAACTGTGTGCTAAAACTTGACCAGCCGACTGACGCAAAACTTCAAACAGATTCACAGTATAGCGAGTATCTTCACTGACAAAATCCCACAGTTATCGACCGATTAAAGTGATCATTTCCGAATTTGGCAAAATTTGCTTCAGCAAACCAAGTGTTACAGTTTTATTAGTTCTTTTGCCGTAAGCTATACCAATATAAGCGCGATCGCCCTCCTGAATTTTTTCCTCAATTTTGGCAGCCCAATATACTATCTGGTCTTTATCCATATCATTCGGACCACTTTTGACCTGTATCCAGCATTTCTCGCCATCACTCGTAGTTTTAATTGCGTCCCATCCTGACTCTTCCGGTGGACTTCCTGCACTTTCATAGCAAGATATAAATAGTTTTTGAATAAAAAATCCCATTGAAGTGACAATAGACCTAGTAGCAGTCATATAAACATTGAGCCTGACAACTTCTTCGGGAGTGTCCAGATTTAACGCCCTGATTAAAAATGGGTTGGGATGAATTTTCCCTAAAGTCAGATTTTCCACCATAACGAGCTGTCGCCCAGTAAAATCTCGACAAATGCTGGCTAAAAAATTTTCAGCGATAGTAAGTTGCAGCGACAGTTGGCCTGAAGATATAAATGCTAAAATGCGTTCAATCTCATCGGGAGTAAATCTGAGCGCTCTTTTGCCCGATATGCTGCTGATGCCGTTTCTGAGTGTTGCGGCTTCTAAGTTAAAAAATTATTCTAACTCCGCAAAGTGACTGGCGAAAGATCGAGACTTGCTGGCAGGCAGTCCTACTTCTTTTTCTAAAACAAAGGCTAATAATTCATGAAGTTGCTCTGACACTTTTATTTTGCCTAAACTTTGGTTTAAATATTAGTTAATTAAATAGAGAAAACTGTTGAATTATTTCTCGCCCTTGTACTCGATCGCCCTTAATTACCTGGCAAATGTACTTACCGATCGCCTCTCCCAATAATACCGGAACTGCATTCCCAATTTGTCGGTATTTAGAAGCAGTCGATCCATAAAAAACCCAATCGTCTGGAAACGTCTGAATTCGCGCGCACTCTCTGACGCTCAAAGGACGCAATTCATCGGGATGACACATATCTGTAGCCTTTTGATGGGGACTCGTTGTGACAGTAGGCGACGGTTTATCCCATGCCAAGCGCCGATAAAAACCCACTTTACCGCCTTCAGATTTATAAGCTCCTCCCATTGCTTCTTGTTGTAATTCGCTGGGTAAATCCCTCCAGTTTTGACCGGCTGTTAACAGGCGCAAATACTTGAGGCGACTTTCTGAGTAAGGGACAAATTCTGGCTGAGAATCTACTAAATCTTTTAATCCTTCTCTAAGCGTCAGCCATTTGGGTTTTTTACCAGTACCTTTCTGACTGTAACTTGGGAGCGGCAAAGTAACTGAATCATTACCTTTATAACCAATAAAGATTACTCTTTCTCTAACTTGAGGAACGCCATAATCAGCAGTATTGAGCAAATCATACACGACTTCATAACCAATGCGTTTCATCTCTGCCAAAATCACTTGTAACGCTGCACCGGGCATCTCATCAGCTTCTAACTGGGGGCAACCTAAACCTCGGCGATCGTGAGGTCGATGTCGAAGCGGAGCTGACAGCAATCCCTTAACATTTTCCATGATAAAAAAGCGCGGTTTGATTTCGTCAACAATGCGTATGAAATCCATAAATAAGCTACCGCGCGGATCGCCAACAGACCCCCGTTTTCCGGCTGTGCTGAAAGGTTGGCACGGGGGGCCACCAGTCACTAAATCTACTTCATCAGCGCGCAGAGGCCTATCTAAACCTAAGATTTGTCCGCCTTCTTGTAATAGAGTTTGGGCGCTGACTTGGCAAATATCTCTCGGTACAGCAGATACGGATAAATGAGGACGATTTAGAGAGATTGTTTTGGTAGCATCAGGTTCGATTTCTACTAAACTTACTGTCTGAAATCCGGCTTTTTCTAGACCTAAATCTAAACCGTAGGCTCCAGTAAAGAGGCTAATAGTTATCGGTTTGTTGTTAATCACAGGTTTTTGGCTCAAGACTAGATTTTGCTGTAATGAAAATTGTACTTTCCTAAAATCCAAATGCAAGAGCATCCAGCATATAATTACCCTTCTCCCGCCCAATTTCTTGATATATATCCAAAAGTTCTTCGTAAGCAGTCTCTCCTCCTATAATATTCCAAAACTCATGTCCCATAATGACAGCTTGTTCAAAGGGCGTGTACTTCCTTGCCACTGACAATTTATAATCTGAACGATTTGGCCCGTAAGGATTGTAAGCCATAGCATAATAAGATTGAGCATCGGGTCGAGACAGTCCGCACAGTAAATGATATCTCAGCAGTCGTTGAATTACCTCCAAGCATTGTCCTTTGTTGGGTTTTGACCCTTGAATTTCAAAGAAAAATTTCCTCCCGTCAGGGGATAACACGTACAAATCTGCTTTGACCGATCGCCTAACTAAATGGTTCGTTTTTTGAGCCTCAAGAACAGCTTCTATCATTTCTTCAAAAGCAGGTTTATTTGCATTATTGTCGGCTGACTGCTCAAATAGCGCTATCTGACGCTCAATTTCATTGATAGCCTCTATGCTAAGGAATGAAAAATAAATAAGTTGATGAGTTATTGGTTATAATGAAAAAAGTGCGCTTATTGCAATTTTCGCCAAAAGAGAGATCAACTGACAACGGATTTTTCTACTTAACTATTCTAATTTACTTTTAAATCCATGTTTTATTCTAGTTCAATTGAGTCAGAAATGAAAAAATTTTACAAATCACGATCAGAAAAGGATAAAAAAAGGTATGCAGAAGAAAGAATCTCAAAAATTAGGATGGGGTGGAATTAGCTATGTAATGTAACTTTTGGGCTGCCGCCGAAATACCATAATCAAGGGATTAGAAGATTTAGAAAAAATGGACTCAGAGACACTAAAGAGTTCCAGGGTCAGAAAGAAAGGAGCGGGAAGAAAAAGTATTGTGTCTACTCAAATCGGCATTGATGCAACCTTTTTAGAAGTTTTAAAAAATCACACAGCCGGAGACCCAATGAATGAGTTAATCAAATGGACTAATTTGACGCATAAAGAAATAGCTTCTGGACTACAAGCGGCAGGTTTTACCATTAGTATTCCCTTAGTGACGAAACTATTCACGTACTGCCTTCCTTGACTGTGGCCGCTGACGATACCACCACTAAACCTCGTAAGTTTTGGGTGTACGAGAGAATTATCCGCATTCCTTACTAGGGCATTTATGAAATGAGAACGAGCAATTTAGAAGTCTATCACCTCATAGATTTTGGGTATCGAAGGATGGAGCCAAACGAACGCGGTCACTATCCCATTCCTGTACTAGATGTAGAATTGGGACTGTGGCAGGGAAACTATCAAAATCAAGAACTGCTTTGGCTGCGGCGGTGGGATTCCCAGGGGAATTTGCTGTTAACTGGCTCCGAACAAGTTGAAATTGAGCGGGCTAGAACCGAACAAGAACGGGAAAGAGCCGAACAAGCAGAGCGAAAAGTTACCCAATTAGCGGAGCGACTGCGAGCAATGGGAATCGAACCCGATGCTGAGGATTGATCTCAAATTCCCAAAACTCTCTCTGTAGCGCTAGCATCCCGCACCTGATCTTTTATAATCACAAAAAACAAAGCTGATGGAAACTAAACCACCTCTACCGCCCTTTACATTGGAAACGGCTAAAGCCAAAGTTCAAGCTGCTGAAGATGCCTGGAATACCCGCGATCCAGAACGAGTAGCCTTAGCTTATACGGAAGATTCTCAGTGGCGAAACCGTGCCGAATTCTTCAGCGGACGAGAAGAAATTAAGGCTTTTTTAAGACGAAAATGGGCAAAGGAATTAGATTACCGTTTAAAGAAAGAACTGTGGAGTTTTACAGAGAATCGGATTTCTGTTCGCTTCGAGTATGAGTGGCACGATGATTCTGGATACTGGTATCGCGCCTATGGTAATGAACAGTGGGAATTTGCCGAAAATGGGTTAATGCGAAGACGTGAAGCTAGCATTAATGATGTTCCCATTCAAGAGTCAGAACGGAAGTTTCGATAGGAGTTATCTGTGAGTTGCTTAATGAAACTTAGACATTTTCTCACCTTTTTAGGGGCTGAAAACCTCTCCCTCGCAAAAGAAAGAGGTCTGTGGCCTAAAAATGCCTGAAACCATTGTAAATATTAGATTTATGCCCTTTCGAGGTAAAAGTCTTTTTCTATCTAGGTTTTAAGCCATTTTGGCTTCAGTTTTTGTCTCAGCCCGTTAGCGTAACTTTCGGAATTACTGCTGATTTCTCCCCTGCAACTGAAAACCGCTATATGATGAATTGGGCCCAATCAGTTTCCTAGACCATAGATACCGGGAAATTGGTTGCTATACAGATAGTAGGCATCTCAATAATAAACTGCGTTCCCTGCTCTGGCGTAGAAAAACACTCTAGTTGAGCGCAGTGTTTTTCTAGCAGAATTTTTCGGCTGATTGACAATCCCATGCCTGTACCTTTTCCGATTGGCTTAGTAGTAAAAAAGGGAGTGAAAAGTTTAGCACGAACTTTCTCAGTCATGCCAATACCATTATCAGCAATTGTGACCCGAATGCCAGAACCCGTGCTAATGTTGTCATAGGAATTGCCCGCTACGACTTCAGTACGAATCAAAATCTGCGGGTGAAAAACTTTACTCTCTTCTCTACTTCCCCGCTCTTCCAAAGCATCTATAGCATTCGCTAAAAGGTTCATAAACACCTGATTAAGCTGACCTGCATAACAGGTCACAAGCGGCAATTGACTATAGTCTTTAATCACATCAATAGCAGGGCGCTCTGCCCTAGCTTTTAGCCGGTGCTGCAATATCATCAAGGTGCTATTAATACCTTCGTGGATATCTACTGATTTGATTTCAGTTTCATCCAACCGCGAAAAATTTCGTAGAGACTCCACAATCATACGAATGCGTTCGATGCCTAACTGCAAGGAAGAAAGCAACTTTGGCAAATCGTCCATGATAAATGACAACTCTCCATCTTCTATTGCCTGGAGAATTTCTGCTTCGGGTTGCGGGTAATGCCGTTGGTAGAGATTCAACATATAGATGAGTTCTTTAATATAATCTTTCGCATAGGAGATATTGCCGTAAATAAAGTTAACCGGATTGTTAATTTCATGAGCGACACCTGCAACTAATTGACCGAGACTAGACATTTTTTCACTTTGAACTAGCTGGAGTTGTGTGTCTTGCAGTTCTCGGACAAAATGCTCTAAGGCAAGAGCTTTTTGGTGTTCTTTTTCTTCACTGATACGCAGTGCTTTCTCTACTTGTTCGCGCTGCTCTATTTCCGACTGCAATTTATGACCTAGACAAAAACTTCTCAAAGCTGTTAGCACTGTAGTGTATAGCTTTGATGTCGTTAATTCAGTTTTAGTTTTATAGTCATTTATATCGTAATTGATAATAACGCTTTTTTCGGGTACTTGTCCGGGTTGACCCGTGCGTAAAATAATTCGCACTAACTGATTGCCTAACACTTGGCGGACATATTTCACAAACTCTAAGCCAGCATCATCCGTTTCCATGATTACATCAAGCAGGATGATAGCCACATCAGGATGTTCTTGAATTAACTGTTGAGCTTCCTTAGCCGAATAAGCACTAATAAATTTTAAAGATTTATTTTCATAAACAAACTTTCTTAAGGCGAGATCGGTAGCTGTGTGCACTTGAGCCTCATCATCTACAATCAAAATTTTCCAGCTTTCTGTCGGAGAATCTTCTGATACTTCATCGGCAAAAAATAACTCTTCATCTGAGTTAACTTCTTCCGCAAATAACACTTCTTCAGATGATTTCTCATTTGAAAAGCCGTAAATACTTTTGTCCATTGCTGCTCACCTTTCTGTGTTACTGATGTTGGGATTTAGGAAACTACGGTTCTGAATCGATTTGGACGGGTAGCTTAATAATAAATTTGGTGCCTACTCCGACCTCACTTTTACATTCTATTTCACCCAGAAGTTTTTGGGTTACTAAATTGTAGACAATATGCAATCCCAACCCGCTACCACCCTGACCGCGTTTTGTAGTAAAGAATGGCTCGAAAATTTTACTTAAATTTTCTGGGGGAATGCCTTGACCGTCATCGGAATATTCCAATCTAAGCCGAGATCCCTCTTGCTGCCAATCAAAAGCCAGCTTTCCACTAGCGCCCGGTTCGTAAGCGTGAATCAGAGAGTTCATCAGCAAGTTTGTGATAACTTGGGATAATGCACCTGGATAAGAATCTAGGACTATTTTGGTGTCTCCTTTAATTTCGATCGAATGTTTGCTATTTCTCAATTTGGGTTTTAATTGGATTAAAATTTCATCGAGATAATCTATTACCAAGAAGGTTCGCCGTTCTTCGCTCGATCGATCGACTGCCACTTCTTTAAAGCTCTGAATCAATGCTGCTGCCTGATTTAGATTAGTTAGAAGGGTGTTGCTGCTTTGGCTGGCTATATCCAAAAATTCTTCTAGTTCCGAGCGTTTCATTTTGCCACTCTTATAAGTAGAAGCAAATTCTGTGGTATGTTCTGCTAAAGCTGACGCAACGGTGACACCAACGCCGATGGGAGTATTAATTTCATGGGCGACGCCTGCAACTAATCCTCCCAGCGATGCCATTTTTTCAGATTCCACTAGCTTACTTTGAGTCGCTTTTAAAGCATCCAGCGTGTTGGATAATTCGTGGGTGCGATCGCTCACTAATTGCTCTAAGTTTTGATTGAACTCCTGCAAGTTATTGTAGAGTTGGGCATTTTCAATGGAAATTGCTATTTGGGCCGATAACAATTTTAACAGTTCTAGCCTATCTGTAGTAAAAGCTCCTTCTGTCAAGTTATTTTCTAGGTAAAGAATACCTGTCAGCTTGCCTTGGTGCAGCAGAGGAGTGCAGAGTATCGATTTCGGTTGAGTGGCTGCAATATAAGGATCGCGGGTAAATTGTCCCTCTTGGGTAGCGTTATTTAAAACTACGTTTTCCTGGGTGCGGATGACGTAGTGGGCGATCGCACTTGCCAGTTTTGGCGTTTCCCCAGAAGCAGCTTCTGCATTGAGAGGATGCGATCGCAGCACGCTAACTTCATCTTCCTTGACGGAACCTTCAGCCTCAATTGCCCAGTTTCCTGCTTTTTCTAAAATTAAAAATCCTTTTTGGGCGCCTGCATTTTCGATGGCGATTTTCATCAACCTTTCCAGTAACTTACTCAAAACGATTTCACCTGAAATTGCTTGGGAAGCTTTCATTACTGTGGCTAAATCTAGCGTCTCTCCCAAATTGGTGCTAGTGCTATTAGGCGCATTGGTTGTTGTGTTAACGTTCGTTTGAGTTGTTGTCTTGGCTGAGGTTCTAGCTAGGAATTGGGCGTATTTTTCTTCTAAATGCTTAACTTTAGCTACAGCGCCCCAAGCTTGGTAGCTATAATGAGCGTTTTGCATATAAACTTGGGCGATCGTGTCTTTGCCCCATGAAAGATAGAATTTGCCAGCGAGTTCGTGAGCTAGTGCTTCTTCGTTGATGTACTCGTTTTCTTTCGCAAGAGCAATAGCTTTCTCGTACATTTCTATTGCCTCGATTTTTACCCCTAAAACCCGATACCGTTCTGCCTCTACTAGATAGAATTTGTGTAGATAATTCATTGGGGCATGATGCGCCCATTTCTGCATTTTCTCTTGATTAGCTTGTACTCTGTCGAGAATGCCCTGTTGCTCTGACTGTGGAGTATCAGAATACACCGCCAACCGCAGCAAAGAATCGTAAAAATGGAAGATAGGAATAACGGGCAATCCTACCATTGCATCTAAACACTTCTCTGCTAGAGCAGTATTTTCAATGCCTTCTGAGTAATTTTCAAACAAATAACAAAGGTAAATTTTGTTCAAATATATGTATGCAACTGCCGATTTGTCCTTTGCCTGCTGGTATAATGGCAACTTCAGCTCCTCATCACAGGCTTCACCCTTCAGAATACAAGGTTTTTCGCTTTTTCCCAACAAATTTAATATAGCTTGCCAATTTATTTCTATATAATTAAGCGCTATTTCTTGCTTGACATTATAAATAGCATCTCTGTTAATTGCTATCCCTCTGTCCAGCACAGTCAGTTCTTTGCCACTATAGTAAGCTGCACAGGAGGAATGTATTAGACTAAAGCCTGCATATTCTAAATCTCCTGTCTCTATTCCGCTAGAGTAAGCAGACACTAAAGGCTCGCATGTTTCTCTCAGATGCTCTTTCCAATGTCGGGTAAATATATTTACATGGACAACTGTCTTGGCTTTAATTTCTTGAGCATTTAACTTTGACAATAGACTTAAAGCTAATTGACCGAACTGATAACCCGAATCAATATCCTCCACAATTCCACAAAGAAGAAAACCATAATTGGCATAAGCAAAGGGAGAAACAGAAGCATTACCATATTGGACGGATAAATCTACTTGTTTGCACACCGTCAAGAGCAACAGTTGTGGAGCAGCAATGTATGCAGGAGCAAAGATACTTGATATAAGTCTCATAGCTGCTAGTTTATAGGGATCTGTCATTTGAGGCAGGTCACTTAAATCCTCAATTCGCTTCCCCTTCAAAATTGCCGCCGTTTCCCCCAGTGCTTGCCCAATATCTGACGGGTTTGGCTGAGAGGGAAACTCCACCCCTAACAGCTTTAAAACTTGTAGCCCTCTATTAACTGCTTCTAGTAGCTTTTTCTGCGACACGGAAGTTTGAATCTGGACTTCATAGACTTTTATTTTTTCCAATAGGTTTTTGGCACAGTTTTGCACGACCTCAGCTAATTTCTGCATCCGGTCAAAGTCACCACTCAGAAATGCTGCCTCTGCAGCTTCGGTATGTAGTGCTAATGTCAGTTCGTAATGATGAGTCCAGCTAGAATTTGCTAGCAGTCCCAAACCTGCTTGCAAATATTGGGTAGCCGCAGCATGAGCCGTTGCTGCTTTAGCTTTTTGACCTGCGGTTAAATTAAGTTTTGCAATTTCAGTTCGTTCGGATTCGTCGCCAACCCCTTCAATTCCTAAATTAAGATGATCGACGATCGCAAATATCTCTTCCGCTCGTTTCTCTGGCGATGTATTTTGCCACAGCAAGCGACCAATTTGTAAGTGAACTGTTTTTTTAGAACTTTCTTCAATCAGGGCATAAGCTGCTTGTTGCACGCGATCGTGCAAAAACTTATAAGTAGTAATGACGAGATGAGACTGAACGATTTCTTCTTCTGTTACGCCGAGTTCAGAAGTGGCTAAAATTACTCCATCTTGAATGGCTGGCAATAGCTTTTGAAAGGTTTCAGCGGGAGATTTTTCATGAACAACAGACAGAGTATTTAAGTCAAAACTATTGCCAACGCAAGCGGCTAATTGTAAAATTTGTTGAGTTGACTCGGGCATTTTTCTCAATTTACCGACCATCAACTCAACAACGTTATCGGTAATGCCTACTGCTTCGATTTGTGAAATATTCCAATCCCAGCTTCTTTGCACTAAATTGAAATGCAGGAGGGTTTCTTCATAGAGAGTTCTGAGAAACTGATTGACAAAAAAAGGATTGCCTTGAGTTTTACCGACGACTAACTCAGCTAGGGGCATGACTGCACCTCTATCCCTACGCACAGTATCAGCTATCAAGTTAGCAATATGTCCGATATCTAAGGGAGTTAAGGTAATTTGGTTAATAGTAGGCTCTTGCTTTTGCAGCCCCTCCAAAGTCATTATCAGGGGATGTGTCTGGCTCACTTCGTTATCTCGATAAGCACCCATTAGAAATAAATATTTTGTTTCCTCATCTGCCATCATTACTTGCAGCAGTTTCAGAGTAGCGGAGTCAGCCCATTGCAAATCGTCCAGAAAAATGACTAAGGGATGCTCCACAGAGCCAAAGAGCCGGATGAATTTTTGAAAGACTAAATTAAAACGGTTTTGCGCTTCCGTAGCCCCTAATTCTTGGACTGGTGGCTGTTTGCCAACGATGAGTTCTATGTCGGGAATGACATCTATAATTATTTGACCGTTATCACCAAAAGCCGCTAAAAGTTGTTCTTTCCAGCTATTGAGTTGGATTTCGCTTTCAGTTAACAGTTGCTTGACTAAGGACTGAAAGGCTTTGACAATAGCTGAGTAAGGAATATTGCGTTGAAATTGATCGAACTTTCCGGCAATAAAATAACCCCTTGCCTTAGTTATCGGCTTATAAACTTCTTGCACTAAGGCGGATTTACCAATTCCAGAATAACCAGACACTAACATAATTTCTTTCGTGCCTTTGCTAACGCGATTAAACGCGGCTAGCAAGGTTTCTAGTTCTCGTTCTCTCCCATATAGTTTTTGGGGAATTTGAAATTTATCCGTAATATCTTTTTGAGCGAGATCAAAATCAGCAATCGTTCCTTTAGCCTGTAGTTGTTCCAGGCATTCTTCTAAATCTGCGATGATGCCCCAAGCACTTTGGTATCTTTTTTCAGCCGTTTTCTCTAACAGCTTCATTACTAGATCTGAAACGGTTTTAGGAATTCCTATTCCTGGATTGATTTCATGGGGCGGTACTGCTTGTTTAGCAATATGACAGTGCACTAATTCCATTGCATCGTCGTAATCGCATGGCAGTTGCCCCGTTAGCAGTTCGTAAAAAGTGACTCCTAATGAGTAAAAATCCGTGCGGTAGTCGATCGCTCGGTTCATTCTGCCTGTTTGTTCCGGCGATATATAGCTGAGAGTGCCTTCTAAAACATTAGGATTTTTTAGGGTAGGATTCTCACGAGTTAAAACAGTAGAGATGCCAAAATCTATGATTTGGACTAGCCATGTTGTCGAGTTAATAATAATATTACTGGGGTTGATATCTTTATGAATAATGTTATGTTGATGAATGTCGCCTAAAGCTCTGGTTATTTTAATAGCGGTTGCCAAAAACTCTTCTAAGGTAAGTTTGTGAGAAGCCAACCACAGCTTTAATGATTCTCCACCACTATCCTCGAAAACGATCGCCAAACTGTTCTGGTATTTTTCTAAGCTGTAGGTTTTAGGTACAGTTTCTAGGTTAAGATTGCGTGTGATTTCGTATTCCTGCTTGTATCTGACTAACGAAGCTGGCATCGGATAATCTTGCTTGAGAAATTTGAGAATGACTGGTTGGTTGTCTTGCTTTCTCAATCCTCGGTAAACTAAAGAATTGTTACTTTCATGTATTTGGTTGGTAATCTCGTAGCCAGCTAAGTTAATCATTTTTGCAGCCTATTTAAATAAGAAATACACATTTTTTTAGCCATTATCAATTTGTAAGTAGATTTACCCTCTAATATAAAGATTAGCTTGCACTTTAAGCAAAATTTAAATTTCAAATAAAAAAATATTAATTTTTACATTTCTTAAAAAAAATACAAATAAAGATTTATGTTAGGAGGGAGCTCGCTCTACAGTTTCCTCCAAAAGCAGGCAGAACAGAGTGAAGGTATCTCGCCGTTGAGCTTCCTCGGAGATTTGTACCGCTTGTTATAGTTACTAGATCTATAGCCAGATATGGGGGACTGGCGGGGGGTAAATTTGACTTTTGCAAGAACTCTAAAGAAGTTTATAGAGCAACTGCGATCGTGTAGAATCTGAAAAAATAATTTTAATGGAGTTTTGTTGCAAATGAAATTTTTGGCGATCGAAACACTAATTGTTAGTTCTATCCTTCTGTCAATCTCATCATTGTCCTCTGCTCAAAGTAATCAACAGGGATCTACAATTCTCCCCACAGGAGCTTACTACGCTCAAGGAACAATGTTCAATAACTCCCGTAGAGAGATTGCACATCAAAACAATAGAATCTGCATCAAGATCGTCGATGGCCCTGCAAATCCCTACAAAGGAGTCGAATCTATCACAATTAGCAGCGTGTCTGTTGAAAATGGGAAATACTATATTGATGCAACTGGCACAGAGCTAGTATTAAAAAACAATGGAAAAGCATTCTCTGGCGACATTCGCGGTACATGGGAGTATAGAGGTACCTCGCCCGATCGAAGGAGTCAACCCATACAAGCTCAAAAAATGGCCGAGTGTGTAGCGGCTCAAGGACGATATGTGGAGAAGATGGAAGGAATATCCATTTCAGGAATCGATTTTCCCAAGCATTAACCACGATCGAGATGGGTGGGGGCGAAACCAAAAAGTGCTCTGTGAGATGCAGTAATCGGTAATCGAAGTAAGGTGCGGAGTACGCACCTTACATCATTAGGTTATGCGCCCAAGACTGTATCCTCAATCGGTAAGCAAACTCGGAGAAGTCAGCACAAAGACATCCCTGGTTCCCACCCCTTCAGATTCCGGTTTAATCGGCGTAGTAAAGTGGAAAAACTCGTGGTCGTTAACTAACAGCAATTCCCCTGGCTGCAGAACTTTATTAAAAACAGGCTTCTCTTTTTTAGCCAAGTACAAATGCGTTTCCCCGCCTACAATATTAGTTCTGTCAACAGAGAAAATCCCGATAAAGTCAGTACCGTCTTGGTGAATGCCTTCCGGTGCGGGGTTGCCGAAATTGTGCGGCGAACAAGTTGTCCTGATTTGATGGATGCCGATTTCAGCTTCCGGGTGAATTTTGCAGGAATCGAAAAAAGCAAAAATCATCTGTTTGAAATTATCGAGGGCGATTAGCCGATCGTCCAATTCGGCAAATTCCCGCCTGATATCACCCACTAGCGGATTGTATGTTTTGCTTTGAAACAAATAGCCGTGAGGTAACTTAACTAACTCATCTCCGTTGACTGTAAACCGCGATAATCTTCTAGAACGATACTTACCTTTCACATACGGATCGACAGGCATATCGTCAAAAAATTCCTTGAAACCTTCTAGCTTAATCGAGTTTACTTTTTTGAAAGTAAACATGAAAGCATAATCCAAATGAATGGATTCTAATACCGTTTTCATAGATTTTTCTCCATGAAGCCTTGCTCCCCTCCCTAATTTGCCTTGAGGAGGTGTATGCTTCTACTCTAGCGCAGGATTTTTGTATGTGTCGTAAAAGACCATACAAAAATTGCAAAGATATAGTAAAGCTTGCAAGATGAATCGGGAGGCTGGTTCTTCTTTTAATCCAAAATCCAAAATCTAAAATCTAAAATCGATTGACCGCTTTCACCAACGACTGACAGGCGCGCAGGAAAACGGCAACATCGACCCCAAGTGTGACGTACTGAACGCCAGCATCAATCCACTGCTGGGCGATTTCGGGGTTGTCAGCAAAAGTACCCGCGGCTTTGCCTGCTTTGCGGATGGTTTGCACTGCCTCCTGCATCATGTCGATGACTCGGGGATCGCGGACTTGGCCGGGAATGCCGATCGACTGTGACAAATCGTAAGGTCCTAGAAAAATCACGTCAACCTCTGGCACAGTAACAATTTCTGCCAGGTTGTCGATGCCGCCTTTGCCTTCGACATGAATCACAACTAAGGATTCTTCGTTGAGTTTGTCGGTGATATTTGTACCTGCGGCGGTGTAAAGTCCCGCCCGCGTAGCGAAGGAAAGGCCTCGCGTACCCAGAGGACTGTATTTAGCGCTTTTGACAGCGGTTTCGGCATCGATTTTGCTTTCAATTTGAGGTACTTGAACGCCTGCACTGCCGATGTCAAGAGCTCGTTGAATTTGCGGCCCGTCGTTTTTGCGGACGCGAATAATCGGTGCAATTCCAGTGCAGTCGGCGGCGCGACACAAATCTTCAGCAGCAAGCGGGTTCAGGGGGCCGTGTTCCATATCGATAACGGCGAAATCGAATCCAGCGTGACCGCATATTTCCATGAATGCGGGATAAGCGCAGTTCATAAATAAACCGAGGACTGTTTCCCCTTGTTTAATTTTTTGTTTGAGTTGGTTTTGACGCATAAATTTGGAGTTTTTTTACCGCCGCTGACGACCGATGAACCTAAATTGTTTTTAATAATACAGCTAAAATATTGCCGTTACAAATTACTTTAGGTTAAGAGAATAGACAAAAATTTGGTAGCTGCTTTTGCTTCTATTTTAAAAGGAATCAAGCACAAAAGCCAGCCAAAAATAAACATTCCTAAAATGGGTAAAAATATTGCTCCCACGGAGGGTTCGACTAACCAAGCAAATAAAGAAAACATTCCAATACTGCCAGTTGTCCACAGCCAAAGAATCAAAATTCCTATGACTATTTTATGTAAAGTCATCCTAATTTTGATGGAACAACCGAACTGTTGAGTATGTATATCTCCTTGTATAATTGGGAACAATAAATTTCGACCGATGATGATGCGATTGATTGTGAAAATTTTGCCAGAAATCGTTCCTTCATAGGGTTTCGCAGGTGGCGGCCCAAAGGGTATAATTATTCTAACAACTTTGGGAGGAGTAACAACTTCGTCCAACCTGCGTAAAACCTCCGAAAAAGTTAAACTGGTGGTAATTGTTAAACTCTCAAAAGGAATCAATGACCTAAAAATTTTGACGATTTTGAGCATAAGGTAGAGCCGACTGTTCAATAGTTGTTGCTGGTATTAATGCCTCTTCTCTAAAAAAGTTTTCCCTGACAACACCGCGAAATACCAGTATACTGCAAAATAAACATTTAGATGGCATGAGTGTTTTTCGCGCTATGTCAAAATTAATTCCACAATCTCCGATGAAACTTCGACAGTATCTATTTTTGCTCAAAGGTCGATCGATCCTTAGCCTCACCCTCGGCATCATTTCCGCGATGGGGAGCATTTCGCCAGTATTTGCCGCACCTCCGCGTAATCCAGACAATGCAGAAACTTGCGACATTCTAGTAGCAGGCGGCGGACTCGCAGGCGCTGCTACCGCTTACGAAGGTTTGCTGGCGGGGCGCACAGTTTGCCTTACTGAAATTACTGACTGGGTAGGCGGTCAAATTTCCTCGCAGGGAACTTCCGCACTTGATGAAAGGGAGACTCAGCGATCGCTCTTATTTTACCCCCGCGGCTACCTCGAATTGCGGGGGCGGATCGAGCAACATTACGGCCGGCTAAATCCCGGAGGCTGTTGGGTTAGCTATTCGTGTTTCATGCCCTACGACGGTCACAAAATTCTATTTAACATCTTGCAGGATGCTGCTAGAAAAGGCAAAGGCACGCTGAAATGGTTTCCCAATACGGTTATTAAAGAACTAGCAATTACTCCTGCTGTGGCGGGGAATGCGGTTGGGGGCCAACAAATTAAAAGTGCGATCGCCATTCAACATAAACCCGCGGCCAACACGCCACCACTCAACACAGAAACTCTTTCTCAGACTATCGAAGATGCCTATCGCTACGAAAATTCGCCGCGATTTAACAAAACTATTATTCGGTTTATTCCTAAACCACCTAACCAGTCAAGTTCTCAACCTAAAGGTGCTGATTGGTACGTTGTAGATGCCACTGAAACAGGCGAATTGATCGGACTTACCGATGTTCCCTACCGCCTCGGAATTGACCCGCGTTCCCCTCTCGAACCTTCCTCCGCTAGCCCAAGTGGCGACGCTTATTGCACTCAAGGTTTTACCTACACCTTTGCGATGCAGGCAACGAAAGAACCGCAGCAGCATCAAGTGCCGTCTTTTTATCAACAATATGCTCCTTACTACAGCTACGAATTGCAGAGATTGGCGAGCTTTCCCTTAGTTTTCAGCTACCGCCAAATCAGGAGCATGAGACCGGATGAAAAGCGACCTTCAGACCCGAAGCAATTCCCGATTTATCCGGGGGATATTTCGATGCAAAACTGGACTTGGGGCAATGACTATCGTCCCGGTTCTGCCCAGGATAATTTAATTTATTCTCGCGCGCAGTTGGAAGCAGCAGGTCAACTGCAACCGGGGGGATGGATGGGCGGTTTGCGAACCGAAACTTTGCGTAAGGGAGAGGAAAATGCCAAAGGATTTTTCTACTGGCTGGTAACAGGAACTACTGACTCGCAGCTAGGAGATGGAGTGAAAAAGCCTTATCCAAACAATCGTTTTTTGAGCGGGTTGGATTCGCCGATGGGGACGGTGCACGGACTTTCTAAATATCCTTATATGCGGGAGGGCCGGCGCATTATTGGGCGGCCGAGTTTCAATCAGCCTCAAGGTTTTACGGTGTGGGAAGTTGATATGTCTCGCACTGACTTTACGGCTGATTTTTACCGCCAGAATTTGTCGGAGGAAGAGTATCGGAATTTGTGGTTGGCTGTGGGTGGTTTGAATGCGCCGGCTTTGGCTGTGGGAAGTCAATCTGTTGAGGATACAAAATCGCGATCGCGCGCTACGATTTATCCTGATTCTGTGGGTATCGGTCATTATGCGATCGACTTTCACCCCTGCATGACCAACAGTCCGCCGGAAGCACCGGGAAATACCGAACGGGAAGGCACTCGCAAAGGTCAAGGGCAAGCTTATCCGTTCCAAATTCCGCTGCGGGCAATGATTCCTCAGAAAATTGACAATATGTTAGTGGCGGGTAAAAGTATAGCTGTTAGCCACACAGCGGCCGCTGCTTATCGAGTGCATTCTTTTGAATGGTCTGCAGGTGCGGCGGCGGGAGTTACGGCTGCTTTTTCCCTAGAAAAGGGGATTCTACCTTATGAATTAGTGGACGAATTGCCCTCCCGCGAGCCGAACTTGGAAGTGTTACAGTTGCGGTTGCAACAAAATGCCAATCCCATCGCCTTTCCGGGTACTTCTATTTTCAATAGTTCGTGGCAAAATTGGAAATAATCGCAGTTGGTAATCTGTAGCGGTGGCATCCTGCCCGCCCTACAATAAAATTCACTCTTTGTAGAACAGGGTGGAACAGGCTTTCGGGCCTGTTCCTGACACCCCACAATTAACTCGTTACCAAAAAGAGCCTGCTAACCAGTATAAAATAACTAATAAGTCGATAGCTGACCAACAGCAATTTGTCATCCATCTTTCGATAGAAGCAATCAGACACTGCTTTAGTCGGATAATATCAATAATCCCAAAAATATTCCCCCCTTCCCCTTCAAACTCCCCAAAGGTAACGGTCATGTCAACTGCACAGATAACAAGCCCCAATTCCAATAATGGTTATGCCAAACAGTTACTCAGAACCTTAGTAGCAGTCAAAAAAGGGGACTTTTCAGTTCGGATGCCCATAGACCAGACCGGTCTAGCGGGAAAAATTGCTGACGAACTTAACGAAATTATCGAGCTCAATGAGAGAATGGCGGCCGAACTCGATCGCATCGGCACAGTTGTCGGTAAAGAAGGCAAAATCGCCCAACGGGCCACCATTGGCAACGCCGAGGGATCATGGGCAGCTAGCGTCAACTCTGTCAATACCCTAATTACAGATTTAGTGCAACCAACCTCTGAAACCGCCAGAGTAATTCGGGCCGTAGCAAAAGGAGATTTATCGCAAACCATCGCCTTAGAAATAGAAGACAGACCCCTCAAAGGAGAATTCCTCCAAACAGCGCAAATTGTTAACACAATGGTAGACCAGTTGAGCTCCTTTGCGTCGGAAGTAACGCGGGTGGCTAGGGAAGTAGGAACCGAAGGGAAATTAGGCGTGCAAGCTGAAGTACGGGGAGTTGCCGGAACCTGGAAAGATTTAACGGATTCAGTTAACTCGATGGCGGGGAATTTAACAGCCCAAGTCCGCAACATTGCTGACGTGACAACCGCTGTGGCAAATGGCGATTTATCCAAAAAAATTACCGTAGATGTTAAAGGCGAAATTCTCGAACTGAAAAACACGATTAACATCATGGTGGATCAGTTGAGTTCCTTCGCCTCTGAAGTAACGCGGGTGGCGAGAGAAGTAGGAACGGAAGGCAAATTAGGGGTGCAAGCTGAAGTTAAAGGAGTTGCCGGAACCTGGAAAGATTTAACGGATTCAGTTAACTCGATGGCGGGTAATCTTACCGCACAAGTACGGAATATTGCGGAAGTGACAACGGCGGTGGCAAATGGCGATTTATCCAAAAAAATTACAGTAGATGTTAAAGGTGAAATTCTGGAGTTAAAAAACACTATTAACATCATGGTGGATCAGTTAAATTCCTTCGCCTCTGAAGTAACGCGGGTGGCGAGAGAAGTAGGTTCCGAAGGCAAACTTGGCGGTCAAGCTGAGGTGAAAGGAGTTGCCGGAACTTGGAAGGATTTAACGGATAGCGTTAACTTCATGGCAGGCAGTTTGACAGCACAAGTGCGGAACATCGCTGAAGTGACAACCGCTGTGGCAAAGGGCGATTTATCTAAGAAAATTACCGTAGATGTTAAAGGGGAAATTCTCGAACTCAAAAACACCGTCAACACGATGGTTGACCAGTTAAATTCCTTCGCATCTGAAGTAACCAGGGTTGCTAGGGAAGTGGGAACCGAAGGGAAATTAGGCGTGCAAGCTGAAGTGCAAGAAGTAGCAGGAACCTGGAAAGATTTAACGGATTCAGTTAACTCAATGGCCGGAAATTTAACAGCACAAGTCCGCAACATTGCTGAGGTGACGACGGCGGTTGCTAACGGTGACTTATCTAAAAAAATTACGGTACAGGTAAAAGGCGAAATTTTAGAACTGAAAAACACCATTAACGTGATGGTGGATCAGCTTAATTCCTTTGCATCTGAAGTAACCAGGGTTGCTAGGGAAGTGGGATCGGAAGGTAAACTCGGCGGTCAAGCGGATGTGCGAGGCGTAGCAGGAACTTGGAAGGATTTAACTGATTCAGTTAATTTTATGGCGGGTAGTTTAACCGAACAAGTACGGAATATTGCTGCTGTTACGACTGCTGTGGCAAATGGCGACTTGTCGAAAAAAATTACTGTAGATGTTAAAGGTGAAATTCTGGAGTTAAAAAACACCGTCAACACGATGGTGGATCAGTTGAATTCCTTCGCTTCGGAAGTAACCAGGGTTGCGAGGGAAGTGGGAACCGAAGGGAAATTAGGCGTGCAAGCTGAAGTTAAAGGAGTTGCTGGAACTTGGAAAGATTTAACGGATTCAGTTAACTCGATGGCGGGGAATTTAACAGCACAAGTGCGTAACATTGCCGAAGTGACAACGGCGGTGGCAAATGGCGATTTATCCAAAAAAATTACAGTAGATGTGAAAGGCGAAATTCTCGAACTGAAAAACACGATTAACATCATGGTGGATCAGTTGAGTTCCTTCGCATCAGAAGTAACACGGGTGGCGAGGGAAGTAGGAACGGAAGGTAAATTAGGTGTGCAAGCTTACGTGCGGGGTGTAGGGGGAACTTGGAAAGATTTAACCGATAATGTTAACTTGATGGCGGGGAATTTGACGGCGCAGGTGCGGAATATTGCGGAAGTGACGAAAGCGGTGGCAAATGGCGATTTGTCTAAGAAAATCACCGTCGATGTTAAAGGCGAAATTCTGGAGTTGAAAGACACTATTAACGTCATGGTGGATCAGCTTAATTCCTTCGCATCTGAGGTAACGCGGGTGGCGCGGGAGGTGGGAACTGAGGGTAAATTGGGCGGTCAAGCTGAGGTGAAAGGAGTTGCGGGAACTTGGAAAGATTTAACCGACAACGTAAACTCGATGGCGGGGAATTTGACAGCGCAAGTGCGGGGTATTGCTAAGGTTGTGACGGCGGTGGCGAATGGCGATTTGAAGCGCAAATTAATGCTGGAAGCTAAGGGAGAAATTGCGACTCTGGCAGATACGATTAATGAGATGATTGATACGCTGGCGACGTTTGCCGATCAAGTTACTACTGTGGCGCGGGAAGTGGGAATTGAAGGGAAATTGGGTGGCCAGGCGAAGGTTCCGGGCGCGGCGGGGACGTGGCGAGATTTGACGGATAATGTGAATGAATTGGCGGCGAATTTGACTACTCAACTGCGGGCGATCGCAGAAGTGGCAATTGCTGTTACCAGAGGCGATTTAACGAGGTCAATTTCCGTCGCCACGGAAGGAGAAGTTGCGATCGTTAAGGACAACATTAACCAGATGATCGCCAATCTGCGGGAGACTACGCAGAAAAATACTGAGCAAGATTGGCTGAAAACAAACCTTGCTAAGTTTACTCGAATGCTACAAGGTCAGCGTGATTTAGAAACTGTTTCTAAACTAATTCTTTCAGAATTGACGCCGCTAGTGTCTGCTCAACATGGCGTCTTCTTTATGATGGAATCTGTCGAACACGATCCGTTCCTCAAACTGTTAAGTACCTACGCCTACCGCGAACGCAAACAGTTAGGAAATCGATTCCATTTAGGCGAAGGTTTGGTAGGACAGTGCGCCCTGGAAAAAGAACGGATACTGTTGACTGAAGTGCCGGAAAACTACGTAAAAATTGGATCGGGACTGGGAGAATCTACGCCGTTGAATGTCGTGGTTTTACCCGTACTATTTGAGGGACAAGTGACGGCAGTAATTGAGTTAGCTTCGTTCCGCCGCTTCAGCGAAATACACTTGACATTCCTCGACCAACTTACAGAAAGTATCGCCATTGTTTTAAATACAATTGCGGCGAGTATGCGGACGGAAGAGTTGCTGAAACAGTCACAGTCTTTGGCAGAAGAGTTACAAACTCAGCAAAAAGAACTAACGGAAACTAACAAGCGTCTCGAACAACAAGCGCAGTCACTCCGCGCATCTGAGGAACTGTTAAAGAGTCAGCAGGAAGAGTTGCAACAAACCAATGAAGAACTAGAAGAACAAGCTGAATTGCTAGCGCTGCAAAATAAGGAAGTTGAGCGGAAAAACCGAGATATCGAACAGGCGAGGGGGTTGTTGGAAGAAAGAGCCGAACAGTTGGCTCTAACTTCTAAGTATAAGTCGGAGTTTCTGGCAAATATGTCTCACGAGTTGCGAACTCCGCTGAATTCGCTGTTGATTCTGGCTCGATTGCTTTCTGACAATACTGAAGGCAATTTGACTCAGAAGCAAGTTGAATACACGCGCACTATTTACTCGGCGGGAAATGATTTGTTAGGGCTGATTAATGACATCTTGGATCTCGCTAAGATTGAATCAGGCACGATGTCGGTGGAAATTGATCAAGTGTTGTTTGCGGACTTGCGAGATCATTTGGATCGAACTTTCCGCCAAATCGCCCAAGATAAGAAGTTGAGTTTTAAAATCGAGCTGGAGGGTGGGCTGCCAAAAGGTCTCTATACTGATGCTAAACGGCTGCAACAAGTTTTGAAGAATCTCCTCTCGAATGCGTTTAAGTTTACAGAGCGAGGTGAGGTGAAATTGTCTGTCGAAGTAGCGCGGGAAGGGTGGAGTTTAGAGATAGAAAGTTTAACGAGTTCCCCTAATGTTTTGGCTTTCTCAGTTAGCGATACGGGGATTGGGATTTCTGCTGAAAAACACAGGGTTATTTTTGAGGCTTTCCAACAAGCTGATGGTAGCACTAGCCGCAAATACGGGGGCACGGGTTTGGGTTTGTCAATTAGTAGAGAAATCGCTAATTTGTTAGGCGGAGAAATTAAATTGACAAGTAGCCCTGGTGAGGGTAGTAGGTTCACGCTTTATCTGCCCCAAACTTACCAAGAATCGCGAATAATGAATGATCAGGAATCGGGAATGGGCAAGCAAAGGGCTCAATTGCCGGCTGGTATTTCTTCTGCTGTTCCTTCGCCGAATTTCAACTTGCCGATCGCCCCTTATCCATCACCGATTATCGCTGACGATCGGGAAAATGTCGAGCTCGACGATCGCGTGCTGTTAATTATTGAAGATGACGTGAACTTCGCTCGTATTCTTTTGGATATGGCGCGGGATCAGGATTTTAAAGGTTTGGTGGCTTTGCGGAGCGATATCGGTTTGGCGATGGCGCGAGAGTTCAAGCCAACTGCGATTATGCTGGATCTAAATTTGCCTGTGATGGATGGCTGGACAGTGCTCGATCGCTTGAAGCACGACCCAAGTACGCGCCACATTCCGGTTCACATTGTATCAGTTGAAGAAGGGCGGCAGCGCAGTTTGCAGTTAGGGGCGATCGCCTACTTACAAAAGCCTGTCAGTCGCGAAGCTTTGAGCAAAGCTTTGACTGATATTAAGGGGTTTGTGGAGCGGCCCGTGAAGAATTTGCTAGTCGTGGAAGATGACGAAACACAGCGTCTGAGCATTGTGGATTTAATCGGAAATCACGATGTTTCTACAACGGCTGTGGGGAGTGGTGCACAGGCGCTAGAAACTTTGAAATCGGGGCCTTTTGATTGCATCGTCCTCGATTTGGGACTGCCAGATATGACTGGTTTTGAACTGATTGAGCAGATCAAGCAAGATGCAGCTTTAAAAAGTCTGCCGATTATTATTTATACTGGCAAAGAGTTGACAAGATCCGAAGAAACTCAACTCAAGCGCATGGCCGAAACAATCATTGTTAAAGATGTGCGATCGCCGGAACGTTTGTTAGATGAAACAGCTTTGTTTTTGCACCGAGTCCAAGCAAATTTGCCGGAACCAAAGCGCCAAATGCTAGAGCAATTGTATCAAACAGATTCGACGCTGGCGGGCAAAACAGTCTTGATTGTTGACGACGATATGCGGAATATTTTCGCCCTCACAAGTATGCTGGAGCGCCATAAAATGGAAGTGGTGTATGCTGAGAATGGGAGAGAGGGCATCGCTAAATTGCAAAATACGCCTGAGATAAATATTGTGTTGATGGACGTGATGATGCCAGAGATGGACGGTTACGAAACCATGCAAGCAATTCGTAATATGCCTCAATTTGCTTCGTTGCCAATGATTGCTCTGACTGCGAAAGCTATGAAGGGCGATCGGGAAAAATGTATCGAAGCTGGTGCGTCTGACTACATTACCAAACCTGTTGATACGGAACAGTTGCTCTCGCTGCTGCGTGTTTGGCTTTATCGATAATGGAAGTCCGTTGACTGTTGACTGTTGACTGTTGGCATTTGTCAGTTGTCATTAGTGAACAGTCAACAGTCAGCAGTCATTAGGGAGCAGCCAACAAGGCCCAATAACCAATTAGTAATTAAAAATGTCCGAAAGCCATGAACTTGAAACAATCGAAATTCAACTCCTACTAGAGGGAATGTTTCGCTATTACGGATTTGATTTTCGCAATTATGCTCTGGCCTCTCTCAAGCGCCGTATTTGGAACACTATTCGCTCGGAACGGCTCACCACTGTCTCTGCCCTTCAGGAAAAGGTACTTCACAATCCTGCTTACCTAGACCGTTTACTGCTGGACATTTCTGTCAATGTAACGGCGATGTTTCGCGATCCCAGCTTTTACATTAGTTTCAGAAATAAAGTAGTGCCGCTGCTGCGTACTTATCCTTTTATTCGGATTTGGCACGCTGGATGTTCAACGGGAGAAGAAGTCTATTCTATGGCAATCTTGCTGCAAGAAGAAGGACTGTATGACCGTTGTCGGATTTACGCTACGGACATGAATGAATTAGTTTTGAAAACAGCCAAAACAGGGATATTTCCGCTGAAACAAATGCAAGAATATACGCAACTATACCACCAAGCGGGGGGCAAGAAAGCGTTTTCTGAGTATTACACTGCTGCCTATGAAAATGCGATTTTTCGCTCTTCACTTAAAGATAATATTGTCTTTGCTCACCACAACCTAGCAACGGATAACTCTTTTAATGAATTTAATGTTATTTTATGCCGTAATGTGATGATTTATTTCAATTCACACCTCCAAGAGCGGGTACACAAGCTTTTTTATGAGAGCCTGGGAATGTTTGGGGTTTTAGGACTAGGACATCAGGAGTCTCTGACTTTTACACCTTATGAAAAATACTATGAACCAATTGAAAGTAGTGAGAAACTCTACCGGAGAATTAAATAAGAAAAATTTTGAAATAGTGGTTGTGGGTACGTCTTTGGGAGGGCTAGAGGCTCTGACTGTTCTGCTGGCAGATTTGCCACAAAGCTTTCCTTTGCCTGTAGTTATTGTCCAACACCGCCATAAGAGTTCTGAGAATAGGCTTACTTATTTTTTACAAAAGCAAAGCTCTCTCCCAATCACAGAGGCAAAAGACAAAGAGCCGATCGCACCTGGACGGGTTTACTTGGCTCCTGCTGACTATCACTTGCTAATAGAATCGCCCTGTGAGGAGGAGTTTAGCCTTTATGAAAACGACTTTACAGAATGGGGGAGCGTGGCAGTGGAGCCAATCCATAATTCAAAATCCCCAATCCCCAATCGCGGAACTCCTACATTTGCACTATCAACAGAGGCTCCTGTCTGCTACGCGCGGCCCTCAATCGATGTGCTGTTTGAGTCTGCTGCGGATGCCTTTGGGGAGAAAGTGATCGGGATAATTTTAACGGGAGCTAATTCGGATGGCAGTAAAGGGCTCGCAAAAATTAAAGCTGCAGGAGGATTGACATTTGTGGAGGAACCGGCTTCGGCTCTATGCGCGGCCATGCCAGCGTCGGCGATCGCAAATGTTGAAGTAGACTGGATTTTACCCCTCTCTAAAATCGCTCCCTGTTTAGTCAATTTACTAAGAATTAAAGATTAAAAAAATTATGAATCTGCAGCCCCCCCATCGAGTAAATGTCCTTTTAGTTGACGATCGCCCAGAAAATTTGATAGCTCTAGAAGCTATTCTCAACAGCCCCTCTTATCATCTAGTACAAGCTAGTTCGGGCGCAGAGGCTCTGAGATGTCTGCTTAATGAAGATTTTGCAGTAATTTTGCTTGATGTGCAGATGCCGGGAATGGATGGATTTGAGACAGCAACATTGATTCGCTCTAGAGATCGATCGCGAGCGACTCCGATTATTTTTATCACAGCCTTCAGCAGTAATGACACCCACGTGTTTAAAGGTTATTCTCTGGGCGCGGTGGATTACCTGTTCAAACCTTTAGAACCGGAAATATTGACCTCGAAGGTGCAGGTATTTGTGGAATTGTTCCAAAAAACAGTCGAGGTGAAGCAGCAAGCAACACAGTTAGCTGCGGTTAATAGTGAACTAAGGAAAAGTGAAGAGCGGTTTCGCACTTTGTGTGCTTGTTCACCACTGGGAATTTACTTAGCTGACGTTGAAGGCCGCTGTACTTACATCAACCCGCGTTGTCAAGCGATTTGCGGGTTAACTTTGGAGGAAAGTTTGGCAGAGGTTTGGCAGCGGGAAGTTCATCCAGAAGATCGCGATCGCGTAGTAGCAGATTGGTTAGCTTGGATTAAAGAAAGCCAGGAATATTCTAACGAGTTTCGATTAGCTGGTAGCGAAACTGTGCGTTGGATTCACGTTCAGTCGTCGCCAATGTTTTCGGATTTGGGAAAACTGATCGGTCATGTGGGCACGGTTAGAGATGTCACAGACCGCAAGCAAGCAGAGGAAGAACGCGGCAGACTAATCCGCGAACAAGTGGCGCGGCAAGAAGCGGAGAGAGCTAACCAGATGAAGGATGAATTTCTAGCTATTCTCTCTCACGAACTCCGTACTCCTTTAAATGCAATTCTCGGCTGGTCTAGGCTGCTTCGTACCAAAACATTTGACCAAGACACTATTGAGAAAGCCCTAGAAACAATTGAGCGCAATGCTAAATCTCAAGCGCAACTCATTGAAGATATTTTAGATGTTTCGCGGATTCTCCGGGGGAAACTAAATTTAAATATGCATCCGATTCGGTTGGAATCTGCGATCAAGCTGGCAATAGATTCTTTGCAGCCGCTGACTGAGGAAAAATCAATAGTCATAGAATTAACGTGCAGTCCAAATGTAGGTGAAGTGATCGGCGATTTCGATCGCTTGCAGCAAATTGTGTGGAATTTGCTGTCAAATGCGATTAAGTTTAGTCCGCAAGAGGGTAAAGTAGAGGTGCGGTTAGAGTCAGTGGGCGATGAGGCTCAAATTCAGATAATTGATAGCGGCATTGGTATTGATCCTGATTTTTTGCCTTATGTTTTCGATCGCTTCCGCCAAGCTGATAGCAGCACAACTAGGTCTTACGGGGGTTTGGGACTGGGATTGGCGATCGTCCGTCACTTGGTTGAACAGCACGGCGGTAAGGTGCATGCAGAGAATAATCCGGGCGAAGGTGCGAAATTTACGGTGGCTTTACCTCTGGCACAAAGGAAGACCGGAGGTGCAGGGGATGATTGGTCGGAACTCAATGACGCGACAGAGACTCTCCCCACTCTGGCTAATTTGCAATTGCTGGTGGTGGATGATGACGATGACACGCGGGAGTTTTTGATTGCTTTACTCCAGGACGAAGGAGCTATGGTGCGATCGGCGACATCGGTAGCCGGGGCTCTAGCTGCACTGGAGAGTTATTGGCCGGATGTGCTGCTGAGCGACATAGGAATGCCGGAAGCAGACGGCTACGAGTTGATCGCGCGGGTGAGAGAAATGGAAAGGCTCAGGGGTGGAAAGATGCCTGCGATCGCCCTGACGGCCTATGCCAGAGAGGAAGAGCGCAAGCAAGCGCTGGAAGCTGGTTTCCAGATGCACTTATCTAAACCAGTTGACATAACTAAGTTAATTGCCGCAATTGCTAACCTCGCAGGAAGGCTCGGAAATCCCGCTCCAACGGACTCGGCGGTTTCAACCGCTTTGTTGACCCCCCAATCTCGTGCCGATTAGTGAGAAAAATATTAAGCTAGCTTAAAGGACAAGCGATCGACAGTTCAGAACAAGACACTCGTTTTTCCACAAAAAACTGGATATTTGCCGTTTTTTGCTTCAACCTGCCGTCAAAGTACAAAATTACCCGCCAATCAATACATGAATATTTTTAGCAGTCTGCTTTCTGGTCCAACTCAAGCACCACAAGTCAAAAAACAGCGTCGAGGCATTGAAATTAAGTCGGAACGCGAAATCGAAATTATGCGACAGGCAGGGAAAATCGTTGCAACGGTACTCAAAGAAATTTCCCTAATGGTAAAACCGGGAATGACTACTGCTGATTTGGATGCTTATGCCGAAAGACGCATCCGCGAAATGGGTGCAACTCCCAGCTTTAAAGGCTATCACGGTTTCACGGGATCGATTTGCTCTAGCATTAATAACGAAGTTGTTCACGGCATACCCAGTCCCAAAAAAGTTATTCGGGCAGGAGATGTTCTCAAGGTAGATACTGGGGCATATTATCAAGGTTTTCACGGCGATTCTTGCATTACGATCGCAGTTGTGGAAGTAACTCCCGAATCTGCAAAATTAATCCGAGTCGCAGAAGAAGCTCTCTACAAAGGCATCGAACAAGTGAAGGCTGGAGCCTATTTGCTCGATCTGGCTGGTGCGATCGAAGATCATGTCAAAAGCAACGGTTTTAGCGTCGTTGAGGAGTTTACCGGCCACGGTGTCGGGCGAAATTTGCACGAGGAACCCTCGGTTTTCAATTTCCGCACGCGGGAAATGCCGAACGTGAAATTGCGAACGGGCATGACATTGGCGATCGAACCAATTCTGAATGCCGGTTCTAAGTACACTCGGACGCTTTCTGATAAGTGGACTGCTGTAACCGTTGACAATGCTATGTCTGCTCAGTTTGAGCATACTGTGTTGGTGACAGAAACTGGTTATGAAATTTTGACAGATCGTTCAAAAGTTTAAGTGGAAGGGTTCAACAATAATTTTGAGTTTTGAGTTTCGAGTTTTGAATTAAAGATTTAAACACTTTTTAATCGTTAGATCAAAACCTAACTCAAAGCTCTTGAGTTGGACAACAAGTTTTTAACTTCCTTCGAGGGATGGAGTGACAATAAGACTTAAATGCGGCTAAATTAAAAAATAGTGGTAAAGCGTAAAGGTAACAACTATGTCAGCACGATTATTATTGGTAGATGATGAACCGGGCTTGCGGGAAGCAGTACAAGCTTATTTGGAAGATAGCGATTTTGCGGTTGAGGTCGCCAGTAATGCTCGCGATGGGTGGGAACTCTTGCAGCAGACTAATCCGGATTTGGTGATTTCAGACATTATGATGCCCCAGGTGGACGGTTATCAATTTCTCAAGCAAGTGCGGGAAGATCCTCGCTATAAGGCTTTGCCGGTCGTGTTTTTGACGGCTAAGGGGATGACGGGCGATCGTATTCAAGGCTATCAAGCAGGCTGCGATGCTTATCTTTCTAAGCCCTTCGATCCCGACGAATTAGTAGCAATAGTAACGAATTTGCTGGCCCGCCGCGCGGCTGCTAAGGAGACGAGCGACAATGCTGAAAGTCCAGATATTGCTGCTTTGACAAGCCAAATGGCGAGAATTGAGTCTTTGCTGAGCGGGCGGAGTTCGATCGCCCAAAGTCCTTCGCCGATTAAAATTGATTTGACTCCGCGAGAACAAAGTGTGTTGGATTTGGTGGCTCAAGGTTTGATGAATAAGGAAATTGCCCGCCGCTTGGAAACTAGCGTGCGTAATGTGGAAAAGTACGTCAGCCGTTTGTTTAGCAAGACGGGTACTAACAGCCGTACTGAGTTGGTTCGCTTCGCTCTCGAACACGGCTTGACGAAATAGGAGCCCTCTCGACTTGGCTGGAGGCTCTGCCTCGTCGAGCTGCGTTACCAGGAAGAGCCTGGTAACGAAAATCATCCAAAAACGTAGAAATGTTAAGATATAAGTATTGACAGATATCCGGCGGCTGTGGTATCGCACATCAGCTTGCTGGTGGCAGCGCGGGTGTGCGAAAACTGGTGTGCGAAAACTGGTGTGCGATCGAACTTCTCACCCACTTTGCTTTGAGTCTGAGATAAACACTCGCAAAGGCTGGGGAATTACTTAACGGGAAAACCTGACTGTTTAAGAGTTTTCACGTAGTAAATAGAAAGGCAAACACTTGACCGGATATGCTCCGTTAAGCAAACTTGCCGCGAACAGTCACAGATAAGGTTAGATCCTGTGGAAAAACAAGCCACTATTAATTAATGACTTTGCTCAAGACGGATACTTGTGAACTGCAGGAGTGGTAAGTAGCCCACAATTTTAGATCAAAGTTCATGCCCTCAGATTCATCTGTGGAGTAAATCTAAAATCTAAAATCTAAAATCTAAAATCGACTGACAGCGCTCTAAAGTAGCCGCAGATGTTGAATGTATAGCAGCACCAAAGTTGAGTTTATACCAGGAGGATACCATGAGGAAAATCACGGCGCGACAAACAATAAGTGCCATAGTAGCACTGCCACTCGTACTAATAGCGAATACAACTGAAGCTTTTGCCACTGATACCGGTCAGAAAATAGATCCAATTAAGAAAGTTTCGGATTTTGGCGATGAGCTAGATGTTGATATTGGGCCACCAACAACAATCAGCATTGAAGAAAGCGAGGATTGGGATGAACCTGATTTTGCAGCTACTTTAGATATGGAGATTAGTAAATTTATGACAAAAAATCTTCAAGCTGTAATTGATGAGCCGCCGCCGGTAGTTTATCTCAGTGCGGCGAGGGGCCAGTCAACCCGGGAATGCCGGATTTCTGGGATCTGCGAATAACTGAATCGGATTTGTACGATTTTGGCGATGGCTGGGAACCATGCAAACAACGACTCTTTGGCTGGGTAGAATTTGAGCAATTATCAAGATTTAAGTAAAATCCGGTTGATTTTGCTGGGAATATGCGAATAACAGAGTATGTATTTTTTTGGGTATGCTTTAAGGCGATCGGCTAAAATAATAAGTATGCAGGCTGAAATAAACTTAACTAATTGATAGTTCCCAGTGATGGGAAATCGCCCACAAGGGCAGAAATAAAATTAATCATGTGATTGTTCGCTGCGATTGGCAAACGTAAAAACGGGTAAAAGTAAACTTAAAGCAACCGCCAAAACGGTTAGGACGCTCTTAATTGCACTTTTCCCTGCCGTCGATTCCTTCCATCCGTTACATCCGTTACATCCGTTAAATAATCCGTTGCCGAACTGCCATCCGTTACATCCGTTACATCCGTTAAATAATCCGTTGCCGAACTGCCATCCGTTACATCCGTTAAATAATCCGTTGCCGAACTGCCATCCGTTACATCCGTTAAATAATCCGTTGCCGAACTTCCTTTTTTCGCCAGTTTACAGCACCTATCCTGAGAAATTTTTCAAATATTAATTATGATTAATTCGCACTGCCAGCAAGACACCGCAGCACAGCAAAACAAAAGTTCGCTGCAAACTCTCATCCGGACTCTCTCGATATCTCAGGGGCAATTTTCGCTGATTTTGGTGCGGTGCAATTACAGTGCGATGAGAGAGGAAATTGTAAGGCAATTGCGGGAGGAGTCTGGGATCGAGATTCGAGAAATTGTCCTTCCCCCATCTGTTAAAACTCTTTACACGACGATAGAAACCAAAGTTTCCTGCAGCCATCCGCCAGCTTTAATGGTGTTTGGATTGGAATCGGTAAGTGCGATCGATCGACTGCTGACTTCTACCAACTACGTGAGGGAAGAATTTCGGAATAATTTTCCCTTCCCGGTGGTGCTGTGGGTGACAGACAAAATCTTAAAAAAACTGATTCGGTTAGTAACAGATATCGAGACTTGGACGACCACTGTTGAATTTGTGATCGGCCCAGACGACTTGGTGGATTTCCTGGGCAAAAGTGCCGATCGCATTTTTTCCAACATTTTAGAAAGTGGCAATTGGCGTTTAACTAATTCTGCCATTCTCGGAGCCAATTCTTTGAGTGAACTAGAGTCGGCTAGCCAAGACTTGCAAACTTGCAACATCAGGTTAGAACCAGCTATTGAAGCGAGTTTGCAATTTATTCGCGGTAGGCACGAATATGCTTGTCACCGCATCCCTGCGGCTATTGAATTGTATCAAAAAAGTCTCAGATTTTGGAAGCATCAAGTAGCGTTTATTGGGTCTAAAACACAATTTAGCGATTTGTTATTTACCGTTCACCCAGCACCGATGTTAGAGGGAATTCTGCTATTCCACATCGGTCTTTGCTACCGCTTCCAAGCAGAAAAACACCGCAGCGGCAACCGTCCTTACTGGACGGAAGCTAAGAATTATTTTCAGGAATGTATTGATGTTTTAGAACGCGCGGGACGGCCGGATGTCGTTGGTATATTCATCAATCAACTTGGCGAAGTATTGCAGCATTTAGAAGATTGGGATGCACTCTGGAATTTAGCTATCAAAGCTCGGAGGTTACATGAAAATATGGAAAATTCAGCAGTTAATTTGGCTCAAGATTACGGCTTTTTGGCTAGAGTAGCCTTAGAGCAAAAGAACTGGCAAGGGGCGAAAGAATGGGCTTTAGTTGCTCTAAACGTTCTCAACTCAAATTTAGAAGCGACGGGACAGGGAACCCCTGTAAAGTCGCAGCATCTAGGCTTGTATCTGTTAATTTTAGCAGAGGCCCAGAGTCAGTTGGGTGAGGTGCAGGAGGCGATCGCACATTTAGAGCTTGCTCGCTTGGAAACCGAACCTTGCTACAACCCGCAACTGTATTTGCGGGTTTTAGAAATGCTGCGATCGCTCTATTTTCAGCGGGGAGAATATCTCGAAGCATTTCAAATTAAGCAAGATTATCGAGCCGTGGAACACACGTATCGGTTCCGAGCTTTTATTGGAGCCGGAAAGTTGCAGCCGCACAGAGAAGCGGTTAATTCCGTCGCCGAAACTATTGCCGGCGCTGCTACTATTGCGGACGAAATTACAGCTTCCGGCAGAGAGCAAGACCTCAACCGCTTGATATATAGGATGAACAATACCCCCGACAAACTGACAGTAATTTACGGTCAGTCTGGAGTTGGCAAAAGTTCAATAGTCACGGGAGGATTAGTACCAGCTCTCAAACAAAAAAAAATAGAAATGCGGACTGTGTTGCCGATAGTGCTGCAAGTTTACAACAACTGGCCGCGGGAATTGACAAGACAGTTATCTGCTGGGAAAGCGGAAATATTCGATCCGGAAATTTCCGAAGCAGTACCAGAAAATGCTCCGGTAGATTTTCCAGTAGAAGGAGGTGCAGTCGAGGGAAATCTTATTTCGGGATTTCACACTGGCTCGACTGGGAATAATGAGGATCAAAGGGAGCAGTCACAGCCAGTAGAATTAATCATAGAACAACAGGCGATCGAATACGAAAATATTCTCAAGGAGCTGCAAATAAATTCCGAACATTTAGTGACTGTTCTGATATTTGACCAATTTGAAGAATTTTTTTTCGTGTGGAAAGAGCCAGCGGAAAGACAAATATTTTTTGATTTTTTGCGCGAATGCTTGAAAATCAAATATTTAAAAGTCGTCCTGTGTTTGCGGGAAGATTATCTGCACTATTTGCTGGAATTTTCCCGACCCAAAAACCAGACAGGATTTGTTAACAATGATATTTTGGAGGACATTCTCAGCAAAAACATTCTGTTTTATTTGGGAAACTTTTCGTTGGTCGATGCGCGATCGGTAATTCGCACTTTAACTGAGCGAGCGCAGTTTTACTTAGAACCGGAGTTGATCGAAGAATTAGTCAAAAATTTAGCTGGAGAATTGGGAGAAGTCCGCCCGATCGAACTACAACTTGTCGGCGCTCAACTGCAACAAGAGAACATTAGAACTTTAACTCAATATCAGGAACTCGGCAACAATCCGCAACAAAAATTAGTAGAAAGGTTTCTCGAAGAAGTCATCAAAGATTGTGGCCCAGAGAATGAAGTAGCTGCACGCAGAGTATTGTATTTGCTCACAGATGAAGAGCAGATTCGTCCCCTAAAAACCCGCGCCGAATTAGCATCAAATTTAGCGACCTTTGCTGAAGCTGATAAATTAGATTTAGTCTTAGAACTGTTAGTAAAGTCGGGTTTAGTTTTTCGATGGACGGAACTACCGGCAGAGCTTTATCAGCTCGTTCACGATTATTTAGTTAGCTTCATTCGCCAGCAGCAAGAATTAGATCAAAAGGCAGAATTTGAGGAACTGCGAAAGCAAAACCAAATTAACCGAGATGAAATTGAACAAATTCGCAAAGACAGAGAGCAAGATGCTTTGCTGTCGGAAGCTAGAGACAAACAGTACCAAGCGGAAGCTCAACTTTACCAAACTCGGAGATGGCAATTGCGGGCCGCGGTTCTAGGAGTGCTTGTACTCGCAGGTGTTTCGGGGATGGCATTCGAGCAAGCAAAATTAGCAGAAAGCGCACGGCAAGAAGCAGAAAAAAGTCGCACTGATGCTCTAAATTCGGCGTCGGAAGCTTTGGTGCTTTCTAATGAAAAAAATCAATTAGGAGTGTTGGGAAATAGTATCAAAATTGGTCGTGATTCTCTGAAAAGTACAGCGCTGCCTGTGGAGACTAAAACTCAAATTGCAGAAAGACTCAGACAAGCAGTTTCCGGGGTGCAAGAACGCAACCGTTTCGAGCAGCACAGCAAGTTTGTTTTGGATGTGAGTGTCAGTCCCGACGGCAATTCAGTCGCTTCGGCAAGTGCTGACAAAACTGTTAAATTGTGGACCAAAGAAGGTAAGTTATTAAAAACTTTCAATCACCCAGATAGCGTGACGAGTGTTAGTTTTAGTCCCGATGGGAAAACGATCGCTACTGGTTGTGCCGATCGCACAATTAGAATTTGGCAAGTAGATAACGACAAAAGTGCGATCGGCATTTTATCCGGCCACCGCGATATCGTCACCAGCGTCAGTTTCAGCCCCGACGGCAAAACCCTAGCTTCCGCCAGTCACGACAACACCGTCAAAATCTGGAACCTTGCGAACAAACAACTGCTGCAAACCTTAACCGGACACAAAGACTGGGTACTCGGCGTCAGTTTTAGTCCCGACGGCCAAACAATAGCCTCAGCAAGTGTTGACAAAACTGTCAAACTTTGGAACCGAGAAAGTAAAACGCAGAAATTTAGAATTAATCCCAAAACACTAACCAAACATTCTGACATTGTTTACAGCATTAAGTTCAGTCCAAACAGTCGAGAACTCGTCTCAGCAAGTGCCGACACCACAGCCAAAGTTTGGAACCGAAACGGTGAGGAAATCAGAACTCTCAAAGGACACAACGATGAAGTTGTCAGCGCGAGTTTCAGTCGCGACGGCAAAAAAATTGTCACCGGCAGTGCAGACGATACGGTCAAAGTTTGGAGTCGCAGCGGCACTTTGCTCAATACTTTTCGAGGACATCAAGACGACGTAAGGGCCGTAAGTTTCAGCGGGGACGGCACTATTGCTTCCGCAAGTAAGGACAAAATAGTGAAAATTTGGAAACCGGACAGCACTCCGCTGAATAAGATTTTATCGGGACACGAAGACTGGGTTTACAAAGTCAGTTTTAGCGCTGATGGCAAAACAATTGCTTCTGCTAGCGGGGACAAAACCGTGAGGCTTTGGCGGGCTGACGGCAGTTTATTGAAAACCTTAGAAAGTCACAAGGATTCTGTTACCTGGGTGAGTATTTCCCCTGATGATAAAACTGTTGCTTCGGCGAGCGATGATAAAACAGTGAAAGTCTGGAGTTTAAACGGCAAACTGTTAGATACTCTCAGCCACAGCGGCATTGTTAGAAGCGTGAGTTTTAGTCCAGACGGAAAGATAATTGCCGCCGCCAATGCCGATCGCAAATTGTACCTCTGGCGCTGGAACGGTTCTAAAGCAACTTTGTTTGCAAAACTCGATCACACCAATCCAGTAATTAGCGTTAGCTTCAGTCCCGACGGCAAAACTATTGCTACTGCTACCGCTGCTGAGGACAAGCCTAGCGGGAAGAAAAAGGCTTTTGAAATTACCGGAGAAAAGAGAGTTTACCTGTGGCAATTTAACGGTTCGTCGGCGAAAATTCTGAAAACTCTCGACCACCAAGACAGCGTTAAAAATGTTAGTTTCAGTCCCGACGGCAAGACTATTGCTGCTGCTTGCGCTGACAAAAAAGTTTACTTGTGGGGGTTTGATGGAAAGGTGGCGAATTTAACTGAAAAACTCGACCACAGCGATACTGTAGAAAGCGTGAGTTTTAGTCCAGACGGCAAGTTGATTGCGGCGGCGAGTGGGGGAAATACTGTTAAGCTGTGGGATTTTCGCGGCAAGAAGGCGCTGCTATCTAAGACTTTGGAATCGAGCGATCGCGTGTTGAGCGTTACTTTTAGTTCGGATAGCAAAACTCTGGGTTTTGCTAGTAGGGATAGGAATGTAATTCTGTTGCCTTTGGAGAATTTGGAACTAAATAATATCATTGCTCGCAGTTGCGAGTGGTTGGGAGATTATTTGCAGAATGACCCGAATGTTGCTGAGGGCGATCGACTGCTTTGTCTTGGATTTGGGAAACAGGCGTTAAATAAGAGGAAGTAAACCCTTTAGTCAGGACTGGATTCCTCTGTCGGCGGATGAATAAAAACTTGCATTCGTGACTGCGAACCTCGCTTTGAATTTAGATTAAAACCCACATTCCGCAGATATTCAAGCAGAAGGAAAGGAAGATAAATTCGGAAACACAAAACTCCCAAACGCTTGCCGTGCAATCGTTTGGGAGTTTTTAGTGTAGAATAGATTTCTGCAGTAAAGCAACTCTAAAAATCATGAACCAGCCATTATCGGGGATAAATATCGTAAATTTAGACCACTTGGGAATAGTAGCCGGGATAATAGATGAAATGG
>NZ_JAMPLN010000053.1:0-36357 GCF_040004035.1 Microcoleus vaginatus FACHB-2002 | reverse complement strand
TTTTAGTGCATTAAAGAGAGCTATAATGTATTCGCATTCTGCCACATCTCTTGATGAGATTATTCGCGCTTATTGTGCAAGTTAGTGTCTCATTTTTATTTGAAATAACTATAGTAGTTGCTATGCTGTACTGTGTAAAACTATAATTCCCTAAAAATAATTGATGAACCAGCTACCGAATTTATTTAGGGAATCTATCGATAAAGTGTCAGCTTTTTCCAGAGTAAAAGTTGTGAACACCGTAAATATTAGACTTGTTAAATAAACCACTAGAAGGTTTACTGATGCCCAGATTTTTCCTGACTCCTGAAAGTGGCTAACTCTGCGTGAGTTTGGCAAGCTTCACTTAACTCAATGTAATCTAAGATATTGGAAATTACCTGAGAAAGGTGGATAGCCGAACGGTGAGCTTCTTGGATAAAATCTCTCTCCTCTATCGGATCGTCAGCTTGGTCGTCTATGGTTAGTTGTAGATAGCCGATGATGTGATTTAGGGGAGTGCGGAGCTCGTGGGACGCCTTCAACAAAAATTGCTTTTTGAGCTGGGATAGTCCTTGTACTCGCTTGCTGCGCTCTTGGTAGAGGGTGGCGAGGGCGATCGCACTTCCTACTTGCTCGGCAAGTTCTTGTGCGAATTCGATCTGGCATTGAGTCCAAGGTCGATCGGTCTTACCCTTCCCCGACGATCGACCCTTGCACTGATGCAAGCTAATTATGCCGTTAGGTTGCTCTTGGTAAGCGGTAGCCACGACTAGCAGCGACTGCGGCCCAAAATGGTCATTGGCTGCAAAGGAGTCTACTACCACCGGTTCGAGGGTGGCTAAAGCTTGAAGGAAATGAGGTGCTGCTGTGAGCGAGATTTCCATTCCCAGCATCGGTAAAAATGGTTCTTGGCAGTATTCAGCAGCTACTTTGACTTGCAGGCTAGAACTTTCATAGGGACAAAGGATACAGCGGCTGACACCTAGTGTTTCTCCCAGACTGTTAACTGTTTGCTGCCAGATGGTATGGAGATCCAATGTTCGACGAATATTTCTGCCAATTTGAAGTAAAAGCTTTTGCGATTGAGCTGATATTTGCTGATTCATAGCAACCCTTTTTCTACTACACTGGCAAAAGTTTACCACTCCGGCAACAGAGCAGGGAGTTACTGAATTTGCCAAGCTGCCGCTGTCCGACTTATGGATTACGTAATTCTACTTAAATATTGCCACACGCTTTCAAAAATTACTAAGTAGTTGCGCTGTCTTTACAAGATCTTTATGATTTTCAAATAGAAGGGAGAGCGTCCTGTTTTCTTAAAAATCCTTTACACGGAACTTACCCCCTGCGGGGGTACTTCCGTCGGCTGAAAGCATTGATGTATATAAGATATAGGCATTTCAGAACGAAAAAAAAGTAGTCATGTATGAGTGGCGGTCGCCAAAAAATTTGGTAAAATAGGTTTCAAGACTGAGATCGGCCCAAATCCCCGCCACATAAAGGTTTCAACGGTTTGTAGTCATGTAAGGATTTTCCTTGATGTTGGAAAGTCTTATCCGGTAATGCTTTCAGTCGGAAGTACCCCGATTCGCGGGGTAAGTTCCGTTTACAGTAGGGGATTGGGAAGCTGAATCAGTCCTAAAAGTAGGCATTAAGTTCTTGTAAAGTTGGCGGTTTGTGGGGGTTTATGAGGAGGTGTGAACTGCCAGCAGACAGATTAAAGATGAGCAGTTATCCGTATCCCCCGGATTTGATTTATGCCAATTCTGGGTGGGGATCGGAAGTGGCGTGGGTGATCAATAGGAGTCCAAAACTCCCAAGGAGGGAGCTTGGTGACGGATAAAAGTCAAAATTTATACGCTGGTGGGCGATCGAACTGTGGGGAGCATTTCACTTTTGCAGCGAAGCTAGAAATTGAAGTTTTGAGGCAGGAGACAGGAGGCAAGAGCCAGGAGGAAAGAGTCAGAAGGAAGGAGCAAAAAGAAGTGTTTTTACAAATATGAGATGCTGCCGAACTGTGTTTGTAAGATCATTACCAATTATCGATGACCTTTATTCACTAAACAGAACTTACGAATACAGGAATATAGCAATTTTTCAGTGAGTAAGGTACAGTTTTGTAATTGGTAATTGGTAAGAAAGCTAGCGAGTACCTCACAAAAGTTGAGAACCGCTATAGCAGTTTTTTTCTGATTCCTAATTCCCTATTGCTTCTTAATTTTTGCTGATTCCTGATTCCTGATTATTTCAACGTCCCGATGACCAATTACTGATGATCAATTACGGATAATTAATTTTTAAATAGTGGTTCTTGATAAAGCGGCACAGTAAAAGTAACCGTCGAGCCGAGTCCTTCGCCCATACTGTAAAAATTTACTGTACCCCCCATTGCTTCTACCAGTTTTTGAGAAATAGCCAATCCCAAACCAGTGCCGCCGTATTGCCTGGTACGATCGCCATCCACCTGAAAAAACGACTCAAATAATTTATCTTGCTTGTCGAGAGAAACGCCAATGCCAGTATCAGCAACTCGGATTTTCACCATTCCGGGGAACTGCTGGTTGTGAACAGTCACCTTTTTCTTAATAACTTCGGCACTGATGCGAATTCCCCCTTCCCCGGTAAATTTAATCGCATTGCCCGTGAGGTTCAAGATTACTTGAAGCAGGCGTTGGTAGTTGCCATACAAAATAATCTCGTCCTCCACAGCGGGTTTTTGGATTTGAAATTGCAATCGCTTTTGCTCGACTTGAACCCGTGTAAAATCCTCAACTTGTTGCAACAGTTCACCGAGTTTGACGGGAGCGAGGTCTAACTCCATTTTGCCAGCTTCGATTTTAGCGACATCCAAAATATCGTTAATCACATTGAACAAATGTACTGCTGATCGGTAAGCTTCTTCGATAAATTGGTGCGCTTCTTCGGGGTCATCTGCCATGCCGTCCATAAGCAGTTTTAGGAAGCCGAGGATGCCGTTGAGGGGGGTGCGGAGTTCATGAGAAGTATTAGCAAGAAATTGACTTTTAAGTTGGGAAAGAGCCACGGCTTCGGCGCGGGCCTGTTCTAATTCTTGGTAAAGTGTAGCGTGGGCGATCGCACTGCCGACTTGAGCGACTAACTCGCGGGCGAATTCGAGTTCGACTGGACTCCATTTCGGCGAACTGCCGCAGCGGTGCAAACATATCAGTGCATTGGGTTGGTCTTCATAGGAGGTAGCTGCTACGAGTACGGAATGGCGGTGGAAGGGATCGGCAACGGGGGAGGCGTAATCGACTGCTACTGGTTTTAAGGTGGCTAAAGTTTGAATCCACCCTGGCTGTTCGGCTGCGCGCAGTTCTAATCCCAGCATAGAAGAGTAAGCTTCTTGGCGGTACTCAGCTACTACTTTAAAAGTTTTCGATTGGAGATTTTCGATTTGAGCGGGCGAAAGCGGGGGCGAGGGGTCGCTAGCTATTGACTGTTGTAATTCGGCTGCTGCTGCGGTCGATTTTTGCTGATTTTCCGAGGCAAGGAAGGGGGATGTTTCGATATTTTCGCTGTCTTTTTTGTAGGAACAGATGATGCAGCGACTAGCGTTCAAAACTTGACCCAAGCTGTTAACAGTTTGCTGCCAAATTGTATCTAAATCGAGGGTTTTGTGCAGGTTTTGAGCGATTTGGGAGATGACTTTACGGTCGATTTCCGAGTAGGGAGGGAGCGATCGACCGGGGATACGGCTCGCTGGAAGCGACATTTGTTGGCGGGCGTCCAAGGGGGATGGCAAAGGTCGATAGAGCATGAATTCTGGGGAGTCGGGCCGTCTGTCTGTGGGTTTGTCAGACAGCAGCCTTCCCATAACTAAGACTTTTGTAGCTTTGCCGTTTGAGTCGATCGCCGGAGTGAGTGTCAAATCGAAGAGAAAATATTGTCCGGCGTGGCAAAATTGATAGCTGAACCTTTGCGGTACGAGGGTTTCGAGCGCCCGCCGCAGGATATCGAGATAAGGCGCAGGGGGGATGGGTTGCAGGGTTTCGCTGAGGGGGCGATCGACAATTTGTTCTGCTGTAAGGTTGTACTGCTCGGCTTTTTGCCAATAAAAAGATAGATATCGACCAGAGGCGTCTTGGGTAAATACTAATTCTGCCCCTAACTCTTGAAAAAAAACTGTAGAGGCGAGGCTCGATCGCCGGAAATCTGTGTTAGAGTCCATCAGAGTAGGGGATGAAAGTAGTTCGGATTTTGGAGTCTTGAGTTTTTAATAAAGAACTCAAGACTCCCCATTGTTTGGGGTTTCTACTGTTAATTTGTGAGTTATTAATCAATTAAAAAGTTGTTAACTTTTTAATTAAAACATTAATCGCTCAAAACTCACAATTTGCAAAAATTTTATGCTTCTACTATTGACTTTTGAGTAATTAATGAACTCAGAAAATATTAATTATTTAATTCTGAACTAAACTCAAAACTCAAAACTATTCGTTCTCAGCCGTTTTGGGTAATTTAAAAATAAAAATTAAGATTGAGAAATTAGGAATCTGCACCGATTAACTATCAAGTGTGAAAATTACGCCAAAATATGAGGCTGCGAACAACTCTAGTCGGGGAATGGCTCACGCATTTTTTCTCTCACCTGGAATAGTTCCGAGGTTGTGATTTAGCCGAGTTCACTCGCCCACCACCTGTAGCTTTAGCCACGAAATCTGCAGGAGTTCGCGGGGGCGATCTAAATTTCACAGCCTGCAGATTTGCGCGCGCCGTCTGGGGCGAGAGCACCTCAGTCGTTCCATTCACCGCGGGGCGGGACTGGAGGGTTGCGGCGCAAACCCAGAGCCAGCTCGTCTTCGCGGCGCTCGCCTCTGAGCCACTGCTTGATTGCTGTTTCAATGACTTTGCTGGGGTCATTCGTCAAGTGCTTAATTTGGTCTAGCAGTTCAGGATCGATATGGATGGACAGTTCGACTTTTTCTGACGAACTGTGGGAAGGTATTCTTGATTCGCTCATAGTTTAAAAATCCTAGTTTTAATTCTTAAGTTTCAATTCTTTTGATGACAACCGACTGGACTAGATATTTGAACTCCTGATTTGCACCCAACCTTTCCTCAACCGCTTAACCGCTTTCTGTACAATGAGAGAGAGAAAAGTTTTTTCCTTTTGGGTGTCCGGGCTCGGTCGGACACTTGAAAGGCTAATAACTGATACTCTTGAGGTTTGCCTGAGTTGTGGTTTCATCTCAATCCCCAGTAAGAGGTTGAAGTAAGCACTCGACTCTTGCTTGTGTAATCATACAACAAAAAGTATCCTTTGCCGATTAGCTCTTCGATAAAAAACATGACTAACGTCCCTGTATCTCGCATTCGTAATTTTTCGATTATTGCTCACATCGACCACGGAAAATCCACCTTGGCTGATCGCCTGTTGCAGGCGACTGGGACTGTGCAAGCACGGGAGATGAAGGAGCAGTTTTTAGACAATATGGAGCTCGAACGCGAACGCGGCATTACGATCAAGCTGCAAGCGGCTCGGATGAATTACACTGCCAAGGACGGTCAGCAGTACGTGCTCAACCTGATCGACACTCCCGGACACGTGGACTTTTCTTACGAGGTGTCGCGATCGCTCGCTGCTTGCGAAGGGGCGCTGCTGGTGGTAGACGCATCTCAAGGCGTAGAAGCACAAACCCTGGCCAATGTCTACCTTGCCTTGGGAAACAATCTGGAAATTATTCCAGTTTTAAATAAAATTGACCTGCCGGGGGCAGAACCGGAACGGGTAAAAGGGGAAATTGAAGAAATTATCGGTCTGGACTGTAGCGGGGCGATTGAGGCTTCGGCTAAGGAAGGAATTGGTATTGATGAAATTTTGGAGTCGATCGTCGAATTGGTGCCGCCGCCGCAGGATACTGTGGACAAACCGCTGCGGGCGCTAATTTTTGACAGTTATTACGACCCTTATCGCGGGGTAATTGTGTATTTCCGAGTGATGGACGGAAGTGTCAAAAAGGGCGATCGAGTTTTGTTGATGGTTTCGGGTAAGGAATATGTCATCGATGAATTGGGCATCCTTTCACCGACTCAAGTTCCAGTAGACGAACTGCACGCGGGGGAAGTGGGTTATCTGGGCGCGGCAATTAAAGCCGTAGCTGATGCTCGCGTCGGCGATACGATTACTTTGGTCAAAAAGCCGGCACCGGAGCCTTGGCCGGGTTATACAGAAGCAAAACCGATGGTTTTTTGCGGCTTGTTCCCGATCGATGCTGACCAATTTCCCGATTTGCGGGAAGCTTTAGAAAAACTCGAACTCAACGATGCGGCGCTTTCTTACGAACCGGAAACTTCGAGTGCGATGGGATTTGGTTTCCGCTGCGGTTTCTTGGGTTTGCTGCACATGGAAATTGTGCAAGAAAGACTGGAGAGAGAATACAATTTGGATTTGATTGTTACGGCTCCTTCTGTGGTTTATCAAATCACAACAATTAAAGGAGAAGTGTTAACAATTGACAATCCCAGCCACTTGCCAGATCCTCAGTATCGCGAGAAAATTGAGGAACCTTATGTGCGGGTAGAAATGCTGTCGCCGGAAACTTATGTGGGCGCGCTGATGGAACTGTCTCAAAGTCGGCGGGGCATTTTTATGGATATGAAGTATCTGAGTCAAGGCCGAACTACGCTGGTTTACGAGTTGCCTTTGGCGGAGGTGGTGACGGACTTTTTCGATCAGATGAAATCGCGATCGCGCGGCTATGCGAGCATGGAGTATCACCTCATCGGTTATCGCGAAAATCCGTTAGTGAAAATGGACATTTTAATTAATGGCGATCCGGTTGATGCTTTGGCAATGATCGTACACCGCGATAAGGCTTATAATGTTGGCCGCGGGTTGACTGAAAAACTCAAGGAATTGATTCCTCGTCATCAATTTAAGGTGCCGATTCAAGCGACAATTGGCGCGAAGGTGATAGCTTCGGAACACATTCCGGCTTTGCGGAAGGATGTGTTGGCGAAGTGTTACGGCGGTGATATTTCGCGGAAGAAAAAGTTGCTGCAAAAGCAGGCGAAGGGTAAGAAGCGGATGAAGTCTGTGGGTACTGTGGATGTGCCACAGGAGGCTTTTATGGCTGTGCTGAAGCTCGATCGAGATTCGTAATTTGTGTGGCCTTTTGTCAGGAACAGGCAAGATGCCTGTTCCACAAAGAGTCTGTTTTTTTGTCGGTTCTAGGAACAGGCTTTCCGGTCTGTTCCACAAATGGGGTTCTAGGAACAGGCTTTCCGGCCTATTCTACCTTTTGCAGATTAAGGGCGATTCCCTACGGGATAGCTGCGCTTCACGCTCTTGACCAAAGAAATTGGTTGAGCTAAACTAAAATTTAGTTTAAATTGCGTATAGTAGATGCACATAATCAGCTACAAACGGGTGCGTGAATACAGCGAAACTCATGCTGATTGCGGGGAAGCTTTGGATAACTGGTTTAAAATTGCTAGCAAGGCTAAATGGTCTAACTTAATTGAGGTACAATCTGTTTTTCCTAAAGCCGAAGCAGTTGGGGGGTTTACAGTTTTTAATATCAAAGGTAATAATTATCGATTAATCGTTAGTATTGATTATCAAACCCAATTAATTTATATCAAATATATTCTCACCCATGCTGAGTATGATAAGGAGAAATGGAAAAATGACCCTTACTTTTAATCCAGATAAATACAAAGAGTTATTGTCTCTGTATCAGCCTAAAATAATTAGAAATGAAGCGGATAATGAGAAGGCTCTGGCTATGGTGGAAGAGTTAATGCACCGGGGCGATCGCACTCCTGAAGAAGACGAGTTATATGAATTGCTGATTGCATTGATTGAAAAGTTTGAGCAAGAATTCTATGCACCGGGAGCCACAGCTACGCCTCGTTCAATATTGCTGTTTTTGATGGAACAAAGAGAGTTACAAGCTGCGGATTTGGTGGGACTTATGGGTTCTGAAGAAAAAGTGTATGAAGTGGTTAATGGCGATCGAGATATTGGTAAAGAGTTGGCCTTGATTCTGGGGAGTTTTTTTCATGTAGAGCCGAGTTTGTTTTGTAATTAAGGGAAGTGAGATTAAGGGTGATCGCACTTTTGGACATGAAGGGCGATCGCACTTGACCAAAGAAATTGATTGAGATCAACTAAAATCTAGTTTAATAGTCCTGGACGATGGGGGCCCAGAAACCGGGTTTTTTTACGAAATACTTGGTTACACACCGTAAATTCGGTAAAAAACCCGGTTTCTTTGAGTGAGATTAAGGGCGATCGCTCTTTTGGAGATTAAGGGCGATCACTCTTTTGGAGATTAAGGGCGATCGCAGTTATCGCTCTCCGAGAATTGCTCTTTCCTTATACCGCTCAAGCCTCAGAAAGACTAGGCAATATGACAGCAGTTTGAGCAACAATTTTGTCGAAAACTGTTTTTTGTGATAAGCTGTCCTTCGAGCAAATCTTGACTTTTTCTAGTAAAGATGAATAATCCTCTTCGGAAGTTATTGGACTAGCCATTCCTTTGAGCTTGGCTTCATAGAACTGGCAAGCTGTATAGCCTACTAGATTGAATACGAATACATTAGTGGAAGCGCTAATTGTCCAGTTAGCAATTGGAGTATGTTTGAACAAAAATCCTAGACCTAGTTGGGTAGCTTCTGTACCACTAAGAGCGAGACTAAAAATTCCTAAAAGTTCTGTTTGACGTGCTGGATCGTCGATATCGTCAAATCCATACACAACTGAAATCTGATAGCAAAGTTCTACCAATAGTAAGCTGCTATTATAAAAATCAACTAATGCTGTAGCTGGTGCAGCTAAACCACCACTTATTATCGTGGCTCCCACACCCAATGCTGCTACCGCTGTTGAAAAAATTGCTTTTTCCTGAATGAGACGATTGCCAATCTGGCTAGGTTTTTCGCTAGGATAAACTGCTTTTAGCTTTTTAACAGTATCCTTAGCTTTATCCAGGTCAACGCCTTGGGTAAGATTATAGAATAGGCGATCGCGCCAAGTTGTATCCCATAAAGTCATTATTGTATTCCTGAGAGAGGCTGGTATCTTACCTACTCCCTTAGTTGCTTCATTAAGCAAATGAGATACCTTTTTAGTTGTATCTCCTACCCCTCCTCCTACAGTTTGAGTCCCTTTTTCTATTGTTATTTGACAATCTTTCAAGAAGCTCTTTAATATTTCAATGTCTTTGGCTGATTTTTTGTCAAGAGCTTTTTTAGCGTCGATCACAAAATTCAGCAAGCCCATGATACTTTCTGCCGCCGATTGATTGGGTGTTGAAGCTTTATCTACTTTTCCGCCCCTGATACTTTCTGCCGCCGGTTGATTGGGTGTTGGAGCTTTATCTACTTTTTCGCCCAGATTTGATGGGTTCTCATCTAGCTTACAGAACTTTATCTTTGGTTCAAATCCCAAGGCAGTGTGAACTTTATTAACAATCAAATTCCACTCTTCATCGTTGGGTTCTTGATAACCTTGAAGAGTCACCTCCCTTCCTTTGACTGTTGCAGAAATCGAACCGCCTGTATAAGCCCATCGGGGATAAAGGGCTATGTGTATCTTCGATACATATTGTTGATCTGAATTCATTGCTAAAAATCCTTGACGATGAATATCTGTTTCTTAGGAAATATAGGCAATTAATGCTAATAATTGACAAGGAAAGTTATCTGACGGATTCAATAGCCCTCCTCGGTTTGACTTTTTCCTCAGTTTAGTGAGATCGCTTTAAGCAGAGCTAGGCGCTTTGGGGGATGAGGAGGCGATAAACGGTTACGCAACACTTCTGGGGTATCATCAGTACGCCCCTCTTTGATAGCCCGTTTTTTCAGTCGTTCGACTAAAACGTTCTCCGGCACCTCAAAACTAATCACACAGTTAAGCGAGAAATTTACCAAAGTTCAGCCTTACTCCCCTGTCGGATCGCTAACTGTAGTCAGTAATAGCTCAAAAGCCCTCCCACCAACTCTTTGACTTATAACTTGAATCATTTGCGCTTTAGCCTTCACTTATCATACGCTAGCTGAGTATGGTAATAACCTGACATATATCAGGAGTTATGTTAGAATTCCATCAGGAAATTTAGAGACACCCATCTATGGCATCCACAAACGATCGCTTCGTCGAAGCCGAAAGCCGCTGGGACTTAAAAACTCTGTACTCGGACTTGGCCGCCGTTAAGGGAAAGCCTCTCACCCCCGTAGAAAAGCTGCATCTGCGGGGGTTGCTTTGTGGCTTCAGTCCCGCTGAAATCGCCGAAAAGCTGAAAAAGAATCCCAAGGGTGTTGAAACTGACCTGTGTGCCTCTATTTATAAATACGTTAAAGCCTTTCTGGGTAAAGGCGTTGAAAAAATAGAAAACTGGAGAAATATTGCTGAATGGCTTGAGGATGCTGGATATAAAACTCAGTCGTCTGCTAAATTACCAGTCAAAGATTTATTACCTGAAAATTGTGTTGTTAATGTAACGAATATAAATATAGATAAAAATCAAATAGTATTTTTTATAAACCTGCGAATACCAACCTCACCAGATTCAGAACTATCAATACAAAATCTAGACCTCGACGATAACAACTCAAACTAAAATTTTGCCAATATTCAACAGATTGGTAGCGTGAAGCGACTAAAATCAGGAAGGGCGATCGCACCTTTACCCGATCGCGCGGGGCGATCGCACACTGCATTTCTCCAATAAGGGCGATCGCGCTTCTATTGTGCTATGATTCGATCGGAGCATCAGTGACTAAAAACAATAGCAAGAATTACCATTCAAATTCGCGACGAACTAGCGATTGTGATCGATAAATAGTAGTAGGTATTGCTAGTGCAACGTAACGCATCAGTCATAGATTAGATTAGAATAGAATAGAGACAAACGTGCAATCCCCCCGAACTGCAATAAAACAATAGCCAGCCGATCTTTACCTATGAGTATCACCCTCACCCCCGAACAAGAACAACTCATCCAAGCCCAACTCGCTAGCGGGCGCTATACCAACGTTACCGAAATCATTGCTGACGCGCTACGGCTGCTGGAAAAACGCGATCGATACAATCGCTGGGTAGAAGAAGTTTGCGCCAAAATCGACATCGCCGCCACACAACTCGATCGCGGTGAAGGAGTGGATGGTGAAACGGCGATCGCTCAAATTAGAGCCAAATTTCACAAAGCTCGATCGGTATAATCCCTGATGAGCCAATATATCATCTCACCTGAAGCGATTCGCGACCTTGACGAAATCGCTGACTATTTCGTCGCACGCAACGTTGAAGCAGGCGAACGATTCATCGATGAATTCACTAAAAAATGCCGCTACTTGACAGAATTTCCTCTGATGGGACGCACTTATAGTCAACTTCGCCCCTACTTGCGCGGTATTCCTGTGCAAAACTACATTATCTTTTACCGCATCGCGAACGATGGAATTGAAATTATGAGAATTATCAGAGGCGATCGGGATTTAGAAGCTTTTTTTGAAGAGAATGGAGCATAGGTTAGGAATCAAATGACTGAAGAAGAACTCCTTAAGTTATATGAAAAAATTGATGCAGGTGTGAAAGTAGCAATTGCCGAAGCATATGAAAAACACTGCAGACTAGGACAATCAATTAGTATCTGGCGTGATGGTAAAATCGTGACTATAACTGCTCCTGAGATTCCACCGCTATCCAATAACGACACTATATAATTATAATTCCCGTCGTCTATTGTGCTAGGATTCAATGAGAGCGTCCGTGAGTAAAAAAATGGCAACAATTACTCTTCAAATTCCAGACGAACTAGCACTGCGGCTAGATACTCTCAAAGATGAGTTACCACAGATTTTGATGCTGGGATTGAGGGAAGTCGAAGCCAATCCTTCAAGCGGATTTTCGGGACTCACGAAGATATTAGAATTTATAGCAAGTTTACCCTCGCCACAAGAAATATTAGCCCTGCGTTTATCCGACGATCTTCAAGCTGAAATCGATACTTTATTAGAGAAAAACCGCACAGAAGGACTCACGCCGATCGAGCAGCGTGTGTGGCAAGAATACGAATTTGTCGAACATTTAGTACGCATTGCCAAAGCCCAAGCCCTGCTGAAACTGAGCGAGGCTGCATGAGTAAAACCTACGTTTCAGCTAGTCTGCGACGAATGGTATGCGATCGCGCCAACGGATACTGCGAATATTGTTTGATCCCAGAAACACTCGCCCTCTCGTCTCATCCAATAGACCAGATCATTGCAGAAAAACACAGCGGCGAAACAGTTGAAAATAATCTGGCTTTGTGTTGCTCAATTTGTAACAAAAATAAAGGCAGCGACATTGCCTCGATCGATCCAGAAACAGATGAAGTGGTTCGACTTTAGAACCCTCGAAAAGATAGCTGGGAAGACCATTTTCAACTTCAAACTGAAAGTGGTACAATCGAACCTCTAACTGCGATCGGTCGAGTCACTGTGCGTTTATTGCAGGTTAATCGTGCAGAATGTCTGACCGAACGTAAGCTATCGATCAAAATTCGAGCGTTAACAAAACCCAATTAAGCGATTGCGTTCAAGCCACACCATAACCTCTATATTGAATTTTATCTAGAAGACTATGAGTAAAAATTGAAGCGCAATTATGCCAAATATTTAAATTATTAGCGGTCCTAACGGTTCAGGTAAAACGACAGTTTACCTGAGATTATTACCTTATTTTTTAGAATGTTTTGAATATGTAAATGCAGATGCGATCGCGGCCGGGATGTCCCCATTCAATCCAGAGTCACTCGCCATCCTCGCAGGACGCTTAATGATACAAAGATTGCGAACTTTATCATACTCTGGCACTGATTTCGCCTTCGAGACAACTTTGCGCGTAACTTTGCTCGATTCTTGAGAAACTGTAAAACTAAAGGCTACACAATCAACCTGATTTAGTTCTGGCTGCAATCTCTATAAATTCCAATTGAACGAGTGCAACCCTGGGTTGAAAGTGGTAGACATTCTTTTCCCGAAATCGACATAATTTCTCTTATATGGCTTTTGAGATAAATCGATCCTTGTTTTTTCCAACAAGCCCGTAAAGCGCAGCTATCCCCTAGGGCATCGCCCAACCTCCAACCGAAGTCATCAAATAATCACTAACAAGTAACAAATAACAGAACTATTGTCAACAGTGTTTTTTCGGAAATATTGAAACTTAAATAAAAACTGCTACCGACATTTGCGAATTATAGCACTTTGTTCAAATAATTTGAAAATGCTAAGTTAATTAAAGATTCTATAAAAGTGACGCATAAGTCTTTACATTGTCGATCGCTATTTTGTTATTCTATTAGTAAGTTTCATTCGAGCGACGGAATTTTTGTATACCAGTCCTACCCCTAAACAGAACGGCAGTTTCCACAATGAGAATTTTAGTCACAGGCGGTGCGGGTTTCCTCGGTTCCCACCTAATCGATCGCTTAATGGCCCAAGGACATGAGGTAGTCTGCCTGGATAATTTTTACACCGGGACTAAACGCAATATCCTCAAATGGCTGGACAACCCGTATTTTGAGCTGATCCGCCACGACATCACGGAACCGATTCGGTTAGAGGTAGATCAGATTTACCATCTGGCTTGTCCCGCTTCCCCCATACACTATCAGTACAACCCTGTCAAGACAATTAAAACAAACGTCATCGGCACGATGAATATGTTGGGATTGGCCAAACGGGTAAAAGCAAGATTCTTTCTCGCTTCCACTTCCGAAGTGTACGGAGATCCTGACGTACATCCACAAACAGAAGATTATCGCGGCAACGTTAATTGTATCGGGATCAGATCGTGTTATGACGAAGGGAAGCGAGTAGCTGAAACCTTATCTTTTGATTACCACCGTCAAAATGGGGTAGACATTCGAGTTGTCCGAATTTTCAATACCTACGGCCCCCGGATGTTGGAAAATGACGGCAGAGTAGTGAGCAATTTTATTGCTCAAGCTTTGCGGAATCAACCACTGACTGTATACGGCGACGGTTCCCAAACACGTAGTTTTTGCTACGTTTCTGATTTGGTGGAAGGATTCATTCGTTTGATGAATAGCGACCAAATCGGGCCGATGAATCTGGGGAATCCCGGCGAATACACTATATTGGAACTGGCACAAAAAATTCAAAACACCATTAATCCAGGGGCAGAAATTATCTTTAAACCGCTGCCAGAAGACGATCCAAAACAGCGACAACCGGATATTACTCGTGCTAAAAATTGGTTGGGGTGGGAGCCAACTGTGCCACTGGATCAAGGTTTAGAGTTGACTATAAAGGATTTTCGCGATCGCATCGAGGGAAACCAAAAGTAGAGACTGGGAGAAGGGGAGACTGGGAGAGTGGGGGAGGAAAGAAATCTTCCTTATTCCCAATTCCCAATTCCCAATTCCCAATCCCCAATTCCCAATTCCCAATTCCCGATTGCCATCTGATTTTTTTACTAACTTTGAGGACATTTGTATGCATGTTTGCGTCATCGGTACAGGATATGTTGGCTTAGTCACCGGCACTTGTTTGGCCCACATCGGCCACCACGTGATTTGCGTAGACAACAACGAAGAAAAAGTTAAATTAATGAAGTCTGGACAGTCGCCTATTTTTGAACCCGGACTGTCTGAATTAATGTCCTCTGCATCTGCGTCTGGCAATCTAGAATTTACTTCGGATTTAGCAGCAGGAGTGTCTCACGGGGATATTTTGTTTATTGCGGTGGGGACGCCTCCATTGCCTACTGGGGAAAGCGATACTCGCTACGTGGAAGCGGTTGCTCGTGGAATTGGAGCTCACCTCGACGGCGATTACAAAGTAATCGTAAACAAATCAACGGTGCCGATCGGTTCGGGGGATTGGGTGCGAAGAATTGTACTAGACGGTTTAGCAGAACGTCAAAAACCTCAAAGCGGTGACGGGGTTACTGCTGAGGAAGTAGCAGTAAAAACTGGTGTGGCATTTGATGTGGTTAGCAACCCGGAGTTTTTGCGGGAGGGCTGTGCTGTTTTCGATACTTTTAATCCCGATCGCATTGTTCTCGGCAGCAACTCTCGGCGGGCTATGGATATGATGCTACAGTTATACCGGCCGATTGTCGATCGCAAGTTTGCAGAAAATCCGTCTTTGCCAGAGGTTCCTGTGGTGATGACTGATATCAGTTCAGCGGAGATGATTAAGTACGCAGCTAATGCTTTTTTGGCTACGAAGATTAGCTTTATTAATGAAGTTGCTAATATTTGCGATCGCGTCGGTGCAGATGTTAGTCAAGTTGCCCGGGGTATTGGTTTAGATTCACGGATTGGCAACAAGTTTCTGCAAGCTGGCATTGGTTGGGGCGGTTCTTGTTTTCCCAAAGATGTCTCGGCTTTAGTTCACACTGCTGACGATTACGGCTACGAGGCACATTTGCTGAAAGCGGCAGTGGAAGTTAACCAACGCCAGCGGTTGATTGCTATTGAAAAATTGCAGCAAGTTTTGAAGATTCTCAAAGGTAAAACTGTCGGACTTTTGGGTTTAACTTTCAAGCCGGATACTGACGATTTGCGGGATGCCCCGGCGCTGAATTTAATCGATAGTTTGAATCGGTTGGGAGCGAAAGTTAAAGCTTACGATCCGATTGTTTCTCAAACTGGGATGCGTCACGGTTTGTCGGGAGTTTTGGTAGAAACCGACCCGGAAAGACTGGCTGATGGTTGCGATGCTTTGGTGTTGGTGACTGACTGGGAACAGTTTCGCAATTTAGATTACAACAAAATGGCGAAGTTGATGAACCATCCGGTGATGATTGACGGCCGCAATTTCTTAGACAAGAAGGCTTTAGAAGCGTCGGGTTTCCAATATGTGGGGATTGGAAGGTAAAGAAGAGTTTTGAGTAGAATCTCTATTTCGTAGGGTGCGCCGAAGCGCACCTTACATTTATCTTGCTGGTGGCCAACAAGCGCGGGTTTACTCGCCCCGACTGCTTTAAAAATTTTCCATCAATGTTTTTTCTTGAGCGTAAACATCTCGTAGCTGTTGCAGCGCTGAGGCAGAAATTACCGATTTCACTGTAGCGACTAATTTACCCCACTCAAGCAAGCTGTCAACTGAAACAGCGGCTTTGAAGTTATACGTATAGAATTTAGTCCAAAATTCTGGTGCTTGTGTCCGTTTCCAGCGTTTGTACCATGCGACAAAATCTTGATCACAGGGCGGTTTTACTTCTAAGATTGGGGGAAAATCGGCGTAGCTGACAAATCGACTCAGGCCTTTGGCATGAACGTACACCACGTTGTGGCAGCAATCGATCCGGTATATCTGTTCGGGTGAGATGTTGAACAGGAGTGCTACTGTTTCTTCAGTGACAAATCTCGATCGCGGATTGACGATCGACGATTTGTGAATAATTTTTGATGCGCCGATCGTTGACGATCTTAACTGATTTTCTGATATCATTGTAGTTGCATCTGGTGGTGGTAGCTAAATCTATCTCTGCTAAATGCGATCGACAGAAATTATCTGTCGGGATTAATTTTAACTGGCGATCGTCTTTAGTTTGCAGACCGGGGGCGATCGCTTTTTGATATATTATACTAAATCCAAAATTTTGTAAATAGTGAATATGAGCAAAGGCTTAGTCAGATTGCGGGTTCGAGAGTTGGCTGCCGAGAAGGGATGGACGCTCAAGGAAGTTGCGGAGCGATCGGGCGTAGGCTACAGTACGATTAGCAATTATGCCCGTTCTCAGGGGATGGCAATGGTTGACTTTGCAGCAGTTCACAAGCTGGCTCGAACTTTTGATGTGATGATTGAGGATTTCGTGGTAATCCTCGAAAAATAGTTGAACGTTTTGCCTAAATTCAATGTTTTAGCGATCGACTTTTGAGGTGACGATCGAAGTTTTGATGTGATGATTTCAGCATAGGTCGATCGCCCGCAACCAAAGTCGATCGCCTATCATTGAAATAACCCGCTTGGAGCCTGAAATTAGGAGAACCGTCAAATGCTAGAAGCTGCGCTATTAGGAGGTCTTCTCAAGGTCGCTTTCGATGGGATAGTGGGCGCTCAAGCCAATGATGCAGTCAAGCACCTCTGTTTGAAGAAAGTAAAAAAGCTATCACGAAACGGTAAAATTGTCAATTACGATTTAGAAAAAGCGCTGAAACGTTCTTTCCTGAAAGCTCAGCAACAAATCGCCTCAGAATGTTATAAAGAATTGGTTGAGCCGTCTCGCAGGGCTTCTAAAGCACTCCTGATTTACTTGCCTCAAGACCGTCCTTATTTAGAATGGCTAGATAAGAAGAATAAGGAGTTAAAATCTGAATTAAAGCACGTTAACAAAGAAACAGCCCCTTCTGGTATTCCCATAGAAGGTTTAGATGAGATAGAATTGCTGCTAAGCTTCCGAAACGAGTTAAGCCAAAATCGCTTTCAAGAAGTTGAAAATAAACTGCTGGAAATTGCACTAAAAGATTGTGAGGTCACACTTTATCAAGCTAAATTAAAGGGAAATTTGTTTAGCTTAGTATCTGCATACTTTGCCGAGGAAATCAAGGACAATGAAAAGGTGTTCCAGATTTTTACAGCGCAAAGTTTAACGGGGAATGATACCCAAACCGCAGAAACTCACGCTTTGATGGAACAGCTAAAGGCTTTGCTTGAGGAGATAGTTGAAAACAGCCGCCTTGCTTATCGGCCGATTGACTGGCAAGCTATTTGCCAGCAGATATTAGTGGAGAAAGAACAGCAGCGGCTTAGTAGCAATCAGCTAACTTTTGGCAAGCATGAAATAGATGATGTTTATGTGCCGCTGGGATTGGTGGAACTGCAGAAAGTGACTCAGCGACGCGAAAATGTTGGGGCTGAGGAAGGTTTAAATTTTTACCGGAAAAAACAAATTACTCAAGGGTTTGAACACAGAGAGTTTCTTGAGCAAGTTATCCAGCAAGGAAGTAGCCCTAAAAGCAATGGGAAGCGGTTAGGAATTATTGGGGAACCGGGGGCGGGGAAAACAACGCTGTTGCGGCAGATTGCGAATTGGGTAGCGGCTGAAATTTCCGAGGCCATTGTAATTTGGGTATCCTTGGCGGATTTGCAGGGGAAGGAATTAGAGCCGTATTTATTTGATAATTGGCTGTTGGCGGCTATTAAGAGAATTGGGAAGGCTGAGGCGACGGCGGAAATTAAGGATGACTTTGTAGCACAATTTAATGCTGAGCGCGTGTGGTTGGTGTTGGATGGGGCGGATGAGATGGCGGTGGGGGATGGCAATCCTTTGGCGGAAATTCAGCGGCAAATTAGAACCGGCGGCTGCATTCAAAAGGCGCGAATTGTGCTAAGTTGTCGGCAGAATGTTTGGGATGCGATCGGCTCTGCGTTGGATACTTTTGATACTTATCGCACTCTGGAGTTTTCCTATCCCGAACAGGTGGAAATGTTTATCGATAAATGGTTTCTAACCCCCAGGGGCGGGCACGGGGGCGCCACCCCTACAAATCCCCTCAATGTAGGGGCGGTGCCCCCGTGCCCGCCCTCCCCACCGTGCCCGCCCTCGGCTGGGGGGGTTCTCGCTCAACAGCTACGGGAAGCATTAGCAGCATCGGGAAATGAGCGAATTCGAGATTTAGTGAAAAATCCCCTGAGATGTTCGTTATTGTGCGGCACTTGGCAGTCGTTGGATGGGGATTTACCGGATACTAAGGCTAAGCTTTATCAGCGGTTTGTGACTACTTTGTATCAGTGGAAAAAACCGCGCCTGAATTGGATTCCGCAGCAGGAATTGAATGCGGCTTTGGGGAAATTGGCACTTTCAGGGATGTTAAATGAAACGGATCGATTTCAGTGGCCTGAAAGTGTGGCATATCGGGTGATGGGTGCATCGCAGTTTGAGTTAGCTTGTCGTTTGGGTTGGCTGAATTTAGTGGCGAGGGATGCGGAGACAGCGGAGGGGATTTATGCTTTTTACCATCCGACGTTTCAGGAATATTTTGCGGCGTTGGCGGTTGAGGATTGGCACTTTTTCTTGAATCATATTCCTAAGAATCCGCAACATCCTGATGCTAGGTATCGCATTTTTGAGAAGCAGTGGAAAGAGGTGATTTTGCTGTGGTTTGGGCGTGAGGATGTAGGGAAGGAGGAGAAGGAAGCGTTTATTAAAGCGTTGGTTAAGTTTAAAGTTGGGTGGGATAAATTTTATGGATATCGGGCCTATTTTCTAGCGGCTGCGGGGATTGCTGAGTTTAAAGATTGTAGTCTTGCTGATGAGATTGTGCGGCAAATTGTTACGTGGAAATTTGGTTATTTTAATAAGCAAAAACAGGAGTGGCGGACATTTCTAGATCCAATTGTCGAGAGGGCAAGGGAAGTTCTGAAAGAAACAGATCGCCAAAGGGCTATCTCCGCTTTAATCGAGTTAATCCGCAATTCAGGTGATGAATATACCCGGAGGGAAGCGACAAGAAGTTTGGGGGAAATTGGCAAAAATTGCCCAGACACGATCGCCGCTTTAGTCGAATTAATCAATACTTCTCAGGATGAAGTTACTCGGTGGCAAGCGGCAGATATCTTGGGTAAAATTGATAAAGATAGCCCTATAGCGATCTCCGCTTTAGCAGAGTTAATTCACACTTCAGTTGAGAAAAACACCTGGAAGCGATCGGCATATAGCTTGGGGACAATAGGCAAAGATAGCCCAGAAGCGATCGCAGCTTTAGTAGAACTAATCCGCAATTCAGTTGATAACCATTTCTACCCGCATTTCTCTCGGCATAACGTACCTACCTGTATAATATTGGCATATAGCTTAGGAAAAATAGGCAAAAATAACCCAGTGGCGATTGCCGCTTTAGTCGAGTTAATCCGCACTTCAGATAATAAAGTTACTCAATGCTTCGCGGCAGAAATTTTAGGTAAGATAGACAAAGATAACCCGGTAGCGATCGAAACTTTATTGGATTCAATCCGCAACTACCGTCCTAAAGATAATCGTTATCAAGCGGCAGAAAGATTAGCAAGTATCGGAAAAAATAACCCTGTTGCGATCGCTGCTTTAGTCGAGTTTATCAGCACTTCCCGCAATCAAGTTACCCGATGGCGAGCCGCAGAATGTTTGGGAAAAATAGACAAAGGTAACACAGTAGCGATTTCAGCTTTAGGCGAGTTAATCCGCAATTCAAACAATAAAAGAACCCAGTCATCAGCAGCAGCAAGTTTAAACAAAATAGGCAAAGATAGCCCAGAAGCAATTTCCATTTTAGTCGATTTAATCCGCAATTCAGGTGATGAATTTACTCGGCGTTTAGCGGCAGGAAGCTTGGGGGAAATCGGTAAAGATAGTCCAGAAGCAATCTCCGCTTTAGTCGATTTAATCCGTACTTCTCAGAATGAAGAGACTCGACGGCAAGCAGCAGAAAGCTTGGGGAAAATCGGCAAAGATAGCCCAGAAGCAATCTCCGCTTTAGTCGAGTTAATCCGTACTTCTGAGAATGAAGTTACTCGGCGGCAAGCGGCAGCAAGTTTAGGGAAAATAGGTAAAGATAGCCCAGAAGCAATCTCCGCTTTAGTCGAGTTAATCCGTACTTCTCAGAATGAAAGTACCCGCTGGCGAGCTGCAAATAGTCTAGGGAAAATAGGCAAAGAGCAGCAACTTGCGATTTCTACTTTAGTCGAGTTAATCGGTACTTGTCACGACGATTCTTTTGTAGAGAGCAATAGTTTATGGACAATAGGCAAAGATCAGCAAGTGGCGATATTCGGTTTAGTCGAGTTAATCTGCAATTCTGGTGATGAATATACCCGGAGGAGCGCGGCATTAATCTTAGGGGCAATAGGGAAAGATTACCCCGAAGTTATTTCCGCTTTACAGGAGTTAATCCGCAATTCACGGGAACTCGATACCCGGTGTGTAGCGGCATCTAGCTTAGGGGAAATAGACATAGGTAACTCAGTTGCGATCGCCGCCTTAGTAGAGTTAATCCGCAAGTCACGTCCTGAAGATACCATGTATGACCCAGCAGGTTGCTTAGGGAAAATTATCACAGGTAAACATTTCGCTACCGCAGTTTCAGGTTTAAAAAAATGCCTAACTTCCGAAATCTACAAAAATAATTTTGGTCGCAATGAGAAGTGCTACGGAGTCATCTGGAATTGTGCCGAAAATATGACTTACCCCGACTTTTATCAAGCATGGCACGCTTAACCCACCGCTGGAATTGCCGTTAACAGGTTTTCCGCCAAATCAAGAGGATTTGCTGAATGCGGTACAGAATTGGATTGGGGCGAGGGGATAAGTCGCAGATCCAGGGGCCGGACACGGCAATGCCGTTTCCCTACAGGTATTACAAAAACGTGCGATCGACCAAAAGCAGATGCGAACAAATAGTTTAACCTGCGATACTAATTCACAGATGCGATCAACAGAGCCTCCCAAAGACTCCCTCAAACCATGCCCAAGCCAAAAAAGACCCCCCCCAAAACCTACACTGAAATCAACCTCAGCGACCCCCAATACTACTTCAACCGAGAACAAAGCTGGCTAGAATTCAACAACCGCGTGCTCCACGAAGCCCTCGACCCCCGCACGCCCCTCCTAGAAAGACTCAAATTTCTCGCTATTTTTAGCTCCAACCTAGACGAATATTTTATGGTGCGCGTGGGCGCCCTCAAACAACAAGTACACGCAAAAGTCAGCAAATTAACCTCCGACGGCCGCACGCCCCAACAACAGCTAGATGCCCTGAACAAGCGGCTTTTGCCGATGGTTACTCAGCAGCACTCGTATTTTGAGCAAACCCTGCGCCCGAAACTAGCAGCAAGCGAAATCTACATTCTCGACTACATTGACCTCAATCAAGAACAGCGCAATTACTTGCACCGCTACTTCAAAGAACAAGTATTTCCCGTACTCACTCCCCTAGCCGTTGACCCCAGCCACCCATTCCCCTACCTTTCCAATCTCAGCCTCAATTTAGCAGTAGTAGTCAGAGACCCCGACACGCGCGAAGAATTGTTTGCCCGCGTCAAAGTACCGCAGGTTTTGCCCAGGTTTTTGCCACTACCGGGGGATTTGCAGTGGCAGCAGAGAGGCAAATCTCCTGTTTGGACTGGCGTGCCCCTAGAACAGGTGATTGCCCACAATTTAGAAGCTTTGTTTCCGGGGATGGACATTCAGGAATATCACCCGTTCCGCATTACTCGCAATTCCGATTTGACGGTGGAGGAAGATGAGGCGGAGGATTTGCTGCTGGCTATAGAACAGGAACTCCGCAAGCGCCGATTTGGAGGTTCTGCGGTGCGGATGGAAATTCAAGCGATTATGCCGCCTGCGCTGCGAGATATGCTGATGGAGGAGCTGGATCTCGGTGAGCAAGATGTTTACGTCGTAGAGGGGCTGCTAGGGCTCAAGGATTTGATGTCTTTTGTGGGGCTGCCGGTGCCGGAACTGAAAGACCCGCCTTGGACTCCGGTTGTGCCGCCCCGTTTGCGGAACTCGGAATCACCAATGATTTTAGGCAAATTGATGTTGGATGCTGAGGAGGGCGAGGATATTTTCACCGTCATCCGCCAGGGGGATTTGATGCTGCACCATCCTTATCACTCGTTTGCGGCGACGGTACAGCGGTTTATTACTGAGGCGGCGCACGATCGCTCCGTGTTAGCGATTAAGATGACTTTATACCGCACTTCTGGAGATTCGCCGATCGTCAGCGCCTTAATTCAAGCAGCGGAAAACGGCAAGCAGGTAGCGGTTTTAGTAGAGCTCAAAGCTAGGTTTGACGAAGAAAATAATATTAATTGGGCTCGCAAGTTAGAACAAGCGGGAGTCCACGTAGTTTACGGTTTGGTGGGACTCAAAACCCACACCAAGATTGTGATGGTAGTGCGTCGCGAGGACGATTACATCCGCCGCTACGTCCACATCGGCACCGGCAATTACAATCCCAAAACAGCCGGACTGTATACCGATGTGGGTTTGTTGAGTTGTCGCGAGGATTTGGGTTCGGATTTGACGGATTTGTTTAATTATTTGACTGGTTATTCGCGGCAGGTATCTTATCGCAAATTATTGGTGGCACCGGTCAATATGCGCGATCGATTTTTAGCTTTAATCCGCCGCGAGGCAGAATTCTGCCGCTTGCAGGCCGAAGGCGGCATCGGTAGCTGTGGCCGCATTGTCGCTAAAATGAACGCTTTAGTTGACCCTCAAATCATTGTTGCTTTGTACGAAGCTTCGCAAGCGGGAGTTAAAATTGATTTGATTATTCGGGGGATTTGCTGTTTGCGTCCCGGCGTTGAGGGTGTTAGCGAAAATATCAGAGTTATCAGTATTATCGGTCGCTTTTTAGAGCATTCTCGGATGTTTTATTTTTTCAACGGTGGCGACGAAGAGGTGTATATTGGTTCTGCTGACTGGATGCAGCGCAATCTCACCAGACGGGTTGAGGCGATCGTTCAGGTGGAAGACCCGACAATTGCTAAGGAATTGCAAGAAATTTTGGGGGTCATGCTGGCTGACAACCGCCAAGCTTGGGATTTGCAGCCGTCCGGACACTACTCTCAGCGACGGCCGCCTGCTAATTGCCCGGAAGTTAGTTCTCAGCAAATTTTGATGGATATGGTGATGAATTAGTCACTTGACAGTTGGCAGTTGATTGTTGACAGTTGATTGTTGACAGTTGTCATTAGTCAAACTTGCCGTTAGCTGTTGTCCGTTATTGTTAGCTATCAAGCTGTATTGCATTTAATTTTGGCTTTTAGGGCGGGCAAGATTCCCACCCCACAAAGTTTTTAGTAAACATAACTAGGAAAATTAAATGCGCGACAGCTTAGCCGACAACTGTCAACTGCCTACTGACTACTGACTACTTAACTGTTAAAAGTACGCTTGAATTCTTCTAAGAGATCGTCAATTTCTTCGATCGCCTGACTCACATCTATTCTCAGGGCTCCCAAGTCCGATCGATCTAACAGCCGCACGAGGGATTCGCGCTTGACTTCGATCTCTGCTACGCGCTCTTTGATTGTTTGTGCATCCATGGTTTTTTGCCTTTGCTAGTATTAACAAAAATATTTGACATTCCCCTCTGCGAACAGACGGAGATTCTTAATTCACCGACCTACCTTTGTGGGCAAATCCTTCACTGTTTTTATATGGGAAGTGATGAACCTGCTCATGGTTTTTGGGTCTGTGTTATAGTTTGATTGTACATCAAAACTTCAGCCAAACTTCAGCCACATTTTAGCGTAAAAAAGGCGGACGTTTGGTATCTGCGGGTTTATTTTTCATCATTCCCGCTAAAAATCGCTTCAGGGCCTTCTCCCGGTTTTTCATAAAAGCAGCCCAAAATCCCGGTTGATATTCATCCATCGTCTTGGCTAGGGCCCAGACATCGATCGCTAAGATATTATAAAGCCTTTCATCTTCACGTTTGAGCGAGTTAATCTGCTCCAGAACCGCCTTGTTTGCTCCAGCAGTTTGTTTGTCTTCGTCTTTAATCATGTCCGAAAAATGGTTGAAAGGGCAAGAGTGTTGATCGCGATCGCCACTCTGTATACTTTGATGATACTGCCGATCTCGATTGCCTTCTGGAACCAACGCCGCGCAATTAACACGGATATTTACCGATGGCGCGCCCGGGCGAGTCCGGCTGGATAAGCTTCTGAAGCTAGAAACAAGACTGTGGATGCACACCGCTCCCGCGCTCATAGATGCTAGCAGTTTTTGCAGGTCTTTTGGCAAAAAAACTAAATTTATTCAAGACTTTTTGACAGATAATAATTAAAGTATATTGTTGATTCCCGCTAAGTACCTCACTAATATGTTACGCAAAATTTCTTTAGCAAACCTAGCCTTAGTTGTTGGCGGTATTATAGCAGCAGTCGGTTTCGGAGCCTACTTCACAGACAGGCCTACCCTGAACCTAGCCGGTTTTTTTTATGGAATTCCGCTGTTGCTGGGAGGTTTGGCCTTGAAAGCGGCCGAACTCGAACCAGTGGATTTCACCGAACCTACCTCTGCTGAAGTTCTCCTGCTGCGAGAAAGTCAGGCCACAGATACTCAAAACCAAGTCCGCAAAGATGTCACTCGATTTCGCTACGGCCAACCCGCGCACTTAGATGATGCTTTGGAGCGCTTGGGCCTGGCCCCGACAGACGAGGAACGGCCCCTCCTGCAAGGGTTGCGGGAAGTTGATATTGACGGTGCTTATGGGTTAATTTTAGAGTTTTATTCACCGCTACTGCCGATCGACTTATGGGAAGAAAAGCAAGACAAAATAGCTACTTTTTTTGGGCCAGGTTTGCGCGCACAAGTGACTCAAAAGGCTGGTGACAAAATTGAATTGGCTCTAATTAAAAATACTCAAGCTTAAAGTATGCTGAATTTTTGAGTGCAGAAATTTTGAAGTCGCCAATTAATAATTAATCCTGCACCGGCTCAGATACTGATTTTAGCGGCAGCGTGAAACCTGTCGCTATCAACAAAAGCTCAATCCGCAATAGGGCGATCGCCCCAATTGGATTTCCCTTAATTAAAATAGTAGTTGAGAACCGATCGGCAATCTTAAATCTGGAAAAGCACAAATGGTTTCGTCCCAGAGTAGGATAGGTATTATCGGCGCAGGAACATCAGGAGCTTATCTGGCAATCCCGCTCATTCAATAAGGGTTTCAAGTTGACTTGTTTGAAAAAGCACCCCATCCGCGCACCGATGGCTGTGGTATCCTGAGCCTGCAAGCAGGTATGGAAGCGCTGCATCAAGGAAACCCTCAAATTAGCCAGAAAATTATTATTAACTCAGGCGCTCCGGTTAAATTATTCGAGTTTCGCAACCTCCGCGGCGATGTCCTCAATTCGGAACCCGTCACCTATCAGGAAAATGAACTCTCAGGAATGCTCGTACACCAGGGCAAACGCATCTAAATTCTGAAAGCTTTACGCTATCAGGGGTTTAATTTTGGGCAACCAAACTCAAATAATGGCTGAAACCTTTGTCCAGCAAGTATTCTAAAAATAAGATGCGTTTGCCCTCATCAGAAAATTGGTCGTCGTTAGCCCACGCGAGAAACTTAGATAAAAACTTAAATAAAAATAGGTTTTTTCGCTCCCATGAAAGAAACCGGGTTTCAGGCTTAAGCAAATTCATGTTTTTAGAGAAACTGCAGGCAAGTTAAGGATAAACAGAGTTAATCAGCCTTAACAAACAAGCGAGAACGAGTAATAAAACGCTCTCCATCCGGCCCTTCCAGGGAAAAATCGCTGCCTCCGGGCCCCGATGCCACGTCTATAATTAACTGCGTGTGCTGCCAATATTTGTATTGCTGCGCTGCAATATAAAAGGGACAACCGCCTATTTCGCCGAGTAATACGTCACCATCACCGATTATCAATTCCCCGTTGGGATAGCACATGGGGGAACTACCGTCGCAGCAACCGCCGGATTGGTGAAACATCAATTGTCCGTGTTGAGTTTTGAGATGGTTAATTAATTTTAAAGCGGCTTCTGTTGCGGTGACTTTTGCGGTCGTTTCCATTGCAGTCTCTTTGTGTAGCAATTTTATTTCGTTTTTGAATGAGATTTTTTTTTTATCAACCGCAGAGGGCGCAGAGGGTGCAGAGGGCGCAGAGAAGGAGAGGAAAGAGAGAAAGAAGGAGTTAACTAATCATTGAAGTTTGTCCTTCTTCCTGTTTCCTTCCCAATGACTCAAATCTTAGAAAAAGCCTAAAGCTTTGGGGCTGTAACTTACCAACAAATTCTTAGTTTGCTGGTAGTGATCCAACATCATTTTGTGATTTTCGCGACCGATACCAGACGATTTGTAGCCGCCGAATGCTGCGTGGGCCGGATAGAGGTGATAGCAGTTTGTCCACACGCGGCCTGCTTGAACGGCGCGGCCCATGCGGTAGGCGGTGTTGATGTCGCGAGTCCAAACTCCTGCACCTAAACCGTAGAGAGTATCGTTGGCAATTTCTAATGCTTCGGCTTCGTCTTTGAAGGTGGTGACTGCTAATACTGGGCCAAAGATTTCTTCTTGGAAAATTCGCATTTTGTTGTTTCCTTTGAAGACTGTTGGCTGGAAATAATAGCCGTCTTGCAAGTCGCCGGATAAGATGTTTCTTTCGCCACCAATCAGGCATTCTGCGCCTTCGGCGTGACCGATTTTGACGTATTCGGCGATTTTTTCCATCTGGTTGATGGAGACTTGCGCGCCGAGGGCGGTTGTCGGATCTAAGGGGTTGTCTTGTTTGATTTGGCGGATGCGATCGATCGCCCTTTCCATGAATCGATCGTAGATTGACTCCTGAATTAAGGCGCGGGAGGGACAGGTGCACACTTCGCCTTGATTGAACGCAAACATGACTAATCCTTCGACTGCTTTGTCGAGGAATTCATCATCTTGGGCGCAGATATCTTCAAAGAAAATGTTGGGGGATTTGCCGCCTAGTTCTAGGGTGACAGGGATGACGTTTTGGGAGGCGTATTGCATGATTAGCCTGCCGGTGGTGGTTTCGCCGGTGAAGGCGACTTTGGCAATCCGGGGACTGGTGGCGAGGGTTTTGCCGATTTCGGCGCCTGGCCCGTTTATGACGTTGATTGCGCCGTCTGGTACTAAGTCGGCGATGATTTCCATCAGTACCAAGATTGAGGCGGGGGTGGGACCTGCTGGTTTGAGGACGACGCAGTTGCCGGCGGCGAGGGCTGGGGCGAGTTTCCAGGCGGCCATTAATATCGGGAAGTTCCAGGGGATGATTTGTCCGATGACGCCTAGGGGTTCGTGGAAGTGGTAGGCGACGGTGGTTCCGTCGAGTTCGCCGATCGAGCCTTCTTGAGATCGGATGCAGCTTGCGAAGTAGCGGAAATGGTCGATCGCCAGCGGTATGTCTGCGAGGCGGGTTTCGCGAATTGGTTTACCGTTGTCCCAGGTTTCGGCGATGGCGAGGCGATCGAGGTTTTCTTCGATTCGATCGGCTATTTTGTGTAAAACCCGCGCCCTATCGGCTGGGGAAGTTTTACCCCACTTTTCTTTCGCAGCGTGGGCGGCATCCAGTGCCAATTCTACATCCTCGGCGCTCGATCGGGGGATTTGACAAATTGATTTTCCTGTTATTGGAGAAAGGTTTTCCGAGTATTTCCCTTTCACTGGTGGCACCCACTTGCCGCCGATAAAGTTGTCGTAGCGAGTTTGAAAAATCGACTGACTGCCGGATTGAACAGGTGCTGCTACTACCATTTTATTACCTGATTAAAAATTGTTTTCGTGGAGGCTTGAAATCTCTTGAACATCAACTATCGTCTATTTTCTATAATTTCGGTTATTTACTATACAAAATTTTACATTTTTTAAATATTTGAAATCCCAATCTTTTCTCGGTTTCCGGGTCTGGCTGGTGGTTAATAATATTTTTTTACTAAACGCAGAGAACGCTATTGATGTCGAGAGAAAAAAAGCATAAAAAGAGAAGTTCAAACATTGTTTAAATCTGCTATTATATAAATATAAAATTGACAGTTTCTCAAAGTACCAATCAAATGCCTGCAATAAATGCCGTTGTTTTTGATTCTGATTGCGAGCCTGGGTCAAAGCCTTTGAATGCAGCCAAAGTCCGGTGGTTCCGCCGCCGGCTGAAAACTTGGGCCCAGCAGAATTTCCGGGATTTTCCTTGGCGGCGTACCTGCGACCCCTACGCGATTTTAGTGGCTGAGTTCCTGCTGCAAAAAACTACTGCCGCTACAGTGGCTCCGATTTATCAAGAATTTGTCGATCGATATCCGACTCTCTCCGATCTAGCGGCCGCGCCTGCGGAGGAAGTTGCTAGTTTGTTGCAGCCTTTGGGTCTTTTTTTTCGGGCGCAAAAGCTGCGGAAATCGGTGCTGGTTATCTTAGAACATTATCAGGGAAACGTTCCCCGGACGGAAGCTCAGTTGCTGGAACTTCCCGGAGTTGGCAAGTACATTGCGCGATCGGTTTGCGCTAATGCTTTCGGACAGCCAAAAGCGGTGCTCGATACGAATGTTGCTCGGATTTTGCAGCGTTTTTTTGGGATTGACGGCGGTAAAGTAAAATCGCGATCGCCCGAACTTTGGGAAGCGGCAGAACGAGTTGCTCCCAAACAGCAAGTCGGGCCGTGGAATTTAGGAATGCTGGACTTTGGGGCGGCAGTTTGCACTGCAAGAAACCCCCGCTGCGGCGAGTGTCCGCTGCAACAGCAGTGCGAGTACAAAATTAGCAGCGAAATCAATTCTCGGCTCATTGCCGAACTCAGTTGACAAATATTTTGCATTCACTATAGGGGCGGCTTCACCAACAATCTCAGACTAAAACCAACAATTAAAAAAACCCGCTCCACCCAACTGTAAATACTATTAATTAACTGCGACGCAGCGGAAGTTCTATCCGAAATGTAGTACCTTGACCCGGTTACCCAAAATACTTTGACTCTCCTTTTTGCTGCTCTACATTTATCCCATATTAGAGAGTAATTCTTGACGAGATAGCAGGTTATGCTAACTAAAAAGGGAGCAGAAATGGGCGCTGTAAGATATTGGCTAATTGCCATGTCGTTATCAGCCACATCAATATAAATCCCCCGATCATCGACCACCTCAGTGCCAATCCAAATCACCCGCTTAAATTTGATTGATTGCAACTATTAAACCGACTTTTCTTAAACATCGATCGCGTGATTGAGGCTATTCACAAAAGCTTGATTTAGCGGAGCTTTCTACCGCTCAATCTGTGGTAAATTGCCGAATTTTTTCATCAGCTTGATGTCTAGCCGTCCGTCGCAAAGGGTCACGTTTTTTAAATTTGCACCCCGAAAGTCAAACCTTCGCAGCGTTTTATTGCTAAAATTGAAAAAATAGTAAATAAGTGCATTCATCATTATCAATGTGACGATGTTGCATAATATTTATTAGCACCATAAGCAATAAGGGTTAAAACACTCAATGTCTGCTCAAGGGTTTTATCGTCGTTTACTCCCCGATTCTGCTATTGCCTTTTCCTCTGTAGAGGGAAAGCAAATATTTCGAGAAGCGTTGGCATTGGGAGGTATGGAAGGGTATTTTGCTCTAGCGGAACAGTTTCATACCCAAGCAGAACCGGCTTTTTGTGGATTGGGTAGTTTAGTTGTGGTTCTTAATGCCTTATCCATCGATCCGGGTCGCCTTTGGAAAGGGGTGTGGAGATGGTATGGAGAGGAATTTTTAGACTGTTGCTTACCTCTTTCAGTCATTAAAGAAAACGGTATCACCTTTGATGAGTTTGTCTGTATAGCACGTTGCAACGGTGCTGTTGTAAAACCTAATCGTTACCACCAAAGCAGCTTGGAAAACTTTCGGCAAGCAGTTGAGAAAGTGACTACGGCGTCAGGTGATATTCATCTAGTTGTTTCCTACAGCCGAAAGGTATTGGGACAAACGGGTGATGGTCACTTTTCACCAATTGGTGGCTATCATCCAAAGCGGGATCTAGTTCTTCTGCTGGATGTTGCCCGTTTCAAATATCCACCTCACTGGGTTTCTCTGCCTTTGTTATGGCAAGCATTTGAACCGGTCGATCTGGTCACTAATCAATGTCGAGGTTATATTTTATTGCACAAGAGTGAAAGGTTGCCAGAAACCTTTTTTCATGTTACTTATGATTTACATCAGTGGCGTAGTGTTGCTCCTTACTTTACACAAATACTCCCCGGCATTGTGAGAAAAGAGCAACCTGATTCAATTGCTTCATGTGTCAGTACCATTCTGCACCATTGGCCTGTTGAATTCACAACTATGGTGAATACCTCCTCAGAGACGGCAGAGACACTTGAGAAATTACGGGCAGCTATTGAGTTAAATTCACTGTTTGATATTGTTCACCAATGCTTGTCAATCGATGACGGGGATGCAATGTCTGTTGTAGGGAAGTGGCTGCAACAGCCATTCGTCGCAGAGATAATAACAGCAATATTACTGTCGTGCCCCGAAACGCTCTATGCAACTCTCAAACCCGAGTTACGACTGTGGTTTAGTGAGGTTCGCCACCTTGAGAAACTACTCCCTCCTTTGGATGTGGAGATATGTAGATTGAGAGAACAAATGTCAGCACTCCAGGAGTTTTACACTTTCTATTCAAAGGGACATCAGTGTAATATTCCTCAGAGTTAGCACCTACCGCATTTTGAACTCCCCAAACCTCGACTAACTACAAAAGTGAAAATTCAACAGAAAGATTTAATAATCTGATTGATGCTGGTGTCGGTTGTGGAGGAAGATTCGCCGCAGCGAAATATTAGGGTTGTGACTGATGCGAGTGAGGAATGTACAACGGAAAAAATGGAAGTGGTGGTAAAAAAATGTATGTCGTGCATCTGGCTGGCTGGCGGTTTTTGCCTAAGTCCTATTTGATTGACTGTTGACTGAGGTAATCAGCAGACATCTGTTTATCCTCTGCTGTCACTTTCGGGTTTGTTCTGAGATAATCGTCGATCCAATTGGAACCGAATGCCATTAGTTTATCGAAATCCCAAACCCACAGTTTGATGGTGTTGTCACTGCTTCCAGAAGCCAAAGCCAAGCCATCTGGACTAAAGGCGACGCTCCAGACCAAACCTTGATGCCCGGTGAGGGTAGCGAGGGGTTTTTGGCTTTGCAGGTGCCACAGTTTGATGGTGTTGTCACCGCTTGCAGAAGCCAAAGTCAAGCCATCGGGACTAAAAGCGACGCTATTGACCCAACTACTATGCCCGGTGAGGGTAGCGAGAGGTTTTTGGCTTTGCAGGTGCCACAGTTTGATGGTGTTGTCACCGCTTGCAGAAGCCAAAGTCAAGCCATCGGGACTAAAAGCGACGCTCCAGACTGAACCTTGATGCTCGGTGAGGGTAGCGAGGGGTTTTTGGGTTTGCAGGTTCCACAGTTTGATGGTGTTGTCACTGCTTGCAGAAGACAAAATCAAGCCATCTGGACTAAAAGCGACGCTTCTGACATAACTGCTATGCCCGGTGAGGGTAACGATGGGTTTTTGGCTTTCGAGATGCCACAGTTTGATGGTGGTGTCACTGCTTGCAGAAGCCAATGTCTTGCCATCAGGGCTAAACACGACGCTATTGACCGGATTGCTATTCCCGGTGAGTGTAGCAATGGGTTTTTGGGTTTCCAGGTGCCACAGTTTGATGGTTTTGTCATCGCTTGCAGAAGCCAAAATCAAGCCATCGGGACTAAAAGCGACGCTATTGACCAAATCGCAATGGCCAGTGAGGGTGGCGATGGGTTTTTGGCTTTCGAGGTTCCACAGTTTGATGGTGTTGTCATAGCTTGCAGAAGCCAATGTCTTGCCATCGGGACTAAAGGCCACGCTTCTGATATAACTGCTATGCCCGGTGAGGGTAGCGATGGGTTTTTGGCTTTCGAGGTTCCACAGTTTGATGGTGTTGTCATCGCTTGCAGAAGCCAATGTCTTGCCATCGGGACTAAAAGCGACGCTTCTGACATAACTGCTATGCCCGGTAAGGGTTGTGAGTTCTTTTTGGCTTTCGAGATGCCACAGTTTGATGGTTTTGTCAAAGCTTGCAGAAGCCAAAGTTTTGCCATCGGAACTAAAGGCGACGCTATTGACCAAACTGCTATGCCCAGTGAGGGTTGTGAGTTCTTTTTGGCTTTCGAGGTTCCACAGTTTGATTGTCTTGTCATGGCTTGCAGAAGCCAAAATCAAGCCATCGGGACTAAAAGCGACGCTATTGACCAAATCGCAATGGCCAATGAGGGTTGTGAGTTCTTTTTGGCTTTCCAGGTTCCACAGTTTGATGGTGTTGTCATAGCTTGCAGAAGCCAATGTCTTGCCATCGGGACTAAAGGCGACGCTTCTGATATAACTGCTATGCCCGGTGAGGGTTGTGAGTTCTTTTTGGCTTTCCAGGTTCCACAGTTTGATGGTTTTGTCACCGCTTGCAGAAGCCAAAATCAAGCCATCGGGACTAAAAGCGACGCTCCAGACCGAACGGCTATGCCCGGTGAGGGTTGTGAGTTCTTTTTGGCTTTCGAGGTTCCACAGTTTGATGGTTTTGTCACTGCTTGCAGAAGCCAATGTCTTGCCATCGGGACTAAAGGCAACGCTATAGACCGGATTGCTATGCCCGGTGAGGGTAGCGATGGGTTTTTGGCTTTGCAGGTTCCACAGTTTGATGGTGTTGTCAAAGCTTGCAGAAGCCAAGGTTTTGCCATCTGGACTAACGGCGACGCTAATGACCACATTGTTATGCCCTTCCAAATGATTGCGCTCTTTTACTGCGGACACTGCTTGTTGCAGCGCAGCTATCACTCGTCCTCTAATATGTTTTGTCGTCTCGGCTGAAGCATCTAGTTGTTTGAATGCTTGCCCTGCCTTTAATGCTTCCAACAGTGCTTGGACTGTCTGTCCTGAACGAAATGATTCATTAGAAAAAGCAGTTTCCTGGATAACATTTGCTAAATTCTGGGCTTGAGTGACTTTATAGGTGGCCAATTGCTCTGCTTTAATTAGCGTCTGATTCGCTTGAGTCAAAATTTTATTCGCTTGTCTCTGGGCTTCTAACTCTCGTTCAACTTCTCGTTGTTGGACTTCCCGACTGGCATTTAAAAACTGATAATCCAAATCGCTCAAACTTTTATCTGCGGCCCAAGTTTGAGCATCTTGCAAGGCTTGGCCCCGCAACAGTCGCGATTCATCTTGGCAATCAGACTCTATCCAAGCTTTAAAACTTTCGCTATAAGGGCGGAGATTCGCTAATTGCTTTTCCACCCAATCAAGGTTAAAAACCGATTCATAAATTCGGTTATAAACTTTAAGTTTACCAGACTGTTTAACCACCAATCCAGTTAATCGTAGTTCCATTTTTTCGGGACTATCATCAGTTGCTATTTCCTTGTGCTGCAAAATTTGCTGATATAGTCCCAATAACCTACTGGCACGCTGTTCGCTGCGTAAAATGCGATCGCGAATCGTCTTCAAGTGTTCCGGTTCATCCTGTCCTTCCCAATTATCAATCACTTTTTCTCGGACTAATTTTTCTACCCACTCAGCGGGATTTTGAATGGGTTTAGAGTTGGCAGTATCGAGCAGTAACTTACAAAGTTTTTGTGTTAAAAATGGCTGTCCACCCGTCCAATATAAGATTGCTTCTAATAATGCTTGCGAATTTTTTCCTTGAGTTTCTAATCCAACTGCCAAAGGTTGGGCTTCTGCTAATTGAAACCCTGTTAACTCTATCCCTCGACCAATATTAAACGGAGTACGTCGCTTGTCTTGAATTAAATCTGAGGGAGTTGCTACCCCTAACATCGTAAATGTTAATCGACCATAGTCGGGTTTGTCGGCTCGATTATTATAGCAATCACGAATCACAGCAAAAAAATCTTCTATTTTAAAATTTAAGCTAATTAAGCTGTCCGATTCATCGACAAAAATTACTATGTTCCCTGAGATGTTCTTGAGTAATACTTGTTCAATAAACTTACTAAATCGTTTAACATTCGATAGTAAGCTGTTCTGCTCCCACCATTCATCTAAATCAAAAATGTCATACAAATCTAATCGGCTGACGATGCTATCAATCACGCCTGCATACCACTCTTCTGGCGTAATATCTGAGGTGCCAATTTCTGTGATATCAATGCTACTACAGGCGATTCCCTCTGCTTGTAACCGCTGCATTGTCCGCACTCGCAGAGATGATTTTCCCATTTGTCGGGAATTAAGAACATAGCAAAATTCTCCGGCTTTTAAAGCTTGATAAAGTTCTTGATCCGCCTTTCTCGTAACATAAGTTGGGGCGTTGGCTGGCAGGCTCCCTCCAACTTGATATTGATAATCTTTCATAGGTCATTGTTAATTTATATATAAAAATCAGAGAATCAAACAATCAATTTGTACAGTCGTACAGGTTCAGGAATTCCTTTTAACTGTTGCATTCCTAAGTCAATCACATTTAAAGATAAATGGGTTTTAACGACTTGATAAACTGTTTCAGAAATACAGATTCCTCCTGGCTGTGCTTTCCCTTCTAAACGAGCAGCTAAATTTACACCAGCCCCCCTGATATCATTATTAATAGAGAATATTTCCCCCAAGTGAATACCAATCCGGTGTTGGAGGACATGACTCGGAGGTAAGCTTGTAGCAGCTTCGGCGAAATTTCGTTGTATTTCTAACGCACAGGCAACTGCTTTTACCGCACTTTCGGGAAAGCAAATTAATAAACCATCGCCCATTTCTTTAAGGACTTTGCCTTGATGTTTAGCGCAGATGCCTCGGATGATGTTGAAATCTCGATTCACTAATTCTAGTGTCAGCTTTTGGTTGGCAACTGATAAAGCGGTGGAATTAACTACATCCGAAAAAATAATAGCTGCTAAATTACTCTCTACGTGCAAGCTTGATTGGTTATTAGTTTGTTGCACAGGAGTCAGATTCGCTTGGGGAGAGGCTAGGCGATGGCGAAAATATTGACGGTACAAACCACACAATGGCATGACAGCATTTCCCTGAAATTTGATCAACCCCATGCTTCGCAATTTAAAAGCCTCTCCGGTGTGAATCTCTACAGGTTGTTCGCTGTTAATCACTTGTCTAATTGTTGCTGCTAGTTCTGCATCTGTTTCCAAGTTAACTAAATGCCGTCGTAAATGATCGTAGTAAGGGCTTTCTTCAGTAGGAGCGACTTCTAGCAAGCGCTCTAAGGTAATTCTCCCCCTGGCAATTTGGTAGAGAGCAACTCGCACTAAATAAGGATGACCACCCACCATTTCCATCAGGTCACAAATCTCTTGACTTGACCACTTTAATCGGTGTCGATTCACTAAATCTGTTACCTGTCTCTGATTGAGTTCAGGTAACTCTATCGGCAATCCCACGTTAAAGGGCGACTGATTAATATTGAGAGGAATATAAACTTCTTGAGAGTGAGAAATGACTAACCTTAGCTTTTTCCAAATTTCCTCATTTTTCCCCCGCTCGTGCCAAGCTCGTAATAATCCAAAGAAGTCGGTGGCTATTTCCGAATGCTGAAAAATGCGATCGACTTCATCTAACCCTAAAACAAGAGGCTGAACACTGTTAGATAATAGATAGCGTTGGAAATACTTGGTGCTTTTATTTTTACTGCCGAGAACGCCTTTCCAATATTCTCCTAACCTATCTTCTAAATTTAATTCATTGGTAATCTCACCACAAAACCACTGCAATAACTCATCAAGATGGGTGAGAAAACTGCCATCAGCCCATTGAAAGTTTAAATAAGCCGGTAATTGCTCAACCCCCTTGACAAGAAGACAAGATAGACATTAGATCAAGGAATGGAAAAACTCCCCGACCTAAAACAGCTATCGAACGAGGCAAAAGAAGCCTTGATAGTAGAGCTATGGGAGAAAATCCAAAAACTAAC
>NZ_JAMPLN010000052.1:0-37798 GCF_040004035.1 Microcoleus vaginatus FACHB-2002 | reverse complement strand
ATAATACATCTGGTACAGTTATTGCAATTACTTTTTTAATAATGAACCTTGCTACCTGGTGGCGCCGGGTTTTTTGTGTGTTTTTCTGTCTATTTGGAAAAAGAACACCTGTTTTTAGGTTGAAGATAATCTCCAATTATATTTGGAGGCAATTGATACAGAAAGAACTTATCTTTAACTGAGCTTTCAGATATCGTGAGCTCCTGTTATTGGTTTGCGATCGATTATTCAGCAAGCCCTAACTAAACCCAGCTAACCACAGCGGAAGCATCAACAGCAACCCGACAGAAGTGATGGCGATGCTGCTAGCTAACAAATCGCGATCGAGCTCGTAGACTTCTGCTAAAATCAGCACGGAAAGAGCTGTGGGTGTTCCCGACATCAACACCAACACGAACCTCGGATCGCCGCTCAATCCGAAATAACTAGCACCCAATCCGATTAGCACCGGCACAATTACCACTTTTAACAGCGACGGGATTAACGCCAGTTCAAAACTTTCCCATTTCTTAATAGACCTCAGCCGGATGCCAACCAGCAGCAAAGCACTGGCAATTACCACCCAAACAGCAGTCTGCAATCCCGATTCCACTGTCTCGGGCAGGGGGATGTTTCTAGTATAAAAACCAATTAAAAATGCCCACAGGGCGGGAACTGTCAGCACGTCCCGGATCTGAGTCCACCAGTGATTTTTTTGCTCGGAGTTCCCAAAATAGCTAGCAATAAATACACCGAAACAATAAGTTCCAATAACATTGTTAGTGACGCTGTACAAGACCGCCCAGTTGTTGTTATCGGTGCTGATGATAGCGGGGGTGATTGCTAATCCAACAAAGCCCGTATTCCCTAACATCGAAGCTAGGAGAAAACTGCCTTGGCTAGATCGCTTTAGGGAATTAAAATTTAATAAGAATAAATTAACCAGAGAATTTTTGCCCTGAAAATAGGGCTTTTTGATGTGGGCCGCACTCAGCCTACGCAATAATACCCAAGTCAGCCAAGCACAACTCGTACTCAGAAATAACACGAATATGGCGATCGCCGGCGTGAATCCCACAGCACCAGAAAAATCGCTCTGACGGGCTAAAACTAGAATTTGCAGCGGTATCCCAATCCAGAAAAGAAAGTGGCTCAGCAGCTTGGGAAAATCAACTGGGATGTACCGAAACAGCAGCAGTCCTAAGCCCGTCCAGATAACTAGGGGCGTATAAGCGTGAAATAAGGTTTCAATCATAAAAATTTAACTAGACAATTGGAAATGCCTCTATCTATTAATAGTAATGCTAAAATCCGTTTAAGAAATGCGAATTGTCGTTAGCGCAGCCCTCGAAGAGGATCGCACTTGCACGCTTTTTCGTCCTAGCGTGTTCGCAGCAGTGCCAGCCCGAAAATTTCCGCCCAAATTCCCGCAGCTTCCAGGGCACAATCCTCAGACTGTCAGCCCCAAATGCTTGCAGCTTTTTGCCTTCAGATTCACAAAACCTCTGTTAATTTGACCAATGTGCGATCGACTTATCTTGCCTTGGACGAACTAATGTCCCACGTTTTCCTGCCGCTTCGATCGAACGGAAACAGGGTGAGACTAAAGCTGCTGATGACTAGCACTCATTAATTCAATTTCAAAGCATTAACAGGAACCTCATCCCAAGAATTAACAGTCCGCAAGGTAGCAACCCAGCCCTGCTCTTTTTGCTCGGTCGTCAAATTCTTCTCAAAAGATGCGTGGCAATCCTTCGCTTGAGTCTCATCGCAACAAGCAATACAAGAATAAAGAATGCCCGACGGATCGATTTGCTCGTTTACCCAAATAATCACGATCTACTCTCTCAATCAAAATCTACTGTTACTTAAATTTTCCTATATTTTTGCCACTTAAGTAGGTCGGTATTAATTAACCGGAGTGCGGCATTTTAGCTTAACAGGCAAGATCCCTGTTCCACACACAGGCAAGATCCCTGTTCCACACACAGGCAAGATCCCTGTTCCACACACAGGCAAGATCCCTGTTCCACAACCGATGAATTTTTTGTGGGGTGGGCTTCTAGCCCGCCCTGAATTACTTCGATGCCAAAGTTGCCAAAGACTCGCCCGCAACCCGGCAAATCCGCCAGTCTGGCATCACATCAGCACCGATACCCTTGTAAAATCCGATCGCCAATTCATTCCAATCCAAAACGCTCCATTCCAAACGCCCGCAGCCCCTTTCAACCGTCAACTGCGCTAAATAAACTATCAAAGACTTGCCAATTCCCCGCCCTCGAAACTCAGGGATCACAAACAAATCTTCCAAATAAATTCCCGGCTGAGTCAAAAAAGTAGAATAATTGTAAAAAAACAGCGCCCAGCCCACAACTTGACCTTCACACTCGGCTAAAATCGCTTCAACAAAAGGTCGATCGCCAAACAAATGATTCTCCAAATCAACCGCATTGCCAGTAACGGCATGAGATAATTTTTCGTACTCAGCTAAAGCTTTAATCAAATCAAACAGCACCGGCACGTCGGCGCGGGTAGCTGGACGCAAAATTACCTCAGAAGACATAAATAAGTAAGTAGTACGCGACAATCAACAATTAAAAATACCACATCAAGACATTTTTAATTTGTAATTTTTAATTAAGTTTTTCCCCATTGAATCAGCATATATACGGCGGGGTCGGAGTGCCACCCCACAATAATTTTAAGATTTTTCAAAATGGCAACTCAATGTTTTTTAGTTTATTTCAACCAGCCCTTCAATCGTTCCGTCACTTGAGGGCGGCGCAGCTTTCGCATTGCCTTATTTTGAATTTGACGGACTCGTTCGCGGGACAAATTGAACAAACTGCTCACCTCTTCTAAAGTGTAAGGTTCGCCGGTCAGCAAACCGTAACGCATAGCAACAATCTCTTTTTCCCGCTCAGTCAAAATACTGTCCAACACCTCCAAAATATCTTGGCGCATCATCATCTCATTCATCTGAGCTTCGGGAGATTGCGTCGCGTTATCTTCGAGAACATCCAAAAGTTCCGAACTTTCTTCGGAGCCGATGCGGTGGTTGAGAGACAAAGATTGCCGGCGTACTTGCTGGAGGTAGCGAAGCTGTTCGCAAGAAACTTGCATTTCTCTAGCCAGTTCAGTTTCAGTTGGATTGCGTTGAAGAGAACGCTTCAAATCTCGATAAACTTTTTTGAGTTTATTTAACTGTTCGACAATGTGAACAGGCAAGCGAATCGTCCGCCCTTGATTGGCAATTGTCCGGGTAATTCCTTGGCGAATCCACCAATAGGCATAAGTAGAAAACTTGTAACCCTTCTCCGGATCGAACTTTTCGGCTGCCCGATTCAAACCCAAAGCTCCTTCCTGAATTAAATCGAGAAAAGGCACGCCCCGATTAAGATAGCGTTTGGCAATCGAAACCACCAAGCGCAAATTCGAGCTGATCATTTTCCGTTTCGCCGACTGACACTGGTGGCGAAGCTGTTGCAGTTGAGTTTCGCTTATCCCCAAAGCCGCTGCGAGTTCAGCTTTTGTCGGCACTCTGTCCAATTCCTGCTGCAAACGCTGTTCTACTTCATCCAGGGCTACCAATTCTTGAACGCGGCGCGCCAACTCCACCTCTTCGGTGGCAGTCAGTAGAGGATAGCGAGCCATTTCCTTGAACAAAGCTCCCACTGGATCGTCGGCAGACCAGTTGTTGTATGCTGACGAGCGAGTTACCGTGGGACGATCGATCTCAGTGTCTTCATCTTGTGCGATCGCGAATGAGGCTTCGGGTGCCACCGCAAAACTGCCTAGGTCAGATTCTGCCATATCGTGCTTGGTGTCGGTGGAATGATTTGAAATGTCTGCCTTCACTTTAGCGAATTTAACCAAAAATTTCCGAAATCCATCTAGAAGCCGGTGAGTGATTTTAGTGGCTGATATCTGTTCGCCCCTATTTTAGTATCTGTCCGCCCCAATTTTAGGCTTTTTTATTGAGTTCGAGCCAGTAAAGGAGCTGCCTGCAATAATTGCTGAGTATAAGGGTGCTGCGGATTAGTAAAAATATCCCTAGTCTTACCGATTTCAACAATTTTGCCAGCATTCATTACCGCAATACGATCGCAAAAAAATCTCGCCACCCACAAATCGTGCGTAATAAACAGATAAGTCAAATTAAATTCCTGCTTCAACTCCAACATCAGCTCTAAAACTTGAGTCTGCACGCTGGCATCCAGCATACTCACAGGTTCGTCGCAAATTATCAGTTGCGGCCGAGTAATCAAAGCACGGGCGATCGAAACTCGCTGCTGTTGTCCTCCTGACAATTCCCCCGGATAGCGACGAAAGAAATCCTCCCCAGGACTTAAACCCACCCGCTCTAACATTTGGATTACTTGTTTTTTCGCTTCGCTGCCATTAGCTAATTTGTGAATAAACAAAGGGTCAGCAATACTTTGCCCGACAGTCATCATCGGATTCAGGCAAGCGTGGGGGTCTTGAAAAATCATTTGCATTTCGCGGCGGTGCTTCCTCACAGCATCGCGGTTCAGGGCAGTTATATCTATTCCTTGAAATTCAACTTTGCCGCCAGTCGCCGTAATTAGCTGCAAAATCGTGCGTGACAAGGTACTTTTTCCGCAGCCGGACTCCCCCACCAGCCCTAGGGTTTCTCCCCGTTGTAGCTCTAAACTAACGCCGTCTACGGCTTTAATTACCTGGCGATTCTTGGAAAACAACTGATCTAATAAATTGCTTTCTAAACTGTAGTGTTGCTGCAAATTCGTTACGGTCAAAAGAGGCGAATTTGTTAAGTTTGCAGTAACGGCTTCAGTCCTGATTTCCTCGAATGCTAACCCTTTGTCAGAATCGGCTTGAATGTGCAAAGCTGCTTTGAGGAGCGATCGAGTATATTCGTGCTGCGGCTTTTCAAACACGTTTTGCACCGGCCCTGTTTCTACGACTTTACCGCCGTACATCACCGCAATGCGATCGCAATACTCAGCCACCATCGCCAAATCGTGAGAAATCAACAAAATAGCCGTTCCCCGTTCCTCGCAAAGTCTGGTTAATTCCTGCAAAATCTGAGCAGCTACAGTTACGTCCAAACTTGTAGTCGGTTCGTCAGCCACAATTAATTTGGGATCGAGCAAAAGAGCCAAAGCAATTGCTACTCTTTGCCGCATTCCGCCGCTAAATTCGTGGGGAAATTGCGACCAGCGAGAAGCGGGAATTTTCACAGCTTCCAGAGTTTCGATCGCCCGTTTCTTAGCTTGCTTGCGATCCAAATTCGGTCTGTGAGCTTGCAAAGTCTCGATGCAATGTTCTCCTACAGTCATCAAAGGATCGAGACGAGTCATCGGATCTTGAAAAATCAATGCTACAGCTTCGCCCCGAAACCGTCTCAGCCGCGAAGCATTCATATCAAACACCGACTCTCCAGCAAAACTAACTCGCCCCTCAATCAGCGTCGAATCCGGCAGCAACCGCATCGCCGCCCTTCCCAAAGTTGACTTCCCGCAGCCAGACTCCCCAACTAATCCGAGCTTTTCCCCCGGTTTCAGCGTCAGGGAAACCCCGTCAACGGCCCAACCAGATTGGCCTCGCCGCTGAGGATAAGCTACTCGCAGATTGTCAACGGAAAATAGAGAAGAGTCATTAGTCATTAGTCATTAGTCCTTAGTCTGGTTTCTGGTCTCTGTTGTCTGTTGTCTGTTGTCTGTTGACTGTTAACTGTTGACTGTTAACGGTTGTTATTTATTATTTATCAATATACTGGCGGTTAGTTGTTAGTTATTAGTATGCTTCAGGGCTTATTAGTTATTGGCAAGAGACCGATATGCTTTTTGTAAATACCAATAGAAATTGCTACAAACAAAGATTTTATCACTACATCATTAACCGACCAACCGCTTACTAACAACAGTCAACCGTCAACTATGCTGTTTGTAAATACCAATATAGATTGCTACAAACAAAGATTTTATCACTACATCATTAACCGACCAACCGCTTACTAACAACTGTCAACAGTCAACCGTTAACAGCCAACCGTCAACAGCCAACTGTCAACAGCCAACAGACTAAATTTCCTTTCGCTTCAACTCAGCTCTCCGCAGTATGTAAGTAGCGGCACAATCTGCGTGAGGATGGTCTGCTAAAACTTCCGCGAGTTCCAACACATATCCGGCGATATCCGGCCCCAGCTTCTCAGTCAGCACTTGACGTTCGCGAGAGGCGAGTTCTTGCACGCGGGCCTTAGCTTGCCAATTCGGAGAAAACATCTTGTCAATCTCGGTGTGGAATCCCAGACTTTCGAGAATGTCCCACTCGCCGTTATCGCACCAAATGCCCCCGCACAACATACAGCGCTCTATGTAAAAGGGCACTCTACTGAAAGGAACTTTCGCCCGCGACAGATAGTGACCGTCTTCGGGACACAGCGCTGCTTTGCTGTCGTAGACAGACGGGGTGAATTCTATGCCGAGAGTCCCTGTCGCATCAGGCTTCTCGGATTTGTTGTACCACTGGCTCTGCTCTTTTTGCCAAGCTTCGTATTCTCTGCCTGGAATCCAGATACCGTAACAGTTGGGACACCACTGCACCGACATACGGCCGGCTAAGGTACCGCCTTCTAAGTTGGGATGTTTACATTTTGGACATTCCACCGCTTTATTTCTCCTTGCCTTATTAATTCCCTGTTACTTCAATTATTAATTCTGTATCTGGGCGGGCCCTGAAGAACCAGAATTTTTTTGCAGCAGCGCGCCACAGTAGCCAATTAGCGTGTTGATCCGCGCGATCGCCGCAGTTTGCCTCGCCTTTGCTGTCGCTGGCTGGCGCGACGCTTGCAAAAACGTGACATCTGTCCCCAATAACCGCAGTTGCTTGTGAATTTCCGTCAAATAGGACTGCTCTGGGGGTGTTTCTGAGGCGTCTAAGTCATCGCTTTCGGCTCTCATAATTTGGTTTCCGAAAAATTGTTGCACTTTTGTGTATTCGATCGCCAGCGCGGCCCGATCCAGATTATCCTGTGCAGCAGTTCTTTGTAGTTGTTCTAGTGCTTGCTGTAATTCTTGGTAGCACTGGCGGCGGTCTTCGGACAATATCATGATTTTGTAAACAAATTTGTATTTATAATCAAAGTAGATACTTACTTAAGTTTGCTCATATGGAGGGAAGCGGTGCGTTTTTGGAGCAATTCCCTGTTTTGTGAGAACTTTTTTTGATTTGCTGCCCTGACTCTACCCTTCTGGCTGCTGCTTTTTGTTTAGCGTTGCCGGTAAATGCCGATCCCCCGCAACCTCAACGGCTACCGCCAAAATATGCTTATTTTACCCGATTTTCCCCGATCGACAGACTGCGGCGGCCGCAGTGGTGTCACTATATTTTCCTACCTCCGAGGGGGGGCGACTCGGGATTACATAGGTATAGTTTGAGAAAAATCGACTATTTTTTTGAATTGCAAATTGTGGCATTCAATTAGTTTAGTATAGCTAAACACATAATTTCCGCAATTCAACCGGAAACCGGCTTTTAACCATTTGTATTTCTAAGTTTTAAAGGTGTACCCCATGAACGCGAACACTCTGACTCCCTCTCCTTCGATCGATCCTGCTGTAGTACCCGACTGGCTGCAAGAATGCCTGAATACTCGATCGCAGCCGGATGGGGGCTCTAACCCGAATTGTTCGACTGACGACAGCTTAATTTGTCGGGCCTTTGAATTTGCCCGCGACTTGCACCAAGGACAGTACCGCAAATCTGGAGAACCTTACATTTGCCATCCGGTAGCTGTCGCTGGAATACTCCGGTATATGGGTGGCAACAACGTCATGATTGCCGCCGGCTTCCTCCACGACATTGTTGAAGATACAGATATTACTCTCGAAGAAATAGAACAGCGCTTCGGCGCCGAAGTGCGGCAGTTGGTTGAAGGTGTCACCAAGCTTTCTAAGTTTAATTTTTCCAGCAAAACAGAGCGCCTTGCGGAAAATTTCCGCCGAATGTTCCTAGCAATGGCTAAAGATATTCGCGTCATTGTCGTCAAACTGGCAGATCGGCTGCACAACATGAGGACTTTGGAGCATTTGTCCGAAGAAAAGCAGCGCACTATTGCCCTAGAAACCCGAGAAATTTTTGCTCCCCTGGCGAACCGTTTGGGTATCGGGCGCTTTAAGTGGGAATTGGAAGATTTAGCGTTTAAATACCTAGAACCGGAAGCTTACCGCGAAATTCAGGAACTTGTGGCGGTGAAGCGAGCCGATCGAGAAACTCAACTCGCAGAAGTCACAGATAGTTTGCGAGAAAGGCTTGACAAATTAGGCATTAAATGCTACGAAGTCAGCGGTCGTCCCAAACATTTGTACGGAATTTATGGGAAGATGCAGCGCCGCCAAAAAGGCTTTAACCAAGTGTACGATATTGCGGCGGTGCGGATCATAGTAGAAACCAATGATGACTGTTATCGCGCTTTGGCGATCGTCCACGATTCTTTCCGCCCGATTCCCGGCCGCTTTAAAGATTATATCGGTTTACCAAAAGCCAACCGCTATCAATCTTTGCACACGGGAGTAATCGGAACCAGCGGCCGCCCCATCGAAGTGCAAATTCGTACCGTAGCAATGCACCACATTGCAGAATACGGCATTGCCGCCCACTGGAAATACAAAGAAACTGGCGGTTCTAACACAACAGTCACCGGCGACGACGAAAAATTTACTTGGCTGCGACAACTCCTAGAATGGCAAAGCGACCTCAAAGACGATCGCGAATATTTACAAAGCATTAAGGACAACTTATTCGACGAAGATATTTACGTTTTTACTCCTAACGGAGACGTGATTGCTCTCAATAGCGGGTCAACTCCCGTAGATTTTGCTTACCGCATTCACACAGAAATTGGCAATCGCTGCACCGGTGCCAGAGTCAACGGGCGAATGGTAACACTAGACAAGGTTTTAAAGAACGGCGATATTGTAGAAATCTTGACCCAAAAAAATGGTCATCCGAGTTCCGACTGGCTGAATTTTGTCAAGACAAACGGAGCAAAAAACCGAATTCGCCAGTGGTTGAAGCGATCGCACCGAGATGAAAATCTCGCTCGCGGCCGGGAATTGCTGGAAAAAGAATTAGGTAAAAACGGCTTAGAATCTTTGCTAAAATCTGAGCCCATGCAGTCGGTGGCTCAGCGCTGCAACTACCACAGCGTCGAAGATTTAATCGCCGGTTTGGGCTATGGCGAAGTCACCCTAAATCTCGTAGTAAATCGACTGCGAGATTTAGTAAAAATGCAGCAAAAAATTGAAGCTGCTCCCACAGGAGGGCAGGAATTGCCCCAGCTAATACCTGCATCGACGGCACCGAAACCAGTACCGAGTTCGTCTCCGAGCAAATCGCCGATCGCAGGTGTGGAGGGATTGCTCTACCATTTATCCGGCTGTTGCTGTCCGATTCCTGGGGAATCAATTATTGGAGTTGTGACTCGCACTCGCGGAATTTCGATTCACCGGCAAGGCTGTTCAAATGTTGAGAGCGTACCTGGGGATCGCTTGGTTCCTGTGAGTTGGAATTCCAGCAACCGCAATGAATCTCGACCGAACACTTATCCGGTTAACATTCAAATTGAAGCCCTCGATCGAGTGGGAGTTCTCAATGATGTTTTATCGCATTTGAAGGACAACCAAGTAAACGTCCGCAGCGCTCAAGTCAAAACATATCCCGGATTGCCTGCATTAATTGACTTGTGCATGGATATCCAGGATAAACAACAGTTCGAGCGCACTTGTATGCAAATTAAAAAGATGAGCGATATTTTGAATTTGCGGAGGCTGAGTGAAGGGACTTAACAGGAAATTCTTCCTATGGCAAAACTCAGCCTTAACTCGGTTATTCCTTCAGCAAAGCTGACCAACTATTTATTAATCCGGCTTCCTAAAGACGACAAATCTCAGTTTCTCGATCGAGGTGGTTACAGCATAGAAAACTGGCAACAGCTCGATCGAGATTTAAGAAGCCAGATACTTCCTCTGGAAGCGGAGCAAATGGAAAACACCAGATACGGTCAAAAGTACATGATTAAAGGCAGTTTAACAGGTCCAAACGGTACGATTTTACAAGTTAAAACCGTTTGGATCGTTACTCCATCCGAAACCAGATTTGTTACATTAGTTCCTGATTGACAAGAGGTTAAACCCCATGAAATTTGAACTGTTTTCACAGGTAGCATTGCGAGAAGATATTCCTAAGTATGGCCTAAAAAAAGGTGATACAGCAACTATCGTTGAACACTACCAGATGCCGGAAGGTGAAGAAGATGGTTATAGCTTAGAGGGTTTCAATATCGAAGCAATTACAGTTGAAGTTGCCGAGTCCCAGATTGAAGCAATAAAAGCTCCTGTTTTGCAATTTGGAAAATATTGATTACCATTCGCCTTCCACTATCCTGCGATGAGAGCGACTCATCTTGCTAAGCAAAACTTGTTCTTCTTCAGAGAGAGGTGCTTCGCAAGCAGCATTAATTTTTTCTAACAGTTGTTGATTTTCGCGGCGGCGGATAAATTCTTCAAGCGCTATTTCGATCAAAAAGCTCTGCGAAATTTGCATTTCGCCAGCTAATGTTTCGGCTTGTTCAAATAAAGATGCTGGCAATGAGATAGCAGTTTTGACAGTTGTCATAGCTTTATACCTTTATTTATTTATATGAGTCTAACTAATAGTATAGCTAACCACAATACGGTTCCGCAAACAGGCAGAACAATGAAAGCCTTTATTTCGCCGGAGCGACAGCCTTGGGAGTCCCTAACTTTTGCTGCAAAAACTCCTGGGCTACTTGTCCAGCTTCTTGCTGTTTCTTATCAACTTGATAATTCAGTTTCCGCATATCTTCCTCGGAGATTTTGCCTCCCAATTCTGCGAGCACTTGACGCAATTCAGGGTATTTTTCCAAAATTTGCGCTCGCACAACCGGAACTGCTTCGTAGGGCGGGAAATAGTTCTTGTCATCTTTGAGAACTACTAAACCTAAACTTTGAATCAAACCGTCCGTCGTATTACCAGCAATCACATCTACTTCTTTTTGTTGCAGCGCTTGATAAAGCAATCCTAACAGCAATTCCTTCGGTTGTTCTCGAAACTTAATCCCGTAAGTTTTAGCCAATCCCGGAAATCCATCTTCTCTCTCGTTAAATTCTGGACCGAAACCAGCCCGGAGGTTAGGTGCAGCTTTCCCAAGTTGCGAGAGAGTTTGTAAATTGAGTTTTTTGGCATCGTCTCCCCGCACAATAATCGCAAAACTGTTATTAAATCCCAGCGGTTCCGTCCACTCAGCTTTAAACTGTTTGGGATATTCTTGTTTGAGGTAATCGAGGACTTTTTTGGGATCAGAAATCGGTTTCTGTTTGAGCAGGTTGGCGTAAGCAGTACCCGTGTATTCGACGTACAAATCGATTTTACCTGCTGTTAGGGATTGATGGCAAAGCGAACCTCCGAGATTCAGTTCTCGTTCTACTTTGAGATCTGTTTTAGCTTCGATATGGCGTGCTAAAATTTCTGCGAGGATGACTTGTTCGGTAAAGTCTTTCGAGCAGATAACAACTTGCTTTTGAGGCTTAGAGGTACATCCTGCTACTGCAAGCAAGCAAAGCAGCCAGCAGGAATAGAAAAAAAAATCGTTCTTAGAGATTTTCATGACTTAACTCACATTAAAAATCTACACTTAATACCTTATAAGTTATAGCATAAAGCCCAGATCGCAGACTTCTTCAATAAGTCTGCGCTTTAACACCGATCGCACTTTACCCAAGTTCCGTTTTCCTGTTGTAACATTTATTGATAGACATGGAGGAATAAATATGGTAATCAGCGTCAGCGATATTATCCAGCAGCAGCGGCAATTTTTTGCGACTGGGAAAACTAAGGATGTGGATTTTCGGATCGAACAACTCAAAAACCTCAAGAGTGCGATCGTTTCCAATCAATCACGGATTGTGGATGCTGTCAAGGCTGATTTGAACAGGCCGGAGTACGAGGCTTATTTTGAAATTGCTGCGATCGCAGAAGTTAATTATGCCATCAAAAATGTAAAATCGTGGGCAAAGCCGAAAAAAGTGCCTACTTCGATCGATCAATTCCCAGCATCGGCCCGCATTTACCCAGAACCTTTGGGCGTTGTTTTAATCATCGGGCCTTGGAATTACCCATTTCAGCTAATGATATCACCCTTGGTCGGGGCGATCGCCGCCGGCAACTGCGCCATCCTCAAACCTTCTGAAATCGCCTCGCACACGTCGGCAGTTGTCGCCGACATGATTACCAAAACCTTCGATCCCGCCTACGTAGCCGCCGTCGAAGGAGGAGTCGAAATCAGCCAACAATTATTAGCCGAAAAATTCGACCACATCTTCTTTACAGGCGGCACAAAAATCGGTAGAATAGTCATGGAAGCCGCGGCCAAACACCTGACACCTGTCACACTAGAATTGGGCGGCAAAACTCCTTGCATTGTAGACTCAGATATTCAAATTGAATACACTGCTAAACGCATTGCGTGGGGCAAATTCATCAATGCAGGTCAAACTTGTATCGCTCCAGATTACCTGTTAGTTGATAAAAAAGTTAAACCCGATTTGATGCAGGCAATTAAAACAGCAATTCACGGATTTTACGGCGACGATCCGCAGAAAAGTCCCGACTATTCTCGAATTATCAATCAGCATCATTTAGGACGTTTGGCAGAGTTTATCAAAGACGGAGAAGTTGTCGTCGGCGGTCAAACAAACCCCGAAGATAAATATATTGCACCGACGGTTATCGACAAGGTTTCCTGGGATGCGCCTGTGATGAAGGATGAGATTTTCGGGCCGATTTTGCCAGTTTTGGAGTATGATGATTTCGGGGAGGCGATCGCCCAAATCAACGCCCGTCCCAAACCCCTAGCTTTGTATTTGTTCTCGAAGGATAAAGAGAAACAAGAGCGAGTTTTGCGGGAAACTTCTTCGGGGGGAGTTTGTCTCAACGACACGGTTATGCAAGTCGGAGTAACAAGTTTACCTTTTGGCGGAGTTGGCGACAGCGGCATCGGCACCTATCACGGCAAAGCAAGTTTTGACACTTTTTCGCATCAAAAAAGCGTGCTGCAAAAGTCATTTTTACTTGACTTAAAATGGCGGTACGCTCCCTATCTAGGTAAGTTGGATTTGATTAAGAAAGTTATCGGTTGAGCGATCGCACTTGGAGGGGCGGGTTCAGCAACGTTTACAATATCAGCGAGATAGCCAAATCAACCCGCCCCTTCCTGATATTATCGGTTAAGCGATTCCACGGTGAACGATTATTTGCAGAAATTTTAAAGGATTGCTCATCTGTTTTATGAACGCTTTCGATCGCAATCTCTACGTCACTCCTAAAGGACAGTTGCCCCATCCAAAATAATTCAGATTAGAAATGTCTATAATATCTTTTAGCATCTTCTCGCTAACAAGCAATTTATGGAACCTTTAGCAAAAGAACGCTGTGCCGCCTGTCGCCCAAACTCTCCCCGCGTCACAGCTTACGAAATTGTCCAGCTAAAACCTCAAATTCCCGACTGGAATTTAATCGAAAAAAATGGCATTCCCCAAATAGAACGCACCTACAAATTCCCGGATTTCAAAAGCGCGATCGCCTTTACAAATAGCGTCGGCGAAGCAGCAGAAACCGAAGGACATCACCCCGCACTGTTAACCGAGTGGGGGAAAGTTACCGTTACTTGGTGGACTCACGCGATTTCTGGACTGCACCGCAATGACTTTATTATGGCGGCGAAAACCGATGCGATCGCCAATCAATTCCCAAAATAAAATCCGACTTATCCGCTGAGAAGTAGGTGGGTAAAAATAAACATTAAATAGATAGGTCGGGCGGGTTTTGCCTTCATCTTCTCGCTGGTATATGAGTGATTCTTAGCTAGACCCGCCCCTATAAAATACTATTGTTTTTTTGCAATGACCTACTTAATACTCTAAGAAAGCACCGCCCTGGGAACTGGTGAATGCGCCTGATTGGCATTATTCAACAACTCCAGATTCAGCCGGTAGCCGACATTCCGTACAGTTTGAATCAGGCTCGGCTGTCGCGGGTCGATTTCTATTTTTTTCCGCAGAGAGAGTACGTGAGTGTCGATCGTCCGGGGGTTATCAATAGCATCGGGCCAAGCCCGACGCAGCAAATCCGAGCGCGACAGCGGCACTCCTCCAGCTTGAGCTAGCACGTACAGCAGGCTAAATTCCTGGGGAGTCAGCTCAATATGTTCGTCGTACAACCTGACTCGGCGCTGCACCAAATCAATTTTCAGCAGCCCGCACTCCAGCGTCGCCGGCGGTACCATCGTGCGGTTGCGGCGCATCAGAGCTTCCACCCTGGCCATAAATTCTTGCATCCCAAAGGGTTTAGTCAGGTAATCGTCTGCCCCCGCCTTCAAACCTTCAACAATATCCGATTCCGAATTCCGCGCCGACAGCATCAAAATCAGCGACTGCTGCTGCTGTTGCAGCCAGTGGCAAAATTCCAAACCGTCCCCATCCGGCAATTGGGCATCCAGAATGACTAGGGTTGGCTGGCGGCTAAAAAATATTTCCCTAGCGTGACTGATATCCGCTGACTGGTGCACCCAGTGACCGACTTGCTGTAGATGCCAGCCCAAGAGCGATCGCAGGTGCGGATTCCCTTCAACAATTGAAATACTTGCAGATTCCACAGAGGCGAGCTTCCCATATCACTAATTGCTACAAGGTTAACAGAGCTTTTGTCAAGCTTTTGTAACCATCGCTACTCAAGCATGAGCTGCGTTTAAAGCAGGGGACACACCCAGGGTAGGAATTTTAAATATTGGGTTAATTTGGCAGGGTCAGCCTGCAGAAAGGTTAAATCCTTCTGGCGATGAGCTTACAATGAAAATAAGACAGTGTAAAGCCGATCGATCCCATGCCCCAACCGCCTGCCAAAAGCGATCCCCCCGACCCAGCCCCCACTCCCAGGAGGTTGACAAATCGCGCAAGTGAAACTAGAATTCCTCCAACCGTTCGCTCGGTAGCCGGAACACTCAGCCACTTTGACCGCCAAATTCAGCAACATCCCGACTCCATTAAACGCACAGCGAATTATCTAGGTGCGCGCAAAAAGTCGAGCAACTGCATTGCAACGAGTGAAATTTTTTATGGAGGGTAGCCTGTTGAGCAGGGTAAAAACTTTTATTTAGAAATAGCCTCAAGCTGAGCCACTCAGCATCAATCGAGGCCATTCCTAAATCCCGCCGTCATTATACAAACCACAAAGGATTTCAACCTCACACCATGCTACAAGACACCCAAACAATCCGGCACTACCAAAAACTCACCGACGCCCTCGTCGAAATGTGGAATAGAGGTTATCGCTTCGATGACCTGCGGCTTTACTTAGACGGGTATTTAGCAGCCCTGCGGCATTCCAACAGTTTGGAACCCTATCTGATTCACAGACTAGAGGAAGAAGCAGCGCGTTACATTCATGACCCCTCCAATTTTGCAATGCCACAGACACAGACACAGGCTGAATCAGACTACTATTAAATAGCAAATTCGGTTTGATAAACCCTTGATGATTTGGGAATTGGGAATTGGGAATTGGGAATTGGGAATTGTAACGGGTTCCCTGGCTCGGCCTGGGAACCGATGTCCAGAGGCTCGACCTCGCTTTGGGAGCCTAAAAATTCGATGCCGAGCCGACCGCAGTGCGTTCCCAGGCTCTGCCTGGTATAGCAATCCTAAATGAGTCGTAAATTTTTTACCCCACCCCAACCCTACCCGAACTCGCGGGGAGGGAGTAAAAAATTCACAAATGATTTAGTATGGCTATAACGAATAATTAAGTAAATCAACCTAATTGCACGTAAAACGCGATTGCTGTTATTTCCCCGACTTCTTTAAGAAGTCGGGGATATGTTTTTTCTGTCTAATTTAAGAAGCCAAAGCCACTTCTACAACTTCTTGCAATTCGCCCTTTTGATACATCTCGATCATAATATCCGAGCCACCAATAAACTCGCCGTTGATATAAACTTGGGGAATTGTCGGCCAGTTGGAATACTCTTTAACGCCTTGACGAATTTCCTGGTCTGCCAAAACATCAACAGTTTCGTAAGGCACTCCCAAAGTATTGAGAATTTGCACCACAGTATTAGAGAAACCGCACTGGGGCATTAACTTATTGCCCTTCATAAACACCATGATTTTGTTTTGCTTAACCAACTCGTCAATTCTTTGATGTGCTGTTGTACTCATGGTAGGTCCTAATATTGTTTGAAAAGTTTTAAACGTTGACTGACGCAGAAACCGCGTTTTTTACGAAAATCTTTCGTTACAGCCATAGATTCCGGTTAAAAAACCCGGTTTCTTTGGTTTTTGTGCGTAAGTGCAGCAGTTGTATTTCAAGCAACTATTGACAGAAGCACAAACTTGTGATACCCAATTGCCGCTCAACAATTAAGCAACTTGACTTTTCGCTTCCCATTCTGCGGGAGTTAAGGTTTCCAAGCCCAAAGCGTGGATGGCTTCACTAGCCATTGCCTGTTTGAGAGCGCCGTAAACCAGTTGGTGCTGCTGTACTCGGCTTTTTCCTTCAAAGGCTGCAGAGACGACTCTCGCCTGGTAGTGGTCACCGCCGCCGGTCAAATCCTCAACTTGTATTTTAGCGTCGGGCAACCCTGCCTTAATCATTTCTGCTACTTGAGACGGTGTAACCATTGGTTTCTCTGATAAACGGCTGTAATTTAGATTTTAGTGGAACTATTTTGTCGATGAGCTCGGTTGAGCGCTGGCAGGCCGGGGAAAGGGCGAATCCACAAAACCCAATTCCAGTAACTGCTGGTAAGCTTTCTTGCCCAAGTCGCGAGTTGGCTGCTGCGATCGAATAATCTGAATCAGCAGGGGGACAGCCAGTTCGGGCTTATTCTGCGCCCGGTGCACCAACGCCAGCCGGTAGGTAGCTTCGTCGCGCATTTGAGCCGTTTCTACAGCTTTGGTGCGGTGGCTTTCGGCCAAGCGAATGTCAATTCCGGCAAAACTGCTACCCAGTTGTTGGTAGAAGTTGGACAGTTGATTGAAAATTTGGCGGGATTCTTGGAGTTTTTGAGTAGCCAGTGCGTAATTCTGAGAGGAAATAGCACTGCTGGCTTCTGTCATCAAACGCTGGCCTCCTGGGACGCTCAGCAGACTGCTGTCTTGCGTCAGAGGGCGAAGATTGTTGGGGTCTGTGGGGTCGTCGGCGGGCTCGATTTGCTGTTGGTTCTCTGGCCCAGAAGGTTGTTGTGCTTGGACTTGGAGCGGTTGCAATAGGGTAAAAGCTGCGATCGCCCCGATCGTAATCCGGGCAGTGGAGCGAAGCCAACAAACAGTTCCAGAGTATACCATGAAATTACTTTGCGCCTGTGCGCTTTAAAAAAATATTTAGCTTGAGCCGATCTTACCATTGGCGATCGCAACCGGCTAAGTGTAAACCAAATTTGTTGAAATGTCAAAGGGTGCGCGATCGGGCAAAAGGCTCTTGAGGAAAAATTCAAGTAGAGACTTGACAGAATGTTCTCAGTATGAGAACATAGAGGTGTCGTGTAAAAAACGGTACTGGAATGAGGCTAATTTCCAAGAAAAATCTGGAGAGTGCGATCGAATCCTACTCCGACGATGCCAAGGCTGCGATCGCAGTCTGGCGCAAGGCCATCAAAGACAACGATTGGGAATCACTAGAAGAGATTCGACAGGGATATTCCAAATCGGTCGATCAAGTCTGTGGATATACCATATTTAATATTAAAGGCAATCAGTATAGATTAATCGTAAAAATAAACTATACCGCCAAAATTATTTATTTTAAAAAATTTTTAACCCATAGCGAATATGACAATATCAAGTGGAATGATGAAGATGAAGTCAAACATAAAATAGGTTAAATTTACTAAAATCATCAGGGAAACCTTACAGATTCCCTGATGTATTCAATCACTCCAAAACATTTACTCCCCACGTCAAAATCATGATACCGAGAAACAAACACCCACCTTCTACTTGAGAACCATGTCTAAGTAAGCAAGCAAAGGAATGAGAAATGAACATCACAATTGAAAAAACAGCTTACGGTCAACTGCTGGCTAAATCTCAGCCTAAGCCAATCCTGAACGAAGAAGATAATGATCTTGCCCTCGCAGAAGTTGATTTTCTGATGTCTAAGGAAGAATTAACAGTAGAAGAAGAAACTTTACTGAGTCTCTGGGGGCTGTTGATCGAAGAATACGAATCAAAATATTACCCAGATCCAGAAGTGACTCCCCGGGATGTTCTATTGCATTTCATGGAAGTTCGCGAACTCAAACAAGCCGATTTAGTGGGCGTGATTGGTTCCAAAGGAGTAGTCTCTGAGGTGGTTAATGGGAAACGGGCGATTAGCAAGGCGCAAGCTAAGGCGCTGGGAGAATTTTTTAATGTTAATCCTAGCGTGTTTATTTGAGCGTGTTTATCTGAAAAACTCGCTGATATCGAAAAAGACTCGGCGGTTGAAACCGCTAGCAACGCGATCGCACAAACTAAGTCCGACGCGGACTGATGGAAAAACTACCGCTGTTAGTTACAGCTTCAAACCCCTCATAGCAAAAACCTCCCTGACAGCTTATAAATATGTGTGATAAATCTACATCAAAATCAAACAGGAACATTTCTGATGGTACAACCAAGCAAACCCACCTCCGAGACTCTCCAAAACTATCAAGGGATTGGAGTTCCCGATGAAAGTCTGGCAGTGATTTTGCAGCGTGGCGGTGATGAATTGCTGCTGTCAAAAGCGGACGATCGCTTTACAGTCCGGCCCTCATCAACAGCATCAGCCTCAAACGATTGGGCTGCAACAACTGGGGCACAACTCAACCGTCGCATCGGCCAAACCAATCTCGAAGAATATCTCGTTGCGCCCGATCGCCTAGAAGCAGCAATGCAAGCAGCGCGCGCCAGCGATGCTGTAGCTTTTGCCAGCCACGTCTATTGCCCCGCGAACAATCCGAGTACATTCTTTTATTTAACCGACCAAATTACGATTCAATTTGGCGAACAAGTAGATGAACAATCGCGAAAGGCGATCGCCAATGCAGCAGCTTTAAAAATAGTCAGGCCAGTAGAAGGAATTGCTAACACCTTCGTCTGCGAAGTCACCAAACAAGCAACAGAAAACCCAATCAAAATTGCCAACCGCCTGACAAGATATCCAGAAGTTCTCGTAGCGGAACCAAACATTTTAGTAGAGACGCAGCAGCATTACACGCCCCGCGATCCGCTTTATCCCAAACAGTGGTATCTCAATAACAAAGGCGGCAATCAACTTGTCGGCGGTGCTCAAATTTATGCAGAACCAGCTTGGGACATGACTCGTGGAGTTCGATCGATCGTAATTGCGATCGCCGACGATTCAGTTGACATCACCCACCCAGATTTTCAAGGTCAAGGCAAAATCGTCTCACCCATCGATTTCAAAGACGGCGATACCTCCCCGATGCCAGTCGCAGACTCAGACAACCACGGCACAAGTTGTGCCGGCGTCGCCGTTGCTGAAGAGAACGGCAAAGGCATTGTCGGCGTCGCCCCCGGATGCGCCCTGATGCCCATCCGTACCAGTGGTTTTCTCGATGACAATTCTGTCGAAAAAATATTTAATTGGGCGATCGAAAAAGGTGCCGCCGTCATTTCTTGCAGTTGGGGGTCTTCAGCAGTTTATTATCCCCTTTCCCTGCGGCAGAGTGCCGTTATCACCAAAGCAGCAACCCAAGGGCGGGGCGGCAGAGGCTGCGTTATTCTGTTCGCTGCGGGGAATGCCAACCGCCCAGTCGACGGTACTGTTAACGAGAAAGGCTGGCCCAACAACGTCGTGGAGGGTCAAACTAGATGGCTAAACGGATTTGCCGTTCACCCCGACGTAATTGCCGTCAGCGCTTCCACTTCCCTCAACAAAAAAGCAGCCTACAGCAATTGGGGCACCAGCATCTCGGTTTGCGCCCCCAGCAACAACGCACCGCCGGGAACTTGGTTGCCCGAAACCGGATATATCGGCACGCCGCCGGAGGTGACGCAGTATTTGCCCGGTTTGGGGGTGTTTACTGCCGATAGAGTGGGCGATCGGGGCTACGACTGGGGGGACTATACGGATACTTTTGGCGGTACTTCCAGCGCCACTCCAGTAGTCGCTGGGGTTGCAGGGTTGATACTTTCGGCTAACCCCCGTTTGACGGCGCGGGAAGTGCGGGGAATTCTCGAACAAACTGCTGAGAAAATTGTCGATCTCGATCCCGATCCCCAGTTGGGCAATCGCATGGGAAATTACGATCCTAACAACGGTCGCAGCGATTGGTTTGGTTACGGGAAAGTGAATGCTTTTAAAGCTGTGCAAGCTGCGGTGAGAAAGGGCGGCGGCAATCCGAATATCGGGGGTGCGGTGTTCAGCGATATTTCTGGACATTGGGCACAGAAGTTTATTGAAGCTTTGGCTGCGGCGAATATAATTAGCGGTTTTCCTGACGGTTCTTTTAGGCCTGATGAGAGTTTAAACCGTGCTCAATATGCGGCGCTGTTGGTGAGTGCGTTTAGTCCGATTCCGAGGGTGCCGGCTACAAATTTTATTGATGTTTCTGCTACTTTTTGGGCGAGAAGTGCGATCGAACGGGCAAATCGGGGGGGGTTTTTGGCGGGGTTTCCGGGGTTGAAGTTCGGCCCGAATCAGAATTTGACTAAGGCTGAGGCGATCGTGTCTTTGGTTAACGGTTTAGAACTTAAGGGTGGCAATCCTGATTCTTTGAAAGTTTACATCGATCGCTCTCAAATTCCTAATTATGCTTTGAGTGCGATCGCCACAGCAACTGCTTTGAAGATTGTGGTTAATTATCCTTCCCGCGATTGGCTTTCGCCGCTTCGGGATATTACTCGCGCTGAGATTTCGGCTTTGATTTACCAGACTTTGGTGGCAACTAATCGGGCAAAGGCGATCGATTCTCCTTACATTGTCTAATGGCAATTGGTCCGTAGTGAGGACTGAAGTTCTCAGAATTTTATGAGGACTAAATCCCTCACTACAAACCTATTTTGTGCTGGCAGCTTTTAAGCTTTAAAATCCCCCAAAGCTTTCAATGCAAATTGTGGCAAAGCTAACATCCTGCGCCACCGCCAAGGTTCTTGATAAAGCCGGTACAGCCATTCTAAATGATTGTCGCAAAACCAAGCCGGCGCGCGGGTTTTTGTTCCCGCCCAAATATCGAAACTGCCGCCTACTCCCACCCAAATTGACTGAGGGCAAAGGTGTCGGTGTTCGGCAATCCAAAATTCTTGGCGCGGCACTCCCAATCCTACAAAAATCAGTTTTGGCTGCATTTTTTTGAGGCTTTCACGGAAGTCTTTTTCTTCATCTGCGGAAAGATAACCGTGTTGAGAAGCAATCGACAATCCGTTAACTTTTTGCTGCCAAGTTTTGGCCGCCGCAGCCGCCACTCCTGGGGAACCTCCAAAGAAAAATAGTGGTTCCGAATCAGGCAATTTTCCGGCTTGTTGCAGCAGCGATTCTGCTAATTCAATCCCCGGATAGCGCTGTGCCGGTTTGCCACGCAGCCGCAAGTACAGCACCACTCCCGAACCGTCGGGAATCACCAGTTCCGCTTTGCGGATTACATCTGCTAAAGCCTGATTTTGCTCGGCTTGCATCGCCATTTCAGCATTCAAAGTCACGACGTGACTTCCTAACCCTTGATGCAGGCGCTCCATCAGCCAACCTGCATAATCATCTAATATGTGAACTGGTAGTCCCAGCACTGAAAATTGCGGCTGCGATCGATCCATATTTTTTTCTTTTAGATTCCTACACACTTAGTTATTTAAATTAGCTTAGATTGGCGATCGACGCTAGACCAGTTTTGGTCGCAAAAAACCCGGTTTGTGCCACCAAGAGTCTGTTAAGTCATCGTTCGGTGGCCCAGAAACCGGTTTTTTTGTAAGCGACGGGTCGCGCAAGTTCATTAGAGTTTGCCAGCCAAGTGCGATCGAGCATTAGTGTTCGATTTTTTTGACAGACCCGTCAGCGTACCATTCCATCGGTACTAGCTCAATTTTACCATTAATTTTCACTGTAGAGTAGACAACTTTCACGAAAGGAACGCTGTTGTTATTGTGCTTTTGGGTAGACATGGCAATTACCTTTTTGTGTTTGGATAACTTGAGAAATGATCTAATATCTGATATATTTAAAAGTCTATTCACCGCAAATCTACTCGCATCAGGAAAAAGAAGGAAAACGAAATGGCGATCGCAAAAACCCAGCGGCAAACCAGGTTAGATTATTACTACCAGCAAATCAAAAACATCATCCTCAAGCGCCAAAATCCAATTACTGGTTTGCTGCCGGCGAGTACCGCCGTTAACGCCCACGGCGACTACACCGATGCCTGGGTGCGCGACAACGTGTACAGCATTCTCGCAGTTTGGGGTTTGGGTTTAGCTTACCGCAAAATTGATGGCGATCAGGGCAGAACATTTGAACTCGAACACAGCACAGTCAAACTGATGCGCGGCTTGCTGTTTGCGATGATGCAGCAATCGAGCAAAGTAGAACATTTTAAAAATACTCAGTCGCCCCTAGATGCCCTGCACGCTAAATACAATACTCAAACTGGAAGTATTGTTGTCGGTGATGACAAGTGGGGACATTTACAGTTAGATGCTACATCTATATTCTTATTAATTCTTGCTCAAATGACGGCTTCCGGGCTGCACGTAATTTTTACAATAGATGAAGTCAGTTTCGTGCAAAATTTAGTTTACTACATCGGTAGAGCCTACCGCACGCCGGATTACGGAATTTGGGAAAGAGGCCATAAAATTAATCGCGGCAATGCAGAATTGAACGCCAGTTCAGTTGGCATGGCTAAAGCAGCGCTGGAAGCAATAAATGGGTTAGATTTGTTCGGTATTCAAGGTTCTCAAGCGTCAGTTATTCACGTTTTGCCCGACGAAATTGCCAGAAGTCGCATAACGTTGGAATCGCTTTTGCCTCGCGAATCTAGTTCAAAAGAAGTAGATGCCGCTTTATTGAGCGTGATTAGTTTTCCGGCTTTTGCTGTGGAAGACCGAGAATTAATAGAACGGACTAGAAATAAGATTATTGACAAATTGCAAGGAAAATATGGCTGCAAGCGGTTTCTGCGAGATGGACACCAAACAGTTTTGGAAGATGCCGATCGCCTGCACTACGAACCCACAGAATTAAGGCAGTTCGAGCACATTGAATGCGAGTGGCCGCTATTTTTCACTTATTTGCTCTTGGACGGCATATTTCAGGGAAATCAAGCTCAAGTGCAAGAGTACCAGCAGCGTTTGGAATCTTTGGCAGTCGATCGCTCTGGTTTGCCACTACTACCAGAATTGTACTACGTCCCCGCCGAAAATATAGAAGCAGAAAAGCTCAATCCCAGCAGCCAGCAGCGCTTACCCAATGAAAATATTCCCCTCGTTTGGGCGCAAAGTTTGTACTTTCTCGGTCAATTGCTCAATGAAGGATTAATCGCAGTGGGCGATATTGACCCGCTGGGAAGGCACCTGTCGGTCGGCCAACACAGAGAACCTTTAGTGCAAATTGCACTGTTAGCTGAAGACGAAGATTTGCAAGCAGAATTAGCCGCTAACGGCATTGCCGCCCAAACCCCAAAACAGGTAGAACCAATTCAAGTCCGCCAGACTAAAGAATTATCAGCTATTTACACGCAAATTGGACGAAACGACCAATTAGGCTTAAGCGGCCGCCCCGTGCGCCGTTTGCGGAGTTTAACAACTTCTCGGGTGTTTAAAATTCGCGAAGAGGCGATCGTATTTCTCCCCTCGTTTTTGAACAGACAAGAGTTTTACTTAACTTTAGATTACCATTTTCTAGTAGCTCAAATCAAGAGCGAAATAGCTCACATTCACCGCCACTGGTATCAGTTGGGACGCCCTACGGTAACGCTGATGCTGACTCACACGATGCTGGAAACCGGGCGGGAAGCGTTGTTAGAATTAATGAAGGAATTCAGGGATGGACACTGTAAAAACACGCCAGTTAAACTCGGAAATCTTAAGCAGTTAATGCTGACTGCTGGAACCGAAATAATTGATTTCATGCACGATTTTGAATTTACCGAGTCTCCGGTGACAGGTGCAGTAGAAACGCGCAGCTATCTAACTTACACTCCTGACAAAACTTGGCCTTTGGGTCACACGCAAGAATTTAAATTAGAGTGCGAAACTAATACTCAATTCTTGCTAACTAGCCTGCGAGATTCAGAAAATTTGTACGAACAAATTGAGTTACTGCACACCTTAGTTCGACTCAAGGGATTAAATTTTGATACAGGATTTGGAGGTGCGGAAGAAACAGTTAAAGTGGTGGATTTGCTCAACGAAGTTTATACAAAAGCTGGAGAAAGTTCGCAATCAAAAATCCAATGGGCAGTCATCCGCCATGCCGCTGGTTTGCTGGACAAGGTTGATATTAGCTTGTCTGATGCGGTGACAGACATTTTGGTGCGGCAAAAACAAATTGCTGTGGGGAAAGCCTACAGCGAAGATTCGATAATTTCGCGACCAGGTTCTTACACGGAAGTGATGGACAAAATTCGCCAATTCTGCGGAGAAGATATTCGCGATCGAGTTTTAACTCAAGAAGTTCTCATCTACCTTGGCCTGCTAATTAAAGCCGAACCGCAGTTATTTAAAGGCCTGCTGACGCTGAGAGTTAGCTACTTTATTTTGCTGCTGACTAGCGAGTTTGCCCGCGAATTGGGAGTTACGCAAAATGAAGCTTACGAACATTTAATGCAGCTAAGTCCCTTTGAAATCAAAAATCGCCTGCGCCAAGTGTTGACAGAATACGAGGAAATGAATCAAATCCTCAAACAGCAAGAATCGCTGCGCGTCAAACAGCCGGAAAAAGATATTGAATGGGTAGTAGCGCCTGTTTCCGAAGAACCGCAAATGCCTGCGGGAGGATGGCGGCGGAAGCGGCAGATGGAAGGTACTGTCAATCGCGTACCGAAGGATTTTTATCCGAGTGTTTGGGGACTGCTGCGGCACTGTAAAGGCTTGATTATTGGCGACAAATTAGAGCGGCGCAATCGGTTAGATAGCCATATCATTTTATCGGAAATGACGCCGGGGGAAAAGAATTTTGCGCTACAAATCGAGCATTTGCTGAATAAGATTGTCGCACCGGAATATCGGCAAGTAAATATTGAGGCGCTGATGGAATTGGCGGCGATCGCCCAGCGCAACCCCGAATTGCAAGTAGAAGAATACATCGTTTTAGATGTATTAGTCGGTCACGCGGTGCGGCTGAATTGGCTAGGAAAACACCAGGAAAGAGCCGATAAATACGACGAAGACAAAGCGGCAGCTTGGCAAGCTTTTTACAATACTTCGCCTTACGTTTGCGCGAGTCATGTACTCGATGCTTTCCGATTCTTGACGAAGTTTGGATAGATTGAGTGCGGGTGGTTAATACAAGCTACCCCCTCGATAGTTCGGCGATTTCAAGAGACTGTTGGCGAATTTAAAAATGGTTTCACCCCTCACCCCTAAAAATAGTGCCTCTGGACTAAATATTTAATTAACCATATAGCTATTAACTAGCCTAAGCGAACCCAAATGCTGCATTCCAGATGTGAGGGGTAACACCTTGGCGAATTCGCCAACAGTATTTTTCAATCACCGAATCCCTCGCCCACCATTAATCAAGGTTAATATAGGATTTGAGGGCGATCGATACTACAATGCCATTGAACGCCGCATCGCTTCTGTCTGAAATGCTACACGAGTTGGAAATAATGACAGATCCGTGGCAAGATTAAGGGAATGTTAAGTTATGCGACGCTTTCGCAAACAAGATTTCCCGCTGAAACTGTCCCCCTAACCCACCTTCCCCATTAGGAACCCACCCATCTATGATTCCCAACCATTCCTTCGCGGCTGACGAGCATTCTAGCAAACCCGACAAGCCCGAGGAAGCTTGTGGCGTTTTCGGTATCTACGCACCGGGTGAAGATGTCGCCAAGTTGACCTACTTCGGTTTGTATGCTTTGCAGCACCGCGGTCAGGAATCAGCAGGAATTGCCACCTTTGACGGTGAAACAGTCCACCTGCACAAAGATATGGGACTGGTTTCCCAAGTCTTTAACGAATCGAGTTTAGGTCACTTGCCCGGTAACTTAGCAGTAGGCCACACTCGCTACTCTACTACCGGCTCGTCGCGGGTTGTCAACGCTCAACCTGTTGTCGTCGAAACCCGTTTGGGAAGTCTCGCGTTAGCACATAACGGGAATCTTGTCAATACAAAAGAATTGCGGGAAGAATTGCTGTCTCGGAAGTGCGAATTTGTCAGCACGACGGATTCAGAGGCGATCGCAGTGGCGATCGGTTCCGAGGTAGACAAGGGCAAAGACTGGCTGGAAGCAGCGATCAGCGCCTTTGCTATGTGCCAAGGAGCCTTTAGTTTGACGATCGCCACCCCCCAAGGCGTGATGGGAGTCCGCGACCCCCACGGCGTCCGACCGCTGGTAATTGGCATCCTCCCCACAACTCCGGTACGATACGTTTTAGCATCGGAAACTTGTGGTTTGGATATTATCGGTGCTGAATTTTTGCGGGACGTAGAACCGGGAGAATTAGTTTGGATTACAGAGGAAGGTATGGCTTCATTCCACTGGAGTCAGCAACAAAAGCGCAAACTTTGCATCTTTGAAATGATCTATTTTGCTCGACCCGACAGCCAAATGGAAGGTGAAAGTTTGTACAGCTACCGACTGCGGATCGGGCGTTTGTTGGCAGCAGAATCTCCGGCTGAGGCTGATATAGTCATCGGCGTTCCTGATTCTGGAATCCCGGCGGCGATCGGCTTTTCTCAAGCTTCCGGCATTCCTTACGCCGAAGGATTGATTAAAAACCGCTACGTCGGGCGCACTTTTATTCAACCGACTCAGACAATGCGGGAGTCAGGAATTCGCATGAAACTCAACCCTCTCAAAGATGTGTTGGAAGGAAAGCGAGTAATTATTATCGATGATTCGATCGTGCGCGGCACTACCAGTCGCAAAATAGTCAAAGCCTTGCGGGATGCGGGCGCAACGGCAGTTCACATGAGAATTTCTTCGCCGCCGGTGACACATCCTTGTTTCTACGGGATCGACACCGACAATCAAGATCAGTTGATTGCTGCTACTAAGTCAGTCGCAGAAATCGGCGTCCAAATTGGGGTAGATTCTTTGGCTTTCTTGAGTTGGGATGGAATGCTGAAGGCGACGAACGAAGACCCGATGAGTTTTTGTTCGGCCTGTTTCACTGGTGATTATCCGATCGACGTTCCAGAAGTGGTAAAACGGTCTAAGCTCATATTAGAAAAAGCTGGAACCTAGAAAATCAAAAAGTGGGAAAGCGATCGCCGGTCACTTTCCCCAATTTATGGGTTTTCTATTTCTTCTGGTAAGTCATTGCCAGAATGTGTGTAGAAATGTTACATTAACTTAGCTTTAGCAGTTCTTGCAGAATTTGTGAAGAGTAGTGAACAGTCGGTTGGGTAGAACTTGTGTGAAACCCAACACTGGGATTTTAGATTGGAGATTGCAGATTTGAGATTTGAGATCTGTCCTTCAATCTAAAATCGCCAATCTAAAATCGATGGTTTTTTCCTACACTCTCGTTCACAATTGCTGCTCGAAACGCTGTATGCTACCTGCAGACTGGAGGTAGTTCCTCCAGATGTCCACTCTCAGATGGAAGTCGCATTTCGCACCAACAACGGGCACATGAGATTTTTTCAGATAACAGGGTCGATCGCACTAATTTTTCCCACACAAGTATTCCACAAGCCAACTTGCTTGAGAATCGCGGACGGGCTGTTCATGCGAACTAAAGAACTTTAGGAACCCTTGCAGAGTAAAAATATGGCTCCTTGCAGGTTGAATGTTACCTCACCTGCATAGGGATACAAGCCCCTGACTCATGTCGGGGAGAGCCAAAAAATTTAGATCTTAGTTTAAGCCCCCAGATTCATCTGTGGAGTGAATCTAAAATCTAAAATCTAAAATCTAAAATCGATTGACTGTTACAAGGCGGAATGCGGTTTCTCAAGTCAGCTTAAATCGGAAACTTCGTGCAATCAAATACTGTTCTCAATCCCCCGAGCAATCAAGACTCGTCCTCTCGTACAACAGAGTTACCTTTTACTCTTCAAGATATCAAGGCAGCCATTCCAGCCCACTGTTTTGAACCCTCGGCATGGAAATCTCTGGCTTATTTCTTTTTAGATATTGGCATCATCGCCGGTTTGTATGCGATCGCCTATACCGTCGATTCCTGGCTCTTTTACCCAATCTTTTGGTTGATGCAGGGAACCATGTTTTGGGCATTGTTTGTAGTGGGCCACGACTGCGGACACGGTTCATTTTCTAAGAGCAAATGGCTCAACAACCTGATCGGGCACCTCTCCCACGCTCCAATTCTCGTGCCCTTCCACGGTTGGCGGATTAGTCACAGAACCCACCACGCAAATACAGGCAGCTTAGATAACGATGAAAGCTGGTATCCGGTATCGGAGAGCAAATACAATCAAATGCCTTGGTACGAAAAGCTGGGACGCTTTTATTTGATGTTATTTGCCTACCCAATTTATCTATTTCGGCGATCGCCCGATCGAACTGGTTCTCACTTCATGCCTGGTAGCTCGCTTTTCCGTCCGTCCGAAAAATGGGATGTGTTGACGAGTTCCGCATCCTTGGTACTGATGGTAGCCTTTTTAGGCGCCCTAACCTATCAGTTTGGTTGGCTGTTTTTACTCAAGTTCTACTTGGTTCCCTATGTAGTGTTCGTGATCTGGCTGGATTTGGTAACATTCCTGCACCACACAGAAGCCGATATTCCTTGGTATCGCGGTAAAGATTGGTCTTTCTTGAAAGGTGCATTGTCTACGATCGATCGCGACTACGGAATTATCAATTCCATCCATCACGATATCGGCACCCACGTAGCCCACCACATTTTCTCGACAATGCCGCACTATCACTTGAAGGAAGCAACGGAAGCCATCAAGCCAGTGTTGGGCGATTATTATCGCAAGTCAACCGAGCCAATTTGGAAGAGCTTTATTCGCTCTTACTGGGATTGTCATTTTGTCTCGGATACAGGTTCGGGAGTTTACTACGAATCACCTAACAGTCGGCGATCGGCTGAAGTTAAGTAGCTTAAATAAACAATAGAATACGCAAAAACCCGGCTTCTTAAAGAAACCGGGTTTTTCATTATTTTTGCGCGTTTTTCATCAGATGTTCCACATCTGGAGGGGTGACAATCCGCCCCAAACCCAGAGGTCTCTTCTTTGTGGAACAGGCCGGAAAGCCTGTTACGAAAAAATATATCAGCCACTGGTTTTTACCCCAAACATCGGGGATAGCCGAGAGTTTTTAAATTTAAGGCGGCGATTTTTCCCAAGCTTGTATTACTACTTCAGCCTTTGCAGTCCAACCAATAATACCCCCTTGGGCGCGAATCATATCGATCGCACTCTGTTTAAATTCTGGAAAGTAGCTGGCTGTAGCATCCTCAACGAGTAAACATTCAAACCCCCGATCGTTAGCCTCACGCATAGTTGTTTGAACGCAAACCTCGGTCGTAACTCCAGTAAAAATTAGGTGAGTAATCCCTTTTTCACCAAGTATTAATTCCAAATTAGTGTGATAAAAAGCGCCCTTGCCTGGTTTATTAATTACTATTTCATCAGGCTTAGGTGTCAAGTCTGAGATAATTGAATTGCCAGGTTCACCCAAAATTAAAATTCGTCCCATTGGGCCTCGATCGCCAATTTTTAGTTGATTTTGACCCCGCTTTTGCTTAGATAAAGGACAATCAGAAAGGTCAGGTTGATGACCTTCAATAGTGTGAACAATCGGGAGATGACGATCGCGAAATACCTCTAATAACTGCTTTACCGTTGGTACGATCGCCTGTAGTTTGCTGACATCATTGCCTAAAGCATCACCAAATCCCCCACGCTCCAAAAAGTCTCGCTGCATATCGATGATAACCAAAGCCACACCGCCAGAGACGGGCAGTTCATAATCATAAGGTTGGGCAGATATTAAGACCATATTGATATAGGTTTTTCCCAAATTACTAGGACTATGCAGCCAGCTTGGCTGACAACACTGTGGTTACTGTTAGGGGGGTTAATGACAAAGGTTCCGGCTTGGTGTTCGCCATTCTGGTCAGTTTGCGATCCAGTTAGTACATAAATATGTTCAAAACCAGTATGGGTGTGCATTGGGACACTCGCTCCCGGCTCATACCGCAGTAGAGCAGCAGCCGATCCACTTTCGTTATCACCATAAAGTCGGTAGATTTCCACCCCATCACGAAATGGTTGCCAAGCCAACTCATTCTGCCACGTCGCGATATTAGGTAAATCCTTAAGGAGCAAAGTTTGCTTCAGTAATTCAGTCATAAATATTCCCAAATTGATTAATGTCCTGCCATGCTTTTACCAATCTGAGCAAAATCTGCATCTGCGATCGCACTTTCATAAGTAAAATTCCCGCCACTGATTACTAGAATTCGATCGGACAATTTCAGCAGTTCATCTAAATCTTCGCTCACCAGCAACACAGCTACTCCTCGGTTGCGAGCCTCAATAATCTGACCGTGAATATACTCCACAGCAGAAAAATCAAGACCAAAGCAAGGATTCGCGGCAATTAGTAACTTAATATGTTCGGCGGAGAGTTCCCGTGCTAACACTGTGCGCTGTACATTTCCCCCCGACAGATTGCCTATAGGGGTATCTGGCGAAGGCGTTTTAATTTTGAAAGCATTAATTAAGCTCTTAGCCGCCTGCCTAATTTCTTTCAGGATGAGTAAGATACTTGCTTTAGCTTGAGGAGGGCGGTCAAACGTCCGCAGGGCTAAATTTTCTGCCACACTCATGTGTGGCACACAAGCATTGTGAAGGGGTTCTTCTGGTAGTGCGAAGACCTGATGTTTAAACATTTCGGCTCGTGTTGCTGTATAAACTTCGCCATTGACCAGTACAGATCCACTTGTAGCAGAACGCTGACCTGCCAATACTTCTACCAGTTCCCGCTGACCATTGCCAGAGATACCTGCAATCCCAACTATTTCGCCGCTGTGAACTGTGAGGTTTACTCCTGTCAATACCTCCAGACCGTTGTCTTTATTGGCATGAAGGTCTTGGACTTGAAGTACAGGGATAGTCGTTGGGGGGGCTGTCTTTTCAACTTGTTTTGGCTCACGCCTTTCACCCATCATCATTTCAGACATATCCGAGACAGTCAGATCCTTGACCAAACCCTGACCTGCAAACTTCCCTTTACGTAGCACCGTGATGCTATCGCAAAACGCCATCACTTCCCGGAATTTGTGGCTGATAATTAACACACTTAATCTTCCAGCAGTAACTTCTGCGCGCAGTAAACCTAAAACCTCATCGGCTTCCTGGGGAGTAAGCACCGAAGTGGGTTCGTCCAGAATCAAGATCCGACTCTGAAGATATATCTGTTTAAGAATTTCTAGCTTTTGTTTTTCCCCAGCAGCTAATTGAAAGATTGGGGTATCTAGAGGAACTCGGAAAGGAGCAGTTTTCATAAAAGCCTTTAACTGCTCGTACTCGGCTTTCCAATTAATCAAATTGGGGCTATCAAAGCGTGACAAAACCAGATTTTCTGCTACAGTCATCGCAGGCACAGAAGTGAAGTGCTGGTAAACCATGCCAATGCCATACTTATGAGCATCGCGAGGACTTGCGATCGTGCTTTCCTGCCCATCAATCAAAACTTTGCCTGAAGTAGGAGTATAGAAACCCATCACACATTTAACAAGGGTACTTTTGCCTGCTCCGTTCTCGCCCAGCAAAGCATGAAACGTCCCTGGTTTTAGCGTCATCGAGAAGTTATCAAGTGCAGTCATCATGCCAAACCGCTTAGTCATGTTAACCACCTCTAGTTCTGGTGGTAAAATCAACTTTTGAGCTGGGAATTTTGAGTTTTGAGTTTCCAGTGCTGATTTTCGATCTATAGAATCAGTTACTTCTGTCATGTTTTTGTCTCCCCTGTAAATTTTTCAGCTTATCTGCTACTTATGAGATGGAATTTTTTAGTTAGAGCGTAGGGATCATTTCAATGTTTGAAGTATTAATCTCACATCTGGTAATATCGCCCTTATTATCTGCGTTTATCTGCGTTTATCTGTTTTTATCGGTCGTTAAAATTTAACCTCTGATTCCTACAGATAAATTTTCCACTCACTCTTACACTACCGATGAAACCCGACATAATATCACTGGAATTTGTCCTCAAAACTCATCGTTTAAAGCTTTAATAAATGCTTCTGAATCAGCAACAGTTCCAAACACTCCTCCCTGCATCTGGATCATCTTAAGTGCCGCCAAATGATTGCCATAATCTGTTGCGCCCGTACAGTCACATAACAGCAAACATTCATAACCGCGATCGTTTGCATCTCGCATTGTGGTATGCACGCAAACATCGGTTGTAATGCCAGCCAAGACAATGTTTTGAATGCCTTTGCGTTTCAGTAACAGATCTAGATCCGTGGCATAAAAAGAACCTTTTCCAGGCTTGTCAATCACCGCTTCTCCAGGCAAAGGCGCGAGTTCTGGAATAATTTCCCACCCTGCTTCACCTCGAACTAGAATTCTGCCGCAGGGGCCGGGATCGCCGATTCCGGCGTTAATTTGACGCGATCGCCACTGCTTATTTTCTGGTAAATCTGCTAAGTCGGGGCGGTGTCCTTCGCGGGTGTGCATGATATGGAAGTGCTTCGCCCGTGCGACTTCTAAGACTTGCTTGATGGGCTCAATAGGAGCGCGAGTCAGTGACAAGTCGTAGCCCATCTTATCAACATATCCACCAATGCCGCAGAAATCAATTTGCATATCAATTATCAGCAGCACCGTATTTTCTGGGCGCAAATCGCCATTGTAAGGATAAGGATATGGTTCAGCTTCTACAAAACGTCCCATGTTTATCTTCCTTGCGATAAATTCCTGTTTTACGTGCTAGTTCCTAAAGATCCAGGCGCGCCTGTCAAAGTTCGTTTCGGCGAACAAGTAATAATCATGATCGCCAGCGTCAGGATGTAGGGCGAAGCATTGAATAAGTAGTAATAGGAATCCACCCCTACTGATTGCAAAGCAGGCCCGATCGCCTGTGCTCCCCCAAACAGCAACGAGGCGTATAAGCACTGAACTGGGTTCCAACGAGCGAAAATTACCAGCGCTACCGCCATGAGTCCTTGACCGCTAGAGATGCGTTCTGTCCAGCTACCGGGGTAGTAAAGAGATAAATAAGCACCACCAATTCCAGCTAAGAAACTGCCTGCGATAATGCAGAGCATACGAACTTTATTAATGGAGATTCCCATTGCTTTGGCAGCATCGGGACTATCTCCAACTGCACGAATAAATAACCCCCAGCGAGTTGATTTAAAGAACCACTGCATTAGAGGAGCGATCGCTACACCTAACAAAAATAGGGGACAAATTTGTAGAGCTGATTGCACCGGAGGCAGATGACTCCAAGCACCCAGAGGGAAACTAGGCAACTGGGGGGCACTTGGTTGAATAAAAGGTTTGCCAAAAAAGAAAGCAATGCCGCTACCAAAAATAATCATGGCGATGCCTACGGCAATGTCGTTTACTTTTGGTTGTATGCACAGCCAAGCGTGGATACAACCTAGTACCATCCCCGCTAAACCGGCGGCTAAAACACCTAACCAAGGCGATCCAGTCTGATAAGAAATAGCATAGGCACTCATCGCACCCGTTAACAGTGTTCCTTCTAACCCCAAATTAATCTTGCCGCTTTTTTCAGTCAGGCATTCGCCCAAACTGACGAACAGAAACGGAGCGCTACCCCGTAAAGTTCCTGCCAAGATACCCAAAGGTACTCCCCACCAACCTAATACTTCTGCTGCCATTGTGGATTCCTCCGATTTGAGATTTTGGCTTAACGTATTGCTTAGACAGTGGCTACTGATGGCTGCTCGCTAGAAGGTGGCTGCTGAGGGCTATCGATTGACCGTTGTTTGAAAAATGGCAAACGTCCGTAGAGCGATTCGCTATACAGAACCACCAAAAAGACCAATCCTTGGAACACTAAAACCGTTGCATCGGGCAGTCCATGTGCCCGTTGCAAGATGCCACCACTAGCAAGAATGCCGCCAAGCAGAATTGCCACAATAGTCGCAGCAAGAGGGTTGTGTCGAGCAATGAATGCAACTAAGATACCGCTGTAGCCATAGTTAGCATTAAGTGATTCGTTAGCTCGACCATGCACGGCTGCGACTTCCACCATGCCTGCCAAACCCGCACAAGACCCAGCTAAGAAACAGATTGCCATTGTCAACTTGCCGACAGGAAGTCCGGCAATTCGAGCAGCGCGGATGTTACCTCCTGCTGTTCTAGCTGCAAAGCCAAAGGTAGTGCGCTGGATCAGGAAGTAGGCGATCGCACAAGCAACCAACCCATAAATTAGACCGTAATGAACGCGGGTTCCTGGAATATTCCCTAACATATTCACATCAGGAATCGGGTAACTAGAAATTTTATTGACACTGCTGGGGTCACGCATCACGCCGCCGACTAAATGATTCAGCAGGGCGATCGCAATATAGTTCAACAACAAGCTGCTAATTGTTTCATTCACTGCCCGGTAATAGCGCAAAGCTCCCACTGCACCAATCCAAAGACCTCCACAGACAATTCCTGCCAGCGCCATTGCAATTTGAACTAACGTCGGCGGTGCAGAAGATAAAGCCAGTCCAGCGGCGACAGCCCCCAGACCCCCAACTACTAAAGCGCCTTCGTTGCCGATAATCATCAACCCTAAACGGGCAGGTAGAGCCGTACACAGAGAACTCAACATCAACGGTGCAGCCCTGATCAGGGTGTTTTGGAATGAATGCCAACTGCCAAACGCTGCTTTGTAGATTGAGGCATAGACAGCAAAGGGATTAGATCCAGCTACCGCACAAAAAATTCCAAACAATACCAATGAGAAGAGGATGGCGGCGATCGGGATACAAACCGCTTCCAAAGTTGTACGCCAGTTTTGACGGTTAATCATCATCAGAATAAAAGATGAATTACTAAGAAAATGATGAGTGTTGAATTAAAAACTTGCTTGTATAGCAGTTGCCTACGGGCGTGAAATACTTTCTTAGCGAAAGAAAGGGGTATGTAGGGGCCAACCTGCACGCCCCTACTAAGCTAATCAGCGTTTAAGTTGTCCGCTATACAATGTTGAATGCACATCCGCTAATTAACTCGTAACTTTGCCGATGACGCCTGATGCCAGCCAATTCATCTTTTCTAGTTCTGCATCTTGCTGCTTGTAATCCTTACCTTCAGCAATCACAACTTTCCCGGTGTTATCTTTTATTTCCCCCTTATAAATCACCATGCTGCCATCAAGAAACTTACTCTTAGCAGCATCTGCATCCTTTTTCGCTTCAGCCGTTACAGTGCTGCCGTAGGGCGATAGCTTCAAAAAGCCATCCTTCAAGCCACCGCGTACTAAATGGGGAATGCCTCCGTTCATCAGCGTCTTGCCAGCTTGAAGCATTTCAGCATACTTAGAATAGACATTCGTCCAGTCCCACTCGGCACCTGTTAAATATCCTTTGGGCGCAAGTTGGGCTTGACTAGCATGGTAGCCAGTACAGAAAATGCCTCGTTTCTCTGCCGTTTCCATCACCACTTTGGGGCTATCTACGTGACAGGTAATTACATCAACACCCTGGTCAGCCATACTATTTGCAGCATCAGCTTCTTTAACAGGCAAAGACCAATCTCCTGTAAAAATCACCTGAGTTGTAACTTCTGGCTTAATGCTACGTGCCCCTAATGTAAAGCTATTGATATTGCGTAATACTTGCGGTATGGGTTTAGCAGCAATAAATCCTAATTTTCCGGTTTTGGAAGCGTGGGCGGCAACAATGCCTGCCACGTACTCAGCCTCATCAATGTAGCCAAAATAGCTGCCAACGTTATTTGGATGCTTACCTTCCTGATAAAGTCCACCGCAGTGAAAGAATTGTACCTCCGGGTAATCCTTTGCCAGTTTCAGAATATGGGGGTCAAAGTACCCGAAGGAGGTAGGGAACAGAACTGTTGCCCCATCTTGTTCGATCATGTTCCTCATGGTTTCTTGTACCGAGGTAGTTTCAGGAACATTTGCTTCCTCTACAGTTTTTACCCAAGCTAATTTAGAAACCCCAGCGTTCCCTTCGGCTTGGGCTTGATTGTAGCCGTAGTCATCTTTGGGACCCACATAAATAAATCCCATCACAATTGGCTTATCTGTGCCAGCCGAGTTTGCTTGAACCTCTTTAGCAGGACTACATCCAGTCCAAAGGCGCGATGTGACTGCAAACGCTGTAGTAGATAAAATTCCACGAATTACTTGACGCCGAGGTATAAACAATGACTTTTTAGTACTCATTTTCTATGTTCTCACTAAAACTCTTTAAGAGGAATTCATAGCTAAGCTTTAACGCTTATACTTACTGGGAATTGCTAAATATATTCACGCTAAATTTGCCAGCTTTTAGTCTATTTATTCAACAATGAGATTAAATGCGTTAATAACTATTTACATTTACATCACATCGTGAATTCAATGAAAAAGATACATTGTGAATCCCAACTAATTCTAATATAAAATTAGTTTTGGCTGGAAATGTTGTCTTAGGAAAATCGCATTCCTAAAAATTAATGATGTTTATCATATACCAATTACTTTTAGTAGTAAGTTTTTTTATAAAAACTTAATAATATGAGCCTAATTGTTTCCCAAAAAGTTCGCTATAAACAAAATTAAACAATAATGTTCACCACAAACAAAAAATAATTTTTGAGTTCTGGCACGCAACTAGCTTTTCAGTCTTGGACGCAACGTAAAATAAGTCGAGGCTGAATCAAAAACAACAGAAATCGATGTTACAAAATCCGAAAAACTGTTATTGATTTCTAATAACAGTCAATAAGAGGTATTTTATGTCTGAACAACCTAGTTTTCCCATCCCAGAAACTGCCCAAGCCGATCGAGCAACAGGGCGTTACATTATTACTTTCCGCGAAGATGCGGTGACAGAAGGGTTAGCCCTCCTAAGTGACCAAGCTGGCATCACGGGACTGGCAAATGCTGCCGATTTCCCCGACTCGGCCCTAGAGTTCAGCCAATTTGAAGGAGCAGGGGGAGCGGTGTTCCCAACTCTCGGTGTCGCCGTCGTCTCCTTAGACGAAGGGGGTTTTAGCAGCATCATGACATCAGCGGGAGAGGATTCTGCCATCAGGGCGATCGAACCGGAGCGCACTTTCTACGCCATTGAGGATGGATTGTCTCTAGAGTATTTGCGTGGCTATCGCGATGCGGTGGATAACCTGTACGAGAAAGCCACTACTACAGAGGTAGAAGGAATCAACAAACAAGAATGTTTTGCTGATGATATCGAGTCTACTTGGGGTCTGAAAGCAACGAAGGTGATGAACTCTCTGTTGACTGGTAGCGGAATGAAAGTTGCGGTGCTAGATACGGGGGTGGATTTATTGCATCCTGACTTCGCGGGCCGATCGAATTGAGTTAGTAAGTAGGTAAGCGGGATTAAACCGAGCTATGTAACAATATGTAAACAGGGCTAACTTAGCCACGCTTAGGGCTAAGGATACTTTACAATCCTTAACATAAGTGTGTTTTACA
>NZ_JAMPLN010000051.1:0-38234 GCF_040004035.1 Microcoleus vaginatus FACHB-2002 | reverse complement strand
AACTCTCCAGCGTAGCCTGCGACAAAAAATCAAACGGGCTGCGATGAACAATGACTATATGATGCAAATTCTCAAGTGCTTTTGTCAAGCATGATTGAGATGCTCTTACCCTGCATCAAGGTAAATACTTGCTAGTTCCTAACACGCCTGTAGAGATTTGTGTTGATTGTGGCATGATTTATTATGATGCAGCAGTTCTCAAAGAAATTGAGCGCCGTTTCTTTGCGATTCACCAGCAGAATGAAATGCCGGATTCGTATATTCAAATTCCCAGCAAGAGTTACACGTAAAGAATGGTTTTTCAAGGAAAGAACCAGAATCTTCTTAAAGTGGCGCTTTTTAAGCAGTATTTAGGGCGATCGATATCACCACGGACAAGCACAAATTTAGATCGCCCGGAGTCCTGAAACAGTTTGATGAGAATGTATACACAATTATTCAAATGGCTGAGACGGCTCATCAAACACAAGGATTCTAGCCCATGACGAAGCACTACCGACACAGATTAGCTGCCGTAATTGCCCTCTCGTTTCTATCTTTCACATCGCCTTTGCTGTTGACTCGCAATGCTGCGGCTGGAATTAAGGACGAACCCACAGTTAATCCCAAACAGATTGCCTTCCTCACCGAGAAGTTAAATATTAACGATGAAACGGCACTTGATGCAGCTATTAAGCTGTTACGAAAAATAGGTGAACCAGCCATCCCTGATTGGATGGAAGCATTGCACGATCAGAATTTGTCAGTCCGCCAGAGTGCTGCTGAGGTTCTAAGACAAATTCGTCTTCCTGCTATTCCTGCCTTTGTCAAAACCTTGAAAGACTCAGATGTGTCGGTTGGTGCAGAAGCTAAAACTGCACTGCCGCAGCTAATTCTGTTGCTGAAAGACTCCGATGCAAATGTGCGTAGCCGTGCAGACTATGCTTTGGGAAGGATGGGTGCAGAAGCTAAAACTGCTGTGCCGCAGCTAATTCTGTTGCTGAAAGACTCCGATGCAAATGTGCGTAGCCGTGCAGCCAATGCTTTGGGAAGGATGGGTGCAGAAGCTAAAACTGTTGTGCCGCAGCTAATTCTGTTGCTGAAAGACTCCGATGCAAATGTGCGTAGCCGTGCAAACTATGCTTTGGCAAGGATGCGTGCAGAAGCTAAAACTGCACTGCCGCAGCTAATTTCCCTGCTTCAAGACTCAGATGTAACTGTGCGTAGTAGTGCAGCCAATGCTTTGGGAAGTTTCGGTGCAGAAGCTAAAACTGCACTGCCGCAGCTAATTGTCTTGCTGAAAGACTCCAATTCAAATGTGCGTAGTAGTACAGCCTCTGCTTTGAATAAAATCCGTGCAAAAGCTTAAACTGCACTGCCGCAGCTAATTGTCTTGCTGAAAGACTCCAATCTAAATGTGCGTAGTAGTGCAGCCTCTGCTTTGAATAAAATCCGTGCAAAGGCTAAAACTGTTGTGTCGCAGCTAGTGGCTGTTGACAAGGTGGAATTTAGAGTGAAATTATGACAGAATCGGCGCTGATTATAGCAATATGTACATTAGCCAACCCGACCCGGATCTTTGCAAACAAATCCGTGCGTTTGATGAACAATGTCAGGCTTTTACTTTTGTGAGGCCGGGGGTGGAGGGCGATCTAGCTTGGTGTTATTTCAAGAATGGTGTGCCGTCGCCAAGTCTGAGAGAAGGCAGGATTTCTAGTGTAAAACCAAGGCGTTAAAGAAAAACGAAAGCGGAAGGTTCTTAAAGTTTCCCTGTTTAAGCTCAACTTCCCCCCACGGGGAAGTTTAACTCAACCTCGGAAGCAATTACAGAATTTCATCGAATAGAATAGCAGGGATGTAACGGTTTAAGGGGTTTAAACCAAGACTTGAGAAAATCGCAGAGTCCGATTAAGGTAAGCCAGTTAGGTAATTCCTAAGCAAATCCGGTTAGAGGTTACTTCTGTGGACTTGGAATCTTGCTCAGAAATAATTCCTTAGTCCGAGAATCGCGATCGTACATATGTATAACAGGAACAAGGCGATCGTCAACCATCACTTTGTCATCCTGAATTTCCCAAACTCCCTCATAATCTCCACACAGTGTGAGGACGGCACCACTCTTCAAATTATGTTTCACCGTTTGGTTACTGGGAAACTCATAGTTAATCACCTTATTGAACATTGCTTGATCTAGAGGCTTACGACGATGGCGTTCAGCCTCCACCACCATTAATTCAATTAATTGCATCATGAGATGGTTTCCTCCTAATACTGTTCCTGCACAGAGTATAGGTTTTCCCAACAGTTTTTCAAGAATTTTTTTTCCATAAACAGCATTCACCCATTCACTATCTACATTTTCTTTAGTGGGCGGTCCAAAATAAATACCTGCTTCTTCAAAAACGTGAAGCTTACTAGAGTCTAAGTCATCGAAGGGAGAAGCTTGGAAAACAACATCGCGCACATCTGAAGTCATAACCCTTCGATAACTGGAATTAACTTTAAGGAATGTATGGTAAGTAATCCACCGACCTGCTAGTGGATGAATCCAATTGGCAACCGTACTCCTATAATCCTCCTCTAAGTAGGTACGGTTAGACCCTGAACTTAGTCGAATTAAAGCTAGCAGTCCCACCATCTTTGCGTGATAGATGAGATTTAGGATCTTTGAGCTAGTAACCCACTTCCACACATTTTCAATTGGTATAAGGGTGATATTTTTTTCTAGAGCTACCTTGGCGAACTCGTCCCCTAAAGCATTAATAAACACAACAATATCAACTTTATCTGGATCACAATGCTGACGAGTTGATGCAACGAATCTGTAGAAATCATCGAATTTACAGTTGGTTGCATAACCCATTATTAAGTCTTTCATTTTTTGTTCCCTCAAAATCAGTAGATTTAAACAGTAAAGATACTAACAGAGTCTTAATTGAGTCCTGGTGTAGCCGTCTAACCCTTGACCGAAAACGGCTTCTGTACTCACAAAAAAATGGGCAGAGCCACCACTAATTGTGTCGCAGATATTGGGTAACAGATGTATAATAAATGATTCCACTCAACGTACCACAAATAGCTCGTGTATGTCAACATCTTTTTACTGTCTGTCGTCATTTTTTTTTGTCGCTCGAATTGGGCGCACTATCAAACTCCACAATCTGAGTGTTTGCACTTAAAAATGTGACCTGCATTACATACTAAAATACCTGATAACTCTCCCAAAAAAACTCAAACTAACCCTCGGAGCGAGGTGATTATTTTTATTAATAAAAGCTGGGCGCGCTCGTTATCTAGCAAAAAATATTTAGCAAAAATTTCCGGTGCAAAGGATAGCGACGTTCTCCCACAACAAATCACATCGCGCTATAATATTACAATTGCCGTACCGCTTCAATCTCCTCAAGCCGTCTCGCCTGGGTAATCTTATGACGATGTACGAACCGGATTCGCAGCCTTTGCAAACAAAAGTCCTCCCTACGATGTATGATTTACCCAGTGAAGACCCGGAGGAACCCGGTTTGCCTGACGAATTTCACGACTTTCAACCCGAACTGCTGCGTCTAACCTGCCGCCCCGCAAATCATCCACCCGAACAAATATTTATAGCGACAGACCTTAATCTCTACTACGATTCTAACCATCTCAATTGGTACAAAAGACCTGATTGGTTTGTCGTCTTGGGGGTTCCGAGATTCTATCAAGGTGACGAATTGCGCCTCAGCTACGTGATGTGGCAAGAAAATGTCAGTCCTCTGGTAGTAGTAGAAATGCTATCACCTGGAACTGAAGATGAGGATTTAGGAATTACAGAAGAAGCACGAAATAAACCCCCTACTAAGTGGCGAGTTTACGAACAGATTTTGCAGATTCCTTACTACTTTGTTTTCAGTCGGTACAACAATCAACTGAGAGTATTTCGCTTGATTGGCAATCGTTACCGCGAACAATTTTTAACCGAACCCAGATTCTGGATACCGGAATTAGAATTAGGTATAGGTTTGTGGGAAGGTTGTTATCAAGGTTGTTCGAGGTTGTGGCTGCGTTGGTACGATGTCAGTGGCGATTGGGTTCTGACTCCAGAGGAGTTTGAAAGGCAGCGAGCTGAATTAGAAAGTCGGCGAGCCGAATCAGAAAGACAGCGAGCAAATCGTTTGGCCGATCGACTCCGAGCAATGGGCATTAATCCAGATGAGCTGTAAAATTAAGTAGCAGCATGAAATGGTGCAAGCTGCAAGCGCTGTCCATAAAAACTTATTAACTAAAAATAAATTATGCCAGACTCTACCTCATTGCGCGATCGCTATCTAGCCCTAATCGACAAAATTGTCGAAATCACCCTCAAAGGTCAAATTCGCTCCAAAGAACAAGTTTATCAAATGCTAGTGCAAGACATTAGCACTGGTACTGGCGAAATCTTTGAACGCTGTTTCGGTGAACGCCTCGATGCCACTGAAAATCAACTCAGAAATGAAAAAGACGAAATCAAACAAGCAAAGGCAAATCGTACCCTCCGAGCTCTCAAAACCATCCAAGGAGAATGGGAACGCTGGCAGAAAGATAACCGCGTCGATCGCGCAATTGCATCCTCAATCCAACAAATCGTTACTGCCGAATCTAACGCCCGCCTCCTGGCATTATTGCAAGTAATCGATCCGAATAAAGAACATCCGCTGACTCTGGCTCAATTGCAGCAATTGGCAAAATCTCTGCACCAACAAATGCTGCAAACTGCCAATCCCGAAACCGAACAAGATTTGCAGCAAATCACCGCCGGCATCGCCAAAGGTTTAGAATCTTGGCAGCGGTTGGAACCGGAACTTGTGGGCTGGATTTATCAGCCGCAGCAGCTAGGATTTGCCGGTAGTCCCGAACAAAATGGGCCTTGGGCTTTTTGGGCAAAAAAAGTTAATAGTCCCTTTCCCCAGGCTCTTTTGAATACTATAGCGCTCGGTGAATCTGTAGTTCAATTCGCAGCCCAGCAATCAAATTTAGATTTAGGCATATTGGTGGAAGTGGCGATTATTTTGCAGTGCTTGCAGCGGGCGTTGGCGACATGGTTTGACAAGCAAGTTTACGATTCCAAAGTGTCAACAAAAGCTTCAATTTCTACTTACATTACTTTTGCGGTAATTTGGAGTCAGCTAGCTAGTGGGTTTAATAATTCTACCAAGAGCGGCGAGCAGTTGGCCAATGCTTGTTTTCAAGTAACTTTGCAAATTTTGCGCGCTTTTTCTCAGCGAGAATACTTTCCGCTTTACGGGGGAATTTTTGCTTCATTTGATGGTAAAGCTCTGCGGCATACTTTGGATTATTTAGATGAACCGCTGCGACGAGTTGAAGGCACTCAAGCAAAAGCTCGGATTCTGACGCTTTTGGGTTATTCGATGCAGGCGGCTGGGGCCTACGAGCGATCGATCTTGCTGCACAAGCAAGCGCTAGAAATTGCCCGTCTGGAAGGAGACAAAGCTTGCGAAGTTGCCAATCTCAATCACATCAGCCGCAACTATGTTGCTCAAAAAAATTATCAGGAAGCGATTAATTACAGCCAGCGGGCTTTAATTATGGCACGACAAGCGGGAGAGCGACAAGGCGAGGCAAATGCTCTGGCTAATTTGGGTTACAGCGAAGTGTTTCAAGCGCGGCAGTTGGAGGAGGTGGAACCGGAGGTTTACGAGAGTGCGATCGGTTATTTGGAACAAGGTTTGTTGCTATCGGAAAAATTGGGCGATCGCCAAAGTCAAGCTTTTTGTTCCAGCAGTCTCGGTATTGCTAAAATCGCTCTAGAAAATGCTGAAGCTGCCATCGAATATTTGCTCAAAGGTTGGCAAGCGGCTCAATTCTCAGGGGATTTATATTTGCAAGGTCTGAATTTGGCTTACTTGGCTCAAGCTTATTACAGAATCAACTCACTAGAAAAAGCGATATTTGCAGGCAGTTTGGGGATGTATACTTTGGAGCAAATTGGTGCAATGGAGTGGCGTCAATCGGCTGGTTTGTTGACAATTTTGCGGGGTCAAATGGGGGCGGAATCTTTTAAACAATCTTTGGCTAAAAGTCGAGCGAATATCATTCCGGCGATCGGTGTTGATGGCTACGATTACATCCCGGAGTTGCTGGAAAAATATCAGCAATCTATTTAACTCTTTGTTGTGGAACAGGTCGGAAAGCCTGTTGCTGACAGAGGTTTAAGGTGTAATATCAAATCCGTTAGCATCGGAATAGTAAATTCGAGTTCACTGTTGACGGTTGACGGTTGACTGTCAACCGTCAACCGTCAACATCATTTCGGTGTAACCGGAAATGATATAAGTTCTAACTCACCAAAAATCACCATTATCAATCAGTATTTCATGGGCGGGATTTCCTGGCCACCCACAATAAAATTTAATTTTTGTGGAACAGGCATCTTGCCTGTTCCTGAATGTTTTTATGCACCCCAACCTCCAAATAATTAATGCTCAACTATCACCGGTGTGCCAACTGCGACTTTCTCAAATAAAGCCTGTGCGTCTTTGTCAAACATTCTGACGCAGCCGTGAGAAGCCGCCCCTCCGATCGACTCTGGATTCGGAGTACCATGAAAACCAATCACATTCTTGCCATCCGTCCAAAACCCCATCCACCTACTCCCTAATGGATTGTCTGGCCCAGCAGGAATAAGTTCTCCTGTCCAAGGATTTTGCCAAACTGGATCTTTGATCATTTGCATCACTTTAAAATTGCCTGTAGGAGTTTCCCACCCGCCTTTTCCCACAGCAACCGGGAAACTGGTTTGCACCTTATTTTGTCGGTAAACATAGACGCGGCGTTCTCGCAATTTCAGGACTAAACGTACTTCCTCAATAGGATTTACCGCAGGCGTTGGTTCCTGGGGAATATAACGAAATGGTTCTCCCAAGGGCGGCAGTTCTGGGGTTCCGAGATTCGGCAATTTTGTCTCGGATGTGGGCCGCTGCGCTGCGATCGCACTATTACTTGAACTAGCCACCAGTTCGGCAGTGGCCTGCTGCTGTAGGCCCACCGACAGCGCGGCTGCACTCAAGCTCAGTACAATTAACTTGTTAAACAAAAATTTGCTCTTCACCATTGTTTTGTTCGCTAAACTCCTCACCAGCAGTTCCTACAAAGTTCCTATCTAATTATCCGCCAACCGCACCCGATTACAAAATTTTGATAGGGCTTTTTGACGGCAACTGCGCTGCACAGTTTTTAGGTAAAATTCCACCACTGATAACTTGTAACTCAACACAAAGCTTAGGCCATAATACTAAAACCCCAAGGTTTTTATAAGAGGCTCAGTGGAATTACGCAATAGAAGGTCGTGAGAAAACCCGGTTTATGCGTAAATATTGCAAGAACCTGATTAAATTTTACCTCCGACTAATTTGATTTTTTAGCCATGACCGACTGGCGATCGAGTATTCAAACTATGGCGCTGCTGTATCCGGCAAGCACAATCTGTCTTTGGGTAGAGTTCCCCCCAGCAACAGTTAGGGTGGCGGAAAAAAACTGCTAAGGTCGATCGAATAAACTAAATATATCACGTCAACACTCGATAGATGCGAACCGCTGAAGTTGTTGTAAATTGGGAACTTATGATGTAAAATTTAGTCTTTCAATACTTGTTCGATAATCTTTTTTTGAGATTGTCATAAATTTCCTACTCTGGGGATTAAACTGGATTAGGTATAGAGGTTGGGACTTTCGCGCAGCGGAAGCAAACCCGACCCTGAATAGCAGTTAATGTGAGGTTTCAATGCGTCTTCAGAAGATCAAATTATTGACAGGTGCAACACTGTCGGTGGTAATTTCGGCGGTCTCAGTACATCCTGCGATGGCTAACCCTGCAACTCAAATAGCCCAAACGCAAACCACCACAACAGCAAACGCTAGAACCATTGTCGGTTTTGTCAAAAGTATTGTCGGTGATGTAGTAACTATTCGCGAAGAAAGCGCGCCGTACAGGACTCTCAGGATTCAAAGATGCGTCCTGAGAATTATTGGCCTCGTACCGGGAATGAAAGTCAGAGCCACCGTCGCCGGATCTCAGATACAAAATATCGCGGTGATCCCCGATTATAAGGTTGTAGCCACAACGGTTGCTCGTCCCGCAACCCCAGCACCGGCACCGCGTCCGGCCCCAGAACCGCCACCGCGTCCGGCTCCTCGTCCGGCTCCGGCTCCGGCTCCGGTTCCGGCTCCCCGTCCGATTCCGGCTCCGGCTCCCCGTCCGGCTCCTGTGAGAGGACTTTGGTAGACCTAGGTTATACCATTTTCGATTTTTGATTTTTGATTTTCGATGGGAATGACCAAAAGCAATGTGGTCACCAGCCGCGTGATTCATTCGTGGAGCAAGAAAAAAGCTCGAATCCGGCTCGCAAGCCCTCGGAGTTATCAGTGGGGTCGCTTTCTTCAATCTAAAATCTAAAATCTAAAATTGATTGACTGATCGAGCTCAAAGTTGGAATCACAGGTCTACACTTGCATTCTTTTTTGCAACTGGTATCAGTAAATCGAATTAAGCCACCGCGCCGGCGGTGGCTTAGCTGTTTAATACCAGTTAGAATAATAGAATTGTCCAGCAATTGTTGAGAAATCGCTGCTATGTATTACCTGCGTTTCTTGCTGCTAATTCTGCTGTTGCCGATGATTGCGTGCGATCGAGCTACAGATGCGATCGCCCCTGCTGTGGGCGACAGCGGCCCCCTGTCGCAAATTCCCTCCCGTGCACCCCTGACAAATGTTGGGACAAATCAAATTGTACCGACCAAACCGCTTTCGCCGCAGCCAATCCGCATTGTTGCAACTTCTTTGCCGCGGCCAGGAGCCAGCGATAGCGCCTCAAAACCTCCTCAAGTAATACCGATTCCCGCATCGCCAGTCCTGCGAGTGCCTCCTGGCTTTGTAGTTAATGTTTTTGCTGACAATTTAGACGCTCCCCGATGGCTGGCTTTGACGCCGACAGGCGATGTTTTGGTAACAGAAACCCGGCAGAATCGGATTACCCTGTTGCGGGATGCCAACCGCGACGGGGTTGCTGAGGTTCGCAAGACTTTTGCAAGTGCCCAAAACGGGTTAAATATTCCTTTTGGCATGGCTTTTGCCGATCGCTATTTTTTCCTCGGAAATACCGCTGAAGTCCGCCGATTTCCCTACACCAAAGGGCAGGAACAATTGACAGGTACTGGTCAAAAAATTGCTGATTTACCGGGCGGTGGCTACAACCAACACTGGACGCGAAATGTTGTCGTTTCCCCCGATAATAGTAAGCTTTTCGTCTCAGTTGGATCGCAGTCTAATGCCGATGTCGAACCGCTGCCGAGGGCGTCTGTTCAAGTGATGAATTTGGACGGCAAGAACCAGCAAATTTTTGCTTCCGGTTTGCGAAATCCGGTGGGATTGGATTTTCATCCAAAAACCAATCAACTCTACACGACAGTCAACGAACGCGACGGTTTGGGAGATGATTTGGTGCCGGATTACTTCACAAGAATTCGTCAAGGCGAGTTTTACGGCTGGCCTTACACTTATTTTAAGCCGAATTTGCTCGACCCGCGCCACGCCAGAAATGGCAATAGCGATCGACCTGATTTAGCGGCTAAAACATTAATGCCAGACGTGCTGTTTCAGGCGCATTCGGCGGCTTTGGGGCTTCAGTTTTACGACGGCAAAACGTTTCCCAAAAGATTTCTCAACGGGGCATTTGTGGCGTTTCGCGGCAGTTGGAACCGGAACGCTGGAACTGGTTATAAAATCGTGTTTGTACCTTTTAATGCGGCGAACGGACGCCCTCAAGGTTATTATGAGGATTTTCTGACTGGTTTTCTCACAGATCCGTCGGGCCCGAAAACTTGGGGGAGGCCGGTTGGTTTGCTGGTTTTACCTGACGGGAGTTTGCTGTTTACTGAGGAAGCGAACAACCGGATTTATCGGGTGCAGTATCGCCGCTGAGGATTGGGCGATCGATTATATCCCGACTTTTTCAAGAAGTCGGGGGTCGGGTTGTTTAGTCAGCTTCAAACCTTGCTAAGTTGAGAGTCACCGGAAAGTTTTTGATAAATTAATAACCTATCTTCTTCCGCAGTTTCGCGATTTAAATCAGATAGTTCGTAATAGGAATCTGTTTCAGGCAAGTAGATTGCAGGTAAATTTTCAGGCAGGATTAAATAAGTGTTTTGCACCTGTAAATCATTGTCTATATCTAATGAATATAGAAATCCGTCAACAGGATTTACAATTAACTCGTGCAATGAAACTTGTCCCTCTATGTAAAGCTTGAGAGTTAGTTGTGCAACTCTGAAAACCAACCAGCGATTGTACAAATTATCTACATCGCACCAAGAATAAAGATAGCTATCGCCGTATTCATTCTCAAAAAGCGATAGTAGCGGGCCGTCGAAATACTCTAAATTGACTATGCTCCTGAGAGTTAGAGGAAATTTACTTAGTTTAAATCCTATTAATTGTTCCATTTTTGTGTACCTTACAATAAACAAGATGTTATTACAAATTTTGCTGCTAAATCAGCAGTAGCAAATTCATGTAGGCTCAAGTGACCGTTATCATCTATTTTGGAGACAACTCCATCTGTCTTGTCGAGCGATCCTGCTGCTATGTGAGTCCCCAGAGAATCGCGCAGTTTTTTTCTTTTTTTTGTTAGTTTTAAATAACGTTTTTCGGCATTTTCCCTGGTATCAAATAATGATAGCGCATAACCTTGACATCTGGTTGCTTCAGTTTCTGGTTTGAGGTTGCGCTGGGGAGTGATGATCAGCACTGGTTTAAAGTTATTAATAGATCGTTCATCATTGGGTTCAAATACAAATCTAAAAGCCAGCATTTCTTTAGGTTCATAGTCCTGTGGCGGGCATTGAGTTGAAAGCTTATCTATATATTCTTGGTGTTTGAAACACATATTGATAATTTTAGTAGCCGATTTGATTTGAAATTTTAAATGTTAGCCGAAAATCGCTATTTTTTATATCAATTGTAATCCGTGCTTTTTGCTGTAAAATTAGTGGGGTCTTCCTCTTAACTATAGTATTTTTAAGTTTGTACACCAAATAACCTAAAAATATGGCGATCGCACTTTAAAATCCCGAACCAGGTTGTTTGAGAAACTCGGCTTCTTCCGGGGTTGTTTCGCGTCCGAGAATTTCATTGCGGTGGGGAAATCTCCCAAAACGCTCGATTATTTCTAAATGCTTCTGCGCGTATTCAATGAGTGAATCGCTGTCAGGTTCGCCGCTGAGTTGGCTAAATAGTTCGACAGATTTTTGCTGGTTTTCTAAATTTTCGCTGTGTTGAAAAGGGAGATAAATAAACAATTTTTGTACAGTTAGCAAGTCGCGATCGAATTTATTATTAACAGCGTATTCGGCGGTGGCTAAAGCTTTGCTGTCTGTGGCGAATGCTTGAGGCGTTCCGCGAAACATATTGCGCGGAAATTGATCGAGCAGTATAATTAATGCTAGGCAGTTGTCGGGGGAATCTTGCCATGAGTCGAGTTGACCGGAGGCTGCTAGTTCGTATTGCCGCAGAAAGCGCGATCGCACTTGGGCATCAAAATCCGCATTTTTTTCAAACCATTTCTTGTGGACTTTGCCAAACTCAGGAGAGTGCGATCGACCAAACCAAAAATCTAAAACTTCATTCATTACCAATCTAGTTAGCCATTGATTATTTATGGCAATTTAGGTATCTTTAGTTGCACAAAATCTACTTAATGTGCGACTACAAATCCCTGGGATTAATTATTACCAAAGATGACTCCCCCCAAACACAGGTACTTGCTTTCCGACGCTATCGAAGGTCGAAAAAAAAATTAGATTATAGAGTTTAAGCTTCCAGATTCATCTGTTATCGAGTAAATCTAAAATCTAAAATCTAAAATCTAAAATCGACTGACTTAGGAACCTTTGTTGTCCGGTGCTTAAAGTTACAAACTAGCAAACAGTCTGTCCCAAGTTTTGCCTCCCACAACTCCGTCTACAGGAATATGAGCTTGCCGCTGAAATCTCTTTACTGCATCTTCGGTTGTCGGACCGAAAACGCCATCAATTACGATCGGGTGTGCGGACAAGCCCCGCGCGTTCAACAACTTTTGCAGTTTCTTCACATCGTGCCCTTTCGAGCCGCATTTTAAAATCCTTTTATGGTGTCTCACTGCTGGTCGATGGCAATCATCAGTGTGGCAAACTGCGGAGCTCGCTGCATAGTTGGCTCTACTTGTGCCCGTCAAAACTAATAGGGCGAGAACTGCTAGTAAATAATAAAAAGTCTGTGATCCGGCCATACTTTCCCTGTTAATTTTTCAAGCGTTTTTTGCAAGTTGGACGATTGTTTGAGGGTGAGAAACCGGGTTTCTGGGATGGGGGCTTCCAATCTCGATTCACCGGGTTTCTGGCAACAGTCAACCGACATTCTACAATATAAGTGGCTTTACTGCAAAATCTCCGATCGTGCAAGTTAAATTTTGTTGCTGTTTGGTAGCAGCAAAGGTAACAATTACTTCGCAGGCAACTGCAACTGTCAGCATTACCAAGTTTCTCGCCAGCGGGTAATCGCAAACGTCATCATTCGCCGCTGAAGGAACCCGATAGTGTTCGTTCCAAATTATTTCGGAGTAATCGGCAGCTAATCCGACGTGCACGCAGGGAAGGGAGGCACTCGCACAGTAATCCTTGACTGCTTGTCGCCCGACACTGTTATCAAAAGTATCGATGACTGTGGCGCTGTTGGCCAGCAGCCGATCGGCATTTGCGGGTGTCAATTCTTTTGACTGCGCGTCAATGCTGACTCCCAAAGCGCGGTAGAGGTTGTTGGCGAGAATTTTGGCTTTGGATGCGCCGATGTCCGATCGATAATAGGGTTGAGTGGAAAGGTTGCGTTCCTCTATGCGATCGCGATCGATGACTTTTAACTGACAAAAGCCCGATCGCGCCAGACTTTCTGTAATATTCGCACCCAAAGCGCCCGCCCCGCACACCGTTACCGGGAAATTTTTAATCTGCGACATCACTGCCGCACTTCTGTAAAGTTGTTCGTGAAAAAATATGCTCATGGTAATCAAGAATTAGCGATTTTCGACAACTCCAACCAATGAATGCAAGTCGAAGTCTTTGTCTAATCCGCTGAGACAAATGCCCGCACTCATAACTGTCAAGTCATTTTTGGCGATCGCAGAAGTGTGGTGTTCTCCCGTTCCGCTAGTCCATTCAACCAGCCAATAATTTTCGCGATCGCAAAAATCCCGCAATTCACCGCCGCCCATTTTTAGCGCCCGCTGCAAGCGCTTTTGGGCCCGCACTTTCGGATCGAAACCTTTAATATTTCGGGACACTAATTCGTAAACTGTTCGCATTTCCGGTGTCATCCCTTGAAAGCGAACTTCGGGAGGCAAAATCAACTTTTTTAAAGCTGCTTTTAACTTCTCAGACGGCAGCGGATCGGCGCGTCTGTCAATCTCTTCAAACCACAAACAATGACCGTCCCACCGCGCAACGATCGGCTCAAACTGCGAACCTTTTGTTACTAAATGAACTGGTACGGGTTTCGCAACACCCGTGCGCTGTTTAGCATCAGATTCGTTAACAGGATAAGCCAGCCAAGTTTGCCCTTGCAGCATGTAAGCCAAGTGCAAGCGAACGGGGAGGAGGAGTTGCAAATACTCTGCCACTTGCGCCAAACTCGGCTCCTCAATTACCGCAGCAAGTTTTTCATTTACTGGCGCAAAAATAGCCCATCCTTCAAAGTTGCGTGGCTGCGGTAGAAAAGTATAAATCATTGAGCTAACTCTTATCCGCACGCTTCCCCCGCGCACGCAAGGAGCCAGGAATAGGGTATCGAGTAGGTGCGCTTCTTGGGCAGCGAGTTGGCTGAGGATTTTGCGGATATCTGGCACTGAATTGACCTCCATTATCTTACTTTTTGTTACCAAAGACACTTTTAATTTAAAAAAATATAAAGATTCCTCAACACTATTGACAGGAGTTAATCTCCTAATCTAATATTGAGCGAACCTCGAATTTTAACCTTGTAGATATCTCAAGTAAATATGCTGCCAAAGCTCTTTTCTAAGTTGGTTGTAGTGACAGCTCTGACACTTCCTATTTTTGGCTCAACCCAGCTAGCTAAAGCTCAGGACACCTATGGAGCTACTGCTTATTCTCCGACTTCTGACGCCACTGGGATTAGTTGGGATCATCCTACAGAAAAAGAAGCACTAAACGCAGCAGTAGCCGTCTGCAATGAAAAAAGCGGAGGTGCGAACGACTGCGAACCCCTGACATCTAATAGTAATAATTGTGGAGCGATCGCAGTAGGCAAAGGAGGAGCTGGTGCGGGCTGGGGCGACGATCAAGCCGCAGCAGAAGCTCAAGCTCTCGCAGGTTGCAGCGAACTAGAGGGCGGCAGTTGTAAAGTGCAGCTTTCAGCTTGCAACAACTAATTAAACTGATAAAAATCGGTGGAAGAGGTGTATATGTGGGCTGCTAAAACAGCTTAAAAAATAGTAAATGTATGGTGTGCAATGCACACCATACCAAATACAACTCAGCTAAAATTAGGGTACGCAATGCACACCCTACGCAGTTAATCTCCTACTTCGGAAGTAACTGCATCGGGTGGCAGCAAACTTTCTAATCTATCTTTAGACCAATATTCAGTAGGGTAAGCAAGTGCAATAATATCAGAGAGTCGAATCAGCCACGTAACTTGCCCGTAAGCATCGATATGTTCCGCCTGTTCGTTAGGGGGAACTATCACCAAAAGTTCCACAAACTCCCCGAACAAATTAATCGGGATGCCGCCGAAACTGCTATTATTTGTTTTAATCCAAACTTTGCTGCCTCGATCGAGAGCTTCTTGGAGTCGCTGGCAGAGCAAACTGGATTTTTTGACCTGGGATTTTTTGGCTTTCGACTTTTTTCCCATAGTTTTAAGAAGTTAAAGTAGTTGTATTGTGGGTTGCACAGTGGGTTGCACAGTTCGTTAGACAGTTGGTTGAGATTTAGTGCGATCCTCTTCGTTGGCGTAGCCCCCGTAGGGGCGGGCTTTCCTTCGGATCGCGAAAGCTAACGCTAACGCGGTTTGGTAGTGAAACGGACAAAAGGAAAAAGGGCGATCGCCCCGTCGCTACCCCATTACTCTAGTCTATAAGAAAGTGCTGTACTGCGATCGTAATAACAATTTAATCGCAAAATGGGGAAATGACACCAGCTCAAAAAAAATGCCACTGTCGCCAAACTCCAAACGCTGGTTGTCATCAGTGATTCCCCATCTAAAATCTAAAATCTAAAATGGCATTACCTGCCGTATCATGTTACACAATCAGTCAACGATATCCGTGTTTCTACTGTACCCAAATGCAGTATAATCGGCGGAATCTTCCCAAATCGTTTAAGTAAAACAATGGACTGGCGAAAGCTCATTCATCCAAACCCGAAAGCTTCAACAAGTCAACCAGCAGCGCCAGAAACTCGATTATCTGTAGAATTTTTGCTCGGGCTCTTTGCTGCGGGATGGACTCAACAGCAGGTGTTAGAGAAATATCCTGCACTCACTTCGGAAAAGTTACGCGCTGCTTTGGCTGGTGCGGATTCCCAGTTAGTGTCATCCATCGCTAATCCAGAATTACAAGAAATTATCGCTCAAACTAGAGAATAATTGAAAATAGGTAAAAAGTTGTCGCTTGAGGATAGTGAGGGAGATGTTTGGTAGTAAACAGCGATATTAAATCTCAACTTCCCCCTAAATTTTCTCTAACTCTTTCCCGAAACTCCAACACCGCCTCAAGGCGATCTGGTTGCTCCACATAAGATAACTTTCGCTTGCTTATTGGTTTGGCCGAACATACAACTCTAATTTGAGGATGCGAGAGTAGATTTGCCTAATAATATCCTCAATCTCGTTGCTCTTTTGCTCCAAATCTGCATCAAAAGCACCGTCGTGCAAAATTTTGCTCCTAATTTTATAAGCTTCCTCAACCGTAGAAACTGCATCTGGATTTTCGGGAAAATGTTCCTTGACAAGGCGCCTAATTGCTCGAGAAACTGATTCCTGCTTTAGTTCGTTAATCCGACCGTTGAGTGACGATTTAATATCTTTTGGAATAGAGGTAGTGTTTAATTGATCGACAAAACTCTCCACTAACTGTTTAAGTTCTGATATCTCATAAGTTTCTTGCTGGGCGAGTGGTTCAAGGGAAGAGACCAGTCCAACAAATCGAGCACGCTCAGTAGTTTCAAGTCTGGCAGATGCAAACAGCTCCATTGATACTAAGAGTTTTTCATCAACCTCAATATTAGCTGAAAATATTTGGTTGACAAGCTCCACCATTTTACTGCTGTTCATAACCACGGTGGCACTTGCCGTTGCCATACATCCACTTCCGCTCTCTTGGGTACGATCGTATACCATACAAGGTCGTGGAGTATGATAATCAAGGCGAAGTGGATGCTTCCTTGATACGGCTTCCCATAGGAGAGCCAATGAGAGCTTTAATCCCTTCTGTTCAGCTTCAGCCGCCGTCGCAAATCCTTCCACGTATACATCTAGTTTTTGCGGCTGTTGTCTCCCCAACGGGCTCTCATCTTGTAAGGGTGATATACGGACAATAGACTTATCATCAACTAGGAGGCACGCTTCACCATTAAAGCCTAATTCATCTCCTACATCCAAGATGATTCCAACCTTTGCTCCGTAGGGGTGACGCTTTGGACTTTCATCAATTATTTGTCTGGGTTCAGGTTTCTTTTTGCTCATTAGGTGTTGGCCAAAATGATAGAGCATTTAAATATTGAGCGCTACCTGACAGGGTGACAACCCCGTCAGGTCTATGATACCCGAAAAATAAGTAAGGTGCGGAGTACGCACCCTACAATTTACTTATCATCCCTCACAGGCAGCGAGGTGTCCATAATTTCCATCAACAATTCCAGTCGCGAAGGACGGCTCAACATCGGCACTAAATTCGGTAAGGAGTAATAATCACCCGCAAACGTAAAGGTTTCCACCGATACTTGTTTGTCCTTCAATTGCTTCTGGACATATTCGCACCAAGAACCAACTCGCACAATCACAACATCAGGAATTACCCCCAAACTGCGGCAGTAATTCTGATAAGCATCTGCGAAATAAGGTGCAGCGTTTTCGCCTTCATCTGTCACCATAATGAATTGTTCGACAACCTGCTTTTTAATTCGCATTGCTTCCACCGCGCAACCGCAACTTGTGCCGCCGCCAGCGCGAATATGCTTGAAAGCGCCTTCCCAGTCAGTCAATTCGCTACCGTTTGCTTGCACTGGATAGGGTATCGTGTCAAAGGCATAAACGAACAGTGCAGCCTCGGAAATGCCGGAAATCAAAGCAGCGAGACGCTTTCCGACTTCGATCGCACTTTCCATGCTTCCCGACTTGTCAATCAACAAACCGGTTGCTTTCGCAATCTTGCCGCGCTTCTTCACCTGTTCGTTTGTCACCGCTTCCAGCTTCGCCGCCGTTGCTGCGTCGAAGTTCGCGCCCGCACCTGCAACACTCGCTTTGTAAGCAGAAACCCGATCGCACTTTGCCGCTTCATCCAGCTTCGAGTCAATCAACTGCTTGACTTCCGGGTGATCCATCGCGCCGCGCGACTGAATCGATTTCAAATTGTTGATGACTTCCTGCGGCGACATCGAGTTAATCAGCGCGGCCAAAACCGTTGGCGTTAGCTGTCTGATCGCACCAACTGCGATCGTATACGGAATCTTGTACTCAACAATCAAATTCGCTTGTTCCGCAGGTGTCGCCGCCTTTGCTAACTGCTTCAAAACGAATGCCAGAGAGTCTTCCGGCGGATTGTCTTTGAAGAGGATAGCATTAGCGCGATCGCTCGGCTTGACGTGCAGCGTTGCGTACAAATGCTTCATTGCCTTGCGGTTGCGGAGGGCGGCGCGATCGAAAAACTGCGGATTCTTTTCCCGCGATTTCAGATAGCGAGTGACAGCAGTGCGCGCGCTGCGGGGCACCTTATTCTGGTGCTGCTTCATAAAGTCCACAATTCGCGAAACCTCGTAGGGAGGGAACTCTTGCAGCATCATAAAACCGGCATCTCGGTGTTCCGTCAGCGCCGAAGTCAGCAAATTTCCGGCAAAAACTTCCTTGTGATCGCGCACGTCGCCGTGACGCTGATACCACACTGCTAAATGACCGTAAAAAATGGGGTCTAATTCGATAATTAACTTGTGAATTTCTGCTACTTTTTCTAATTGACGGTGCGGAGTTGTGAGCAGACTGTTGAGCATTTCCAAACGCAAATCGCGTTCTGCTGTATTCATATTCATTGGTGTCACCTAATATTTTGCACCTATTGCCTCAGTCCGCCAGGGATTGAAATCCCTGGCTCAAAGCTTAAGTCCTCTTAAGAGGACTGAAATGCGTGTTTACAAATGTATTTTTTGTGATTAAAAACCAACAAAAACAAATATCTTTAGTCCTCTTCAGAGGACTTTAGCTATTAGACAGGGATTTCAATCCCTGGCGGACTATTTCGGAGTCGAGGGACTTCAAATCTGGTTCAACCCAGCTATTTCGGGCTTCCCAAGACATCAGCCGATCGCGCGTGTAGTAGCGAAATGGTAAATTGCGTGAAGCGGAGCTATCCCGTAGGGAATCGGCATATTTTGCAATCAAACCGTTAGCCAGATATACGATCGACCGATTTTGACTTTCATCGGCGAGATATCGGCGAATAGTTCGCACCCAAAACAGGGTTAGCGTTTCGTGATACCCGCTGTTTTTTGTGGTTTCAATTCCTTGAACCGAGTTGTAACGTTTAATGCCATTGCGAATCGCATTTATCGCTTCTTGCTCCGAGTCATAACACAGATACCACAGGGCAACGGTTAAATGCGCTGCGTGCGTCCATTGACTTCGCGACAGGCTGCCTTCTTGGAAGGCATGAATCAGACTGTCTATCTCCTTGGGCGATCGGTAAATTAGAGTTGTATTTTTCATAATTTAATTCTCCTCACCACTTTTATATCTAATATTTATAAATATGAGATGTTCCGCACAAGTTAGCAAAGCGTTTTGACTGTCCGATGGCTCTACCCCTGAGCTACAGCCCCTTAAACGGGGCTGGCAGGATTTGAACCTGCGACCAATCGATTAGAATGTGTGTATTCGCTTCACTCGTTAGGGTACGGAACAAAATTTTTCTAATTTATAAACGAGAAATTTTTGACGTGTGATTATTCTAAATTGCTCAATTATTTTTGCTTTTTATAGCATTAAAAGTCACTTCGCGCAAGTTAAGAAAGCCGTTGGCACATACGCAGGAGTTGAACCCGCGACCTTTTCTTTTAAAGAGAAATGCTCTACCAATGAGCTAGTATGTAAGCTTCCTTTGTTGGGGCGCGAAGTAGAACTTTTAAGCGCCTGAAAGATATAAAAAATTCAGCTATAAAAGGCAGCGCACAAGTCAGAGAAGCTTTTTTTCAGCCTAGGGGCCGGTAGGAATTGAACCTACAATTGGATTTTAAGTTGAACGTTTCCAGTTTGTAAGCTTCTTTAGTTGGGGTGCGCTGCCTAATACGTCCTTTCAGTGAATTTCTAGCCGTAAACGGCTTCTGGGCGGACAATTAAATCACCGCTGGGACGGCGATCGAGCACGTAAGACTCGAAGCGCTCGCCCTTGACATCAAAATGCTTGGCCAGACGTTCCTTAATAGCCTTGTCGCTCATTCCTGCCGCGATACCCAGTTGGTTTTCTGCCAAGTCATAGGAACGTCCTTCAAAACGAATGTGAACCATTACCGATACCTCCTAGAGCAATTTTGGATTTTGGATTGGTAGCTTATCTGCTCTCGACTTTGGCTTTTTGTGAGACTTAGCAAATTGCCAGTATCGGTAAAGATTCACGAAATCTGATAATCTTTACTGAAAGAAGCGCCGTTCTAAATGATAAGCTTGTTTGACCTTGCGGATTTCCTCAGCCTTTTTTGTTGATTGAAATCTGGCAGAGCTTGTCTGTTCTGAATCCGCATCAAATTCGTTGAAATTAGACTTATTTCGTACAAAATCTGACTCGGGCCGAGTCAGTTTGTAGCCGAACAGTTTGGTGTAAAGTAACAACATGACAATTCAGTCTCTGTTACAAGACTTTCAAATTGATGTTCCTTGGAATTTCGATCTATATTCAGTTTTCAAGGTTCAGAAGCGGTACGAAAAATACAGGTTTTTGTCTGTCCTGTGCTTTCCTTACTTTATACTACATACATAATACAAAGGTGTCAAGAGGCCGGGAAAAGTTTTTTGGTTTTTGGCTAAAACCCTCTTGGAAAGGTCAACTGCGGTGTAGGTACGGGGCACTACGCCTAGAATCAGGCTAGGCACGGGGGGCACTATCCCTACAATCCGGGGCAGGCACGGGGGCACTGCCCCTACAAATTCTCTCGTTACTAGGCACAGCCTAGTAACGCATACCCAGAGGCTCGGCCTCTTCAATTTTGATATCGATTAAATATCCTTAACATAGGAAATACTGTCGCGAATATTGTGGAAGCCAGCAGACTCATAAAGACGCAATGCACCTGATGAATTTTCAGCATCGACGCCGAGAATAGCAGTAGCAACACCGGCAGCTTTCAGCCGATGCAAACCAGCGAGCAACATAGCTCGTCCCAACCCTATTTTGCGGAAGCCGCGCCTAGTGCCGAGACAAGCAATCCAGCCTTCATTGCGCCCGGTACGATCGCACTCTTCCACACAAATCAGGCAGGAACAAAAACTGACAAATGTGCCGTCATCAGCAACAGCAATCAAGTCTAAATCATTTCTGTAATCGGGTTTAGCTAACTCGTGCTTAAATTTATCCACCGTTAAATCGTGATGATTCCAGTGATCGATAAACGACTGGTTGAACATTTCTACCCAAGCTGCCGCATCCTGTTCGCCGGGGAACTGACGCAGCGCAAAACCTTCGGGGAAGTGCGGTTCTGGGATCGGTTCAGAGAGCGATCGCGCCATTCGGTAAAAATAGCGATCGACCTTAAAACCGCAACTTGCCAGCACAGAAATGCGATCGCAATCCTCAGCGCGCGCGTAGGTTCGCAGCTTCACGCGCGCGCCCCGCATCGCAGACACTTCGCGCATCCGCACTTCACCCCAGGCGATCGCGGCTGCTTCCACATCGCCTCCGCGCGCCTCCGGGTGGACGCGAAACCACAGCCAACCGTCAATTACTTCCCCAGGCTCAGAAACGGACAACTGAGCAAAACCGATTAATTTTCCTTCCGCATCTTCCCAAAGGCGAATATCCCGACCTTTGTTGAAAAACGGGGCGTTAAATTCTTGTTGTAGTTCCGAGATGGAAGTGCCTTCATCGAGCCGATCGACTTCTTCGCAAGTATTGATTAAATGGGCAATCGCATCTAAATCGCGATCGCCCGCATAGCAGCGCGCCGAGAGACTTGCCATCATAGCTAATCACCATTCCCTGTTGTTATTCAGTTTAAAAATAGCTTGGGCGATCGCACTTTTATCGATCGGATGAGCCGATCGGTCGATCGGCATTAAAAATCCGACAACGCAAACACGCCGACGCATCGAACCGCTACAGGAGTTAACTGCACTCGTGAGTTTCGATAAATTCCGGTTCAGGATTTGGGATGGGAGTAGAAGGACTCGAACCTTCGACCTTGAGATTAAGAGTCACCTGCTCTAACCAACTGAGCTATACTCCCGCATCTAAGCTAGTATAACACAACCGTTCTGAAAACTCAACTATTTTTGTAAAAATTTGTGGCGATCGCCCTTACTCCAATATTTAATGTAAGTTTGATCGCCGTGATTCCACATTTGATTTAAGCGCGATCGACCTCAAGAACCTCCCCAGAGTTGTGCAAAACGTGCGGCCGACCATCCAAACCAAATCTAATACTTGGCCATCTTCAATCTCAACAATTCGCTTGACTCCATCAACTCGATCTATTGCATCCACACAGAAAAATTTGCTGTGAATGAATGAGTAAGGTGGACTTTTGCCCACCCTACTGATTCTAATTGGTTCCGAAAGCGTCTACTTCAGAATTCGGGAGACGACACCGGCGCCGACAGTGCGATTACCTTCGCGGATGGCAAAACGCATATTTTGTTCGATCGCGATCGGCTGCAACAACTTCACAGTCATATTAACCCGATCGCCCGGAATTACCATGTTGATCGCGCTCCCGTCATCAGCCGTAAAAGATGCGATCGTACCTGTAACATCCGTTGTCCGCACGTAGAATTGAGGGCGATATCCCGCAAAGAAAGGAGTTCGGCGGCCGCCTTCTTTTTCCGACAGCACGTAAACCTCAGAATCGAATTCAGTGTGAGGTTGAATAGAACCGGGTTTAGCAAGCACCATCCCCCGCTCAATTTCGTCTTTTTGGATGCCGCGAAGCAACAAACCGACATTATCTCCAGCCATTCCTTCATCCAGAAGTTGCTGGAACATTTCAACGCCGATAACAGTTATCGTGCGAGTGTTTTGGATTCCCACCAATTCCACAGTATCGCCGACTTTGATTTTACCCCGCTCAATTTTGCCAGTTGCGACAGTTCCCCGACCTTTGATCGAGAACACATCTTCAACAGCCATCAGAAAAGGTTTCTCAATATCGCGATCGGGCGTAGAAATCCCGTCATCTACCGCATCCATCAAATCGTAAATGCCATCGACCCACTCATCCTCGCCGCGCTGAATTTTCGGATTAGCAGTCATCTTTTCCAGGGCTTTCAGTGCCGAACCTGCGACAATTGGAATATCATCGCCGGGGAAACCGTAAGAACTTAGAAGTTCGCGAATTTCTAACTCGACCAACTCCAAAATTTCCGCATCGTCCACCATATCTTTCTTATTCAAAAAGACAACCAACTTCGGCACTCCCACTTGCCGCGCTAACAAGATATGTTCGCGAGTTTGAGGCATCGAACCATCGGCAGCCGACACGACGAGAATCGCACCATCCATTTGAGCGGCACCCACGATCATGTTTTTCACGTAATCAGCGTGACCCGGACAATCAACGTGAGCGTAATGGCGATCGCCAGTTTCATACTCAACGTGAGCCGTATTAATCGTGATTCCCCGCTGTTTCTCTTCCGGTGCAGCATCGATTTCATCGTATTTTTTAGCCTTGGCCCGACCCTGTGCAGCCAGCGTCATTGTAATCGCCGCTGTTAGGGTAGTTTTGCCGTGGTCAACGTGACCGATTGTACCGACATTGACGTGGGGTTTGTTCCGTTCAAATTTGGTGCGGGACATTACATTTGATTCTCCTCTAAGAGTTGTTTTTGGTTTCTAATCATGAGTTTTTAGTCCTTAGCCTGTTATGGATGACTAATGACTGATGACTAATGATTAAAAAGGAAAGTGGAGGAGTCGAACCTCTACAGCTTTCGCTGTACGCTGGTATTCCAAACCACTTGCCGTCCACACAGCCGCACTTTCCAAGTTTTTGATTTTTAACCGCCGATAATTGCAGATGAACGCAGATGAACGCAGATAAACCCAGCATAGGCCATGCAACAATATGCCCTTCAATCTACAATCTAAAATCTCACAGATATCCCTCAATCTAAAATCTAAAATCTAAAATCTAAAATCGATTGAGTGGGTGGTATAGGAGTTGAACCTATCTGGTACCGGTTAAAAGCCGGGTGCATAACCGCTTTGCTAACCACCCTTAAAATCTCAACGCAAGCTGGAGGAATTGAACCCCTACAGTTAACTGCACTCTTGTTTTCAAGACAAGTCGCCGTCACGGAGCCGTCCGCTTCCATGCCAAACTTTTAATTGATGCTATTTGATGCTATTTGACGCGATCGCACTCAATCTACAATCTATAAGACTTACGCACGAGTGGTCAGAAACCGGGTTTTTTGGGATAATAGTTCGTTACCTGCCGCATCAACGGTAAAAAACCCGGTTTCTTTCAGTCGCACAAACACCTCATTTCTGCAATCGATAATGAAGCAAGATGAAACCGTTGCTATAGATTTTGCGATCGGCAAGTTCCAAATTTGTCGGATCGAGTGCACGGGAAAAAAGAGGAATTCCCGAGCCGATAATTAGCGGATTCAACTTTACTATCATCTCGTCAATCTCCGAAAAAAGAGTGGTCGCTAAAGCGCCACCACCGCAGAGCCAGATGTCTTTACCCGTTTCTTTTTTCAATTCCTTAACCACTGCGACAGGATTGTCCGAAACAAGTTCTATATTCTCATCGGGAGTGGCTTCCATAGTGCGCGAAAAGACATACTGCTTCAAGGTGGGATAAGGATTAGTTACACCAAAATTTAGCCCTACCTCATAGGTTTTCCGTCCCATCAAAACCGCATCAAACTGCTTGTTCTCTGCACGAATGCCTCGTGCTTCCTGAAAGTGAGCGGGAAAAGTTTCAGGAAAGGAATCGAATAAATCAGCGAAATGCTCTCCTTCCATAGGAAAACAATCAAATGAGCCATCTTCGCGAGCAATAAACCCGTCAACGGTGCAAGCAACGTAATATTTTAGTTTTCTCATATTTAACCTTTCTTTTGGTAAACTGACAAGACTACAAATGGAGAGGACGGGACTCGAACCCGCATCGATCGGCAGCAACTTTCAGGAAACGCGCTTCCTTACTGCCCGCAAGCAGATGAGAACTGCCCCCATCTCGGACTGTTAATTCCTTTCAGTGCCTCCGCAACCCGCTGCCAGTTTGCGTTTTCAGGGAACGTCGCGAAGCAACTTTTTACCCTACTCAACAAACCCTATCGTCCTTTTGGGAGCCGCTTTTCCAAAGTTTTTACGGTGCCATTCCACTTAGGCGACCTCCCCATAATTTTGCTCAGTCTATGATAGCAAATGTCGTAAAAAAATTAACCATAATTCTCCCTTATTTATATATAAAAGCATAAGCAATCCACCGAGGAGGTACTGCCCCTCCTATCCCCGCGTTATCAGCACGGTGTCTCGCTTTTCGACTTCCGGTGGTTAAAAGGAAGATGAAGGAATCGAACCCTTACAGTTACCTGTACCCCAGTTTTCAAGACTGGTTGCCAACCGTTTAGCGGCATCTTCCGAGGGGTATCTGACGGGAATTGAACCCGCTATTACTGGTTCCACAAACCAGCGCCGCTACCGCTTTGGCTTCAGACACCGCAACTGGAGTCAAGGAGAATCGAACTCCTGGCCTCTTGCGTGCAAAGCAAGCGCTCTACCAATTGAGCTATGACCCCGCGTAAAAGATTCACCTGTGGAGTAAATCTACAATCTAAAAATCTAAAATCGACTTCAGACACCGAAAGTGGAGTCAAGGAGAATCGAACTCCTGGCCTCTTGCGTGCAAAGCAAGCGCTCTACCAATTGAGCTATGACCCCGCGTAAAAGATTCACCTGTGCAGCAAATCTACAATCTACAATCTAAAATCTAAAATCGACTTCAGACACCGAAAGTGGAGTCAAGGAGAATCGAACTCCTGGCCTCTTGCGTGCAAAGCAAGCGCTCTACCAATTGAGCTATGACCCCGCGTAAAAGATTCACCTGTGCAGTAAATCTAAAATCTCAAATCGAATGACCCAAATTTGGTGGATTGCGATCGGATTTGAACCGATATCTTTCTAACAGCCAGTTAGATGCTTTACCAATTAAGCTACGAACCCCAGACAGCAGGAGCGGTAGGACTTGAACCCACAACATTCGAGGTAGAAGCTCGACACTCTATCCAGTTGAGTTACACTCCCGTATTTTTTGTTGATTTGTGCGATCGCACTTTCCGTGCAAGTTATCAGAGCATTGCGTTTTCTCAGTTACTAGAGGGACTCCGCCGATGAGTTATTACACACTCTTTAAAGGATGGCTACCTTTAAGCCAACCTGCCGGGTTCATCGCACTCCTCGTTCTCAAACGCCCGCTGATTTTGACAGCGTTACCTTTCCTCTCGTACTAAAGTATGTAGGCTCCAAAGATTGGGACACGCAAAGGGCGATCGCTCTTAATATAAAAAATTATCCATTCAATGGAATCAACCTCCTTAAATTAAAGCAAAAACAACGAGAGTGGCAGGACTTGAACCCACAACATCCGCGTCCGAAGCGCGGCGCTCTATCCATTGAGCTACACTCCCCTAAATTGGTAGTCCTGACAGGAGATTACCCCGCGTCTGCTTGTAAGGCAAACGCTCTACCATCGAAGCTCAGGACTACAAAAGCGGATGATGGGACTCGAACCCATGCGCTGAGAATGGCATACTCAGATGCTAGCCTTTACATCACACCCGCAAACCGATTTGAGATTTGAAATTTGAGATTTTGGATTGAAAAAACCTCTCGTTTAGCCAAGCGGATAACGAGGATCGAACTCGTGCCTAGAGTTTGGAAGACTCGAATGCTACCGTTACACCATATCCGCAATTGTGGGGCTGGTGATAGGAATTGAACCTACAACCGACTGATTACAAATCAGTTGCTCTGCCTAATTGAGCTACACCAGCGCGCCAAGCAGATGGCGAGATTTGAACTCGCAAGAAAGCTTTACAAGAACCTCATGTTGCCAATTACATCACACCTGCATTTTTGGTGGCGGGGGCAGGAGTTGAACCTGCTATTAAGAGGCTTATGAGACCTCCAAGCCTACCCAGGCTACTTCACCCGCGATGTCACCAAATACCCCTGACTGGCATCGAACCAGCACTAACTAGATCCTAAATCTAGCGCCTCTACCGATTGGGCTACAGGGGCAAAGTTTCAGTTGGCGATTCCCTAGGGGATAGCTGCGTCGCGCGTACTTTTTTCCTAAACTTTTCTAAACACTGTAACTTCCTCCTATATTTATTAAGAATTCATGCTCTCGACAGGATTTGAACCTGTAAAAAACTAGGCTCTCGACCTAGCGCGTCTGCCGTTCCGCCACGAGAGCAAATAGCAGAAATTGGTGGTTAGCCAAATACCCCTGACAGGACTTGAACCTGCAAAAAACACTCGTTCTGAGCGAGTGATGTTTTCCAATTACATCACAGGGGTAAAGTCGGGATGGTTGGATTTGAACCAACGACTCCATGCTCCCAAAGCATGGCTTCTGGCCGCTGAATTACATCCCGTTCATGCTCCTAGTGAGACTCGAACTCACACTCAAAATAAAACAGATTTTAAGTCTGCCGCGTCTGCCAATTCCGCCACAGGAGCAAGTAAAAACTTAGTTAAAAATTTGGTACTCCTGGTGAGATTTGAACTCACACAACACAATTTTTGAAATTGCGGCCTCTGCCAATTGGGCTACAGGAGTGTAATCGATCTGCTTTGGTAATAGCAGAACTGGGAAGGCAGGGATCGAACCTGCATTTTTCCGCTTTCAAAGAGCGGTGCCATACCGATTAGGCGACTTCCCAATAATTGGGTGCCGAGGCAGGGGTTGAACCTGCAACTTCATGGTTCAGGGCCATGCGACTTGCCTTTCGTCCACTCGGCAATTTAAAAAATGGCTGCCCCAGTAGGACTCGAACCTACAACCTAGCGGTTAACAACCGCTTGCTCTACCATTGAGCTATAAGGCAACGCAATCCCCCAAGTCAGTATCGAACTGACGACCTCTTGTTCTTCACACAAGCACTCTACCAACTGAGCTATCGGGGGAAAACGGAGAAGGAGGGATTTGAACCCTCGACGGCTGTTAAACCGCTCTTTCTTAGCAGGAAAGCGCCTTAAGCCACTCGGCCACCTCTCCACAGCGAGCGAGAACGGAGGGATTTGAACCCTCAATCTTCAGTTTTATTAACTGAGATGTTATCCGGCTACACCACGTTCTCAAAATTGCAACTGCATATTAAATACAGTTACAAATGGGTCGGGCTGGAATTGAACCAGCAACGCTTTAAGCTACTGTTTTACAGACAGCTACCCACGCCAATAGGAGGGCCGACCCAGTTTGGAAGTGCTGACGGGAGTTGAACCCGCAATCACTTGGGTGAAAACCAAGCGGCTTAAACCATTTGCCTACAGCACTATAAATTGGCACAGGAACTGAGATTTGAACTCAGAATGCTGGTTTTGGAGACCCGAGTGTTGCCAGTTACACCATCCCTGCTTTTGGTGGCAGCGGCGGGATTTGAACCCGCATTGACCAAGGTATGAACTTGGCGCTTTACCATTAAGCTACGCTGCAATGTCACTTTCGCTTCGTTCCTTTTCAAAGTTAAAAAAATCAATTAAAAGACTGTTAGTTTAATCTTTTAATTTCTAATTTTTAATTTCTGATTGGGAACAGAGGTTAGGGCGGGATTTGAACCCGCGCAATTCGGTTTTGCAGACCGACGCCTTCAACCACTCGGCCACCTAACCTGGGAGTCCCGACGAGGTTTGCACTCGCAATCTTCTCCTTGAGGTGGAGACGGCTTGACTTTTGCCTACGGGACTTTGACGGGAGTAACGAGACTTGAACTCGCAACCTTTCGCTCGACAGGCGACTGCTCTGACCGGTTGAGCTATACCCCCGCGAAAATGAACAATATTCTGTCCTTGAATTACTCAAGTTGGGACAGGGTGGCGGTTGATTCCGCGTACTACAACCCGATCGGGCTATTGTTGCCGGAGTCTACACCGCCGATGTCCACAATTATGTGACATGATTAACTTCCTATTCAGTTGTCAAGGTTCATATTGCTCGTGGGGTAAAGCTTTGAAGCTCTTTCCCCTTCGCCATACATTTATACTACATTGCATAATACAAGACTGTCAAGGGGGTAATACAACTTTTTTTAAAATTGGGTTTTTTAAAGGGGTGTCGATCGCTCCAACCAACCCTCTACGTCCCCCAAAACCCTTATAAATCAAGAGGTTTTGCGGCTCAAATGATGTTGTGGCGTAAGGTAAATCTGATGCTGAAACTGTACTACACTCCAATGTCTCTGAATTCTCGCCGTTGCGCGAGATGGCACTTCTGGAAAATGCGATAATCAGCTTTTAAATATCAAATACTACAAATCAAACCTTGTCTGAATTGCCCTTAACTCCCGTGCCCGCATCCACAGAACCCGATCGCCCAAACCTCCCTCACTGGCTACACTCTTTGGATACCTGTCCCAGTACCAACAGTTGGGCGATCGCCCGCGCGACCCAGCTCCACCACGGAGATGTAGTATTTACTAGGCGACAAACCAGCGGGCGCGGCCAACACGGGCGCACCTGGCACGCCCCAGGCGGTGTCTTGACTGTTAGTTTTGTTCTCGACAACCTCAACCCCACTCTGTTGCCCGGGCTCAGTTTAGCAGCCGGTTTAGCGGTGATTTACGCGATCGAAGATTTGGTTCCCGACTGTCGCGATATGCTGCGCCTGAAATGGCCAAACGATGTCTGGATCGATCGCCAGAAATTAGCGGGAATTCTCTGCGAAGCCACTTCGGGCAATGTTTCTGGCAAAACTCGCGCCGTTGTGGGAATTGGACTCAACCGCTGCGTAGATTTCGCGGCTGCGGGATTGGATGAAAGGGATCTCGGCAATGCGGTAAGCTTGCATTCTATTGCTAGTACAGTACCAGATGAACTGTGTTTGGTCGATCGACTGCGACACTATTTACTCGAACTAGCCGATATGTTTTCTACCACAGACAAGCCAGCCTCCAAGTCGGGTTTAGCCCTACTTTTGCCGGAATTGCGCCGCCGCGATGCGTTGATTGGCTGCCCGGTGGCGATCGAACTTGCGTCGGAAACCATCTGCGGAGAAGCAGCGGGCATTGATGGATGCGGCCGCTTGTTAGTATGCTTGGCGGGCGATCGAATACAAGCCTTTACCTCCGGGCGAGTTAGATTAATTTAAGATGAAGAAGGAAGTTCGGCAACGGATTCGCTCGACGGATGTAACAGATGTAACGGATGTCAGGAAGAAGGAAGAAGGGAAATGCAGTCATAGCAATATTTTCAGCGATATAAAATGTCCTAACCTTCTTGCCAGTTACTATAAATTAAGAGAAATAAGTCATTAGTCATTAGGGAAAATTCCCCATTAACAATGCCCGATGCCCGATGCCCTATTCCCTATTCCCTATTCCCTATTTTAATTTATCACCTCAAACACTACCAATCTGCTCAGCCACAGCGGTTGATTTGCCTCCACACCTTCGGGACGACCCTTAGTAGAAGCAACTTGTATTCTGTTGCCATTTATCCCTTGTCTAACCAAAATATTTTTCACATTTTTCGCCCTTTCCAGTGCCAACGTTTGATTTTCTACCGGAGTGCTTTTAAAATCGCTGTAGCCCACTATCCTTAAATTCTTCGTGCGATTTTTCTCCATATATTCCTTGACTTTGCTAAGCTTTTCTGCTACATCTTTCGCCTGCAAACTTGCCGAACCTGCACCGAAATACACGCGAACTGGCATTATTATCTTTGGCGGCGGTGGAGTTCCTATTATCACTGTATTTGTTACGGACTTCACCCCCGGAATTTTCTCAAAAGCTTGAGTTATTTTCTGAGCATCTGGCACTTTGCTTACGCTGCCTGCAACGGCGACTTTTCCCTCTGCATAGCGAGCTGAGATATTAATGCTTTCTACTTTATTCAAAAGAGCTGCCGTCCGCTTGACATCAGCTTCGACTAAAACCGGATCTGGAGGTACTTCAACGGCTATAATTTTATTTTCAATTCTTGATTGTGGAGCCACTTGCTGAGCGATTTTTTCCGCTTTCAATCGCAGATTTTGATTGGGCACTCGTCCCGAAATCTCCAATAATTTATCTTTAACATCCGCAGCGATACGATAAACCGATAACTCTGGAGCAGATTGTAATGCTAAATTCGTATCTGCTTCTAAGCTGGCTTCCACGCCGCTGCGGTATTGATAAATTCCCCAAGGTATGCCAATTAAACCTAACGCTGCCAAACCGATAATTGGTAAAATGGGAAGTTTAGAAGATTTAACTTTTACATCTGTATCGATTAATTTTTGCAATTTCGAGTTTACTTCTGGTGGTACAGTTGCTGGATCGCCGTTAAATGAGCGAATTTGCTCTCCGTATTCTTGAACAATATTGTTGAATATCGCTCTCATTTTATACTTAAACCACTGGCGGGTTTCTCCTTGCATCACTACTGCCAGATAACACGAACCCGCTACTTCCAATACTATCTTAGATGTGCCGTATTCGATAGCATCAATTTCTGCAATATTTCCCGACTGAGAGATGCAATCGTTGACAAAAGCCCGAATAGCAGTCAGCATCCCCGCTACCATGTCTGATTCTAGCTGTTCGCGTTCAGACTTCTGCACTGCTGAAATTACTAAGCCCGATTGTGTTTGAATTAAAAAAACAGCTTTAACAGTCAGCGGTGTTGTTTCTTTTATCAGCAATTCTGCTTCAGAAATGCCCTGTAATTTGGCTTTAATTTTGCGACTAATTCTCTCTGGACTTAAAGATGCTTCGAGTTTTTCATTAATTTCCCGCATCATCTCGGCGATGTATTTTAAAATCGTGCTACCGATGATCGGATAAAGTGCATCCGACATTGCTTCTCGCTTGAGATGAATTTGCTGTTTGATAGCGGCGGCCATTTCCGGCGCGATCGCCATTGCAATTTCATCGGGCGATTCACTGACTCTGTGGCTGATTCCTACAGGAAGAGCCGGGGATATGGCTACTCCCATTGATTGCCTGTTTTCTCTGGTTTTGGTATTAATTATTTCATCAATTATCGGAGCTAGGGTTTCGGCAAATGATTGTCTCGACTCATTAATGGTTTGGAGCATCATTTCGGGAAACATGATTTTAATTCGGGCGAGTAATTCTTCCCGATTGCCTCCCCATTCAGCATCAGTAATTTTACGATCGAGTTCCCCTACTTTATCGTTGAGTCTGTAATTATAACTTACAACTTCATCTAACAATGGTAAAATAGATTCGATGACCGACTTTTGTAGTTGGGCGTGATGGCTAACCATCAGCTCGTCAATCAAAGGTTTCAGTAAATCGGTAAACAAGTCTGTCGATTCATAAATTCGGTGTTCGATCGCCACAATCTGTTGTTCGATCTTGCCGAGTCTTTGCTCGATCTTTTTATTCTGAATGATGGCATCGACAGCGGGGGCGATCGCAGATTCTATCTCTAGCTTTGCTTCCCCAATGTTTCGGGACAGCATTTCTACAATCACTGGCATTATTCTTGCCATCAACCCTTCTATCTCGCCTAAAACTTGCTGCTGAACTTCGACAATCTTAGTTTCATTATTTAATATTTGTGCTGCAATACCGCTGTTTTGAATAGCCGTGTTGACACCAGGTGCGATCGCCTCTCTCACCTCTAACTTTGTCTCCTCGATTTTCCGGTTCAGCGACTCAATCATTAACGGCATTAACCTTGCCATTATATCTTCCGGCTGAGATTTTTGCTGTCGCTGGAGATTATTTAGTCTACTTTCTACATCGCTCAATTTTCCTTGAACTTCTCTTTGAAGAATTGCTGATTGTATCAAAGGTTCGATCGCCGCTGCTACTTGTAATTTTGATTCATCAATTTTCTGATTCAGCAAATCAGTTATTGCCGGCATTAGCATCGCCATTATCTCTTCTGGCTTCTGAATTGGCGACTCTTGCGTAGCCAGCCGGCGTTCGATGATGCTCAATACTTTTTCTTCTATTTCTACCCAAGCTATTCTTACCTGTACTGAGGGGGTAACAGCTTCTACAATCTCGGATTTTAATTCACTAATTTTGCGGTTCAGCAAGTCGCTAACTACTGGTACTAGCTGCTTAATTAAATCTTCCGGTTGCTGCTGGTAACGCTGCTGAATATTCGCAACTCTATCTTCAATTCTTACTACCTGTTCTTCAAGTCCGTTTTGATTGTGAATTACTTGATTGACTTTTGGTGCGATCGCCGAAGCTACCTCTAACTTAGACTCCTCTACCTTACGCTTGAGCAGCTCGCCCACCACCAACATCACCCGTTGCATTAACTGTTCTGAATTCGGCAGTTGCTGCTGGTTGAAGTTAGCAATTTTATTTTCCAAATCCGCTATTTTTGTCTGCAATTCGAGCTGATTAATTTGATCGCTGCTAGCGAGTTCGCTCGCCTTTTTTAATTCCGACTTCAACCCCTCTAATTCATCTCTCATCAACTCAGGAATTAACGGCTTCAGTAAAGTCATCAACTCTTGGGGTTGAGACATCAACTTCTCAAAATTTTCTAATCTTTGTTCCACGCTCAAAACATTACTGTAAAATTCCGGTAAATCCCTTTCAAACAGCAATTGCTGCAACCGCTTAAACTCCTCTACTGCTTGTTCTAACTCTTCCTCAGACGGTGGATTTTTTTTTGCTATCTTCCCGGCTATAGATAAATCGGGTTCCTCATTATTGTTTTCTCGTCTTTGAGATGGGATCTCTTCGTCGTTAGTTAATACTTCGGGTACAATACTCGGTGATTCGATCCGAAAAGACAATTGTTTGCGCCTATTTTCCTCATTCTCCAATCGCTGAATAGACTTTTCCGCAAGCGGTAACTTCAGCTCGCTTGGTTCTTTTTTTGATTTTTTTAATAACTGGAATTCAGTCAGTATGGTTAGCAATTCCTGTAGTTGCTCTCCAGCTTTAGAACTTGCCTGAGTTGCCTCAGAAACCTCTTTTTCTGACTGATATATTTTGCCTGAATTATCATTAGATGCTGCCATACTGCCCTACCCAAACGTGATTTTTATCGACCGAAGGAAATTACCAGCTTGCTTGCCGCCTCACCCCAGCGAAAATCAATAGGAATGACACAATTGTTCCAAGCGTCAGGCGTACTAAAGCTATCGCCTTATTTTAACTGCTGTTCTGCGACTAGCCAACTGAGCCGCCAACTGCAATGCTGCCTTCATGCTGGAGGCATCTGCAATCCCCTGACCTACAATATCAAAAGCTGTGCCGTGATCCGGAGAGGTGCGGACAAAAGGCAAGCCAATTGTAGTGTTGACTGCTTTATCGAAAGCCATCAATTTTACTGGAATCAACCCCTGGTCGTGGTACATTGCCAAGTAACCGTCGTGAGCTTCCTTGGCTAAACCGTACCAAACTTTAGCCGGTTTTACCCACAGGGTATCGGGGGGGACTGGCCCGTCTAACTGCACTTGAGGAAAGCGATCGCGCTGCGTTTCCAACCAAGGTATCATCCAGTCTTGCTCTTCATTTCCCAGTTTGCCATTTTCGCCGCTGTGAGGATTTAAGCCAGAAATCGCAATTTTCGGTCTTTCCAGCCCAAAATCTTCCCGCAAACAGTCTATCAGTAATTCTAGTTTTTCACTCAGTAATTCGGGACTCAACGCATCGGGGACTTGACGCAGGGAAATATGTGTCGTAGCCAGTAAAGTTACGAGGGTCCAGCCACTGTGAGGAGATGTGGCGGCAAACAGCATTCCGAACCGCTGCGATTTTGCTCTTTCTGCGAGGAGTTCTGTTTGTCCGGGATAATTATAACCGGCAGCCTGCCAGCAAGTTTTGGAAATCGGGCCTGTCACGATGGCGGAGAATTCGCCGGCTAGGGTACGGGCGATCGCGCTTTCCATGTAAGCAAAGCTAGCAGCCCCGCTAGCTGCACTCCCGACGCCGGGGACAATTTCGCCCCACTTGCTGTCTGGTTCGATATCAATAATGTTTAATGTTTCGGGATTTGCCGCTTGTGCTGCTGGATTGCTCGATCGCAACTTATCGTAAGTTTCCTGCAAAACTCTCCTAGAACCTATAACCGTTGCCCTCAAACCAGCAGCGGGATCGGCCAATGCCTTGAGAATCACTTCCGGCCCAATTCCCGCCGGATCTCCCAGAGTTATAGCTAGTTGTGATTCCCGATCGAGACTCAAGGCAGTTTTCTCCAACAAAATACAGGAATTTCGGCACTGAAATTTTAGCATTCATGTACCTGCTTGCCCCAAATTATATTATCTTTATTTAATGCGATCGCCCAATTGGACATATCAAATCATGAATCCTGAAATTTTTACTGCAGCCTTTTTGTCCTTTTCCCTAATTTTCGTGGGTATAGGTGGAGGCTTCCTCCTACTCAAATTGCAAGGCCGCGAAGAATAAGTTTTTTTCAACCAATCCTTCACAAGCCTTCTACCTTCTGCCTTCTAGAGTCTACTTTCTGCCGAAAGCCAGCCTTCTGCCGAATATCTCAAGCCTAAAATGAGAAAATTTCAGGTTTTTGTTAAGTTTTTATAACAAACTTAACAAAAACCTGATACCATCTTATAGAAAGTTTAAGATTCATAATTAATCCCTAGATGACTTTATTGATTTTAGGTGCCACCGGCACTCTCGGCCGCCAAATAGCCCGCCGCGCCCTAGACGAGGGCTACCAGGTGCGCTGTTTAGTCAGAAGTTACAGAAAAGCTGCATTTTTGAAAGAATGGGGCGCTGAACTCGTACCGGGGAACCTTTGCCAGCCAGAGAGTCTGCCTCCGGCCCTAGAAGGCGTCAGTGCTATTATCGATGCAGCAACAGCGAGTGCAGCCGATTCTGTCAGCATCAAAAGAGTAGACTGGGACGGAAAAGTATCGCTGATCCAAGCAGCAGCAGCAGCAGGCATCAAGCGTTACATATTCTTTTCCTTTCTCGACGCTGAGAAATATCCCCAAGTCCCCTTGTTGGAAATCAAGCGCTGTACCGAATTGTTCTTAGCAGAATCCGGTCTAGACTACACAATCTTGAGACCTTGCGGCTTTTTGCAAGGACTGGTGAGCCTGTATGCAATGCCGATTTTGGACAATCAGGCAGTCTGGCTGCCCAACAAGCCATCCGCCCTTGCCTACATGAACACTCAAGACGTTGCTAAATTTGCCGTCCGGGCCCTTTCCGTTCCCGAAACTGAGAAAAAAAGCTTTCCGGTGGTGGGAAATCGCGCTTGGGATGCTGACGAAATCGTGCGGTTGTGCGAACGGCTGTCAGGGAAGCAAGCCAAAATTACGCGCACCCCAGACGCCTTGTTGAAGGCTACTCGTCAATTTGCTAAGTTCTTTCAGTGGAGTTGGAACGTAGCTGACAGATTGGCTTTTTCAGAAGTTTTGGCAGCCGGAAAACCCTTGAAAGCTCCGATGGATGATGTTTACAGTGTCTTCGGAATCGACCCCAAAGAAACTACTACTTTGGAGTCTTATCTGGAAGAATACTTTAATCTGATTATGAAGAAGCTCAAGGAAATAGAGTACGAGCAGCTTAAGACTAAAAAACGGAGTAAACAAAAAATGCCCTTTACATTTTAAAGTGCCGAAAGCTGGGATTATATACAACGACGTTAAACCTGTGGCTTGTCGCATCGCCGCAGAGTTGGAAGACAAGCTGACTGCCCGCGGCTGGGAGGTTTGCTCGGTTTCTGGTTCGGGAGGAATTCTGGGCTATTCTAGCCCCGATCGCCCCCTGTGCCACACTCAGATCGAACAACTCGTCCCCCCCGGTTTTGACAGCGACATGGAGTTTGCAGTGGTTTTGGGCGGCGACGGTACGGTGCTGTCTGCATTTCGCCAAGTCGCTCCGATTGGAGTGCCGCTGCTGACTGTCAATACCGGTCACATGGGCTTTTTAACAGAAACTTACCTGAACTTGCTGCCGCAAGCTTTGGAAAAGGTAATCGCCGGAGAATACGAAATAGAAGAAAGATCGATGCTGGCCGTGCGGCTGTTTCGAGAAAACGACTGCCTCTGGGAAGCCCTTTGTCTCAATGAAATGGTGCTGCACCGGGAACCGCTGACTTGTATGTGTCATTTTGAAGTGGCGATCGGCCAGCACGCCTCTATTGACATTGCCGCTGATGGAGTCATCATCGCAACTCCCACAGGATCGACAGCTTACGCCCTTTCTGCCGGTGGGCCGGTCATCATTCCCGGAGTACCGGTGTTGCAGTTGCTGCCTATTTGCCCGCATTCAATGGCTTCGCGGGCTTTGGTGTTTTCCAACACTGAGCCGGTCAAGATTTTGCCGGCGAGTCCAAACCGCCTGGTAATGGTGGTAGACGGGAACGGCGGATGTTATGTTCTGCCGGAAGATTGGGTGCAAGTCGAGCGAGCTCAGTACCCAGCCCGCTTTATTCGGGTGCAATCTTTTGAGTTTTTCCACATTTTGCGGGAAAAATTGGGCTGGGGTTTGCCTCACATTGCTAAACCGAGTTCGGTTGAGTTGCCTTGATAGTTGTTGTTGGTATTCTCCCCGGCGCGAAAGCACGGGGTTTGTACCGACTCAAAAGGCGTTCATGAAAATCTCCGTCGAAATCCTTAACTATTGATCGAGCTTCCCAATCATCTCCAAAGTCAGGCAGCGTTTGCCAGATAACGGCTCAAGTCAGCGGCGGCAGATAACCTCGAACTCACTACCAGCAGGCTCTACCGTCCGCTGCATTTGAATTGTTAGGCTGTGCTTGAATTGGAGCTAGAGTTCTCTATAAACAGCAATCGGATCAATCATTATTTCATTTTCGATTTTGCCCGTAAATTGTTTTTCTAGATTTAAAAGTCCCAGAACTAGCTGAGAAATTGCTTGCTTGATATCTTTAGGATTTGCATTCTCTTTAACAGGTAAAGCAGGCTGGTTTCCTCTACTTTGTGTAATCATCCCAAAAATGCAAAATTCTTTTTCTGAATATCTAGAAAATTTACTAACTATTAAATGCTCTTCTTCTTTGAGAAATGCTCTTTTCAGTGGAGCACTAAATAAAAATATTTCATCACTGTTATTTGATAAGTATATTTTTAACTCTAACTGATCTTTGTAACCATAGTTCAGTACAAGCCGAAGTCTATCTAAAAATCCCTGATCCATGTTCATTCCAAGTTGCTTTGCTATGGCAGAAAGATCATCTAATCTCTTAGATGTTTGCTTGGCAAAAGCTTTATCATTTCTATTTGTGGCTTGGGACGAGATAGCACTATATTGCTGCTTTAGCTGATCCAAATTAGGAAAATTTGTGAGGTAAACAAGAGCTTCTCCTAGCTTATTAAACTCATCGATTGTCTCGTTGATTAGTTTAACATCGCTGAATAATAATCTCCCTTTCACTTTGACAAATTCATAAGCATCAAGCTTGCTGAGGGATTCAACAAGGCTTTCAGCATCGATTTGCAAAACCTTCTTTTCTTCAAAAAGCTTTTCTTCAAAGAGGTTGTAGGAATAATCGTAATTGCTCAACTAGGGGAAAAAAGGGAGCCATCAATAGAGAGAGCTTCTTGAATGGATTGATAAGCAGTTAAACCCTGTCGCTTCCCAGTATTGACAACTGAACGAACGGC
>NZ_JAMPLN010000050.1:0-39015 GCF_040004035.1 Microcoleus vaginatus FACHB-2002 | reverse complement strand
CATTATTTTTGGGATAGGCAAGCGTGTAACAATTATGCTGCCTATCTTTTTTTAGCACACATGGGCTCAATCCTCACCACCTCTGGGTTTCAGGCTGGTTGTCACCCCCCCAGCAATCCCTGATAGGGTTTTAGGTTGTTTTCGGCCAAGCCGATCGCCTCGCTCATTCTGCAACCACTGAGAGTTTCAATCCCTGATAGGGTTTTAGGTTGTTTTCGGCAGTGAGGCAAACAGCCAGTAATCTTCTACAGGGTACTGTTTCAATCCCTGATAGGGTTTTAGGTTGTTTTCGGCTTTTTGGTTCTCAACCGGGATGCGGTTCACAAACGGGTTTCAATCCCTGATAGGGTTTTAGGTTGTTTTCGGCGCAAAGCCGGAACCCTTGCCAGCACTTAGCATCCAGTTTCAATCCCTGATAGGGTTTTAGGTTGTTTTCGGCTGTAGCAACTTCGTTGCCTACATAATGTATGGCGTGGTTGTTTCAATCCCTGATAGGGTTTTAGGTTGTTTTCGGCACTTGCTCTGCAGTAGTAAGAATTGGTTGCAGTAGGTTTCAATCCCTGATAGGGTTTTAGGTTGTTTTCGGCCAATGCTTGTCTATGCGTTAAAACAAGCCAACGATCTCGTTTCAATCCCTGATAGGGTTTTAGGTTGTTTTCGGCAAGAATTGCGATCGCCCTTGCAGCTCTTGCCAAGTTTCAATCCCTGATAGGGTTTTAGGTTGTTTTCGGCAGTTAGACTGAAACACCAAAAAATGACAATTAAAAGTTTCAATCCCTGATAGGGTTTTAGGTTGTTTTCGGCGATTCTAGACGGCATCCCATCTCATCAAATTAGGAGTTTCAATCCCTGATAGGGTTTTAGGTTGTTTTCGGCAATTGTGGCGGTAGCGAACCGCCTAAACGCTTTTGTTTCAATCCCTGATAGGGTTTTAGGTTGTTTTCGGCACGAAATGATTGGTAAAGCTGGCTTTCTTCCAAGTTTCAATCCCTGATAGGGTTTTAGGTTGTTTTCGGCGCAAAATATCCAGTGACCAACTGGACAAACTGCTTTCTTCCAAGTTTCAATCCCTGATAGGGTTTTAGGTTGTTTTCGGCCATTCAACCAACGATGATTTTCTATGTATTCGCTGTTTCAATCCCTGATAGGGTTTTAGGTTGTTTTCGGCGTCAACAAACTAGGAGAAAACACAATGACTTACGTTTCAATCCCTGATAGGGTTTTAGGTTGTTTTCGGCTTTATAATTATTTATTTTACAATAATAAGCTAGTTGGTTTCAATCCCTGATAGGGTTTTAGGTTGTTTTCGGCCTAATTTAACCAAACCAGGATAGCTAGAGGCAGGAGTTTCAATCCCTGATAGGGTTTTAGGTTGTTTTCGGCTTTTGACTAGCTTGAAAAGTAAGAGGGACAGGAGCAGGTTTCAATCCCTGATAGGGTTTTAGGTTGTTTTCGGCAGACTGGTTAGGCTCAACACCCCCCCATCTAGCCCAGGTTTCAATCCCTGATAGGGTTTTAGGTTGTTTTCGGCTAAACACACCGCCGTCGTAAACTTTACGAATTTTGGTTTCAATCCCTGATAGGGTTTTAGGTTGTTTTCGGCTTTAAAGCCCCCCGCAGCTTGATACCCCTTCAGTAGTTTCAATCCCTGATAGGGTTTTAGGTTGTTTTCGGCATGGCTGAGCTTTTGCGATCGCAGGAAACCCGCATTCGTTTCAATCCCTGATAGGGTTTTAGGTTGTTTTCGGCAAGGTCATCATCAACCTCCCTAACCCTTTTCAGAGTTTCAATCCCTGATAGGGTTTTAGGTTGTTTTCGGCCTAAAATTTTATCATCTTTTTTGGCTGTTGGATCTGTTTCAATCCCTGATAGGGTTTTAGGTTGTTTTCGGCCTTATAGACGCTGTCAGAAGACAAAAATCATTAGAATTAGTTTCAATCCCTGATAGGGTTTTAGGTTGTTTTCGGCTAGTTGTTTCGATCTCTTGCGACATACGTATTGCGTATGTTTCAATCCCTGATAGGGTTTTAGGTTGTTTTCGGCTCTAGCAGCTTTAGCTGTTTGGTCTTTACCCCGCGTTTCAATCCCTGATAGGGTTTTAGGTTGTTTTCGGCCGCCGGGGTTTGGGAGGCTTGAAATATAAGGTTTTCAAGGTTCAGTTGCGTCTGACTGCAATCAATATACCGTTTGGGCGATCGCCCTGTCAAGGGGGCAAAATTCAAATAGACCTCAAACTCTCTCCCAGTAAAGCTTTCAGCATTTGCGTCTGACCCGCATGAGGTACAAACCACTGCAAACCCAGTCCTAGTAAAGCTCCCAGCCATTAAAATTCACCCCCTCCGTTCTACACCTACAGCCAGACGCAAAATCAAACCATAAAAATCGTAGTATCCAGCGGTGCCCGGCCGCCAATCCGCTCGATCTTGCCCTGACAGCAAGCGCACAAATAGTGAAACAGGATGCTATCTTCTTCCGACTTAATCACCCTACTCAGACGTTGGCGCATCCGGGCATACTGGGTATCCGTCACCTCGCAATGAAACACCGAATACTGCTTCCATTCCCCATAAGACTTGAGGATGTTGTGAATCTTAGTGCGGCGCTTGTCCTCAGATATATCGTAGCAAACCAAAACAAACATAACTCGATCGCCCTCCCTATCTCAAAATCAAAGGTGGATACTTATCAACTTCACCCATCAAATACTTAGCCATCAACCGCCCTTGAATTTCAAAAGCTTCTTGATAAGTACACAACTTTCCCATCACTGGATGCTTAAACTTTGACTGTTTCTTTTGTTCGTAAATTCGCAAAAAATTGTGCAGCGCTTCTTTTGTCAAAGAAACCGCCCCGCTCAACGGTTCTGCCGTAAAATCATTAGGCGAAACTTTCTGCAAATTTATCGCCGTCAACACTACAGCATCAACTACCAAAGGTCGAAATTCTTCCATCAAATCCAGCGCTAAGGAAGGACGGCCATAGCGCTCAAAATGCAAATATCCCAAATACGGATCGAATCCCACAATATTCACCGCACTTTGAACATCGTGCCGCAGCAGAGAATATCCCAAACTTAACAGAGAATTTACCGGGTCAGTAGGCGGACGGCGGCGGCGAACTTCAAAGCTAAATTCCGGCACGCGAATCAGTTGATTGAAGCAGCCAAAATAAGTCGCACTACCCGCCCCCTCTAATCCTCGCAGAGAATTAATACTCGAAGTTTTGTCAATAGAGGCGATGACTTGTTTCAATTGGGCGATCGGCTTTTCAAATTCCTGTGGAGAATATTTGCGCTGACACTCTAACAAAGTATTGCGGTAATTCTTGAGCTTTCCCCGTACAAATCCCCTAACTAAATGCACGGCTTGTTCCGATTCCCCAGCCGCTTGCCACTGAGCTTTTCGCACAAAAATATTTTTCGTCATTTCCGGTTCCAACCTCCCCAAATAACGTCCGTTTAGAGTCAGAAAACTTAAAGGAATGTGACGTTCCAAAAGTTCCAAAACAACAGCAGGCGAAACTGTAGCCCGTCCCAATGCAACAACACCATCAATCTTAATTAATGGCACGTCCAACAGATTTTTTTTATCAGCTTTAACCGTCAGACGTTCATCCACTTTGCCGATAAAAGCATCTTCTTGAGTAATGTAAACTGTTCCCATTGTGAATTCTCCTATTTGCAGGTTAACTTGCTTCTTGATAGCGGTTGACTTTGGCCGCAGCTTGGGGCAGGCATTGGGGAAAAAGACTGCATCCCGTACACCGAGCCGTGTAAACTGGTAAAGGGATATTTCCCGATCGCCAAAGAGCAGCGACTTTTTCAATAGTGGCGATCGCTTCCTGTCTCAATTGCTCAGAAATCTCCACTAATTGCCGCTGATGCGACTGCGCGTAATACACATATCCAGTCGCAATAGTTTTCCCCGTCATCTCCTCCAAACAAAGCGCTTGAGCGCAAACCTGCAACTCATCATTATCCCATTCCCCCTTCCGTCCCCGCTTATATTCCACGGGGTAAATCTCACCCTCAGCCGACTCAATCAAATCCGATTTACCAATCAGTTTGTAGCGCTCGGATTTCAGCCAAATCGCCCGAACCTGCCAAGTTTTATCGCGATTTATTTCGCCCATCGTGTGAACGCGATCGTGCAAACTTGTCCCTTCAATGGTATACTGATTATCGGTAAATTCTCCCGCACAAGACATTCGCCAACAGCGATGAGCGCAATAGGAATATTGGTTGAGAGTTGCGATCGAAATGTAATCTAAATCGTTCATGTTTTTGATGGTTTGTAGGAGATTGGTAATTGGGAATTAATTAGTGATGCCCCAGTCCGCCAGGGGTTGAAACCCCTGTCTCATAGCTAAAGTCGGTTGAAACCGACTGAAGAAGTAATTTAATCATTGATGAGATTTTGAGCTTATCGGTAACAGTAAGCGCAAAGGTTTAAACCAACTGAAAAAGTAATTTAATTATTCATACTTGCAGTCCTCTTAAGAGGACTTTAGCTTTGAGGCAGGGGTTTCAACCCCTGGCGGACTATGGTTTTTACGTTCAGTTATCAAGAACTCTTATTAACAACTATTCGCCTAGTCATTCCCATCCCCATCGGAGTTTTTCTGCCCACCCCGCAGTAAACAGCAAAATCAGCCAAAGCATTAACTTGCTTAATCACTAAAGGCTCCACATCTCCCAAAATCCGATAACTAACTTCCCCAACCATGCCGACAAAATCGCTTTGATAGTTAGTCAATTTTTCACTTCGGATATTGACAAATGTCGAAAAAAGTGCATCGAAGGAAAGATCGGAAATTGCGATCGGGCTGTACTTATTCCAGCGACTGAGGAGACTGTTAAAAACGCAGTCTCTAGTAGGAATCACTGAATCAAATTTTCCCTGTCGAAAGGTAGTAGGAGTCGCAAAACTGAGGGCAATTAAGCGATTAGTTTCCGAAGCGCGATCGTACAATTGAGAGTAATCGCAAGCATTAGCCCAAGGCTGATCTACTTGGGGCGTTCCGAGAATCTTAGTAATCATCAAATCGGCGGGCCCGAGATGCCACGGCTTCGAGGGATTGAGATTCAGCCAAAGATTAGTTAATTTGCCAAATAAAGTGTCATCAAGCAGAGTAATTCGCCACCAACAAAGGGTGTGTTCTGGAATCGGTTCTGTGTGTTCCCATTGCAGGAAATGGTGTTTTTTGAAAGGGCATTTTTTAGTTTGCAAAGGGCTGAGGGTGAAGGATTTTTGGGCGGCGGCATCGTGGAGGCGATCGCCGAGTTGTTTGTCAACGGAGCTCACGAGGGTGAGGAAGAGGGCGTGCAGGTGTCTTCCGGTGAGGTATCCGGGGGGAATTGGGGCCAGGGGAAGGATGTTGAGGACTAGGCTGTGCGGCATAATTTAAACTACCCAGAATTCTTGATTGTCAGGACATCTTAAGGTAATGCCAGCGGAGGCGATCGCCAAAATGCCGGATAAACTTGGAAAAAATGTATATTCTTGTTCGTTAGCAAAGCTATCTTTGACCGTAATCGGATAGCATTCGATTCCTTGTTTTCTGAGTTTGAGAATTGCCCAGCGATTTTTGCGATGTTCTCGGACAATCACACCGGGCATTAAGGACGGTGTAAGCTGGGAAATTAACGCTGTGGGACGGACGTTATCGCCGATCGTCCGTTCGATCGTACAATTTTTAAAAGCATACAGTTTGCAAAGATAGTTGTTTGCAAAATCTTCTAAATCTGCAACTTGCAATGCAAATTTTAGTCCGTAAGTTTCGGTGGCGCGATCGGTAAGCACAATCCCATTTTCATCGGACGCAAATTCAAAAAATCTCAGCAGGTGAATGGGATCGAGATTGGTTTCGCCGACTTCATCGAGTAAAAAGTTTTTGGGGTCATAAATCTTGACATTTTCAAACAAACTTTCTCGAAACTTGAAAAGTGGCGCATAAGTGGCTTTGAGAATTGTCGCGTATTCTTTCAACTCTTCAGCGACTGTTTGGTTTTTGCGGATTTTTTCCTCAACTAATTCGATTGAGGTTCTCCCAGAATCTATTTCTTCCCAATCTTCGGGATAGTTTGCTTGCATAAAACTGATGACGCAGTTTTGACCGCCTTTAATGTACTGCCACTCTTTTTGAATTTGTTTGATAGTAGATTTGGCCACATTTTCTGCACCTTGCAATACCTTCATCCGCCGCCGATAAGAATTCCAGTCTCGTTTACCTCCTAAGACTATTTGCATGGTTTGATAAAGCTGCATAACTAAACTTGCTTCGGGCAAATTTTCCAGCAAAGTTTCCAGTTCCAGTAAGGGTTTGGCAATTTCTAGAAAAGCTTCGGAACGCCAGTAAATGTCGAGAAAGGGACGCTTCATGCAGTCTAGACTTTCTAACATTTCCGTCAGGGTTTTGCGTCCACCGGAACAGTCAAGTTGTTCGATGCCTTGTTCCCAAGCGCGATCGGGCAAATAGGCGATCGCCTCAGAAGGAATTTCGGTTTGCGTTCTCCCTAAAACCCTTCCGACACGCCCGATGCGCTGCCAGAATGAAAAGCGATCGCGCGTGGAAAAAATCAACCAATCGAGATTTTGCCGGGGTGTTTCTTTCTCCCGATCGAAGTTGAAGCCCACATCGACGGTACTGGTAGCTAGAATCACTTGTTTTTGGGCAGCCAGCGCACGTTTTTCCTTCGGTGTATCCCCCGTAATCCGCCCGCAGAAATCGGCAAATCCTCGATCGCGCAATTGGTCAGAAATGCGCCCTAGGGTATCTTTGGCATCAAGAATTACCGCCCCATTTTGGTCAGGATTTTCTCTGAGTCGCCGCAGAACTTCTTGGACAATTTCTGCGATCGTAGTTTCTTTATCAACCTGCTTGCGAATTTCTAGCTTGACTTCAGTTTGAGAAGGACGTAGATAACTAATTTGACTTTTGCCATCGATTCGAGCAATTTTTACCCCATTTTTTCCTAAGACATTTAAGGCTTCTTCGCAAGCCGGTTCTGGCGTTGCCGTCAACAGAACAATTTTTCTATTGTACTGAAAGTAGCCAAACTCTTTAGATAAAGCGAGATAGAAAAACAAGCTAACTAATTGTTTGGCATCGTAAAGGTGAAATTCATCGAAAATTACAGTCGAGAAACTGCTGTAAAATTCACTGGCAATATTTCCGCGATCGATATTATTGTAAGCAAAAAACGTCGCGTAGTAGAAAATATCCGGGTTTGTCACCAGCAAAATTGGTCTACCGCCACCGCATTCAGGAAAAATAGTTGCAGGTTCGCGCAAAACATTATAGATTTTTTCCCCTGAACGTTTCCCAACGCGATCGTCTGGCCAGGAATGGACTTGTCTAGCAGAAGCAGCTTTTACGATATGAGGTAAACCAGCCTCCCGAACAAATTTTTCGGCGGCTTCAGTTTGTTGGTCAATTAAGGCATTTGTGGGCGCAATATAGATAGCATTGCGCTGAGAGTTGTGCAGCAAAACACTCAATCCGGCTTTGGTTTTTCCCGTTCCCGTCGGTGCGAGGTCGAGAATGATATCATTATTTTCGGACGCTTCATAAACATCGACTTGATGCTGCAAGGCTTGTCCCATAAATTCCAGTTGTTTAGGCAATTGGGGACAGGCAGAAATGCTGGCTGGTTCGAGTTTAATTTTCAGATTATCCATTGTTGTTTCCACCACAGAATTCAAGGTTAGCTGGGAGAATAAAATCGCCGGCTTGCAGCGCCTCACCGCGAAACGAAAGATTTTTCAATAACGATGCGGGCGGCATCGAAATTAAGTCGAAAGCGAGGAGTTCGATATTTGCAGGTAAGTCAGCCGCACTGAGATAGGTATTGCAGCGATAATCGCCCCTTGGAAGTTGAATAACATCGAATTTTTTAATGATTTCAACGCGGACTTTGCTGGTAAATTTGCCGACGCGAATGTATTCGGGCAATTCGCGATCGCCAAATACCAAAGTTTGAAACCGATTTCCTCGTTCAATTACTCGCAATCGCCCGGTTTGGGGGAAGTTGCTAGGACGATAGGTACTGGGTTTTTTTCCCGTTCTACTGAGGGGTAAATCTTCGCGCGCCGTTGCTACTCGGTTATTTGTCATCGCATACCAATAGGAGTCAGAAAGGGCGTTAAACCGCTCAAATCTGAAAGATAAAGTGCCGTCAGCCGGCCATGCGGGGAGGATGTAGCTATTACCGGAAAGGGGCGTTAAATCTTCTATATACCGAGGTCTGCTGGTGTCTTGTCCGGTGAGGCGATAGGGCGATCGCGCCCAACCTAAAGCATAGGCTAGTGCATAATTGCCGATCGCCCCTTCGGTATAATAAGTATCAGACAATTCCCGCGAGGCAAAAAACACCGGCTCGGCGCACCAAAGTTCGACTAAGTGTGCGGTTTGATAGGTAATTACGGAAGCGGAAGAAGTTCGGGAAAGTTCTAATTGCGGCATGGTAGAGATTAATTCAAACAATTAAATAAACGCAAATCCTGTACGGGCAAGTTCACCCCTATCCTTTAAATTGAGGATATTTGTAAACCCGCCCCGACACAGGGACAAGATTTATGATTCCTCCGATTTTTTACCTCGCCCTTTGGTCTTGTTTTCAGTTTTCACTTTGCGCCAAGGTGCGTAGGATTCATCCAAGCGTTTGAGGAATGTTTCTTGTTCCGGTAGCGACCAATGTCGATCGACATCGGCAATCAGCGCGTCACATTCGGCTGGGGAAAGCTGCATCGAAATACCTCGTTTATTTGTCCAACTGCCGATTATTTCCTGAGTTGCATCTACTAAAGATGCGGTTTTTAAAGGATGTTCGAGGGCGGTATTTTGGGCTTTCAGCTTGTCATAAACCCCTTGTACTAATTCCAGAGAACTCGGCAGTTCAGCAATACCACCAAATACACCGAGAATTTGATTGTCCATGCGTCCGACGCGGCTGGAAACTGCACCGTAACGACTGGTTAATAAAATGTTGCCGAGGGTGTAGCGCAGTTCGTCAGCGGTGACATCTTTGAGGGTGACAATATCGAGGAAGTGAACCCCAGGTTTGATGTATTCGCTGGTGTTGAGGGCCGTCGAAGCGTTACCCTTTTCATCGCGCATAGTTCCGGTTTCAAAGATAGCATTGATGGTGCGATCGGCAATTAGTTCTGTCGAATGCAACACGCTAAACGCATCCTCTGTCCACACCCGGCTTTTTTGCGCCCCTTCTCCTCCCGCTGCGAAGCCGTAGAGGAAGCAATCAACGCACATTTCACAAGGCGCATTGGTATTGAGAGCACAAATTGCATCAGTTTTTGGTGCCGTGTAGAGAAGATTGTGCGATCGCAAAAACTCTCGTCCTTTCCGCCTTTCCGGTGCAACTTGTTTGCGTTTTGTCATCACCAGCCGAGGAATTGATTCGGTATCTTCAATGCCAGCTTGCACGTATTCACTACACATCGGTTCGCCCGTTCCCTCTGTCCGAAAAATGGTTTCCGATTGCGTGGTACGAAGGACAACAATCCCAAGGGTGCGGCCTTTGGGGAAGTTTTCGTAGCTAGGTGCGAGGAAGGGTTGCAATTTTGCGATCGACATTTTGTATTCTCCTAGTTGTTTGCAGATGTGGTTGCAGATTCGGTTTTAGACGTGGTTGCAGATTCGGTTATAGACTTAAGTTCTTGACGCGCTTCTTGTAAAAAGAACAAGTAGGCAGCTTCGAGGGTTTTGCTATCAGTTAGCAGTCGTTCGGGACGCGAGTGATAAACCTGCTCAAACAGTTGTTGCAAAACTTGATAAAACTGCTTGACTTGTTCGTATTTTGTTGCACCCACGCCGTGTTCTCGAATGCGATCGAGACGGTTGTGATATTGCTGCACTAGGGCGGCAAATACCGTGTCCCAATCCATATGAGATTTTCGCGATCGCACAGCTTTGATAAATTCCGAAAACGGCTCTGTTTGGGCAGTGCGGCGGAAGGAACTGCCCCGCAACTTAGCAGATTCGGCAATGTGTGCTGCTTGCTTGAGATAGCTAGAAACGCGATCGTGTTCTTCTGACATGAGACTCCTCAGTAAAGTATTCAAAGGTTCTTTTATCCGAGACCAAATTGCCTCCAAATTGGGGTCATCTTGTTCCCGCAGCAGCCAGCGCAGCAGGACGTAATAGAAACTCAGGGGACGAGTTGCCGCCCGCGCCAAGTCATACAAACAGTCATCTTTTTTCTGAATACTTGCCACCGAAATAGCTAGCTTTCCGATACAGCGCAGTCGTTCTAAAACTTGCTCGGCCGTGACGGCCGTGCGCCGTTCTTCCTTGGATAAATGACCCTTTCGCCGATACTGGCCGCTGCCTAATAGTGGCTGCAAAGATGACGGAATTCCCTCAACTTTTCCGAAAAAATCCCAAGTTGGTTCGACTTCCAGATTGGCACCCAAAACAAAGGGAAAACCAAACTCAAATGCCAAACTCATTTCCAACGCCAACCTGAGCGATTTCAGCAACGCGACGGAGTTATTAACTTCTCCCCACAGCACGGGAATTGTCACCGTTGAGTTGATAAATTCAGGACGTTTTGGCAGTGCCCAGCCAACCATTTTGTTGGATTGAAAGACTATCTCGTTTTCCCGGTAAAGTTTAATTTCGTCAACTGTTACTGTCCCATCTTCATTCTGGGCGGCGGTATTTTTCAGAAAATTTTGCCAAATTGTTCTGAGTTCAATACTCGATCCTTTTGGCAGGGCAAAGTGAAGATATAGCGGGTCTTGTTTGACAGAATTAGGGAAATTTGCACCAACTGCCATCAACTGATAACCCAATGCCGATAAGTTATCTGCCCGCCGTTTGGGTTCAGCAATCATGCCGCCGGGAAGACGATTGGAAAAAGCTTGGACTTTGGTTCCCGGTGGCATTTTCGGGGAACTCAATTCGCCGATTTGTAGCGATGTCGTCCCCAAGGAACAGCGCTGGCGCGGGTTAGCTTCAATGTAGGCTGTGAGTTCATTAAAGCCTTGCCAATTGGCTGGTGTGGAAAAGTTGAGCAGTTGCCGAACGGCATTTACCAATTCTTCAGATACGTCTACCTCTTCGGCTTTCCCGCGCAGTTGAAAGGAGTCTTCTAAGGCGGCAAATACCTTTTCTAACTTCTGTTCACGATCGCCCTTGATGGATTTAGCCGCAAACAAACAGCGTCCGTACTGGGCGTTAAACGGTTCCAATGCCGCCCGCTGTTCTGGGGATAATCCGACTTGTGTCGCAATTCGATCCCAAACCTCCTTGGGGCTAAGTTCGGCGGCCCGATAGCTGAGGTAAGCGGTTTTTAGCCCTTCAGAAATGGCAAATTCATCGGCATTGGAAACTGGATGCAAGCCGACAGCAGCGGCAGCGATAACGGCATTTTCTCCAGCATCTCCCCCATATTTTTCAATATCCTTTGCGACTTTTTCGACTTTGTAACCGCTGGCTTTTTTTAGCAGTAACTTCTCTACTTCGTCTAAAGTTGCTTCGGGATTTTGTTGGATGGCTTGTGGGTCGATTTTGATGCCGTCTTTGGTGGCGTTCACGAGTTGTTCGACGTTGCTGCTAAAGACGCGATCGATCTTTTTTTGCCATTTTTTAGCAATGATTGGGCTTAAATCGCCGTCGGGAAAGGCTTCTCCGACAAAAATTTGACCGTTGGGATCGATCGCGAGGGTATGCAAATTGCGATCGTGCAAAACCTCTTCACAAGCTGACAGCAACAGCGAAGTTAAATAACCTCGGTCTTCGGAAAGAGTGACATTAAATAACTGACTAGGACGACCCAAAGCAACGGTTAACTCGGTTTCAACTTTGCGAATGCGCTTATTTTCCTCAATGCCTAAGTCAAATAAGTCGCCCCCAATCAACATCGCGGCCCAACGTTTGATGTTGGGGTCTTCAGGCAAAAAACGCATTCCATCGCTGGCGCTGTGGCCGGAATGGCGTTCTATCAGGCGGCGGACGAGTTCGAGTTCGGCCTCGGTTTGGGCGAATTTGGCAACGCAGGCGCGATCGAGTTGTTGTAGCAAAAAAGTGTGATCGCGTGCCAACGTCTTAACATTGCGTCCGTCGTCTGCCAGCTTATTCAAATCGTGAACGGCAGTCGCGGCAAGAATACAAGCGCGTTTGTCATCGGGAACTCCGGCAATTTTGCTAACCGTTAAAACGAACTGACAAGCCGAATCGAGGTGTTCGGCAAGGGTGCGTCCTTGACGAGTGCCATACTGTCCGTGATTGGTATGCAGTTGGTAAAGTTGGGGACGAACTTCCCTAAAGTAGCGGTGGTCTAAAGTTGTTGATTCTTCATCAACAAGCAGGCTTTTCTTTGACATATTTTTGCCCTAATCTGTTGATTTTTATAATTTATTTGCTTGAGTTTGAGTGGCTATTTTTCACTTATTTCTAGAAAGGTATTCAGCAACTTGCTCGATGTAAATCGGATAATAGATTAAAGCAACTTGAACGGAATTAAATAACATTACATAATCTATCTCTAAGTACCGATGAGCCAAAATGTTACGCAGACCTGCGGATTTTACTAATTCTTCACTAACTTCAGGTGTAATAATTCCATAGCTTCCAAGCTTAACAAAAGATTCTCGATTACTATCCGAGTTAACCTTCATTCCACGGGTCAGAATATGCTCGTTAATATCAACTGCTGCCTGAACGATCAACTCCATTATTCTTTCTGAGATTATTTTTGAATCGAAGCTAGCTAGATAATTTTCCAGGCTCATCGATTCAAAACGTCTCAATTCGAGCAGATACTCTCCAATAAATTTGAGTCGGGTTAAAACGACTGTTTTCTGAATACTCATCCTGACCTCCAATTTTTGAGAAAATCATCAATACTCTGATAAAGTTGACGTTCCAGTTCTTGCAATTCCAGCTCGTTCATCAGATGAGTTTTGACAAATTGCTCAAACTGACCCGATTCTTGTTCATAAAGAAGTTTGCCATCCTGAGCAATAAAATTGGCAATCAGAGGGGAACAGCGATTCAATTCAACGACATCAATTTCATCGCTGTTAATGCTAAAAGCTTCACCCAAAATTCCAGGAACTTCAAACCATGCAAAGCCTCGATTATTGCAAGATTCTTCCCTAAGCTTTTCATCGTAAAGTGCGGCAAAATCCCAATCACTTTTTGCGTGAGTATCACCTCTGGCACGAGAACCAAAGAGAACGAGCATTTTGAGGTAAGGAATTTGTTCGGGAAGTTGTAAAGCACTTTCCTGAAGTTCAGCCAGCGTTGGGGAAATTTGGAGCATGGTTAACTTTTGTAGGGTAAACAAATTCGAGGGCGAGGACACCAAATTTTCTGTTGTCAGAATAGTTTGCCTCTAGCACTCTCTCTATCTTTAGAGGGGTAGAAAGAGAAAAATTCCTTCAAACCCCCTGACAAAATAGCATTACATCCTATTATTGACGTTCAGCAATAGTCGGTATTCGTGCTGTTGTCCGCTGAGGCGACGTTTCTCAAACTGATAGCCTTGCTTTCGCAGAATGTGCATGGTTGCTGAAAACCGATGGCTAATACTCTCGATTAGCTCATTGGCGCTATGCCATTGCCCATCGGACATCAGCCGAAGCATTTGATTCGGAAGATTATCTGTCATGGTTGTATTTGCGTAGGTTTACAACCAGACCAGCCATGCTCTATTCTAAGAGTTAAGTAATTTAAACACGGGCGAGCTGGCTTTATGTCTGGCTTGCTTTTTACTCTACCATGTATTTTGGGTTAGTACAGCGATAAAGTAAATTTTTTGAACCAATCGATCGCTTTCACGCTAAGATAGATACACAAATGCCTTTCAGGAATTGAAAGAGTACCGCGATCGAGACAATAACCTTGTCTTTCACACAAATACCTATTAGGGCTTGAAAGCCGGAGCTAGCCTCTGGCTTTTTTTGTTGGCTCTAGAATTTGCACAGCAACATTTGTTATCTATGAGATTTGTAATTGCACTAAGATTATATTTACATTTAAAACCCAATCTGTCAAGTATGTAAGTACATTTAATTTAATGTCCCGCAAAAAAGATACAATTACACTGTCAATTCCGGCAGGAACCAAGGAACAGCTAGAGGCGATCGCCCTTCGCCTCGGTATCAAATGGGGCAAAAGTCCCAGCGTATCGGGGTTATTGGTCGCGATCGCCCAGCACAAGTTAGAAGTTGGTGAACCCTTCACCCTCAACTCCACCGAAGTCGCAGCCTTACAGCAAGCTGCTAAACTCCTTGTTGATTCAGGCCATCTTCGAGACGCAGAAGTCCTGGCAGCATTAATGTTAGATCGGGGCAACCTTGATGCTCCCCTGCGTCAATCAATTCTGCAACTGGTTAGTCAACCCAGCGAGGGATGGCGTCCCCGCGTGGATCAGCTCAGGAAGGCTCAACAGCCATTTCACCTCCTCTACCGCAATAACCAAGGAGAGGACTTAGAGTACACCGTCCGATACGCCGAGGTGTCTTTTGAAGAAAAACGCTTTTACCTCAACATCTGGTGCGAAGAGACTGATGACATCAAAAATCCCGACTTTGCCGAACTCATCCACAACCGCTGTCTGCGCTTCGACAACATCAAAGCGATCGTCCCTATAAGTGGACACTGGCGGTGCGAAGGCTTAGATTATCTAGTAGTGTACTTACACTTTCGGGGCGGACTGATCAAAGCCTATGAACGCAGAGTGGACAAGGATATTCAGGATGAAGTCTTAGGAGAGGGAAAAACCAAGGTGCGACAAGTTGTGCGGCGCGTCTCTAATCCGTTTTGGTTGATTCGAGAGGTGTTTCGGTACGGCAAAGACTGCGTGATTGTCTCGCCCCAGAATGTGCGCGATCGCTTCCAACAAGAACTGATCGACCTCTGCCGCCAGTACAACCTGGAAATCCGCGATTAAATCAAAAAAAAGCAGCCGGTAAAGGCTGCTTTGACAAATAAACCGTTGTTGAGTTAGAGGAGAAAACTTTAAATCGAATTCAAATTACCGCTGTTTCCACTCCTGCCTGAGTTTCCACTATTTTCATCTACCGCTGACTCACCTTGCCTTCAGAACAAAACTTCAAATCCCGATTAGAATGCTGCTGAAAGTTCGTTGACTACTTTGATTCTGCCTCTGAGCACCGCCCGCAGCAAGCGGTTGACACAGCCTCTGTCTTCGTCATTCAGAGAGTCGTCGAAGGTGGCGGCCATCAAACCGTAGCGATCCGCCAGAGTCAAAACGCCTGTATCGGTTACAGAAGCGAGGATTTCAGAGATAGCGCCGGGGAGGAGTTGTACGGGGTGCATGGCAGTGCGGTTGAATTCGATATATTTATCATCTTCTGGTTTCCTCTAAATATCGGTGATATTAATAAGGTCGCGAAGGTGATTCTCTAGGGTGAAAGCCAGTGATCCGAGTAGAGTCAAGTTGTGACTTGGGTCACAGGGCGATCGCCCGACAGCTTAAAACCCACCTCTGGCAGATGCGCCCATACCAGCGGAATTTATACATTGGGTATGATTTCTAAATGAGTTCCACCCTTACCCCCGTAATGAAAATGCTTGATTTTCTTAATCCCATCTTGGGCCGCAAGCCCGATCGCATCAAAGCCAATGTGGAAATCTATACTTGGCAAACCTGTCCCTACTGCATCCGCGCCAAAACTTTGCTGTGGTGGAAAGGCGTAAATTTCACGGAATACAAAATTGATGGCGACGAAGCCGCTAGAAAAGCAATGGCGGATCGCGCTAAAGGACGCCGCAGCGTGCCCCAAATTTTCATTAATAACGAACACGTAGGCGGCTGCGATGACATTCACAAACTTGATGCAGATGGACAGTTAGATCCGCTGCTAGCTCAACCAGCAGTTTAAATTAGTGTAGGTTGGGTTTCCTTCCACCTGCTCAACCTACCAATTTACAAATCTTTGGCAAATTTACTTAGATTATCTTGCCGCCATTTAGCATCGGCGCGCCTGTCTGTTTGCAATTCTAAGACGCGAATCCCGCTATTTGGCAAAAAACTTAATTTTTGTTTGAACTGTTCCCAATCCTCAATTACCTCGTGTTCCACGCCGTAAGTTGCACACAACTGAGCAAAGTTGATATGCTGCGGGGTGGCAAAAAACTCTTCAAAGGGCGGGTCAAATTTGGCAACGGGCAACATTTCAAAAATTCCGCCACCGTTGTTATTAATTAATATGATTGTCAGATGACCGACAAATTTATTTTTAATTAAAAAACCGTTCGTATCGTGCAAAAGTGTTAAATCGCCTGTTAGCATGATGCTGCTTTGATTGCGGTGAGCAACTCCCAAAGCTGTTGATAATGTGCCGTCTATACCGTTAGCGCCGCGATTGACAAAAGTTTTTATTTCTAAGTTGTTTGGCTTCCAGAAAAACTCGACATCTCGGACGGGCATACTGTTGGCAATAAATATCGGTGTTCCAGGCGGCAAAATTTGGGAAAGCAGCCAGGAAACTTTGGGCTCGATTATGTTGTTAATTGTGGATAGTTTTTGGTCTATTGTTTGTCTGACTTGGATTTCGGTGTTGCGCCAAAGTTGGAGGTATTCGTTGGTAGCAGGGGATCGATCCCCCCCTAACCCCCCCTTAATAAGGGGGGGGACAAGAGTTGATTCCCCATTCGTCAGGGGGGGGATTTGATGGGAGATATTAGTGGTAGCAGGGGTTCGATCCCCCCCTAACCCCCCCTTAATAAGGGGGGGGACAAGAGTTAATATAGTTGCGAGATTAGTTGCGATATTTTCTGGGGAGGTTCGCAGGTGAATTGTTTTGCCGTGTAGCGGATCGAAATTGTGGTGGCTGGGGTCGATTATGTAGCGTTTTAGTTGGGTTTTGTCTAGCCAGTTTCGCAGTTCTTTGCTTGTCGGTAAGTCTCCGATTTGAATGGCGATTTCTGGGGTTAATTTATCTGCTAGTTCGCGGTTTCGCAGAATTAAATCGTAGGTGGAAATTAGATAAGGATTGAGTTGGGCGTAGTTTCTGACTGGGGATAGTCCTTCTGCTAAAACTGGCCAGTTTAAGGATTTAGAAATTTGGGCGATCGCACTACAGTATTTTTCGGCAAATTGAGGCTGTGCAACGCCTGCAATAATAATTCCTTTGCTGCACTTTTGCCACTGTTGCATTGTACTTTCTTCTCCCCCCCTTAACAAGGGGGGGCTGGGGGGGGTAGAGCTTTCTCCTGCGAAAATGGGTTCTAATCCTGCAAAGAAATCTTCGGGATTAAATTCTGTTTCTAAAGCTTCTACGGCTATGTCTGGAACGGGTACAAGCGGGTCGCGAAACGGGATGTTGAGGTGGACGGGGCCTGGTGTTGGAAATTGCGATCGCTCCCAAGCATACACGATCGTCTGCCGCAGATAGTCTAGCATTCCTCTGGACGCAGAAGGTATCGCTAATTCGGCTTGCCAGTTCGGATAATTGCCGTATATTTTCACTTGGTCGATCGCTTGTCCGGCGTGACAGTCCCGCAGTTCTGGAGGTCGATCGGCGGTGAGTATTAGCAGCGGAATTCGACTTTCTCTCGCTTCTATTATTGCAGGATAAAAGTTGGCTGCGGCGGTTCCCGATGTGCAAATTAGTGCGGTTGGCAAATAGGATTTTTTGGCAATTCCTAATGCAAAAAAGCTGCCTGAACGTTCGTCGAGTATGGGAATAGTTTCTATTTTTTTGTTTTGAGCAAAGGCTATTGTTAGCGGTGCCGATCGCGAACCGGGACAAATGACGGCGGTAGTTAATCCCAACCGCTGCAAAGTTTCTGCTAATACGGAAGCCCAGACGGTATTTGTGTTGCGAAAATCTATTGGCATTGCTAAACCTGAGTAGCTCAACTCTGTATTGTGCTACGATATTATACCCAAATAATTGTCAGGATACATTTTTATGATTCTTGAGGCGGTTGTGCTTAATGTCAAATCTGGCTTTGAGGGTGATTTTGAGATAGCTTTTATAGAAGCCTCCAGTCTGATAGCGTCTATAGATGGATATTTATCTCACGAACTTCATCGCTGCACAGAAGTTCAAGGAAAATATCTATTATTGGTTAGATGGGATAATTTAGAAGCTCATACCATTAGATTTAGGAATTCCGCTGAATATCAAGAGTGGAAAAGAATGCTTCACCATTTTTACGATCCTTTTCCCATAGTAGAACATTTTGAGGAGGTGAAAATTAAACATTAACACAGACTCAATCAATTAACTTGACAACTCTAGATGCTGCAAATTAGCTGAATTATTAGACTAAAGCATTTAAAAGTGGTTGTAATTTGAGCTGAATTTCTGCTAGTTCTTTCTCTGGTTCCGAACCCGCCACAATACCAGCACCAGCATAAAGTATAGCCCGATCGCCATCGATTAAAGCCGATCGAATGCCCACGGCAAATTCGCCGTTGCCGGCGCGATCGATCCAGCCGAGGGGTGCTGCGTACAAAGAGCGATCGCAGCTTTCGCAGCGGCGAATTTGTTCGAGGGCAACATCTCTCGGCACGCCCGCTACCGCTGGGGTTGGATGCAGTTGAGCTAAAATCTTTAATAAATGAATATCAGGGGGAATTTGAGCTGTTATAGGTGTCCACAAATGCTGAATGTTTGATAGTTGCAGCAGTCTGGGCACTGGGGAAAATTTGGGGGTTATGCCGAGTTTAGATAGGCGATCGACAATAAAGTCAATCACAACTTGATGTTCGCGAATATCCTTCTCACTCTCTAGCAATCCTTGGGCTAATTTCGCATCTCCCGCCTCAGTTTTTCCTCTCGGTGCTGAACCTGCTAAAGCATCTGTTAATAACTGATTGTTGTGAATGCTAATTAAGCGTTCTGGACTAGCACCGATAAAATTTTGTCCTTTGCCGTTACTGGTTGAAAATACATAGCAATCTGGATAGCTGAGGCGCAAGTTGTTTAATGAATCTATTAAACTGAAAGGGGTTTGAGAAATCACATTGATTGCTTGGGATAAAACAATTTTACTAAAATATTTAGAGGCGATCAATTCTAAAGCCGACTTGACTGATGTTTTAAATTGACTAGCATCATTGACGGGGATTTGTTTCAAAGATATCGAACTGTCGATCGCAGTTGTGAGTTTATGGTATTTGCGAGATTCAATTTTATCAAAGGTTTGCCAAATATTTTCAGCAATGTTTTTAACGTTGCGATCTTTTTCTATGATGGCATTTGCGACGAGAATGCAGCTATCTTTCTGTCTGGTAATCTGCCATTTTGGTAAAAATATGGTGGCGGGCGGAAAGTAAGAATTAGCAGCAAGGTTCTCATCAAAAAAAGCAAAGCTACAAAAAAAGTGAGGCCCGCTAAATGGCAAGCGTTCCGCACCAATGGTAATTGTATTGGCAACTGTTGAACGAATAAAGTTTTGAGCTGCCACAAATCGATCGGTTCCTGCTACGGTGAGATGGATTGCCGAATCAAGGGCGGCAATTGCAAAACTTTTGCCGGCAATGGGGTCTCTTTTTTCAAAGTAAAAGTGCCGCTGACAAGGTTCGGAAATCTCTTGCAGTACAGCTAGCGGATCGAGGGGATAAATTTCCTGAGAAATACTAACTATTTTTGTGCGATCTTTTTCGGTTAAAGACTGCTGGCAATTTAACAGAAACTGATGCAGTTGATTGCGGTCTTGCAAGAGATTAGCGCGGTGCGGTATTACTGTCATGAAAGCGAGAATAGCAGATTTGTCAGATAGAGTGTGGGTTTGTCCGGCTAAAACCCCTATTTCGATCTAAGCACGGGAGGGCGATCGCAAAACACGACCTTTTGAGTTTCCCTCCCTGTTTGGGCTCTGTTGGGGAAAAAAACCGACCATCGGGCGATCGAGCGAAACATTTAGACACAAAACTTTAAGATCGATCGGCTAAATTTCGCAAAAGTCGATCGACCCCTGCAGAGGTTTACAGACGGGCTACTTGCGCTGTTTGAGTACCGCCACAGCCTCTGTGTGGATGCCCCCCGCGCACTCAACCCGATCGAGAGTAGACTTTGTTCACCAATAAAATTGTAAAATTACTACGCTGCTATCAATTGAATCAAGTTTGTGTAATGACAACAAAGTTAATTGAACGTTCAAATAGTAAATTGTGGCTGGCGGCAATCAAGCCGCCCATGTACAGCGTTGCGGTGATTCCTATTTCAGTAGGAACTGCAATTGCTTTTGCCGAAACTCAAACGATTAATTCGTCAATTTTTTCGACATTTTTAATGTCAGCCATTTTGATTATAGCATGGCTGAATCTCAGCAATGATGTATTTGACTCAGAAACAGGCATCGATAAAAACAAAGCGCATTCTCTAGTTAACTTAACGGGAAATAAAGCTTTAATTTTCGGGCTGGCAAATCTATTTTTAGCAGTCGGAGTGTCTGGAATCTGCGCCATAAGCTGGTGGCAAAAAGACCCAACAGTAATTTTCCTGGTAGTTTTGTGCTGTGCTCTCGGCTACACTTATCAAGGGCCTCCGTTTCGTCTTGGCTATCAAGGTTTGGGAGAAATTATTTGCTTTTTCACCTTCGGGCCGCTAGCCTTGGCCGCTGCTTATTACAGTCAAACTCAAACTTGGTCTGCCACTAATTTTGCAGCGTCGGCAATCGTGGGAATTACTACGAGTATCATCTTATTTTGTTCTCACTTTCACCAAGTTGAGGACGATTTGGCGGCTGGTAAAAAATCCCCAATTGTTCGACTCGGTACGAAAAAAGGTGCTCAGTTGTTGCAGTGGTTGTGCGGCAGCGTTTATGTTTTGACTGTGCTATTTGTGGCTTTGGGAATGTTCCCAATTTGGACCTTGTTAATTTTTGGGAGTTTGCCATTTGCGATCGACCTTTGTCGCCATGTCATAGACTATCACGACCAACCGGTAAAGGTCAGCAACTCTAAGTTTATCGCAGTTACGCTGCATTTTTCGAGCGGACTGCTGCTGGCGTTGGGGTTTGCTTTGTAGATCGATCGGGGGATTGAGAATTCCCGTAAAATTGAGGTATGGTTTGCTAAGTTGAGGGAGTTGGTGGAGTTGGCAGAGTTGGGCGACTTCTCAAAATCTTCTTTAATTCAGCAATCCGTACCTCACATTGAATCGTATAAGTGTATATGGACATATTTAATAATTATAACTTTAACTACTCCTTAACTGGCAACAAGAATCAGCCGACACTTTTATTGTTGCATGGATTCACGGGCAGCAGTCAAGACTTTAGCAGGGTCATTCCCTTACTTTCTAACAGTTATTGCTGCTTAGCAGTTGACCTTCCCGGCCACGGAAAAACCCAAGTCAACGGCGACGAAAGTTGCTACACTATGTCAAATACTGCCCAAGCATTAATCGAGTTATTAGATAATTTACAAATAGGCAAATGTTTGTTATTGGGCTATTCAATGGGGGGGCGATTGGCACTTTACATGACATTACATTTTCCAGAAAGATTCGAGAAAGTAGTGTTAGAGTCAGCCTCTCCGGGATTGAAAACAGAAAAAGAGCGATCGCACCGCCGGGAAGCCGATTTACAGCTAGCACAAAAGCTGGAAAATAGCAACATTAAAGATTTTTTATTCAACTGGTACGATCGCCCTTTATTCAAATCTTTAAAAAATTCTCCTAATTTCGACAAACTCATAGAAACCCGCTTAGCAAACAATCCCTTAGAATTAGCCAAATCCCTCCGCAACATGGGAACCGGCAACCAGCCCTCTCTCTGGGAAAAACTCGCACAAAATCACATCCCCCTCCTCTTGCTAGCGGGAGAATATGATGATAAATTTACAATTATAAATACCGAAATTGCCAAATTGTGTCCGGCCGCCCTTCTGGAAATTGTACCAAAAGCTGGTCACAATATCCATTTTGAAAATATTGATAATTTTGGATCAGTTGTAAGACAATTTTATGATTAACTAAAAAACTAATGTTTCATCAATTCGAGTTTCGCACTTATCAGCGAAAATTTAAGCGTCCCTTGCAAACAAGTCACGGCATCTGGGATGTTCGATCGGGAATTATCCTGCGACTTGTGGGCGAAAATAATCAAATTGGTTGGGGAGAGATTGCCCCTTTGAGTTGGTTTGGTTCCGAAAGTTTTGAGCAAGCTTTAAATTTTTGTAAATCGCTGGCGACTAATATTTCAGAAGAGGCGATTTTCTCTATTTCTGCTAAATTGCCTGCTTGTCAATTTGGCTTTGAGTCAGCACTATCAAACTCTAGAGCCCCCCTAACCCCCCTTAATAAGGGGGGGACAAGAAATATTCTCAAAGTCCCCCTTATTAAGGGGGATTTAGGGGGATCTAGACTTCGCCTAAAATCGACATTGATGGCGGGTTCAGTCTTAAGCAGTCACCAATGGAGAGAGGTTGGGAATGAGGAAGAGAAAAATCGGTTCAGCGGTTTATTGCCCGCAGGAGAAACAGCTTTGCAGGCTTTGCAAGTGCTTTGGTTAGAGGGATATCGCACGTTTAAATGGAAAATTGGTGTTGGTGCAATTGAACAAGAATTAAAGATTTTTCAGCAGCTAATCCAAGCAATGCACAATTTGTGCGATCGCGAAAAACCATTTTTGCGCTTAGATGCCAACGGGGGACTCAGTTACTCGCAGGCTAAAACATGGCTGGAAGCTTGCGACAAGGTAAAAGCAACTCCCGATTTTTCTGCAGACATTGAATTTTTGGAACAGCCGCTGCCCGTAACACAGTTTCAGGAAATGGTAGAATTAAATGCTATTTATGCAACTCCGATCGCCCTTGATGAATCTGCCGCCAACCTCGATCGCATCCAAGAGTGCTACAGCCAAGGCTGGCGGGGAATTTTCGTCATTAAACCTGCGATTGCTGGTTCCCCATCCCAACTGCGAAAATTTTGTCAAACTCACAATATAGACGCTGTTTTCTCATCAGTATTTGAAACCGAAATCGGCAGACAAGCAGCATTAAATTTAGCAACCGAATTGTCTTTAAATAAGAGAGCACTAGGCTTCGGCACCGATTGCTGGTTCGATGACAATCATTCGATTTTAGATTTTAGATTTTAGATTACTCCCACGACTAAATCAAGCGGGTTAGGTAATTGTTTTGAATCGAGAAACTTGGTGAAAGCATCTATGGCAACAAATCTCACAGTAAATATTCTGGATATCACGTCTGGCTTGCCCGATAATTGGCTCATCGGTTGTGACAGCCGCGAATTTCCCCGAATTGTCGATCGGGTATTTCTTGAAATCACCCAAAATCCCGCACAAAAAACACCCCCAAAAATTTGCCTCGCCGAACCAGAACCAGTGCAATTTCTTGCCAGTTTCACCGCCGCCCGCGCCGCCAAATGCCCGATTTTTCTGTGCAATCCCAACTGGGTAAAACAAGAATGGCAACAAGTCTTTGATTTAGTCCAACCCGACTTAATTTGGGGACAATGCCCGCTTCCCAACACTCCCCATATCCCAGTCCGCGAAGACGGACTTCGTTTGTATAGCCACGAATTTTATTCGCCGGGTAAAAACGGTTTTGATACGATCATGATTCCCACCGGAGGTTCTTCAGGAAAAATCCGTTTTGCCATCCACACTTGGGAAACGCTAACGGCATCAGTACAAGGTTTTCAACAATATTTTCAAGTTGACCAAATAAACTCATTTTGCGTTTTGCCATTATACCACGTCAGCGGTTTAATGCAATTTATGCGTTCCTTTACTACCGGAGGAAAACTGGCAATTCAGCCATTTAAAGAATTAGAAAATGGTAAAAAAAGCGACATCGAACCAGAAGAGTTTTTCATTTCTTTAGTCCCAACTCAACTGCAACGGCTGCTGCAAAACCCAGATACAGCTAATTGGCTGGGACGGTTTCGTGCCGTACTTTTGGGCGGTGCTCCCGCTTGGCCGGAACTTTTAGAAACAGCTAGAAACTATCAAATCAAATTAGCGCCAAGTTACGGCATGACAGAAACCGCCTCGCAAATTGCTACACTAAAACCCCAAGATTTTCTCGCTGGCAATAACAGTTCCGGTAAAATTTTACCGCACGCTAAAATAACTATTCGCAGTGCCAACGGCGATATTTTGTGCGATAATCAAATCGGAAATATTGTGGTAAATGCTAAATCTTTGGCGTTGGGTTATTATCCTAAAAATTTTGGCGATCGCCAATACTTCCAATTAGACGATTTGGGATTTTTTGATAAAAATAACTACTTAAATATCGTCGGACGCAGCAGCGACAAAATTATCACAGGCGGAGAAAATGTATTTCCGGCGGAAGTTGAAGCCGTTGTGCGATCGACTAATTTAGTTGCGGATATTGCTGTAATTGGCTTGCCAGACAAAGATTGGGGTCAAGTCGTTACGGCTATCTACGTTCCCGCTAATTCCGAAGTTACTGTCAAAAATCTGCAAGTGGCAATAGAAGATAAGTTGAGCAAGTTTAAGCGACCGAAATATTGGGTAATCGTCCAACAATTGCCGCGCAATTCTCAAGGCAAAATCAATCGAGAACAATTGCAAGAAATTGCGCTCAAATATCAATAATTATTAGGCGCAATCAATGCAGAAGGCAGAATTTCTCATGCTTATTTCCGACTCCTGACAACCATCAACAGTCAACAGTCAACCGTCAACAGTCAACCGTCAACTGACTAATTACGACAAACCTAACAGCCTTCTGGTCCTCTCCGCTTCTTGTCTTTGAAAATCCACAAACTTCAACATTCGGTAAACTACCTCTATTTGGGGCAACTTAATACCTGCTTGCTGCGCCACCCGTATCGGATTACCAAAAATCGCCTCCACTTCCAGGGGCCGCGATTCATCATAATCGATTTTCATGCTCGTGCGGTAAGGCTTCATTTTCTGAGTGTATTCGAGCATCTGTGGGATAAAGTCATCGGGAATAATGCGATCGCAACTTTTGGCGCCCGCTATCACTTCCCCCATCATTTCCTTGACTAAAATCAGAGTATCGGGATTAGCCATCAGTTCGTCAGTTCTCGCATCCAACACTACAGACAGCCCGTTATACGGAATATTCCAAACCAGCTTTTTCCACCTTGACAAGAGCAAATCTTCACTCATTTTAATAGGAATATGAGCACGTTTAAAATCCTTAGCAATTTGGTGCAATCTATCAGTAATACCAATTGCTTTGTAGTCTTGGGCATATTCTCCCAGGGTGATAGTGCCGTAATCTAGGTGGCAGATGTGACCGGGCCCAACTTTATAAGAGCAGAGAAAACACAGCCCGCCAACCACTCGTTCTGCACCAACAATTTTAGCTACTTCCGGTTCGGCATTCAATCCGTTTTGCAATACTAAAACCGTCCCGTTATCCTTTAATAAAGGAGGCAAAATTTGGGGCAAAAAGTGATTTTGAGTTGTTTTCAGCGCTACAATTACTACGTCGCACTTAGGCATTTTATGCGTGTTGTGGTAGGCGCGGACGTGGGGGAGGGTGAAGTCGCCTTCGGGAGACTCGACAATCAAACCGTGTTTTCTGACTTGATCGTAATCGCTGCGTAGCAAAAAATTGACTTCTAAACCTGCTTGTTGCAGTCTAGCACCGTAGAATCCGCCTAAAGCTCCCGTGCCCACAATGGCATAATTGCGATTTGACATAATATCAAAAAGTCAGAAATAATATCAACAAAACAGAAATTTGACTGTCATACCCTGCTATTATTTAAAGATAGAACTAATCTGAACTCTCAATCTCAAATTTCCTCATCCACTTCATCAAGTCTTCTGATAGCTGTTTTCGATCTCGGCTAACTGCATCGATGCAGACGTGCTTAGTAAGAGCTTTAGCAGCGCTTCTTCCTGCAACTTCCTCCGAAAATACTTGATAGGCAATTTCAAATTCATCGCCAGTAACTTGTTTGGGCGTCAATTGAATCGTCAGCCGATCGCCCGCAAACATTGGGCGATAAAAATCTACACTAGCATGAATTATGGGAAAGGCAACCTCGGGATTGCTGAAAAATGCTTTGAGATTGATTCCCGATGCTGCTAGAGATGCCTCGTAAGCTTCGTGGCACATCGCCAAAACGTTAGCAAAGTAAACGACTCCAGCAGCATCGGTATCTTGAAAGCGAACAGTGCGGGTGTAAGTGAAAGGCATTTGAGGTAGTAACGGGCGATCGCAAATTCGATCGCAATTTTACCAACCATCATATCGGTAAACCCGCACTTTGGGAGAAGTTGTCAGCTAAGTAAGTAGGCGCTAATTTTTTATATTGTAAAATTCGCCCTCCTCACTCCTTCTCCTTCTTTCTTAACCTTTGTTCTTAATCAACATCACGTCTATAATCTTGAGGGCAATATCTTCGGAAAGCCCCAATGCACTGTAAAGATCGTTCAAAAGTTGTTCTTCTTCTTCGGAAACCTCGCCATCTGCTAAAGCGATATCAGTTGTGACAGCAAAAACAGTTTCTTTAAGTTCGTCTGGAAGCGTTGCCAAAGCAGCATTAAACAGTACCTCAACTCCTTGCCGTTGCAGAATCATCAGCAGGCGTTCGAGCATTTTTCTCATCACGTCATCGGGATAGCTGCGGAACAGTTGCATCCGAGATAGCGTCATGCTAATCGCTTTACTTTCGCTGTCATTGATGTAACCGTCGGCTGCTACGGCAATTAGCGCGATCGCCGCAAATGCTTCGGCAGGCCCTAATGTTACGTCCGTTTGTTGGCGAGTCTGTGATACTTTATCAAATAAACCCATGATATTTTCCTCATTATTTAGTGGTCGATTTATGGAGTCAGGATGGGTTCTGGCTCTGGAGGTTTCTTTGGGGATTTTGATAATTATATCAAATTTTGTTTGTTAGTTGTTATCAATAAAATTATGAAAAAATTAAGAATTTTTATTTCGCCCTTGGGTGCTGTAAGGGCGGGTTGATTCCTATCCTGAATTGCCTTCCCATATATCGGCTAAAACAGGCATCTTGCACCCTTGTAAGCAACAGGCAAGATGCCTGTTCCACAAAGAGTGAATTTTATTGTGGAACAGGCATCTTGCCTGTTCATAAAAAACTTATTGAGAAGGATGTAACATCTCAGTTAAAACCCGCCTTCCCAGCGCAGACCCTCTATTTGTCAAAAAGGGCTAAATCTGCTTTCAGGAAATCAACAAACTGCCGCGCAGTCCTTCCCGATCGCCCATTGCGACGAGTTGCCCATTCTTTAGCGCGGTGCTCCAAATCCTCAGCAGCGAGTTTGATTCCAGCAAGTTCTGCCAGATGTCGGACAATTGTTAAATAAGTGTTTTGATCGGCCGGTTCAAAAGTTAAAGTCAAGCCAAATCGATCGCTAAATGAAAGTTTTTCCTGCACAGTATCCCAAGCGTGAACTTCATCTCCATCGCGGGGGCGAGGCCTATCGTCAAAAAACTCTCGAATTAAATGCCTGCGGTTAGATGTTGCGTAAACTACTACATTTTGAGAGCGAGCAGTAACATTTCCTTCCAAAACAACTTTCAGAGCTTTAAAAGCATCGTCATCTTCCTCAAAGGAAAGGTCATCCACAAAAATAATAAACTTTTGAGGAACTCCCCGCAACTGCTCGACAATTAGCGGCAAATCTTGCAAATCCGATTTAGATACTTCAATCAAGCGCAGATTGCGAGATCCAAATTCATTTAACAGCGACTTCACCAAAGAAGACTTGCCCGAACCGCGGCTCCCGTACAGCAAGACGTGCAAAGCCGGATAACCTGCCAACAAAAACTCCGTATTTTTCACCAGAGCATCCCGCTGCCAATCGCAGCAAACCAACTCTTTTAAAGTTATGCGATCGGGATGCGAAATACTAGCAAACTGCCCTCCCCGCCACGCAAAAGCGCGATATTCGGCAAACAAACCCGTGCCAAACTGTCGGTAATAAACTGCCAAAGATTCCGCCGCGCTCGACCATTTTTCTAGTTTCCCGTGCAGCGGCAAATCTCCCGGTTCTGCTACAGTTTCTGAATGCCAAATCGGAGGCACTGCGTCAAGTTGACCCGCTACCCGCACCCACTTGCTCAATTGTTCGCTGCTGCATTCGTAAATATTTTGCAGCACTTGTAAATCATGTCGGGCGGCCTCCACCAACGCGGGGGGTAAACTCGCAAAATCTGTTTGCTGAGCTCGGCGTGAAAAGGGGTTTTCGTTTTTGAGAATTTCCCAAATCAGAGAATCTTTCCAGCTTAAATTTTTAGCAGCCTGAAGTTTGAACCAGTTCCCGTAAGCTACCTGACATTCCAAACCGCTGACTTCGCTGTGGTGGAGGGCTTGCAGCAAGTCGAGAAAAGCTTGACCGACAGAGCTTTTGAAAACCGATTGATACAGCAGCAGGGATGCTGCTTGGCGCTGGAGGTAACGGATTTGGGCGATCGCAGCAGAAGTTAGGGCTGACATAATGGCAATTGTATAACAGTTAGATATCCTGACTGGCTTTAATAAATTTTCTAACAATTCGTGACACTAATTGCAGGCCGCGCTGTATAAATTTAGATGCAAAGAGTGAAATCTGGAGGATTAAAAATGAATTTAGGGACAGCAGCGGCGATCGGCTACGGCATTTTAACACTGGTTGGCGGCATCATGGGTTATATCAAGGCCAAAAGCCAAGCCTCGCTCATTTCTGGCTTGATTAGCGGTTCCCTCCTAATTTTTGCCGGCACCGCGCAGCTTATGGGACAAAGTTGGGGTTTAACATTAGCAGCAGCCATCTCCGCTGTTTTAGTAATAGTCTTTATTGTGCGCCTTGTTAAAACTAAAAAATTCATGCCGGCCGGAATGCTAATTTTAGCTAGCTTAGCGTCTTTGGGCGCAATAGTTTACGAACTCAGCGGTCAATATCAATAATCTGTTGACTGTTGACTGTTGACTGTTGACTGTTGACTGTTGACTGTTTTTAGTGGTCAGTGGTTATTTGTTAATTGTTAGTTGTTCGTTCTAATAACCAATAACCAGTGACCAATAACCAATAACCAGTGACCAATAACTAATAACCAGTGACCAATAACTAATGACTAATGACTAATGACTAATGATTGATGACTGCATCAATATACTGCTGAACTTCCCTGAGTTGCTGCCGCTGGCATTCGATCCAATCTTTTTCCGCCGCTCGCTGTTCCGGCGTCTCTTGCTGATACCGCGCCTGGTTCTCTAAAAAATTATTGTAGAATTTAATCGCTTTTTCAACTGTTTGAATTGCCAGTTTCATGCGCTCCTCGAAAATTGCTAAAATCACCTTTTCCAGGATTGACCCAATCACTTGACAGGAATCTTCAAAATCGACCAAACTGATTCCCATCTTGCTTTTATGAACTAGAGTTTCTACAGGTTCTTTCAGCGTTTCTTTAAAACTTTTCATATAAGAATCCGGCAGATATTTCAGTGGCTCCGTAAACTTCGATACAATCTCCCCGCCTATGGATTGTAGTCGCTCTCTAAATTTGGACTGACTGTTTAGGTCGAAGCATTCAATACAAAATTCAATTTTTTCTATATCAATAGATTGTAATTCTTTAAAAATTAAACTCAGCTCATTCTCCATAATTAAAATCACTCGCTCGGCTTGGGCATCAACTTCATTCCGCAACTCTTTGTGCAAATTATCTTTTTCAAAAAAACCAATAGTATCTCTTTGAAAGACTTGAGGGTTTTTATCCCACAAAAACCACTGATTTTTTAACTTGGCCGCCTTGTCGCTCCAAGATTTGCGAACTTTAATAACAGCATCATATTTGCCCTGTTTTCCTAAACTGCGAATTCTCACATCGCATCCGCTTAGTTCGCCAATTTGCTCCCAGACATCAACAGGAGATGCCCCAGCAATTCTCGGCTTGCTATTCCAGACATCCTCAGCGTGAGATACATCTTTGAAACATACCTGAAGTAGCCCCTTGAGTCTGATGGCAGATTGCTTAATTTCGTCAATACAAGGTTCCACATCTAAACTGAGTTGGGTAGCTGACTGTTTAATCTCCACGGATTGATATTCGTCTGCCAACAATCGATCGCTAAACTGGGTAATAGCCTGGAATGCCTTGAGATACTCATTCATTTCCTTTGATGCCTCGTTTCCATAAACAGCATACAATACAAAACATCTGCCTTTTTGAATGGAAACTGAGTCACCACATGGATTATATATTCACCCCTGCAACTCAGGCGCGACTCAATAGTGGCAACCTTGTACAGCCTGCTGCCAAAACAGGAAAATTGCTCCCTGCTGCTAGAGATCCGGTGACAGGGGAGTTTGTGGAGATCGCAAAAATTTTTTATCAATCAAGAAGTGAAACTCTATCCTCGCGCGGAGTTATAGGATTGCTCGCACAGTTAGCCGGAGGTGGCCCCATACAGCCGCTGGTAGCTCCCGTCTACGTGACACTGGCGCCGTTGCAGGTGGCTCAAACTCATCAGGGGTTTCAAAAAACATACAGAATGCTTAACTGTCTGAAAATTAATTTGGCAGTTATGCAAGCAACTGCTGCTGTCATTGGTATTGGCGCTGTATCGAGCACAGTTTTATCAGCAGTAAACCTCAACCAAGTATTAAAAATCCGAGAAGAGGCTAAGCACCAGAAGCTAAAAATTAAAGATGGATTTATTGATCTCAGACACATTCTCAAAGATAGAGGAGTAGAGGTGATCCAGCAGATTTTTAAGGTGGCTCACGACTCTAGTTTTGAAATGCACCGCCAGAAACTGGTTAATGGTTATGAGATTTTTTCTAAAGCTATCAAACGCTGTCAGTCAGCCCTGACAGTGCCAGATATTAAACTTCGGAATTCCGAAATTAATAGCGGGCGGGATATGCTGTTTGAGGCTTTAAAAATTTATGATAATCCTAGTTTGTTGGAGGGGGTGTGTTCTGCTGGACAGCTCAGGCAAATGGAATGTGTTTGGGCAATCGAGCAGGCGATCGGGGTCACGTTTCACTTGCAGCGGGCCTACGATATGGTGAGCGATCGCCTGCTGGAACTCCAATCAAAAATTCGTCAAAATCTTCTAACTGTTGTTAAAGGATGTCAATCCGAAGCCGAACTAGATTTTTTATTTCCTGAAGTTACTAGGATTCTCGGTCATGATTTAAGTGTAATAGAATTTTGGCAAAATGAGGTTGATTGGATGCAAACTTTGTCTCCAAAAGAGCAGCACCAGTTAGCGAGTTTAGATAAACTCACCGGCGAGAGTTTAAAAAGCAGCGTGTACACTACATTCGCGGTATTAGCTCCGGAACCTTCACTTTATGAAAGTTTAAAGCAAAAGTCTCACTTTCTATCCTTGCGCGACCAGCTAACCTTCGCTGTGTCGCCGGAAATCCGCCGGAGATACGAATTTTATATCAGCCAGCAGGCGATCTCTACTGGCTATCAAGCTTTAGCTGCCTCGAATTGGCAAGAAATATCCGATTTAACTGTGGCTAACCTCTACCACTTTTTTCATATCCGAGAGAACTCAACTGAAAATTATCCAACTGAGGACGAATTAGAAACGCCTTATTGGCACTTTCCCCAAACCTTAAAAAACGAGCTGAATTACAGCAATTAAATGACCAATGACTAATGGATACTGTTGACTGTTGACTGTTGACTGTTGACTGACTTCTTCAGTCGTAGACACAACTTTTCAATTGTTACACTATCTGTAGTAGTAAGGTGTGCACTGCCCACCCTACAAGTATAGTCTGTGCGTGAAGGACTATTTTTCCTTCTTCCTTCTTCCTTCTTCCTGACATCCGTTACATCCGTTACATCCGTTACACAATCCGTTGCCGAACTTCCTTCTTCCTGACATCCGTTACATCCGTTACATCCGTTACACAATCCGTTGCCGAACTTCCTTGTTCCTTCTTCCTTCTGATTACCTTAGCCACAACTTAATAGTATTGTCTTTAGAACCGCTAGCAATAGTTTTGCCATCGGGACTAAAAGTCACCACATAAACCTCATCGGAATGTCCCGTCAAAGTATTCAGCAATTCTCCCGTAGCAAAATCCCAAACTTTAATAGTTTTATCCTTGCTCCCGCTCGCAATAAACTTCCCGTCCGGGCTGATAGCAACCGAGACAATATCGTCAGAATGTCCATTGATAGAGCGAATTAAATCTCCTGTTTCGATATTCCAGATTTTAATACTTTCATCGTAGGAACCGCTAACAATTGTCTTGCCGTCCGGGCTAACAGCAACCGACCTCACCGCGTCGCCGTGTCCCTCAATAGTTTTGAGCAACCTCCCGGTTGCGACATCCACAACTGTAATTTTTTTATCCTTAGAAGCGCTAACCAAACTTTTTCCATCTGGAGTGAAAGCAACAGAATAAACAAAATCTGTATGGTCTGGAAAACTCTGAATCAAACGGCCAGTTGTTGCATCCGAAATCTTTGTGGTTTTGTCTCCGCTGGCACTAGCCACAAGCTGTCCGTCGGGGCTAAGAGCGACAGACCAAACAGAAGCAGTGTGGTCGAGACTGCGAATCACTTGCCCTGTTTTCAAATCCCACAGCATGACTCGCCAAAAACCGGTTCCAGTCGCCAGTTTCGTACCGCTTGAGTCAAAAGCAACCGACCAAATAGTGGAGGAATCTCCTGGAAAAGTGCGGATCGACTTGCCTGTAGCTAAATCCCAAATTTGGATGGTTTTGTCTTTAGAACCGCTGGCTAACATTAAGCCGTCTGGACTGAAAGCAACAGACCCAACGGCATCGGAATGCTGAGCGAAATTTTTGACTTTGGCGTTCTTCCACCGCAGACCTGCTTGGCACTGTTCCTGTAACTCCTGAGCGGACGCATAGCTGCTGGAAGTATCGGCAATTGTTGGTATTTGGCTGATGCAGTCTTCATAATTACTGCCTTTATAAAGAGCTTCAATTTGATTGAGCTGTTGGGATTCTTTCTGGACTCGCTGCTGCCATTCTTGCCACTTGAGATATCCGTAAATTCCGCCGATCGCAGCTAAGATAGCCGCAATTGTTGCCCCGGCAAGATAAGGATTGAATTTGCGAGTTTCTTTGGGGACAAGCGCTGGTGGGCTGGCGAGCGAGAAATCGGTTTTTCCGTTCAGATTTACCTGCGAGGATACCGCCGGACTTGCCTGCAATCCGAGTTGAGGGGCGCTACTCGCTGGTGGCAGATTGGGGTTGCGGTGTCCCTCTAAAACTGTGGATATCGCCTTGTACAATTTAGCAAATAAAGATTTAGGAATGACTAATTCTTCGATTTTCGCGGCATCTTCGTCGGTAAGCCCTAAAACTTGCTGCAAGCGTTTTAATTCGTCGCGCGTTTCCAGAGAAAAGGGATATTCTTGCTGCATTGCTTCTTGCAGTGATTGTTCGTAGCGTTCGCCTTTTTCCCTGTATTTCCGGTAAGGGTTCAATACCTCATCTTCGATCGCCTCTGCTTCTTCTGGCAGCAATTCCAAACTGACGCGCAGTTCATCTAATATTCTACGACCGACGACGGTAATATCACCCCGGCTGCTGCTGCGCCGATCGACTTCTTCGCGATATATTGTTAGCTTGGGAATCCGCGCCCGCGAGCGATCGCCAATTTTCCTCAAATCGGCTAAAGCTTCCGCCGCCGACTGGTACCTCTCCCGAAAATCGTAGCGCACCATATTGTCTAAAACATCGGCCAGCGCTTGGGAACACGTGGCTAAATGCCGCCAAACAATTTCGCCTTTATTAGAATTTTTCAAATCCCGCAGTTTCGGCAAATCGTAAGCCGGCAAACCCGTCATTGCTTGGATGCCAATCATTCCCAAAGCGTAGATATCGCTGTTGAGTTGCGGGTTGTATTGAAATTGTTCGATCGGCATATATTCCAGAGTGCCAATCCGCACAGTTACCGGCGCTTGTCTTTGAGCGATGTGAATTTCTTTTACCGAGCCAAAGTCGATTAAAACTAACTTGTTGTCTGAATAGCGGCGGATTAAATTTGCCGGTTTAATATCTCGGTGAATTACTCCCTGTCCGTGTACAAACACTAAAATTTCTAACAGTTCCTTCAGCAAAGCAATCATTTTTTCTTCGCTTAGAGGCTTGCCCGGTACAATCTCGGTTGATAGCGAGTGACCGGCAACAAAGGATTCAACTAAGAAAAATTCTTCATTTTCTTCAAAATAAGCGAATAGCTGAGGAATTTGGTCGTGTTGACCGAGCTTTTCTAGAACTTCTGCTTCTTTTTGAAAAAGACGGCGCGTAGTATTAATTAATTTCGGTTCGGTAGTACCGGGACGCAGGTGCTTGACAAAGCACTGCGGTTCTCCCGGACGGCGAATATCTTTGGCCAGATATGTTTGTCCAAATTCTCCTGTTTCTATGACTTCAATGATTTGATAGCGTCCATCTAAAAGTTGGCTCACCATGATAATAACGCAGCCTTTTTTTGGTTGATTTTCGCAAGAAACAGTTGCACTGTTGAGTCAGTTGTATAGCCTTTTTCAGGTAAATTAGGTGTTCCTGGGCCTTGGCCAAACAGGGCATTGGGCATTGGCCAAACAGGGCATTGGGTATGCGGAATAGTTGTTTCTTCCCTTCTTCTTTCTTTCCTTCTTCTTTCTTTCCTTCTTCCGACTTCCATCGGACTTCTTTCCTCTTCCTTCTTTCCTTCTGACTTCTTTCCTTGTGGCTTCTGACTTCTGACTTCTGACTGAGATATTGCCCCATTCTCAATTACTTCTTTAGGAACAGGCAAGATGCCTATTCCACAAGAAAAATCATTCTTTGTGGAACGGGCATCTTGCCCGTTCTTGACAATAGTGCAACATCTCAGTTCTGACATACTTTATTTTTTCAACATCTGCAAAGCTTGATATCCCAAAAAGAAAAAACCCAAAGCGCCGAGTACCGCTATCGTGTTCGCAAACACATCGACTGTAAAAAATTCGCCCATTGCAATCTCCTCTGACAACTGATATCTATCCTCGGCTTTTCGGTCGCTGTCTGGGTGAGGGGTCTAGCCCCTCGCTGCGGGCGAGCCGAAAGATGCTCACAAATTATAGCAAAAGAGGCGGTCAAAATAACTTTTCGGGCGAGCGACTAGCTTTTTGTTTTAATATTTTTTAATATTTAGGGAGACAAATCGTGTACCGAAAATTTGAGGTCTGTTCGCTTTGATATTGTTAACCCTGCTAATTTTTTCTCTGATTGTAAGTAGAGCTTACACTAAGAATTTGCGCCGATCGGTCGAAAATGCGCCTCGAACCGACAGAAGTTTGGCTAAGCTGTCACCGGAGTCCGCCGCGCAGTTCCCTAAAGTTTCGGTAATCGTACCAGCATACAACGAGGCAGAGAATATTCGGGATTGCGCGATCGCCATTTTGGAGAGTACACCGCTGTCTGTGGACAACTTACAGGTTTTAATTGTAGACGATCGATCGACAGACGACACGTTAGCGATCGGGCAAACCCTGGAACAGCATCTCAACGACCCCCGGCTTAAAATATTAGCAGGTCAGCCGCGACCAACCAACCAATATTGGGCGGGCAAAAACTGGGCCTGCGCCCAAGCTGTTCAAATAGCAACCGGAGACTTCTTATTATTTATCGATGCCGACTTGCGACTTAAACCAGGGGCCATCGAAACCGCTATCGCCACAGCAGAAACCGAGAAAATAGACTTATTTACCTGTATGCCAGCGCTGGTTTGCGAATGTTTTGCCGAGTGGTTAGTGCAGCCGATAATGTTCAATAACTTAGCAGTTTGCTTCGACTTCACCGCCGTCAACGATCCCTCGAAAACAGACAGTGCTTTTGCCGCCGGCCCATTCATGTTATTTAGGCGATCGGCTTATGAAAAAATCGGCGGTCACGAAGCAGTTGCCGGCGAAATTGTTGAAGATGTGGAATTAGCTAGGCGCATCAAACGTGCGGGTTTAAAGCTCGGACTTTATTCCGGGTCAAATTTGGCATCCGTGCGGATGTATCGGTCTTGGAGCGCATTGTGGGAAGGCTGGACAAAGAATCTGTATCTCGGCGCTAACCGCAGTTGGGGGTTGATGGTTTACATGGCGGCAATTATGTTTTTTGTTTATCCGATGCCGTGGATAGGATTATTTATTATTCTGAAACAAATAATTTCCGTCTTCCCTCTTTCTTCTTCCTTCTTCTCTCTTCCTTCTTCCTTCTTCCTTCTTCCTTCTTCCTTCTTAGTAATAATCGTAATTTGGCAGCATTACAATTTGCGCCGCTTGGGTGCCGAGATTTCTGACTGTCCGACGAAATACTGGTGGTTGGGAGGTTTGGGAGGTGCGTTAGTGGCGGCGATGGCGATCGGTTCTGCGATTAAAACTGAAACCGGTTGGGGATGGACTTGGCGCGGTAGAACTTTGCAAATTAAGAGTTAATGAAGACTTGCAGATGGGCCGGCAAGATGGCCATCCCACAAAAAATTAACTCCTTGTGGAACAGGCATCTTGCCTGTTCTTCCAAATCATCTAAAATGTGAGTTATAGAAGACCGAAGGAAGAAGAAATAAGGCAGAACTAATCATAACATCCCTTACATCCGTTCCCGAACTTCCGCATAAACAAAAGCAGGTACGCGCTTGTAAGCAGGCGTGCCAGATCGCCTTTCAATTTCCGGATGAAAAATCACATTAACTTCAGGATAAAACATCAAAGCAGCACCCTCACGAACCGCCCCGTAAATCACCTCTACATTTTCCATTTTCCCCACATTTCCCTGCACCGTAACCCGTTGATGTTCATGCAAACCCGTGCTTTCTGCATCCGCACGATTCATCAAAATGCAGTTGCGGTGCGGCATTCCCCGGTACTTGTCATCAATTTTGTAAACCACAGTATTGTGCTGAGAATAGCTGCGTCCCGTCATCAATGCCACAACAATACCCTGTGTTGATTCAGATACTCCAAACTCTTTCGCTTCCGGTAATTTCAGCTTAGGTAAAGGCGTGACAAACATCTTCGCTTTTCCAGACTCTGTAGGGAATTTAGGTTCTGTAAAAATGCGACCGCTGATGGTGAATTCCTCTTTTGTTTCATCAATTGTCGCCATCTTTTCATAGCCAGGAATAGTTTTAGCAATCAATTGCCGAACATATGTTGTGTCTTGAAGTCTGCGCCAATCAACAGGGAAATCGCCGTGAATTCTGCTGGCTAATTCGGTCAAAAAATAAACTTCAGGAATCAAATCAGAATTCTGGAGATGAGTTTCGCCCTCATCATTTAAACGCACAAAGTTATTGCCAGATTCCACCGTTGTTTTGTGGGGGTTTTCAAAGCGATTCAGCACGGGGAGCACAATTGTATTGTGCTTGGCCAATCCGTGAAAATGCCCTAAATTCGGTTTGGTTGCGAGGTAGATAACGGTTTCAACATTGCTTAAAGCGCGTTTTGCCTGCGTTGAATCTGGATTCGCCCCGTACAGGTTGCCGCCCAGACAGATCAGCGTATCGACTTTGCCTGCATCTGCTGCTTCAATGAGCGATCGAGTGTCGTAGCCTTTAACAGGGCTGAGGGGACGATTCAATAACTTTTCTAAAGCTTGTTGAATTTCTTTTTTCAGCTTCACAGTGACGCCCATAGAGCCGAATCCTTGGACGTTTGAGTGTCCTCTCACTGGCATTAATCCAGCACCTTCTTTGCCGACATTTCCTGTCATTAAGGCAGTATTGGCGATGCTGAAAACGTTATCTACACCGTTATCGTGTTGGGTAATTCCCATCGCCCAACCAAAGACAACTCGCTGGGACGTGCCAATAATTCTGGCTGCCGCCTCAATTTCTGCTTGGGAAACTCCGCAGGTTTTAGTAATAGTTTCCCAAGAGGTTTCGCGGGCGTGCTGTACTACTGCTTCCCAGTTTTCTGTATGAGCTTGCAAGTATTTTTTCTCCAGCAAACCTTGTTCGAGTAAAGACTTTTGAATGCCGACAAATAGCGCCGTATCGCTGCCGGGAATTGGTTGCAAGTATAAGGAGGAAATATCGGAACCGGGGATGAGCGACTTGACGGGAAATGCGGGAGAACCAAACTTGACTAACCCGATTTCCATCACCGGATTGATCACAATTATTTTACCGCCTTTGTCGCGAATTTTAATCAATTCGTTCATCAAGCGGGGATGGTTGTAGGAAGAATTGCTGCCCGCGAGCACGACGCAATCTGCTTCCTTCAAGTTTTCTAGACTAACTAACGAGGTGCGGGTGGCAAACATTTCGCTTAACCCGATTGTCGAGGGAGCGTGGCAGAGATCAGAACAATCTGCTAAGTTATTGGAACCCATCGCCCGCATCATCAATTGCAGCAGAAAAGCGGCTTCGTTGGAAGAGCGACCGGAACTGTAAGATGCCACTCTTTCGGGGGTTTTGCGGAAGGCAGCTTCGGCAATTTGATAAACTTCTTGCCAAGAAATGCGATCGTAATGAGATGAACCAGCCCGCAAAATCATCGGAAAACTCAGCCTTCCCAATCTATCGGCTTCCATTGAGGTTAATTGCTGAAGTTGTGCAATACTCTGTTGTTCAAAAAATTGAGTTGAGATAGCCGGCTTGATTTCAGCGGAGATTGCTTCGACGCTTTTCATGCACCGCTGAAGTTTTTCACCCTCTTCATTTGTAAAACCTCCTTTCTGCCCGCCAGTGCCCCAAGAACATGACAAACAAGCACTTTTGTGTAGCAAAGTTTTCCAAAGTTTCGGCCCTTCGGGGGACAATGTATGTTTTGCCCAATATTCTATTACGGGCAAACCGCCACCTATCTCTGGTGTTTCCTCGTTTGTCTCGTTGAAGGGCGGGATTGGTTGGACATTTTGGGAGTTGATATCCATGCGGTTTACCTTTTGTTGGAATTGCGGATTAATGTGGCGGGCTATCCGCCAAAGGAGTTAAGTTTATTACTGAAATTTTACCGCAAATTTACAGCATAAAAAACCAGTCAACAGATAGATATTTTAACCCACATTCCGCAGATGTGTGTAAAATTTTTTTATCCGTTCTGAAAAGTTGGAGTCAAAAAGTTTTTCCGTTTAACTTATGCGGTTTTAACGTCACGGATACCTGTCAACTCT
>NZ_JAMPLN010000049.1:0-40451 GCF_040004035.1 Microcoleus vaginatus FACHB-2002 | reverse complement strand
AACTCTCCAGCGTAGCCTGCGACAAAAAATCAAACGGGCTGCGATGAACAATGACTATATGATGCAAATTCTCAAGTGCTTTTGTCAAGCATGATTGAGATGCTCTTACCCTGTCGATTGTAGTCTTTTTCTAGACGAGAAATTTTCCTATTTTTTGGTTTTTTTTTAGGGAGATAACTATTAGGCTGATAATCCTTTATCCCTTGATAGCCACTGTCTTCTAAGCTATTTGTTTCGGGATAAAAATAAATTTTACTTTTTTAAACAAGTTAAAATCGTGGCAATGCCCTGGTCCAAAAGCAGTGCAAATATTTTTTTTGTCTCTTGATTAATTACCAATTGAGTTTTTAGAGTATGACATTTCTTCTTGCGTGAGTAATATCTCTTCTGTTTTTTTTTAGGTCGTTCAATCGCTGTTTCTGTGACATCCATTACCACGCAGTCTGGATAATCAGAGTCTTTGAATAATGCCTTTTTCCCCGGAATACGGAACTTTACCGTTTTCATTAAAGTTGATTCGATATCAGTTACAATTCGGCAAATAGTTGATTCAGATACTCCCCAACTTGTCCCAATATGAAAATATGTTCGATATTCTCGCCAATATTCCAAGGCTACTAAGACCTGTTCTTCTAGAGTTAGAATGGTGCGACGTCCTCTTCTGTCTTTAGGATTTTCTACGGCAAAGTTTACGCTTGGCGTTAACCATTGCTTTTAGGGTTTGAATCTTGATACCAAATCTACGTTGAAATTGATCGGGTTTCAAATTTAGATAAGATTGATTTTTCATGATTTACTTATTGTGTAACGACAACAGAACTTTCTAGCATTTTATCTTGTTTATAGCAAGACCAGAGTGAAAATAAGTTAGGAGTTGGGATTCAATCAACTCTCAGAAAAACTTTTCATTATATCACAAAATTATTTTGCAAGAGGTCTAATATAAAAATTAATGCAAAAACGTACCACGTCCAAAAACGATAAAACCGTCACCACTGCCCAGCGCCTCGGCAGCGTGATTAAGTCTGCGCGTGACATCATGCGGAAAGATAAGGGAATGAATGGGGAGTTAGAGCGTTTACCCCAATTTACTTGGGTTCTTTTTCTCAAGCTATTAGATGATGTGGAGAAGGTCAGAGAAGCCGAAACATTTTTAGAAGGAACAAGTTATAAACCTTTAATTGAACATCCTTACCGTGGCCGTGATTGGGCTGCTGATGATGAAGGGATGAGCGGCGATGATTTGCTCAAATTCATTAACAATGATGAAGTAACGCTGGGTGACGGGACAAAAAGCCCTGGGTTGTTCGCTTATTTGCGGAATCTTCAAAGTGCGACGGGGCACGCTCGCAAAAAAGAAGACACTAAAGATTTGCTTTCTCTAGGAAACAATCTTACTTTCTCCCAACTGTCAATTACTCACTAAAACAGTGTAAATTTAATTCGTTTGTCAGCAGCCGTAGAAATTTTAGCTGCTCTGAATGAGGTATCATCCACTCTAATTAATGTCGCCGATTTTTGCTAAATTTAATAGCAAGTAGTAGCACATAACTACGGTTTATGTGCTACTCTCAGAGATTGGGGCTAATAGTTTAGATACAGAAAGTAGATCTACTTACCAGCAATCGTTAAAAATTCCACTCAATCTCCGGGACAAGGCTAGACGGGGGTGCAGACATATTCAGTAAAACTATATCTATATTGCCACTGCGTTTACAAATAAAGATGGCTATAGTTATACTTACTGATTTTGGCATTTAAGTGGGACTCAATACCCGCTCTATTACTGCTCAATACCCTCTTGCTGCTAAATGCTAAGCGGGTGATGGCGAGGGATTCTTGGAGGAATTATGATGAACCTAAATTTAGATACTATTTTCTCATCGCTGATGAACCCGGCCCTGAACGAGTTTCAGGCTTGGGCTTTGCAAAACCCGGAAGAAAGTCTCAGCAAAACGATGTTACCGCCGATCGCCCTGATTGAGGGTTTGATTGCGAACGAACCCACCTATTTGCAGATAAAACGGCTGGCTTTCGGAGCCAACTTTTGCTGCGCGGGGCAAGTCGTGATGGGAGAGTTTGACACGCTGGAAAAAGCACTCACATCGCCCCAGGCGCGCGGATGGCGGCTTGGTACTTCTGTACTCGATCCCGATAGCGCCCCCAACCAAGATGTCGGCGGCAGAAACCTTTTCCTGCTGTCTTTGTCCGATCGCGAAACTGATGGTAGCAGCAACCACGCAGCATTCCGAAGCTGTATGCAGAAATATCTCTTCAACAGTGCGACAGCGGATCGCCAGGGAGACGAAATCAGCAGGCGGTTGCTCGATCGGCTAGCCGCAGATTATGCCCAAATGCCACACGGTGCGGGGGGAGCGTTTTTTACCGATGTCAAGCGGGGTTGGATGGGATTTTTAGTCCGATACCTGCACTACGTCATCTTTGGAATTAATCCAGACGATTCAGAGTCGATCGAACTTCTCACCGAATTGCATTACACTCGCCAAAGCCCGCTGCACTACTTCGCCGTCATCGGCAACCTGCTGCAAAGCCTGAACCTGTTTGGACACGGGGATTTGTCCACTCTAATCGAGCGTGCAGCGACTATCTATGAAAATTCCCCAGCTTTAGCCGACTTCGAGGAGAGCTCGGAAAACAACGGCATGACTAAGCGGGAATTGGCGAAGCTGATGACATCGATTATGGGGATAGCGGGACTGCAAGGCCCCCTGCACCTAGGCTACACGGCAATGGGATATCGCCCTCTCCCCGCCTATAAAGGACAGCAGACGGCCGAAATTAACCCGACTGATTTTTGGGATCAGCTCGATTTGGACGATCGCCAGTCGATCGAGCTGTTCCTCCTGGAATGCGCGCGCCTCTGGGCCCCCGTCAGCGCCACCCACCGAGTCGCGACAGAGCCTTTCACCGCAACGGTAGCGGGCAAAGAGCGCACTTTCCCTGCCGGAACCAAGGTACTGATACCGCTCAGTTTGGGGCTGCTAGACGAGAGTTTCTGGGGCTCTACGGTATATGAATTCAACCCTAAGCGGGAGAATCTGTGCCCTTTTCATATGGGATTTCATTCCGTGGGCGATCGGAGCGCGGGACGGATTTGCCCCGGTAAAGACATTGCACTCAAGATGCTGGTGGATGTTGTGAGTACGGTAGGCAAAGTGCGGCGAAGCTCTGATCCTAACTTGCGGCGGTAATCAATCCAAAAGCTCGATCGGACAGTGATTGAACTGAGATATTGCACCATTCTCGCTTAACAGGCTTTCCGGCCTGTTCCACAAGACATCAAGTTTCTTGTGGGGTGTCCCACCCGCCCTTGAATAACTGATTGGCAATGGTGCAAGATCTGAGTTGAAACCGCACGCCACACAAACTATCTATCGAGCAAGTAAGAAGTCAAGGGGGTATCTAATAGGAAACCAAAACACAACTATTTTGAGGATAAATAATACCATGTTAATCGAACAAAAGCAACTAAAAGACATCGCGAATTGGATGAAAGTAGAACATCCAGCGGAGTTACCTGAAGCCCTGCAAGGTATCTTTTTTATGGACGGGAATGTTTTACCAGACGATTGTCTGACGATGTACAGTTCAGACTGGAATGCTCAGGAACGGACGTTATTGCTGCGCGTTTTTGACCCTGTTATCTGGACATTTCATTCATCAATGGCGGGACGGATGTTACTTTATTTAGTCAAATTTTCTCGCTTCAGCTACTTGTTCCGATTCTCGGATGCAACTTTGCAGCACGGACACATCACGCCCATAGTGTTTGGATTCGCTGTGCCGCAGTGGCTTGTAGATTTTTTGATCGATCGAGATCCGAACACTCCGAATGGAGATATCTGGCATCGCACAAACTCGTTTTTCGGCAGACCTCCTGACAACGGATATATACTTCGCAGGATTGTAGACAAAGATGGCAATTACACCTCAGCTTTTCCAGATATGCTGTCTAAAGTTGAGAGTGATTGTTTAATCATTGCCAAAGAGTGAAACTATTTAGGGAAACTACAAAACCCGCTTGGTTAGGCGGGTTTTGTCGATCGAAGTGGCGGGATTTGAACCGACGACCTCTACGATGCCAAGTTTAATCTGATATCGTTTTCGGTTGCATCGGAATCATAAAATCGAGTCAACAATTAACACTCAACCATGCAGTTTTTAGACCCCGAGTCATATCAACTGCGGTAGCGTCGGAATTAATATTACTCACCGGTAGGAAACGGCGCTGTGTAACCGAAAACGGGAGCATCTCAATGAAAGCAGCCAAGCCCAAAATTGGAGTTAGGAGTCAGGAGTCAGGAGCCAGGAGAAAAGAGTCAGAAGGAAGAAGTCAGGAGCCAGAAGAAGTGTTTTTACAAATATGAGATGCTCCCCCGAAAACGATATTACTTCGGGCTCATTAGATTTTATTTGCCATGATTATACAGCGTGTTCCAGGTTCATAAAGTAGTAGGGAAAAGGCAATGCCTTTTCCCTACGGGGATTCATGGATCTGGGGTGTACTTCACAAACAACGTGGAATCTGCTGTAAGATGTTTGGTTTCACCCTTTTTTGATTCGCCAACCGTCTCTTCATCCATCGTCCCTACAATATTCTCACCTAATTAATTAGGTCGATCGCACTACAGGACAGCAAAATCTGTTGCAGTAATCACGCTTGCAGGCACATTGTTGAGAGTTGCCAAAAGTTGCCCGGAACCAGTAACTCGGATGAGAGTAGAAGTATTCTCCGCAACAATGCTCAGTTGCGAGAAATCCAGACCACCCATTAAGCCGATCGAATCGAGGCCGTATTGAAAGTCTAAAATAGTCTCGCTGCCGAGGTCAATACCCAACATAAATCGATCGTTTCCGGTACCTCCAATCAGAGTATCATTCCCCTGATCTCCAAACAGCCAATCGTCCCCAGCACTGCCAAGCAAACTGTCCTCATCCTTACCGCCGTAAAGAGTATCGTTCCCAGTATCCCCGTTGACAGTATCCTGACCTTCATTGCCAAACAACAAATCGTTGCCCAAACCGCCGCATATTTGGTCTTTTCCGCCAGTAGAACCAATGGGGAGGGGGCTACCAATATCCCCATACACTGTATCTTCCCCCTCGCCGCCACAGATAGTATCACTGCCTTCATCGCCAAACAGCAGGTTGCTGCCCAATTCGCCGACAACTAAGTCATCGCCCTTGCCAGCACGCACTGTATCATTACCATCACCACCTGCGATCGTATCTTGATTGTTCTGCCCGCTGAGGAAGTCATCGCCCGCCAAACCAAACAGCAAATCGTTGCCAGTCAAATCCGGGTCGAAGGGGTTAATAGTTCCCCCGTAGATAGTATCGTTACCCTGGTCGCCAATTAAAGTATCGCTTTCTTGGTCGCCGAAAATAATGTCGTCATCTTTGCCGCCGTAAACCACATCTTCGTTTTTGCCCGCAAAGATTAAATCATCTCCAGCAACCCCATTGAGGTAATCATTACCCTCATTGCCAAACAGCAAGTCGCTGTCTATATCTGGGCCAACCGGGAAAGCACTGTTAAGTCCCCCGTAAATATTATCATTGCCCTGTAATCCTGCCAACAAATCATCGCCATCAAAACCATTTATTTCGTCACCGTTATTAGTGCCGAGAATAGTGTCGTTGCCGTTAGTACCGTTGCGGCTATTAGTGACAGAATTTGGAGCGCGAATACTGCTAAGGCTGGGTAAAACAATTTGCGAACAAATGCAGTCAGCATCTTGTCCTTCTTGCGGTGGTAGTGGTGTGGGTGTTGGTGGTTGGACTTGGGCGAAGGAATTGCCAAAGTTAATATTGCTAACATTAGTGCCGCTGACAGCAATAATATCAGCAGGATTGGCAGTAGTTTGCGTCCAACCAGGTTGATTGACTTCCCGAACTCGATAAGTTCCCGGGCCTAAATTAGCGAAATTGTAGCCGCCCAAACTATCCGTTGAAGTGTTAACTTCTCCAGCATCTAAAGAGTCATTGCTGTTAGCGTCAAGGAAGATTTGCCAGTTCGGCAAGAGCGGTTCTTGAGCATCCAAAACCCCATTATTATTGAGGTCATTAAACTTGCTGCCGGAGATGCTAATATTTTGGAAATTGCCAAAATTAACGTTCGATTGACTTTCGCCACTACCCAGATTAACCGCCGCCGGATTAGCAGTAGTTTGCGTCCAGCCAGTCTGCTGGACTTCCCGCACATTGTAAGTGCCGGGATTGAGGTTGTTGAAGCTGTAATTACCAGAATTGTCAGTGGTAACAGTAGTTTCGCCCTCATCTAAAGAGTTGTTCCCGTTAGCATCGAGGAAAATTTGCCATCCCGAAAGACCAGTTTCCTCCGCATCCTGAGTACCGTTGCCGTTGCCGTCGTTGAATTTAAGACCGCTGATGCTGCCTTGCTGGACCGGAGTGGGAGGCAGAGGCGGAGTCGGAGGCGGAGTCGGAGTCGGAGGCGGTGTCGGAGTCGGAGGCGGCGTTGGTGTTGGCGGGACTGGTTGGTTGCCGAAATTGGCAGTGGAAGTTTGACCTGGATCTAACGGAACCGTTCGGGGGTTAGGGGTGGTTGCCGTAAAACCTGTCGGCACCACTTCCCGGACGTTGTAGGTACCTGTTTGCAGGTTGGGGAAGCTGTAGCTGCCATCGGTATCGGTAGTAACTTGGGTTTCTCCGGTGTCTGGAGTGCCGTTGTTGTTAGTGTCAAGGAAAATCGTGACGCCAGGGATGCCAATTTCTCCGGTATCTTGAGTGCCGTTACCGTTGGTGTCGTTGAATTTAATGCCAGTTATGGTGCCCGTCTGGAGGCTATTGCCGAAATTAACTGTAGCAGGAGTCGTTTCACCTGCTGCCAGCGTCACTGAAACCGGATTGGGAGTAGTTGGCTGGCTGAATGACGGTACAACTTCCCGAACGTTGTAAGTGCCTGCGGGCAAGTTGGGGAAATTGAAGCCGCCGTTAGCATCGGTAGTTGCCGAAGTTTCTGTGGCATCGAGAATGCCGTCGTTGTTAGTGTCGAGGAAAACAGTGACTCCGGGCACACCAACTTCTCCGGCTGCTTGAGTGCCGTCGCCGTCAATGTCGTTGAATTTTATACCAGTAATGCTGCCGAGTACAGCGGGTATTGCTTGGTTGCCGAAATTCACCGTAGCAGGAGTAGTTTGGCCTGCTGCCAGCGTCACAGCAACGGGATTGGGAGTAGTTGGCTGGCTGTTGGCCGGTACAACTTCCCGAACGTTGTAAGTGCCGGCAGGCAAGTTGGGGAAATTGAAGCCGCCGTTAGCATCGGTAGTTGCCGAAGTTTCGCCGGCACCGAGGATGCCGTCACCGTTGGTGTCGAGGAAAACTGTAACTCCGGGAACGCCAACTTCTCCGGCAGCTTGAGTGCCGTTGCCGTCTATGTCGTTAAATTTTATACCAGTAATGCTGCCGAGTACAGCGGGTGTCGATCGATTGCCGAAATTCACCGTCGCAGGAGTAGTTTGGCCTGCTGTCAGAATCACTGGGGGCGGGTTGGGAGTAGTTTGCTGACTTCCAGCTGGTACAACTTCCCGAACGTTGTAAGTGCCCGCAGGCAAGTTGCCGAAAGTGAAACTGCCGTCAGCCCCGGTAGTTGCGGAAGTTTCACCGGTACTGAGGAGGTCGTCACCGTTAGTGTCGAGAAAAACAGTCACTCCGGCGACGCCTAGTTCTCCGGCGGTTTGAGTGCCGTTGCCGTCAATGTCGTTGAATTTGATGCCGGCGATCGTACTCAGCGGTACTGGTATTGCTTGGTTGCCGAAATTAACTGTAGCAGGAGTAGTTTGGCCTGCTGCCAGCGTCACTGGGGGCGGGTTGGGAGTAGTTTGTTGACTGCCAGCCGGTACGACTTCCCGAACGTTGTAAGTGCCCGCAGGCAAGTTGCCGAAAGTGAAACTGCCGTCAGCCCCGGTAGTTGCGGAAGTTTCACCGGCACTGAGGATGTTGTCACCGTTAGTGTCGAGAAAAACAGTCACTCCGGCGACACCAACTTCTCCGGCAGCTTGAGTGCCGTTGCCGTCAATGTCGTTAAATTTGATGCCGGTGATGGTACTCAGCGGTACGACAACGGGAACAGGCTGTGCGGAAAATTCCGAAGTGTTGCCGGCGGCGTCGGTTGCTGTCGCGGTGATTAATTGGCCTGCGGTGACGGCTGCTGGGAAAGTTTGATTGAAAGCAGCGTTGCCGGCAGCGTCAGTAGTTACCGGGATAGAAGCGATGAATGTTTGGCCTTGGGTGCCGGGGGGAGTGTTGGCGAAAAATTGGAGGGTGAACGGGGTACTGGGAGTGCTGTTGAAAGTACCCGCGACGGTGACGCTGCCAGCACTGGCAGTAGCGGTGGTGAGTACGGGGGTGTTTTGGAGGTTGTTTGCACCGATGTCGGCGTCGCCGGGATCGTTGGCGGTGATGCCGTCGTTGCCGAGGTCGATTCCTAAGCCGGCGTTGGCAAAGATCGAGTTGTTTTGGATGCTGTTACCCGTACCGGCGATGATATTTACTCCCGAACCGAGGTTGCTGGCGATCGTATTTCCTTGACCTGCTGCCGTACCGCCGATCGCATTATTGTTTGCTAGGTTAATGAATATCCCAGTAGCATTGGGCACCGCTGTCGTACCGTCGGCCCCGACACCGATGAAGTTGCCTAACAAGGAGTTATCGGTAGTGGTGGCATCAAAAAGAGCGACACCATTACCGTTGCCGGAAATAATGTTGCGAGCCTGTGAGGTCGTTCCGCCAATAGTATTGTTCTTTGCGCCAGCAGCAATAAATATCCCAGTAGCATTGGGCAGCGCAGTTGTACCGTTAGCCCCGACACCGATGAAGTTGCCTAACAAGGAGTTATCGGTAGTGGTGGCATCAAAAAGAGCGACACCATTACCGTTGCCGGAAATAATGTTGCGAGCCGCTGGGGTCGTTCCACCGATGGTATTGTTGCTTGCACCTGCCACAATGAATACGCCGGTATTAGTGTTAGGGACAGCGGCGCTGCCGTCAAAATTAGTGCCGATAAAGTTGCCTGTCAAAAAGTTGCCACTGGCATCAGCACCGAGAATGACCGTACCGGTGCCATTGCCGGAAATAACATTTCCGCTAACAGTGTTGTTCGGTACGCCATTGAGGGTAACTCCGCTGGTGTTAGGCAAGGCGGTGGTGCCTGTGGCGTTAGTGCCGATGTAGTTACCCAGCACTTGGTTGCCCCCAATACCGCCCAAGATGACGACACCATCGGCAGTATTGCCGGAAATGACGTTGCGATCGGCTGCTGAATTCCCACCGATCCTGTTTCCTGGTGCGTTGTTAAACACACCGAAGCCGTTGGCCAACGCAGCAGTCCCTGCTGGATTGGTGCCGATGTAGTTGCCCCGCACTACGTTTCCCGTGGAAGTATTGCCTAGGATAGCGATCCCGCTGTCACTGAAGCGATTGATTGACAGCCCTTCTACGTTGATGCCACTGCCCTGGAGTGTTAAACCGTTTGCAACCAACCCCGGGCTGGCTCCACTTAGTTCAATCAGTACCGTGGCTGGAGCAGTCGCAGTCGCAGCAGCAGCCCCAGGTTGACTGAAGCCATTGATGCTAACAGCCGTGGTGATGGGTGGCAAGGCAGTCAGGGGCGCGATCGTCTGAACGCCTGCACCGGGAATGTTGAAGTTAATATTGTGCGGCGGTGCGGCCGCTGCATTCGCATCCGTAATCGCTTGTCGCAGCGAACCCGGCCCAGCATCGTTGATATTAGTAACAGTAAACGTCGCCAATGTATGCGCGTAGTTGGCCATTACCTCCGGCTCGATCGCCAATCCTGTTTTAATCGCTCCAGTAGCGTATTCAAGTACCCAGTTTCCGCCTTTATGGGCACTCCCGGTAATATCTGCAGAAGCAGCAATATTAGCTTTTGTTAACTTGCTCAGCTTTTGTACAAAAGCCTCTCCTTTTTCACCTGCTGCTACGTTACATCCGTATAGCAGAATTTCAAATCGATTTTTAATTGAGTTTACCGATGACAAAAACCACTGTTTCAAACAGTCGCTATATGTTTCTAAATTGTCGGAATTCAGGATAGTTGGCCCTAGCTGCAAACTTCCAGATTCCCCGTGAGAAATAATGTGAACGCTTTCTATACCTTTGCGGCTCTGCAGTGCTTCGGCAATTTGTTCGATGCCGTCCCGCGTGCGATCGACTAAAATTACCTCCATCCCCGCTTTAACACCGACCGCCAGACTTAGCCAATCTTCAACTGCTGAATCTACGAAGACTATGTGTAGGTTTTTCATAATTACTGTTCCCCCATGCACCTAAGTAGGTTTTCAAAATGTTGTTTCCGTGCGATGATAATCGCTACTTCAATCCACCACAAATACGGCTACCACAAAACCCGCCTTCAACTCAGTAAAAGTTGTACAGACAAAGCTTTACAATTATCTATTTTTGTGCTTCTTGTAAATCTGTTGGAGCTGGAAAGTTGCTCGATCGCACTTTTTCATTCTCAACTTAAAAAAACCAGACCCCTGGTACAGCTAGCTTGTTCCCGATTACGGAAATTTTTCAGAAAACGTAAGTATAATTTACACAACTTAATGTACGGTTTTTTACTAAGTACACTTTTGTGAAAAAGAATCCAAATCTGTATAAGTTCCAAACCCAGAGAGTGGTAGGTATGCAGCAATTATTCAATCTCAAATCTCCTGTCTCGAATCTCAAACCGCAAAACTGGGATTTTGGCAAATTCAGCGTGTCCCTCATAACATAGAGGAATAGTCGCCTTCATGGCATCATAGAAACTTGTCCCTCACATAATTGAAATAGATGACCGCTCAAAACTCCCCCGTTTCCCCCGTCACTTGGATCGAAGACCGAGTTCTGCTAATTGACCAAAACCGACTGCCGAAAGAATACGCTGTAGTCGAAATTAGCCGCTGCGAAGATATGGCTGAGGCGATTAAAACTATGATAGTCCGAGGTGCTCCGGCGATCGGGGTTGCAGCAGCCTACGGGATGTATTTGGGGGCGCGAGAAATCGAAACGGGCGATCGCACCGAGTTTTTTACTAAACTAGAACAAGTTGGCGAGTTATTGCGATCGACTCGTCCCACGGCGGTTAATTTGTTTTGGGCAATATCGCGAATGCTCAAAACGGCTGAGAGAACTAGCGGTTCTGTCGAACAAGTGCAAAAAACTTTGTTAGAAATGGCCAAAACCATTCAAGCCGAAGATTTGCAAACTTGTAAAGATATCGGCGACAAAGGTTTAGAAGTTCTGCCCGCTACACCCGAAAAATTGAATTTACTAACTCACTGCAATGCAGGTGCATTAGCAACTGCCGGCTACGGAACTGCTTTAGGTGTATTTCGTTCTGCTTGGCGAGAAGGAAGACTCGGAAGAGTTTTTGCAGACGAAACTCGGCCCCGTCTCCAAGGTGCCAAACTCACCACTTGGGAATGCGTGCAAGAAGGAATTCCCGTCACATTAATAGCCGACAATATGGCCGCTCACTGCATGAAACTCGGCATGATTCACGCAGTAGTTGTCGGTGCAGACAGAATCGCTGCTAACGGCGACGCCGCCAATAAAATTGGCACTTACAGTTTAGCAATTGTTGCCAAAGCTCACAACGTCCCGTTTTTTGTGGCCGCTCCTCTGTCAACAATTGATTTTGAACTTTCCGACGGCAGCAAAATCCCCATTGAAGAACGCGATCCAGTTGAAATGTATCAAGTTGGAACTACGCGAATTTGTCCTGTGGGGGTCGAATTTTACAATCCCGCTTTTGACGTAACTCCGGCGGAATTAATCTCAGGAATTATTACTGAACACGGCACGGTTGCTCCTGGGGCGTTGAAACAGTTTCAGGCAAAACAATTAGTTTAATTGTATGTTGCCCAACCGCTCATTCCACCTGTTATCTGTGAAATCAAGCATGATTCCTAGCAGCCGCAACTGGCAGCTCAAAGTTGCGATCGCAGCTCTAACTCTGCCAGTTGTTTTCAGTCCTGTCTCGGAAGCTCAAGTGTCACAAACACTTAAAGCTAAGGAATTAGAAGCCAAAAAATTTGTGGGTTCGATGAATAAAGCTCAGCAAGTTTACTATGCTGAAAAAGCAGGCTTTACAAGTTCTGTTTCCAATCTATTGGTTTATCTCGGTCTCCAAGTTAAACCTAACTCAGCCAATTACAGCTACTCGATCGGCATGATGAAAAAAGGTGCTGTATTTAACTACGGAGTATCGAAACAAGCTAATCTCAAAAGTTTTGTGGGGGGAGTCTTTTTGGTGGAAAACAAGACCCAAACAATCTTGTGTATAAATGCTGCTCCTGGCAAGACTAAACCAGCTAATCCAACTAATACCAAAGGGGTTTTAGCCTGCGGTGCTAATACAGCCAAAGTTACTCAATAAATTATGTCTAATTTACTGGGTAATTTAGCAAATAACTGGATAGTTAATGCAGATTTAACTAAGCAATTGCTGGAACAAGAAGCTACTTTACTAGATGCTCGCGCACCCATTTTAAAGTGGTTTTGCCGTCTCCCACCAGCTATTCCCGTAACTTGGCAGGAATTTTCGCGTTCCGACTTTCCCCACAAGGGAAAAATTATCGAAAATAACACAGTTTTAACTCAAAAACTGCAAGCAATTGGTATTTGTCAAGACAAACCTGTCATAGTGGTTGCCGATTCCGTGAAAGGGTGGGGCGAAGACGGGCGAATTGTTTGGATGTTGCGGACTTTGGGACACGAAAAAGCAGTTTTTGTCGATGGAGGATATCGAGCTTTAATCAAAGCTGGAATTAATCGAGTAAAAGCTGCAAAAAATCCACCGCAAACTGGAGATTTTGTAATATCTCGCAGCTCGAATTGGGCAATTCAGCGGGATGATTTGAAAGCTATTTTAGGAGATGATAATTTAGTCATTATTGACGCCAGAGAGCCGCGAGAATATGCAGGTAAAACGCCTTACGGAGAAAAGCGGGGCGGCCACATTCCCGGTGCGGTTCACCTCTATTACAAACAGTTAATGGACAAACAGGGACAACTGCTGAGTCGTGGGGAAATTGTCGCTATTTTGCAGCAAAAAGGAGTTTCGCAGTCAACTCAAATTGTGAGTTATTGCTCCGGGGGAATTCGCTCTGCATGGTTGACTTGTGTCTTGACAAATGTGGGATTTAATGCTAAGAATTATGCAGGTTCTATGTGGGAATGGTCGGCGTCGCCGGCAGATAGTTATCCCCTTTCAATAAGCCTTTCAGGGGCGGGCTAGAAGCCCAACCCCTCCTCCCCACAAGAAAATTAACTCTTTGTGGAACAGGGCGGAAAGCCTGTTCTGCTTCAAGAAGTCGGGAATCTAAAACAAGAGCGTTTCAGGTTGAGAATCTCAACCGACTTGTTCGATATACTGAGCGAGATCGTCGCGCAGGCGGCTGAGTTCGGCTTCGGTGGTGACGCGCACGCGATCGTCCCTAACCGTAATCAGCACTTTTGCAGCAAAAGGAGTTGGCCAGATATTCGGGTTGCAGAAAACTTCCAAAAATACATCTCCTGCATACCGATATTCCATAGGTTTCTGGGGAGAAGCTTTGCCGCCAGCAGTTTTGGCGGCTACAGCTTTCAAGCTTTCCATCAAAGCGGCGATCGCGCTTTGCAAATCCCGCGCGGCTTGCGGGGAAAAGCTAAAGGAGACAGAACCTTCGACTAAATTCAGTGTCAGCGGAGAAAGAGACATGGGCAATGAAATTTAACATACAATTGTTAATGATAAAATATACAATAACCTAAAAGAAGTACCTGCCAGCTAAATTGGGCGGCAAAACTGCTATTAATTAAAATTTGTCTCAAGAAGCTAGGCTAAATTAATGAAGATAAATCTAGTCGCAAGCTAGATTCAGCAATAGTTTTAACCTGTTATGACTTGATAAGCTTTAAACTAGAAGCCAGAAAACTTGACGGCCGATCGAGGAGATTTTATGGTGGCCGATAACCGTTCCGAAGTCCGCAAGGTTTTAATAATTACTTTATTACTAAATTTGCTGGTGATGGCAATTAAAGCAGCCGTGGGATGGCTGACTGGTTCCCTCAGTTTGCTGGCAGATGCTTTGCACAGCGTCACGGACAGCGCTAATAATATTTTAGGATTGGTAACTAATCATTATGCCAATCCGCAGCCCGATCGCGATCATCCCTACGGACACCAAAAATTTGATGCTCTCGGAGCTCTGGGAATTGCTGCTTTTCTGGGAATTGCCTGTTTTGAAATTCTCAGCGGTGCTGTCGAAAGGCTGATTAACGGGGGTAAAGTTGTCAAAATATCCCCAAATGAACTGTGGATTTTGCTGATTGTACTGGGGATTAATATTTTTGTCACTTTTTACGAGCGGAGAGTTGGCCAACGTCTCGGTAGCGCGATTTTAGTGGCTGACGCTCAGCACACGATGAGCGATGTTTGGGTGACAATTATGGTCATCGGCGGGTTGATTGGTGTTTGGCAAGGGCAGGTTTGGAATATACCTCTATTACAATCCCTGGATGTGTTTTTGTCTTTTCCTGTGGCTGTTTTGGTATTTAGCAGCGGTTGGAAGGTTTTAAGGGAAAATCTGCCTTGGCTGGTGGATGAAATGGCGATCGCACCGGAAGTTATTCACGCGATCGCGATCAATGTACCGGGGGTTGTCAACTGTCACTCGATCGCCTCCCGTGGTGTGGTAGGGCGTCAAGTATTTATTGATATGCACATGATTGTGGATGCTGTCGATGTAGAAACAGCTCACCGGATTACAGAAGAAGTAGAAGCTCGTTTGGAAGAACGTTTCAGCCCTGTACGCATCTTAATTCATGTTGAGCCGCCGGCTTACCATTCCGACCAAATTAGCTACGATTCTCAAGAGAAGGAAGAAGTTAAGCGTGAAGTTGGGTAACGGATGAGTGTAAGGGATTTAAAGGGTGTAACGGATAGACTGAAGCTGGAAGAGGATGGATGTGAAGGAGGAAATATTTAGGCTGTATTTCTAGCAAACCGCAGGTTGAGGGATGAAGGAGGAAGGCGGTTTTTGCGATCGCAATTGCTCCAATTTTTTAAATGCTATCAATGAAGTTAAAGCGATCGCACTTAATTTAGTGCTAGTTTTCCACAGGAAAAGGGGGGTTTTCCACAGAAATCAGCAAGTTTTCCACAATAGCTTTGATAATTATCGAGCCAAAGACTATTGGTACAAGTTCCGAGTTTTTTGGATTTCTACGGCCATTTTCTGTCGCAAGTTCCAAGGTAGCAGAATTTCGACTTCTGAACCTAAAGCGCGCAACCACCTCAGCGGGTAGTAGTCTGTCTCTCGGTAAGTGACTTGGTAGTAAGCATCGTCGGTTGGGCGAGACTGGAGGATTTGTAAAAGTGCCGATCGGTGTTCTGGGTTGGGAGTATATTGTTTGATTAATGTGGCGGCGCGATCGTACTCTATGGCGTTACAGGTATGGTGAATGCTGATTCCCTGCATATAACTTTGATGAAAAGTGCGATCGAACCGCAATACCATCAGCGCAGTTTCTTTATAAAAATCGCAGCCCCAAGCTTCCTTTAACATATCGTTAACTGTTTTGGGAGTTGGCAGGTTATTTCCCTGATATTTTTCCTTGAGTAATTGGGGAACCCGAGAATCTTGCCAATCCAAGGATTCTAGACGTTTTGAAATAATGCGATCGAGCCGATATTTGTACCAATTAATTTCACCTCTGGGGGTGCTGCCGTAGGCACACAAATATTTAGCTCGATCCATAAAGTAAATACAAACAGGATAAACAACGCACTCTTTAATCTGATTTTGATGAGCGCTGCGATAAGTTAATAGCAAAGGAGCGATATTTTGAGAATCCCACATTTCCTGCAATTCGCTCTGAAATTGATCGACAGCATCTTGCATGGGACTAGATTCGGGTACGAGATAATCAACGTACAAAAAGACGCGGTGATTATCTTCATCAACTAGCTCTTCTGAAAATTGGTCGGCTAATAAAGGCAAACTTGGGTCTAGAAAACTAAACATCCCCAAAGTAGCAGCGAGATAAGCCTGTGTTTTTGGAGTCAAATTGCTGTCTGTATTGGGGTTTTCTGTTTGACAGGAAATTGGCGGTATTGTGTCAACTCTGCGGTAGTTTTTACTTCTACCCGTCACCCTGGTTAACCGTTGCAGCAAATTCCGGCTTACCAAGAAATCGAAGTCATTTTGCAGCGATTTTCGCACCTGAGCGAATAACTTTTCTGCTAAGAGCTTGTCTAAATCCGCATCGGCAATAGCTATTTGTTTTTGCAAAGAATGCCGCCACTCGTTTACAGATACATTCCATTTTGTCAACCACTGTTGCGTTGTTTTGTTGCAAGCACAATTCGGGTCTGAATAGTTAAGAATATCTTCCTGCTTTTCATCTTTGTAATTTTTGCCAAAGAAAGCTTCGCGCCAATCAGCATAGGTAAAGGGGCTGCTAAGGGCAATATATCCCTCGTCGCTGTACAGCCAACTTACCAAAACCCATAACCTAATGGCGCGGGTGAGATTTTGCATTTGGTCGAGTGATCCGTTGGCGAAATCCTCTAGGAGTCTGGGGTGTGGCGGATTGCGAAATGTTGGGTTCATGGTGGGTTGAGGGATTTAAGTTGTGTTTTATAGCGTAAGGGCGATCGGAAGGGGGTGTTTCCGATAGTATGCAATAATCCGGGAGATCAAGTGGGAAGAGCTGATGACTACTTACAAGATTGAACTTCAGGGTGAAGTGTTAAAAATTGGATTTGGAGAAGCTGCTCAAAACGACCAAATTGTGCAAGATGCGGCGGCTCGTTTGGAAGAAATGAGCAATTCTGGGGAATTGTCGGGAGGGCGGCTAATTAAAATTAATGGGTCCACATCTATACCTGTAGCTTGTGTTTTGGCTCACAAAGTTTCTCATCTTTACGGTGCAGTTGGAGTTTTCGATCCCAAATTGGGAAAATATGTAATTGCTATTACTCACAATCCTGAGTATAATTTGGGTGACTTAGTTGATTGATAGTTCGCTAGGTAATTGAGGAAGTTTTAGATATGACATCACAAGAAGTTGCTCTCCAAGTTATCCAGCAAGCTATCTGCACTTTAGCAGATTGGGCTGGGGCAAGTTTGCCCGATGGCTGTCCACTTTCAACAGAAGATACAGAACATCAAGCCGTGGCTAAAGCGAAAGAATTATTGTCATGGAAAAAGCCAGAAGTGAGTTACTTGGCGTTGCTATTTGATGAGGTAAAGTTTCCCGATAGCAAACACAGAGATTTTGAACCTCATTATTGTCCGGTAGTGGCTATCGAAGCTAAGGATAATTGTTATCCATCTATTCCTTATCCATTGACAGAACCTCCCCATTTAGAAAACTACAAAGAAAAGGTAAAAAAAGAGTTAGAAAATCTTCGCGAACAAGACTGCAAAAACTTATCGCTGCTAACTATGGTGTTAGAGAAGTATGGTTCTTGTCTCAGTTCTGGCGAGCGGAATATTGCTTTAATAGATATGGTGCGATCGACGGCGGCTGTTGCATCTGCTTTGGTTGACAATCATGATGCCAACGAAATCGGTTTAATTGCTGGCGATTTATCGGGAATTCAAAAATTTATTTACACGATTTCTTCTGACGGGGCGCTGAAATCTCTCCGCGCTCGAAGTTTTTATCTGGAATTAGTCACTGAAGAAATTGTTCAGCAGCTTTTGGAAGAGTTAAAGTTACCACGTACTAATGTTATTTATGCGGGTGGCGGTAATTTATATTTGCTGGCCTCAAATGATACAAGCAAGGTAAAAGCTACTTTAAATACTATTCGAGACCGCTTTAACAAGTGGCTCAAAAATACGTTTCAAGGTAAACTATTTTTAGCTATCGATTATTTGCCTGTGCCAACTACAGCTCTCAAAAGTAAAGAATTTGCGGATATCTGGACACAAGTAACTAAGAACCTGGCCAAGCAGAAACTCCGCAAGTTTGAAAGTGACCTTCATGACTTTATCCAACCCAAACCTAGTCATGAACCTTGCCGAGTTTGCCACCGTGATGATTTGCAGAGTCTCAAAAGTTTAAATCGCCGTGAGCCTGATTCATCTCGTGCTTGTTGGATGTGTCGCACCATGTTTGAGCTGGGGGATGAATTGTTTGATGTTAAGGCAATAGTCCGCTCTAAGCGATCGAACATTAAAGGCGGAGTAGGCAGAATTTATTTGCCAAATTTTTATTACTACTTTTTTCCTGAATGCGAGGGAGCTTTAGAAGTAGCTAAAGATGATGAAACAGTCTTGCTCGTTAACAATTGGGACTTAAAAAAATATCACAAAAATAATACTGTGCCGCTTTTGTTAGGAAACTATGCCCTGCGGAGCGAAAAAAAAGAAAAATACCAAAAAAAGGCTGGATTTATACGAGCGAATGAGATGGCTGAGAAAGCCGAGGGTATTGCTAGAGTTGGCTATTTGCGGATGGATGTAGATAGGCTGGGGAGAATTTTTGCTGAAGGTTTGGGTAAAAATCAAACGTTACCGAGATTGGCTGGACTTTCTCGCCAAATGAGTTACTTCTTTAAAGTCTATCTCAACAGTTTGGCAAAAAACCGCAAGGAGAATTTCCTACAAACTCGAAACAGTGTTAAAATCTTAGAGAATGCAAAATGCTTGACAGAGGACGAGCGCCCAAATCTCCTGTTCATCTACGCGGGTGGCGACGATCTATTTGTCAGCGGTGCATGGAATGAAATAGTTGAATTTGCCTTTGACGTTTACCAGTGTTTCCGAGCTTATACGGGAAGAAACCCAGATATTACGTTATCTGGGGGAATTAGCATCGATTGTGCTAAATTTCCTCTGTATCAAGCGGCTAAAAGATCTGGCGAAGCAGAAGAAGCTGCTAAAGGTAATGGGCGGGATAGTTTAGGTTTGTTTGGAGGTAAGTTTAAATGGGATGAATGGTTGGGAATTCAAGAAAACTGGGATGTCATAGACGAGGAAATTATAAACTACTTAAATACCGAGTTTAAACCAGATTTGTGGGGGATATTTCCCATTGTCGAACAACTGAAAAATCTAGAGAGCAATTACTCCCGAAGTTTTATTCGCAACCTGTTGATGACTGCGGAAGCTCAAGAAAATATTCTGGCAAAAATTCAGGATAAATCAGAAGAGCAACAAAGGGAAATTCGTTACTACTTACATTTGCCTAAAATAGTTTATACTTTGGCGCGACTTCCCAGTCAAGTCCGAGACAATGATAATTTTGCCCCGGTGCGAACTTCTCTAAAAAATCCGTATAACGCGCCTTATTTTAGGGCGATCGCAACTTGGCTTGAACTACTCAACCGCTTATAAAAATGCCTGAACCACCTAAAAAACCCAATTCTCCAAATGTCTATAATTCTCCAAATAGACAACAGGAAAAACAACAACTACACACCTCGACAGACAAGACGGTTCAGTCAACTGAACAGACTTTAGAAATTACGCAAAAGATAGTCAAAACCATTACTGGATTAGAAAGTTTAAAAACTTATCCGATTCGCGACTTGGTTAAACACGCTGAGGATTTTGGCCCTTATTTGAAGCAGCAACGATTAGAAACTAATCAGGTTCGGAAGTTCCTCGACGCTGTGAACCAGATGAAAGTCACTTTGGCTCAAACGAATGACTTTTCTAAAATAGAAATAGAAGTAGTTCTACTTAAACCAAAACTAGCCTACGCCGCAGCCAGACAAAAAGCTGCAAAACCGATGAGTGAGGTGATGTCAGCGGCGATCGACAAAGTACGCAGCACCGAAGATTTTGAGCGTCTCGTTCAACTGATTGAATCAATTATTGCTTATCACAAAGCAGAAGGTGGAAAATAGCTATGCCTGTATATCTTACACAAAAACCTTTACTCGGTAAAGTTCGCATTACCAGTACGCTGAATGTAGAAACCGGATTGCATATTGGTGGAGGCGGAGAAAGTCTCGACATCGGAGGACTTGATAAACCGGTCATTCGCGATCCTTTAACTCAGCATCCTTATTTACCTGGTTCGTCAATTAAAGGCAAACTGCGTTCCATTCTAGAACGATTGGAAAACAAGCCAGTTAACAGACCTGGTGGAAGCGGTACTTATCGCTACGAAAGCGATGATTTAGTAGATGGATTTACCGAAGTTAAGCAAGGAAGAGAAAAACCACCTCTGCTAATTTTTTACGATGGCGCTAAAACTTGCAAAGTCTGTCGCGTTTTTGGATCTACGGGGGAAGATTGTTGGGTAAAAACTGATGTGGTTGAAGCAGAGCAATTAGAAGCAGTAAAAGACAGTTCCAAGCGAAGGATTGCTAAAGCTAATGATGGCAGTAGATTGGGGAGTTTTGTAGAGGAAAGAGAAGGCGAAATTGGAGAATTATACACTAAAGTTAAAGGACGGAACGCCACAGCCCGTTTGATTGTTCGGGACTGTCATTTACAGAGGGAATCTGCAGAAAAACTTGAGAGGGTAAATACCGGACTTTACATGACAGAGTGGAAGTTTGAAAACGGTATCGATCGCATTACAGCAGCAGCCAATCCCAGACAAGTAGAAAGGGTTCCTGCTGGGTCAAAATTTCAGTTTGAACTGATCTACACGGTTGAAGATGCTTCTCAAGCTATTGAGGATTTGCAGAATCTGGCGATCGCACTTGCATTATTAGAAGATGATGCTCTCGGCGGACACGGTTCTCGCGGCTATGGCAAAGTCAAATTTGCGGATTTTCAGTTTTCTTTTCGCAGTTTAAATCAATACCGTCAGATAGCCAGCGGAGAATCAGGTTTGCCCCCAATTCAACCCGTGGCTAATACAGAAGCACTTCTCGAAAACTTCAGCCAATTTCGCGAGGAAATTCAGCAGCGATTGCTGCCAGGAAATGGGGGCGAAGCATGAATAACTGGAGATTAGTTAAACTCAATTTTGGCAACTCTCCCGCTCATTTTGGGGAATTGGGAATTGGGATGGAGGAGACGAGCGATCGCGTGCGTTCTGACACTCTATTTAGTGCTTGGATTAGTGCTTGCGCTCGATTGTTTAAGAAGGATGACTTTGAGAAAGTATTGCAGCGGTTTCTCAACCCGCAGCCATCCGTAACGATGAGTTCGACGTTTGTCTATCGCCATCACAACGATCGCGATATTTACTATTTGCCGCGTCCTTTAAAGTTTCCCGCTAACTACCCTGCTGGTGACGGAGACTTAGAATTTTTCAAGGCTTACAAAAAGATTAATTATCTGCCTTTAGAAGTGTGGCATAAATGGTATCAGGGAGAAGGATTTACCAGTGAGGACAGACAAGAACTAATTAAGGAGAGTAACAAGAAAAAATCTGAGTGCTTTTTGCGCGAACAGGGAACTTTTAGCTATAAAGAAGCCTTTAAAATCGGTCAAGAACCAAAAATAGCAGTAGACCGCGTTACCAGAGCAACCAACTTTTATCATACAGGTTTTGTGCAATTCCAATGGGAGCAAAATGGTAACGATATCAAAAGTCTATCGGGTTTGTACTTCCTGCTGAACTTTTCTCAGAAAGACGAAACCTTAGAAAATCAACTCTATGCTGCTTTACAACTGCTTGGTGAAGAAGGAATAGGAGGCGAACGCAGCAGCGGTGCAGGACACTTTGAGGTTGAATGGTTGTCGTTACCTGAATTTTGGCAAAAAGTAGTGGATTTCAAGGCAAGTCATTACAGTCTAATGAGTTTATTCTGGGATGATGATTTGTCAGCGCTAAAGCATTTGATAACCGAAGATAAAGATGCTTGCTATGAAACTATAGAGCGAGGAGGTTGGATTTCATGGCAACAGTTGCGCCGCCAAATGCTGCGAATGTTTGTGGAAGGTTCGGTTTTTTCGTCGCCGCCGTTAGGAAAAATTGCTGACGTTACACCTCATCAATTAATAGATAAACAAACTAAAAAACCTAAAAATCATCCGATCTACCGCAGCGGCATTAGTTTAAGTCTTCCTATCAAAGTCAAGAGTGAATAAATATCATGACTGCTACTTCTCACCTTGCCATCAAAAAACCTGAAGCTTCCGAATCAAAGCGGATTCAGCTAACAAGTCCTCTTTTACATATCGGCTCAGAAGTCTCGCGCTTGAATCCTTTTGAATATGTCCAGACATCTAAAAGGGTTTATCTCCCAGATCGGGAAGCTTTAGCAAAAGTGCTGTATCAAGGGGGTCGATTGGACGATTATATTCGTACTATTGAAGAGTCCAAAAATATTACTAAATTGCTTGAAGATGTTTTGGGCGATCAATGGTGGAATGCTACAGGTGAAGATGGCGATCGCATTTTTCCTGAAATTGCCGTCAGTCATAAATGGACTGAAAATCCGGTGACAGATTTGCGTCCGATGATTCGCAACGGCATGGGACAATTGTATATTCCCGGTTCGTCGATTAAGGGGGCAATTAGAACTGCGATCGCCTACCACCTTCTCAAACATGAAAACAAATATCAACTCCCAGAATCTGCCAGCCTTAGTGTCATAGAAATCAAATTACGAGAAAAACTTGGTAGAGGGGAAGTCGCAAATAAACACAAACAAAAATTTTTAGATGATGAACTATTCATGGATAGTTTATTCACTGATTTTGAGCTATCATATCAAGGGCGATCGGTCAAAAGCAAAATTGGGCCTAACACGGACTTCATGCGAGCCATAAAAGTCAGCGATTCTCAGCCTTTGGAAAAACACCCTAAGCAGGGAAAGAAGGTAGTTTTTAACTTACCTATAGTTGCTGAGGTAGTTGTCTCCAGTCACTTTCGAGATTATAAAGCTAAATATCACGCTCCGATTTATGCGGAAATGGTTCGCAACGTGCAGACTGAATTTACCATCAGTCTGGATACGGAAATGCTGCAATGGTTCACCCACAACCAAGGGATGCAAATACCCTTTAAAAATCTGGATGAACTCCTAAAAATTTGTCAAGAGTTCGCTCAAGAGCAATGGGATGCTGAACACGATTATTGGGAGGATATCCAAACTAATCTATCTCAAGGTAAAGACTTAAATTTTAGCTATATTCAGGAACTATACGAACCCACTGAGTGCCCTTATAGCTTAAGGGTTGGTTGGGCAAGCGGAATGTTGGGAACAACAATTGCTCTGTGTTTAGACGATCGCCTGACAGCAGAAATTCGCGATACTTGCGGAATCAAAGCACCGGGTTTTGAAGCACCAAAATCGCGGCGGACTGTTGTAGATCATAAGGGCGATATCAAATATGTACCTGGATGGGTAAAGTTTAAGCCATGCTAATTCGTTCTACCTGGACATTAACTGTATCCGAACCCGCTCTTTTGCCGCGCGCTTACCATTTAGAATTGGTGAAGGAGTTGCATCGCCGATTAGACTTAGAAGTCGGGAGTGAGGCTGTACCTTCTGTAAGTTTTTCAGGAATTCAGGGTTTCTACCAAGTTTCAAAAGATTTTCAGACGTTTACACCAGATGAGTTTTATACCTTGTCTTTGTCTGGTTTGCAGGAAAATGCTGCAAAAGCGCTCGCCTCCCTGAATCTCTCACCATCTCTCGAATTTCTAGGTGCTAAATTTGATATAATTAATCGACAAGATGAAATCACCAGCTACGAACAACTTTACACAGAACTTGTAGCCAATGAACCCGAACCCGTCCGCCGCTTCGACCTTAAATTTACAACTCCGACTGCTTTCGCACAAGGTTCGGCACACTTAGCTTTACCCGTTCCCAATCAGATGTTTCGCAGTTGGTTAGAAAGGTGGAATCACTTTGCTCCTGTTTATTTGGGGAGTGATGAATTAATCGCTTATTTGAGTCAGGCTGTTTTATTAAAACACCACAAGATTCAAACGCGATCGCACCAGTTGCCGAGAGGATATGTAAACGGGTTTGTTGGTCAAGTAACGCTGCAAATTCCTTACCGCACTGATTCCTTGCTAGCTAATGTAGCGAATCTACTGACTCAATACAGTCAGTATTCAGGTACGGGAATTAAAACCCGTCTCGGAATGGGTCAGACAACTATTAATTTATATCCAAGAGGAAACCATCAATGAGCAAAACTAAAATCATTACATTTTTAGGCGATCGAGGCGCCATGCAAACCACATATAGCTACAATAAAAATTGTTATATTGGTGGAGTTTTTGCGGAAGCATTACGCCTGTTTTGCAAATACGACACCATGTTGGTGTGTGTAACAGAAAAAGCCAAAACAAATACTTGGCCTGTACTGGAAGCATTGCAAGATCCGCGCATTCAGGCAATTGATATCCCCACGGGAAGAACTACCGAGGAAATGTGGGAAACTTTTCAAACCATCACTAAATATGTTGATGAAGGCGATGGCGTAATTTTTGATATTACTCACGGACTGCGTTCATTACCATTTCTGGTGTTTTTATTTGCGGCTTATTTGAAAGCTGCTAAAAAGGTTACGATCGAAGCTATTTATTACGGCGCATTAGAGTTAGGTAACAAAAACGAGGGCATACCTGCACCAGTGATTGATTTATCAGAGTTTGTATCCATGATAGATTGGATTACAGCCACGACTCAATTTGTCGAAATAGGAGACGGGCAACCGCTTGCTAGTTTACTTGAAGGTGCTATTCCATCCAATGAAGAGTTGAAAAACTATCCAAATACTAGACCTCTAAGAGATCAGCTTAAACAATCTGCCAAAGCTATTGAAGATATATCACTTGCTTTGAGCCTTACACGACCGATTGAAACAATGGAATCTGCAACTAAGCTAGAAGAAATTCTTCGTCAAGCTACTACAAGTTTTGCTGAACGAGCTAAACCATTTTCCTTACTATCAGAAAAAGTGGTTCAAGAGTATGGGCAATTTGCTCTCCCCAATCCTAAAGATGAAGCAGCATTAAGCGAGAATCTGCGACTACAATTTCAGATGATTAAATGGTACATTGACCGAAATCAATTGGTACAAGCAGTTACTTTAGCACGTGAGTGGTTGGTTTCTATCTTAGCCCTGCGATTTGAGGAACCCATGTTCGATGAGAAAAACGGTCGTAACTTTGTAGAAGCTGCTCTCAATAATGCAGTTGAAATGAATAAACCTCATCCTCGTCCTCCTCTTGATAGCCGTTGCAATGAAAAGTTTGCAGCTTTGTCAGAAGCAGGTGAACTTGCTAGTGTTTGGAGTAAAATGACTGAATTGCGTAATGATATTGCTCATGTTGGCATGAATCTGAAACCTCAAGCGGCAGCCAAGCTTAAAAAGAAGGCTTCATCACTCTATCCTCGACTGAAAAAGCTTGGAGAAAGCTTACTGCCACAAAAATAAACTGTGAGGTAAATATTATTTTTGCCGATCGCACACTCCAACTCCCCCATCCCCTGAAGCGCAATCGCCTTTTGCTCATGCTAAAATCAGCTCACTAAAATACGCAACCTAAATCTGGTAAGCGATTATGCCCTTCAGTGCTTGTAAAACCATCAGTTCAGTCCTCAAAGAATTTCAGATTACCTACACCGAATCTAATTTTATAGTAGAAACAGAGTTTCATGTCTCTGACTATTTTCGAGAAGATTTAGAATTTACAATGCGAGAAGGAGTGGTTGATAATTCTGAATTTGCAATTTGTGAAAATTTGATTTATCCAGTGCTCAAAGAAGTTTGGAAGCGCTATTATAGCGGGTTTGTTTTGTGGAGCCATCAATCTCTCACCTACGATCAATATCTTTCTGGATTTCCTGAATATATTTTGGCTAAACGTTCTTCATTAGGAAAAGTGGTTTTTGAACAACCTTACTTTCTGTTAGTGGAAGCGAAACAAGATAACTTTGAAAATGGATGGGCGCAGTGTTTGGCGGAAATGATTGCGGCACAGCCACTGAATCAAAACTCAGAGCAAGATGTTTTTGGAATTGTATCAAATGGGGGAGTCTGGCAGTTAGGCAAACTCAAATCTAATGTTTTTACTCGCAATCAAATGTTTTATACAATTCAAGAATTAGATCGGCTTTTTGCCGCGATCAATTACGTGTTTCAACAGTGCGAATGGCTGCTGGATGCTGAAATTGCCGATCGCAATTAATCCGCTTCCCCAATCAAGGTAAAAGCCGCCCAATTGCTCGGTTGAGGGTGCTGTCGCATCGTCACTAACATTGCCTGCCGCAGCGCTGCCGCTTTATCGGAATTCTGCTGCAATTGACGGTAAAATTCTGTCATCAAATCCGCTGTCGGTGCGTCGGGCACAAACCACAGCGATACTACAATACTGGAAACTCCCGCAGCAATAAACGATCGCGACAATCCCAGCACTCCATCTCCCGAAATCGTTCCCCTACCGGTATTGCAAGCGCTCAGTACCACCAATTCCGCGTTCAGCTTCAGGTGGAGAATCTCCCCAGAAGTCAGCAAACCGTCACCTGCCCCCCCCCCTGAATCGGCGGTAGTTGAAGTCATAGCCCCCCCTTGATGTAGGGGCAATCCCGCTGTTGTTGCCCCGGTTGGGGGGGTGCGATCGGGTGCAAGCGCGATCGCACCCGGTACTCCCAAATCCATATCTTGCAATTCGTTGAGCAATCCGTGAGTCGCTAGATGAATGATTCTCGCTTGCGGCATCTTCTGCACGATCGCCCTTTCTGTAGCATCCTTGCCGACAATAGCTTGCGTTTGGAGTATTCTCGCAATTGCGATCGCTTCCTGTTCGGCCCCGGGCAAAGGACTCAAAGGTGTCGGCGCCTCATCCGGGATCGATCGAATGCTGGGCATTGTCGGATTTCCGACTACCAATAACTGCGAACTCGGGTGCGATCGCAGCCGCTGCCGGTGCTGGCGAGTTAAACCCAATACTTGAATTGAAGGTGCAATTGAGACAGTATGTTTTTCTATTATATAATTTCCCGCTGCATCTTGTAAAGCTGCAAATGGAATTAAAAACAGCACGCCTTGGGGGATGAAAATTACCCGGTCGCCCTCATTTTTTGGCAAAATATTGGCGAGGGGTTCTATCAATAATTTGTATGTTTGATGCAGGCGGCGGTTGAGTCTTCGAGTTGAAACCGCTGCCGAATTATTTGCACTTTCTGCGGCGCGGGCATCCGGTGCAGAACCGCGAGTTCTGCCCGTAGCAGCAGCTACTAGCGTATTCCTCGCCACATCAGCCAGGGAAATATCTAAATTGCTGGTATCAATTTGGCGGAAAGCAATATCGCCGCTTGGGGCTATCGCCCATACATAAAGTTTTTCATCAACAATTGAATATTCAATTAATGTCGCTTTTTGCTCCGCAGCTATCCGTTTAATTTGCGCTAAATTTGGCGGTTTTGGCAGAGCTAATTGTTCGGAATTCTCAGTTCCCAGGCGAGAAGCCAACAGCTCGGCAAATGCTCGCGCCCTGCCTCTTTCCGCAATTTCTAAAGCGGCTTCTATTTGGTTTTGAGCAATCAAAGCTTGTTGCAAAAAACTGTAAGTTTCAGCTTGTTTTTCAAACAGCGATACTTTATTTTCGTCAGTCAATCCCGGCCGCAGGGATTCCCAAACTTCCACTGCGGTCATTAATTTCTTTGTTGCCTCCTCAAAGCGGTCGCTTTTTAACAAAGTTGCGCCGATATTGCTGAGAGTATAGCCGACACCTGGGCTGTTATTTACTTCCCGAAAAATGGTTAAAGCTTGCTGGTAGAATTGCAGCGCTGTTCGATCGGACTTTTGCTGGCGGTGAACAGTTCCCATGCGATCGAGGGTGACAGCTTCTCCGGGGCGATCGCCGATTTCCCGCCGAATTGCCAAAGCTTGTTCTAAAGATGCCAAAGCTTTTTGATATTCAGCGAGATTGCTGTAAGCAAAACCGATATTAGTTAAAATTCGACCTACTCCCATGCGATCGCCCGCTGCTTCCAAAATCTCCAACGCTTGTTTGTAGTAAGATAAAGCTTCGGTATATGCACCTTGATTGCTGTAATTCAAGCCAATATTATTGAGAGTAGTTCCTTTACCTCTAGCGTCCTTTACTTTATCAAAAATTGCCAAAGCTTGCTGGTAAAATTCCAGAGATTTTTTATACTGACCGAGATTGTCGTAAACGGCCGCCATGTTATTGAGAGTGATCGCTTCACCGAGCGCATCTTGGACTGCGCGGCGGAGTGCCAAAGCTTGCTGGTAAAATTCCAAAGCTTTTTGATACTGACCGAGATTGCGGTAAACTGCTGCTATGTTTGTCAGGGTTGTGCCTTGCTCTTTCCGAGCTTTGTGCTGTTGAAAAATGGTCAGGGCTTGCTGATAGTAATTGAGCGCTTTTTGCGACTCGCCTAGATTGTTGTAAACCAAACCAATTTGGTTTAGCGTTGCTGCTTCTGCTTGCGGAGCGCTCATTTCCCTGAGAGTTGCCAAAACCTGCTCGAATGTTTTCAAAGCTGTGCGGAGTTGACCTTTATTTAATTGCTCGGTAGCTGCTTGATAAAGCTGTTCTGCTTTCGATTTGTTGGTTTCCCGAACTGTTGGGGTTTGTGCCAGAGAGATTTGAGGACAGAAAAATATCTGCCCAGATGGAGACGCCCACAGCAGCAGCGTTGCAGTCGCTAAAAATAGGCATCGGGTATAAAATGTTTGGCAGTCGATCGCCACAAGCAGCTTCTATTCTTAGGATTATAATAATGAGTGTAGGTTATTTCTGTAAATTCACTTATAAATTATGAGCAAATTTTACAATTCTCAAGGATGGCGCGATCGGGCGGCGGTGCTAGCGGGAATTTTTGGCCTCAGCAGTCTCTTGATTTTACCCGTCTTAGCGCAATCTAACCGCGAATCCCAGAGCACTTTTCAGCCCTCTTCCGTACTTGACTCCCCCCAGCGATCGGGCGGCAACATTGCAGATACTCTCAAGAGAGAAAGCGAATTCCAAACTCTTGCTTCTGTGTTGGCTGTTGCTGGTTTGACGGATCTACTCCGACAAGAAGGTCGTCCTTTAACAATTTTCGCTCCTACCAATCAAGCTTTTCGTAAAAATGCCGCTGTTTACAATCAGCTACTCCAGCCGCAAAACAAGGAGAAATTAGCGAGAGTTTTGAAATATCATTTAATTGCTGGCAGTGTCACTGCTGAAGATGTGAATAAAGGGGAAATTAAAACAGTTGAAGGCGGCACGGTGAAAATTCGCGTCGCACCTGATGGAGTGATTATGAATGATAATGTTAAAGGAGTTCAACCGTCTATTGAGGCTAAAAATGGGGTAATTGTGCGGGTAGATAATTTACTTTTACCCCCGGATTTATGAAACTGACTTTGATGCGATCGGGCATTTCGGTAGTCCGACAGTTCGGCAGGGGTTTAAACCCCTGCCTCATAGCTTAAGTTGGTTGATACCGACTGTTAATTACGATCGCACTTCCGATAAATTTTAGTTTTCTTTTAGAGGACTTTAGCTGTGAGACCGCGGTTGAAAACCCCTGTCGGACTATCGGAACGATCGACCAACCCTCAGAACGATGAAAAAACTGCGTTAACAATTGCCAATAATCAACTATCAACTGTCAACTATCAACTGTTTGCTGCTACTTCCAATTTCCCACTAAAACATAAGGCGCCCAGAAATATGGATGCTGGTATTTGCTATCTTTTAAAAGCTTGACTTGAGCTCGGCGCAGCGCTTCAGCTTTGTTAACCTGCCCTTGAGATTTAGCTAATTCGCTGTAGAATTCGCTCATAAACACAGCCGTGCTTTCATCGCTAACTTGCCACAGCGTCGCTAGGGTGCTGCGAGCGCCCGCGCGCACCGCAACTCCGGCCAATCCCAAAGCGGCCCTGCTGTCTCCGGCTACGGTTTCGCAAGCGCTTAAAACAAGCAGTTCGATCGGTCTTTTTCGATCTGTTACCCGCAGCAATCCATCTAAATCTTTAACATTTATCTGTCCGTTCCAGTCGAGAATAAATGTTCTTTCAGCGTTGGAACTAAACTGTCCGTGGGTGGCGATGTGAACTACAGGAAAAGGCACTCGATTGATAGTAGCTTGCAGGTTAGCTTTGGTAAAATTCTCATTTTCGCGCTTGTCATTATTCGGCAGTGTTTCGGCAATATCGTTCAATTCTCTTTCGACACCGGGCAGCGGATTGAGATTGTTTGCTTGAAAGCTGGGGGCATTAGCGGCGCCGGCAATTAAGGCTCTTAACTGCGCTTGCGAGAGAGGTTGCGGGTTTAGCAGTTGCAAACCGGGCGTGAGAGCGATCGCATATTTTTCTACTAAATATTGACTGCCGTCGTGGAGCACTGCCATCGGGATATTTCGCAATTCGCCGTCGAGGACAAAAACTAATATTTTGGCTTGGCTTTCTTGCAGTCCTGTTTCGATAGGGCGGATCAACCAATTATAGACTTTTTGAGTTAAAGGCAAAAAGTTATTGCGGCTGGCTGTGGATTGAAGAGAAGCGTTTTTTTCGCCCGATCGCAATTCTATTAAAGTATTTTCTAGTTCTTGTTGAGTGACAGCCTGACTGTTATTATCCGGGTTAGTGGGAGTGTACAAAAGCAATTTGCCACCGGGCAAACGAACTATTACTTCTAGCTGCTGTTCGAGGATAATTGGATAGATAATTGCTGCGGTGCGATCGACTTGATCGATTTGTTGGGTTTTGACATCAATGCAGGCATCTTGAAAGAAGTTGTTGAGTTCCGCTATTTGCAGGGATTCTATGACATCTCGAGCTTGTTTGAGAGATTTTTGGCTGTCATCAATTTTGCCTTTACCAATCAGAGATTTGGCGACTTGCAAGTTCAGCGCTACTAATTGGCGGTAAACTGGTTCTACGCTGTCGCGGAAGGAAAATTGCACTTCGGGATTGAGCGCTACCAAGTCGCTGCGGAGCGATCGCAAATTTTCAAACGCATTGGTATAAGCTGCAACTGCTGTTTCAATATACTTTTCGGCTTGGTCGGTATTTCCCAAGCTTTTCTCAATATCTGCTTGCGCTTTGTGGATGCGTCCCAACTGCCAGAAATATTGATAGGTAACGTCGGCTGCTTTGGAGGATGAAACTAAGCTTAAAGATCGATATGTCAAATTTTCTGCCAGTTTCCACAGTTTCGAGCTTTCGTACAGAGTACCCAAACTGCCAACTGCATAAGCTTCTGCTTTTTTATCCCCCAATGTTCTAGCTTGGTCTGCTGCTTTTGTCAAGATTTTATTAATCTCGCTAGCTGTTGGCAATTGTAAAGGCAATCTTGCTGCGGTTGCCCCTCTTTTGCTCAGTTTGATATAATTTTGAGCTAAGTTAATTTGAGCGTAAATTCCGCCTCTGCTGGCGGGCAAGTTATTGATTTTTGCTTGAATGGACGGCCACAAATCCCCAGCTTTTGTTAATTCGCCGTCTCCTATCCACGGCTGGCTTTCTAACAGCAAACTGAGCTGATTTAGTTGGGCTTGAAGTTGGGCTGTTGGAGATGGAGATAGCTGTGCGGCTTCGCGGTAAAAGTTTAAAGCCTCTTGAGTTTTTAAGATAAGTATGGTGGTATCTTGGTCTTGGGGAGGCAGCAAGATTTGCCTTTCGACAAATGCTCTGGCTGTATTCCCCAAACCGAGCATTGCTGTACTTTCCTCTAAGGGCGATCGCAAATTCCGCGCCACCGTTAAACTCGATTCTAAAATATTTTGAGATAGCTGCAAATTGCCGATAACTCGCAGAATTTCGCCGAGACCGTACATTGCATCAAATTTCAGCAGCGAATCGGGTCGGTTTGCGATAATTTCTAACTTTTTGCTTGCGCTTTCTGGCGGTAACTCGGTTAAACTTTTACAGTCTTGGATATCCAGAGCGAAAGCATTTAGTAAAGTTTTGCAAGCTCTGGGGTAAAGACCCAAATCTTGCAGGGCTTGGGATTGATTTATCAGATTTTGAATTGCAGCGTCTTTGTTCTCGATTTGAGTATAAATTTCGGCGGCTTTTTGCCAAGTTTCGATCGCAGTTTCTGAGTCGCCGCTGGCTCTTTGCAGCCGCCCTTGAATGTCGAGGCTTTGGGCAAAAATTCGCTGTTTTTCCGAGCTATTTGCTAATTTTTGCAGGAGATTGATGCTTTGGTCTATCGCAGTTTTTGCCTGCTGCCACTCTCCGAGTTGCTGGTAGGTGAGCGACAGATTGCTGAGTGCCATTGCTTGATTTAAACTGTCGCTTTTGGCGGCAAATGCAGCGGCGGCTTGCTGCCAGATATTCGCAGCGCTCTCGAACTGTCTCTGTCGGTAAAAATCTTTAGCTTGCTGTACTAACTGCGGGGTATTTTGTTGAGCTTGAATAATTGGGATTTGAGCTGTTGCCGAGAGGATGGGCGGCACTGCTGTGGAGATGATAAATAATACAGCAAGCGCGATCGACCAGTGCCTGCCGTACAGTCTTTTGATGGCTGCAAATAGAGCGATACCCGCCAAAATATCGAGTATTTTTTGAATTTTTCTCATCTGTTTGCGTGCCATTTACGGTTCTCAGCTAAAGTTCATCTCGATCGAGCCCCATCGCCCTCAATCTTTCGGCTAAACCTTCTGCCCGAACAGCGCTGCTGTTCGGCTTGCTGCGCCGGCTCCTTCGGCAGTCGTGGCAATCCAATTACCATTAGCATCATACCAGCGCAGGCGATGCCACCTTCGGCCAACACAAAAGCGCGGAGATTATTAGTTGCTCCATCATAACAGATCGAACTCTATCAGCGTTAATTTGTGTTAACCGGCTGATATCTGCGGTTGAAAGATCACATTGTACTCCGGTAAATCAACGCAGATGCGGCCCACAAGCAGCCCGATTTTGAACTCGATGATTTGTTCCCGTACCTGCAGGGTTATAGCCAACTAAAATTACTTCCCCCCGTTCGTTTTGAATCCACCCATTAGCAGCCACAATTATCGGCGCAGTTTCCCCATTCCCTCCCTCAATATTTGATAGCGGCTGCGTTTGCAGTGTATTTCCCGAATTTGCCGGTGCTGCGGGATCGACTAAATTAACTCGCACGCTGTCGCTATTTAACGCTTCGCCGGGATTCGCAGGCAAGCCGCCGCGCCCGGTAATTGTGAATTCGCTTTCCCGCCCTCTTTCGCAGGGATTCTGCCCGATCAATGCCGCCGGATCGACAACGTTTTCCGGCAATTCGACTAACCCAGATGCGGGGTCAATATCAGGAGTTACGATTGTTACCGTGCCGCTAAGGGTGGGGTCTGTTTGAGAAATTGCTACGATATCGCTGGTCGGCAAAAATCTCTGGCTGAACTCTGTATCGAGAATTTGCTCGCCTGTCAATCGAGATTCTACTTGCTGTCTTGTCTGCGATTTTGACCCAAAAATTGCTTGAGAAGAAATCGATATTACTCCCCCTCCTCCATTTCGGGCGTTGGCTGTAATGTCGCTATTTCCTAATCCAACTAATGTACTGAGTCTGAGATTAATATTCCCGCCGTTGGTATTGTCGGCATTAGTAGCGATCGCGCTATTTCTCAGCAATTGCAATCCCGATGAATCTAATTGTATTTCCGCTCGTTTCCCGGCTTGCGTGTTGGCTTCAATGCTGCCTGTTTCTAAACGGATGTTGCCGGCTTTAATGTTGATGCTGCCTGCATTGTTCCGCAAATTTTCCGCTGTTTGCAGCGGTTGAAAAGTCTGGCTGCTTGCCGTTATTTGGGCGCCGTTTCTGACAGTAACAGATCGGGCTGCGATCTTGATATTGCCGCCAAAACCGCCTTGCGCCCGCTCGGTAACAGTGGCAAAAATGCCCGATCGCTCGCTGGGATTGGCGCTGTTGCTGCCGGCAATCACCACGCGATCGCGCACGCTGATGTCAGTATTGCCCGCGATCGACCGATTAGCCGGATTCCCCCCAGAAGTCGCAGTTTCCAGGCGAGAACCGTTGCTGAGCGCCAGCGATCGCGCGTTTATGACAATTTCGCCGCTTTTTCCGAGCACTTCATCTCCCACCGCGGTGACAATAAAACCGCGATCAAGCGTCACCCCTTCGCGCACGTTAACAATCGCATTTCCCGCATTTCCCCGGGAGGCCGGCTTTTCGGCTTCTGCTTTGCTAGCGCGCGTTACCAGCGCCGCGCCGTTTGTCAGGGAGAGCGATCGCGCCACAATGCTGACATCGCCGCCGTTCCCCACAGCACCGCTGTCAACTTCCGCTTCGATCCGGCTGCCGCCAGTCAGGGAAACTGCATCTCCCGCACGCAGGGTAATTTGACCGGCATTTCCCTGTCCCGACGTACCCGTCCGCAGCTTAGCGCCGTCAGCGAGGGAAATTGAGCCCCTGCTAGCAGTAATTCTAATTTTACCGCTCCTGCCGACAACGCCGTTGCCGATGTTGGCGACGATCGCAGTATCGCTCCCAGTCAGGGAAACGCGATCGCGCACTTCCACAGCTATATTGCCCCCTTTTCCTTGACCGGCGGGGTTTTGAGCGTCGGCTTTCCGAACGCCGCTCAGCAGCACCGCACCGTCTCTGACAAACAGAGAACCCGCCCTCACTTCGATCGGCCCGGCATCGCCGACACCTCCGCTTTTAACATCGGTTTCGACGCGGCTGTTCGCGATCGCCACCGCATCCGAAGCGTTGATGCTGATGCTTCCGGGCACAGCGCCCCCCAAATTGAAACCCGCGAGCACGCCCGCATTCAGAGAGCTCTGCGAAGCAATGTCTAAATTTCGAGCGGCGATCGCAATGCTGCCTCTGCCGCTAGCTGACACGTTCAGGCTGGCGCGGTTGTTCAGGGATACGTCAGCGCGCGCCGCGCGATCGGGAAAAATCAAGCCGTTAGCGCTCAATTCCACAATTCCCGCCGCCGCCAACCCTCCCAATTCAATTCTGCCATCAGCAGCAGTCAAACTTCCTGCCGCTGAAACCGTCACTCCTGCCGTTCCCGGTGCGGTATTTTGCCCCCCCACTAAAGCCAAAATTCTGCCATTTTGTACCTCAAGTTTGCCGCCTGCATTCAGAATTCCTTTTTCCGTTCCCCGAAACTGCAAACCTACAGGAATATTCACAGTTAACAGCGGCGCAGTTTGCGGATTAGCTGCACTGAAATTCAATCCGCCTCTAAATACCAAACTGCTCGCAGTTGAGGCATAAAAAGCACCCCCGACATCCAAACGCGCCTTCGGCCCGAAGACAATACCGTTGGGATTGAGCAAAAATAAATTGGCATTTCCCAAAACGCCGATCGTTCCCAAAATATTAGAAGGATTGCCGCCAGTTACCCTAGTCAAAATATTTTCCACACCCGCCGGATTGGCAAAATAAACTGCCCTGCCTTCGCTGACGTTAAATTCTCGAAAACTGTGGAATAAATTAGCACCGCGCACCGCGCCCCCCTCTGCGCGATCGCCCGGAATTCCTTTAATCCCGACATTCGGCGCAACCAGAGAATTTTCGGCCCCTAAAGTCGTGTCGGGAACGAGCTGCGCTGTGGCTGGAGTCGAACAGCAAAGATTTGCTAGTTCGGCAAAGATTAATGCACTCAGAAATAAAATTGATTTCATGACGGTTAAAATAGTTGTTTGGCGATCGCCTCCAGTCCTTGACGCATCAACGCCGCAGCAGGTCGATATTTCTGTATAATATCAGCTCACCCTCGGGCCATCATCCAAACTAGAAAACCCAAGATTTGCTCGACCGGAGGTAGCGGATAATCGGTAAGATCGATGGACGCGCATTGCTATTCTAGCTTGAGAAACCGCCAAACCGTACCGCTAGTAACCGTCCCGTAAATCGTCGATATCGGCTGTTGCTTTTGTCGGTTAAACCGTTGAGCCGCCACCATTTCTGCGTAGTGCCAATCCCGTTACCTTGAAAGTCTGGATCGACAGCTACCATGTAGATTTTACCCATGCGCGACTCGGAATCTAGTTTCACAGCTACAAAACCCACGGTTGAATCAGCGGCGATCGCCACCCATACATTTGTGTCTTCAATAGCAAATATAAATGTTATGTGTAAGTCCCGCGTTAATTACATGACTTGCACATAACATTTAGAACTCTCGAAAATTGAAGATCGCAAGCCGCCAATCGAACGCGATATTATTCCCATTCGATCGTTCTGGGCGGCTTAGAATTGATGATGATTACAAATACCGATCGCAACTTGGACAACGGTACAACATTGATGGGAGTTGTGCGGATAAGCTTTACTTTATAAAATGTTAAAAATTGTGCCTTTCGGACATTTTTTAGATATAAGTTGGTGGCACAATTATCTATCTTTAGCCCTGGGCGCATTAATACCTTTATAACCGGGTGTTTTACCCTCGTTAAAGGCTAATTATGCAGTTTGTTTGTCCATCAAACCCGGTTTCTGGCAACCCGTGCTTCCAGGACTATATCTTCCTTTACAAAGGTGACTTGATTCCGATTTGTGGTATATTTTCTGGGCGAGGGGATTTTTTAGGACAATGTTCGATATGAAACGTTTAACATTAAAATCAATGCTGGCGGCGGCGATCGCGATCGCCTTTTGCTTAATTGCGATCGCCAGCTACGCCCAAGCCAACAAGACTTTAACACTGGCGACTTCTCCAGACTACCCGCCCTATGAATTTAAAGATACGGCTGTTAGCGGCAACGAAATCATCGGTTTTGACATCGATATTGCCAAATATATTACTAAAAAATTAGGCTACGAACTGAAAGTAGTTGGCATGGATTTTAACGGCTTAATTCCCGCTTTGCAGGCGGGAAGAGCCGATTTTGTGATGGCTGGAATGACTCCCACAGCAGAAAGGAAAAAAAATGTTGCTTTTTCTGACCTTTACTACGAAGCTCAAAATACAATTGTCGCCAATAAAGGCAGCAATTTGACCAAAGCTGAAGATTTAGCCGGGAAAAAAGTAGGCGTTCAACTCGGAAGCATTCAGCAGGAAGCTGTGAAAAAAATGCCCGGTGTGCAACTGGCTGCTCTCAATAGGATTCCTGACATCATTCAAGAAATTAAATCGAACCGCATCGCCGCAGGAGTGATCGAGGATACTGTTGCTACGGGTTATGCAGCAGCGAACCCGGACTTGGAATTTAACACAATTCCGAATACTGAAGAAAGCGGTTCGGCGATCGCCTTTCCCAAAGGTTCGAGATTAGTTCCAGAATTCAACCGAGTCCTCCAGCAAATGAAAGCCAGCGGTCAAATTAAGGAACTAGCTACTAAGTGGTTTTCTCGACCGATTCCGCAAGAACTTGCTCAAGCAACTCAGCCTCCGGTAGCGCCCAAGTTCGGGTTAGATTTTGGCAAAATCTTGCCGAGTCTGCCTTATATTTTGTCCGGGCTTGGGGTAACGCTAACTTTTACCTTGCTGTCGGCATTTCTCGGATTTATCTGGGGAATCGTCCTGTCTCTGTTTAAGATTTCTAGCATTAAACCGCTGTTCTGGTTTGCCACTGCTTATACCTCTATTTTTCGAGGAACGCCGCTAATTTTGCAGTTGACTTTAGTTTATTTTGCAACGCCGCAGCTTACGGGCTATAATATATCGGCGCTGCAAGCTGGCGTGATTACTTTTTTCCTGAATTCTGGGGCTTATATTTCCGAAACAATCCGCGCGGGAATTCAAGCCGTAGATAAAGGTCAAAAAGAAGCCGCAGAATCCCTTGGCGTTCCCTACAAACTGATGATGGGCGATATTATCTTGCCGCAAGCGTTGAAAAATATTTTGCCTGCATTGGTGAATGAAAGTATTGCTTTGCTGAAGGATTCAGCTTTAGTTTCAGTAATTGGCGTAGAAGACTTGCTGCGCCGCGCTACAATTGTGGGAGCAGAAAAGTATATTTACTTTGAACCTTTGATATTTGTCGGCGCAATTTATTATTTGATGGTGCTTAGTTTAACTTGGGGGGCCAATGTACTCGAACGCAGACTCCAAAGTAGCAGTTAAGGTCGATCGCCTGTATAAATCTTTTGGCAATCTGAAGGTTTTGCGCGAGATAACTACTGAGATTCATAAAGGAGAAGTGATTGCCATTATCGGCCCTTCGGGGTGCGGCAAGTCTACTTTTTTGCGGTGTTTGAATTTACTGGAAATTCCGACTTCGGGACACATATACATTGACGGAGTGGATATTACTTTGCCGAAGGCAGATATTCTGAAAATCCGCCAGAAAGTGGGGATGGTTTTTCAGCATTTCCACTTGTTCCCGCACATGACTGTGCTGCAAAATGTGATGTATGCCCCTGTAAAGGTGAAGCAGGTTGCTAAGGATGAGGCGCGTCGGAAGGGGTTAGAATTGCTGGAAAAAGTGGGTTTGTCAGATAAGGCAGAGGTTTATCCTTCTAAACTTTCGGGAGGACAAAAACAGCGGGTGGCGATCGCCCGCTGTTTGGCTATGGAACCGGAAATTTTGTTGATGGACGAACCGACTTCTGCACTCGATCCAGAAATGGTTAAAGAAGTGTTAGAGGTGATGAAAGCTTTGACGAAAACGGGCATTACAATGGCGATTGTAACTCACGAAATGGGTTTTGCGCGGGAAGTCGCCCACCGGATTTTGTTTCTGGATGGGGGAAAGGTGGCGGAAGATGTGCCGCCGCAGGAGTTTTTTAGCAACCCGAAGTGCGATCGCGCCAAGCAATTTCTGGAAAAAATGCTTTAATTCATATAAGAATTAGAGTTTTTAACCGCAGAGGACACAGAGTAAGAGGAGAAAGAGACAGTTGCGGTAGGGTGCGTCATCTTGGAGATGCTCGATCGGCACAAAAATTCGAGTTCCGGGACACCCTTTGTTGCCGACCTGCATCAGTGGTGAGCCTGTTTAAATGAAACTGAAATCGCTGGCGCTTATTATGCTAGCAGAAACTCCGTTTAAAGCAGCTATAATTTCTCCTGTTTCCCCAAACTGAATCAATGTTGCACCGCTATTTTCAGTAAGAGTTAATTGCTCGAATGTCAAGCCATTAGCTAGCATCAGCAAATCTTTTCCAGCTTCAAAATCGGCAATAATATCGATACCGGAATTTGCAGACAGTAAAAAGCGATCGCTCCCAGCACCTCCAATTAAACAATCATCCCCCAAACCGCCAATCAGAGTATCATTACCTTTGCCACCAATCAAAGTATCATTTCCCTCGCACCCGTCTAGCAAATCATTGCCAGCACCTCCACTCAGATAATTATTGCCAGCACCTCCGCAGAGGGTATCATTACCATAATCGCCGTAGAGAGAATCCTCGCCTTCGCTGCCGAAGATTATATCATTTCCCTTGCCTCCAAATGCGAGATCGCTGCCTTTGCCACCGTCTATAAAATCATCACCTTCACCGCCAAAAATTAAGTCGTCGTCTTGTTTACCATTTATTGAATCATTGCCGCGATTTCCGAAGATGATATCTTCGCCTTCATTGCCAAGGATGATGTCATTACTTTTGCCGCCAAAAAGGATATCATCTCCCTTGTTGCCGTCAATAAAGTCATTGCCTCGCTTGCCGTAAAGGAGGTCGTTTCCTTCACCGCCGTAGAGGTTATCATCGCCTAAATCCGCATCGAAAATATTCGGATTTGGGCTGCCGTAAAAAGCATCATTTTCTGACGTGCCAAACTGAATTTTATCGCTACCATCGCCGTTGATAATGTTGTCAGCTTGGTTGGGGCGATCAACTTTTGGATACTCAATAGTATTGCAAATGCAATCAGTATCACTTCCTGGTGTAACAACGGGTACTGATGGTGTTGGGGTCGGTGTTGGGGTCGGAGTTTCCGCAGGCGTCGGAGTTGGTGTTGGGGTCGGTGTTGGGGTCGGAGTTTCCGCAGGCGTCGGAGTTGGAGTTGGAGTCGGAGTTTCCGCAGGAGTGGGAGTCGGAGTTTCCGATGGTGTTGGCGTTGGCGTCGGTGGAGTCGGAGTCGGAGTTTCCGATGCTGTTGGCGTCGGAGTCGGGGTTGGTGGAGTCGGAGTCGGAGTTTCCGCAGGAGTCGGAGTCGGAGTTTCCGCAGGAGTCGGAGTCGGACTTGGTGGAGTTGGCGTCGGAGTTTCCGCAGGAGTCGGAGTCGGACTTGGTGGAGTTGGCGTCGGAGTTTCCGCAGGAGTCGGCGTCGGAGTCGGTGGAGTTGGCGTCGGAGTTTCCGCAGGAGTCGGCGTCGGAGTCGGTGGAGTTGGCGTCGGAGTTTCCGCAGGAGTCGGCGTCGGAGTCGGTGGAGTTGGCGTCGGAGTTTCCGCAGGAGTCGGCGTCGGAGTCGGTGGAGTTGGCGTCGGAGTTTCCGCAGGAGTCGGCGTCGGAGTCGGTGGAGTTGGCGTCGGAGTTTCCGCAGGAGTCGGCGTCGGAGTCGGTGGAGTTGGCGTCGGAGTTTCCGCAGGAGTCGGCGTCGGAGTCGGTGGAGTTGGCGTCGGAGTTTCCGCAGGAGTCGGCGTCGGAGTCGGTGGAGTTGGCGTCGGAGTTTCCGCAGGAGTCGGCGTCGGAGTCGGAGGAGTTGGCGTCGGAGTTTCCGCAGGAGTCGG
>NZ_JAMPLN010000048.1:0-42192 GCF_040004035.1 Microcoleus vaginatus FACHB-2002 | reverse complement strand
CAATCAAAACCTTCCCCAGTATCAACACAAGAAACAGAAAATTTAACTGCTAAAACGGGACAAGAAGTAGATGCGGCTGCAAGTTCTGCCAACTTAATTCAATCAAAACCTTCTCCAGTACCAACACAAGAAACAGAAAGTTTAACGCCTAAAACAGATGGAGAAGTAGATGCGACCCCAAGTTCTGCCAACTTAATTCAATCAAAACCTTCCCCAGTATCAACACAAGAAACAGAAAATTTAACTGCTAAAACGGGACAAGAAGTAGATGCGGCTGCAAGTTCTGCCAACTTAATTCAATCAAAACCTTCCCCCGTACCAACACAAGAAACAGAAAGTTTAACTGCTAAAACGGGACAAGAAGTAGATGCGATCCCAAGTTCTACCAACTTAATCCAATCAAAACCTTCTCCCGTACCAACACAAGAAACAGAAAGTTTAACGCCTAAAACAGATGGAGAAGTAGATGCGGTTCCAACTTCTGCCAACTTAATTCAATCAAAACCTTCCCCAGTATCAACTCAAGAAACAGAAAGTTTAACGCCTAAAACAGATGGAGAAGTGGAGGCGGAACCAAGTTCTACCAACTTAATCCAATCAAAACCTTCTCCCGTACCAACTCAAGAAACAGAAAGTTTAACGCCTAAAACAGATGGAGAAGTGGAGGCGGAACCAAGTTCTACCAACTTAATCCAATCAAAACCTTCTCCCCTACCAACACAAGAAACAGAAAGTTTAACGCCTAAAACAGATGGAGAAGTAGATGCGGTTCCAACTTCTGCCAACTTAATCCAATCAAAACCTTCCCCAGTATCAACACAAGAAACAGAAAATTTAACTGCTAAAATGGGGCAAGAATTAGATGCGGCTGCAAGTTCTCCCAACTTAATTCAATCAAAACCTTCCCCAGTACCAACTCAAGAAACAGAAAGTTTAACGCCTAAAACAGATGGAGAAGTAGATGCGACCCCAAGTTCTACCGACTTAATCCAATCAAAACCTTCTCCCGTACCAACACAAGAAACAGAAAGTTTAACTGCTAAAACTGGACAAGAATTAGATGCGGCTGCAAGTTCTCCCAATTTAATCCAATCAAAACCTTCTCCCGTACCAACACAAGAAACAGAAAGTTTAACTGCTAAAACAGATGGAGAAGCGGAGGCGGAACCAATTTCTGCCAATTTAATCCAATCAAAACCTTCCCCAATACCAATTCAAGAAACAGAAGGTTTAACGGCGAAAACAGATGGAGAAGTGGAGGTGGCACCAATTTCTGCCAATTTAATTCAAGCTAAATCTTTTCCATTATCATCTCTAAAAAATACATCACCACCGCTAGAAAATTTTATAGACAATAGAGAGGATGTTAGTTTTATATTTCCTAATGCTCGCTCGGAAATATCTTCAGATATCATAAGCTCTTCGCAGACAAATCTTGTCCAGACCCGCTCAGAAATTCCAAGTCTTAACCTTGTCCAACCTTTGGGAAGTTCAAAATTCTTGGCTCCCAAATCAGAGTTATTTCTCTCTAAGTTTGTAAATCATGAGACAGATAAGCAACATACTATTTCTCAGGAAACCTCCCTCTTATCTAGTAGTTCTCCGTCCAATATTTCCAAATTACCAGAAGAAGATTTCCCCAATATTTCTCCCACACCTAATACAGAATCTCCCACCAATTCGGCAAAAGTGGAAAATATACCAAGTTCGTGGTCAAGTATATCTGAACTACTAGGTAAAAATACTAACAATGCACCAGCTAATATAGATTCTCTCAAACCATTGGGTTTCTCACAACGGCTCAACAACCCCAACAATTCGATATGGGCAAACTTAGAGAACAAATACACCAATAACAACGAAGAAAAAAATAATACATTCGATACACCGACATCATGGTCAAACATATCCGAATTATTGGGTGAAAGTTCTACCACAACACCAGACAGTATCCCGATTAAAAACGAAGCTCCGCCTGCATCCTTACCTGAACCGGAATCTTCACCTTCTTATACTTTGGCTTCTCCCCATGTGTCTGACAATTACACATTGACCACTAGGGGAGAGACTTCCCAACTAATAACAGCAGACACTGCAGGTAAAAACCGATCCATAGAAGAGGAAGAATTAGAAAAATTGGCTCAAAAAGTTTACACGCTTATGCGACAATGGCTAGAAATAGAACAAGAGCGTCAAGGCTACCAATCATTAGGTTATCCGAGTTGGCTGAGCAATATTACCTCAACCTACGGAACTTTTGCTAAAGTAAGATCAGCACCAGAGCGATCGACTCCAGGATCGCCACAAGCAGGCCCTACTGGTGAACTTTCCCCAGTTGATGATAAATTACAAAAACTGACCGGAGAAATTTATTACCTAGTTCGGCAGCGTTTAGAAATCAATCGAGAGCGTCAGGGCGGCTACTACAGCACTCGCTTGTATTAGTAATAAGACACCTACTATCAAGGATAAATTATGGCATCAGTTACAAGTTCACCCATCACATCAACCTCAAGTAAATCCGGAAATTTGGTTAAAGCCCTTTTAATATCTGATGATGGTGTGCCACAGATTGAATTTATGTTTAATCCCACGGAATTAGTTTTCGAGGGAGTTGTAGAAACCTCCGAAAGTCCCGGTGCACGTACCGAAGATAAAGGAACCCCTAAAGTTAGTTTTTCTCATGTAAAAGCTTACAAAGTTACCATCAATAAAATTTTGTTTGACACTTACGAAGATGGAGGAGATGTTGTTAAACAATATATCGAAAACTTTAGGAAATCAGTTGAATTTGTCAAAGGAAAAGAACGCCCGCCAATTTATCAATTTATGTGGGGAAAACAAGTTTATCTGCGACGCTGCTTCATTGAAAAATTGAATTATAAACTTACCATGTTTCTCCCAGATGGAACACCCGTCCGTGCTGTCATCGATAGCCTAACTTTAAAGGAAGCCGATGAACCCAACCAAAACGGACCTTTAGGTGCTAAACCTCCGGCTAAAGTAGACCGTCGAGCGGATAATTTTTTTGATAAGCGAAAATTATCAAGTAAAACGAATCGCCTTCAAAATTTAATAGATACCACATCTTTTTATAAGCTAATAAACCCAAATAAATAAAACCACTCAAAAATTATGACAGGAGTCCATTACCGCGCCCTACCGACACTAGAAATAGATGGCAAGCAAGCTCCTCCAAAGTTAATGGAAGATATTCTTCAAGTCACTGTAGAAGAAAGCCTGCATCTGCCAGGAATGTTTACCCTAGTGATTCAAAATGATTATTTTCCCGGTCGCAGCCAGGATGAACGTTGGCGCTATCACAACTTATTACAAATTGGTAAACCTGTCAAAATTGGCTTTACCTCCAGCACAACAGAATCTAAAGATTACAATCAAAGCAAGAAAAATTACGTCATAGAAGGCGAAATTACAGGAATTGAAACCTTTTTTAGCGAAAAATCTCAAGCTCCCGTAATTGTTCGTGGTTATGATGTCGGTCACCGCTTGCATCGAGGACGTTACAACCGTTCTTTTCAGAATATGACCGACAGTGACATTGTGAAGAAAATAATTCAGGAAGTTGGCATAAAGGCTGGCACTATCGATGCTAGTGGCGTGGCGCATGACTATGCTTTTCAGGAAAATCAAACCAACATGGAATTTTTGCGGCAACGAGCCGACAGAATTGGATTTGAACTATTTCTTCAAGATGGGAAACTGAACTTTCGTAAACCAAAAGCTGATAGTAAAAAATTAACCCTTACATGGTTAACAGACCTCCACAGCTTCCGCGTGCGAGTCACCAGTGCAGAGCAAGTAAAAGAAGTAGAAGTAAGAGCCTGGGATTACAAAGAAAAAAGAGCAATTATCTCCACAAAAAAACAAGAACAAGTTATAACTAAAACACAAAACGGTAAAGGTAGTGAGACCAGCAATAAGTTTAAGGGCAAGCCTCCTAAACCCAAAATGATTTTAAACTGGACGTGCTTTAACCCCAAAGAAGCCGATACCAAAGCCCAAGCTTTGTGCGACGAATTAGGAGGTCAATTTATTTATGCCGATGCCAAAGCTGAAGGAAATACCGATATTCGACCGGGGCGCATCGTCACATTAGAAGACATGGGACAGCACAGCGGCGAATACTACGTTACGGAAACTCGTCATACCTATCACGAGCGAGTATACATTACAGAATTCAGTGTGCGGGGATTGCGGGGAGGCAACCTTTTGACCGCGCTTTCTCCAGTAAATCACTTACAGCCAGGACAAACTTTTCTAGTAGGAATTGTTACTGATAACCAAGACCCGGAAGGTTGGGGTCGAGTTAAAGTTAAGTTTCCTACACTAACAGAAGAACACGCCAGCAATTGGGCTAGAGTAGTAGCAATAGGTGCGGGCAATCAGCGAGGATTTGACTGTTTGCCAGAAATTAATGACGAAGTGCTGGTGGCTTTTGAACAGGGCGATATTCATCGTCCCTATGTAATTGGTGGAGTTTGGAACGGCAAAGATGCACCGCCCAATCCCGTGGCAAATGATGTTGCTAATGGCAAAGTGCGCTTGCGGACGTTTCAAACCCGCGTCGGGCATAAGATTCAGTTTGTGGAGGAGGATAAAGGTCTTAGTCAGAAAGGAGCTTATATTGAGACAGCAGGGGGCCATAAATTACGTATTAATGACAGCCAAAAGTTTGTAGAAATTGAAACTAAGGGTGGTCATAAATTACGTTTGGATGACAGGATGCGTAGTATTACTTTGAGTTCTACGGGTAATATTGATATCAATGCCAAGGGCATCGTTACTATCACAGGTAGGTTGATTAAACTGAACTGACAGTTAAGGAGTTTTTGTATGGGTAGACCAGCAGCTAGAATTACCGATCCCGTAGCCCATCCCCTCCCACCTGTATTAACGGGAGGGCCTGGTAGCCCTAATGTATGGATAGGCAATTTACCAGCTTGGCGGGGGATTCCTTTAGCCTCAGCAGGTGCAATACTATCGGCAAAACGAATTAGCGACATAGGGATTAAAGCAGCCGAAGCCGCCACCCTAGCAGCAGCAGGAACCCCAGGATTGCCCGCAGCTAAAACGGCTGAAGAGACAACGAAAGCAACGGCTGCGACAAGCATGAGCAGTACGATTGTTAGTAGCGCTGGTAGGGCAGATATCCATAATTGCGCTACACCTTTGCCACTCCCCCCCCATGGCCCTGGGGTTGTAATCAGTGGTAGTCGTACAGTTTTGATTAACGGGCTCCCCGCCAGTCGCTTAGGAGATACAATTGTGGAAGCACTTGGACCACCGAATAAAATTTTAGCGGGCTGTCCTACCGTATTAATTGGCGGTTAATCCTAGTCCTAAAAATATCAACAGGACTTACTAGCAACCTAGAAATAGGGTTTAGCGCGTAAATCTCGGGTTCCAAAGCGACGATTTTTCAGAGAAACCGGGTTTGGGAGCGTAAGTCCCGCATCGAATCTAAAATCTGAAATTAGCAATCTGCAATTACTGGCAGTGCCTGGAGGAGTTAGGTGATGAACGAACGAGTATTAGCCAAAAATAAAACCTCGGCGACGCCACCCCAGGCTACTCAAGCAAGTTCGCCCCTATTGCATCGACGCCCGTTGACTGAGGAGCAATCTGAATCTTTGGGCAGCAATTCAAATATATCGAAGGAATTAGGAGGGATTCAACCAAAAACAATCCGTCGTAGTTTGAATTGGCAAAATATCAGTGTAGAAGCGCCCTCTCGGGGTAATGGGATGTCTTTACCAGGTGGGATTCAACGCCAACAGGAAGAACCAGGGGCAGTAATTGGTGATCGAGTTTCAGCAGATACAGCACAAAAAAGCGCACTTGAATTAAGCAATTCAACAATATCCACCGAGGCGCCAGCACAAAAGCCTTCAATCGCCCGTGCTCCGTTTAATCGGCGAAATATTCCAATAGAAGCGCCTCCTCGTTCGGCAGCTTCTAACACTTACCCAGGAGGAATTCAGCGTCTTGAAACCTCTGGCGTGAAGGAACAAGAAGAATCAACAGAATCTCTCCAGATGCAGCCAGACGAGGCAATTCAGGCTAAGTCTAGTGAAGGCGAACCACAAGAAAAAGAAGAGCCAAACAAGGAATTAGTTCAAACCAAACTAACCGTTGGCGCACCGGGGGATAAATACGAACAAGAAGCTGACAGCATGGCGGCCAAAGTCATGAGGATGCCAGACTCAGCCATAAAGCCGCCAATTCAACGTCAAACCGGGGAAGAAACAGAAGCAGTCCAAATGCAACCTCTGGTAAATTCTATCACTCCACTGGTGCAGCGATTGTCCGGGGAGCAAGAAGAAGTCCAGATGAAGTCAGGGGCCGGGCGAGCATCTGATGGGAGTTCTGTGGCTTCTGGCAGTGTAGAAAACCGACTCGCGGGTTCTAAGGGTGGGGGTAGTCCTTTACCCAATGATGTACGTAGTTTCATGGAGTCGCGCTTCGGGGCTGATTTTAGCTCAGTACGGGTGCATACCGACTCGAATGCCGTACAGATGAATAAGGAGTTGGGAGCGCAGGCGTTTGCTCATGGTAGCGATATTTACTATGGGGCGGGGAAATCTCCTGGTAAAGATGAGTTGACGGCCCATGAGTTGACTCACATCATCCAGCAGGGAGGTGCGGTTCCGACTAAATCTGTTACTGGGCATCAGAAGAAGGAAAACAAACTGCAAGCCAAAGCAGATGCTATCCAGTTGACATCTGTGGAAGCAAAGGTACAGCGGAAGGAAAATCCCCAAGCACAGCCAGCAGCAGCTAAGGTGGCACCCCAAACTCCCGCAGCCTCACCATCCGCCAAGTCAGAGAAAGGGGAACGGGCTAATACTATCGAGAAGCCTGCACCAGGTAATGGTGCTGGTGCGCCATCGACACCCGCCGGAGGTGGGGGTGCAGGTGCTGGGGCGTCATCCGGTGCGGGTGCTGGGGCGTCATCTGGTGGTGCTGCTGGCGGCGGTGGCGGCGGTGGCGGAAATTCACCCAAATCAGCTCAAAATGACCCTGGCTTCAAGGCAGTAGTAAATAGCACCAAGAGTGTCGCCGCCCAGGAAAAAAACCATCCCCCAGCCGGGAAAAAATCAGCCGAAGCGCAAGCAGCCGCAGTATCTCCAGCCAACGAGGTAGAAAGCAAAGCCCAGGACAAGCAGGTTCAGGAAATGAACCAGCAGCAGCCAGGACAATTCAATGCTGGTGCTTTCAAAGCAGCGCTGATGGAAAAAATCTCTGCTGCTACTCCGCAAACTCTCGAAGAAGCCGACAATTTCAAAGACCAAAATAAACTCGACTCGGTGAAGGGCGACTTGTCTTCCCAAGTTGGAGAGGAGAAGAAGCAAGCAGCTAACCCCATCGAAGAAAAAGCCAAGGAACAACCCGATGCTAGCGGTATTCCGCCCAAATCCGTCACCGCACTACCGCCGAAACAAGCAGGTAAAGCACCGTCTGATATCGGTGCGGATAAAGCCGCGCCTAAGCCTAAGTCGAAATCTGAAGTTTCCCTGCAAGCCGGTAGTAAATCTATCGATAAGCAGATGGCAGATGCCAATATTACAGATCGACAACTGGCGAAGTCAAACGAACCGCAATTCCAGACAGCATTAGAATCCAAGAAAACAGCCCAAACTCACGCCAATACAGCACCAAACGCCTATCGCCAGCAAGAGCAAGGGATAGTTACCCAGGCGCAAGCTCAAGCGCAGACGACAGCGCAAGCTCAATTGCAGGGAATGCACGGCGAGAGAGAGCAATTGTTGACCCAGGTAGTCGGACTTCAGACAGATACCAAAGGGCAAGACGAGCAAAAACGCTCCCAAGTCGCTAACCACATTCAAGGAATTTACAACAATACTAAACAGAAAGTCGAAACGGCACTCAGTCAACTGGATGGAGAAGTCAATCAACAGTTCGACTCCGGTGCTGCTACTGCCAAGACGCAGTTTGAGAGTTATGTTGACCAACGGATGAAGCGCTACAAGGACGATCGCTACAGTGGCTTAGCAGGTAAGGGCCAATGGGTGATAGACCTAGTTTTGCCTCTGCCTAGCGAGGTAAACGCCTTCTACGAGGAAGGCAAGGGTATGTTCCTCGCCAGCATGGGCCAAACTATCGACATAATTGCCAACAAAGTAGCCACTAAGCTGAATGCAGCGAAAGCCGAGATTGCCAAGGGTAGGCAGGAAATCCAGAAATACGTTGCTTCTTTAGACCCATCTCTGCGGCAAGTCGGACAAGAAGCGGCACAGAATATTGGGGCTAAGTTTGATGAGTTAGAGCAAAGTGTCGAGAACAAGCAAAATGAGTTGATTGACTCGCTGGCGCAGAAGTACAACGAGAATCTGCAAGTGCTGGATACCCAGATTAATGAAATGAAGGCGGAAAATCGCGGCCTCATGAACAAGGCGATGGACGCGATGGGTGGGACAATCAAAATCATCCTGGAAATGAAGAACCTGCTGATGGGCGTGTTGGCAAAAGCAGGGGGTGCAGTTGACAAGATTATCCTCGATCCAATTGGTTTTCTGGGCAATCTCGTGGGGGGTCTGAAGCAAGGCTTCCAGAACTTTCAGTCGAATAGCGAACAGCATCTCCAGAAGGGGATGGTGGGCTGGCTGACGGGCACACTGGCTTCAACAGGGGTTCAGATGCCGGAGAGTTTTGACATGAAGGGCATCTTTAGCCTGACGACGCAGGTACTGGGAACCACTTATCAGGCTATCAGACCGCGAGCTGTCAAGGCGATCGGCAAGAACGGAGAGGAGTCCGTCAGCGCTTTAGAATCTAACTTCGAGATGTTTGTAATCTTGAAGAATGAAGGAGTGGGGGGTCTGTGGCAGTTTATACAGGATAAGATTGGCGACCTGAAGTCGATGGTGATTGACACCATCAAGAGTTTCGTCATCGAGACGGTGATTAAACAGGGGATAATGTGGATTCTCAGCTTGTTGAATCCGGCTAGTGCGTTCGTCAGGGCGTGCAAGGCGATTATTGACATCATCACGTTCTTTATTCAACGGGGAAGTCAGATTGTCGAGTTAGTGAACGCGGTGATTGAGTCGGTGACGGCTATTGCTAACGGTGCAGTTGGTGGTGCGGCGAAGGCTATAGAGAATGCTATGTCTAAGGCGCTACCCGTGATCATCGGCTTTATGGCGAGTTTGTTGGGCTTGGGCGGCATTACCGGCAAGATTCAAGACATTATTAAGAGGGTAAGAGGGCCGATTGAAAAGGCGATCGATTGGGTCATTGCTCAGGCTGTGAAGTTTGCCAAGAAGATTGGCAATAAACTTGGGTTTGGGAAGAATAAGAAGAGTAATAAAGACGACGGTAATCCTGACGAACGCACCAAGGAGGAGAAGGAAGCTGACCTTGAAAAAGCTTTGAAAAAGTCAGAGCAAATAATGCGAGAAAAGGGTGCGACCCCTGATACAGTCAAAGCAAAACTGCCTGCCATTCAATCGAAGTACAAACTTACTTCACTTGAATTAGTGAAGACTAGAGATACTATATATCACGTTGAAGGCAAGGTCAACCCCGAAAATGAAACTCCTGACATAACTCTATCCGAGGCAGATGAGGATTGGGAAAAAGCCTGGAGAGCTAAGCAAGAAGAAGTACAAAGCAAAATGCAACAATTTGTTCCTAGATTCCAAGCTTTAGATCCTAATGCAGAAGTTCATGTTAAGGGAAGTTTAGCATCAGGTGTTAAGCTAAATCCCAAAAAACGTTCACCTTCTGGAGAACCTTATGTGTTTAATCCAACCGATTTCGACATAGATGCTTATGTCAAGAGTAATGCACTGTATAAGCAAGCACTGCAAAAGGGTGCTGTACTCCGTAAACCAGGAGAGATAGTAGGCTCAAAAAGTAATATACCAGGATTCAATCAAATAATCTGGGATATGCGTAAAGAACTAGCTAAAATATCGGGCAACAGAGATGTTGGAGATGAGATGTTTCGATTTAATGTTTTTATTCGTACTGATCAAAATGCCAGTTCTTCTATTGAAAGAGATCAAAAACTAGCAAAAAACATCAACCAAGATGCTTCAATAGGCAATCCTTTAATTATTAAAGACCCAAACAAGGAATAATTATTAGGGAGAATAATTCTTATGAATACCCAAGTAAATTTTCAAATAAGGATAAATGATACAGCCAATATTGAAGAGATAGGTTTACGAGTAAGCAAGGCTTTAAATTGCACTTTTACTCCATCAGAAGCTAATGAATTTGAAGGTGATGAAGCTTTAGAGACAAAAATTTTGGGAATGTGGATTACGTTAAATTACTATCCTGATTTACCAGAAGGACAGATGAGAAATTATAGATTAACAGGTGATGTTCCTGAAAATATCAAAATGCCTTGGGGTGACGAAACAATTGATATAAGTGAGTATATTTTAGGGGTTTTAACTAGAGTAGATAGTAACGAATGGTATATTCCTGATATGAACGAAAAATTAAGTGAGGCTGGGCTAGATTTGTCGGAATAAATGGGTCTTACCTGAGCAGATAAAAACCTATAATTTCCCGAATGTCTGACCCAAATTAACTCACAATTAACCAAAAGCTCTCGATCAAGATGAGTGATACTCTTGAACATTTCCAATTCCAATTAGAAGAAAGAGAGTTAACCCTACGCGACACCTGTCAATCCCCCCTAACCTTCCACACCTTAGCCCTATCCCTAACAAAACTTGACGACCAACTCATCGAGTGTCGCCTCACCTTCTCTGTCAACCCAGAACTCTACCAACGCATCGATACTCAATCGTTATTCAATCTTAAGCCAGAATTGCGCGGCGCTTTTACTGGCGGATTCCTACCCTCACCCGACATCAAAATCGAAATCAGTCTAAAACCCGACTTACTTCCGCACCTGGTAGAACACGCCGCAAATCCTAACGAAGCTGCAAACTATCTCTTCAATATAAGCACAGAAAAACCCGACGACCCCCTACTTTCGACAGAAAATTGGTTGGGGTTATCCGTCAAACAGCAACAGGAATCAGGCGAAACTGGTTACACCACCTTCTGGAATTATATTAATCCCTCTGCTGTCGCAAGTGGCGGAATTAATAGTGAAGAAGTTGGGAATGCGATCGCCAATTTCTTCAAAGAGTGGACGGAAGCAAATCTCTCGGCGATGACTCAGAAAGGCACTTCTGAAATCCTTGAGGGAATCGTCAATTTCTTTGAAGAGGTGGCTGATGCTGCTGTGGATGCGATCGCTCAATCCACCACTCCCAACGGACAAATATTTGAGGAAATAATCAATTTCTTCAAACTAGATGAATGGCCTTTTTACCAAATTGAAGGAAAACCAAATTTACAAATGGCTTTCCAAGGTGAAAATGGCAAATGGACTTGCTACGCTAGAGCTAGAGTCGAACAAGAACAATTCCTATTTTACTCTATTTGTCCGGTCAACGCACCAGATTCCAAGCGAATGGCAATAGCCGAATTTCTGACTAGAGCCAATTCTGGCACGATTATCGGCAACTTTGAACTAGATTTTACCGATGGGGAAATTCGCTACAAAACCAGCATCGATGTTCAGGGAGATTCCCTCAGTTTTGAACTAATCAAACAGTTGGTTTACGCGAACGTTACCATGATGGATCAATACTTGCCAGGAATTATGTCTGTGATCTACGGGGAGGTGGAACCGAAAGATGCGATCGCCCAAATAGAATCATAACTGATCAGGCGATGGCGGTAGCCGGCCGGAGCCATATCGCCCCAGCGTGCCCGAGGCATATCTCTCCCTCAACTAGCTACCCTGCGCGCCAAGACAGGCGATCGCACCCACTCAAATTGGTATTACAATAGGAGATTGCTGAAAATAAATCCTATGCCTGAAGACAATTATTATTATCCGCCGCAGAAAGACTACATTGGGGCGGGATTGGGATTTCCCCTGAAAGTCAACGTCCAGGGAGGCATCCAACTCAGTACGGGTACCCCCAACATCGAAGAATCGATCGTGATTATCCTACGAACAGATTTGGGGGAACGGGTATATCGACCCAACTTTGGTTCGCGCCTGTCAGAATTAGTATTTGAACCAATGAACGTTCAAACTCTGATGCTAATTCGCCTGTATGTAGAACAAGCTTTGGAAATGTGGGAACCACGGATCATTTTAAAAGAAGTACGTGCCGACCCCGACCCAATCAGGGGTAGAGTAGATATTGAGATCGTATATCAACCTAAAAATAGTCTCGATACGCGAAGTTTAGTTTATCCATTTTACTTAGCCCTCGAAGAAAAATAACTGACGTGGGGACGGGATAAGTTTTATAGTGAATAATATAACAACAACAAAATTGATATAAATTATGGACTTTGATTTTTTACCCAAATTACCGAAATCCGATCTGGATGACCGAAGTTTTGAGGATTTGGTAGAAGAATGTATACTCCGCATTCCCCGCTATTGTCCGGAATGGACAAATCATAACCCAGGCGATCCGGGAATAACTTTAATTGAACTGTTTGCTTGGTTAACCGACCAAATGTTAATGCGGTTTAATCAAGTTCCCCGGCGCAATTACGTCGCGTTTTTAGAATTGTTGGGAATTCGCCTGCAACCTCCTGCACCCGCTGAGTGCGAATTAACATTTTATCTAACTCAAGCACAACCCGAACCGATTAGAATTCCCTATGCCACCGAAGTTGCTACGGTGCGAACCGAAACTCAAGAAGCGATTATTTTTAGTACAGATGAAGAATTTGCGATCGGCAACCCTCAAATTAAACATTTTCTAACAGGATTAACAGAAGAAGAGCGACCGAACAATTTGCGACAGAGCGCGACCCGCGAGCGCTCCTCCAGCAACAACCAATGGTGGAATCTAGAAGAAACGTTGCTGTTCGAGCAATCGCTTCCCAATAACTGTTTTTATTTGATTTTACAAGAAGACATAGAAAATCCGATTACGGGAAATGTAATTGCTGTCACTTTTAGAGGACAAGTCGCTAGAAGCACCGGCATTGATCCAGATAACCCACCATTAAAATGGGAAGCTTGGAATGGTAGAAATTGGCAGTCAACAATTTTGCGAAAACCAGAAGACGATAAAACCAAAGGCTTTAGTTTTAGCGACTTAGGAGAGCAAGGCACTAATCCTTTAATTGATGGAGCAGATGTAATATTACATTTACCCCAACTATTGCCTAGCACCGATTTCGGAACGGAATACCGAGGACACTGGATACGTTGCGTTTACACTTATCCGAGAGAATTACAACCAAGTTATAGCAGTTCGCCTAGCATTTTTGGTATAAAAGTTCGAGCGATTGGCGGTGCGGTAAATGCCAGCGAATGCATTCGGATTGAAAACGAACTTTTGGGAGTCAGTGATGGCAAAGCAGGGCAACTATTTCAATTACAATCTCAACCGATTTTAAGGCGCAAACTAGGCGAATGTATTGAAGTTAAACCGATTAATAGCCCAGCCGAAACATGGGAAGAAGTTACTGATTTTGGCGCCTCTGGCCCTGACGACCTCCACTATACTATTGATGCCCAAACAGGTATGGTTCAATTTGGTCCGTTGATTCGAGAACCAGCACAATTAAAGCAGAGAACTAGAGAGCGATCGCAAATTCAACCAGGGGGCACAGTTGTACGCCGAAATTCCACAGAAGCCCGAAACTTATCTAATCTACAGCCAGACTACGCCAATGGCGCTCCTAACGAGTCATTAGAGCGACAATACGGCAAAGTTCCTCCCCCAGGTGCGGAAATTTATATGAGAGTTTACCGGACAGGAGGGGGAAGTAGGGGCAACGTGCAAGCGGAAAAATTATTGGTAATTAAACAAGCAATTCCTTACGTTAAGAGCGTTATAAATTATCAACCCGCAACAGGAGGAATTGACCCCGAATCGTTAGATGAAGCTGTGATTCGAGTGCCGCAAATATTGCGAACAAGAGAATCGGCAGTCACACCAGAAGATTTTGAAAATGTCGCTAAAACAGCAACCCGAGCTGTCGCTCGCGCTCATTGTCTTACGAATGCAATGAATACGACGCCTGGCAGAGTTACGCTATTAATTGTGCCGAAAGTTGAGACAGAAATGATTGATTTTCGGTTAGGGATGGACCCAGAACAATATTTTGTCCTCAACTCTATGTTAGAGACAGAAATTTTAGAATATATGCAAGACCGCAAACCTTTGGGAGTGCAAGTGAAGTTACAAGAACCAGAATACGTCGGGGTTAGCGTTACAACTGAAGTTATTATCGAACCTAAATATAATAATCCTCGCGTTATAGAACAGATCCGCACTCAGTTGCTGATAGCTTTATACCGCTTTCTTAATCCTCTGACTGGTGGGATTGAGGGGAAAGGTTGGGATTTAGGTCGCCCCGTATCTCGTTCCGATATCTTTGCTTTATGCCAAAAAATTCCAGGGATACGCTATTTAGGAATGGTAGAATTGTTTGAATTACGAAAATATGTTTCAGGATGGTTCCGCGAACCTGCGCCCCAAGAAATGATTAATCCAGGTTCTTTAGGTTTGATCTGTTCTTGGGCCAATCAAGAAAATAGTCGATTAATATCTGGTCATAGTATAGAGTTTTTTGATTAGGGGGGGAATGGGTTGAGTTTTGAATTGTTAATAAGTTGTGAGTTGTAAGTTTGTGAGTTGTTAATAAGTTTTAAGTAATGTCTCAATCTAATTACCGTCCTACTTTAGCGATTAAACTCGCATCCATGCAACCTCCAGAAGTAGCAGACTCGTCGGCTTTAGCAGGTTTTGGCTACAATAATGCAGAAGTGGCGATCGCCAACAACCTCCTCCTCTATCCTGGGGAACCGGGGGAAATGTTGGTACAGTTAGAGAACTTAGGCACTCATTCGCTACGATGGCGATTGGAAGTTGAAGGAGCTTTTCCTTTGAATTGGTGCCTTTGGCAGCAGGAAGAAGCCGAAGAAATTGCTGCTAATCAAAAAGTGGATAAAGCCCTCTGTTTCCGAATTCCAGAGGATTATTTTGAAAATCAGTATGCTTTAGAGGGAGGGCGCGATCGCTTAAAAATTAATTACGAAGCCCAAGTTTTTGTCTACGCTGAAGCCCAAACCGAACGGCAACTCGTTGCCTATCGAGTGTTTAACCTCTGCGTGCGTCCTTCAAGTTCCTACATAAATTTTGTCCCCACCATTTACCGCGAAGTAGATTTTATTGGACGATTTTTAACTATTTTCGAGCAGGCATTTGACCCTGCTGTCCAAACAATTGACGTTTTATGGGCTTATTTAGACCCTTTGACCGCACCGGAATCGTTACTTCCTTTTTTGGCGAATTGGGTTGCTTGGCCCATCGATCGCCGTTGGGATATTAAACAACAACGCCGTCTAATTCGTAACGCCGTAGAACTTTATCGCTGGCATGGGACGCGCCGAGCTTTGCGTTTTTATCTGCATCTTTATACAGAGTTACCATTAGACGAATCTTTAGGAGAAGCAGAAAAACACATCAGTATCGAAGAAAATTTTACTCGAGGTTTTGTGATGGGAGAAACGCTAATTGGTAGAGATTCAATGTTGGGGAGTGGGCGTCCATTTCATTTTAGTGTGCGCTTGCGTCCGGAACCCGGTAAGCAGATTGATGAACGATTAGTTAGGGATATTATCGAGCGGGAAAAACCGGCTTTTTGTACTTACGATCTTTTAATTTCTCAGGCATAGGTGTAGCGAATAGGCGACATAAACATTCCAACTGCAAACAAAGCAATTTTTAAACTACATTCCGCCCCCTTGGGGGTTGCAGAATGTGGGTTATAAAGCAATACGGTTCAGTTAAGGCTCAAACCGTGGTAAATCAGGCAGGACTTACGCAACTGTCACAAATGCTTCCATAGCCTCTCCAAAAGTTCCAAACTTTGCCCTCGGTTGGTTGATGAGGGGCGTCCCTCGCTCCCACATTCCGCATCCCAACTGTCACATGGGGTGCGGGCGGGCTGTAAATTCCGTGGGATGGTCTAGCGCGAACCGAGCGATACAGTATAAATACTTAAAAATTGCCCTGCCAGACAAAAGAACTTGTTTATTGGGCTGGAGTATTAAACCAAATCATCCTCTAGTTGCGTGGCGCAACTAGAGGATGAATCAAGACAACAAAAATACCATTGAATTGGGAACTGGACTTTAGACTAAGACAGAATAAAGAGATGCATTACGATAGATTGAATGCACTAAAAAATGAAAAATAAACAACTTGAGATTAAGGGGACTTTGTGGCGGGTTTTATCGGGCGAGAAAACCCTTTTTCGACGGTGGGATATCGAATTCTACGTCGCCGTTGTTTTCCTTTAATCCAACCAGGAGATTTGCCTCGAAGTTTAGGAGGTTGAGCTGGTGTACCTAACAAGAATAAAATGCTCCCAAAAGATTGAGCTACCCGTCCCGGAGTGAGCTTAACTTGAGATTTTTGCCAAGGCAGAGGTCGCTGTGCTACTCAGTGACGGGCCAACCATAATTGCCAAGTGACAATCAGCATGAGATCGCTCCACCGATCGCATTGAACGGGCGTACTTAACGCAGGAACTGTCCAGTGAAGACGATTCTTGGCGAAACGATACCAGCGGTCGATCGCAAATCTTCGTAAATAAAGCAACCAAACTTCACAGGCAGGAGGCATGGATAATCCCACAAATGCCCACCACATTGGCTTAGAAACCCTGGCACAACCATCAGAAAGTCGTTCCACCAGCAACACTGACATCGGATGAGAAGGGGATAAACGAAAATGCAAATTGTGCCACACCCGCACCCGTAATTGACTCAAATCTGGGTCATTCATCTCAACTTGTTGCGCGGCGGAGCTCCAAGTTGTTTTGCGGTGCAGCGATTCGGGCAGATCGACAGTGAACTTGATCGTCGGCTCTTTTTGTCAAGCAGAGTCGTGACTGATAAATTATGGATTGCCGAGCGCCAATTGCTGCACCAGTTAGAGGGATTTCTTAATGGGGCGGTGAGAGCGATTTCCTACGGGATAGCTTCGCTATGCGCGCTCATCGCCAGGTACCAGTTGCGTAAATCTTGAATTATTCAACTAGACATCTAGACGTTTAGATGATTAAACAAACGGCAGGTGATGCGGCCCGCGAAGTATCACACCTTCGAGAGAGCGCATAGGGGCAAACTCTTGCAGTGCAGCAACTGCTTGATTTTTGGGAAGATCCACCTCCTCCAATCACCTGCAACCGAGCGCTACGTTGTTATCGTTAATTAGCCGAGCTAACCCGCCCTATAACTGGTAAGATACGACATCGGTCTAAACATTCAAACATTCAAATTTTTAGACGTTTAGATGATTAAAAGGTAAAATTGATTAACTCAACGTATCGATAAACCTATGATCGTGACAATCGCCTCATTTAAGGGCGGAGTCGGAAAGACAACTACAGCGCTGCACTTGGCGACTTATCTGCAAACCAAAGCGCCCACGCTTTTGGTAGACGGCGACCTCAACCGCAGTGCTTTGGATTGGGCTGCGCGGGGTTCCCTCCCGTTCAAAGTGGTGGATGAAAAGCAAGGAGTTCGCTTTGCCAGAGATTACGAGCACATCGTGATAGACACGCCGGCCAGACCAGACCCCGACGAACTCAAAACTGTAGCCCAAGGGTGCGACTTGCTGATTTTGCCGAGTTCTCCCGATGCGATGGCTCTCACCGCGATGGTGCAAATGGTGGAAGCTTTGCATTCCCTAAAATCCAATTACCGCATTTTGCTCACCCTCATCCCACCTGCTCCTAGCAAAGTCGGGATTGAGTCTCGCAGAACGATCGAGAAAGCTCAGTTGCCGATATTTAAAGCTGAGATCAGGCGGCTGGCAGTATTCCAAAAAGCGGCCCTGACCGGGGTTCCCGTAAGTGCTGTCAAAGATGCCTACGCCAAAGCTGCTTGGGGTTGTTATGCCGCTGTCGGCAAGGAGATATTGCCGTGAGCCGCTTTGATGATTTGTTAAAGGCCAAGAAACTCAAACCCGGCGAACCTAACCTCGAACCTGCACCAACTCCGGCGTTACCCAAAAGCAAAGACCCAAACTTTGTCAGGGCCACGGTTTATTTGCCCAAACAAATGCACCGCGACCTCAAATCTGCTGCCGCACAGTCAGGTGAAGAAATCAGCGAGCTGGTTGAAAAATCGGTCGCTCAATACCTCCAGCAGCTTAGTGCCAGTAAAAACATTTAAATATTTGAACATTTGAACATTTGAATGTTTGAGCGCTGCCAGTTTTTTCTCTTATTTGCAGCAGTTACCTTTCCCGTCAATCGCTGCATTTTTGAGTTCGTGTAATGTTGGGTGCGTATGTTAGTAAGCTGGCACTGGACTCGCAAGGGAGCGGTGCAGCATGAAGAAAATACGGCAGTTGGGGGCGATCGCTCTGATTTTGGGGATGATGGCTGGCTGTAATCTGACATCAGCCCCGCCATCTTCACTGCCGCGAGTTTCTCCTAAACCAAGAGTGCAGAAGCCCACAACGCAGCCACCGATCGCTTCGGCAACCAACAACCGCAACTTACTTCTGGGCAATCCTAGCAATGCGGCTCCCAGTCTTGCCAGCACCGACAACTATTTAATGGTGAAGCCGCAGTACGTCCTCTCCTACAACAGCAAAACTCACACCGCCAACTGAGTTTCGTGGCAGCTCAATAAATCTTGGATTGGGACAGCCGACCGCCAGGACAACTTCCACCTCGACGATGCTCTCGCTGCGGCTGGGTACAAAGTGTGACCAAGCGATAACACAGAAAGCGGCTACAGCAGGAGACACATTGCACCAAGCGCAGAGCGCACCCGCAACGAAGCGAATAACCACACTACCTTTTTAACCCGCAATATGATGCCCCAAGTGCATGAACTCAATAGACGTGTCTGGGGTGACTTGCGTAAGTCCCGTTGTGATTAAAGTCAGAAAAACAGTAAAAAAAACCCCTGCACGTATGCAGGGGAAAGCGAATTACAGTTCGCTAGTCAGAAGTTGAATCGGGATGCAAAGACTTCTGCACTAACTCCATAACCGCTAACTGAATCGGTCGGTGCTTCTGCACAGGGCGGCGGCGATCGTAAATCGCCCGGAGAATCTCCGGACTATGCCCCATTCCATAAGCCAGAGAAGCAATGTCAGAGTCAGAGGCTCCATTATCCAAAAAATGAGTCGCAAAGATGTCCCGCAGCAAATGAGGAGTCAACCGCTGCCCCGTTAGACCATGAGCAGCATTACTGATATAGCTAGCCATACTGTCCTCAGCAAAAGGCGTGCCTTTGTGCCGCACAAAAACGAATTCACCTACCGGGTCGAACTGGAAGCGACCCGGCCACAAACGCCCAACCTCCTGCTCACCTGGTTTGAAAGCTGCCCCGCAAGAACGCCAACTCCCGTCCGGCATTTTATAATAGCCATAAAGCCAGGTTTCCAAATAGTCATAGAAACATCGCCCGTCAGGGAACTGCACGTTAGGAATCTCCAAATCTTGGTGTCCGTAATTCTTCCCCGTTTTGTAAGACTCTGACGTTACATCTTTGAACCAGCGGCCATCCGGTGTCCTATGCAGATAACCGCAATTGCGGTCGCGGTTGCGACCCGTAGGCAGGGGCTGGTACAAACCGTCAGGAGGCACATCTACAGGCCGCTTCACAGGACACTCAAGAGCCATTTTCAGCTCCCTTAACTCCTGCTGTCGCCGGGGAGGGCTATAGGTCAAACACCCCCAGAGCACGTAGCGCTGGAAGCTGTAAGCAATCGCCTTCAGAGACCTCCGAGAACCGCACGCCAACTTCGGTTGGCACTCCAAGCGCAGCGGTTCGACAATTAGTTCCAAAACTTGCGGCAAATCCAGCCACTTCTTATCCATATCCGCCACTGGAACGTGGTTGTTCAACTCCTTAGTTCCCAGTGACAGCCGTCCCCGCAAAACCTTCACCGCCGGCACTTCGCTGTAATCGCTAGAAGTGATTTCTTTGTGGTATTGAAACTTCGCCACCGCCAGCAGCGCACAGAGGTAATTCTTGCGAGTATGGGGGCTTTTGGCATTCCGTTTTTCAATCAAAAAGTTACAAAATTCGCAGACCCAACAATCTACATAATCCCCCGCCTTAGCAGCCATTATGGCTGCAGCTTCCTTAGAAGCCGCATACTTGAGTTCAACCGGCGGAATTAACGTACTCAAAGACAGCTCTTGCAACGGCACTCCTCGGTAGTGATGGAACCAGCCGAACAAGTGAAGGAGCAGACCAATTTGGTTGCGGCAGGCTTTCGTTTTCACCGGGTCTTCTAATCTACCCGGCCAGTGGGCGGAGGTACGAAACTTGTAGAACTGTTCAGTTTGAGCTTTTAACTTCTCTGACACTTGGTTTGACCCCAGACCGTAAGGCGGCAAAGCAGAGCGACTTGTCAGTAGCGTTTTCGCCATAATTCCATAGCCCCGACGGCGACGACCTCCGCAGCAATCAACAGGTTTCTCAGGTAAGGTATTTCCCGGCCACCAGCCTTGCTTGATGCACCAAGAAATAAGTTCCTTAAGTCGGCAGCTATAAACCTCCTTACTACTATCCGAGGGTTGCAGCAGTTCAAAGGCTTTTTCTTGAGCTTCTAAGGCAGTTGTGAATTGCTCAACGTTTATGCCTTTTTTAAAGGCCGTTGCCCTGTCTATTTCAACTCGCGTGGGCTTGCGACCTTTGAAAGGCTCCAAGCCCCATCCTGGCAAAGTGTAACGGTTAATCGCAGTTTCAGTTTGAGCGATAATTTCTTGCGCTTTCTTTTGCGGGTGCTGGCTCTGAACGTGAGTAGCATAAAGACCGAGAATATCGGTCAAAGAGAAGTTTTTTTTCATTTTTATAAGTCCTCGTAAAATGAAGGTATTCTGGTTTAGGTCTTGTGGAAGGGCTGCGAAGCTTTGAAAAGAGGCTTTCAGAAAGTAGCTCTCATTCAAATAATAGTAAAAACTACAGTAAACCATAATTTTACTGTAGTTTTTACACGGGGCGGCGGTCGGCTGTAAACCTTATATAGCAAGGCTTTGTTTCTTAAAAACCCGGTTATTTTATAAATAAATATTTGGCTACTTATAACCTCAAAAAAGGTTAAATAAGCCATAAGAGCTAACACCTCACTATGCTTAGCAAGGTAGAAGCTCGACACCACACTCCAACCAATCGGGTGACTAAAACTAGCAAAGATTAACTCTTGTTTAGTAGCTAACCTTTGCAAATTAGCCTTTTTTGGCTTTTGTACTTGATAGCCAAAATACAGTTGTGTGGTTCTGGAAATAAAAAGATTCATAGTGCAATCAGTGAAAATAAAAAAGGGCTGGATTGTCCAAAAATTTGGTTGTCGGACTAATGGTTAGTTTGAATGGGTAAATGAGCTAGTAAATGCTCCTGTGTTCTAGCAAATTGCTCAACAACTTCTGAGCGAGAAATACCGTGTATTTTGGCAAGAGAATCCAGTATGTTGACGGCTGTTGGTGTAAGGCTAAGGGTGAAAGGTCGTTTGGTTTCGTCGTACATCTCTGGGTGATTCCGCATACTTTTGTGTTTTGGTTTAGCCATGTCGAAAGCTCCTTTTTGATAATGAGCTGGTAAATGCTCCTGTCTTCTAGCAAATTGCTCAACAACTTCTGAGCGAGAAATACCGTGTATTTTGGCAAGAGAATCCAGTATGTTGACGGCTGTTGGCGTCAGACTAAGGGTGAAAGATCGTTTGGTTTCGTCGTACATCTCGGGCTGATTCCGCATACTTTTGTGTTTGGGTTTAGCCATGTCGAAAGCTCCTTTTTGATGGGGTGAACAAACTTTCAATTGAATTCGGCATAAAAATAAACAAAAAAAAAGGAGTTCGGGGGAACTCCTGTCAGGATTGGTATTTTATTCAGTTCTTGGCTGTCAAGGGTTGAAGAAGCCAACGCTCGCCAGACAAGGTTATTGTCGAAATTATAGAGAAAGTTATGAGTGCTAAGTTTGAATAGTAGTGTTTGCTTATTGTCGAGCAGCAAGTGCTGGAATTTATAAGCTTTTAGGCTACATAAAAATTATTATAGCCTTGTCAATCAAAATCAGCCACATTTTTTTTAGTTGTAAGTAATTTAGTCCTTAAGTCTCTGCTAGATTGCTTTTAGCTCTTAATAAGAGCATAGTAGTGATTGAAAACTTAATTTTGTAGTTGTAAGTGGTGTAGTCCTTAAGTCTCTGCTAGATAGCCTTTAGCTCTTAATAAGAGCATGGTAATGATTGAAAACTTAACTTTTATTTAAAGTTTGCTTTTTACCCTGTCTACTTTACGTCCAGTTTCTTCTCATAGGCAAAAACACCTGATTCCATCGCTCAGGGTGAATCCAGCCGACGTAGCCGCCATAAATTATTCTGCCATCGGCAGTGCCTAAAAAACGTGGTCAACGTCTAGGGGATTTTTCCAAACTTTAGCTTCTCTCCCACCCCGCTCGCCTCATCCTCATTAAAGCTGTTAAACTCCCCACGGGTTTTACCAACTTACCAAGTACCCATACTTTCGCCCCCAATTTCTCCGAGACCAGACCGAAAAATCGAACAGCAATATGCTGATTTATGCGAATTTATGCAAAATTATGTGTTCGCCCCTGGTTGCCTCTTCAATTCTGAAACGGAAGAGACAACCACTAACAGAAGCTATGGGCGATCAGCTTTATGAGCTAATTATTAGTTTTTATTACTAATTATTAGCTTTTATGCCTTTTCCGGTTGTTGCCGGAGAACTCACAAGCTGTTTGAACTGGGCAAATTCCACCATCCGCCGACGATCGCCAAAACATCGGTGGATGCAAGAAAGGCCCGCGTCGGTTGCCGCCGCAAAATCCTCCTCAATAGCTGAAGCTACGGCGCGAGATGGGTAGCCGTGAGCCAGTTTGATTCTATGAGCTCTGTCATGGGCGATCGAGCTGTCCCTCAAGTCGCTCGCTCGCTACCCAAGTGCGATGGGAAAGTTGCGGCAATTGATGCCTGTGCTGCCACAAAAGTCGCCACAACAGCAGGAGCAATGTGAGCAGCCGGCACAGTCTCAGATCGGGTAAAAATTAAGCCCCTTGACACCTACAATGCCCCTTTCATAAGGGTGCATTATTTTTTATCTGCACGTAAAAGTCCGGTTTGTACGGACAAAACCATTGCTTGCTACCGAGAAAGAACAGCCATAACCAGCCTCAACCAGCAAAGGCTGTCCTTGCACAAAAAAACAGCAATTTGACCGAAAAATTCAGGCATTTGCAGGATATTTTCGGGTAAATACAGGTAGAGTACAGTCCCTGCAAATGCCTGTAATCTCACTGACTTTATACTGCAAATGCCTGACTTTATACTGCAAATGCCTGACTTTAGGGCACACAGAAATGAGCTATTTTTTAGCCTTTTTAATAAAATCTAAATTGAATTAATAGTCAAGTTGCTGCATCTGGATTGAATTAATAGTCAAGTTGCTGCATCTGAATTGAATTACAGCAAGCGTATCTTTTCGCTTGGTCACTCAACTCAAAGCCTTGACGCACCTTTGCTTTCAATCTGCTTGTCACCCCGTCAACACCCCCCCATGTGGATTCCACCTGATTATTGATTCGGTACTGAGACTCAGAATCACGCCTTCAACGAATTCTTTGACTTGCTCGCTCGCAGCAGCCGCTTCTCGCGTTTAGAGGGTGTAATTTCAGGAAGTGGATAGGTGGCCACCAGTCGCTGATTTAGGCGGTCAATTCCTCCCGCAACTCCCCCACATCGGGCGGTTCCTGTTCGTACTCAGCTCTTCTTTGGAACACTATCCGCGAAGATTCTAAATTTTCAAGTTTTCGGTTTGCGGTGGCGATTGCGAGTTTCGCCTGCGATATTTGATGTTCGCGGTTGTTCATGATGCGATTGATGGCGGCTTCTCTCGACGGGGCGAGTCGCGAACAGATAAGTCTGCTGGAATTCGACAAATGTTTTCATGGGAATAACTCACTTACTTGGAGTGAAGCTGACTAAGAGCCAAGATCGATATAGAGAAACGAAAGCCTAGACTGGACAAGGCTCGCAGTGTGTTCTTGGATTAAGCCCAATTTTCAGATTCGGGCGAAAATCTCCCGTCGGAGTCTGAAAGCGGCTTGAAATCTGGCAGCAAATCAAGCTGATGCGCTTCAGTATCCGCTGTGAAGATTGGCAACTCCGGTTCTAGCTCTGACTCCAATGGGGCGATCGGCACAAATGACTGTTCCCACTCCTGCTTCGAGAGTTCGATTTCTGTCACTGCTTTTGTTGTCGGCTGTTCCCACTCCTGCTTCGAGAGTTCGATTTCTGTCACTGCTTCTGTTGTCGGCTGTTCCCACTCCTGCTTCGAGAGTTCGATTGGGGCAGATAGAGTTTTTGGCTCGGACTTGGAGGGGGCGGGGGTGTGAGGTAACTGTTTCGGCTGAGGCTGAGCTTCTAACTTAGCTAGTAGCGCTTTAAATACAGTTCGCTCACTCGCCGTCAACGCGAACCAAACTTTTTTTCGGTTAGCGAAACCTTTGTCGCAAGTTTCCGTGAGACTTATTTTCACGGCATCGGTAACTAGGGGGTCTGATTGTGTAACCGCGAACCGCATCAGGTTAACGAGTTCTAGTTCGTCTTCGTTGAGATTTGAGTCGGCCGCAAATTCTGAAACTAAGTAACGCCCGTTAAGGTTGAATTGCTTGGTAGGTTTACCTCCAATGACTGAAATCTCGCGGTCAAGCTCAATCCGGCATAGCCCATCGCTCCACACCTTAACTACGGTGGCCCGCTCGTCTATATATTCTTGAGCTCCGGGATACTGAGTCGAAACTTTTACTCGCTCGCCGACATTCCAATTCACCATCGGGACGCTCGGCGGCTCTGTTGGTTCGGTTGGCTCTGTTGGTTTGGATTCCTCCGGGGCGATCGTCCCTGGCTCGGATAGCTGAGGGTTGTTACAAGTTTTTGAGCTGTTACAGGATTGTGCTGAGGACTCAAAAGTGGGTGTAACAGCTGTGGTTACAGGAGTTACATCAGTTAAGGGTTCACCTTCAGCCGTGTTATTAGGATCATCTGCGATCTCGTATGATGAGGTCTTTTCATACTGGCGAATTTTACCTTGTAACGCTGTAACGTCTGTAACCATGCGGGTTGTAGGGTTTTTAGATGTTGTAACAATTTCAGAATTGCTGGTAACGTCTGTAACCACAACGGTTTGAGCTATTTGAGAATGTGCTGGAATTTCTGCAATCGCTGAAGTGCCTGTAACCGTGCGGGTTTGAGTTAATTCTTGCAATCCGCCATCAGCACAAATAGTTTTGATGCAAGCCCAGTTCGGGATATGGGGGCGGTTGCTGCCCTCTTCATCCTCTGCCACTGCTACATCAACAAAGCACGGTAAAATCTGAAGTCCCCGCCACTGAGCCGGAATGCGCTTGATTTTGTCGCCTTCTCGCACAACCTCGGAAGCTTTCCAGTGATTTGACAATACTCGCTGCAAGTGGTGAACGAATTTGTTGTAACCGCTTGGCGAGAGATTGTGGGCTTTGCAATATGCCGCGTACCAACTGTGCAAATCGCTGCCGACGTAACTATCCCCACCCGCTCTCAAACAGCGATCTACAAACGAACGGACGCTATCTCCCAGAATTGCGCCGTCTTGTTTCAACGCGACAATTGACGGGTTGGTTGACGGTACGAGCAAAATGCGATTGCGTTCTGTCTTGTCCATTGATAGCGCCCAACCAGCGATCGCACCCAGCTCTGCCGATAGTTTGCGGCCTAGCTCCGGATCTTCGATGCTTGCCGTTCGGGCGCGGGTTTGCAACGGAATGCAGCGCCTGTCCCAACCATCGCCACTGTTCTCCGTTTGGATGTGTTCGACGGAGGCGATCGCAAATCGCACGTTCCATTTTTTCTGGTAAGCCGATGCCGAAAATAGAGCGCGTCCCGAAATGCCGCCATTGTCCACCAATTCGTAAAAAGCTTTGAGTCCGCTCAGAAATCCGCCAGCATCGGGGATGTAAAACAAGGATTTACCAGTTAATAATTGATGCCGGCCTTCAGGTTTTGTCAGTTCGGTCAAGCTATTGGAACTGACGCTGTTTTCTTCGCCAAGTAAGTTTGCCCAAGTCCGCAGCATCACGCCTTTCCCGCTACCGCTATCCCCAATCAAGTAAGCAAACTTCCCGTAAGGTGCGGTTGGGTCTAAGTACATCGAAGTTACGGCCCTGATGACTTCTACTTGTTCGGCACCGTAGGCAGAAAGTATGAATTGCTTAAATTCCTGCGGACATTCTGACCCTGGCACATAATCGCAGGGGGAACAAGAAAGCAGGTAATGTTCCTTGTCGTGTGGGAACAGTTCGCCAGTCCTCAAATCTACAGTGCCGTTTGAGAATGATTTGAGGTGGTTCCGAGAAGTGTCAACCTTCTGGTGCAGCACCTTCCGGCAATATTTAAAAGCCGAATCTAAGAATTTGTTGGTGCCGAACTTAAACTTTTTGCCGACTTCTGCTGTTTCGTAGCAATTCTCCGTAAAGTCGCCGATGAGTTTGTTCACGTCCGCTTCATCTTGGAATTGCCAATAGCGCCCGTTCCATTGGTAGAAAGCATCGTTGACAACTATCCAATCATCTCCAAATAAATTCTTGAGGCAGTGTGCCTCAAACGTTGTGGACTTGGGGACTAAGTATCTGTCTCTAGTTCCACCGCTGCCACCGTCGCCTCCAAAGGTTTTTGATTCCCAGTCCTTAAAAGTAACGGACGTGGCCAGCACTTTTCTAAAAGCTTCAATGCTCTTTCGTTGAATCAAATCGTCCATGCCTTTTGTCTCGCCTTCGGTGCCCGCATCCCAACCTCCAGTTGCACTGTAGACCGGAACGTCGAACTTGAGCAACACAAGACCGAGTTTCCGCTGTTCCCAGGTGACGTTTGGGTTGGTGGCGGCGTCGGCATCGAAGGCAAAGATAAACCCGAAGCCGGCACGGGCGTACTTTTCTAAAGTTTCGACCAAGTAGCGCTTGCCTTGAATGTCTCCTTTTTTAGAGGTTAGACCCATTGAAACGCCCAGCAGTGCAATAGTTGGGATGTCGTTAGCGCACCCGGCGATTCCTTTGAACGGGCCTTCAGTGAGGACAATGCACGGATGGTCGTTGATGCGGTAGCAGTGCTGCTTGAGATTTTCGGTATCCCAGTAGTTTTTGTCGGTGGGATGCTGCGGCAAGAATGCGTCGTATTCACCCACCGGCGTCCGATATTTGGGCGCTTTTTTGCAGCTTTCTGATTTCCAAGGCTTGTCCGGTCTGAACTGGAATTGCGTTGTTTTTCCCAGAAACAGGATGCCGCCACACTTCGCCGCGTAGCCCAAGTAAACTGATGCCTCATCCGCAGATACAGTGCGGCAGTTGGCGTAGCTCCAGTCGTTCAACAGCCCCCGGCTCTCAATGTGGCTTTTGTGTTTGGGGCAAAGATAAGTGGTAGTTGATAAAAATTGATTTGCAACAACGTTCATAGATGCCTCTCTCGCTACTCATAGCGGTGCTAACTGGTTTTTATTGCAAAAACCCGCTAAATGTAGAAGAGACGGCTCTGCTGTAACTACCGTTGATGTGCAAAGGTGCAAATTTTGCGGTAATGGCAGAAATGAACTATGATGAATCTAAAGTTTTTTTAATTTAGTTGTTCGCCGTCTCTTCTATAGATAGCGGACTCTTTTTTTTGGTCTGGTCTTGGGCTGCGAGGCTCTTCGGTTGTTGCCAAGAGCCTCTGTAATTCCATGAGTTGATAGATCCTCCAATTTTAAACTCGAACGTATGGCTTAGATTGTTCGCTGGCAAGGAATTTCTGATAAGCTTCCCTGTCGCCACCGCATGAATCAACGGAAACCTTGCTGACAATCTCATAAGTCATTGCCTCAGCTTCTTCTGGCATCAAAGGCTGGCGCTCGCAGTAAGCAATCTGTACGTCCCGAAACTCTGGCATATCCCCCTCAATTTCTGATAGGTCAGCTTCGTACCGAAACACTCTGACCACTACCCAGTCCGAGGGAGTGACAAGGTAAGCTTTCCAAGGGCTACCCTCTTTTTTAACGTGGTAAGTGAGCCGTTCTCCAACTTTGACCTTGCGCTTCAGTAGAGGACGCGAATCGTGAGAAAGCTGTAACAGTCGAGTCAACTGTTTCCCAATCACAAGCTCTTTGCTCTCGATAGGAATCCATTTTTCTTGCTCTTTGACTAGGTAAAGGCTCAGCGTAGACTTGCTTGCCAATGGGTCGTAAAGTTCCAGTTCTTCAGTTTGTGTCATCACATCAAATGCTTTTATAGTTATGCTTCATCTAGTCCGGGTCGTCTTGATGGTCGCCCCACATATCCCAGAAGCTGGTCTGCTTGCCCTTAAACACGCAATCGACCGATAGGTCTGAATCGTCCTCGTTTTGTTCGACTCTTTTGAGTTCCCACCCATACTTTTTTTCCATTTCCTTGCAATCTTCTTCAGATGACGCCGAATGTCTGTTTTCCTGCTCCGAATCGTCATCCTCACTTTTGCTAAACGACCATCCAATCATTGCAGTCACTCCTTTAAATGGATGTATTTTAAAACGCCTCCAGCTTTTTATAGTAAGGGTTTGGGGGGTCTTGGAACTCAAAAAAATTGAAATGCCGTTCTTAGCTCTGGTTCTACCTAAATGCAGTCCACAAAAGCTTTTGGCAAAAAATCTGAGACATTTTGAACTTTTAATCCAGCACACTTGGCGTTGCTGTTTTGGGTATACACCAAACGCGAGATAAACAAATCTTGGTGTATACCCGCAGTTCAGCCTAGTTTTTCAAGTAGTGTTTCCCATTCCATAATTTGATTTTTTAGCAATTGAACCCGATCGCCCTTAGCCTTGCGCTTGAGAAACAAACCCCTGCCAGCAAGTTCTTCGCGGGCTAAAGCGATACTTTGCTCCAAGACTTTTGGTCAATTCCTCCCTATCCTCCTTTGCTAGTTCAGTGTTGGTCATCCCCACCATCTGACGGGCGAACTGTTCCAAAAATTCAGAGCGCGAGATGTCAAGAGCCTCAGCCCTGGTGTCGATCGCCTTCATCGCGGTGGGAGTTACAAAAATGCTGTAGCGCTCTTTGTTTTCGCCCCAAGCGCTGCGTTCTGCGGGTTTTCTGGTCATGTCTGTGTATGCACAAATAACAATTTTCATCATAGGGCTTGACAACCCAGAAGCAAAAGTGTTATGTCTGTGCATACATAATTATGTCTGTGCATACACAGACATAATTTAACACCAAAACCAAACCCCGCCCCCCATGACTCGCAATCTCAAAGGGCGGGGTATGGCACTCACATTAATGAGGTTTTTCAATCATGACACAAATACCGATACCGATAACGGTTGAGGTGTCCGCTGCTGCTGCAACGCCAAAGGTGACGAGCGCTTCTTTGTACCCTTCGTTGTTGGCATCCGTGGACGCGATGGCAGAACCCGCTCTTTGGGTTTTGATGGAAGCGGTCGTTTATTCGCTGCGCCAAAGGGATACGCTCACCCGCTCCATTAAAGAGTGCGGTACTGTTGAATGTTTTGGCAATCGCTGGCCCCAAGATTTTGATTTCTTGCCAAGTGATTCCGAAGCGATCGCCGCTTTGGAAGCAATAGCCGACCAATTCTCCAGCCGCCAACTCCATTCTTGCTGGCAATCGCTGCTGAGCACTTGCAACCGCATCCAAAAGCTTGCCCTGATTGAAGCGATCACCTACGCCCAACACTATTCATCGACGGTGCTTCAAGCGCTCTCCCAATGCGAACTATCGGATTTGTTTTCCGATTCCTTGGAACACTTGGATGTTTGGCTGTCCGAACCAGAAGCGCTGCGCCTAATTCGCTTGTTCTCCGGTTCCCTCTTAGCTTCATCGGAAGCTGCACCCACACCTGGTGATGGGAGGGACGATCGATGAGAGCACTCAAAAGCCATCAATTTCGGTGGAGCGTTACCGTCACCCGCAAGTACAATCCACCCCGCCAGATTATAGTTTTCGGGCGCACGCCAGCAGAAGCGCTCCAAGGTGCCGTATCTTCTGCCCGGGAAGTATGGGGTATCTGGGATGCCAAATCATTTAGCACGCCGGAAAGGAAATAATTTTTTTTGATTCTTCGTTAGCTACTTCGGGCGACTCCGAAAACAGCTAACGAAAGAATCAGAGTTTCGGGTGATGTAGCCCGCCAAGTAGCCAATCAAATGCCAATGAGAAAATGCCAACACCTAAAAAGCCTGTAGACGTAGCTGTTTTTAACAGTCGGTGCGGTCAATGGAACCGTCGAAATTACTTCAGAGCAGAGGTAAGGTTAATTCTAGGTAAAGGGGGAAAACTGATGCCTGAAGCTACTTTCAAAACCCGACTCGCCCTTTTAGAAGCAGAATGCCCTGAGTTTCAGAGACAACCTTACCGCCGAACATTTTCTCAATTTCATTTGAACTGCTTGCTAACCCTAGAAACTTGGATTCTTGAAGCCAACCGCTGCATTGCCACTGTTCGAGAACGATTAGCACAAGAAGGATTACCCACCCATGAATACCGAACCGACAATTGAGCGTCGCGACATCAAAACCAAATGGGGACTCAACAAAGTTTCTGACGTAACCAACGCTCGCAAAGCTTTAGGACAGCTCGATTGGCAAAACTCTCTTTTGAACCCTGATGACAGCGCAGAAATCGACCTTTATTTCGAGTTGGTACTGAATCAGCGAATTGCACCCGGTTTGGCACTCGAACAAGTAGTTGGAACTCGGAACGGACGCGGTGAATACTGCAATGACATCGACAAAGATGCGATCGCCAGCGACCAAAAGCGCGATGCTGAAGAAGAGAAAAGCGGAGCGATACAAGCCATTGAGGGAATGACTCGCGAAGCATCCTTGGGGATGGCCGATGTTGCCGGAGCCGTTAGCGACCAAATCCTAGATGCTTTTAAGATTTCTCTGAGTGCAAATCTAACCCACGGTTTGACCGATATGGCCTCGAATATCCGAGGTAATTTCAGCGTTCTCACCTCGGCCGTAAAAGCAGCTCCCTTGGATTTGCGGGATGCCAATTTGCCAGTCCCAAAGCCTGTTTTACCCACCAAACCAGTACCGCCGCGGAGGATTTCACCAGGACTCTGGTAGGCGCTCACCGAGAGTTGGGGGAAGCCCTAGCTTTAAGGCAGGCTCAAAGGGAAAAGGTGCTTCTAAATCTCATCTTTTTCCTGAGCCTACAACAGGGGAGGCAACCTAAAAAACCTGGCATTATATTGCCTCCCAATCGCAATTATGCTGAAGAAACAATCGTGCTAATAAGGTTTGTCTGATGCTGGAAAGTTACGGTTTTATTGAGTTGTATTTAGTGTGTCCTGGATTAAGATTGTGGCGGATCGTTAAGTCTAAACTGGCTGCAATTAGCCAAGTGAGCGAAGTGGCAGTATTAGTGGGAGGGTGCGCGTGAAAATCAGAGAAGTCTTGGCAATAGTTAAACACTGCAATTCAGGATGGCAAGAACAAAAACTGGTACACAGCCTGTTGACTGACCGGGATGAAAAGTACCAGTTACTAAAGCCTTACTGTGTGGAGCACGGCAAAAAAGTCATCTTTAGCAAGACAGATAACGAAATTTTGTTGCCAGATTGAGCAAGGCGCACATATAGAGCTAAGGAGTACAGCGATGTTAGTTCACATCAGCAAAAAAGAGGTTTTGTTATGGCACGGAGAGCAGCACGTTTTTGTGTACGCTCCCGACAACAAATGTCTAGCATTCTGTCAGATCAAAGACCTCGATTTGTACAGCAATCGATACGGTACGCTGTACAACATTATTGAGAGCGATGTTTACTTAGAAGCGGTAGACGAAAGTAAAAATCTTTGCCAGCCCAAAGAGAAATATTTTCCCCCTAATTGTGTAGGGCCGAGAAAATGCCCTTATCCCGGAGTTTGCTACCGATTCGAGACTGACCAGCAAGATTATGAATGTGATGGATATGAATCAGCAGGATAGGAAAATATGGACACAAACAAAGACTATCAAAGATTGCTAGCTCCTGCAACGCTTACAGAAGAAGACGAATTCTACGCTAAATGCAATGTGGCAGGAATTAATCTTGTCGATAGGGTAAATGGAAAACCTGTTGGAGTTTACCCCTACTGGATAGACAGACCTAACTGTAATTGGCACAGTCCGCCAGTCGCAGAAGATGAGGATGAGGATGAAGATGATGATGTTGATGAGCCTGAAAGCGAAGATGAGGAGCGAGGTAATAGAAAAAGCTGGATAAGTCGATTAACAGCGTGGTGGAAACGACGCGATGCTATCAATATCAACTTCTAGGAAGAATCGTGGTTAATGAGGTCACAAGAAATGAGCAGCGAATTAGACAGAGTAAAGCAGTTAGTGGAACTAGACCCAGCACCAGAGGCAATTGTCAAATCTGTAGACATGGCGTGGGCTGTGTACCGCCAAGGGCAAATTCTCGACAACTACCTGATTTGTAAAGAGATGTTTTGGCAGGGAATCTGTCAGATTTTCGGTTACATTCCGGCTCATATTAAATGTAGCGGTTAAGGACAGGTTTACATTTCATTTAGTCCCAATGAAATTAGCAAGTAGAAGATTAACGAGACATTAATTCACCGAGTTTAGAGGTTGGTTGCGAATTGGTAATGCGACAATTGAGATGTACTCTGCAACAGCTAACAACCAAAAAGTATGAACAAAAAACCAGATGGTAGCCAATCTTTCGATTTCAATGATTTAACCATCAACAGCCAGCAATTAGCGATGATTTGACACTCAAACAGCCAGCAATCAGCGACGATTTAACGCTCGAACAGCCAGCAATAGGCGGCGACTGGTTGATTCAACTCAAACCGCCCACAATCAGCGACGACTTGACGCAAAGGTTCATCCACCATTTGACCCTTCCTGATTTTAACCACAGCAACGAAAATTAGAAGTAACAACTATGTCAGAAAAACTCTCAGCAATTTGTGCGTCAATCCTGTTTGCAGTCATTCCAGTGATGCTGGTTTATTTAGTCAAATCGTCCTGGCACGACGGTTATCGGCAAGCCGTAAAAGATTTACCACCCACGGTAGTTCAAGGTGATCAGAATATCGACAACAGCACGAACCACAGCTATCAATTTGCACCGTCACTAGGAGGTAAGTAAGCTTGGGAATTGTTTGACACTAGCTAATGTAAACGCGAAAGCAAGGCAACTGAATGAGGCAAAATGCAATGCTGACTAAAATTATAGGAGCTTTACCCACAACTGCTTTAAATGCAGTATTTGACGCTGCATTTGATGAGCTAAAGAAAAGAGGGAAAATTCTTGAAGACGAACCAGTGGCGGAACTCACCTCTGACAAGATTAAGATTTTTGCTCACTTTGGATTGAAAATAAAACTCGTTGTTGAGCCAGATTTCGCCTGCTGGTACGTGTATGACGGCGACCCCGACCCGATCGAAATTGGCGTTGAAGAAAATGAGGATATAGCTTTTGATTCAGCTACAAAATGGGTGGACTGGTATTTGTCAGGTGAATGGAAAGTTTCTGATAAAAGTTCCTATTCTACCGACCCGCCAGGAAATTAAACTTACACTCGCCTTGCTGCTGACAAGGGATTTGATTGCATACCAACCCGCAGAATGGATTAAAGGAGACCAACCATGAGTGCAATTGTTAAATACACAGGCGGTGGAGCCATCGCTCCAGCCCTAGTCGGAAAAGTCAAAGCATTTGATAGCGCACCTGAAATGTTGGCTACTTTTCAGGGATACTACGGTTTTGACCCATCAGCTTTTGCCGGGATGTCCGAGGAAGAATTGGGAGCATTCGTAGATTCGGTTGAAGAAATCAAGTTTCTGATTGACAACCTCGACAAGTTAGAAAAACACGTCAACGATTATATTGACGGCGTTGTCAAATACAACGAATTTGTAGCCCGATGCGTCAAAGCTGGTGCTAAGGGCATGGAGAAGATCGATCGATCGAGCTACACTCGACGTATTCTTGGCATGGAAAGGTTGGCAGGCCAATACCAAAAAGCTAGCCAAAGATTCGGATGTTGGCGTCAGACTTCTCGACCAAGAAGTTATCGATTACGGTGATTTAGCCGAATACGACCTTGAGATTTCTCTTCAGATAGTGGCTAACAGATTAGCCCGCAGAAAAGCGGTACTCTCCCAAAAGCCAGAGCAAGAAGAAGCACTTTTCTCGTGGCGACAAGAAGCTCAAGAAGCCCAAAAGGCAGAGAAACAAAGGATTCAAGATTTAATCGCTTACGGTACTCGCGGGAAATACGGTTTGCCATCATCGAGTAGCCCGCAATTGAGTGCTGCCAGCAGCGCTACTAATAACGCTAGCAATAACGCTAGCAATAACGCTAGCAATAACGCTAGCAATAACGCTACCAAGGCAAGCGGTTGGCTCAAAAAATGGGGCGGTAAAGCCTTTGATTATTTCTCTGGGAAGTAGCCATGCAGTTACCACCATTTCTCATTCCCAAACCTCAAAATCCCCCTGTCTCTCCACCTTCACAACAACCACAACTCCCCGACCTAGAAGAATCAGACCCATTGAGGTTTCTCAAAAACCTAAATAGCTTCTGCGGTCAAGGATTCTGGTTTGCGGTTGGCCTATCCATCGCTCACGTTTCGAGGGTTCTCAGTGCTCCTGTAATGCTCGTCGCAGTGATTTTAGTAGCCGGGTTCCTGTTTGTAGTAAAACCGAAAAACCCTACACCTTACTTGCTGTCGATGCGTCGGATTAGCGGGTTGGTAGTGATTGTCGGAACTGTTGCTGCATTTTGGGATGCGGCGTGGCTCCTGGCAAATATGCCTTTAAGTGTCGGCTTTGGCTTCATCCCAGTGTGGCAGCTTGTCGCGATTGTCGGTGTGTCGGTGACGCTGCTTTTGTTGGTCGCACTGCTGCGGAGGTGGATGCGGTGAAAAGTGCCATTGCTTCTTTGATTGTGGGCATCGGGTGTAGCGGATTTAGCTTGTTCGGGTACTTTGACAAACACGTCAGCTACTGTGACCGGACTACAAATCCCTGTACGCCTGTTGTGGTAACGGGTTCCCAGTATCCCAAGAATGCTAAGTTTGTGAAGCTGCATCAAGGGTGGGGGCTGCTGCGTACAACATCCGGCGTAATTGGTGCAATGAGCTTTGGTGCGGGTTATTTCACATCGGGTGCAGCATCGGTGAAGCAGAGAAAGAACGAGGAAGAGGCTGCTCTCAATGAAGCTCGGCAAAAGCAGTTAGAAGCAACTACAAGCGACATTTTGGATGAGGAAGAAATCCAGAAAACAGCGATTGCTGCTGACTTGAGAGTGAAGGACTTCAAGCGCGAACTCTACGACGGCTACAACACGCTTTATTTGGAGAAGAATCCCGAACTGTTGGAGGCTTTAACCGCCGCCACTCCCAAATCTTTGCCCGCTCCAATGGAATCAAAGTCAGAGGAAGTTGAAAAGGCGGAACAGGCACCACACGCAGCATCCGCCCAAAATAACAATCAGTTATTGGGTGTAGAACTGCCAGCAACTCCCCAATTAGGAGTGAAATTCTTTGATTGGAAACAGTTTAGGGAGACTCCTGAGATGTTTCCTCACATTAGAGGAGTTGCAGCTACCCGATGCGGAAAAACCACGCTATTTGATTGGCTGATGGATGTGATGCCATCCCAAAAACAGTCGGTAATTACGGTCAAACGGTGGCCGCATCAATGGCTTGGCTTGGATGTAATAGGAGTGCCTGAAGATTACAAAGCTATCCGCTCCTCTTTGGAAGCATTGCAAAGTGAAAGAGTGCGGCGTACAGCATTAATGGCAAAGGGGATTGATTCACCCATTTGGAATGTAGCTGTTGATGAATGGAAAGCAATTTCGCGTAATGTGAGAGCGATTGTCAATCGCCAAACCAAACAGATTATTTCTCTCAGTGCCAAGCAAATTATGGGTGAAATGATTACTTTAGCCAGGGAAACCAACATCCGCATCTTTGCTTTAGCGCAGGGCAGACAAGTTGTAACTTGGGGATTGGAGGGAGAATCAGATTTAGCGGAGTGTTTCTGTAGCATTTACATGGGCAAGTTTGCCGTAGAAGAATGTGAATCCTACCGCAACAAATTCCCCAAGGACTCCGAGCAATACGCCAAATACCAACAAGTTCGAGATTACTTGGAATCGCTGGGAAATAGAGCGGCATGGATTAGCTGCGAGTTAGGCGAATTCCCGGCTGTTGTACCCGACTTGAGCGAATGGAAACGAAAGCTTCCTCAGCACCCATCAACTACAGAAACTTCTGTAAATAGTGAAACATCCCAAGCAACTGAGTTGGCTACCAATCAAGAATCAGAAGATTCTCAAGAACTATGGGAATTAGCCAAGAAAAGGCTCCTAGAATCATGGCAGGCGGATGAAGTTACTGCACGGGAGGATACTGCTACTTCATCAGAAGGTGAAGCGAACAAAGTGGCGGATGAAGCTAATGAAGTGTTGCAGGATAAGGATTCCAGCACTACTTCCCTACTTCCTGAACCAGAGCGCTCGAAGGCATTGGCGAGGGTGATGGCGCTACTGAGCAGTCAGGGAAGCAGTGAAGTAGAGCGAGTTAGTGAAGTCATTGCCCTGATTCCTACTCAACCAGATAAAGCGCTTTGGTTGAGCTTAAAACTACTGAGATTGGGAGTCACAGCAAGCAGTCGAGATGTGTTTGGCTGCGGTACGGGAGGTAAAGCATTCCAGAAAGCGAAAGACTGGTATCATGCCCTTGAGTCAACCTTTGGAAAGATTGTGGAATAGCATAAATTTTGGGTAAAACTTAGGCACTCCATTACCAACAAATATGCTAATTGCAGTTGCTTTGATTCTCTACATTGGTGCGAAAATGAAATGGCAGAGATGGGGTAACTGCGATTATGGAACTAACAAAATACAGTTGGTGGGGTGAATTCAATGAGCCACCAGAACATCTCAAAACTAAAAAGCAACTAGGTGAACTTGGTTTATCACCTCTGAAACCTTCAGGCGTTATCGAAACGCGAAAATACGATCTGTTCCTCTACGATTCGACTAATCCTGAATCCTGCCAACCCAAAAGAAAGTCATCTTCCCAACAATTGGAAACCCTTGCCGCCAACCGCCTCAAAGCCAAAATCAAGCGGGATTATCAAGAGTGGTATCGAGAAGTAGGTTTCATAGAAAGAGATAGGGTGAGTGCTGTTCTTTGGGCAAGAGAACAATTAAGCCAGAACGATTGGGTGATTCTAGATACTGAAACTACGGGGTTATACGATGCTGAGATTGTAGAGATAGCAATTATCAATCATCTCGGTGAAATGTTGCTGGATACGCTCATAAAGCCCTCAATTCCGATACCTGCAGAAGTAACAGAGATTCACGGCATTAGCGATGCAATGGTGGCCGATGCTCCTACCTTCCCTGAAGTTTATCCCCGGATTGATGCAGCCCTGAAAGATAAACGAGTATTAATCTACAATTCTGCTTTTGATATCCCAATTTTAAATTACTGCTGTCGGCTTCACAGTTTGCCGATTTTGAAGTTGGCAAAGCGCTCCGACTGTTTGATGGAATGGGTAGCGCAATGGGCCGGAAACTCAAGGTATTATCACTCATATTATCGGTATGTTCCTCTCAACGGCGGACACCGAGCTCTCTTGAGATTGCACGGCTGCTTTTGAGCTTATTAAGCGGATGGCAGCGGATTCGGATCAAATCAATTGCCCCATGCCGATTCCTCAGAAAAATTCATGATATCCCAATCCACCGCACCATCCGGGAACAGGGATAATTGTCTCGGCGATACGTTGGACTGCCTGCGGTGGTCGCTCCGCACTCCAAGCATCTTTATTCACCACAGAAGTGGGTGGAACGCATGAGTGAGGGACTTCAATGCCCCTGGACTCACGATTGGGCATTCTGCTCGCGAAGTGCACATCGACTGCATTTACTGGAAGCCTGCCTCGTAAGCGTTACTGAATTCACTGCGGGTTCAGGACAGTTGTAGGTAGCTTTTCGCTCGGCTTTCCCAAATAAAGAATACCGAGAGCAAGTGTAGCTCCCGGTATCAACTTTTCCAGTTCCGTTGCCCGGCCAGTAAATCCAATCAGGCTCAATGAAAGGAAAATTTGCCTCACTCTATTAAGCACAGCAGATCGTTTCGTTATTGGTTAGCCTGTTCCAAAGCGGGATTCGTTGAAGCTCCAGCAATTTCGGCTAAATTAATCTTGACAACTTTATTGCGAGCTTCAGCCACTTTGGGCAGGGTTAGCGTTAGAATGCCATCTTTGCATTCAGCTTGCACGGAGTCGTTTTGAATGGGTGCGGGCAAGGAAATTACCCGGTGGAATTTACCGTAGCGGAATTCAGAGCGGACCTACCCCGATTTCTCGTCAGTGTTTTCGTAGCGGCGTGCGCCAGAGATGGAAATTGCTTCGCGAGTGACTTGAACGTCAATGTCTTTGGGGTCAATTCCAGGCAGTTGCGCTTTTAATACGAAGTTGTCCCCAGCATCAGCAAATTCTAGAGCGGGCATCCAAGCGGCTTCTGAGTTATCTCTTGTTGGTGCCAGTTGGTCAAAAACTTTATCGAGTTGCTGACGGATGGTTTCAATTTCCGTGAAGGGTTGCCAAGAGCGCATCAACATAATGTGTCACCTCAAAGATTGGTAAAGCTCTATAAGTTTGTTTTGGTTGAAGCTCATTGCTTACAGTTATTATGATGCCGCTTCCTAAGTGGCAGGAACAGTCAGGAGAACCCAACCCAGTTAGTCGTATTTGCCAGAATCAACGTGAAAGAATCAGGGGAAATTGGAATTGAAGAAAACCGTACAAAGCTATTCCTAGAAACCGAAAATGCTGTGTCAACGCCATGATGACCCTGCCGAGCGAACTCTGCACGGCGCGAGCGTCGGGGGAACTATCGCTGGTGTTAACCGTACCAAAAGCACGGTGCGGATGATGTGTAGCAGTGTAAGGAGGTGCAGAGCGGGCGTGAGCTGCTTTCCCATAGCCATCGCTCGCGCTCATGAGCGCGTGAGCATAATCCCCTTCTTAAAAACGCGATCGCCCAAGAGGTTATACCATTTTTTTAAAGATGTGATAGAGATAAAGAATGTAAAATCCAAGACCATCCGGTGAGAAAACCAATGAGGCGATCGGTGAAAGATGCCAAAATTTCCTGGACTTTTGTGCGGAGTTCGTCAAGATTACTAAACACCGACTTTCGCTAAAAAACCTTTGAGATATTCCCACACTCTTTCTGTGGGATTTACTTCAGGACAAGCCGGAGGCTGAAATAGTAAAATGATATTGTCTGGTAATTCAGATGAGCTTAAATTATGAGCGGGTGCGTTATCAACTTGAATGATGTGTAATTCATGAGGATATTGTATTGACAAAAGTTGTAAATATGCTTCAAAACAAACTTTGTCTAAATGCGAAAACTCCCAAAAAAAACTTTTTCCCGTAGCGATCGATACTGCCCCATACAGCCAAAAACACTCCAATTTCCATTGATGCTTCCCCATGGGCTTTACGCCTGAAAGCGTCAGCTTGCGCCGACGAATGGTATGCAGCCCTAGGCGAGTTTCATCACTACACCAATAAGTGACTTTTTTGTATTTGTTTACTTGAGGTAAAGCTTTTTGTAGTAAAGCTTTTATCTGTTGATGCAAGTTATTTTTAAATTCATTAATTGCCGTAGATTTCTGAGAAATACTGCGAGGTCTTGGAATTTTTAATTTACTTTTTAATTCACCTCTTACTAAAGAATATACAGCCGGGTAACTACTGGCTATTCCTTTAATCAACCAGAGCCAGAGATGAACTTCTTTATAACTCTGAAACCCTTCGGGGTCTCGCAACTCTTGTTGCAATGAAGCTGCTACTTCAACTGAGAACTTTTTTGGGCGACCGAAAACCTGCCTATTTTTTAACAAATTTTTCAGACCGCCCTTTCTATATTGGGAGAGCCAGCGATGAATCGTTGCCTCACTTTTACCTAAAACTGTGGATACTTCCCGAACAGTTTCTACTTGTTTTGACTGAAACAAATAAAGCATTTGAACTTTATTATAAGCTAGTATTCTTTTTTGTTGCTTGAGGATTTCTCGTAAATCTTCTACAGATTCTGTAATTTTTATATGAGGACGACCAGACATTGTAATTCTCGCCTTTACTTTTTACACAAGTCTATCACATCTTTAAAAAAATGGTATTATGTGTCGTTAGCTCAACCATGTCGTAAGAGCCCAAAGCGTTTCTCTAAACTGTGTAAGAGTCAATGGTTGTACTTGGGAGCGATGGCTACGCCTTCTACGCACTTATCTAATCCGTTGACATCTGGTTTTGGCTCACATCATCTTTTATCCCGATCGCCGATCGCATCCGACGAGGGCAGCCGACAGAACCTTGGGTTCCATCCCGTACAAATCATTCAGCACCGCCTTGACGAACGGAAACGCAAAATACTCTGTCAGTTTCCCAATCCGGTAGTTAAAGGGTTGATACCGATGTTTGAAGTACAGCTCGACATTCCCCCGGTGTTCCCACAATCCCAGCAAGTTGACGGCAACATCCGAGTAATGCACTCTCACATCCCGCTGCACTTCCGCGATGCGTTCCTCGATCAGGCGAGTTGTAATGCCAATTTTGTAGAACGTTTGACCGTCAGCTTTGGGTAGAGTCGAGGGAGGCTATTATGTCTCGCCCCTCTCTTTTAAATCTGGACGTGCAACTTTCATTGCATCCAGCTTCCGACAATCTTGTTTGCTCATGTGGATATAGTCGTGACAGCTTTCATGTACAACCATCAGGTTTGTGTCTTTCCAGTTTTCATGATTGCCGTCTTTGTGGTGTAAATTAACTCTTTCTTCTCCCGTAAGAAGATGTCCACAGTGTCCACAAGTATGTTTTTGCTTTGTGAGCATCTTAGAGGTTATACCGTCATATAACGCACTGTTGCGTTTTGTCCAGTAAAGGATATCTCCATCGAAAGGTGATTTATCCCCTTTTACCATCACGAATTTATTTTCGTGCCATCCAATTTTTGGGAATGCTTGGTCTATCAGGTGATTGACCTGGTAGCGGGTTAGCTTACTTTCTTTGTTAAATACCTTCCATGTTTTATTGTTGAGTGACCATAAATTAAATCTGGAGCCATCCAACTTACAAAACTGGTGGTAGTTTCTCCAACCTCTGACAATAGGAGCCAGCTTTTTGGCTTTTACCTTTGCCCCATAATTCGAGTTATTGACGATTTTTTTTACCTTCTGTCGAAACTTCTTGAAGTTTTCCACTGAGGGAAAACTCCTGAATTTCCCGTTTTTCTGAACTTTAAAAGTCCATCCTAGAAAGTCAAATCCATCTGTCGCTGCGGTTATTTTTGTCTTTCTTTCACTAACATTCATCCCTCTTTCTGCAAGGAACTGACGGATTTTGTCAAGGATCTTTTGTGCGTCATCTTTTGGTTTGAGAAAAAACACCAGATCGTCAGCGTATCTGACGGATGGGTGAAGGGACTCTATCCCGTTTAATGCTATATTTGCCAGAAGTGGGCTGACTACTCCACCTTGCGGTGTTCCTTGTTGGGGAAATTCTGGGTTTACTCCTATTTTTAGACAACGGAAGATTCCGTTTCTGATGCCCATTGGGGCAATGAGTCTATCCATAATGGCAGTGTGGCTGATTCTGTCAAAGCACTTTTCGATGTCTAATTCGATGACTCGTTTGGTTATTCCTTTACCTTGAGAGTTTAGGTTTTGAAACAGGTATTTTTGAGCATCATGTGCTGCTCGGCCTGGTCTAAATCCATAGCTCCGTTCATGGAATAGTGCTTCGTGTGCAGGTTCAATAGCGTATTTGACTAAGCATTGCCACGCTCTATCGTACATTGTTGGCACTTTTAATAATCGGGTTGACCCATCCTTTTTGGGTATGGGAATTTCTCTCAGCCTTTGGTGCTTCCATTTGTTAACATTTGACTTGAGATTGAGGCTCAAGTCTAGGCGCTGACGGGGTGACAACCCCGTTAAAACCCATAGCTAACAAAGGTTTGACCGATTTATGGTAAAAAAAGATGGGGTCAATATCGTTAAACAACCCCATCTATAGAAAATGTTAC
>NZ_JAMPLN010000047.1:0-43198 GCF_040004035.1 Microcoleus vaginatus FACHB-2002 | reverse complement strand
CGGCGCTTGCTGGTGCGCGATGGGGCACAGGTATCAGCCACTACTTTCGGTTCGGGCAAGGGTGGCAGCTTGCAGATTATGGCAACGGATTCGGTTGAGTTGATTGGTAGATCGGTCGATGGTCAGTTTCCCAGTGGCTTGTTTGCTTCTAGTGAAGGGAGTGGGGATGCAGGGAATTTAAGGATTGACACGGGGGGCTTGCTGGTGCGTGATCGTGCACAGGTATCCAGCAGCAGCGCGCGAGAAGGAACAGCAGGCAATATCAACATTACAGCCCGCGATACCCTACAAGCTAACAATGGCGGGATCTCAACCACCTCCGCTCGATCTTCCGGGGGAAGTATTGACATCAAAGCTTCTAATATTCGCCTATCGGGCAACAGTGACATCACCAGCAGCGTTAACTCTGGTGCAGGCGGTGGTGGCAACATAGACATAAAAGCTGACTCCATCCTCGCTTTCGACGACAGCGATATCCTCGCTTTTGCCCGTAATGGCAGAGGTGGAAATATCACCCTCGACACTAGAGTCTTCTTCGGCGAAAGCTACCGTCCAGCACCTCGCGATATTGACCCTCGTACACTCTCACGCAATAATCGAGTCGATATTAACGCCACTGGTAATCTTGCTTCGGGAAATATCGCCCTACCCGATACCACCTCCATCCAAAACAGTCTCACCGAGTTACCGGAAAATCGGATTGACACCGACAGCCTTCTGGCCTCTAGCTGCATTGTCCGTCGCGATCGACCAACGACGGGAAGTTTTACCGTCACGGGTACTGGTGGCTTACCGCAACGCCCTGGAGATGTCCAAATGTCCGACTTTCCCACAGTAGATGTGGAAACTTTACCCAGCGACACCACATCCTCAAATACCAACCCAAATCGTTCTTGGCAAAAAGGCGATCCAATTGTAGAACCCCAAGGCGTGTATCGACTGCCGAATGGGAAACTTGTTATGAGTCGAGAATGTCCTTAATTCACTAACAAAAATATGTACCCAATCTTCAGGTGGGTTGCCCTTTCAGGTTCAAGCATCGCGACATCAACTTGCATTACCCTCAGTGCGATCGCCCAATCCGCACCGCCACCAGGTGTCACCATTCCCCCTAACGCACCAGACGCGATCGAACAAACGATTCCCAATCCCTCTTTTACACCCCGTCCTCTCCCCGATGAAACCCCTTCACCACCACCGGCACCCGAACTGCAAACTCCCCCAATTCAAGAGTCACCTGAAGTTACTTCCCCGTCGGGCGATCGCTTTTTCATCAAAAAAGTAGAATTGCTGGGAAACACGGTCTTAGAGGACGAAATTGCCAAATTAATTCAGCCTTACGAGAACCGTTCAGTCACGTTTGAAGAGTTACTCGAACTGCGATCGGCGATTATTCAACTCTATATTAAAAACCGCTACATTACCTCTGGAGCCTTCCTGCCCAACAATCAAGACCTCAGCAGCGGTACAGTCAAAATTCAAGTTGTAGAGGGCGAACTCGAACGGATTGAAATCGGTGGGTTAAATCGATTGCGAGAAGGATACGTGCGATCGCGCCTAGAACTTGCCACCTCTACCCCCTTAAACCAACAACGTTTAGAAGAAGCCTTGCAACTGTTGCAACTCGATCCGCTGATCGAGAGGGTAAATGCCGAGTTAACCGCAGGCAGCACTCCAGGCCGCAATATCTTGCGAATCAATCTCAAAGAAGCCCCTGCCTTTCACAGTGCGATCGTACTGGATAACAACCAATCTCCCAGCATTGGTTCAGTCCAAGGTAGCGTACAAGTCAGTCATGATAATCTGTTGGGATTTGGCGATCGCTTATTAGCCCAATACGGTCGTACTGAAGGACTCGACCTCTACGACATCAACTATACTATCCCCGTGAATGCTCGTAACGGTGCCCTTAACTTCCGCTATAACAATGGCGATAGCCGAATTATAGAACGAGAGTTCCGGGATATCGGTATTAGAAGCGAAACTCAAACCTATTCCGTCAATTTCCGCCAGCCCATTACCAGAACACCGACCCGTGAATTTGCATTAAGCTTAGGTTTAGATCGGCGTCGCAGCCAAACGTATATCCTCGACGATCGGCCCTTTTCCTTCACAGAAGGTCCTGAAAAAGGCGAATCTAAAGTTACAGTAATTCGGTTTTCTCAAGATTGGGTCGATCGGGGCACGAGACGAGTCTTAGCCGCCCGCTCTCAATTCAGTCTAGGGATAGATGCCTTTGATGCAACTGTCAACAATACGGGAACAGATGGGCGATTTTTTTCCTGGTTGGGGCAATTTCAATTGGTGCAGCAGTTATCATCCAGAAATGTGCTAGTAGCGCGAATTGATGCTCAGCTAACTCCTAATTCTTTGCTACCTTTAGAACGCTTCAGTATTGGTGGAGTCGATACAGTTCGCGGCTACCGACAAAACCAACTCGTTGCCGACAATGGCATTCTGGGTTCAGTTGAAGTTCGCATTCCCCTCACGTCAGATACCAGTACACTGCAGTTAGCGCCTGCTTTTGAAATCGGAACTGTCTGGAATAACCAAGATCTTGACCCTGACCCAGCTACAATTGCCAGTTTAGGACTGGGTTTGCGATGGCAGATTGCCCCCGATTTATTGTTGCGCTTAGACTACGGCCTCCCCTTAATTTCAGTTGGCGATCGGGGAAACTCGCTGCAAGATAAGGGTATCTACTTTTCAGTACGCTATCAGCCGTTTTGAAGTAGGCTGTAGTAGTTTGCTAACCTAACTGCATATTTGTGCGATCGAGTTTGCACACTTGTGCAATATATTTTCTAGCTGATTTCTATATCATATAAAATGAAACCAATTTCATCACTTAAATCGACGATTTGCCTGACTTATACTAAATCCGCGTTTTCTACCACATTTATAATTAACCACAGAGAGCGTACAGAGTACAGAGAGAGGGAGAGAGTATAAAGGGGATACTAAACCCTGATTTGGTATCATTAACTGAAGCAAAAAACTTAAATAAACCTAAAAAAACGCGCTCTTTCGTAGTTATTTTGATAATAAAAACATACTTTCCCCAATCAGCTCAAGCTAAATGCTTACTGGCTAAGGAATTACCAATTACCAATTACCAATTACCAATTACGGTTTCAACAATGAGCCAAGATTTACCAGAGCCAAGCACACTCAAAATACTTGTAGTGGATGACCACGAACTAATCTTAAGCGGAACGATCGACTTGCTGAAACGGCAGTACCCACAAGCCGAAATCCTTACCGCTAAAACAACCCAGAATGCTCTCGAACAGGTCGCATCATTTATGCCAGACTTAGTTATTATGGATCTTTCCCTACCAGAAACCTTCGGGCACACTGCCGAAATCAATCGAGGCATAAAAAGCCTGGGAACTTTAATGAAAAACTATCCCACCCTAAATTTGGTTGTGCAAAGCAGTTATGTCAAAGCACTGGTGCGGATTAAACCAGATATCGACGCTCATGAAGGAGGGTTTACCGTAGCTGACAAAGGACTTTCCAGCGAGGAGATGTTGAAGCGCATTGACTTGGCACTCAAAGGAGTTACCCATACCAAAGATTTGAAAATGCCACCAGGGGAAGTCAAGCCAGAGTGGCTTGAGGTACTCAATCTCGCTTTTGAAGAAGAATTGGAAGATAAAGGCATTGCCGATCGTATGAACCTATCCCTCAGAACAGTACGCCACTACTGGACAAAAGTTCAAGACGTTTTAGGGGTTTACCCGGAAGATGGCAAAAGTCTCCGCATTCAAACGGAAAAACGAGCTCGAGAAGAGGGGTTTATTGATTGATCTGTTTTGTTAAGGAAGAAACTATTGTTACGCACTATTTCGAGCAAAATTAGAAAAGAATTTACCATCGGGTCTAGAGGAACACTGCCAGGAATTGTTGCTATAGCTCTGATTGTACTTGTTCGTTTGAGTGGAGCGCTGCAATTGATAGAATGGGTGACTTTCGACTCGTTTCTGAGGCTGCGACCATCGGAACCTATCGACGAACGAATTGTGATTGTGGGAATTGATGAAGCCGATATCCAACGTATCAGAAATTACCCTATACCCGATCGCGAAATTGCCAAACTGTTAAGAAAGTTGCAGAAGTACCAGCCCAGAGTTATCGGTCTTGATATTGTTAAAGATCTACCCGTTGAACCCGGTAATGCCGAACTGGTTGCAACTTTTAAAGATATCAAAAATTTGATTGTAGTGGAAAAAATTCTACCCGATTTTATTAAGCCGCCCCCCGACTTACCCTCAGAAAAAATCGGTTTTATAGATTACCTTTCCGATGATGACGGCAAGGTCAGGCGTGCAATACTAGGAATAAAGAGACCTGAAAACGATAAAAAATACGCCTTTTCCCTGCCTTTGCGACTGGCAGAAACCTATCTCAAAGCTGAAGGCATTGAAGTGAGCAATGGCATTCGCGATCGCGAGGCGATGCGGTTTGGTTCGACCGAACTTCCTCGCTTTTTACCCTATTCTGGAGGCTACGCGGGCGCTGATGATTTTGGCGTTCAGCTACTCCTCAATTATCGCAACGGTCGGAAACGATTTCGCACGCTATCCCTTCAAAATATTAACGATATTGAAGCCGACAAAGGTAATCCTAATGGGCTGCGCGATACCTTTGGCGATCGCATTGTTCTAATTGGGATAACGGCTCCTAGTATTAAAGATTTTGTCAATACTTCTGCGATCTCTAATTTAGAACCGCCTGGGAAAATTTATGGCGTAGAATTTCATGCTCATGTTGCCAGCCAAATCGTCAGTGCAGTTCTCGATGGACGACCCGTTTTAAAAACCTGGTCGCAGGGTTGGGAATATCTTTGGATTGTCGCTTGGGGCGTTTTAGCTATTTATCTCGGTCGGCTGACTCAATCTCCATTAAAAAACCTCGTATATGTTGCCGCTGCCAGTCTTGGGTTAGTTGGAATTAGTTATGCTTTCATCGTCGGGGGATGGTGGATTCCCGCAGCACCAGCTTTATTAGTTTTGGTGATTAATGGTGCCATCTTGAACACTTTCTATCAATACGATCGATTTTTAAGGTTTCAGATTGAGCTCCGCCAACACACCATTGAACGGACATTTGTTATAATTCATAATGGCCCTTTGCAAACACTAGCCAATATTTTGAGGCACGTTCAAGACCAGGATTTAGAACCAAATCAATTGCTCGAAGAACTGAAAAATCTGAACTGGGAAATCAGAGAAGTCGGCGAATACCTGAAACTCGAAGCTCTCGATCGAAATGAAAGCCTCCGTCTCGGCAGCGGTCTAATCCTAGACTTAAAGCTACCGATTCGCGACCTTCTCTATGAAGTCTACAGCCATACGCTACAGCGAAATTTTCCTTCTTTTAAAACGCTCAAAGTTAAAGCTTATTCGTTCGAGCCAATTGAAGAGCAATACTTAAGCCTGGAACAAAAGCGAGAACTCTGCCAATTTCTGGAAGAAGCACTGTGCAATGTCGGAAAACACGCTAAAAATTTGACCCGTCTCAGTGCTATTGGCAAGCAAAACAAAGGCTGGTACAGCCTAAGTATTAAAGATAATGGATCTAGCATTTGCTCTTCCTATGAAGGTCGAGGAACAAAGCAGTGTCTAAATCTCGCAAAAAAATTAAAAGGAAAATTTAAGCGAACCTGTCTCGGAGAGAAAGGGACTTTGTGTGAGTTAACTTGGCCCATTACGGAGACAAACTGGAATTTTGCTAGTATAAAACGTAACTTCACAACCAAGATTTTGAAAGGCAGGAGCTAGACCCCTCGTTATTGTGAACCTCACTTAAACGAGAATTGCTATATCCAAAACAGCCTCACCGAGTTACCCGAAAATTAGATTAATACGGAGGGTCAATAAGATTGCCGAGTTGTGCAATTATAACTACCTTAAAAAGCGACAGGAAATACAAACTCAAGCAATTAACTTGGCACAAGCTACTCTAGTTGGATCTAATCTATTTATTTATTATAGGACTAATACTCACACAGACGCCCTAAAAAACAAGGAGAAAAACAAAAAGGGTTGACCAACTGGTTGGTTACTTTGGCAATGAGCACAATACCCCAATAGAGGATCTAAGGTATGAGAAAAAACGCACAAAATCAAACAAGCCATGAATATTGTGAGATTAGGTGACTATGATTTAGAAGTTGAACAACTTCCTAATCAATTAAGGCATCGGCAATTTGATGTTACCATAGTTAACAATCAGTTAGGACAAAAAACTAAATTAGCTATTAAATAATTAAAAAAGGAAAAAGGGCTAAGTTATGATGTCAATTCAATGGTTCTTTAACAAACGCCTCAACATCAAAATACTCACCAGTTGTGCCTTGAGTTTAACGCTGATTGTAACTCCGGCAGTTCTGGCGGGTTATGCACCTGGCGATCAAAAGCCTCCCCCTCGAGAAAGAACATCGGATGGAGGAACGACTAGAGGGTGTTCTGGAGGAGATATGCCACTAACCGTTCTCGCCCCTGTGAACTACATAGGACGAACGATTTCTCGATACCCTACGTTCGCTTGGTTTGTGCCTAATGATTCTGCCTCCAAGCCAATAAAACTCACGATTTACGAGTGGGTTCCAGGTGCTAAACCCCAACAAGTTCGCGAGATATCCTTGCAGAGTTCACCGGGAATTATGAAATTATCTCCGTTCTCGAATAGCGAACAAGGACTGCAACAGGAGAAACAATATCTTTGGCAAGTTGTTATCAATTGCGACCCAGATAACCCATCAGGCGATCTAGTAAGCGAGGCAACTATTGAGGTTGTAGCAATGCCTGCTGCCGTGCAAAGTAAACTCAACAAAGCAGTAAATAGCGTTGAGAAAGCTAATATCTATGCTGAGGCAGGTTTATGGTACAACGCGCTAGATGAAGCGCTCAAACTCGCCCAAGCGTCGAAACTGGGAGAAATAGGTTCAACTTTGTTAAAAGATTTGGCTGTGTCGGAAGCACCAAAAACTACTTCACAATTGTCGCCAAAAGAACGCTCCGCTCGCGCGAAACAAATTGAAAACTTGAAGCAGATTGCAGACAGTACACGCTAACTAACCTCTAAGCAGTAATGAAAAACAACACTTCACGTCGTGCAGTTTTACAAGGTTTGATGGCTAGTGCAATTGTTATCGGGTTTGATGTAGCCAATCGTTCTTGGATGACATCGGCCAGTGCCATATCTTTGTTTGAAACTTTGCCACCTCTTTCTGGAGTTCTTTACTTCAGAAAGAGGTGGCAACGAGTCTAAAGAGGTTGCTCCATCAGCTTTATAGCTCTTAATTCCCTCTGATAAAATGCTCGCCCCTTAGGAAATAAACTCATCATGGACTCTACCCACTCCTGACAGGAGTCCAAGGCAATCAACCAATTTTCCCCCGATAAACCAATCCAAAACTTACTATGTCTTCTTCTATTTCTCCCTGGCTCTTTGAGACGGCATACATATTTTTACTGTCCTTGAAGCTGGGTTCTCTTCCCTTGTAACCATGCTGCCGTCATCGCCAAGGCTATTAAAATAATCAAACCAATTAATTTGTCAAGGAAGCTTAACAACGTTCTAGGTTAGATTCTCCAGTTTTACAGTCTTTAAACATTGCTTCGATGCCGTAACGTTGACCGTAAATTGCGATTGCACTTGTTCTTGTCTGGGAGATTTGTTAGCAAATACCAAGGTTAATCTTCTTGTTGACCTCGATATTTGCGTTGACCTGATGCTACCAGGTTAAACCGAGAAAAACCTTTCTTTTGAGTCAAACTAATTTTTGGATAGAAAAGATGAATTCCTGGGTGGACTGGTATGGTATCTAACGAGCAAAAGTTTTTTTTTTCGCAAAAGGTTGTATTGCCTTTTTGACGGAAGACAAAACTTAGATGCTGGCGGTGCAACCACTGCGCCAGCTCTATGCTGTAAAATTCCCGGTCGCCAATAATTACTAATTTATATCTTTTCAACAGCCGAATTACTGGGCGCAATACTTGTTGCTGTTCGGCGAGATTAGAAGCCCCTTTTTTGTCGAGCAGCGTCCAGAATATGGGAAACGCCCTTTCTTGAACGAGATCACTTACCATTAAGACATTATGTTCTTGACCTTGGGTTCTATCCAAGGCAATGACTAATTGACGAACGGCTTTGAGCTGACGGGATATCACTTGGCAAGACGATCGGGAACCACAGTATGAGTATGCTGAGTGCTTTAATCTTTAAAAATCGTTGTATGTGACGGCGACGGCTACGAAGCAATAGCGGTAACTGTAGGGTAGCAGCTAATCTTTCGATTCTAACTTCTTTCGCTCGACTTTAACAACCATACTAGCATCTGGAGGGTGAGTAATTGTGCAGGGGTGAGATATTTTTGGAGGATATCGTGATAGAATGAGGGCAACATTATTATTTATTGGGTCTTGTGATATTAGCAAGACCCTTCTTTTTTATCACAACTGGGTGCTTTTTCACTATTGAGATTATTTTGTCAATAAGCCGAATTTTTTGAGGCGTGTCGATCGCGCGAAAACATTTGCCTGTAAAGGTTCAGGGGCGCTTGTCGCCCCCTGAAGGATAAGTCTTACTTTGACTTTCTGAATCGTTTAGCTGACACAGTTGCCTACCTTAAATCCATCGGCGTTTGGTCTTATCCTCATCCCTGGTAAAATTTGTTTTTGCCTGGTAGCGCAGTTGAAAACTTTGTTGGTAAATTCGTTTCTACCTTAACACTAGCTAATACAGGTCAAGGGCCAATTCTGCTAGATCCAGTCAACACAAACCGTTTTCGTCTACCCTTGTTCCTGGTTCCCACAGAAGAGATCGTGTTTCTGTTTGCTATTTTGCGAACCGCAGCACCACCAGAGGATACTGTAGTTACACGAATGCTGTCTGATAATCGCAGACTATTTGAGCAAAACCGTGACTTAGGTGGTTACAGATATTCCGTAGATGCTATTCCCTTCTCCCAAAACGATTGGCGACAGAACTTTCGTCCGGTTTGGGACAAGTTGGTCAGTGCAAAACGACGTTACGATCCTAACAATTTGCTAACTCCTGGTCAGAGTATTTTTTAGCGACTGATTGGCGTTCTCACTTTGGTATTCCAGATGAAGATAATTTTTGGACTTGACTGAGCTTGACAAATTACTTGGTTTTTGGTTTTAACTGAACCGTATTGACCCCACCCTACAGCCAGTTACCGATGAGGATAAAGGGTGCTCGTTTTTGCAAATATTCACCAGCTTAGCTCGGTTATAAATGTCAAAATAGTCGCTTGGTTCAATCTATTTCAGCGTTGTTAGTTTACACAACATCACTTCACTTCTTAGAGTAAGAGTAATTTCAAATTACCCTTGCACAGTTGTGCAATGATAACTACATTAAAAAGCAATAGGAAATACAAACTTAAGCACTAAACTTGGCACAAACTACTCTAGTTTCATCCAATATACTTATTTATCGTATTACTACTACCAACCACACGCTCACCAGAAAAACCAAGGAGAAAAACAAAAATGGCTTACAAACTGATTACTTTGGCAACTGTACACAATATTGTCACCAAAAGAACGGGAGGCTCGCGCTAAACAAATTGAAACCTTGAAGCAGATTGCAGATAGCGCAAGCTAGTTAACCAAATCTTGAATTTAAAGATGCGTTACTGAACTGGCAGAGCAAAGTTAAACCAACCATTTTCATAAAAGGCTGTCAAATCTTGAGTGGTGTAATTTGGAGTGGAGAAAATGGGTATACTGAGCTCATGTTGGAACAGCTTACACCATAAGCTATTTAGGATAAAAGCCATGAACCAAACAATCTCTGTCCATGCCAATGCCTGTACTACGGTTTCAAGAATATCGGGCTAAAGTGTTGGCGATATATTTACTTTTGACATCTACCACATTTTAGGAGATGGTAATGAATCAGCCCCAAATGATGAGATTGACTTCGATAGGATTAGTCAGCATTCTGTTACTGGGAACGCTGAGCAAGGGTGCAGGAGGACAAACCTCCATCGCTCAGGCGACTTTACGTAATAGCCTCCTGTCTAAGCACAATACCTATCGCAACGCGCATCGTAGCTCTGCAATGACCCTCAATGATTCTCTTAACAGCACCGCTCAATCTTGGGCTAAGCAGATAGCAAGGACTGGAGTGTTGGCACATAGTTCCTCCCGCCAACGGAACGGTGCTGGAGAAAACCTTTATGTTTTCTATACGACGGCGGGTTCTATAGCTACAGATGCTCTCGCTAACAGCGCGATAAAAACCTGGTACGACGAAGTAGCAAAATATAACTACACTAATCCAGGATTTGCTACCACTACTGGACATTTTACTCAAGTAGTTTGGAAGAGCAGTACCCAATTAGGCTGTGGTGCAGCACAAGGCACCAAAACGCTTCAGGGCAAACAGCATCAAGCTTTCTATGTAGTCTGCCATTATGCTCCTGCGGGTAATGTGACAGGGCAGTTTCCAGCTAATGTCCTGAAACCGTAGTTACTGCTCTTGTGTCACTCTAAGCTTTTTTAGCTAGCTTCTAAACAGAAGGTTTAAAAAACACATCCTGATATTAATGACATGAAAATCAAAGTGACTGACTTTATTGTTTTTGGAACTTGCGCTATTCTTTGTGGGACGGCGACAATTACTATTCCAGCTCTGTCTGCTTTAGATACAAGTGTTGAGGCTATAACTTTTTATAGCTATCATGATAATAATCCACCGAACAGCAGAGCAATTAAATATCCCAAAGTACACAAAGAAGCTGGTGGGCGGGGAACTTATGAAGATCCAATTACGATTGCAGTACCCGAAAGTTTCCCGGCAAAACCTGGAACTTGGCTTTATGTAAGGGGGCTGCAAAAGTACATGATTGTAGAAGATTTATGTGGAGATTCACCATGCGGGGACCATGGAACCCAGAATTTTATTGATGTCTGGATGGAGAGCAATGAAAAAAACAATAAAGAAGTTGTAAAGAAATGTCAGGAAAAATGGACTAAGCGAACTAGAGATGGGGATCTGCCAAAGGCAGTGGTGTTCGATCCACCCAAAAATTTGCCAGTAAATACTACCCCATTTTTTGACACTAAAACTAATAAGTGCAATGAACCACCCAAAGGTTGGTAAAGGCATAACGTATATTAGTAGCTTCTCATCAATAAGCTAGAATACCTTTAGTATTTTGTGGGGAGTTTTCCTTTAATGTTTTACTGAAAACACCAGCCTTAAGAATAGTTATTGAATCGGAAGCATTTCATTTTTGTAAAAGCTAAAAAAATTGTTTGTTTAATTTATTTCTTCCACTTTTTTATAAGCTTTTATGGCCTACTCCGATTTAATATCGTAGAGGAATGCTTTCACAATGGAAATCCAAAACGTAGATTCACCTTGTAAAAATAAAGAAAAACACAAATGCCTATCCAAGAATTTTTGCAACTTTTCTCCAAAATAACCCTTAAAAGTTTTATTATAGGGGCAGTGATCGGCTTGTTTACTTACACCTTTGGCTCTTTTTTCGGAGATATAAATGGAGGGACTCAGGCTGCCTACGATCTAGGAGGGTTTTTAATGGAAGCTTTGGGAGCAATAATAGTTAGCTGCTACTGCTATTTTGTAATTAAATTTTGGCACAAAAAAAAATGGCGTTTATTGAGTAGACAACAACGATTTATTGCTAGATTTATTTCAGCATTATCTAGTTTTTTAACTTTCTATTTTACTTATCAATCAGGTTTCCGTGAGCGTATTGAAGAACGTCTACATTGGGGAGAGGCTATAAGCTATATGATTATATATGGAATAGTCTGTGTTGTATTTGGAGGAGCTATTGAATCTCTAGTTGAACTGAATGCTAACTCTCTCCCTCAAAATAAGAACTAACCCTTTGTCTAAGTTTAAATACTTGTGGATAGCCTATATATTTTTATCGCTATCCCTATTGTATGCCCGCCTAGCATTAACCACCTGGTTATAGAAATGGGGAAATAAAGACATCTGCCATTTATAAAAACGGCTGACTAAACTCTTAACAGCCATTTATAAAAATGGGTAGGTAAAGATATTAACCATTTATATAAATGGCGATGATTAACAAAGTACAAGATACGTTTGCCCCAGCGCAAATGGCACCCCTTCGGTAAAATTTTGATGTCGGACGTTCCCGAAGCTTTTGCATAAAAATCCACACAGGTTATTCCCTATGATTTCATTAGCCCTTGTTTTCATGTTGGTGGTATCGAGTCAGTCGCAAAATAGTGGAAATGCACCTTCCTCATGGGTCGTGCAGAAACAACCGGGCGATAGTGGACGGACATTTGCTGATTGGTGTCGCGAAAAGGCTTCTTTGAGTCCTGAAACTAAACATACTGTTGAGGTGTTGTTGGAGAGAGCGGAAACTACTGAGTGCGAGGCGGCGGATCGACAACTTTCGAGTCTCACGAGACTCACCCTCAACAACAATCAAATCAAGGACATCAAACCGCTAACATCCTTGACTAACCTGACTACGCTCTCCCTCGACAGCAATCAGATCGGGGACATCGAACCGCTAGCATCCTTGACTAACCTGACTTTCCTCTCCCTCGACAGCAATCAGATCGGGGACATCAAACCGCTAGCATCCTTGACTAACCTGACTTTCCTCTCCCTCGGCAGCAATCAAATCAGCGACATCGAACCGCTAATATCCTTGACTAAACTGAGTTGGCTCAACCTTGACAAAAATCCAATCAAGGACATCAAACCGTTAGCATCCTTGACTAAACTGAATCAGCTCGCCCTCGATGGCAATCAAATCAAGGACATCAAACCGCTAGCATCTTTGACTCATCTGACCGAGCTCTACCTCGAAAACAATCAAATCAGCGACATCAAACCGCTAGCATCCTTGACTAACCTGGCTTTGCTCTCCCTCTACAACAATCAAATTAGCGACATCAAACCGCTAGCATCCTTGACTAACCTGACTGTACTCTCCCTTTACAACAATCAAATCAGCGACATCAAACCGCTAGCATCCTTGACTAACTTGGCTGCGCTCGACCTCGATAAGAATCAAATTAGCGACATCAAACCACCAGCCCCGACATCACCTATCACACAAACCCGCCTCACTTCTCGCCATGACCTAGATCACATCGCGGAGAAACTGGCTGTTTCTTCGCAATCACATCCACTTGCTGGTTTCTGGAAATATGGCGATTGCTCCAATCCCTGGGGGTTAGCAATTGCTCCTGCAGGGAAAGGCCTCTACTCAATTTCGTTTTGTGGCCCTGGTGGGTGCTTTGTGCCAGGTACTTATCGGCCCAATAGTCCCATAGTCGGCGACCGAAGTTATCGTGTAGTTAACAACAATACAATTGATGTTGAGGGGCGTGACGGCTTCACTCGTTCCATCCGCTGTCCATCACGCTAAGAGCCGTCAACAACGGGCTAACAAGTCGCTGCACACCGACAACCTACAGTCTTTGGTCGCAAGCTCCTTGCGCTTCCGGTTGCGGATGAGCTCTGGCTTTAGGTTGCCAAATGCTGACCGTGTACTGGGGTCGATCACAGCTAGCCACAGGGAACCGAAAACTAATATCAGGGTGACAGTATCCAAAATTCGATTTTTCAATACCTAACCTCCGACACCCGCAGGCTGGGTCAGGATAGCTACATAACCTGAGATAGCTGTATTGGGGGTATAGCCGAGATACGCGCATTCCGAGGACACGACGTAAAGTTTTGTAACAAGATCACCTTTTCAATATCCCGTTCGGACTTTGGTTCGGCTTCAACGGTGAGTTCAGCCGAGCTGCACAGCGAAGCTAAACGCCAAGCGTGAAGTTGCCAACACTCAGTTAGCGAAGGCAGAGTATTGGTTATACTCTGCCTCCGTACAGACCCAAACAGCGTCCATCTTTTACTGCTAAACATTTCAGGCTTTGCTACTTCAAGTCATTTTGTCTTATATTTACAAAACTTTACGTCGTGTCCTCGGAAAGCCCGTATCTCGGCTATACCCCTGATAAGTTTGCTTTGTTATTCATTACCGTTTCTATAAGTGACGGATGTCAAAGTTAAACCAACCATTTTCATAAAAGGCTGTCAAATCTTGAGTGGTGTAATTTGGAGTGGAAAAAATGGGTATACTGAGCTCATGTTGGAACAGCTTACACCATAAGCTATTTAGGATAAAAGCCCTGAACCAAACAATCTCTGTCAAATCTTGAGTGGTGTAATTTGTAGTGGAAAAAATAGGTATAGTGAGCTCATGTTAGAACAGCTTACACCATAAACTATTTAGGATAAAAGCCATAAACCAAACAATCTCTCTTAAATCTTGAGTGGTGTAATTTTGAGTGGAGAAAATGGGTATACTGAACTCATGTTGGAACAGCTTACACCATAAGCTAATTAAGATAAAAGCCCTGAAACCAACCATCTTTCTCAAATCTTAAGTGGTGTAATTTGGAGTGGAAAAAATGGGTATACTGAGCTCATGGTGGAACAGCTTACACCATAAGCTAATTAAGATAAAAGCCCTGAACAAAACAATCTTTCTCAAATCTTGAGTGGTGTAATTTGGAGTGGAGAAAATGGGTATACTGAGCTCATGGTGGAACAGCTTACACCATAAGCTAATTAAGATAAAAGCCCTGAACAAAACACTTTCTGTCACTGCCAATGGTTTGTACCACGGTTTCAAGAACGTCGGGCTAAAGTCAGCTAAAGTGTTGGCGATATCTTTACTTTTGACATCTACCACATTTTAGGAGATGCTATGAATCAGCCCCAATTGATGAGATTGACTTCGATAGGATTGGCCAGCATTCTGTTACTGGGAATATTTGGTAAGTCGCTAATTAGTGGAAATGAACCTTTCTCATGGCTCGTGCAGAAACAACGGGGCGATAGTGAAGGGACATTTGCTAATTGGTGTCGCAAAAAGGCTTCTTTGAGTGTTGAAACTAAACATACTGTTGAGGTGTTGTTGAAGAAGGCGGGAACTACTGAGTGCGAAGCGGCTGATCGACAACTTTCGAGTCTCACGAAACTAAAGCTCGACAAAAATCAAATCCGTGACATCAAACCGCTAGCATCTTTGACTCACCTGGATTGGCTCTCCCTCGACAACAATCAAATCAGCGACATCAAACCGCTAGCATCCTTGACTAAACTGAATTACCTCGCCCTCACCCACAATCAAATCAAGGACATCAAACCGCTAGCATCCTTGACTAAACTGAATTACCTCGCCCTCACCCACAATCAAATCAAGGACATCAAACCGCTAGCATCCTTGACTACATTGACTCATCTCTGGCTCAACAAAAATCAAATCCGTGACATCAAACCGCTAGCATCCTTGACTAAACTGAATTACCTCTCCCTCGACAAAAATCAAATCCGTGACATCAAACCGCTAGCATCCTTGACTAAACTGAATTACCTCTCCCTCGACAGCAATCAGATCGGGGATATCGAACCGCTAGCATCCTTGACTAAACTGAATTACCTCTCCCTCACCAGCAATCAGATCGGGGATATCGAACCGCTAGCATCCTTGACTAAACTGAATTACCTCTTCCTCGACAGCAATCAGATCGGGGATATCGAACCGCTAGCATCCTTGACTAACCTGACTTCGCTCAACCTCAACAACAATAAAATTAAGGACATCAAACCGCTAGCATCTTTAGGCCCCTCCCATAATTCTTGTGGGGTAGGCATCCTGGCTCCCGTTAACAGGCTTTTTGGGAGATGTCTCTTGACTAACCTGACTGTACTCGATCTCCACAACAATCAAATCAGCGACATCAAACCGCTAGCATCTTTAACTAACCTGACTTCGCTCAACCTCAACAACAATAAAATCAAGGACATCAAACCGCTAGCATCTTTAGGCTCCTCCCATAATTCTTGTGGGGTAGGCATCTTGGCTGCCGTTAACAGGCTTTTTGAGAGATGTCTCTTGACTAACCTGACTGTACTCGATCTCCACAACAATCAAATTAGCGACATCAAACCGCTAGCATCTTTAACTAACCTGACCGATCTCAACCTCAACAACAATCAAATCAAGGACATTAAACCGCTAGCATCCTTGACTAAACTGACCACTCTTTACCTCAGCAGAAATTCGAGCGCACCCAAGACTTGTCCTCTCAAGCCAGAGTCTATCTGTAATTGGTAACAAGAACCTAGCTCTTAAAACTTGAGAGTTCAGAAAATTAGAGTATCCCCAACAAGAACAAGGTTTTGGAGTGAGTGAGAAATTACCCTATCCTCGCCTAAAGCTCCCAGCGGGATTTTTACGACTGGCCGCCATGGTCTTCTTCGTAGTCACAATTAAAAAATCGGCCATCGGAAAAATAGTCGCCTGCCCGTCCGGCTGAGGACACCAAAAACTCCTGTGTCACGCGCTTGAAACTACTGAGCGTTCTTGCTAGACTAAATGAAACGCTTGACACAAGGGATTTATTTGTTATGCCTAACCCTAAAGGACACGAAGATTCAATCAAAAATTCCCGCTTTAAAGCTGCTTGGCAGAACGGTCCGACTCGCACTATTCGAGTTCCGATCCTCCTCGCCGAACTCACTCTCGAATATGCTCGACAACTCGACCAAGGAGTTGAACCGCCTGACACAAAAGATAAGCCAGTTGACACGGCAAGTAGTAAACCGCGTGACACAGCAGATAACATCATTAGTCCCGAAACCAAGGTAAACACTACTCAATCGCATGACACAAGGAATTTGGTTGACGAAGTGACATGGTTAAAGTCTGAGAATAAGCGGTTACAGAATTTGTTGAGTGACTTGAGGGTTGAACTGAATGATACGTTGAAAAATGCTCCTGTAGTGCTTGAATTGGAGTCACCAGATGCTGCTGACCTATTAAACAGGCTGAAAGCCAAGCACAAGAAATCAACCGCCTCGCTCGCGGACATCGAAGCGATTTTGGAGATGATTGAAGAGTAAACCCCAAAAGGGAATTAGAAATCTATACCCTGGTTTATCCCGGAGATGTGCTGAGATAATTTCTATGGCGTTAAGCCACAGAAACTTAAAACCCTATCAGGGATTGAAACTCCTTCATTACTTACTGCGTTACTGCAAACCGCACTAAAGCCCTAAAACCTTATCAGGGATTAAAACTTGACACACGTTGATTCCCGTTTTTGCGCGGTTTGCACGGCAACTGCACTGTCAAAAATCTAAAATCTGAATCTAAAACCTGAAATTATTTGACCGGAAAGAGCAACCAATATTCTGTTGACTGTCGCATAGCGTGCGATCGCACTTGCCAACCAATCACAGGAACCAGAATCCTCAACCAATCGAAAGTTGGGGGTTTTTTTTTCTCAAAACATCCCATCTAGTAACTCGGTAACGTCTTGCTGATCGCGGCCCCGGTTGTCGTCATAAATCATGAGCGTGTTTAAATTCCTGTGCCTGCTTAACTTCTGCACCTTCCGCACATCCCCGTCTGTTGCATCCAGTGCCGCTGTGATGGCTGAGTGCCGGATTCGGTGGGGACTCATTTGTTTTTTGATACCAGCCTTTTCGCTATAACGGACAACCATCTTGCAGATGCCGTCACCACTAAGTCTGTATCCGCTGTGAGCGGAGTCAAGTGCTATAAAAAGCGGGCTATCGTGCGAGCAACTTCCCCTTTCCTCCAACCAATCGGCGATCGCCTGCACTGTTGCAGAACCCAAATCGATCGTCTCAGCTTGCGTACCGCGTCCCTTGCCCCTAATCCGCAAACTCTTACCGGCAGGATCAAAGTCACAAACATTCAACTGACTAATTTCGTTTCGTCGCAAAGCATTGCCCCACAACAGCCGGAGCAAAGCATAGTCTCTCTTGCCAGCTTTCGTTGCCCGGTCGCACCCGCTCAAAATTCGCTCAAAAGTTGGTCGGTCAACCCCGGTTGTATCTCGGTAGCCGACAATTTTCTCCCCCTTGATATCCTCCAAACTGTAATGGCACACACCGAGCTTACGGCCCATTTCCACCAGACTTTTGACAGCCGCCAGTCGCCGATTGACCGTGGCCTCCTTCAACCCCTTGTCGATCAACTTAGCTTTGTACTTCAACACCACCGACACAGCCTGACGCTCTTCGAGGTGCAAAAACTCCAAAACGTTATCAGGCAAAGCGGGCATCCCCGTCATAGTAACTAAAAAGTCATTGACATCGCGCTCATAGGCGCGCCGTGTATTCTCGGAGCGCTTGTCGGCGAGTAATCGTTTGAGCACGTCAGGGTCAGTATCTAAAGTGTCAAAATATCTTTCAATTTTGGCATCAAGGGAAGCTTCCAGGCGGGCAATCCTCTTCGAGGGCAACGCTTCCGAAAATTCTGATTTCATGGTTTTTTGCTATTAATAATCCAAGTTTACGATGGCAGGAGGGTAAAAATGAAGCCCCATCTGCAAAACGGATGGGGCAACTGGGATTAGAGATTGCTAGGCACTCCCCGGACTAGATAGAATTCGACTGCTACCCCTGACGCTCGCAACCGCGGCTAAACGGTAATAGCCATCAATAATCTTGTAGTCGGAGGGAGAAAATCAGTATCGAGCCAGCTTTCCACTCGCCATCTCGCATTGAAAGCGCGTAATCGTCAATCACAGATTGATCAATCTCTCGGGACTGTGCCACTCCGAAAGACAGGTATCATGCAGGCAATGTCAGGGGTAATGGTGACAGCAATCAATTCGCTCCTGTGGCCATCCGGGCTAGCAGAGCGGATAAGAGCTTCGAGATCATCGTTGCTGTTGTTCATGGCTTTTTATTCCTCTGTTATTGGTTGCCTCGCTCCTTTTAGAGATCGTGGCGGTACGCTCGCTTGGAATGTTTAGGCGACTTTTGGTTTCTTATCTTAGATTCAAATATTTTAAATGGCCCCATCCGATTGCTGGGATGCGGCCACGCAGCGTCGAAAGCGACGAATTTCAGCATCTTAAGTTGGGCCAAAGCCGGCGAAACGCCAATTTCACGCCCCATGAAACACGCGCTTATAGGGTTAGCGTAGAAAACCCAGAAAAAAAGTGAATTATAGGTATCGAACTATTATGTAGTGTGCTACATAATAGTTGTTGACTGGATTTTTAAATGGATAACAACTCGAACACCAACGAACGGCGACAGGTGGGGAGGCAGCTTTCATTTGCCCTCTATAGTGCGTCGAACCGGGTCATTCGGCTTCATCGGCCCTTTCTTGAGCCTTTGGGCCTTACCTATCCTCAGTTTCTGGTCATGCTCGCTCTCTACGAGGGCACCCCGCGCACTGTTGGGGAGGTAGGACAAGAACTCGGTATGGATAACGGGACTTTGACGCCCCTCTTAAAGCGCCTTGAGAGCGCGGGGTTGGTGACGCGCACCCGTGACCTACTGGACGAACGTCGCGTTCTTATCGATCTGACAGAAGCGGGCGAGGCACTCCGCGAGGTAGCGTGCTCGATCCCTGAAAAGATCGAGACGGCCTGCCGTCTCTCCGATGAAGACCTTGCCGAGCTTCGCGACACCTTGAACGGGCTGGCAATACCCCGTCAAACAACTCCGTAAAAGGATTATTTATCATGGATAACACGAAAAAAATGAACATCGGGATCTTAGGCACTGGCCATATCGGGAAGACTTTGGCACGCAAACTGGCTGAAGCCGGACATGACGTGAAGGTGGCCAACTCTCGCGGCCCAGAGACGATCGAGGCCGATGTGCTGGCTTTCGGCGCACACGCAGTATCGACGGCCCAAGCTGTCGAGGACGTTGACGTGGTGATTCTCTCGATCCCTCTCAACCGCCTTTCCACAATCGCGCCACTGATTGCCAACCTACCAGCCGAGACAGTTGTCATCGACACGTCCAATTACTATCCCCACCGCGACGACAAGATCGATGCCATCGAGGCCGGGCAGGTTGAGAGCCTCTGGGTGGCCCAACAGCTAGGCCGGCCGATCGCCAAGGCGTGGAATGCGATCGGGTCTGGCTCCTTCGCCACCAAGGGCCTGCCTGCTGGAAGCCCTGACCGTATCGCCCTCCCTGTGGCTGCTGACCGCGAGAAGGATCGCTCCGTGGCGATGACGCTCGTCGAAGACACTGGGCTTGATGCTTTTGACGCTGGCACGCTCGCCGATTCGTGGCGTCAGCAACCCGGCACGCCCTGCTATTGCACCGATCTCAAACGTGAGGAGATGGCGGGAGCGCTGGCATCTGCTGACGCATCACGATCTCCAAAGCGCCGGGACTTAGCAGTTGCAGTGATGCAAGAGCGGCTTGGTGACGCCACGACAAATCCGGATGCCGATTTCGGAGTTCGTCTGAGCCGTGCGATTTATATGTAACGTGAGTTCGGGATAAGAAAGGGGCAAGCAAGTAAGCTAAAAGTCATCACACCAAAGCTTTACAAGCTCGTCCCATGTATAGTTTGCGATGGCATGGGGGTAAAAATGCGCCTCGCCCAAGGTGGACGGCTGTGGTTTTTACTTGTCTTACCTGCTGTTTTACAAATTAGTGACTTGTAAAACATTAAGTTGAGATAGTAAGACATTAAGTAAAACAAACTGTCAGACACTGGTAAGACAGTATGACGTTGTTGGTTTTACACTTTTAGTTAGGGGAGTAATTTTTGGGTTATGCGGTGGCGACCCGGACATCAGACTGTATGACGATCGCCTTTAACCTCGCTGCTAAGTTTGCTTTGGTTCCGCGCGCATCCGTACCTTTCAACTTGGCGAGCGTCCGCAAGAGGGGAAGGGCATTTCTTTAAGGGCTTGCTCAATATCCTTTGGTGGTGAGGATTCTGACTCGCTCGGTATAGGGGGTTTCGCTGCGTGTGTAGCTTCAACGTCAATCACTGCATCGGTTTTATGTGCCCAGGGAGTATATGGTGCAGGTGGTTCCGGTGCGGATGTGGTTCGGCGGGTTCCGGCGTTACCGATTCCAAGATGCCGATCGCTTAGCAGCCAAATTTAACTACCAACGCATCTTGGAAAATTTCAACGTGCGACGGATCGACGGGGCGCATCATCATCAACGCCGTGTCAACTTGGGAGAGTGCGCTCTGGCAAGCTTGTTCGACTGACAGCAGTTACTGCTGATGTTCTTTAGTTCGCTGAGCTTGGCTTGTAGGGTGGCAATTTGAGCGTTAGTGTTGTCGATTTCTGGAGCGATTTGGTTGAACTTGGGGGCGAGTAGGTTGATCATTATTTTTTCTTGTGGTGTGTGGCGTCTGGGCTTGTCTTACTTTTTTGTATTACATCGTAAGAATAGGTAAGACTGAGGGTAAAAGGTAGTAAGACGAGTTTGTCAAGCTTTGTAAGATATATAAATAATCGTAAGACTATTTTGTGCTTATACGTGTTACCAAAAATCAAGTAGTGTCTTACTCTTAAGTAAGACATTATAAGACATTGGTAAAATGTATGACAGAAAAAAAGTCCGTTACCTTCCGCTGTGACGCGGATTTACTGGAAGCAATCGACAGCCTAGGTCTAGAACGCTATCCCGCAAAAACTCCGCACGGGTACGATCGCTCTAAAATTTTGATGGAAGTTTTGCGACTAAATATCGAAGCGCTGTCCGATGGCTCTGTTGTCTTACCCACACCCACTAACGTAGGACAACAATCCTCTAATGTAAGACTAAAGTTGTCTGACAGTTTGTTAGACGAGCGTATTACAGAAATGCTTACCCGAAAAACTGAACCAATTCTGGCAGAGCTAGCTGACATCAAGGTATCGCAGGCAGAGGCAATCGAGCGAGCGAAAGCAGAATTGAGGACTGAACTGCTGGGGGAGTTAGCAGTTCAGTCCGATCACACCAATGACGAACCGCTCAGTCAGCAATTAGACTCGATGCCGACAGAGAATCACCAGGACTACGACCAACTTTTAGAATCTAGTTCTGCAACGATCGACAATCAGCGCAAGGTCGTGGCACTATTGCAATCCCGCCTTAGAGAAGAACGTGCAGAGCGGGAGAAGCTTGAAGCTCAACTCGCAGAACCCAAACAAAGTCCAGCAACAGCGATCAAGCTTCCGGAGCCAGCCGACTTGTTCAATCAATTGAAAGGCTTGCACCCAAAATCGAAGGCTACTTTAGGTGATGTTAAGGTGCTGGTTGAGATAATTGAAGAGTCCTGAGACACACATCCCACGGACTTTAGGAATCGATACCCCGGTAAATGTCGGGGGTTTTCTGGGTTCGCTTATCCGATCGCCCGATCGCCCCCTAAAACACAAGCCCCCAGTGTGATACTGAAGAGCTTTTTATGACGGGTAATTAGTAATTGGTAATTGGCAATGAGTAATGCCATTACCCCATAGAACCTCCGTATAGCGACTTCTAGGTTTGCTCGTACTCGGCTCTTCTAGCGCCCAGCTCAAGAAAATAATCGACTTTGTTTTTAGCGTCTCTTCGAGTTCCATGGTGATATTGGATATCACCATGAAATATGCCACGAGCACACCTTGCATTTCATGGTGATATTGGTATCACCATGAAATATGCCACGAGCACACCTTGCATTTCATGGTGATATTGGATATCACCATGAAATATGCCACGAGCACACCTTGCATTTCATGGGGATATTGGTATCACCATGAAATATGCCACGAGCACACCTTGCATTTCATGGTGATATTGGATATCACCATGAAATATGCCACGAGCACACCTTGCATTTCATGTTCGTCCAGGGTTAGGGAAAATTGATAGAAAAATTAATCACAATTGGAATTTCCTATTGTAAGATCAGAAGGAACGGCATTCTTTTGGAGTTCTTATGTCTCGTTTCCCACCAATCAGAATGACTTGTACTATTAACAGCGAGTTGCTCTCTGAACTAGATGATGCTTGCTACAAAAACCGAGTCAACCGTTCTAAATTCGTGCGCGAAGCTGTAGCAAGCTATCTTAAGCATTTTCACGCACAGAACGACACACTTAACGCGCCAAATGAAGAAGCGCTGGTAGCATAAAGCTCCCAGCGCTTCTTTTTATTATACAATGAGTTTGCTTGTTGTCGTGTGCCCTTGCAAGATCGCACGACAAAGTTTGAACTACTATTAATCGGCCTCGTTAAGAGTGCCGACTTCCACCATCATGCCACAATTTGAAAAAAAAATAAAGCGCCGTTTTAGCGTTGGTTTGCCAATTGATGCTGTCGGTAGGGATTCGATCGCACGTTCCCAGAATTCTGACACTACCCATAGAGTTAAAAAAGCTTCAAACCTAAGCTGTAACTCAATTTTATCACAATCTCCGCCAAATACGATAACTAACCGGGGATTTGATGCACCCACCTTTGAAGCGATCGGGGGTGCGGTTTAATGAGTACCACACAATCTACACAAGAAAGCCAAGGACTTGATACCGCGCAATCCACACCGGATTTAGAGGGATTAGGAACGCTATGCAGCATTGACAAAAAATCCCTCACCGCCGACCACGAAGCCCACATCTCAGGTAGAGGCTTACTCAATGATTGGGCCCGCGCCTGCTGCCACAGTGCCAGCATTGCCCAAGCTTCACTTTATTTGGGATATTCAGTAAAATCGGCGGGCATCCTATTCATGGGGGAAAATGGGCAAGTACAATTCCGGCCTGATATCCAGGAGCCGAAGCGAGGCAAAAAGGAACCCCCGAAATACCTTTCCCCAAAGGGAGAATTTGACGCTCTCCTCCCCCCATCTCCCGACAACCCGCTCTACTGGGAGATTGAAGCCCTAAAGCGAGAAGCTTTTTATATAAACGATGTACCCTACATCCTCATTACTGAGGGAGTGTTTAAAGCCCTTGCCGGGTGCTACAATAGCATCCCTACAGTTTCCTTACTGGGAGTAGAGCAAGGACTCACTGGCAAAGCTCGCGATCGCGAAAATCTGCGGCATTTGGTGCCGGCACTGAGAAGGCTTGCAGAGGCTGGATTTGGCTTTATTATTGCCTTTGATGCTGATGCGCTCACAAATTCCAATATCTGTGCGGCTGAGCGGAAACTGGCTAAGCAATTGGGTAAATTCGGTGTGCCAGTGCGATCGATCACTGGAGCTTGGCCCGCTGCCTCAGCAATTGAGGGAGGCGAGGTGAAAAATACCAAAGGTATGGATGATTTTATTCAGCATAAAGGGATTGAAGAATTCCGAGCAATCCTCACCAAAGCCAAGTTATTTGGCGAGAAAGAGGGTAACGCCGAAGGGAAGGAAAAAAGCAAATTCCCTAGCTCGGATGCAATGGCGCGGCAGATTGCAGAGGATTATCGAAATAAGCTGGCCTTCAATAATGAAGTGTCGTGCTGGTATCGATATGAGGCGGAATCACCGGGAATATGGGCCCCAGAAACCGCTGAATATATCGAATCGATCATCTACCAGATCATCAAATCTAAAGGGATTATTGATATCCCCCCCTCCTACATCAGTGCAACTGTGCGCTTCCTGCGGTGTGAATTGATAGAGCGGAAATGGAAATCGCGCGCCGATCTACTTCCTTTCCAAAATGGAGCTCTAGAAATTGCCACGGGTAAGCTGTACCCGCACTCACCGGGCTACAAATTCACATGGGCATTCCCGCGCCCGCACTCGATCGTGGCTACCGATTGGGGAAAAATCAGAGAATGGCTAAAATTTGCCACACACAACAACACCCATGTAGAAAACCTCTTACTAGCCTTCGCCGCCGCTACTCTCAAAGGCCGCGCTGATATCCAGAAATTTCTCCATCTAATCGGCATCGGCGGCAGTGGCAAGGGAACATTCTGCCGCCTTTTGATAGCACTGATCGGGATTGAAAATACTCACAGCAGCACCCTAGAGGATTGGTGCAGCAATCGCTTTGAAGCGGCGCAAGCCTACGGCAAGCGGCTGCTTATCTTCCCGGATGAAGATAAGGGCGCGCGGTCGCTAGGAAAATTCAAGCAGCTAACCGGCGGCGATTGGTTGCGAGCTGAGGAAAAAGGCAAGAAGCCGTTTAAGTTCAAATTCGAGGGTATGGTCGCGGTGGCCTCGAACTTCCCTATTTTTGGGGCGGATAACTCCAGCGGTATGTCGCGTCGCACCATCGCCGTGCCCTTTGATGCGATGGTAGCTCGCAATACCCGCCGGAATCTTGATAATGATTTTGCGCCAGAATTGGCAGCATTCACAAATTATCTGCTTTCCCTTGATGATGCTTGGGTAGAGGGCATTTTGCGGGGAGTGATGGATGTTCCCGAAGTGGGGGCCCAATTCTGGGAAAGTAAGATTCGGGAGGATAGTATCGCGGGATTCCTGAATGACAAACTGATTCTCGATCCACTTGCTCAAGTATCGATCGGTGATTCCCCTAATGCTGAAGGCTCCCTATACCAGGCATACCATCAATATTGCTCTGATCAGGGTCATAAACCGCAGGCGGTAAAGAATTTTAGCCCCAACTTGATTGAGTGCGCGAGCGTGATTCTCGGCTGGCAAGTGGAAAAAACCCACACGAAAATCGGGAAAATAATCAAGGGAATCCGCCTTCGCAGTAAAGGCGATGAGCATATCCCTACCTATGACTACGAGCTTCGATCACGCTGCGAAAAACCCGGTGACGGATTGGGTGACAGGTCGGTGACGGATACGGTGACGGGTCAGAACCTAGAGCCAGAGCCAATTATAGCTCCAGTGACGGATTCCTCCTATACTCAGGTGGAAAAAAATATCAAAGCACAAACAGAAATTAAGCAAGGCTCTAATGGATTTAGCAATGAGGAACTCAATAATACTCAGAGTGATATAGCTCTCAATCCGTCACCGCAGCCGGAACCTTTACCAGTAGCTAATCCTGGCCCGTCACCGCATCCGTCACCGCATCCGTCACCGCAGCCAGAAACAGAACCATCAACGCCGATCGCCTTGTTAGTCGAAAGAGTAAAAGCAGCGCAAACTTGGGCTGAGGTCGAAGCTGTGTGGGATGCCGACTTACAACTCAAAGCTCAAATCAAGGCCCAGCTCCCAGAGGCAGAGTCCAAAAGAGTCGGCAAGTTATACAAGCAAGTTGAAACCGCGCAAAAGGCGATTGCCCTGGTCTCAGAACAGCAGCCTGTACCAGAACCGCACGAACCGATCGTGCCTACTTCAGACCCCATGCCACAACAACAACCAGGGGAACCGGAACCGATCGCCCTTATTGATTTAGAACCCGAACCCGAGCCCGAAACCATCACCCCAGAGGATGCCGAGACAATGCGGGAAATTGCGACAGTGTGGTGGGATGACTATTACTCGGAACAATTGCAGAACTTGCTTACCCAGATGTTTAGCTGGGGTGCGCCGGGGACTAAATACTGTCGCGAGGCGATCAAACTCTGGCTTGAAGGGGAGGATTCTCTTGTGGGCGATCGGCTTGATGAGTTGTGGCAGATAAAGCACGGGGAGGGTTTAGTAGAATCCCCCGATTGCGGTTTTTAGGCGGACTATCCGTACCCCTGGTCTTCATTCCAAAATACTGGAGTTATTCCCATGAAAACTTTTCTAGGGTTCCATCAGACTTATCTGTTCGTGAGTCGCACTTTAAGCGAAGCCACCACCAAAAAATTAGCTAATTTTTGTGTGCCCTCAAGTCAGGCCAGTGCCGTATAAAATCAGGCGGAAGCTGTACAAAATCAGTGAGATACAGGTTTTTGCAAGGGCTGCACTCTACCTGTATTTACCCGAAAATATTCTGCTTGCCGCCTGCAATTTTATGCCCAATTACTGCTTTTTTGTGCAGGGACTGCCTTTGTTTGTTGAGGCTGGTTACGGCGGTTCTCTCTCGGTAGCAAGCAATGCTTTTGTCCGTACAAACCTGACTTTTACGCGCAAAAACAATGCACCCTTATGAATGGGGAAGCCTAGGTGTCAAATAGCTTGATTTTTACCCGCTCTTCGACTGTGCCGATTGCCCACAGTGCTCCTACTGTTGTGACAACGTTGTAGCAGCACTGGCATCAATTGCTGCCGTCACACCTGGGTAGCGAGTGATCGGCTTGAGCGACAGCTCGATCGCCCACAACGGAGTTCATAGAATCAAACAGGTGATGGGCTACCCATCTCACGCCGTAGCTTCAGCTATTGAGGAGGATTTGGCGGCGACAATCGACGCGGGTTTTTCTTGTATTGGTCAATATTGTGGCGATAGTTGGCGAGACGCAATTTGAAGAGTTTAAGCAGCTACAAGGTGATGGGCGATCTCATAAAAACGCATATTGCCGAAAGTTTTCCTAGGTCTGCCGCTTTTTGATTTTTCCTTGCTGACCACGGAGAAACCAGGAGCGATCGGCTTGTTGGGCAGCCCGATCGCCCCTAGTTGATTCCCCGGTAAATGGATAGGGAATAAGGCAGCTACCATTTCTATAAATGGATAGGCGGGGAAACTGCCATAGCCCGATGAAGCTGTAGCGATTTCCACCCCTAGGCTGGAAAATATACAAAGCTGACTCTCGTACCAGAAAAACAACGCATTAAACCAACGAAACTACCTATGACAATTGGCAAGCTTGAACTCATCATCAAAATTAACGAACTACCGAACAACGTAGAGACTAACAAAGACAACTGGAAAACCTTTGAGCTTGACTGCGACGGTCGGGTAGTGTCCGTTAGTGTTAAGCCAAAAATATGGAAGAAGCTTGAGGACGCTGCTGCCAACTATCCCATGTGGGTAGCTGCTATCGGTGGCAAGATGGGTGAATTAACCTCTAACGGCTTTGTGCTATCAGACCCAAATATCCAAGTTTTTGAGAAAAAACCGAAGGAACCTAAACCTGAAGCCCTGCAGTGATATAGGTTTGAGTAGCAATTGTGTATAAACTTGCGAACAGAGCTGAAAGTCTCGCTTAGCAAGAATTTAAGCTAAATCAGCCAGCAAGCCAATTTGGGGTAAATGGCTTGCTAGCCGATCTAACTGGCTGGTTTGTTGTAATCCATTGACAGCCGTTTATGGCAATAGCACAGAAGTTACTGTCACAGTTCCGCAATCCCAAAAATTCCCTCTCCTGATGAAGCTGTAGCAGTTCCAAGCCAAGGGTCAGAAAATAACTGATTTATAAAGTACAGCGTAACAACCAGGAATCGGGGCAGGCACGGGGGTTCTGCCCCTAAAACCGAGTTGTTTGTACTTCACGAACCTGCAAAAGTGCAGTAATAATCAAGTTTCAGCATCATTCTCAAATGAAATCACCCTCAACGGTTCCACAATGGGTTCGGGCAGAATTCCCGCCGAGAGCGACTGCAACGCTTCCAAAGCAGGAGCCACCTTCTGAGAAGGAGTGCGGCGATCGTAGATTTGACCCTGAGTTTTCTGAGAGTGAGCCATTAACTCCGCCAAAGCCGCCAGCACTATATCCTCCGCTCCCGACAATTTAAGGTGAGTAACAATGGAATCCCTCACCATGTGCGGTGTAAACACTTGGCCTGTCAAGCGATAGCTCCGGTTACGGAAGTAACTACCCAAACTGCTAGTGTCAAGCGGATCGCCATTGACTTTCGTAAAAAAATACCCATGCTTGGGATTGAAAATAGGCCGCCATTTTTCCAGCCATTCCGTAAAAAAGGGATACAAGCTCTCTGACAGTTCTATTACTCGCTTTTGACCATTCTTGCAAAAACTATCACCCGTCTTGAAGTCACCGGCACTGTGCTCAATAAACCACTTGCCATCGCGGTTGAATAAAGTGCGGCCAACCTCTAGTTCCCTCAGCGTGCGGCTGCGGTCTGGAAAAGCACTGAACAGCATAAAAATCAAAGCTACTTGGTAACTTCGGGCGATCGCCTTCAATGGCCGATTCTTACCACACGCACTTCGCTCGCTACATTCCTCTACCAGCCGTCTTCCACAGGCTAAGAAAACTGGCCAATCGAGCCATTTCTTCGATTCATCGGAACGGCGCGGGGTTTGATGTACCCTGACCATAATATCGCGTTCCAACTGCCTCAATTCCTCAATAATTGGAATATCTTTGTACCCAACCTGCTTGCCACCAACAAGGTGGCGGCTGCGCTGTTTCGATGCTTTATGATAAAGAAATTTCGCCACAGCTACCAGAGATTCCACAGCTTTTAGTTCAGTATTAGGAGAAGCGCCTCGCGATTCCCTCAACCATTCTAAGTGAGATTCAATTAACTCCATCACTGCATCTATCCGTGCTTCATCTTTCTTGCCTTCAGGAGTTAATCCACTGTAAGCCACCAGTTTTTTGAGACTTAACTCTTCAAGGGGGATGCCCTGATAACGGTGCAGCCAACCTAACAGCCTCTTCGCGGCTGTAACGTGAGCCATTGCACTAACAGGGCGCAGAGCTTGATCTTGGCGATTGCGATTCCCGACCAGAGCAGTTTGGAATTTCAAGAACAGATCGAGTTCCTGCTGTAAATCAGGCAAAATCTCTTCAGGTTTCAAGGTGTATTGAAAATTAGGGCAACCCGGATTGATCTGGCGCTCGGTCACACGAGGTTTGTCCTTACTGAAGCTTCTGGTATTCCGCATCTTCGGACAGCGTTTCTCTCTATCTTTCTCTGTAACAAGAACTGCCCACTTCCACCAAGATTGTTGCTGATTCCACAAGATAAACTTTGTCAAGTGCATTCGATAAGTTCGACGGGTAGAGAGCGTACACTTCATGGCACTAAAAACCTCATCTTGATAAATCAGAGCATTCTTCAATTCATGGATAGGAATTTTTTCCATCAATTCCCAAGCTGCTTTTAACTCAACTGAGGTTAACTTTTTGCCCTTCGGGAAAGGCAAGCCATACTTAGGTAAAGTATATCGGAAGAAAGCCGTTCGCAGGAGAGCTAAGTGCTGATTTTTAGCCTTAAGACTTTTTGCCTTGAAATCTTGATCGTAGAGGCGGTAAGCCTCAGCCAAACTTTGCGGTACGGTATTGATGAGTTTGTCCATTTTTACTCCTTTGGGGTGTAATATATCACACTTTAACATCAATTGAGTGGCACTCTTTTTGCCTTTTATCTAGTAAGAACTAAGCAAATAAATGCGGTGAAACTCTTGCGACTAAGCCCTTACAGCCTCAAGCTCTAACTCAAACGTGATAAATAACTGTAAGAATACTTATCACGCTATTTAGACTTGAGTTTCTGTTAGCTCTCGTCTTGAAAAAAACAAAAAAGCCGGGACAGTAATCTGCCCCGGCCAAGGGTGTTTTCTTCAATTCTTGCTTTGACTCTTGTAACCTTTTTTGCCTATTTCAAAGTCTCCTTGCTTATTAGATTTTGTAACCAGCTCTCACTTCGTTCTGCTCTGGAAACGAGCCAAAAAAAAGGAGCTCCTAGTTAGGGCTCCTGTGTAGGTCGTTTTATTATGATTAATCGGAAAGTCGGTTCTTGATTATGAGGCGTTAAGAAAAAAAGCGCCTGCAAAACAAGATGACTAGCAGAATTTTAGAGAGATGTATGAGTGCTGGTTTCAGATAGCAGTGCTTACTTTTTGGAAACCACTAAAGTGTTATATTCCTGAAAGTCGTGACTGCTGTAAAAAATGATAGCACTAAAGAATCGGAATCGACAACCGGTAGTGGTGATGACTGTCGGTTTGAGATTGGAGAGCGAGCGCCTGAAAGTCGTCAAGAGGAATGCAAGCGGAACCAAACCCATACCCAACCTGTGCCAATTTTTTAGTCCCCAACGATTTATCTTCTGGTCAAAATTGCCCAAATTTTGAGAAGTTTCTGGCTGTTATGGCTGAAAAACTAGAAAGCTTGCAAGGATTAAACGCTCAGCAATTACAGGCGTTACTCAGTTGGTAATCTATAAACGTCTCGCAAGGCGTTTCTACCCCCCCATAAAAAAGGTTTTTTTTAGTCCAGTCACTTGTCCAGTGAGCAACTGGACTAAGCAGAGTTATAATTTGTCCAGTACCAAACTGGACAAACTGGAAATATGGAAACTTACCCGATCGCCAGCCTGCAAGAGCGCTACCGCCTAAGCAGCAAGCAATCTGTGTACGATCGCATAAAAGCTTTATCGATCGAACCAGTAGCCCGAGGCAAAATATCCAGTGACCAACTGGACAAACTGGACAAGTTAAATCAGCATCTAAAATCTGGCGGCACCCTATCTGATTTTGAGAGCAGCCACACCGAAATTTTCAAAACAGAAGCGATCGAACCTGCTGCCGCAACAGCTATAAATCAAGACCGAGAAAACTTTCTCGAACTCATCGAGGCGATCGCTCGGCACATTGCAGCAACTCGCGACCCTTTGCAACATTACGCAGCGTTGGAACAGGCGATCGCCTCGGGTTGGATTCTATCGACTGCCGAAGTTAGAGCGCTCATCGGAGTTAAGCCCAGCGGCGATCTATTCAAGCGCGGCGCTTTTGCATTCATCCGAGCCGACAAAGTTGGGAGTCAGGCTGGATGGAAGGTTGAAAAAATATGAGATTTTAAGGCGATCTCTTTGAATAATGGTTGTTCAGCACCGGCGAAGTTTAATCGCTCATCAGAGTCAAACCACACGGCGTTCAAATCAATCGCGGAAGCTTTGCGTTTGTATAGAGAGTTGGCGAAATTAGGTATGAGGATGAAACAGAAGAAGTGTTTTTACAAATATGAGATGCTCTCACCGAGTGCGTAGGAGGTCACGGGATTTCGAGCACAAGATTGAATTAAAGCGGAGGGAGCCAATAATTTGCAATCCTTCATCCGACTTTCGTAATTATTCGGTTATTCGGCCTCTCACGACTGAGAATAATTTGCTATTGAACAAAAGAAACAGCTTTCCTTTATTTCAAACATCGGACGATCGAGGAAATGTTAATGACGAAGGTCGAGCGCTCGAAAGGCGGAGTATGCGTTGACTTTTACAGCTACCAACACCATAGCCATCGACTGTAAATAGCGATTGATCGCAACGCAGGCAAGTGCCGTATAAAGTCAGACGGAAAGCAGTACAAAATTAGTGAGAATGCAGGCTTTTGCAAGGACTGCATTATACCTGTTTTTATCCGAAAAGGTCCGGCAAACACCTGCATTTTACTGTTCCTTTACTGCTTTTTTGTGCAGGGACTGCCTTTGCTTGTTGAGGCTGCTTTTGGCTGTTCTCTCTCGGTAGCAAGCAATGTTTTTGCGATCGCAAACCCTTACTAATTCGTGCAGACAAAAAATAATGCACCCTGATGAATGGCGCATCCTAGGTGTCAAGGCGCTTCATTTTTACCCGCTCTTCGACTGTGCCGATTGCTCACATTGCTCCTGCTGTTGTGGCGGCTTTTGTGGTAGTATAGGCATCAATTGCCACAACTTTCCCATTGCACCTGGGTAGCGATTGATCGACTTGAGCGATAGCTCGATCGCCCACAACGGAGCTCATAGAATCAAACAGGCGATCGGCTACCCATCTCGCCCCGTATCTTCAACTATTGAGGAGGATTTTGCGGAGGCAACCGACGCGGGCTTTTCTTACATCCACCGATGTTTTGGCGATCGTCGGCGGATGGTGGAATTTGCCCACTTCAAAAAGCTTGTGAGTTCTCCGGCAACAACCGGAAAAGGCATAGGCGTTGCTGATTCTGGCGTATGAATAAACTTTTGGCTTGAAGTTACAAAACTTACTCTACTTGGCTTGTAGCCATTCCGAAAACTTGAATTCATACTTGTATTCAGCAACGCCGAGATTATTATCCTACTCCTATACTAATTAAAGTAGGGTGCGTCGCCGCCAGAATTCTGATTATTTACGACTATCAATGAGCGACGCACCATACCGCTATACTCTCGCCCGAAGTGACAAAAGAGAGATAATATTAGATCGAGCCGCTTTTTGTTGCTGACAATTACAGCAAAAACAACCTAATTCCGCTCTATAGCCAGTTACCGATAAGGATAAAGGAGGCCCATTTAGCGGGATGAATATTCTTGTTTTGATTAATCAGCGCCTTCTGTGCTTCCTTTAGGGCTTCTGCTTTGCTCATTTGCGATGATCGCAAGTTATCGTAAAACTTAGCGACTAATTCTTCTGTAAAAGCATCGTCAACGTACCAAAGAGAAGCCAAAGCACTTCTGACGCCTGCTTGCACCGTAATGCCAGCCATACCTAGTGTCGCACGGTCATCTCCTATACCCGTTTGACAAGCCGTGAGTGCGAGCAACTCCACTGGCTCTGTACCTTTACTAAAGCGGCGAATATCACTCTCTAGCTGAGTAATTGTCATCTTCTCATTATTACCCGTCACTAAAAAGCTATCTTCTGGAATAGTGCCAAATTGGCCGTGCGTGGCAATGTGAATAATCGGGTAAGCCGTTTGTTTAAGTTCTTGCTCTAAGCTCTCGGGAGTAAATTGTTCGTCCAAGAGTTTCTTGCTACCTGGAAATAGCTTTATAACTCGATTGATTTCATCGGTGACATTTGCCAAAGCCTTAAATTTTTCACCATCAACGGTAGCAGCTTCGGTTAAGCCCAAAGCTAGCGTCCGCAGACTTGGAAAATTTAGGGGTTTAGGAGATGTCAAGCGCAAACCGGGAGTCGTAGCAATGGCGTATTTCTGAACTAGAAATTCTTCACCATTGTGGAGCGCAGCCATCGGTACGCTGCGTAATAGCCCATCTTGGATGAAAACGAGAGTTTTAATTTTTGTTGGTGTTAAATCGGAGGCGAAAGGGCGAATCAGCAAGTTATATAGATTTTGTGCTGGTGTTAAAAAAGCGTCAGTAGGATCGTAAAATTTCTGAATTTCTATACGAAATTTTTTGATTTCTTCTGTAAGTTTTTTACTATCGTTTATCCAGACTAGCCGTTTAAATCTTCTTTCAGTATTTGGCTTTCCCTTCTCGTCAGAGTTGGGTAAACTCACCACAATCGCCGTTCGATCGTCCAAAATTATAGAACTAAAGACAGCAGTGTCTTCTCTTTCTAAGTCATCAACTCGTTCTGGCTCAAAAACGGTAAAGACACACTCATTGCCGAAGTAATTTTGCAATTCTGCTAGTTTCAAAGAATCAATCGCGTTGAGTGCAGAATCGAGTTCCTTTTGGTACTCTTGACTTGCAATGGTTAGCGCTTCAGCACGCTCTAGCTTTAACTGAGCAAACTCGCGGTAGAGAGGAGTAATCGTATCCCGAAAGCTAAATTGCAAGTCTCGCTGGGTAATTAACAGATTGTCTCGAATACCTCCCTCACCTTCTAAAGTTGCGATCGCGCGTTCGTAAGCAGCAATTGCCTCAGATTCTTTCGCCTGTGCTTTAAATATTCGTCCCGCTTGCCACTCCCACAAATAAAGACTATCTTTAGCAAGTAAGTTTTGGTCGGCTGCCAATCTTGCCTGTTTGGTAAAATCTAAGGCTTTATTGTAGTCTTTGCGGCATTCGTAGAGATGACCTAGTTTACCTAACGCAAATGATTCGGAGCGAGAATCTTTAATGCCTCGAGCAATATAAACAGCTTTTTGCAGGAGTTCTTCTGCCTGCAATTCATTGAGTTTTCGCGGCTGACATTGAGCTTGAGATGAAGTATAATTAATAGAATCAACAGGTTGTTCTATTTCGGCTAAATTGATTGCTGCATAGACTTTATTGGGAGAATCAGGGATGATATTAAGTAGAGTTAGAGCTTCTTGCAATGCTTGCTCGGCCTTATTAGTGCGATCGGGTAACTTAAAATATTGCGATCGGTAATAAAGTTGAATCAAATTGAGAAGCGATCGCATTTGACTCGCTCGGTCATTTTGAGTGCGACTCTGCTCGAGACTGATCTCGAAATAACCTAAAGCTTTTGTGTAATTAGCAGTAGCTTCTTTAATGAATTCATTAGCTTTATTTTCTGCATTTCTGGACTTAGCAGAATCAGCACGCTGCTCGTTGAGTTGAGCTTTACTAAAGTAAGTATTACCGAGACTATTAAGCACTGATGCGCGATAAACTGGGGGGTTAATCTCCCCGACAATCTTTAAGCTAGCCTCTAGAGTTTCAATGGCTCGATCGTACTTTCCTGTGAGGCGATAGGCTTCTCCCAAACTTCCCAAAGCCGCCGCTTCTCCCTGGCGATCTCTAAATTTTTCGGCAATTTGCAAAGCACTTCCTTCACTTTTGGAGCAAATTTCATCAGCCTCAGAAGCACCGCATAAAAGCGATCTCGCTTCTCTATTTTGCCCCAAACGGCTGTAGGTTTGAGCGAGTTCTGTGAGTAACCGTCCTACCTTCACGAAATCTCCAGAGGAACGATAGTTGGCGATCGCACTTTTCCAATAATCGATCGCTTCGCTGAATTGACCGATTTGTTGATAAGCTATGGCTAGTTTTTCTCGAACGATCGCCTCGTGAGCACGGTTGTTAGTGCTTTGATAGGCGGTTAAGGCGGTTTGCCAAAGTGCGATCGCGCCTTGCACGTCTCCTGTTTTATATCGTTCGATTCCTTGTTGTACGAGCTGGCTGGGATTGGTAGACTGTGCAGTTGCTACTTCTGTCCATCTTAGTTGTAAAGGATTAAAAGAAACATGACTCAGCCACAGGCAATTGGTGAGGCTGGTTAGGAATAAAATTATCAGAACGTGGCGGACACAGAATCGGCGGTGTCGGCTTGGCATAGAAGTAAGATATGATAGGTTCTTTTGAAGATTTTAGACGAAGCTTTACTCACCTCTTGCAGTATTCTCGATTTTGCTACCTAACCAGCCTCGAATTTAAACTCCGCTCTAGCTTTTGTTTGCAATTAACTACATTATTTATTTAGGTGGTGAAGAAGACCCTCAAACGCTTGAAATTTGGTTGCTGACGTTAGCGCAAAGCCCTCGAAAAGGATCGTTCGATCGAGTGCTTTTTAAGCGTAATCGACCATCAATTTGGTTTACGAGCGAAATCCGACAGCTAGGATGACGTAAGTACGTCGATAGCACCTTGACAGGGCGGGCATTGCGCACCCAACTTTAGCTCCTTCTTCTAATGTCTACCTATATCCAACCACTCACCAGTCGGGCCCTGATACTGAATTAAGCGACGTGTTCGCTCTTGACACCACCCGACCGCATGACAGCGAACCCATTGACCCCATCGTTTGACCCAGCCCCAAGCTTCCTCAACAGCAGATACCTCTGTTGTGTTTTCCCCTGCTGGTTCTGTCACAGATGATTGCTGTATTTGTTTATTTATAGCTTCATCTGTGACAACCTCAAAGTCCTGCTGTTCAAGCAACTCAGCCTGTTTTAAATCTTCCACTTTTTTGACCGGGCCAACGGCTGTAAGCTCAGCCAAAACATCCCAATTTTCAGGAAGGGAGCAGACCCGCTGAGCACCCTTTGAAGTAAGTTTGGTGGTGGCTTCTGGCTGATATCGGTAAGACCAGACGCGCTCAGAACCCTCTCGAATTTGTTGGGCGACCAGTTTGACACCGATACTCGCTAGCAAGCGGTTGATGTACCGCATGGGAGCCTTCTTGTCGGGATAGCCCAGCACGTTAGCCACAGCTTTTTTCTTGCAGCGCTTGATGAAATCTCGGACTTCTGGAGAGTCAGCAGTCCAGGAGCTATCAGGGTTTAGAAATTGTTCAATTCCTAGATTTTTTAGGAGTCGCAGCTTCAGCCAGCGATCGGAAATGTCGGGCAGAAAAGTTCGGAGCTGTTGCTTCCACTTGCGGCGCTGCAAATATTCGGCATCCTCCTGGTTTTTAAAGAGCCAGGAAGCTTCGAGCTTGTTTAGCAACGTGCGGTCTTCAAACCTGACAAGCCGAACAAACTCCCACGTCCAGAGAGCCGAGCGTTCGATTCCTGGTAGTTGAGCCTTGAGCCGAGCTTTGATGGCTTGACAGCGTTCTGCCCAGGACGCGGAGTAACTGCGTTCTATTTCGAGGGCTTGGTTTAAATCGATATCGTCAGCGTCGAATATCTGTTTGGCCGCTTTGTCGCGACATTCTTGTTTGGCTTCCAAATGCTCGTTTGACTCGGAGCTGCCAGCTTGTACCCATTGCGGAGCATAACCCCCAGCTTCAAAAGCTTTGAACAGATACCCCCGCAAATCACGCCGCTCAAAATTTTCTTTAGCCTTGATTTTGCAGTAAGTCTCATGATGCGGTGATTGTGCTTGTTGGGCGATCGCTTCTCTTGTGGCTAATGGCATCGCTGCTATCGCCACCAAATAGTCGGGTCATTGTTCCCATTATTTTGAAGTTCCGATTTGAATGTTTACGCGGACTGAGGGAAGTAGGTTAAGTGGATTGATTTGTCGCCAAAGAGTCATCGCCAGAACAAACACTCCCGCCAATGCGATCGCGAGTGCGATGAGTTGTGAGAGGTCAACCCAGTCAAAAAAATTGGTGGAATTTTGGGGAGTGAAGCTGCACATTGGGGATGAACCATCATTAATCCATCCGCTTGTGTCAAGCGATTTAATAGTGTCTACACCCCTGTCTACAGCGTCTAGCGTCTTGTCTAGTGGCACGTCTAGCATTGTGTCAAGCGATTCGCCCTCAACAAGGTAGAGTTCTAGCAGAGTTTCCCAAGTAGCAGTTTTGCTGAGTTTACCGAACTGTTTAGCGTCTTCATTGGTGAAACCGCGCTCAAATGCGATCGCTTTTAAACGGTCAATCCGTCGGTAGCTGGCAATGGGTTTAGTCATGGCAAAACCCCGCTAACTCCGTTAAGAGTTGCGATCGCCCCTCAAGGCAATCGGCTGAATATGGCATTATAGTTAGGCTCCAAACGTTCTCAGATAACGGTTTGGGGAAGCCGTGACTTGTTAAGCATTGGACGTGCTTAGCAGTCGCGCATCAATCTTCCTTAATTACTTACGATCGCAGGTTTTACGCCTTGGTGTCAAGCAGGAATTGTAAAGTTTTCCCCACCCAGGCGTTGAATTTCTGTCTTACATTTGTCTAGCATCTGCTTAGTAACTTCAACCGCGTGACACATGGATTCTGTCAGTAGTTACATAAAGCTGTAGGCAACTCTAGTCTTACAATTGTCTAGTAATGTCTTACACTTGTCTAGCATCTGCTTAGTAGCTTCAACCGCGTGACACACGATTTTTTGGTATCCTTGCGGATGGCGTTGCGGCTATTTTTCCGATGGCCGATTTCTATCTGTGACTGCGAAACAGATGATAGCGGCCATCGGAAAAATCCCGCTAGGGGTTAGGCGGGGAAAGGGTAATTCCCATTTAGAGCTGGAAACTGTTACAGATCCCTTAGCTTATAAGTAGGTAAGTGGGATTAAACCGAGCTATGTAACAATATGTAAACAGGGCTAACTTAGCCACGCTTAGGGTTAAGGATACTTTACAATCCTTAACATAATTGTGTTTTACAGCGCCTACCTACTTACATATATTCTCAGCTTTGACAGTTGCTTGAGCGCTTCTGGGATGAAGCGAATTTCATTGTCAAAGAGGGCAAGCACTTCCAGGTTCGACAGTTGCCCGAGCGCATCTGGAAGGGAGGTAATCTCATTGCTATTGAGGTAAAGCTCTGTGAGATTGGACAGTTGCCCGATCACATCTGGAATGGTTGTAATCTGATTGCCCTCCAAAAAAAGCACACTCAAATTGGACAGTTTGCCGATGGCTTCTGGGATGGAGGTAATTTGATTGTCATCGAGGTCAAGCGATTTAAGATTGGACAGTTGTCCGATCACGTCTGGAATGGAGCGAATCTCATTGCTATAGAGGGTAAGCGATTCCAAATTTGACAGTTGTCCGATCACGTCTGGAATGGAGTTAATCTGATTGTCACTAAAGGAAAGCGATTCCAAATTTGACAGTTGTCCGATCACGTCTGGAATGGAGCGAATCTCATTGCTATAGAGGGAAAGCTTTCTCAGATGCGTACACTTGACAATCTCCCGCGGCAGTTCCTTCAACTCCAATAGAGACAAATCCAGTTCCTTCAATTTTCTCTTAGCAGCCCATTCAATTCGTCGCACCGCTTCCCTTCGCGTCATATCCTTTAGCTCTCAGTAATATTCATTTTATTGTGACCACTTTTCCAAACCTATAGCTTGTAACCCTTGCACCTACATCAGGATAGGAACATATTCTGACCTAGGGCTTGAATCACCACAGCTCACGTCGATCCATCCCAGCAAATGTCTTCAGGGAAAGTTAGCATGATTAATCACCTCTAAACAATTGAAACCGAGCCAAGCGTATAATTCTTGAGGAAAATGAGGGAGTCATTTGCAGAATTGAATCCAGCCACTGCGTCATTGAAAGCGATGAAGGTTCCAGCTAGATCGGAAACTGTAAATGCTTCAGCACTGTTAGCTGTAAACACACCACTGGTTAGTAAAGTAGAGATAGCTGCTTCACTCAAACTAGCTGCATTACCAACAGGGGTAGTGAGTGTTGCTGCAACTATATCACTAGGAGCATCAATTTGGTCACCAATAGAGTAGTCAGTAATCACATCATAGTTGGCTAACAAGGATTGACTGAGAGCCGTGTAGGTAAATCGATCGCTCCCACTCCCACCAGTTAAGATATCTTTGTCATTGCCACCCACGAGAGAGTCATTGCCCTTGCCACCCATTAAAGAGTCATTGCTAGCCCCACCATTAAGGATGTCATTACCAGACTCGCCGATTAAAGAGTCATAGCCAGCCCCACCGTTGAGAATGTTATTGAACTCATTGCCAGTAATCAGATCGGCAAAAGCAGAACCATCGGCATTCTCAATTATTGCACCATTCGCAATAGTAAATCCGCCAAAAATGCCCTCGGCAGAAGAGATATAACCACCAGCACCTGCCCCATCTACAGGGTTGAGCGAGGCATCATTGAGATCGATCGTGACACCCGATAGTGCCCCCACACCACTAATAGTATCAATTCCGCCAGCATCCCAAATACAGGAATAATAGGTACCTGATTGGTTGGCAGTGGGCAGGAAGTATGTGTCGTTACCAGTTTTGTAGCTGTTGTTTGCCCCATAAAGATACTGAATAGCAGCAATATCAAACGCCATAGGTGTGCCTTGATAGCCGTAGTCCAGTGTACCTGGAGCGCCACCACTGTTAACTAGCCCATCATTGTAGGACATGGTGGTGTAAACGCCCTGGTTCAAGCCATAGTCCCCTGTATCACCAAAGGGGGCGGTAACTTCTGGATAAATTGATGAACCGCCTGCATTGTCATGGGGGTGAGCCAGGCCTAATCCATGTCCAAGTTCATGAATTAAAGTGATGAAGCTAAAGTCACCTTGCGCTATTCCCTCAGTATTCCAACCCCCTTTTTCCCAGTTGAAATAGCCAATTCCCTGTCCATCTGTTCCAGGAGGATTGAACATTCCTAAGAAATCATCCGCATCGGCATTATCCACATTATAGAAGCCAAGGGTAGCTGATTCGTTATTGTCCCCAGCATTCACAAATTGAATATTGGCAACCGCTGACCAACTGTTTAAAGCGTTTACCATAGAAGCTTTTTCCCCTGCAAACCAGTCATAGGGGTTTTGGGCGATGTTGTCGTAGTAGGCGTCATCAAAACTGGCAGTTTGGGAATTCCAGAAAGAGTAATCAATTGTTGTTGTTGACGATGAACTTGATGTCCAATTATTCCCACCCCAGAGAATGCCATCAATGTAGACATTGCCTGTGAAATCCTTATTGCCAACAGGCAACTTAGCAATTTCTGAAATCTGGGATAGTGTGCCTCCACGAGCATCTGCAAAACTTTTGCTATTAAGGTCTGCCTGGAATGCAATATCAGTTGGGATGGTCGCGATGGGTTTGACATCTAACTCATTTTCAATGTAGGGACTTGTAGAAGAAGTTGTTTTTCCAAAAGTTATTTCAGAAGGCATAGTTGGTTGCTCCTAATAATTTCATCTGCGTGATTTATAGGATAGGAGGTCAAATAGAAAGAACGCATTAACCTTCTATGTCAACTTAATGACATAACCCAACTAATAAAAATACATACTTGTGCAGGCAAGCTTGCATAAGCCTGCAATGTTAGCGGGACATTATCGCGCTGATACTCTGAAGGCATCAACGACTGTAAGGTGTAGACTCGCTTGCTGGGCATGGGCAAGAATTGTTTGCATTTTTCTGGCTTTTCTCAAGGCATTTTACGCCCTTGTATCTCATATTTTTGGTTGTCAGTGCAATCGCAGAGAATTCGTATATGGAGTGCTTAGTCTCCCAGAATTGTCTTATTTATAGGGCTAGAAAAATTTTGGTTTTAGACGATTTATTATTTATAACTAAAAATGGGTTAGAGACCCCAACTTCTTAAGCAGCTTACGTTTAGGTGGTTTAAAATCGAACTTAAGCTTTCAGCCCGAAATTTATTTGGAGGCTGTTTATCGGGTATGTGCAAGATGTGAGTTAAGGCGACTCAAAAAGAAACTTTAGTGATAGATTTATCAATATGTTTTAGAAACCAACCTATGATTGCTAAAAGCTGGTTCGATCGGTGTTGGCAGTGGCAGATTGGGGGTTGCGTCGCCATATTTGGGACACTCCTCGTAGGAGGGGGCGAGATCGTTAACGCTCAAATCGTGCCTGACAATACGCTAGGTGCTGAAAGTTCTGTCGTTACACCCGATGTTATCAAGGGTATTCAAGGCGATCGCATTGATGGTGGCGCAATACGAGGCGCTAATCTGTTCCACAGTTTTGAACAATTGAGTGTTTTAGAAGGAAGAGGCGCTTATTTCACCAATCCAACAGGAATTGAAAACATTCTCTCGCGCGTAACCGGGGCGAACCGTTCGGATATTTTGGGACGGTTGGGGGTTTTAGGCACTGCTAATTTGTTTTTGATTAATCCAAACGGCATTGTGTTCGGGCCATCTGCCAGTTTAGACGTGCAGGGTTCATTTTTGGCAACGACAGCGAATGCGATTCAATTTCCCAATGGAGAGGTTTTCAGTGCTTCAATGCCTTCTGCTCCCTCGTCGTTACTAACAGTCAATCCTTCGGCTTTTTTATTCAATCAAGTTCCGGCGGGAGCGCTCGCCAACTACTCAAGAACACCAGTAGGAGCCACTCCATTAGGAGAGCAGTTTGGTCTGCGAGTGCCTGATGGTCGGAGCTTGCTTTTACTGGGTGGAGACATAGCGATGGATGGAGGAGGAGCAATCGCTCGGGGAGGGCGAATTGACTTAGGAGCGATCGCTGGTGGGTCGGCAACGGTAGGGCTGAATGTGGATGGCAATGACTTCAGCCTGAGTTTTCCAGATGACGCAGACAGAGCAGATATATCGCTCAGCAATGGAGCGCTCGTCAGTGTCAATAGTGAGGGGGGAGGCGGTATACAGGTTCAGGGCAGGCGTATCACCCTCAGTGGAGGTTCGCAGATAACAACGAACACTCTGGGGACGGAAAAGGGAGGGACTCTAGCTGTGACGGCTGCTGAATCGGTCGAGTTGATTGGTACATCAGCCGATGGTCGGCTTGGCAGTGGCTTGGCTGCTCGGAGTGTAGGGAGTGGGAATGCAGGGGATTTGACAATTAACACTCGGCGCTTGCTGGTGCGCGATGGGGCACAGGTATCAACCAGTACTGGTGGTGCAGGCAACGGCGGCAGCTTGCAGATTACCGTTGCTGAGTCGGTCGAGTTGATTGGTAGGTCAGCCGATGGTCAGAGGGGCAGTCGCTTGTCGGCTCGGAGTGAAGGGAGTGGGGATGCAGGGGATTTGACAATTAACACAGGGCGCTTGCTGGTGCGCGATGGGGCACAAATATCAACCAGTACTGGTGGTGCAGGCAACGGCGGCAGCTTGCAGATTACCACTGCTGAGTCGGTCGAGTTGAGTGGTACATCAGCCGATGGTCGGTTTCCCAATGGCTTGTTTGCTTCTAGTGAAGGGAGTGGGAATGCCGGGAATTTGAGCATTAACACGGGGCGCTTGCTGGTGCGCGATGGGGCACAGGTATCAGCCGGTACTTTGGGTGCAGGCAACGGTGGCAGCTTGCAGATTACCGCTGCTGAGTCGGTTGAGGTGATTGGTAGATCAGCCGATGACCAGAGGGGCAGTCGCTTGTCTGCTCAGAGTGAAGGGAGTGGGGATGCAGGGGACTTGACGATTAACACGGGGCGCTTGCTGGTGCGCGATGGGGCACAAGTATCAGCCGGTACTTTGGGTGCAGGCAACGGCGGCAGCTTGCAGATTACGGCTGCAGATTGGGTTGAGGTGATTGGTAGATCAGCCGATGGTCGGTTTCCCAGTGGCTTGTTTACCCCTAGTGAAGGGAGTGGAGATGCAGGGAATTTGAGGATTGACACGGGGCGCTTGCTGGTGCGCGAT
>NZ_JAMPLN010000046.1:0-43662 GCF_040004035.1 Microcoleus vaginatus FACHB-2002 | reverse complement strand
CGCGCCTATGACTTCGTATCCCAAGAATTGCGCGCTGCTGAAGATCCTGAGTTTGAAACGTTCTACACTAAGAACATTCTGCTTAACGAAGGCATTCGTGCTTGGATGGCTCCTACGGACCAACCCCACGAAAACTTCATCTTCCCTGAAGAAGTTCTGCCTCGCGGTAACGCACTTTAAAAAAATCAGGATTTGGATTTCAGATTAATTTAGTTTTTTTAAATTAATCTGAAATCCAAATCCCTATTCCCCGGCGCAGGCGCGGTGATACCGTGCCCTACTAGGGAACAAAAAAACCCAAAATCCAAAATCTAAAATCGTTGGAGGTTCTACCGGGTGGTAACGCTCTCTAATTCCTACGCAAGCGGTCGCGACCAAGAATCCTCCGGGTTCGCTTGGTGGTCTGGCAACGCTCGTTTGATCAATCTCTCCGGCAAACTGCTGGGCGCCCACGTCGCTCACTCTGGCTTGATCGTTTTCTGGGCCGGTGCAATGACTTTGTTTGAAGTCGCTCACTTTATCCCAGAAAAGCCCATGTACGAACAGGGCTTAATCTTGATGCCCCACATCGCTACTTTGGGTTGGGGCGTCGGCCCTGGCGGTGAAGTTACGGATATCTTCCCGTTCTTCGTAGTCGGCGTTCTTCACTTGATTTCATCTGCTGTTCTCGGTTTGGGCGGCATTTATCACGCCGTTCGCGGCCCGGAAGTTCTCGAAGAATACTCTTCGTTCTTCGGCTACGACTGGAAAGATAAGAACCAGATGACCAATATCATCGGCTACCACCTGATTCTGTTGGGATGCGGCGCTCTGCTGCTGGTAGCTAAGGCCATGTTCTTCGGCGGTGTCTATGACACTTGGGCTCCGGGCGGCGGTGACGTGCGTATTATCACGAACCCCACTCTGAACCCGGCTGTGATTTTTGGCTACTTGACTCGCTCTCCTTTTGGTGGCGAAGGCTGGATTGTCAGCGTCAACAACATGGAAGACATCATCGGCGGTCACATCTGGGTTGGCCTGATTTGTATCGCTGGCGGTGTTTGGCACATTTTGACCAAGCCTTTCGGCTGGGCTCGCCGCGCCTTAATCTGGTCTGGTGAAGCTTACCTGTCTTACAGCTTGGGCGCTTTGTCCCTGATGGGCTTCATCGCTTGCTGCTTTGTCTGGTTCAACAACACTGCTTACCCCAGCGAATTCTACGGCCCGACGGGCCCGGAAGCTTCTCAAGCGCAAGCTTTGACCTTCCTGATCCGCGACCAACGCTTGGGTGCTAACGTCGGTTCTGCACAAGGCCCCACCGGTCTGGGTAAATACCTGATGCGCTCTCCTACTGGCGAAATCATTTTCGGCGGTGAAACGATGCGTTTCTGGGATTTCCAAGGCCCTTGGTTGGAACCCTTGCGCGGTACTAACGGTTTGGATTTGAACAAAATCAAGAATGACATTCAGCCTTGGCAAGCTCGCCGCGCGGCTGAGTACATGACTCACGCTCCTTTGGGTTCTTTGAACTCTGTGGGCGGTGTGGCGACTGAAGTTAACTCGTTTAACTTCACTTCTCCTCGTTCTTGGCTGGCCTGTTTCCACTTTGTGATGGGTTTCTTCTTCTTGGTCGGCCACTTGTGGCACGCTGGTCGCGCTCGCGCGGCTGTCGCTGGCTTTGAGAAGGGTATCGATCGCGAAAATGAACCAGTGCTGGCTATGCCTAATTTAGACTAATCGATCGAACTTATTTCTGATTTGATTGTCTAATCGAAAAAGGCTCCTGCTTAACGGCAGGAGCTTTTTTTTGCTCCAATATCTGGAAAAAGCTGCGGATTGTCGATCGACTGTTCTCCGATCCCCTAGCAGCAGATACAATCCTAGAGGTAGAAACCCGGTTTCTGAGTTAACCTGTTGAATTATGCTGTTTCTTTCCGTCAGATCCTTCCTCAGCGAGCTTTTGCATCCAAGACTGAGATATTTCGGTGCGACCTTCATCGGTGGCGGTGAATGACTCTACAAGTCTTGAAACTTGACAATTTTAATCCGTTGGGGTAAAGAGCTTGCAAGGCAGGCTCTACAAAGTTTATATTTAAAGTACAAAAGTTTTAATCCCACACAATGGAAAGTTGCAATGGAAAGTTGCAATTTTAAGGCAGATCGCTACAGGTGCAAAACTAATCGACGATCGCCATCAGGATATTTATATTTTATTAAATAGCTGTGCTTGCCGAATTTTTTCACAGGCACAAAACTTTTGGGCCGCTTACTGTTATTGCTAGGAAAGCAAAAGATTAATAATGGACTCATTAAAGATCGAAAATGTTAAGGTGAGGTTCGATCGAGCAAATTTGCTCGAACGCATCGCCAACCGCATTCGCCGCTCTCTAGAACTACCCGAAATTCTGAGCGCAACAGCAGCGGAAGTTCAATCCTTCTTGGGAACAGACCGAGTAAAAATCTACAAATTTCATAGTGACGGTAGCGGTGAAGTGATTGCCGAATCAATTAACGACAACCGCTTGCCATCCCTATTGGGTCTGCATTTTCCAGCAGACGATATTCCGCCTCACGCCCGCGAACTGTTCGCCCAAGTACAGGTGCGATCGATCGTTGATATAGATTCCGGGCAGCTAGGCCAAAGTCCGCGCCGCGAGGCAGTTTCCGGCCAACTGCTGCCCGACGAAATGCGGTTTCGTGCGGTTGACCCCTGCCACGCTGAATACTTGACTGCACTGGGCGTCAAGGCTTGCTTGGTAGTACCAATTTTTCACGGCGAAGAATTGTGGGGATTGTTGGTATCTCACCACTCCGAGTCCCGGAGTGTGGGAGAAAACGAACTTCAAGGCGTTCAGATGGTGGCAGATCAGCTCGGCGTCGCCATAGCCCAATCAACCCTCCTCGCCCAAGCGAGGGCGAAAGCTCAACGGGAAGCTGCCGTCAACCGCGTGGCCACAGCCCTTAACTCCCAGCCGGCGATTGAACTCCAAACAGCTTTGGCAGAATCGGTAGCAGCACTAGATGCAGCCGGCGGCAGGCTGTGCATTTTCGCCACGCCATTCATTTCCGAAAGCAGCAAGGTTACGAATTTAGTTCCCTATTCGGATAACTCCACTGGCGAACTCACAGTCTACACTTGCGGCTCAGGGCCGAAGATGGGAATTTCCGCAAAATACCCGCAGGTTGAGCAATACAGCGTCTGGCACGAATATTTTAAATCCGGCGAGCAACAGGTTTGGGCAATTCCAGACTTGTACCAAATTAGCAGTTTGAGAAGCCTGCAACCTGCATTTCGATCGACCAAAATTCGCAGCATTTTAATCGTACCGCTCAGAACCCGCCAGCAAATATTCGGTTACTTGACCATTTTTCGAGAAGAATTTGACACCGAAACTCTCTGGGCTAGACAGTTTGATAGTGACGGGCGGCTCGCCCAATCTCGGATATCTTTTGAAGCGTGGAAAGAGTCAAAAACTGCCCAAATTCGCGGATGGAAAACTGAAGAAATTGAATTGTTCCAAATTTTTGGCACGCACTTTTCTAATGCTATTAACCACTACCAACTCGATCAACAAATAGAAGAACTTAATACAAATTTAGAAAATCAAGTTCAAAAGCGCACCGCTCAACTACAGCAGTTGACCCAACAGCAGCGAGTGCTGTTTGAAGTCGTGGCAAAAATGCGGAAATCCCTCGACTTGAACAAAATTTTTAGCACGATGTCCCAGGAAGTGCGACGGGCTTTAAATGTCGATAGAGTAGCAGTTTACCGCTTCGATTCCGCATCAGAATTTAACGACGGCGAATTTGTTTCCGAAGATGTTTTGCCAGATTTTCGGTCAGCAATGGCAGTCAAAGTGAACGATCGCTGTTTTGGAGAAAAGTACGCCAATCTCTACTCTCAGGGACGAGTTCACACAATGTCCGACATTAGACAGGCGGGACTGCAAGATTGCTATGAGCAACTATTAGAGCAATTTCAGGTCAAAGCTAGTTTAGTTGCACCGGTGATGAAAGGCAAAGACCTTTGGGGGTTGCTCTGCGTACACCAATGTTCGGCTCCCCGCCACTGGGAATCTTCCGAAATTAAGTTTGCTACCCAAATTTCCGCTCAGCTCAGCATCGCTTTAGAACAAGCAGATTTGCTCGCTCAAACTCAGCAGCAAGCAGTTGAGTTGCAGCGGGCAGCAGAGCAGGAGAGAATACTGTTTGAGGTAGTTGCTAAGATTCGACAATCTCTCGATTTAGATACAATTTTTAGCACGACAACTACAGAATTGCGACGGATTTTAAAGGCTGATAGAGTGGGCGTTTATCGCTTCGATCCGAGTTCTAAGTTTAATGAAGGCGAATTTATTACCGAAGATGTTTTGCCAGATTTTCCTTCAGCAATGTATGTGAAAATTCGCGATCATTGTTTTGGAGAAAACTATGCAAATAAATACAGCCAGGGACGCATTCAAGTGCTGCCCGATCTCGAAACTGCGGGACTCTCAGACTGCCACGCTGCTATTTTAGCTCAATTTCAAATTAGATCTCAGGTGATTATACCACTGATGAATGGCAGCGAACTTTGGGGCTTGCTGTGCGTGCACCAGTGCGGCAGTTCCCGCAATTGGAACAGTTCGGAAATCCAGTTTGCTACGCAAGTAGGAACTCAGTTGAGCGTAGCATTAGAACAAGCCGATTTGCTTGCTAAAACGCGGCAGCAAACTATCGATTTGCAGTGGGCAGCCGAGCAAAAGCGGATACTGTTTGAAGTGGTGGCCAAGATTCGAGAATCTCTCGATATCAAAGCAATTTTTAAGACAGCAACCCAAGAAGTTTGTCAGTTTATGCAAGTTGATAGAATTGCTGTCTATCAATTTTATCCTGATTGGAGCGGCCATTATGTGGCAGAGTTTGTGAAAGATGGCTGGATAAAATTGGTAGGGGAAGGTCTCAGTACCGTTTGGCAAGATACTTATTTGCAGGAAAACCGAGGCGGCAGATATGTCAATAATGAAACTCTAGCCGTTGACGATATCTATCAAGTTTGCCACTCGGAGTGTGTTGTGGGTATTTTAGAACAATTCCAAGTGAAGGCTTATGCGATCGCGCCGATTTTTGTAGGACAAGAACTTTGGGGTTTGCTGACAGCGTATCAACATTCGGGAACCCGCAGTTGGAAAAGTTCAGAAGTTAACTTTTTAGCTCAGATTGCTAATCAATTAGGCGTAGCTATCCAACAAGCTGATTTGCTAGCTCAAACCAGACGCCAAGCAGAACAAATCGCTCAAAGTTTAAAGGATTTGCAGCACACTCAAGCTCAATTGATTCAAACTGAAAAAATGTCGGGTTTGGGGCAACTGGTAGCCGGGATTGCTCACGAAATTAACAATCCGGTTAATTTTATTTACGGCAATCTCAATCACGCTAGTGAATATACTGCTAGCTTACTGAGTTTGCTGGAACTTTACCAGCAGCAATATCCCGATTCTAGTCCTGAAATAGACAAATTGAGTGAAGATATTGACTTAGAATTTCTGCTAGAAGATTTGCCAAAATTGCTATCCTCAATGAAGGTTGGAGCCGATCGCATCCGGCAAATAGTTCTGTCGTTAAGGAATTTCTCTCGTCTTGACGAAAGTCAAATGAAGGCGGTTGATATTCACGAGGGCATTGACAGCACGCTGTTAATTTTACAGCACAGGCTGAAATCTAATGCGGACAGTGGCAACATTGTGCTAGTTAAAGAATACGGCATTTTGCCTCTAGTCGAGTGTTATGCGGGACAGTTGAATCAGGTATTTATGAATGTAATTGGGAATGCGATCGATGCTTTGGAATCGCACAAGTTGCTCGCGGGTCAATCTGTAACTCCTCAAATTAAAATCTCTACTGCTATCGGTCAACTTAATGATACTGTTCCTAGCGCGGTGATTCGGATTTCTGACAACGGCACGGGAATTTCGGAATCTATGAGAAAACGCATATTTGACCCTTTTTTTACCACTAAGTCGGTGGGGAAAGGTACAGGATTGGGACTGTCAATTAGTTACCAAATTGTGGTAGAGAAACACGGTGGCGTTTTAAAATGCAATTCGGAATTGGGGAAGGGTACTGAGTTTGTGATCGAGATTCCGCTTCGACAGCAGCCAGCAGTCATTACTCATTAGAGAGTATTGTAAAATCCCGCCAACAGTCAACACTCAACAATCACGGACACAGCAATCATAATTGATATAATTAATCTGCGTTAATCTTTGTTAATCTGCCCTCCTCTGCGGTTAAAAAAAGAGAATTTATGAACCGCAGATGACAAGGGATAAACGCAGATTCACGCAGATTAAAAGAAGAGATATATGAATAATTCCGATGCTAACAGATTTGGAATCAGGCTTTATCGTGCGTATGCGATCGCATAGCCGCCTTGCGGCATCGCGTGTGACAGTTGCCTAATTCCTGATGCCAAAAGATGCCTATTTAATTGGGTTTCATAGATTAGTTTCGCTCTTTTGTAGTTCTTGTTGGAGAGTATTCTTGACACGATCGTACTCAACCTCGATTTGAGCCAAAAGGCTTGAGGCTCGATCGAGTTCACCAGATGTACTCATAACTTCTAGCGTGGCACAAAGCTGGGCCAGAGGAGCCGCGCTTAGATTCGCACTACTGCCTTTGAGGGTATGAGCCACTCGGTTTAGGGTTTGAGTATCCGCTTGGGCGATCGCTACTTTCATAGCTTGTAGCAACTTTAAAGATTCCTCCAAGTAGCAGTTCGCCAGCAAGCTCAAAATCTGGGTTGAATCTTCATCGATGCTGCTACAGAAGGCTTGCAGTTCTGTGAGGTTGACCGCTGGTACATCAATTTCTGGCTTCTTGCTATCTGATTCCTCCTTTTGGGCCTGCTGCGGTTCGGGGTTGGGTGGACACTGACTCAGCGCTTGGATGAGAGCATCTACTCGAATTGGTTTACTGATATAGTCATTCATGCCAGCATCAAGACAAACTTGGCGATCGCCCTGCATAGCATTTGCCGTCATGGCAATAATCCAGGGACGAGCATGAGCAGGCCACTCCTGGCAAATACGACGGCTAGCTTCTAGTCCATCCATCTCTGGCATTTGTACATCCATCAGCACTACATCATAAGGCTGGCGGTGCAAGGCTTCCAAGACTTCTAATCCATTGGCAGCAACATCGGCCCGGTATCCCAAACGCTCTAACAGCAGCAGTGCCACCTTCTGATTCACCAAATGATCTTCTGCTAAAAGAATTCGCAGTGGAAGTCTCTGGGCCAGTTTTATATCATCCTGAACAGATTTAGGAAGTTGTTGTTGAACTTTTTTCGGTTGAGCTTGTAGCACATGGATCAGTATTTGATAGAGCTGGGATTGTTTGATGGGTTTGGTTAAAAAAGCCGCAAAGTGGGTGGAGAGCGCTGAAGAACTCGCTTCTGGGTAGCCCATTGAAGTCAGCAACACTAGGGGTAAACGGTGGCACTTAGGATGCTGGTGGATGGCTGAGGCGAGTGTGAGGCCGTCCATTTGTGGCATTTGCATATCTAAAATAGCCACATCAAAGGTTTCTCCACTCTCAAGCCAGTTGAGCGCTTCCACACCCGATTGGGCAGCCAGACTCTGCATCCCCCAACTCTCTGCTTGCAAGGTCAGAATTTGTCGGTTAGTGGGCTGGTCATCCACGATTAATAAACGCTTGCCAGATAGTTCTGGTACCATTTCCATCGGTTCCGCTAACTCAGTAGCAACAGCGGATGCCACAATGGTGAAGTAGAAGGTAGAACCCATTGTGACTCGATTAAGCTTAGCGGCTTGCCATTTTGGTGAAGGGGTTCCTCCGACGTGACCTCTGGTCTCAACCCACATCATGCCGTTCATCATTTCACTAAGTCGCCTACTAATCGCCAGACCTAAACCAGTCCCTCCATACTGGCGAGTCGTCGAAGCATCTACTTGACTAAAAGACTTGAACAGTCGATCGAGCCGGTTGGCTGGAATACCAATGCCTGTGTCTTGAATGGCAAACTGAATTTCATACAAGCTTTCTGACAAGTTACCTGACTCAGAAATCGTTTTGTCAGAATCAACTAGAGAGGCTTCCACGGAAATGGTAACTTCCCCAGTTTCAGTAAACTTAATCGCATTGTTGAGCAAGTTAACTAGAATCTGACGCAGACGGGTGACATCACCCAAAATCAACTTAGGAGTCTGAGGCTGGATCAGGTAGCCCAACTCAATCTTCTTCTCATCTGCTTTAACTGCAAGTTGATCGATCGCACCTTCTATGCAATCTCTCAAGCTCAAGGGATGCTTTTCTAGCTCTAACTTGCCCGACTCAATTTTGGAGAAGTCAAGGATGTCGTTGATGATGCTCAGAAGCGCATCCCCACTATTGCGAATCGTCTCGATAAAGTCTCGCTGTTGAGCCTTGAGTTCTGTATCGAGCAGCAGTCCCGTCATGCCAATAACCGCATTCATGGGAGTGCGAATTTCATGGCTCATCATCGCCAGAAATTCACTTTTGGCTCGGTTCGCAGCTTCTGCTTCTCGTCTAGTTTGCTCCAGGGCACAGTTTTTCAGAGTTAATTCTTCTCGTTGTCGAGTTTCTTGCTCTAGTAATTTGGCTTGAGCCAGAGCAATTCCTACTTGAGTCGCGACGGATTCTAGCAACTCCACTTGATCGGGAGTCCAACTACGGTAGCGATCGCACTGGTGCAAACAAATAGCACCATTCGGTTCTCCTTGGTAAGAGGTTCGCACTGCTAATATCGATCTCAATTTGAGACTGGTACAAATTGAATGATCACAGGTGAGCAATGAATCGCAATAGACATCCCGGGAGGCGATCGCTTCATCTTGAGCCATCAACTGTTTTGTATAAGCAGGACTCGCGGCCAGAATGTCATGCTCCCCGCTGGGGGCCGATCCGGATGCTAGATACTCTGCAACGACAGGAAACTGAGGCTGTGGATTTTCCAGGTATGTGCGAATTAAGCAGCGACTGACCCCAAAAGTTTGCCCAATCTGAATAGCAGCCGTTTCAAATATCTGCTGAGCATTGAGGCTTTGACGAATTTCTTGGGTAATTTGCTTCAGCAGTAGGGCTTTTTCCAATTGTCGTTGTAGTGCTTCTTCTGCCTGCTTGCGATCGCTAATATCCTTCATGAAGCAGTGATGCCCCACACAGACATTTTGCTCATCATAAGCAGAGACCATCACCACTTGTTTATAGAACATAGAGCCATTTTTTCGCATCCCCCTAGCTTCTAGTTCGACTCTGCCGTCTCTCAACATTTGCTGATAAGCAGCCACCATCCTTCCAACATCTTCAGGATGAACAGTTTTTTGCCATTCCATCCCTAGCATTTCCTCTGGCTGATATCCGCAGATGGCAGCATAAGTTTCGTTAATAGAGACATAGCGCCCTTGAGGGTCGAGCCGAGAAATGCCTGCCACAGCATTTTCTAGCGCTGCACTCATTTGTTGCAGTTCCGCTTCGGCGCGTTTGCGATCGCTAATTTCAATTAGAATGCAACCCACCGCTATAGGCTGGTCTGCATCCTGGAAAATGGGAAAGTGAGAAACGAGCCAGTAGCGCTTGGCATCCGTTGGACTGGATACTTCTGAGCTCATTTCCAAGCTGATGGAAGGTTGTCCAGTCGTTAAAACCTGTTGTAACAGTGCATTCACGCCAGGAGCAAATTCCCCCAAAATATCATCGGTTGTCTTAACTAAGTGCTCCTCTACAGGGTGGCCATTAATTTCAGCTAGTGCCTCATTGATTTGTAAAAATCTAAACTGCCGATCGTGGATACACAGCCCCACCCCTGCTAGGGAAGCTCCGTTAAAGAAAGCATTCAATAATTGCTCTCTGGCTTGAATTTCCTGCTCCAACTTTTTGCGGTTGGTAATATCGCTGTGAGAACCAGTCATACGGACAACTTTGCCTGCTTCATCCAAAAGCGCTTGCCCTCGAGTTAAAATCCATTTGTAGCTCCCATCCTTGCAAAGCAATCGATGTTCTGTAATATAAAACGGAGTTTTGCCCTCAAAGTGATCTTGAATTACTTGCATCACCCAATCGAGATCATTGGGATGCACCCGCTTGCTCCATTCATCCAGGTGATTAGGGATTTCATGGTCTTCGTAGCCCAACATCTCTTTCCAGCGAGCGGAGAAGAATACTTCATTGGTGTTGACGTTCCAATCCCATACCCCATCATTACTACCACGTAGGGCGAGTTCCCACCGCTCTTCACTCGCTTCCAGAGCGACTTCTGCCTCATGCCGTTCAATTTCACTACCAATCCATTGAGCCATCAGCTTCAGTAATTCCACATGGGCAGATTTAAAGTTGTCTGCACGGGGAGATTTACTAGAAAAGCTGAGGGTACTGTAGACTTTGCCTGCAACTAACACTCGTGTTCCAATATAAGCTTCTATGCCAAAGGCAAGATAGGCAGGATGGTAACGCCATTTTGAGGTGCCTGTATGTTGGATGGTTAGGGGTTCATTTGTGTCTAAAGCTTGACAGCACAAAGTTTGCTTAATATCAAGGGCATCACCTGGTTTCAGGGCTCCATCGGGCGATCGCGCAACCATCACCTCATAACGATTATCTTGCACGCGAGCCAAGATGCCACTTTCAAGCCCAAAATTCTGACATCCCATGTCAATCAACGCTTGGATGCGCTGCTCAAAATTGAGATTTTGGGTAGAAGTAACTTCATATAAAGCTCGTATCGCTGCCTCTCTTGTTCTTAGTTCAGCTTCGGCTTGTTTACGTCTCTGAATTTCCCCTTTGAGAGATCGATTGATTCTGGATAATTTTTGCGTTCGTTCTTGAACCCGCTGTTCTAATGTGGCGTTGGCCTGTGTAATCTCCCTAAACTTTTGATTGAGTGCGATCGCCATCAATTGAAAATTGCGAGCAAGCTCATTGATTTCAGTAACAGAACTATGTTTCCATTCAAATGTTTCTTCTGAAAGCTTGTTGGGTAAGTCAGCAGTCGCACCAGCTAAATAGGATAATGGCTTGACAAGTCGTTCGCTAACCAGCGTTGCAAACAAAAATGCCAACATTGTGATGACGAGTAGAATAATCAAGTCAGCCTTGTAGCGATTTTGTAAATTTTCTACATAGGGAGAGGCTGGAATTTCTAAACGTAATCTCCAGTCCAGATCGGAGTTAATTGTAAATTCCTGTATATACAGAGAGTTTTTCCAACGGGTCATCGGATTGCCCTTGCTAGGAAGCCACTGCTGCAAGGTTCCCTCTAAGGTGCGAGTGCTGCCGTTCTTTGACTCCTGAACCCTGGTCAAAAGCTTTTCGTCGGATTGATTACTCGCAATGACTCGGTTGTTTTCATCGAGCAATGTAATGTGTAATTGCCGATCGTTCCTCTGGAAAATGTAGAGAGATTTGAGCTTGCTCAATTCTAATGAACCGTGGATCACCCCAAGAAAACGACCTTGAACTTGCAGGGGTACATTCAATCCTACATGAGGTTCGTCCATTAATAAATCTTTGTGGATAGAAGTCATCCAAGGTCTGGATCGCTCTTGAGCCAGGGTAATGAGAGATTTATGTTCCGTGCTTTCTTCGATAAACCGCCGACGGGTTTGATTAAAAGGAGAAGAATCAGCTAAAATTATTCCCGATGAATCGGTTACATAAATTTTGTCGAAATCTGGCAACAACTGCTCGATCAGACTAATGTTTTCTTGTAGCTTATCGGATGATTTAATTGCTGTATTAGCAGCAGTTGATTCTTCAGGCGTGAGCGATGTTTCAGCTAATGTATTCAAAGCTAAGAGATGTCGCTGATGCCATCTAGATATTGCGCTAGTGAGAGTTTTTGCGTTTGTTTGTAACTCCGTTTGCACCGTCGTTTGGATGTGACCAAGAAAGGATCTACCATCAATAACCAATAGGAGCAGTCCGGGAAAAAAGACAAAAGCAACCAACAGATGAAAAATAGTTTGTTGTAAAGAGAGGGCGAAATTTTTTGAATGAGTAACCCACCGATAAATCGGCGCATACGAAATGATTAAGCTGGCCACTAAGGCATTAAAAATGCCGTTGGCTGCTTGTTTGCACATCACGAGGATGACCTGATTCGCGTCCATGTGCATCATTTGACCGTAGAAAAGCCAAACGAGGGGCATTCCAATTAAGAACCAGTAAATCCCATCGAATAAAAGGAGGTTCGGATGTTTGCGCTTCTTGCAAAGAAACCCTACAAACAGAGCTTCAATTACCAAAATAATCGTGGCGTATGGATGATTCCAAAGGAAATAAGTATAGCTGCCTGCTATTAGACCAGCCAATCCTCCCCAGCCCCACCCGAAATAGTAAGCAATAATCAGTATTGCAATACTGCCAAAGAGGAAATCAACTCCAAATAAAAGAGACACACTGAAATAGTTGCCCAGAAAACCCGCAACAGTGAGAAGGGCGATCGCACCTAACCATCTTTTATCACGCACTGAGCTAGACCCTCCCATAAACTTCTAGAATCGCTAGTTGCTGAATACGATCTGATTCCGATAAAAAAAGCGCCATAGAGCCGATCTGTTATTTACCTGACAGTTTGTTTCTATGAATATCGCACCGCCGATTATTTAAGCTTTCAAGCAGCAATCAAGGCTTACTCATGCAGGACTTGATATTTCGCTCAACTTTTAAGAAAAAATTCTTCCAAATTACGAGAGGTATAGTTTTTACTCTTATGATTTAATGAGTGAACTCATTAACTGTATGAGTTTTGGTACAAAAAGTATTACGACCTTGGTCTTTGGCTTGATAAAGTGCTGCATCGGCAGCAGTAATTAAAGTTTCTGGCAGGATCTCTTGGGTGGGAATCACAGTGGTAATACCGAAGCTGAGGGTAATGCAATGATTCGGAGAACTCTTATGGACTATTGCTAAAGCTTGGACGCGAGCCTGAATTTTTTTAACGATTTGGACGGCTCCCTCAAGCTCTGTTTCGGGCAAAATCACTACAAATTCTTCACCTCCATAACGTGCGACTAAATCTCCAGCTCTATTAATACTGCCATTGAGAGCTGCAGCAACTTGCTGTAAACATACATCCCCTGCTTGGTGTCCATAAGTATCGTTGTAAGGCTTGAAGAAATCGATATCGCACAAAATTAGTGACAAAGGAGTTTGCTGCCTCGTCATGCGTCGCCACTCGTGCTCTAGCTGTTCGTCAAACTGACGGCGATTGGCAATCTGAGTCAAACCGTCAATTGACGCTAGGTATTTTAATTGTTGATTGGCGGCCTCTAGTTGCTTGTAAAGTAGGGTTCGTTGCTGTTGCAAGTGGAATTGCTGAATCAACCGCCGCACTCTTTGTCGCAGAACAGCCCAGTGAATTGGTTTGGTTATATAGTCAGCCGCTCCCGCTCCAAACGCTCGATCGACAGATTCTTTGTCTTCCAAGCTAGTAATCATCAAAATAGGTGGGCGATCGCTCTCAGGCACTTCAGATAATTTTTGACAACAAGCAAAACCATCCATAGTAGGCATCACTGCATCTAGTAGGATCAGGTCTGGATGTACTTCCTCATAAGCTGCTAGCCCTGTCAACCCATCACTAGCTTCGGCCACTCGGTATTTTTCCTTCTGTAAATACAGTCGAAGTTGCAAACGAATCAAGGCATCGTCATCCACAATCAGAATTAGAGAGGACGGTTCCGTAGATGGGTTAGTCGAAATGGCTGACTCTTCTAATGATTGATACATACGTCATGGTGTATCTTAAGCTTTGGAAACATTCTAGCCTAGCATATTTTGAGCTTGGGATGGAAAGTTAAAAATTGGCCAATATGTCATAAATTATACACCAGATAAGCTGCCGCAACAACATCCTAGGCAGCGTCGGGTTTGTTAAACCAACAGCCACAGTCTACTTAAAATTTATCGCTTTTTTTCGGGGATATAAAGTTTGGTAACTTGCGCTAATTTTTGTAAATATGTAATTATTTTTGGGGCATTAAACAGTTTTTACAACGTCGAGCGAGCTTTGAGGAACGATCGCCTGTTATCTGGCGATCGCCCGTGGGATAATATGCTATGTTTCTCAACTTAATTCCTGCTTTTTCAGGTGCATCAAATTCCTCCGTTGTCCCACGAGCGATCGTCCGCTCTATTTTTGGGGAATACATCTGAGGGTCACCCGATCGCCTATTGCTTCGCCCTTGGTTGAGCCTTTGTCCGCACCAGCAAGCTCTGACTGCAAAAAGGCGTAAGCTTTGTTAAGAAACATCAACAGCGTTCTGCGCGAGCTGGGATAGGTTTTTGCTCTTTTTTCTCCCACCAATAATCCCCCCAGATAGTGTCTAAACTCATGTCTTCATGCTTGAGCGGGGAACACATCATCACAGCATTAGCACCATCTTTCAAAGCATGGGGCATGGCTATGGAAACTGTTGCTCTCATCAGATTCCATTAGGAAACAGACTAACCTAAAAAGTTTACTCTATATATCTTAGCTCTATTTATCGCTCAATTTTTAGCTAAAGTCCCACTATTGAAAATAGAAGCTATACTATGAGCACTTGGCAAGAGTAAATTAACTTGATGGATCTCACTTACTATGGAAGTAGCACTGCCTGATTTTTCTCAAAGCGTTCAAAAAACGAAAGGATTTTGGACTGAACAAGTCGGAAAAGCAGTTAATTCTGTTTCAGAAACAACAGCCCAAGCTAAATCTTCTCTCTCCGAATCTACGGAAAAGGCAAAAGAAGCTCTCACTCAAACTACGAATTATGCACTTAATACTGTTAATCAAGCTACGAATAATGCTTTAGGTACTGTAGCAGATAAAACAGAAAAAGCGAGAATTTCCATATCTGAAGTCGCCAATCAAGCAGTTAGTCGCGTCAGTGAAAGTACCAACAAAGCTGTTGATGCTGTTTCTCACTCTGCGGCAACTGCTAAAGAAACTATTAATCAAACTACTAACTCGGTTGTCAATACTCTGAATCAAAGCACTAGCCAAGCTGTAGAGACTGTAAATCAAGCTACAGAAAAGGCTAAGGCTTCATTAGAAGATAGCATTAACAAGGCGACAAATATGACCGAGGCCGCTTCCAATGCCCTTCAAAGCGCTATCAATGGTACTGTTAAAAATTGGATTGATTCTCACCCTGTAGTCTTCTGGTTGGTGAGTCATCCGCTGATATCGTTAGCAATGTTGCTACTATTTATATTCCTGATCTTGGGTTTATTACAGGCTTTAGGTAGCTTTTTTGCAGAAGGATGGTTATTTATTCTGCAAAGGTCGGGAAAATTTATGCAAGGGGTTTTGAGTGTCGGCTCTAAATCTGTAAGTAATTTCGGTGGAGTGGCTGTAAACTCATTGGTTTCAAAGAATCCCGAATACAAAAATAATTCAGCTTTACAATTGAGGGGAGTTGAATCAAACAGTTTGGAGTCTCAAGAACGACTTGCTAATATTTTGACAAGGTTGGAGGCAATTCGACAAGAGCAGAATCAGCTTTTACAAGAAGCGTCGGCTATTTTAGGCAACAAATTTAAGGCAGAGTGAGAAGGTGTGATCGATCGCAACTCGTGGTAAATTTAAGAGATAAAGGCTTTCCATCAAAGCCAGATCCATGAAGGCTTGTAGTCGATCGCTCAATACGCCATGCCCGATTCCGAATTTTCCGATGATTTAAAATGGACGCCAGAAGCCAAGGCGAAGCTGAAAAATATTCCCTACTTTGTCCGGGGACAAGCTCGCGTCCGCATCGAGCAGTTGGCCCGCGAAGCCGAAACCGAAGTCGTCACCGTTGACTTAGTTGAGCAAGCTCGCATCGAGTTTGGGCAATAAGGGCTCGAAAGGTACCCTAAAGCTTTACACTATAATTTGCCTGATTTTGATGTTCACAGAGCTACTGAGTCACCCGTGCGGAAAATAGTTATTGCTGGCAACTGGAAAATGTACAAAACTAGGACTGAATCCCTAGAATTTCTTCAAGGATTCATGTCCTGCCTGACGGAAACCCCAGAGGAACGGGAAGTCGTGCTTTGCGTTCCCTTCACTTCCTTGGCTGTCCTGTCGAAAAATTTGCACGGCAGCCGGATCAGACTCGGTGCTCAGAACGTCCACTGGCAAGAGTCGGGAGCTTTTACTGGGGAAATTTCCGGGCCAATGCTGAGTGAACTTGGTGTCCGTTATGTCATCATCGGCCACAGCGAGCGGCGCCAATATTTTGGGGAAACTGACGAAACGGTGAATTTGCGGCTGAAAGCTGCTCAGAAATACGATTTAATTCCGATTCTGTGCGTTGGGGAAACCAAGCAGCAGCGAGATGCAGGCGAAACTGAAGCTCACATTTTTTCTCAGTTGGAAAAAGATTTAGTTGGTGTTGACCAAAATAAGTTGGTAATTGCTTACGAGCCGATTTGGGCGATTGGCACTGGCGATACTTGCGAAACGAAGGAAGCTAACCGAGTTATTGGTTTGATTCGCAGTAAATTGACTAATCCGGGCGTGCCAATTCAGTACGGTGGCTCTGTTAAACCGGAGAATATTGATGAAGTCATGGGTCAGCCGGAGATTGACGGAGTTTTGGTTGGTGGTGCTAGTTTGGAAGCTGCGAGTTTTGCTCGAATTGTCAATTATCAGTAATAGGTAATTGCTAATTGCTAATTGGTAAGTGAACAAGGGCAGCGGGAATTAAACAGCGATCGCGTACAATTGTGATGTGCCGTTGAGTGTTTCTCCGATCTGGAGAATTGACCTATGATTGCGAGCGTTAAACCAAAACCCACCTTAGAAGAGTTCCTAAAACTTCCTGAAACTGAACCAGCCTCAGAGTTTCTTGACGCAGAAATCATTCAGAAGTCCATCCCACAAGGTGAACACAGCGTCCTTCAAGGTGAACTCTGCAAGACGATCGATCAAGTAACAAAAACTCAGAAAATTGCCCGTGCTTTTCCAGAGTTATACTGCACATTTGGTGGCGCATCAATCGTGCCAGATGTAGCAGTATTCCGATGGAAAAGAATTCCTTTTTTGCCCTCTGGTAGAATTGCTAACCGCTTTGAAATTAATCCAGACTGGTCGATTGAAATTCTCTCCCCCAGTCAAAGTCAAACAAAAGTGCTGAGTAAATTACTTCACTGTTCGCGACACGGAACTGAGTTGGGGTGGTTATTAGACCCAGAAGAAGAGAGTATTTTGGCAGTATTTCCAGGACAAAAAGTAGAACTGTATAAAGGTGCAGCTCTGTTGCCAATTATTGATAAAATTGAATTAGAATTGACAGTTGACACTGTTTTTAGCTGGTTAAGTTTTGGTTAAATTAACAATGGCGCTTCTGCTTTATTCTTGAGTCTCTTAGAGAGGGATTTCGTTTGACAAGAAGCGATTTCAATCGCCGAGTGATGAGGTGATATGATAAATAACAAAAAAATTACAATTAGAAATAAAGTTTTTGAGTGGGGAAAACGCACTTATTTAATGGGCGTTTTGAATGTTACCCCTGACAGTTTTAGCGACGGCGGAGATTTCTATACCACAGAATCTGCTTTAGCGCAAGCGGAAAATATGGTAAAATCGGGGGTAGATATTATTGATATTGGCGGTCAATCTACTCGGCCTGGTGCCGTGGAAATATCCTTAGCAGAGGAGATCGATCGCGTTATACCTCTGGTACAAATACTGCGACAAAAAACCGATATTTTTGGCTCAGTTCCTATTTCGGTCGATACTACCAGAGCGCAGGTTGCGAAAGCTGCGGTTGAGGCGGGAGCTGATATAATTAACGATATTTCGGGAGCTACTTTTGATTCGGAAATGCTGTCAACCGTTGCTCAGTTAAAAGTGCCAATAATTTTGATGCACATTCGGGGAACTCCCCAGACGATGCAACAACTGACCGATTATCGGGATTTAATGGGGGAAATTGGGGAATTTTTCGAGAGTCGAATTGCGGCAGCAGTTGCTGCGGGGATTGACAAATCTCAAATAATTCTAGACCCTGGTATTGGCTTTGCCAAGAATTACAGTCAAAACTTAGAAATTCTGCGAGAGTTGCGAAAATTCCGTGTTTTAAACTGTCCGATTTTAGTCGGAGTTTCGCGAAAAAGCTTTATCGGTCACATTTTGAATCAGCCAGAAGCGAAACAAAGAGTTTGGGGGACAGCGGCGGCTTGTACAGGTGCGATCGCAAATTTGGCAGATATCTTGCGAGTTCACGATGTCAGAGAAATGCACGATGTTTGTCTGGTTGCCGACGCTATCTTCAGGAATCAGTCTTGAGAAGTGTTAGTCTCGATAACTGTTATTTGGCTGCCCTCAGAAGCAGGCGTCACATCGGGCATAGAACCCATCAGCTCGCCTAGGGCTTCCGTCATGCTCCTGGGGTCCATAAACAGAATTTTGGCATTGTCGCTTTCGCCCAATTTTTGTTGAGCCTCTAAGTATTTTTCGGTTACTAAGTAATTCAAAACTTGCTTGCTATTGGGATGGGAGTCTAAAGCTTCAACTAAGAGCCTCATGTACTCCTTAGTGCCGATCGCCTTATTGACCATTGCTTGCCACTCGCTCTTGGTAGCGCGCTCCAATTCCATAGCTTCTTGCACCCTTTTCGGAGGTGTAATGCTTTGAATTTCCACCCGAATTACTTTGACACCCCAAGTTTCAGTAGCTTCGTCCAACTTTTTGAGTAACTTTTTATTCATGTCATCTCGGGAACCCAAGATGTCTTGCATGGGCAATCGACCAATTTCAGCGCGAAACGTCGTTAACACTAAGTTGGCGATCGCATTTTCAATTTGATCGATTCCATAATAAGCTTTCTGTAAATTGACAACCCGCCAATACACAACGGCATCGACTTCGAGAGCCACATTATCTCCCGTGATTGCTGACTGAGGTTTAATGTCTAAAACTCTTTCACGGCTTGTGTCCACGCAGACGACTTTTTCGACCAGGGGACTGATAAAGTGGAATCCTGGCTTGAGGGTGCGCTTGTATTGACCCAAACGTTCCACTAAAGCTTCGTCGCCACCGCTGACTATTTTGACGCTTGAGTTAACAGCGTAGCCGAGGATGAGCGCAAAGAGCATGGTAAGAATAGACTGCCCCATTTCTATTTTCCTGCTAAGGTTGACTGAGAATCGATCGGAATTCTACTCTAATTTAACTCAAACCCGGCCCCGCAGTGCTAAAATATCTCGACTGTTAATAACTAACTATTTCATCGGGTGGGCCCCATCGGCTCCGACTCTTACAGCGCTAGTGAAACCCAGCATATCAACAACACGTTTCCACAAAAGACATGAAAAACGATCGAGAGTTTCGCTTGTTCAAACCCTTAAGGTGGATCGCCCCAAGCATTTTGGTGGGTGCAGGAATCTGCAATGCAGCAGCGGCCCAACCGGCACAAGCTGAGCCAATCGCCCTGCAACTCTCGCAAAACTTGCAGTCGCAGAACTTGCAGCCCCCGCGCCGAGGCCCTGCTGTTCGGGAAGTAATGTCCTACGAAATGAAGGGAGACGAACTCAGGATTTGCAAGCAGGAAGGCAACTCCGAGAAAAAGTGCCAAGTTGTAGGTAAAGGCTACACGGTGGGCTTGAGAACTGCCAACGACCTTTACGGTCAAGGGAATCTTGTCAATGCCGAAGCTTTGTACCGGCAACTAATCGCTCGCTATCCCAAACAAGCGGATGCTTATTACAAGTTGGGAACTATGCTGTCGGGGCAAGGTAAAATGAGCGATGCGATGGTTCAATTCCAAAAAGCAATTGAAGTCAACCCACAGCACGCCAAAGCTCACAACGATTTAGGCGTGGCAATGGCAAGTCAGGGGCAGTTACCAGAGGCAATTGTTCAGTGGAGACAAGCCGTTAAAATTAACGATCGATATCCCGATGCTTTAAACAATTTAGGAGTCGGTTTGTACCAGCAAGGAGACAAGGAAAACCAAGCGGAGGCAGTAGCCAGCCTCAAAAAAGCTAAGGAGTTATTTATCAAGCAAGGTAGAACTCAAGCTGCTAACAGAATAGATAAAATTTTGGAGGAAATTAATTCGCGATCCAGCGAATCCTAAACTCAACCGCCGATCGCCGATTGGAAGAAAAAACATCTTGGGCGATCGGCGTTAATGGGCGTTCAGCGACCGTTAAACAACCCCAAAAACGGGAATCTAAAGCATTTCCTTCAAAACTTGTAAAATCAAATCTCCATCCACCCGATCGCTCACAGCAGCCTCACCCAAGCGCACCGGCAGCACAAACCGCACCTTGCCATCCTGCACCTTTTTATCGAGTTGCAAAGTATGCAAAATTTCCTCAATATCCACACCCGCAGGCAATTTGGCAGGTAAACCCGCTTTTTCAATCAAAGCAGACTGACGGCGATCGCACTCAGCATCCCACATTCCCAACTCCACAGCCAATCGGCTTGACGCAGCCATGCCGATTGCCACTCCTTCCCCGTGATTGATCACCTTGTAATTGGTCAAACTTTCCACAGCATGACCGATGGTGTGTCCGTAATTCAAAATCGCCCGCAAACCCGATTCCTTCTCGTCTTTGCTGACCACCTCAGCCTTAGCTTGGCAAGACCTACTCAAAATTTCTGCCAACAAATCCGCCTTCACATAGCGCATTTGATCCAAACGCTTGCACTTTTCCAACTTTTCAAACAATTCAACATCCCAAATCACCCCGTACTTGATGACTTCCGCCATCGCCGAACGAAACTCCCTCGCCTGCAGAGTTTTGAGTACATCCGGGTCAATTAACACCAAACGCGGCTGGTGAAAAGCCCCGATTAAATTCTTCCCTAAAGGATGATTTACCCCCGTTTTGCCGCCAATAGAAGCATCAACCATCGCCAGCAGCGAAGTCGGAACTTGCACGACATTAATTCCCCGCAGCCAAGTCGCTGCTGCAAAACCGGTCATATCGCCAACCACCCCGCCGCCCAAAGCCACCATTGTCGAGGAACGTTCTAAACGGTTTGCCAAAGCCGCCCCGTAAATTTTCTGCACCGAATTTAAAGTTTTGTACTGTTCTCCTGGTGGTAAAATGCAGCTACTGACTTCCAGACCGGCCGATTCGAGGGCTGCTGTTGCTCTTTCGCCGTACTGCCGAAAAATCGACTGATTCGACACCAGCAGAACTTTTTTGCCCAAACTTAGATCGCCCATCAGACTGCCGAGTTCGTCTAAGCCGCCCGATCGCACGCAAACATTGTAAGATTGTGGCCCCAAGTCAACTTTAATTATGGATTGCATATTTATCTAATTTAGATATTAGATTTTAGATTATAGTTCTTATAGGTCTTTTTATTGATTGTTTTGGAGAAATTGCAATGACTCTTAGCGGAGCAATAACTTATTTTGGGATTTTCGGCGGCATGATCGGCTTGGCGACAGTGCTGATGTTTGGTCTGCGGGCTGTCAAACTCATCTAACTCGCCTGCTTTTTGACTTGGAGCTCAGAGATTGAAACCTCTGGTAAAAGTATTGATCGTGCGAAGTCTTTGCGCCCCAAAAATCTCTGATTAAACTTGGAGATTTTGCGCGCAAATGCTTCGGTCGATAGAACCTGAGAGTTAAATTAGCTTAATTAGACTCTTGGCTGACTGACACTTCCTTGACAAACACTAATTAATCTAACCCCGAAGATACTTCTTGGCACACAGCAACAGACCCGAAAAATATTGTAAAATGAAACGGAAGTAAGGCTGGAAGTTGTTGCGAATCAAAAGAGCCAGACTCCGATAGTCAAATATGTTACTAAATTTACCTAAACCTATTCGTTGCAACAAGTTATAGGTGAAAACTCTCACCCTGGCATCTGAATTAATTGGAATATCCAACTATGTTTGCCATAAAGCGATCGCTCAAATTAAATAACAACAAAGCGACGCTACCAAGAAGTCAAAGCAGAGCAGGTACGGGGAGTAGTCGCCAGTTTATCCATTCTCAGCCGCCGTCGCGTAAGTTCTGTTTAAATATCTGCACCTACTTACACAAGGCCACAATTATTGCAAAGCGGGCGTTTTAACAAGCGCTGTGATAATATTTGCCGAGTAATTAGCTACGATCGAGCTTCTTTAGAAATTTATCCCAAACAAGTAAATCCTGCTATTTGGGCAGCAATACAAAATAACTTAAGATTAGCTTAAAAAATTATGAATGCGATCGCCAACTTACCAGATCATCAAATCACAGAGCAATTATACACAGGTACGCGCACCCTTGTCTATCGAGGCATCCGTACCAGTGACCAACAACCCGTCGTCATCAAATTACTGCGAAATGAATACCCAAACTTTAACGAACTCGTTCAATTCCGCAACCAATATACCATTGCCAAAAATCTAGACTTTCCTAGTATTATCAAACCATTAACCCTAGAAGTATATGGCAATGGCTATGCCTTAGTCATGGAAGACTTTGGTGGAATTTCCCTATCTGATTATCTCCAAACAGCCACGGCTGAAAATCCCCAATATCAATATTTACCTTTAGGTGAATTTCTCAGGATCTCTATTAAAATAACAGAAATTTTGCACTATTTATACCAAAATAGAGTCATACACAAAGACATAAAACCCGCTAATATCCTGCTCAATTCCGCAACAGAAAAAATTAAATTAATTGATTTTAGTATTGCTTCTCTCCTACCAAGAGAAACCCAAGAGATTCAGAATACTAATGATTTAGAAGGCACCTTAGCCTATCTTTCTCCTGAACAAACAGGTCGAATGAATCGAGGCCTAGATTATCGTAGTGACTTTTATTCTCTGGGAATGACATTTTATGAATTGTTGACAGGAATATTACCATTTAGATCGGAGGATGCAATGGAATTGGTACATTGCCACCTGGCGAAACAGCCGATACCCATCCATCAAATTCATTCAGAAATTCCCCTAATTTTGTCAGAGATTGTCAGTAAGCTAATCGCAAAAAATGCCGAGAATCGTTATCAGAGTGCCTTGGGAATTAAGCACGATTTAGAAATCTGTTTAGCTCAACTACAAACTACAGGCACAATAGAACCTTTTGAAATAGGAAAGCGAGATATCAGCGATCGCTTCCTAATTCCTGAAAAACTCTACGGCAGAGAAGCGGAAGTTAATCAACTATTAAATGCCTTCGATCGCGTCGCAAATGGCACAACAGAAATGATGCTAGTTGCGGGTTTTTCTGGGATTGGAAAAACCGCCGTTGTTAATGAAGTACATAAACCAATTGTTCGTCAACGCGGCTATTTTATTAAAGGCAAATACGACCAATTTCAACGGAATATTCCCTTTTCAGCATTTGTGCAAGCTTTTCGCAATTTAATAGGGCAACTCTTATCAGAATCAGATGAACAATTACAAACATGGAAAACCAATATTCTCGAAGCAGTGGGAGACAACGGACAAGTATTAATTGACGTAATTCCTGAGTTAGAAAACATCATCGGTAAACAGCCACCAGCCATAGAATTATCAGGAACTGCTGCTCAAAATCGCTTTAATTTACTCTTTAAAAAATTTGTGCAAGTCTTCACCAGCAAAGAACATCCCTTAGTGATGTTTTTAGATGACTTGCAATGGGCTGATTCTGCATCACTGAATTTGCTCTCATTATTGATGCAACAAGATACAGGACATCTATTAATATTAGGCGCTTATCGAGATAATGAAGTGTCACCAGTACATCCATTTATCTTAACCGTAGATGAACTGCTCAAAACTGGGGCAACGGTAAATACCATTACATTACCACCGTTAAGAGAATCGGATATTAATCGATTGGTAGCAGATACGCTAAATTGCGAACTATCTCTTGCCCAGCCTTTGACAAAATTAGTCTATCAAAAAACCAAGGGAAATCCTTTCTTTGCAACTCAGTTCCTCAAAGCTTTACACGATGACAAGTTAATTACCTTTAATTGGGAGAACCAGCATTGGCAGTGCGATATTTCCCAAATCAAAGCCTTGGCAATTACTGATGATGTTGTTGAATTCATGGCGTTGCAATTGCAGAAATTACCAATTCCAACTCAGGATGTCTTAAAGTGGGCTGCTTGTATTGGGGCGCAGTTTGATTTGCATACTTTGGCAATAGTTTCACAAGAATCGCAAATAGAGACGGCAACTGTCTTGTGGAGAGCATTGCAGGAGGGTTTTATTTTACCGATTAGTAATGTTTATAAGTTTTATCAGATTGAAGGCAATGATAACTTAAGCTCAGAAGATGAAAATGTTAATAAACAAAATGCTAGATACAGATTTTTGCACGATCGCGTTCAACAAGCCGCCTATTCCCTCATTCCAAAAGACCAAAAACAGGCAACTCACCTCAAAATTGGTCAACTGCTACAAAAGAACTTATCAGAGATAGAAAAGGAGGAAAAGCTATTTGATATTGTCGGGCATTTGAATTTAGGAATTGGGTTAATTACTCAAGCGGGAGAACGGGAAGCCTTAGCCCGACGGAACTTAGCAGCCGCACAGAAAGCTAGAAATTCTACAGCCTATTCAGCCGCCAGAAGTTTCGTGAAAACAGCGCTCTCGTTGCTCGCGGAAAACTGTTGGCAAACTCAGTACGAATTAACCCTGAATCTTTATGTAGCTGCGGCGGAAACTGCCTACTTGAATGCCGATTTTGATGACATGGAAGAAATGGCAGATATAGTTGTGCGATGTGCTCAAACTATAGTAGACAAAGTGAAGATTTATGAGGTTCAAATCGCCGCATTGACAGCCCAGAGTCAGATGCTAGAAGCGATCTCAGTAGGCCGAATCGCCTTAGCACAATTGGAGGTTGAACTTCCCTCTGAACCTGACGAAGCCTTGACTGGCAAAGCACTACAAACCCTGAAGAGTCAACTCGAAGGTCAACAGATTGAGGAACTGGTTCAGCTCCCCGTGATGGGCGACCCTCAAATAATAGCGGCTATGCAATTGTTAGCAATGTTGTTTACGCCCATTTTTCAAGGAAATCCTGCTTTGCTGCCTCTGCTTTGCGCCACAATGGTCAGTCTATCACTCCAATTTGGAAATGCACCCGCATCAACCATCGGGTATGCAGGTTATGGCATGGTGCTGTCTGGTTTTTTGGGAGAGGTAGAAACGGGCTATGGCTTTGGGCGAGTGGCACTGAGCTTACTCAATCAGTTGAATCTGCGTTCCTTCAAGTCCCTAACTTTACTTTGGTTTGGCTGTTTTCTCCAGCATCATAAAGTAGCACTCTTGGAAGCAATCCCAACTCTGAAAGAGGGCTATTTGGCTGGAATGGAAACCGGAGATTTCCTCTATGCTGGCTACAACATAGTTAATTATTTTTATGATAATTTCTTCGCGGGACTGTATCTGGACGATTGGGAACCCGAAATCGAAAATTACTGTGTTGTATTAGCCAGTGTGAAGCAAGATTCTCCTCTAATTTACTTAAAAATGCAGCAACAGTTGGTGCAAAACTTGAAGGAAATTGTTAATCGAGCCGATTTATTAAGCGGAACTGCCTACGATGAAACGGTGATGATTCCTAAACACCATCAGGATAATCAGGTTACTGCGCTCGCTATTGTCTATAACTACAAACTGATACTTGCTTACCTCTTTGGCAATTACACCATAGCCCTAGACTACCTGGTTCAAGCTAGCTCCTATTTGATGGGAGTGGCAGCAATAATTCATACCCCGGTTTTCCATTTTTATGCCGGGTTAACCTACTTGTCACTATTCTCTACGCAATCGGAAATTGAGCAAGCTAACACTCTCGCTCTAGTGGAAACTCATCAAACTACTCTAGCTAAGTGGGCTTACCATGCACCCATGAATCACCAACACAAGGTTGACTTAATAGAAGCAGAAAAATGCCGGGTTTTAGGCGAGAATTATGAAGCTGGAGATTGGTACGATCGCGCCATTGCTGGAGCTAAGAAAAACGAATATCTTCAAGAAGAAGCTTTAGCTAATGAACTAGCAGCTAAATTTTATCTGAACTGGGGCAAAGAAAAAGTTGCTGCTGGATATATGCAGGAAGCATACTACTGTTACACCCGATGGGGGGCGAAAGGGAAAGTCGCTGATTTAGAACAACATTATCCTCAACTATTAGGTGCGATTCTCCAACTCACTAAACCAGCGATCGCATCTGGAGGAACAATATCTCCAACCCTAATGAGAAGCGTAACTAGCACCAGTAGCAGCAACAGCTTGAATTTATGGTTGGATTTTCCGGCGGTGATGAAAGCCGCACAAGCTATTTCTCAAGAAATTGAATTAGAGAAACTGTTAGCCACTTTGATGCAAATTGCGATCGCCCATGCGGGAGCGCAAACTGGAATTTTAGTTATTCATCAAGAGGAAAAATGGTTAGTAGTTGCTAAAGCCAATCAAAACCATATAGACAACTCGCAAATTGCTTTGGTTGAATGTCAAGAATTACCCCAAAGTTTGATTTATTCTTTAGCACGAAGTCAAAAAACAGCGGTTTTTGATAACTTGAGTGCTTCCAATCAATTTGCAGGTGATCGCTACATCATCACCCAGCAGCCTAAATCAGTTTTATGTATTCCAATTAGCAAGCAGGGAAAATTGAGCGCGATTTTGTATTTGGAAAATAATCTAACAGTGGGAGCATTTACTAGCAATCGCGTCGAAACTCTCCAAATTCTTACTGCCCAAGCTGCTATCTCCATTGAAAATGCACGTTTGTATCAACAAGTAGAGAAATATTCTCAGACTTTGGAAGCGGAAGTAGAGCGAAAAACTCAACAGTTAAGCCAAAAAGCTTCCGTTCTAGAGCAAACATTGAAAAATTTACAACAAACCCAAGCACAATTAATTCAAAGTGAAAAAATGTCAGCCCTCGGTCAATTGGTAGCGGGAATAGCGCACGAAATTAACAATCCAGTTACTTTTATTCATAGTAATCTTGAGCCTACAGAAAATTATGTTAAAGATTTGCTGAGCTTGCTGGAGCTTTATCAGCAAGAATATCCTGAAAACAATTCAGTAATTCAAGCAAAAATTGAGGAAATTGAGCTTGAATTCATCGGAGAAGATTTAAATAACATTCTGCAATCAATGAAAGCAGGCAGCGAACGGATCAAGCAAATTATCCTGAGTTTGCGGAATTTTTCGCGCTTAGATGAATCCGACATGAAAGCGGTAGATTTACACACCGGAATTGAAAGCACTTTACTAATTTTACAAAACCGCTTTCAAGAAAGTGATAATCAACCCAAAATAGAAGTTATTAAAGAGTATGGTAACCTTCCTGATGTCACCTGTTATGCGAGTGAGATGAATCAAGTATTTATGAGTATTATCATTAATGCTATTGATGCTCTCAAACAAGTTAGTAAAATTAACAAAAATCCTTTCATTCGGATTCGGACTGAAGTTATAGAGAATGAGCAAGTAAGAATTGCGATCGCTGATAATGGTAGTGGGATTCCCGCCCATATTCAAGAACGCATATTCGAGCCATTTTTTACAACTAAACCTGTGGGGAGTGGTACAGGTTTAGGTTTATCTGTCAGCTATGCTATTATCAAAAAACATGGGGGTAAATTAACCTGTGATTCGACCGTGAGCAGCGGGACAATTTTTGTAATTGAGATTCCGATAAACTATCTGGTATAACTTGAGCTAGAGAGAGACTCAAATATTGATGTCAAGAGGAAACTACAAGGGGCTTAACAATTCACCGGGATTTTCGTAATTGGGAAACGGACGATCGCATCGGGGACACCGAGTGGTAAACAAAGGGTGAGTGTCCAGCAATTCCAATTGTTCCTATCACCTCCACAATCAAAAAATCTGGGTTAGAGTTCGTCGATGATCGCAAAAATCACGATTAGAGATTCAAAACGCCTAGATTAATGCCGTACTTACCGCCGCCGTTTCTTCGCCTGTTGGTACGGATAGCAGTCAATCACACAATCTCTCATGTAACTCCCTTTGGAATCAGAGTCCATCAGTTCTAGATAGACATTATTCGGCACTTCAGAATATAGATAGGTTTTGCCACTATTGAAAACAACCTCCAGAGTAGAAGTTGTTTCGTCATAACCCACAGCTTTTATCATGCTGGATTCGACTGGTTGTAGTTTCATGATTTCCCGATAAGTAAGGCTACCTGAAAAAAACAGCATACCCAAATCCCGGAGTTTTTAAAGAAGTCAGGACTCTAAAGCCCGATCGCACCTGAATTTCCCCTAAAATAATTTCTACTCCCTCAATCCAAAATCTAAAATCTAAAATCTAAAATCGAAATGACTCATTCCACAGATATCGTCACTCTCGCCCGCTGGATGGCCGCCGACTTCAGCAACCAAGCCCAAGCCTTTGAAAACCCGCCATTCTTCGCCCACATCCGCGTCTGCATGAGACCTCTGCCCGTCGAAGTTCTGGATGGCCTCAGCTTGTACCTAGAACAAGCTTACGATATTGAACTGCACGTACCGTACCGAGTCCGAGTTTTGAAATTAGTCCCGGTGGACGATCGAATCGACATCGAAAATTATGCCATAGAAAACGAAGAACAATTCTACGGCGCTTCCCGCGACCCGCAACGGCTGCAAGAAATCAAAAAAGCACAACTGACACTGCTTCCCGGCTGCACCTTTATTACGCAGTGGACGGGGCACAGCTTTAAAGGGTCTGTCGAACCCGGAAAAGGCTGCATGGTGGTCAGAAAGGGCAAAAAAACCTATCTAGACAGCGAATTCGAGATTGACCAAGACAAATTTATTAGCCACGATCGCGGACGTGACCCAGAAACCGACGCCCACGTCTGGGGAGCCCAGGCGGGCCCCTTTGAATTCACCCGCCGGGCCAGTTTCGCCGACGAAATTCCGGTTTAATCTAAAAAAACAGACTCCCTCCTGGGGGAACACGCTTGATTAAAGGTTCAGAATGCACCAATACCTGGTACATTAACCCAGTATTGGCAAGCAAGATTCACCGTTGATTTATGAAAGTCCTGGTTATTGGTGGCGATGGCTATTGCGGTTGGGCAACCGCACTCTACCTTTCTAACAAAGGTTACGAAGTTGGCATCCTCGACAGCTTCGTGCGGCGGCACTGGGATCTGGAACTGTGCAGCGACACCCTCACTCCCATCGCACCGATTCAGCAACGACTCCAGCGATGGCAAGATTTAACGGGCAAGTCGATCGACTTGTTCGTCGGTGACATCACCAACTACGATTTTCTCAGCAAAAGCATGAGAAAATTTGCACCAGAGGCGATCGTCCATTTTGGCGAACAGCGTTCTGCCCCCTTCTCAATGATCGATCGCGAACACGCAGTCCTCACCCAAGTCAATAACGTCGTCGGGACACTCAACCTGCTGTACGCCATCCGCGAAGACTTCCCCGATTGTCACCTAGTGAAATTGGGGACAATGGGCGAATACGGCACGCCGAATATTGACATTGAAGAAGGCTACATTACGATCGAACACAACGGCCGCAAGGATACACTACCCTATCCCAAACAACCAGGCAGTTTCTACCACCTGTCAAAAGTCCACGACTCCCACAACATCCATTTTGCTTGCAAAATCTGGGGTTTAAGAGCCACCGACTTAAATCAGGGCGTAGTCTACGGCGTGCTCACAGATGAAACCGGCATGGACGAACTGTTGATCAACCGTTTGGACTACGACGGAGTATTCGGTACAGCATTGAACAGATTTTGCATCCAAGCTGCGATCGGTCATCCTTTGACGGTTTACGGCACTGGCGGACAAACCCGCAGTTTCTTAGACATTCGGGATACCGTGCGGTGCGTGGAATTGGCGATCGCCAACCCTGCCGAAGCCGGACAATTCCGCGTCTTCAACCAATTCACCGAACAATTCAGCGTCGGCGACTTAGCCTCCTTGGTGCAAAAAGCAGGCATGGCAATGGGATTAAAGGTAGAAATCAACAACATCGAAAATCCCAGAGTCGAGAAAGAAGAACATTATTTCAATGCCAAAAACACCAATTTGTTAGACCTCGGTTTGCAACCGCACTATCTCTCAGATTCCCTGCTCGATTCTCTGCTGAATTTTGCTACAAAATATCAGCATCGTGTCGATAAAAACCAGATTTTGCCGAAGGTTTCTTGGAAGTAAGTTCTGGTATTTATTTGCGGATAAGAGATTTTTAAATGAACCGCGAAGGGCGCGAAGGGCGCGAAGTAAGAGGAAAGAAGGGAAGAGAGGAGAAGGGTTCGCAAGTTCTGAATGGATTTGGCTGTATATTACGAAGATCTATCTTTTGTATCTCTTGCTCTGTGTCCTCTGTGTCCTCTGCGGTTAATTAAAAAATGGCATCAGGTTTTTATGGCTGGCTTGTTTGGGAAAAAATTCCCTGAAAAGTCGAATTCTCATTCTGTTGCTTTTGGTGGTTCTGCCTGGATTTTCAGCGAGGGCAGTTTTTGCTTATTATTTAATAGGGGAATGGGCTGCTGTAACGCCGAGTGCTCTAAATTAGTGGCGAGTTAGCGAAGGCTTATTGGTCACTTAAAAAGCCAGATAAATTGCCGGAACAGCACAGGAAATTTACAGAATTAATTGCTTGACCGACAGTTGAGGATGGCTTTTAGGTGGGATAATTTTATCAATTGGCATTCAGGGAATTTGCATTTTATCCCAACAACCTCTCGCTCGGAATTAGCGGTAGTGCAACTGAAAGAAGAAGTGTAGAAAAGCAGCCGATCGCACGCAATGACTTAGGTCCCCGACACAGTGTATCCTGTTACCGATGACCTTGGCCGCAGGCTAGGATTATCGGCTCCCTAAATAACTTATTTTTATGAAAATTGCTCTTTTCACTGAAACATTTCTGCCGAAAATAGATGGCATTGTGACGCGCCTGATTCACACTGTAGATCACTTGCAGCGCGCGGGCGAACAAGTTCTGATATTTTCTCCAGATTACGGGATTAAAGAATACAAAGGCGCCCGAATTTACGGTGTGGAGGGTTTGCCTTTGCCGATGTACCCGGAATTGAAAATGGCACTTCCTTCTCCGGCTGTCGGTCGCCAATTAGAGCAGTTTAAACCGGATATTATTCACGTTGTCAATCCCGCTATTTTGGGATTGGGCGGTATATATTACGGCAAAAAGTTCAACATTCCGATTTTGGCTTCTTACCACACGCATTTGCCGAAATACTTGCACCACTACGGTTTCGGAGTCCTCGAACCTTTATTGTGGGAACTACTCAAAGGAGCGCACAACCAAGCAGAATTGAATCTCTGCACTTCCACAGCAATGGTGGAGGAATTGAGAACCCACGGCATTGAGCGAGTAGATTTGTGGCAGCGGGGCGTAGATACTGAAATGTTTGTCCCGGAATTGGCAAGTCGAGAAATGCGATCGCGCCTTTCTGCAAATAACCCAGACAGTCCCCTGTTGCTGTACGTCGGCCGCCTCGGTGCAGAAAAAGAAATCGAACGCATCAAACCAGTTCTCGCAGCGATTCCCGACGCCCGCCTCGCCTTAGTGGGAGACGGCCCGCACCGGCAAACCCTTGAACAATATTTTGCCGGTACACCCACCAATTTTGTCGGCTACCTCAAGGGACAAGAACTCGCCAGAGCTTACGCATCGGCCGACGCCTTCATTTTTCCCTCCCGCACCGAAACCCTGGGCTTAGTGCTCCTAGAAGCAATGGCTGCGGGGACGCCTGTAGTGGCGGCGCGCAGCGGCGGAATTCCCGATATCGTCACCGACGGTGTTAACGGATATTTATTTGACCCCGCCGACGAAGAAGGAGCTCTGGCTGCCACCAAGCGTCTGTTTGCGAATCCCGAAGAACGGGAAACCCTGCGCCATAACGCTCGCCGAGAAGCCGAACGCTGGGGTTGGGCCGCGGCCGCCGCACAACTGCAGCGCTACTATCAATCAGTGGTATTTACCGAGTCCATGCCCAGAGCGGCATAAATGTCAGGATCTGTAGCACCTTTAAACATAAGCTCCAGCTTAGCTTCGCTGTTCGATCGTCAGTTGGTAGTGAGGAGGGATGTTTTCAAAGACCGATCGAACTTTTTCGATCCATAAATTACCGTCGTTATCCTGCTGTTGCGTTTACCATTAAACTATGAGTAAGCTCTGTAGGAATGCCTTGCGCGCTGCTTTCATAGCGCCCTTTACCTGACCGGATACGGTCGCCGAGTGCGCTAAAACAGTCACACCGCGCGCTGGGACCGAGCACAGAGCGTCAAATCCACACTGCACTCTCGATCGAACTAAAGCCTGTCACCTAATTTTCAGGCTAGCAGTTTTGCGAACTCAAGTTCAGCTTGAATTGACGAACCCTCATCAGTATCGAGGTTGTAAAAAAGATCGAGCATATAACAAGCACACTGAAGTTGCGTGCGCCACTTTTGAACTCACGACGATTCCTCAAAGCGACAAGCGAGTGCCGATGCGCTTGCAAACAAATTCAAGAGTTTGCACCGCCGTCGCATCTAGCGCCGATCGACCTGCGGTCAGTCTACCCATCTGAGCAAGCAGTTAATCATGACATTCTCCAATACTGGTAGCGTTCTGGCTACACTGACTCAAGTCAATTTTATGGGGGCATTGACCTCCCGCGTTAAGAGCCTGCCAGTTCCTGAATTAGTGTGCCTGCTCGACTTTATCACGGCTGAATTTCAGCAATTTATCCGGGCGATGGACCTGATTAACAATGAAGCACTCGAAAGTCTCTTAGAGCAACTTTTAGATGCCTTCACTGTCAAAATTGGTCAAATTTTGCAAGCAGACCGGACAACAATTTTTTTGGTTGACTCCAACAAAAATCAACTGTGGCACAAAACCGTCGATCCGCTTGGCGAAGATTTAGAAGTTCGTTTGCCTATGGATGCAGGCATTTTAGGCTACGTAGCAACAACCGGAAAATCGATCAATGTCGCGGAAGCTCGATCGCACGAGCATTTTAATTCCGAAGTAGACGAACCACCGGGCTACCAGATCGAGACCATGCTCTGTATGCCAATTTTTAGCAGCAAGAGCCAACACGAACCCGTAGCGGTGGTCAGACTCTTAAATAAAGCTGGCAATGTCCCTTTTAGCGAAGAAGACGAACAGCAGTTCCAGGCTTTTGCAGATTCGATCGGGATTATTCTCGAAAGCTGTCAGTCTTTCTACGTCGTGGCCCGCAACCAGCGAGGGGTTGCCGCACTTTTGAGAGCCACCACGACTTTGGGTCAAAGTCTTGACTTGGAAACAACTTTGCGCTCTGTGATGGATCAAGCTCGCGACTTGATGCAAGCCGATCGCAGCACGCTATTTTTGTTAAATCGGGAAACTAACGAACTCTGGACAAAAGTCGCCAAGGCTGACGGCACAACGATGATGGAAATCCGCATTCCTGCTAATAAGGGAATTGCTGGTTACGTAGCTTCGACGGGTCAACCTCTAAACATTACAGATGCTTACGACGATCCCCGCTTTGACCCCTCAACAGACCAGCAAACGGGATACCGCACTCGAACTGTCTTGTGTATGCCGGTGCATAACGCTAAAGGTGAGCTGATCGGGGTAACTCAGCTAATTAATAAGAACCAAGGCACTTTCACTCCTTCTGACGAAGAGTTTTTGCGAGCGTTTAATTCCCAGGCGGGAATGGCGTTGCAAAATTCTCAACTGTTTCAGAACGTGATGGTGGAAAAACAGTATCAGAAAGATATGCTGCAAAGTCTTTCTGATGCAGTGATTTCCACCGATTTACAGGGGCGAGTTGTGACGATCAACGAAGCAGCCCTAGAATTGTTGGGCTGTCCGGTAAATCAAGCTAAAAGCAAACACAATCCCCAGATTTGGGAAGATAAACTGGTGAATCGCTATGTTTGGGAAGTTGTGCCGATCGACAATTTGCAATTTCGACTAGAAGACAGTCTCAGAAATGCTGCCAGACATTACGTTCCCGAACAAAGTTTAACTGTGGGACTGTTGGTAGAAAAAACGTTAAATTCCCAACAAAAAGAAGAAGAAGAAAGTTATATTTTGGCCGTGCCCGATCGCGCCGATCCGAATTTATATTACGCTTGGGGCGAAAACAGCGCGTGGACTGAGGAAGTAGCGCTGGCAGAATTAGCTAATGCCCAATCTCTATTTGCGCTGCGAAATTCTGCCCTGTATCACCCTTATTGTCCGCTGCCCATCCCCGCCTCTAGAATTAAAGTAATTGAACGTAGTTTGAATTTGACTGTCAACCCGCTGATCAATCCAGAGGGTGGCGTGCGCGGCGGTTTAGTGGTACTCGAAGACATCAGCCACGAAAAGCGGATGAAAAATACGATGTACCGCTACCTGACTCCTGGAGTCGTAGATAAAGTGATGGCCTTGGGTGAAGGCGCCATGATGGTGGGCGAACGCAAAGAAGTGACTATTTTATTTTCCGACATTCGCGGCTACACCACGCTGACCGAAAATCTGGGAGCGTCCGAGGTGGTATCCCTGCTAAACGAATATTTTGAGACGATGGTGGAGGCCGTTTTCCACTACGAAGGCACTTTAGACAAGTTTATCGGCGATGCTTTAATGGCGGTTTTCGGCGCGCCCCTGCCGCTGAATCCCCCGGAAAGTCACGGTTGGATGGCGGTTCAGTCGGCTTTAGATATGCGCCGGCGTTTGAAAGAGTTTAATGATTCTCGCCCCGGCGAAGTTCCGTTTCGCTTCGGCATTGGGATTAGTTCCGGAGAGGTGGTTTCGGGAAATATTGGTTCTCAAAAGCGAATGGATTACACGGTAATCGGGGATGCGGTGAATTTGAGTGCGCGATTGGAACAGCTTACGAAGGAGTACGGTTGCGATATAATTTTGAGCGAATTTACATACAGTTTGTGCCGCGAAGGGATTTGGGTGCGAGAGTTAGACAAGGTGCGGGTTAAGGGCCAAAATCAGCCAGTGGGTATTTACGAGTTGCTGCAAAATAGTTCTGAACCCATTGATGGGGAAACCCTTCGGTTTTTGGAACTTTACAGTAACGGTAGGGATGCTTATATTGCTAGAAATTTTCAGAAAGCTATTAGTTATTTTGAAGCAGCTTTAGGAATGCGACCAAGCGATCGACCTGTGGAAGTTCACCTCGACCGATCCCTGAGCTATTTGGAAGTACCCCCGCCGGACGATTGGGACGGTGTGCATACGATGACAACCAAGTAGTAGATTATATTACATCCGAGTGCTCAAAAGTAAAAAGATTTGATAAAGTTGTGAGATATTCCTTATGACAGAGTTAACAAGTGTAAAAATGTGAAATCATAAATCGGATGCCATATTAAAGTTTAGAATTTATTTCCAGGCTAACAATTAAATGAGTTATTTATCTGTTCCGAATGCCACAAAAGCTGATCGGATTCTGGTGGTAGACGACGCACCAGATAATGTTTTGTTGGTTCAAACAATCCTCGAAGAAGAAGGTTACGAAATTAGCACGGCCGAAAACGGCTTTTCTGCCTTGAGTCAAATTGACAAGTCAGCCCCGGATTTGGTACTGCTAGACGTGATGATGCCGGGAATGGACGGCTACGAAGTCACGAAGCGAATCCGAGACAATAAGGAATTGCCCTTTATGCCGATTTTGCTGATCACTGCTCACGACAGTGCGAGCGTAGTGCAGGGATTGGACATGGGAGCAGACGATTTCATCCGCAAACCAGTGGAAATGGATGAACTGCTGGCGAGGGTTCGATCGCTCCTGCGGCTAAAACACAGTGTAGACGAGCGCAATTCGATCGCCCTCCAGCGCGAAGATTTTGTCTCCCGACTCGCTCACGACTTGCGGACGCCGCTGGTAGCAGCCGATCGAATGATAACTTTAATGCAGCAGGGAGCTTTGGGAGAAATTTCGCCTCAGATGGGCGAGGCTTTGGGGACGATGGTTCGCAGCAACAAAAACCTGATCGCGCTCGTAAATATGCTGCTGGAAGTCTACCGCTACGAAGCAGGCGCCAAATCCCTAAGTTTCGCTGCCGTGGATTTGCGCCAGCTTATTACTGAGGTAGCTGAAGAGCTAGCTCCCCTAGCCGATGCTAAAGGTTTGTCGATAAATTTAGACTTGACAGAAAGTGGAGAAAGTGCCCCGATTGCGAAGTATCCGGGCGATCGTCTGGAACTGCACCGCTTGCTGACAAATCTCCTCGGCAATGCGATTAAATTCACCGACAAAGGCTCAATAGATGTCAGCTTAAAAGCTGCCAATTCACCTGCTTATACTAGCTTCAAAAACCAACCGCTGGCATGGGTAATTATAGAAATCAAAGACACCGGTGCCGGCCTTTCTCCCGCCGAAAAAGCAAAGTTATTTGAAAGGTTTGGCTCGGGAACTCACAGGAGATCCAGTACAGGTTTGGGACTACACCTCTGCCGCCAAATAGTCGAAGCTCACCGCGGCACGATCGAGGTAAAATCCGAGTTGGGCAAAGGCAGTTTGTTTACTATTCGCTTGCCTTGTTAGAGCGGTATAATTAACTCTAACTTTGGGGTGCGAAAAGCGCACATTACTACAGATAAACTGTAATTGTAGGGTGCGAAGTGCGTACCTAATCGAATGATGTTTAATTTACCGGATGTCATCTAATTACTTGGCAACCGAATTTATGGAAATATGTCTAACTGTCCAGTGTGCGGTGCTGAATACATAGAAGAAAAAGCAGAGTTGTGCTCGATTTGCGGCTGGGATTTGACTCCCTACCCGCAGCGTGCTAAGCCTTCCAAAACTTATTTAAAAAAAGAACAAGTTAGATTGCAGTGGGCCAAACAAATGTGGGAATTGGCCCGCAATCAACAAAATTGGTTAGCTAAATTTGATGAGTTGCAGGGGGAAGTGCAGCAAGGTGCGATCGCCCGCACATACATTCAATCTCAGTTAGAATGGGTTCTGTACCGCCTCGAACAACTAAACCCCGAATTGATTGTCAGCACTCTACTGCGGCTGGAAGACAAAATCGGCGCCATACCTGACCAAACTCCGGCTATCTCCGAAGTAGGGATGGACTACCGGCAACTGACAAAGCTATTAGAAACGGGAAAATGGCGCAAAGCTGATGAACACACTTGGGAAATCTTGCTGAAAATCGCTGTCAGGGAAGACGAAGGTTGGCTGAGTGCAGCCGATATTGAGAGTTTTCCTCCTACAGACCTTCGCACGATCGACCAACTTTGGCAACAATACAGCAGCGGGCGGTTCGGGTTGAGCGTGCAGCAGCAGATTTGGGAAAGTACCGAGGCAAATTATACTGAATTTTGCGATCGAGTCGGCTGGCGAGTCAAGGAAAATTGGAAATATTACAGCGAGCTCTCCTTCAACGAAGATGCTCCCCCCGGACATCTCCCCGTCACCGCATGGAGACAGCGCGCCTGTTATGGTGCCGGTAAACTCACCGCAGCAGAAAACTTTGCCCGCATCGCTGCGAAACTGGTAGCGTGCGATCGGTAATCATCAAAAAAAAAATCAAAATCGACATTAACTGCTATAATCAAAACGGTTTAGCAACTGGGGCTGTGGCTCAGATGGATAGAGCAAGCGCCTCCTGAAGAATCGGGCACCCTGCGAGGAAACTCTAGGAGTGAATGTGGTCAAATTTGGTGAAACCTAAAGAGTTCGTGGGTTCCTATGACTCTAAGGCAATACCAAGCCAAGCCTGAGTTCAGGGCGATTAAACAATCGCCTATATTGAAATCAGGAAGGTTTAGAGACTAGACGGTCACCACCTAAAGGCTGCAAGCCTATGGTGAAGGTATAGTCCGGAGAGTGGGGAAACTCACACAAATCTGAAGCGCTAGGTCGCCGGTTCGAACCCGGCCAGTCCCGTTAAAAATCAAGAAAAATTAACAGCAGGAGGGGAAAGCTTAAGTTTTGCCCCTCTTTTTTGCATATCCGCTAACGAATTCGCCGACAGACGAATACTTGCTTGAAGACGAGGACTTACGCAGAACCTCTATAGAATCCATCTGAAATCTAAAATCTAAAATCACCTGTTTAAGCCCCACCACCAGCGTAGAGTCAATCTAAAATCTAAAATCTAAAATCTAAAATCTATGATCCCCCGACTCTTTTTTAAATTTTAATTTTTAATTCCTGTTAGTGGGCTATACGTGCGGTATTTTTTGTTATTGTTCCTTTGTGAGTTACATAAAATTTTTATAGGTTTAGATGTGGTTAAGAATCAATTCAAACACGCAGCGTTACAAGCCTTTGAAGACTTCACGCAGTTTTTGGTTCCTAGTAGGGCTTTTGATGGCGTGTTGGTTGGGCTATCAGCAGGTTAAGAGCGAATTTCAGAGACCCCAAGCTTTGTTAGTTCTAGGTGGAGCTACGGAGCGAGAGGTGTTTGCCGCCAAATTTGCTCTGGATCACCCTGAATTGCCGATTTGGGTGTCGTCTGGGAGCAATCCGGAGTTTGCGGAATGGGTGTTTTCAGAAGCGGGAATTGAGTCCGATCGCCTGCACTTAGACTACAGAGCAGTGGACACGGTAACAAATTTTACCACCTTGGTAGATGAATTGAAAGCTCAAGGGATTGAGAGCGTGTATCTGATCACTTCTGACGATCATATGCGGCGAGCTCAGATTATCGGCGAAATCGTGCTCGGCAGTCGAGGCATTAGCTTTAAGCCTGTGGCAGTTCCGTCTGGGCGAACCCCCGAACCGGTGGAAAAAGCTATTCGCGACGGCGCTAGGGCTATTCTTTGGCTGACAACCGGTTATACGGGTGCTAACTTCAGCCAAGCCAGAATTGAATAAACACAGGGAAGCATTGAGCAATTGTTAATTTTTTGCCATTGGCTCAGGTTTTAAAACTTGTTTTCTATAACTATTTAAGGAACCGGGAAGATGCGGATGATAAATGCGTAACAGAAGAGAAGGAGTAGTTTAAAATTAGTAGATGAACTTCAAGAGCCAAAGTTAATGACCGAGCAAATTCTGCCGCAAGTTCTGGATAAAATTTTGAGTGACACCAAAACACCGGATGCTGTTTTTTCGGCTTTGGTGCCGGCTTTAGGCGAGGTATTAAATTGCGATCGGGTCTTTCTCTACCTCCGCAATCCTGAAACGCAAATGGGCAGAGTACCTTACTGCTGGCGTCACAACTCGAACATTCCAGAGGTTTGGGACGCAGAATGGAAAAAAGAACCAGAATCTTTAGGGGAAGAAGACCCTTTGTTTGCAGCAGCTTTGCGAACTGAACCTTCGATTTTTGTTGAGGATGTTGAAACAGCAAATCCTGAAGTTGTCAACAAAAATTTTGAGGCAAAAGAGTTCGGACATCGAGCTTTGATTCACGCTCACCTTTGTGCTGACGGCTTATTGTGGGGGGTTTTGCAGCCTTGTATGTTCGATCGCCCCAGAGTTTGGACTGACTTTGAGCGCCAAGTTATCGCAGCAGTTACAGAAAAAATTTCGCCTTTAGCTGTCGCTTATGTCGCCGCCTCAGCATCAAAAGATGAGCGATAAAAATCAATAATTTACCTGTAGGGAGCGGGTGGGCATTGAATGAATGTCAACTTAAGACTAAAACCACGTCTATATCCGGGTTTCAGCCGAATCTCAATGCTTTTCCCGGCAGACGAAAGACCGTTTCCGGTTCCCCCCTTTTTAAGTTAGGGGGGATCGATGCGCTAATTTTAAAACAAAAGTCGGGTACTACATTTGAGCTGATTGTTCTCAGCAATGGTGAGGTGTGCATCGCCCTAGGGATAGACTTGGTGCACAATTCTTGTTTAAAAAACGCCCCAATTTTGAATGCCCCGACTGCTGAAAATCCCTTGAGCCCGACTAATATCATCCTCAGCGCCATCTACTACCACCAAATAATCGCCGGCCCGCAGGCGATCCGTGTAAGTTCTAGCTGTTTCTTCGGGAATTCCCAAGTCAGTCAAGGCTTTCACCACTCCACCGAAATTCGCAGCCGCGACGCCAGTGCTTGCTACGGTAGCCACCAGTGAGGCGCCGAAAGTCCCCGCTGCAATCATCGGCCCGATTCCGGGAATAGCTAAACTTCCGAGACCCACTAGGAAGCTGGCTAAAGCACTATTTGTCAGAGTTTCTCCAACCACTGCCGATCCTGTGTCTAGATTTTTCTCGCCCACCTGAGTGCTCGTTTGAGTATCGCCTACAGACTCACCTGCATCCCTAGCAACAACCGAAACTTTATCCATTGGAAACCCGGAAGATTTCAATTCTACCAGAGCTTGCTCGGCATCTTCGCGGTTAGAAAACAATCCCAACGCGCGGGTTTGATTGCTTGTTACCATATCTTTCTTCTTATCCCCTGTAAAATTAAACTCAAATTCAAGCCTAATTATTGCGCTTGTTTCCCATCACTTATATTGATATTTTTCTGTGTTTATCTTCAGCATTCATCTATCTGTAGATATAACCTGAAAAACAGCAACAAAAGTTATAAAATCAGCGACCCAAATCGTGCATGGCATTAATCTCGATCGCACATCTTTGAGTCAAGGCTTGCAACTCCTCGCGATCCGAGGAACCGGGCGCTTCAATTAGCTTGCCAATTCGCACCGTCAGCGGCACCGGACGCGGCACTGCCGAACCTTTCGACGAAATCGCGTGAGTTCCCCACAAACTAACAGGTAACAGCGGCGCTTTTGCCTTAGCAGCTATCAGCGCAGCACCTAATTTCGGTTCAGTAATTCTGCCGTCTGGGGTGCGAGTTCCCTGCAAAAATACACCCGTCGCCCAGCCATTTTCCAAAGAGTTGATAGCCGATCGAATTGCACTGCGATCGGCACTTTCCCGCTTGACTGGGTAAGCACCGTAAAGCGTAATTGCCTGCTTCAAAATAGGAACTTTAAATAACTCTTCCTTTGCCATAAATGCGACAGGCCGCCTCATGCAATTCGACAAAATCGGCGGGTCAAAATCGCTGGCGTGATTGCTGACTACTACCACCGGCCCTTCTGCTGGAACATTTTCTGCACCGTAGATGCGGCCTCGAAAGTAAAGGTGCAGCATCGGGCTGACAATTGACCATTTGAATAAATAGTAGAGAAGTAAACTTTCGACGGGTTCGCGACTTTTGCTCACAGAAAAACCTTAAATTTTAAATTACATCGAATATTAGCCTATCAGTTCAGCAATGACAAATGAATAGTATTTTGAGGTTTGTAGGGTTGCGGGCGGTTGGAAACCCCGCCTACACACACACAACCCACCTACGTGGGTTAAAGACGAAGTCCGCCTGCGCGGACGCAAGCTTGTGTAGCGCCAGACTTCTGTCTGGTGGACTATTTCGCTGAATGTCGGAGGTTTGCAAAGGCTCAATTTCCGGTCAGCATAGCTTTCTGTCCTTCCGAAGAAGTCGCATAGCCCAAGAAATCCTTAACTGCTTGGCGAGGAGGATTTTTGTAGGCGTTGTACAACTGCCGCTTGTAAGGATAGTTACCCGCATCCGGCGTCGCACCGTTGACTGGAACAACGCGCACCGTTCTGTGATTGACTACTTGAGCGAAAGTCGCATAGCCAATGCCGTTGTTGCCTAAAGCTTGCAGCAGGGGAGTTGTTGCATCTCGATCGAGCTTAGTGATATTCGGCCCCGTGCCAAAATTAGCGCCAGAGAGCACTTGTTCTTTAAACGTTTGGTGAGTGCCGCTAAATTCCGGTCGATTTATCACTTTAATCGGGCCCGCCGGGCCGCCGACTTTCGACCAGTCTGGAGTATTTCTCTTGAAGATATCTTGAACTTGAGCGGAGGAACGTATACCCTTACGGTGTCAGAAACCAATACCACAAAATCTGCTTATGGGGGTCAATTGTGGCTCTATGACGTGCCTATTGCCAAGATGTTTGAGGTGACATATTCAGACTATCCAGAGATACCCAACGCTGGCGGTAGAACTTGGTATTACCGCGCCGGAAAGGGTAAAATTGATATGGGGCAATTCAGAATCAACTGTCAGTTGGCTAGCGATATTGCTAATACTTATGGTTTAGGCAAACCAGAGCGTAGTGCGATCGAATATTCTCAGGGAGAGGCTGGGCGGCCAATATCGAGGACTCGTTCTATTCCAATTTTAGATATTACTGGTAATAAAATTCAGCGGTGGACGAATTTTGTGCAATGGTTTCGCCCTCAGTCTGCTAATAGTTAATATATCATAAAATCCACTTGCGAGAAATCAGCTAAGCTGTCGCGCATTTAAATAGCATATTCGAGGCGGGCGGGACGCCCACCCCACAAGAGTTTTATGTTTTTTTGAAATACAATTTAAATGCAGAACAGCTTAGTAATATACAGATAACTTATAGGAAGCTATCAAGATGACAACTATATCCAAGGAAGCAACAGCTATCATCCGTACAGAAAGAGGACTAGCGATCGCAGGTACGCGCATCACTATCTACGACATCATGGACTATGTGACGGCTCAATATCCGCCTAAGTTTATCAGGGGATTGTTTGACCTTACAGAGGAACAAATTAACGCGGCTTTAGCTTATATTGAGGCAAATCGCGCTGATGTTGAAGCTGAGTATCAAATGGTTCTTAAAGAAGCTGAGGAACTGCGGCTGTACTATGAAGAAAAAAATCGCGATCTGATTGCCAGAATTGCCGCTCAACCACCCAAACCTGGTGAAGAAGCTATTCGAGCAAAACTTCAAGCAGCAAAAGCCAAACTTAAGTCTCAGCCATGAATTTTTTAGTCGATCATAATTTGAGAGGACACGCCGTACTTCTCTCAGGTAGCATTTTGAGTAGTGGCTGGCTAGATTGGGTATTCATTCGATTTATCACCTTTGACGAAGTGAGTCTGCTGATCGATAGTGGCGATCGGGCGTTATTTGTCCATCAACAACTAAAACCTAGCCATTGATAGCAGGAGCAACAAAAGCAACGGTCGTAGCTTCACCAGCGGCAAAATCCAGAGGGAAGTTGTGAGCATTGCGCTCGTGCATTACTTTCATACCTAACTTAGCCATGAAGCGCAACTTTTAGGCTCAATTGTTAATGTTATATGTGCTAAGTTATGACGCTTTGCTAACTACTTTTTGTCGCAATTTTTCGGAAGTTAAGTTATTGGGATTTCCTCCTGTTTCATTCCACAATTCAATGCCTAAATTGACCGCATTTTTATCCGGGCCATTTAACTGTTGTGTCTCCCATAAATCATTCAAACCTGCACCAAATTGTAGATACCCGTCAGAAAAGCCAGCCGCTTTTCCAACGTAACCGTAGTGAATATTTGACCAGATATCATAATAGAACTCACGAGCGCTCTTCCCCCAGACAGGATAAGCATAATCATTTGAGCCTTTCAAATTTAAAAGAGAGTCTAATTTTGGTTTGTGATCCCATTCTTGATTCTTATTGACTTTATTTACCCAGAGACCATCAGCACTGCCTTGAGAAAAAGAACTCCACCATTGATCTTTCAAGCGTTTTATATTTTTCACATAATCACTTGAAGCATTATTTTTCATTTCTTCGTACATATATTGAAGGGTTGTATCACCATCCGCGTAATTCAAACCGCCCCGAGTTTTATCCCAGCCATGATCCCAGGAAAAATCAAAAGACGCAGCACCTTCGTTTTCAAAAACATAAGCCCAAACATAATGACTGTAGTTTAGACTAACCAAAGATGAGAACGGTGGCAAAAGTAGAACTTGAGCCACCGCGCCGGGAGAGAATGAGGGTGAAAAACAAAACCTATCCACTCCCTCAATGAACA
>NZ_JAMPLN010000045.1:0-43843 GCF_040004035.1 Microcoleus vaginatus FACHB-2002 | reverse complement strand
CCGTTCGTTCAGTTGTCAATACTGGGAAGCGACAGGGTTTAACTGCTTATCAATCCATTCAAGAAGCTCTCTCTATTGATGGCTCCCTTTTTTCCCCTAGTTGAGCAATTACAAAAACTCTATCATTTTATTATAAAATGCTCTCCAATCATGTGGGAGCTATCTGGTATTTTATCGAGCATTACAAGGCTTCTTGACGCCTAAAAGTGTTAAGGATTTTTCCTTGCTATGCACAAGAACCCAAAAATTTAAGTTTGGTAACGGAACTTTCCGCGGCCTCTTCAGCTAATTAAATCCGAACAAATGTGGAATTGAGGACAGTTGGTAGCAGGAGTGCCTCACGAAATCAACAACCCCGTAATTTTACTTTACGGCAAAATAGTTCATGTTAATCAAGATGTTTTAGATTTATTCAACCTGATTGAAGTTTACCAGACCTACTCTCCAGGATTCGCAGCCTAACTATCATAAAATGTAAAATATATTGAGCTAGATTTTATTAAAAATGCAGAAATAGCGTAAATCCTGTTGAGCAGATAGCAGGTCTAAAAGGGTTTATCTAGTTTCAATAAATTATATTATTTATGTAGGGGCTAATTTCAGACAGCCCCTACATCATCTTTGCTCCCACTAGCTTATTTTTGCAGCGGATTGAGTTTCGTAACCGAGCTTTCCTTGGCATCTTCAGCGCTATCTTTCAGGAAAGCAGAAGCATCCTTAACGGCGGCGCCTACTTTCTCTAAAATATTGGCATCGGGTTCGCTCTGTCCGTCTGGCGCTTCTAACAGAGTTTTATCTCCGCCTAGTTCGAGGTCAAACTTGTCCGTTTCCATCGGTGCAGAACCCGGATAAAGCAGCCTTGAGGAATTAGATTCACCGGTAGTCGCAGCCAGCAGACGATCGCCCACGATCGACAAATCAGCCCGATTCTTTTCTGCTTTAGCAGGCGATTGATTGACTTTAGGGTCACTAGACATTTGATAATTCGTGTATCCATCTCCACCGGCCTTGTGGGGGTTATTCATCCCTCCCATTTGAACAGGAGGATTCTCAGGCCGAGCACCTCGAACATCGCCGGCATTGCAAGCGGTGCTGGTAAACAGCAGCACACCTGCCATAAATACAGTCAAAAATTGAGTCAAAAATTGACCGATACGCAGTCTTTTAAAAAAAGCAGTTACAGTGTTCACAAAATTTTTCCGATTCTTTACTACTACTTGTCAAGAGTAAAAATAAACTCCCCATGCCTGCCTCTAACGGCGGTAATATTTTCCCACTAATTGCTATCTATTTTTTTATAACTTTAGAGGGATTTAAAAAGCGCGATTGCCTTCGAGAGATTTTTTTTGGTAGGACTAACACGCTGGTATATAGAAACCCGGTTTTTTTACCTGGTTTCTAGAGAAAGTTCGGTTGAGAAACTCGCGTACCCGACGGAGAAAAAAAGGGCGGAGGTAGTTTCAAAGCGTAGTCTTCGGGTGCGTGCGTTCCAATCATTGATGACAAAAGCTTTTCTGTTTTTGACCACGCCCAAAAACGGATACTTGCGAACGACTCTTGCCGTGGAGTTAGAAAAAGTTTAGACTCTTGTTCAACCTCCCCGATTCATCTGTGGAGTAAACCTAATATCTAAAATCTCCAATCCACTCACGCACCCTACCAGCTACTAACCTCAGAACCCTACTGCTAATCTGGGAATTTTTCGACTTTCGCTTCAGCTTGCAAAGTCAGCACACCAGCTTCCACATTTAGCTGCTGAATTCGCAGGGACATTCCCTCAATTTCAAAATTTCGCAAGTTTAAAACTTCACCAGCTTTGTCGGCCAAAGCTTCAGTTAACTCCGGCGAAAATTCGTTGTTTTCAGGATACTCGACCTGCTGAAGAGAAATTGCCCAACCGCCCGCTGCGATCTCAGGTTTTGCTGTGAAATAAATCTTTTCCGTGGAGGCAGTTTCCCGTACCAATACCTCAGCATTTAAAGCGATTGTTCCGGTTAGCAATTTGCACTCAATAGTTTTAACGTCTATTGTCTGCTGTTGTCCGTCAACAGTAACTTTTAAGTTTTTGAGTTTCCTGCTGATGTATTCGGAATTAAAAGCGCGGTTGATATCACTTTCTGTTAAAACTGCGCGCGCGCCACCGAAGGCAGGCCCGTTCATTTCAATTTTCCCGAACATAGCGCTCAGGGGATTGACAGCAATATCCTTGACGTGGATTTGCAATTCTTCTACGCGCAAATCTTGCTGCATTACCAATCCTTTGCCCTCAACGGCAACGGCCTCTACTTCTCCCTGGGCTAGCTGGCCAGGATCGGTGTTAACTGTGACAGACAAAGTTTCGGATTCGTCTAATTTGCTTGCAATAGCAATCTCTGCCACTTTGTCGATCGCCTGTTCCCCTAAACTTCTATTTTGTTGAAGCACGCTCAGAATTCCTAATAATATTGTTCTAAAAATAGTAGTTAATACTTAAGTCATTTACCGTCTTCCTCTCGGCAGGTTTCTCGTCTGAAAAAAACTCAGCCAAAGACAGAGGGTTTCTAGAAAATTGCTAAAATTAATCAGGTACTCTTCGGCGCACTCTACATTGACTCGGTGGCGAAGCGGTGAAAACTCAAAAACTCGGATTTTTGCCAAAAGTCTTTTCTAGAAGTTCGATCGCCCGCTACAATAAGTAAGAGCCGGCACCGCTTTTTGCAATGAATTCAGAATCAACTCTCGCCAGACTACAAGCTACACTTCCCGACGGAAAACTGCCTTCTAGCTACGGGGTATACTTCAAAAACACCCTAGTAGCCCTATGTCACGCCCTAGAAGACCACATTTTGCAAACCAGTGGCGGGGACAAAAGCGAACTCCAACCCTTAGTTTTGGTAACGTTTCAGCAGGGTAAATGGTATTTACAGGAAGCCGATCGCTACCTAGATATTGCTAAGGCCTCTCGGCGCGTTGTCATCGGTGCAGTAGCCGACAGCGGTTTCGCTACCCACAAAACCGGGCAATTAGAAAATGTATCTTTAATAAATCTCGATGAGAACGACCCCGTAATCGAAGAATGGAATTTAATCATCCTCGCTCCGACATACAAAGCAATGGTGCTTTGTCGCGAACTTTCAGCCCAGGAATACTTGCCCGAGGGCAAGCCCGAAGTAGATACAGAACGAAAGTTCTACGGTTTGTGGTCGTTTGACCAGTCTTTGGTGTCGGCTGCTGCAGAAATTTTTATAGAACAGACGCGACATTACAACGCTCCCCTGGCCGACAGTTTGCTGGAAATGTACCACGAAATCCTGGCTACCATTGGCCCCCCCTTGGCGGACATTAGTGGGGTGGTATCGCGGATAGTCACTTACCTGCAAAGTTCTCAGCAGCAAATGGTAGCAATTAACCGCCAAACCCGCGAGTTGTGGGAATTGGAAGGTCAAGCTTTGCGCGTCAGCCGCAATTTGAACGCTAACAAACTTCAAGCTTTTCTGCGGATGGCGCAGCGCGTGGACGAACGCGATACCGCAAATCCTACAGCGTCTTTGCAGGTGGCGGCTTTGTCGGAAACTTTGGGTCAACTGCTGGATTTGCCGGCTTTGCAGTTGCGGAGGCTGCGGCTGGCTGGATTGCTATTTCGAGTCGGCTTAGTTTCGGCCCCGAATGAGGTGTTCGATCGCACTCCCGATGCTTTCGACGCAGCAACTTTCTCATTTTGGCGCGATCGCAGTTTCATTGGTTCCCAACTGCTGCAAGCAATGCCGGAAATAGCACCTGTGGCGGAAATTGTCAAGCATCAACTCGAATATTGGGACGGCAGCGGCCGACCAGAGGGTTTGCGAGCCGAAACCATACCCGTTGCTTCGCGGATTTTGGGCTTGGTCGCTGATTTTCAAGAATTGACTCAACCGCGTGGCGATCGTCCGGCTTTGAGTTTGAGCGAAGCTTTGGAACAGTGCCGCGAACTGTCTGGCACTCGCTTCGATCCGGCTTTGGTGGAAACTCTCAGCAACGTCGTCAGACTGGCAGAAATGGGTTTGATGCAGTTACCGAACCGCCCGAGCCAACTGCCTAACGTGTGGTTGGAGGATTTGGGCGATCGAACGACCGCAGCAGCTCCGGCCCTATAAAATAACTGGATTGGTTATGGGCGATCGGTAATTGGTAATTGGGAACTTGTACAGAGCTTGTGCTGAGCGTAGCTGAAGTGCCTAGCCGAAGTATTGGGCATTTAAAACTCAGCACAAAATCTTTTCCAACACTACAAAAAATCAGCCTGTGCTTGCTAAGCGCACCCTACCACTGGGAGTTTTAGCAGCAGCCTGTGTGTGCGCTAATGACAAATGACTAATGACTAAAAACTAATGACTAATGACCTCGAAGCCATACGAAAAGGCAAAATTTTGATGTTGGCCGGCACTGATTTAGCCGGCAAAGACTTAGCGGGAGCCGAGCTCGCGGGTGCTAACTTGTCTCAAGCCAACTTGAGTGGAGCTAATCTCGCCGGCGCTAACTTGCAGCGGGCCGTATTGCGAGCCAACCTCCGAGGCGCTGACTTGAGCGGCGCTGATTTGCGAGGCGCAGATTTTCGGAATGCCGATTTGCGGGGAGCTTCCTTCGCTAACGCTTTAGTCCGCGACGCAAGTTTTGGGGGTGCTTTTTTGACGGGGGCATCCATCGGCAATTTGGATTTGAGCGGTGTCGATTTGCGGGGGGCCGATTTGCGGGGCGCTGCTTTGGCTCGGGCAATTTTGCACTCCGCCGATTTGAGCAATGCCAATTTGTCCGGCGCTGATTTGTCAGGAGCTGACTTGGAAGAAGCGATCCTGAATGGAGCCGTACTGCGCGGCGCTAACCTGACGGGGGCTAATTTGCTTTGCGCCATGATCGAACAAACCCTTTGGGATGGAGCGTTGCTCGATCGCGCCTGTCTCCAAGGCACCCCCCTGAGCCTTTAAATTTCAACAATGTTGTTTTGAAGACAGACACAAAACAAGATCTGCTTATGAGGTGAATAAGCACAAGCGATTTTTACATTTCTTAATATGAGGTTATAATGGCGACTGTAGATGAGCAAACGAATAAATGGTAGCAGCTTTGTTTAGCGGTACATCCTTTCAAGGTCAAAGTGGCGATCGCCTTGTTAGTAAAGTAGCAGGAGCTGCGATCGCGGCCTTATTCAAGCGTTCTGAAAAGGCCGAAGCCAACATCCGAGTCGAACCAGTAGCCAAACTCTTGCAGGGAAGCATCGACGGTTTCGACTTCGTTGGCAAAGGTATGTTGATGTACAACGGCCTTCGCATAGAAGTGATGGAACTCTACCTGCAAGCAGTCTCAATTGATTTTGGGGCGATTTTTTCAGGTCAAGTGAAATTGCGGCAGCCTACCCAGGCAAATATGCGAGTAGTCTTAAGTCGATCGGATTTAACCACCTCATTCAATACACCTTTTGTAGTTGAAAAACTCCAGAAGCTGAAGTACCAAGAGCAATCTCTGCACTTTCAAAACACTCAAGTCAGCTTCGGAGCCGACAAATCAATTCGGCTTCAGTCCGAAATTACCGTAGGCGATGCCAGCGAACCGGTCAACATAGATATTACAGCTCAGTTGCAAGTAGAAGACAGACGCAAAATCCAATTTGTCAGCGTTACTTACGGCGGTGACGGGCAAGCAGTAGACTTGGGCCAAGCTATAATTGCCCACGTAAATAACTTGCTAGACTTAGACAAATTTGCCTTAGAAGGCACTCAACTGCGAGTAGACCGCTGCCGAGTTCAGAACGACGAGCTGGTTTTCTACGGTTGGGCTGGTATCGAACAGTTCCCCAAAGGCAAGCGCTAAACCTCAGCAGGCTGAGGTTTGCCCACCCCTCTAGTTTGGAAAAAGAGCATTTTTCAGTTAGCAAACCACCCGCACCGGCGGGTTTTGCTTTAGATGTTAGATGGGAGAAAAAATCTAATATCTAAAATCTCGCATCTAAAGTCGATCGACCCAAAATCAGCACTGAGATTGATTCGAGCGGGCAAATTATTTTGATACATTTAAATAATAAATTAAACCACCCTCAAGAATAAAGATGCTCGGATTTTATTTATTTTGTATCTACGTTGCAGTCTTGTCCGTGTTGGCCGGGCCGAACCACCGCCGGTCTGAGAAATGGTGGGTAGAAATTGTCACCGATTTGCCCCACTGTACCTACTACTTTGGCCCCTTTGACACCGACAAAGAAGCTTCCAGCAATACTCCAGGCTACATAGAAGACTTGGAAAGCGAGGGAGCCAAAAGGCTTAGCATCCGCATTAAACGGTGTCAGCCTTCGCATCTGACCATTTGCGAAGAGGAAGTCTCAGAAAGTGTAGCGATTTAATGATTTTGAGTTTTGAGTTAACTCAAATCTCAACAATAAGATAAAAAGGCTCTTTTTCTAGTCCTTGCCTTGCGGACTTTGTATGTCTAGCAGTGACTTACAGCCACCCAGCTTAAAACTCTTCTCCACCGAAATGCTGATTTTAGACAGCACCAACTCTCAAAAATTACCTGCGTCAAATCAGCACTAAGGACGAGCCGATCGAGTTATTTGCCCGGATAAGTTGAGAAGAGTAAAAACTACTCAACTTGTTGCAGAGGTGAATTATGTTTGAAGTTTATATGTTCGGTCTGTTCTTGGCGGCGGTTTCGATACTGACTCAACCGATGGCCAGCAGTAGAGGTCGCGAGTGGTGGGTGGAAGTTGACACAGATTCGCCCAAGCACACCTATTACTTTGGCCCCTACGACAGCAAGGATGAAGCTTCTAATAACACTAACGCCTACATCACAGACTTGGAAAAGAAAGGAGCTAAAAACATTAGCATCAACATCAGGCAAGGTCGCCAACCAAGTCAGCTAAAAGCTAGCGAAGAGTCTTGAGAAAGTGGAATGCTCAACTATGAATAGGTTGATCAACCTAAATCTACTCGGGCGCGGGTTCACCAATATCGATGAGTTCAGAGCCAGGATATTGGTAAACCCGTCTAAACCCAAGGGATGATTCGCTCCTGTTCCTAATTTTGTTTGCTACCAGCAATGCAAGTTTTTTCAAAGTAGCGCTTGGTTTAAATTGCTCCGGGGATTAAAAGTGCGATTGGCTTTGATTTTTTCATAGCATTCCCGTTCTACAGTGCTAATTTCTTTCGGTGGCACGATCGCAATTTTTACTAACAAATCAGTCCGCTCGTCTTTCTTGGGTTTCGGCCATCCTTTGCCCCGCAACCGCAAAGACTGACCTGAACGAATCCCCGCTGGAACTTTCACCGTGATCATACCTTCAGGCACCGGCACTTCAATTGAAGCTCCCAACACCGCTTCGTCGGGAGTTATCGGCACTTCGCAAACCAAATTCTCTCCTTCAAACTGGAAGAAAGCATGAGGCAAAACTTCTAATTTTAGGTACAAATCTCCCTGCTGCTTGGTGTACGGGTCAACTTGACCTTTGCCTTTTACCCGAATTTTACTGCCGGTTTTCACTCCTGCTGGAATCGAAACTTCGCCCGTGGCGACTCGCTTAGAAGTTCCCCGAAATGCTTCTCCCAGAGTCAGGGAAATGGCGACCTCGGTGTCGAGAGAGCTGACTGCGGTGCGGTTTTCGTACCCCGCGAAATCTTCAAATCCGCCAAAACCTGTGGGCCCGCCACTGCTGGTGCGGTAGTTGCTGTAATTCCACTTGGCGTTGCGGGCACCACTAGCACCGGGGCTACCTGCGCGGCCTAGCAAGGCATTGATAAATTCGTCAAAACTGCCGTACTGGCTGAAGTCAACGCCGCCAAAGTCTACAGTCGTACTGCCGCCGCCTGGCCATCCGCCTGGAGTTGTGGCAGCTTGCTTCCAGTATTGACCGTATTGGTCGTATTTTTTGCGTTTTTCAGGGTCTGAGAGCACTTCGTAAGCTTCGTTTACTTCTTTAAAACGAGCTTCGGCTTCTTTGTTGCCGGGGTTCATGTCCGGGTGATATTTGCGGGCTAGTTTGCGGAAAGTTTTTTTAATTTCGTCAGAACTGGCAGTTTTGTTGAGTCCCAAAATAGCGTAATAGTCTTTAAAATCTGTTGCAGCCATTAAGCCATCCCCTCTTTATTAGTTGTTATTTGTTAGTTGTTAGTTGTTAGAAAGAATAAATCCCAAATTAGCCGCAGGATGGCGCATTAGTATAATGCCAGGAGCCGAAGTGCCTGCGGCATCTCATTCAAATTATAGGTTATCAAAGGTTTGGACTCGATCGAGTTCGGTTGTTGCTTGGCGTTCGATCGCAATTTCCGCACTCCGCTGCTGTTTAAGATTTTATAGCATTCGGCTCTCTCGTGCTGACGGGAGCCGGAGCAGCCGCCTGTAGAAATGCTTTTGGCATTCGACAGCAAAAACAATGCTTTCATCAATTAAGGAACGTCCTTACCCTATAGGCCGTTGCTATACCTGTGAGCTTTGAGACGCTGAAACTCCTGCGGCGAAAACTTTTAGGGAGTTATGAGGGTTAGGGCTTTCGGGAGGTGGCAGCCCGGTTGAGGTGAGGGGGCGAAAGCTTTTGCTGTGGCGGGCGCGAGCCCAGGAGGGTTAAGTGGCGCGGACGATCGAGCTTTTTTTGGTCTTTTTTTCCGGGGCGCGGTGCGATGGCTACGCCCCGGCTTACGCCTACGAACTTCTCGGTATGAGCTTTATCACCCAATCGAAATCTTAGCCGGTTTTCATCAGCAAGTTCGATCCCATCTGCTGTCTGAATTGTGAGTATATAATACCCTAAACTGCGCCGTTCTTACACAAAATTTCTAGATATTTTTTATTCACCCCAGACCACTACTATAAATTTTTTTTTCAACCTCTGAAGAGATTTAAATCCCACTAATATAACATAATTCCTCCCCTGTCTGTTAGCTAAATCACACACTTTTATAAAACATTAAGATAGGATAGTAGAGTGATCAGCTTTTAACGCTACCAGGGTGCTAACATTATGAATTATTTGCTAAGTTGGCCTTGTGGCTGCTGCGACGATTGGAAAGAGAGTTCCGAGAGTTCTGTTGTACTCAGAAACGGGCAGCGCATTTGTCAGTCCTGCTACCAGCGCAAATACAAGAATCAGAAGCTAATCGCCCGACGCAGGCGAGCGGACATATCTGTATCACGGCAGACAGTAACAGATACTGTCGCTTATTAATAATGCGCGAGCCTTTGAATAAAGCCAAGTATTTCGACAACCTCGCATCAGCGGTGGGAATTAATAATCAACCAAAAAAAATGAATTTCGTCATCAGTCATCAGTCATCGGTCATTGGTGATCTGTCACTAATTTACTTATTTATCATCAGTCACTTGCTGAGAGGTAACAGATTTTAACTGAAAAAACTAATGACTGACGACTAATGACTAATGACTAATAACTAAATGATAGTTCCATCAGGAATCGTGGCATTTTTCAGAACTACGATAATGCCGCTGCGGATGTAAAAACCTTGGTTTTCGCGGTTGGCTTCTTCCACTCGGTCTTTATTAATTATTTGAACATTGCGGCCAATGCGGGCATTTTTATCCACAATCGCGCGGCGAATTGTAGTATCTGCACCGATACCGAGGGCGACGCCGCCGTTGTCCAAACTCGAATGCCGTTCGGCGTCTGGTTCGTAGAAGTCAGCACCCATGACTAGAGTGTCTTGAATCGTACATCCAGCTTCAATGCGCGATCGAACTCCCAAGACAGAATGGTCGATCCGGCACTGTTTGAGAATGCAGCCTTCAGCAATAATCGATTCAGTCACGTGAGTATCTAAAAGCTTAGTCGGCGGCAAGAAACGCGGGCGAGTATAAATCGGCGCATTTTCATCGTAGAAACTGAAAGGTGGCTGAGGCTGTTTTGTCAGAGCCAAGTTAGCTTCGTAAAAAGCCTCAATGGTTCCGATATCTTCCCAATAATCGTCAAACAAATAAGCTTGAACGTTGTGGTCTTTTGCATTATTCGGAATAATCTCTTTACCAAAATCAGTTTGGTTGGGAGATTCTTTCAGGAGTTTAATCAGAACTTCTTTTTTGAAGACGTAAATCCCCATCGAAGCAATGTAAGGACTTTCCTGAGCCTGCTGCGCTGTCAGTCCCAGTTTAGTAGTATCCACCTGCATTTGTTTGAGCGCATCGCCTTTTGGCTTTTCGCTGAAAGAAACAATGCGGCCGGTGTCGTCGATTTTCATCAAACCAAAATCCGAGGCCCGCTTCTCGTCCATTGGCAAAACCGAGAGGGTGATATCGGCGTTGGTTTCGCGGTGTCTGTGCACAAACTTCTGGTAGTCCATGCGGTAGAGGTGATCGCCCGAAAGAATCAAATATTCGTCAACGTCCCACTCTTCTAGCAGCCAGAGATATTGGCGAACTGCGTCGGCTGTCCCTTGGAACCAGTTGGGGTTTTCCTGAGTTTGCTGGGCGGCTAGCACCTCGGCAAATCCCTCGGTGAAGCCGGAAAACTGGTAGGTGCGAGCGATGTGGCGGTTGAGGGATGCCGAGTTGAATTGGGTGAGGACGTAGATTTTGACTATTTCGGAGTTGATGCAGTTGCTGACAGGAATATCGATGAGGCGATATTTGCCTGCGAGGGGAACTGCGGGTTTGGCTCGCAGTTTGGTTAGGGGGTAAAGGCGGGTGCCTACACCGCCACCGAGGATGATGGCTAAAACTTTTTTCAAGGAACTTTCTCCCTAGGGTCGATTAACTCTCCAAGTACAGTGTCGGACGGTGAGGGCTTCTTGACAAGGGGGGGGAGCAAGGAAGTTTTGAGTTTTGAGTTTTGAGTGGAGTCGCTTACCCACAAACCGGGTGGTTTAATCCAAATACTTCTTCAAACCCTCAATAAGAGTTAAAAAAGCCGATTTAGAAGAGTTGGAGTGTATCCGGTGCTGGAGTTAGGGCTTGTGAGTTGTGAGTTAAAATACCCCTCAATCAATAATGGATATTTAAAAAAGTTGGGAGTTGTGAGTTAAAACACCCTTCAATAAATAAGGGCAGTTTAACAAAAGAATAAGGTTCGGGGTTTTGGCTGTTAATTACAAGTTTTTTGCGTAAATTCCCCGTTTTGGCAATTTCTCGATCAAGGCTCATGGCGCTGTTATTGTTTTTCAAGGCAGGTCGATGATCGCACCGCCACGCCCGCTGACGCTCTGTATAGGCTCAAAGCGCGCTCTGGTTCTGCTTGAGTTTGAGTTTGATCCGGTTTTTTTTGCTGGCGTTCCTGTTATCTGAGTTGATCCGACTCCACAGCACTCAGGAAGCGCCGCCCGCCGGGACGATAAATTTCTAGGTAGAGTCAGTTTTCAATCTTAGATTGACTGCAAATTTGTGTAATTTTTTACAATTTGTCGCTCTACAAAACTTGATAAAATGTCTATTCTCTACCAAAAGTTAGATACCCTAGAAACCTCTGCTACTGTAGCCTAAGCCGTAAAAGCTAGAAAAAGTGTATGCAAATTCAAACGCCGGACTGGGTTAAACACGCGGTATTCTACCAAATATTCCCCGATCGCTTCGCCAAAAGCAAACAGCCTCGCAAACGCCTGCTGCAAAACTTCATGTGGGAAGAATGGCACGCAATCCCCACCCTGCAAGGCTACAAAGGCGGCGACTTGTGGGGCGTGATGGAACAGCTAGACTACTTGCAAGACTTAGGCATTAACGCAATTTATTTCACCCCCATATTTCAGTCTGCCTGCAATCACCGCTACCACACCCACGACTACTATCAAGTCGATCCGATGTTGGGTGGCAATCCGGCTTTTAAAGAGCTTCTAGACGCCGCCCACGATCGCAACATCAAAATCGTCCTCGACGGCGTATTCAACCACGCCAGCCGCGGCTTTTTCTTCTTTCACGACATCCTCGAAAACGGCCCCCATTCTCCTTGGGTGGATTGGTTTAAAATTGAAGGCTGGCCACTATCTGCCTACGACGGCAATTTTCCTGCTAATTATGCCGGTTGGGATGGGAATCGAGCACTTCCTGAATTTAATCACGACAATCCCGAAGTGCGAGAATACATCATGGAAATCGCAGAATATTGGATTAAATTCGGCATTGATGGCTGGCGGCTGGACGTTCCTTTTGAAATTAAAACCCCGGGATTTTGGCAGGAATTTCGAGAACGAGTTAAAGCCATTAATCCCGAAGCTTACATTGTTGGCGAAGTTTGGGAAGATGCGAGAGAATGGCTCGACGGTACTCAGTTTGACGGGGTGATGAATTATCTTTTTGCTGCGCCGACTATTGCTTTTGCAGCGGGCGACAGGGTAGATTTAGCTCAAATTGAAGGTCGTTCTTACCATCCCTATCCGGCGCTTTTTGCTAAAGAGTACGGCGAAAAAATTCAACAGGTTTTGGAACTGTACCCGTGGCCGATACAGCTAACTCAACTTAATTTGTTGGCCAGTCACGATACCGCGCGGTTGCTGTCAATTGCTGGGGGCGATAAAGCTAGCGTCGAACTCGCAACTGTGCTGCTGTTAACTTTTCCCGGAGCTCCCAGCATTTACTACGGCGATGAAGTTGGTTTACCCGGTGCTCTAGATCCCGATTCTCGTCGCGGTTTTCCCTTAGAAGCTCACTGGGAACTTGATGTTTTAGATTATCACAAGCAGTTGATAGCTTTGCGGCACAAATACGCGGCCCTCCGCACTGGATCGTACCAAGTTCTGTTTGCTGAGGGAACGGTTTACGTTTTTGCCCGAATTTTGGGGGATGAGGAAATAGTTGTTGCGGTCAATGTCGCGACCGAAGCAGCTAATATTAGCTTTGAGCCAGCTAATTTGAAATCTCCTCACGAGAAATTGCTGTTCGGTAAAGGCGAGTTTGTTTGGAAAGGTGACGGGGAGACTCGCCTTTTAGAATTGATGCTGCCGGCACGCTCTGGCTTGATTTTAGGTTCGGATAATTAGTTTAAAATGTAGGGTAATCTGCTCCCTGTAGGCCTACATTTATAGCAGTAAGGTGCGCGCCTACATTTATAGCAGTAAGGTGCGCGCCTACATTTATTGGTGATTTGCCCCGCATATTCTAAATTTATTAGAATTTATTATAGGCATCAGGTGCGCCTAGCGCACCCAAAATTTATCAGCGAAAATAAAACTTTTATTCTCCTGCAACCATTGCTGGTAGTAGCACCGAATCAATGATATGAATGACTCCATTGTCGGCAAGAATATCTGAAGTGAGAACTTTAGCATCATTCACTTTAATGCCGTCAGAAGTATCAATTCCCACCACAGAACCTTCTACTGTTTCAGCCGAACTTAACTCAAGCAAATTCTCAGTTAGTACCTCGCCAAACAGAATGTGATAAGTCAGAATTTTCTTGAGTTTGGGTATGTCTTCCAGCCAAGACGTAATAGTGTTCGTAGGAATTTTGGCGAATGCCTCGTCAGTTGGTGCTAAGACGGTGTAAGGGCCCGGACTTTGCAATAAATCTAACAAACCAGCAGCTTCAATAACAGTCACGAGGGTTTTGAAAGAGCCGGCATTGGTGGCAGTCTCGACAATATCTGGCATGATGTTTTTCAGGAGTGCAAATAGCAGAAAATAAATCTGGGGCGACGATCATTTTAGCAATTTACAAATAGCAGAAAATGAATCGGAGGGATGATGATTATTTTACTTATTGTAAGTTATTTGGGTCGCCGGTCTTGATGGCTCGGCGCGATCGAGCTTTTGGGCTTATACTTGGGTCGCCTCCTCCCCCTTGCGGAAAAACTGCTTTAAAATCTCTCCGGGATCTCTGTCCCAGGTGTCGATATGTTCGTAAATTAACCCGTCTTTATCCAGTTTATAAGTAGAGTAGCCGTTAAAAAAAATCCGAGCTTTCCAGGGAACCCGCAGTGTCCCGCGAACAGTCCAATTTGCCACAATAGTATCATGGGCTGTCTGACCTACGTCGTGCAGGTCGAAGTAAATCTCGTTAAAGAATAGCTGCCCGTGAAATCGCAGAGTCCAAAAGATAATGCGATAGTTGATTTTTCCTTTAAATTTGTTAACAGGGTCTTGAAAATAAACATCTTTTGTGTAGATCTCGTAGGAGATGTCTTTCTCAAACAGCGTCGGGAGATCCGCTTTCAGGGTGTCTACTGCTTGTTCTACCTGCATTTGATATTCGATCGCGCTCAAACTACCACCTTGTGACAGTATTAATTTATAACTTTAAATGAATAATCTCGATCGAGAGCGGGAGGAGAAAAAAATTGATACTTCATCCAGCTCTAATATTACCTCTAATTATATTGTCCGCGCCGGCCTTTCTGTCGGCCCGGACTTGCGACATCGAAACCTTGGCACAGATTTGACAGAACACCCCCACTCCTCTGACATTCTCGCACAAATCAACAGCGGTAAGCTGTTGATGGTAGATAGCCGTCGCCGGAACGGCCTAATTTTGATTAAACGTTTCCACGCGGAGTTTGCCGGGCCTGGGGCTGCCGTTGGTGGCGCTTTTGAGGTTGACTCTCAGCAGGCGATTCCGGTGGGCGATTTTTGTTTGGTTTGCCCTCAATCTCCCGAAGAAATACAGAAAGCTTTTGGAATTCGGCGGCAGTGGGTGCGGTTAATGGAACAGTTAACGGCAAAGCCGGCAGCTTTGGAACGCGCACAAATGGTTTTAACTCAGTTTGAACAATATTTGGATTGGGAAACGGTGGCACAAATTCCTGATGAAGCTTTGGCACTTTTAGTAGGCGTATTTCCCCAAACCATTCGCACAGCACGGCAAGGAAATGATCAGTTATAAATTGGTGTAGATACCTTATGCTGCGATCGCGCTGCTACAAGCTCCACTCGGCATTCTGCAAAACGACTCGATAGCCATCTGGGTCTTCAAAGGTAACTCCATCTTTGTCCCAGTAGGGATTGTAGGAGTTTACAGGCTCAAATCCCATTGCTTTCATTCGCTCAACAGCCTGCTGCCATTCTTGTTGGTTAGGAAGGTAAAAGACGATTAGATTGTCTTGAGTTGGAGCGCCACCTACAATATGTCCTCGTTGATGGATGAATTCAAAGTGGTGGCTTTCTCCTGGCATTCCAACCATTACTCCGTCAAAACCTTCATGGTTCTCAAAACGATCGAGGATTTGCAGCCCTAAACCCTCTGTGTAAAAATGAACAACTCGATCGAGGCAATCCGTTGGACGAGCAACCCGTAAAACCTTTCCTTGAAGCATATATATCTTCTCCAAAGTTATTTTTGTGTTAAGCAGAAACTGGATACCGAATATTATGAGTTGTCAAAAATTTCTCCTATTCGATCGACTGTTCGCTGATTTTCATCGGGACTGCCCACCGTAATTCGCAAACCTCCCCCGGTGTGCCGAATTAAAGTACCTCGATCTTTTAGCTGCTGCATGATTTGTTTGTGTTCCTGTTCGGCAGATTCGCCATCGCCAGCTTTCACCCGCAGGTAAACGAAGTTAGCCGCACTCGGCCAAACTTGCAATTTTTGATGCTGAGTTAGCGCTGCACTTAATTTGGCTCTTTCTGATAGAGTTTCGGGAATGGTTGCTAGCAATAACTGCCGCTGCGCTAAGGCTAACTCGGCTGCTGTTTGGGATAAACTGGGAAGGTTGTAGGGGAGACGGATTTTTTCTAAGGCGGCGGCGAGTTCGGGATGGGCGATCGCATATCCGACTCTCATTGAGGCTAGTCGAAATGCTTTGGAAAATGTCCGCAAAATTATCCAATTTGGGTGATGGTGCAATTGGTATGCTAAAGTGTTTTGGCTGAATTCAAAATAAGCTTCGTCAATTACTACTAATATTTCTGACGGCAAACTTTCCAGCCATTCTATTTCATTTGCTGTCAAAACATTGGCTGTGGGAGAATTGGGATGAACGACAAAGACGACGCGCACGGGGGGATTTTGATTTTGGTCAATCGCCTTTTTAGCCGCCTCGATATCGATTTCAAAATTCTCCTCTTTCCGCTGAACACTTACAACTGGAATGCCGAGGGTTTGGGCTATTATTCCATACATCGAAAAGGTGGGATTCGCTACCAAAATAGAGCCTTGGCTACCTAAACAAGTAGCTATTAAGAGCGATCTAATTAGTTCGTCGGAACCGTTTCCCACAGAAATATTGTCGCCTTTAATGGCTGTTTTTGGCAGTGTAACCCCCCCTAGCCCCCCCTTGTTAAGGGGGGGGACTTTTAGGGATTCATTGACGTATTGGGCGAGATCCTCTTTGAGGGCTGCGTGGCCTCCGTCGGGATAGCGATTTGTCTCAATTAACTGCTGGTAAGTCCAAGCTAGCTTTTTTTTTAATTCCTCTGGCAAGTCGTAGGGGCATTCGTTGGTGTCGAGGCGATCGAGTACACTTTCCGAGTGCGCTGATTCTCCTGACGCGCCCCCCGGATGGGGAGTGTATGCGGTAAGTTCGGCTAAATCTTTTCGGATAAATGGAAGCATGGTATAATTTACTACTTTTTATTTTAGATAATTTGCTTACAAGCATCTGAACTTAGCATAGAGCTTGTTCTATCTCGAAAGCAAGAGGAGAGGCGGGATTTAGTTTCTGTCGATCGATTGATGCGTCGGCTGTGGCAAATTGATACTTTTGATAAAGTAACTGCTGATATTTGGAGACCCACTATGAAAGTCAAGCCTTCCGCTCTATCTAAAAATACCGCTGCTACGCTAATAGCTTTGAGTTTGGCTGTTCTCCCTTCAGCTATGCCTGCCTCAGCTCAAACGCAGTCAGCTCCGGCACAGAATAATACTGATTCTAATGGAGTTGTTTTAGACAGAACTCCCCTTCAAGAAAGCAAGGAAGACAACAATCATTGGGGTGCTTTGGGTTTGTTGGGCATCCTCGGTTTGGCTAATCTGTTTCGCAAGGACGAACCCAAACGCTACCGCGATCCAATGGGCGAATAATTGTTTAAACGGCGATCCTCTTCGAGGGCTCCGCTACCGCACAAGCCAAAAACCAAATCAACATTGGTGGATTCAGAAACCGGGTTTTTTACTGAAAGACTGGATTATTACCTTTAATCCGAGCAAAAAATCCGGTTTCTTTGATATTGATGGGCATTTTTGCCACCAAGTTTACTCAATCACGCCACAAAGCAATCCCGCCCAATAAACCGCTCACATTTGGTACTATTTTAACCTGTGGCGGTAACTCAAAAGCAATCTTTTTAGTATTGCCACCGCCGATGTAAATGCGATCGCAGTTAAAGAGATTTTGCACAGAGGTGAGCGCTTTTTCTAGACGGCGATTCCATCTTTTAGAACCGACTGTATCTAATGCCGATCGCCCTAATTGCTGTTCGTAAGTTTCCCCTTTGCGAAACGGGTGATGTCCTAATTCTAGATTTGGCACCAAGATACCATCGACAAATAAGGCAGAACCAAAACCGGTGCCAAGAGTAATTACTAATTCTACCCCCGTCCCAGCAATTGCTCCCAATCCTTGAATATCGGCATCGTTAGCCACTCGCACAGGTTTTCCCAAGCGATCTTTGAGAGTAGTTTGTAAGTCAAAATCTATCCAAGACGGATCTAAATTCACTGCGGTTTTGATGACACCTAGACGCACGACGCCGGGAAAACCGACGGATACTCGGTCAAATTCCCCTTGTCCGCTGGCTAAAGAGGCGATCGCCTCTAGTACGGGTTCCGGTTTCGGTGGTTGAGGCGTTTCTAAACGGCTACGTTCCGTTTGGGGTTCGCCTTCATTGTCCAAAACCATAACTTTGATGCCACTTCCGCCAATGTCAACGGCTAAGGTGCGAGTCGATCGATCTTGTTCAGTCATTTGAGTGTTAAGACTTGCAAGTTGGTCAAATTTTAATTTTTGAATTGGCAAAACTTTTGAATCGCTTCCCACATTTCCGCTAGGACATTTCCCAAAGAATGATCGTCTTCTAATTCGATTAATTGCACCCAGGGACGGTTAGCGGCAAAATTTCTGCTAGCTTGAACCGGTATTATTGTATCATGCTGACCGTGAAGGATTAACGTAGGGACTGACCGCATTAATTTTTCTTCAGGGTATTGAGCCATATCTGCCAAAAACTGATAATTCAGTGGCAGATAACGCTGTTGACCGTAGTGGTAAACGGGCAAATATTTCTCAGACTGCCACTTTTCTAACTGTTGCTGTCCCAACAGTGGCAGCCAGTGGGAGATAAAGTCAAAAGCCGGTGCTAACAAAACTATTTGCTTTACTGACAATTGTCGCTGGGCCAACCAAGCTGCTGTCAGTCCCCCAAAACTAGACCCAATTATGGTGACTCCCCCTATATTTTTTACATTTTCTGTTGGAGATTGGGAGGATTCGCTTGACAAAAAGTCTGTTTCTATTTGATTTAATTGGCGGGTGAGAGTGAGCCCCGAAAAATCGTTTTGATTGAGATCAGGAGTTTTTAGGTCAATTCCTAGGTAAGAAAAGCGATCTCGGAAATATTTAGCCTTCGCTGAATCGGGACTTGAAGCAAATCCATGTAAATAAATGTAACTCGAATCGTTCTGTAGATTCATCCAGAAAATTTTATGAGACTTCCCAACTAATTATTTTAACTTAATATGAGTTATTAATTAAAAAACTTAAGACCTTAACTCAAAGAAAATATATACTGATATTCGGAAGAGATTAAGGAGTTGCAGGGATTTAAATTCTATGCTTTTAGCCAATACTCCGAACCGTTTTTAAGCAGCCAGAGTACCCTAAGACAAGACTGAAGGAAGGTTAGGGTGATTTAAAATCTAATCCGGGTCTAAATCTAACTTATCAATAAAGGTACAAAGTAGGTGTTTATTGAATTCCAGACGTTTATAAGAACAGATTGAAAACACAAACGACTTGGCAGATGAATAGACAACTATAGAGCAATGGTACTGAAAAAGTCTCAATCACCTAGCCTGTTTACTTTTTAAGATAGAGCGAGGTTCCTGCATTCGAGGATACGGCTTCGGTTTGTGTTTCAACACCCTTGGTTCGGAACGATCGGGTCGCATCATGAGTAAATTAGTTGCGACCTGCTCCAACAGAAATTGATGCCATTGTCGCTGTTGGTGTTTTCCTGTAGCTGCCAACAGCGTCAATAACTGATTAAACTGCTGCCGAGTTGATTGGAAGGAGAGTTGAAAAGCTGTATGTTCTGACGAAGATACGGCCTGCCACATAATGGTACGTAATAAAGTGTAAGCCAATAAGTGTGCCCAGATATCTTTTCTGACCATTGCCGGAGTTTTAGCTGTTAACATCTCCATTTTTTTTCGTTGTTTTAAGATGGCGGAGACTGACTTCAGCAGCTCCCCAGCGAAGTCCATATAACAGAGTTAATTTGTGAACAGTGTAGCGTTTGGCGTCCAGTAACGTTGTGACTACAATAATACGCTCTTGTCGAAAGCCACGGCGTTTAATTCGCAAGCAGACTTCCCGAACGATAAAATTAGATGGTAATTCCTCAAAATCCTCAGTACTCATGTGTTTGGGACAATGTGGGGGCTTATTCCAGACTACTTGATCGTCACCAATTCCCAACTTCTTACCCCGTCGAAAGTCGGTCTTACGGAGATGATTTTTCCGAAAAACAGCGTCTGCTCCCTGCTGTTTTACCAAAACTAAATCGACATAATTGCCATAAGCTCGATCGGCTAATATCACATCGGAGGGAACTAAATTCGCATACAACAGGCGGCTCATCACAATCTCGCTCGTCGCTTTCGGAAGCAATACCAGCCGATACCACTGCACCTGTGAGCAATGAAAAGAGTACTACCATTTTTGCAATCGGAAATCCACACCCAGTTTTTTGATTGCTGTGTTGCGGATACTCGGCTTGATTAGTAGCAGTATCACTCATGAGCACAGTTGTTCCGTCTAGAACCCGTACCGAGCGCCCACACCATTTTTTTCTGTTGGAACTTGCTTTTCTAATGCCTCTGCCACTATGGGTACTAACTGTTGGACAAATCTTTCAGGTAGTCGTTGACGAGCTTTACTGTATGCCCCCGTGTCTGAAGAAGGAGGCTTGGCTCCGGCTACACTCAACCAGGTACTCATCCGCTTGACCGCTTGACTCAAACTTTTGTCTGGATCTAGTATCTGGGATACCATCGCCCATAAGGTCACTATCGGTGTATAGACGCTGCTGTAATATCTGATATTCTCCAGGGCAAGAAGCTCTTGGACTTTAGAGTCTGGTAGCAATTCTTTCCAGGGTAAGGCGACACTCTGTAAAAATTGTTGCTTGAGAATAGACGCACGATTGGGCATACTAGAGAGAGATATTTGGGTTTGTAAGGCAATTATCCATGCAGATATTGCCTTACAGATTTTTTTTTGCTCACTTTTTCAGTGCCATTGAACTATAGAGTTCATGTTTTGCTAAATTTAAAGCAATAAGACTGGCATTAAAATGAAAATCAAGCCGTGGTAAATGACGATCTTGAAAATCCCAAAATCCCGTAAATTGCTTGGCATGACTAACAATAACTTCAATCGGGAAACGAGCCTGATAATATTCAACAATTTGCTCATGGAGTAAATGAATATCAGTGCTAAATAATAAAGCATTTTTGATTTGACCATTCGCTTGAACATCAGAGAGACAAGCCCAACTAATTTGGCAATTCAAACAACAACTCGCCTACTACTAATGTATATAATGAAACTCCCGGTTTTATGTATTTAACAAAATTAAGACGACTCAGATCTTGGCAGTCAACCTTACCATCATATTTTCGAGGAGCACCCAGTTTCTTTTGTTCACCTGTATAGATATAGCGTAGGTTAGCATCAACTCGCTCGCCAATAAAGTCTAAATTTAACTCCCGCACAGCCTACCAGAATTTAGAGCGATAATAATAGCCATTAGCCACCAAATAACGTACAGAACTTGGTCAGAAACAACGAGTATTCTTCAAATGTTGTCCCTAGTCATCAACTCTTGTAATATCAGGCTTTGAGCTTTGAGACTTCGGTTTTTTGCGAGATTTTTTTGACCAGCAATTCATGGGATTTGGGGGCAGTTTTTTCACGGGCTTTATGTGAGGGCGTGATGGAGTTTGTTGTACGCTTAAGCTATAAGATAAAGGATTCTCAATCTCGATAATATAAATCACAGAAATTTCCAACCCCTGTTCCGATTTACCCGCTACACCCTTATAAAAGTAAGCCTTACCGTCAGCTTTTTTGCCACTTTTTCTTAAAAAAGAACAATCAATAACAGCAATGACTGTGTGTTCGGGATTTAAGGCTTTTTCGATTAAATATAGATTAAATTGTGGAAATTTAAAGCTTTTGAGAAAGTGACGACGGTAGGTTTTTTCGCTCAAATAACTATAACGACTGAGATTCGTCGTGAAGGTGATCTTGCCTTCTTACTAGCAAAATAGTTGAGAATAAAGTGATTAAAAACTTCTTGTGGGGTTGACCAGTCCCTGGCATTTGTTGTAAGATGGATTCCATAATATTCATAAGGCAATCTGTTGAGCTTGTGTGTTTTTATAGCTTAACCGAAAATAGGGTCTTTTTTTCTGTTTATTTTGGGTTCAGATTGCACTCACTTTTTTCACTTCTCTGCTGTATTGCGTAAGGGTTGCTTGGCGAAGGCATCGCATCCCTATTTAAAAATAGTCCGGAGTATTGTCAACACTTGATGTCATTATTTTATATATCTTTTTATTTTAATTAGGTTTTTAATTGTATTTTTAGCATACTAGGTGATGAAAAAAAAATCTACTTTATTTCAAGCAATAGGATGGCTATGTGCGATCGCACCCACCCTAAAAATCAACACTCTCTTCACCAATACTTCCGAGTTCCCCGCTACCCAGAAACTCTTCCTCCTCTACTTCCTCACTGCCAGACTCGAAAGTTTCCACCACAAACGGTAAACCAGCCGCCATCAAACCCCGTTGAATCAGTTCCGACGTTTCGTCAAACAAAACAAATAGCGGATGAACAGCCTCAGCTTCATCGCTGTAAATATGTCTGTAGCGGTGTGGCATCACCCATTCGTAACCTTTATCCAGCCAAACCTGAGACTGCCGCCAGCGGCCGAGCAACTCAGAAAACTCTTCGCCCGGACGATGAATGAAAATCAAAATTTCCACTCCAATTTTAACTTTCCATTCAGGATCGCACATCAAAATCGCCAAATCGCAGGGCAAACAAACTGCCTGTCCGGGCGATATGCTAGTGCCGCTGCTTCCGGCATAAGAAACCCCGTCTCGCAAGCGCGCAATGGGCAAAGGAATTGTGATTAAACTCTCATGGGCGCGGCGGATACTCGGAATCATTTCCATGTAAACCCGATATTTTTTCAGCAGGGCGATCGCGGCCGAAGATTCGGTGTACTCTGCTAGTAAAGTCTCGTAATGTGATTGTTTAACAGACATTTTCAAACCAAAGAATAAGTAATTATTAATTGCTGCTAATTGCTAATCGATCGCTTCTCGTTACCAAGAAGACCCCATGTGTGACAACTTAAGCTCAAGTTCCCCGAAGAGGGGAACTTGAGCTTGCCTCCTGGCCTTGGTGTGTAACGCGAACAGCGATTGAAGCATCGAGGGCTATGGGCTACAAATGTTTAGAGAATGCTTACAGCCTTTTTATTTACAAGGTTTGAGCCATTTGCCGTCTCAAGATTAACCCCGAGACGATGCCTCTTTGTCATTTTATGCCGCTCGCCTCAACTTCATCTGAGCCAAAAAGGTAATCTGGTCTGTAAGGTGTGACTCTGGGAGCCACAGGGGAAAACGACGTACTATAAATCCAGATCATATTCGCCATCGGAATGTACCAGGTCGCCTCAACTGAAGTGCTCGCAGGCAGATTGCAAAAATTGCTCTCTCCCCTAGTCTATAACCAACTAGGCTATGACCAGTTGGGATTAAGGTCGCCGACACTAGGTTTACCTTTGATGATGGCCGCAGTGTTAACCTTGCATAACTTAGCGGTGGAAATTTTCTTGCAATCCTTGATGGACTACGCGGCCAAGCCAGAAGCTTACCAGAGCAGTCTAGGTGAACTATTGCCCACCTACCCAGAATTCACCGGGTGTGTGTTCAACCCACATTCCGCAGATGTGGGTCGGATTTTTTTATCTGTTGTGAAAACTTGGAAGCGAAACGCTTTTGGGCTGAAATTATGCAGTTTTAGCATTACAGAAGCTTGTCAAATTTTCCTAAACTAAGTAAGTTGAAATAATTGACTTTTTCTCATATATTCATGTTGCTATTTTATCGTAATTACTCATATTTTGAAGCAAGAAAACTTATGTCAAGAGCAAATTTTTTTGACTAATTAATGAAAATTATTCACAAATATCTACACCTCGCTCTCAATCGTTATTCACTTGAAAATATTAAATAGTATTGACAGCAATACTCTCCTAAATGCCGCAAAATATCTTGGTGCTCTTGGGTTAAATTGCTGACCTGATTCGAGCCATTTATCGTCACTAAATGCACGGCCTGAAACATCTGAAATATCCAGCGCATTGTTGGCTTATTGGTCAATTTTTTTACCTGATTCTTCACTTGCTCATTGGTAGCTTCTAATTGTTGTCTCAATTTCCTTTGCGCTAGGTTATACACGCTTCATACACAGTCCCATTATCATTCCGATTGCTTCAACTCGCTCCGGCTTTTTCACGAATACGCTGGCAGTAAAAAATAACGGATATTTGATAAATCTAAATCCTCTCTCATTACTTTGCTGCGCTTTGTATTCCGATAATACCTGTGAATGGCTCACTGCTTTAGTATCTAAGATATTTGTGGCTAATATAAATCTCCCAGCTTTGACTTTTTCCGCTTCAATTGCTGAAATTAGGCGTTATATTTCACCCGTTACTTGATAGACTCTTGTTTGTGTCCTGCTCGATTTTTTGAGCTTTTTTTTGTTGTTTTAACTGGTTTTTCTTGGGATTTTATTTCTGTTATTTGGTAATATTTTCATGAGTCTGATAACTTTTTTAGGGCAATTTATGCATCGGCAATACAAGCAAAGTTTTGTATGGATAGTTTACGCAGTGAGGCTTTGGCTGATTCTAACTGTTTCTCTAGTTGCTTGACTATTTTTTTAAGATCTGCTTGTTTTCTGATTTTACTTTCTATTACTACCCATCTTTGCTTGATGTTGGCATAGTCACTGGTTCTGGTTGCTATTTTATAGCCTTTTATTTGAGAGTCTTCCCAGTCACTATCTTCAATGTTGCAGATTTTATTGTGAGCTGATTTGATGCTTAATGGCACTCTGGTTATCCATTTCATTTCTGCCATTGCTGACAAATTTTTCGCTGTGTATAAGGCACTATCTGCTACACAGATTCCGTCAAATGTCCACTGATTTTTAAACTCTTTCAATCTTGACACAAAGACACTTTTATCGTCGGCGTTTCCGTCATCTATTTTGAGATATAATGGTACGTCTCCATCTCCACTTACGATCGGATAAATGATAAATTGTTTGAGGTTCGGTCTTCAATCTTTTGAATAGCCATGAACGATTTTTATGGTTTTCATGGAAGATTCTGTATCTTCAGATTCTGCCTCAACTTCCTGGCTTTTTCCCTGACAGTTTTTGTATGCTCCTTCTACTGATATTGAACTGCTATCTAGGTGAACGCTTTTCATTAATACTTGAAATTTCATCGCTGCTTTCAGGGCAATTGCCGTGAATATTTTTGTGGTTCCAGCTTGATGATATTTGTCTAAAGCTCTCCCGATTCTGTCATAATTTAATTGTTCGGGTGTCACTCCTTCTCCAATTAGATGTTCTGTTGCTTTTCCCACAAAAAATGTGTCAAATAGGTAGATTGGGGCGCTCAAAAATCCCAATCCGTTCAAAATCATTGCTTTCATTACTTGTCCTGGACTGAGGGTTTCTTTAATTTTTATTCCCACTTTTTTGTTAACTTCTTCTACCAATTCCATTTCATCTATGATCCCCGCTACTATTCCCAAATGGTCTAAATTTACGATATTTATAACTTCAGAGGGCTTTTTCATAGTTTTGAAGGTTGCTATACTGGCACAAATTATTATACCTTAAAAAACCCTCAAATGATTGCATAGCAATCATTTGAGGCTTGGGCAATTCTGAATTTTTTTGAAATTAAATCTGCTTGAATATCGGCGGAATGTGGGTTTTAAGTGTTGGGCTGTACCCGCAAACAAATCATCGTCAATATTGGAAATTACTGCCAGTTGGTATTTCTGCTTGAGTGCTGTTAAAGCTGCCACTGTATCGGGAAATAATTGCCACTTTTTGAGGGAATCAAGCCAACAATTTATTTCTGTTCCTGATGCTGTTTCTGTCGGTTTAAAATTAAATCTGTGACTAAAATTTTTTACGATTTCTTGCAAAATATCCCGATATCTTATATTATAATGATTATTTGGGTTTTCTAGTTAGGATTCAAATTCAGCAAAAAGATATAAAATTCCTTCATCGCTGAAATTAATTTCCCGATTTAACAGCAAGTGTTTCAATGCGGGTAATATCCCTCTTTCCCCATCTATTAGAGTGCCGTAGCAGTCAAAACTCACTATTTCAAATTGATTAAATTTTAGCATAGTTCACTCCTAGTTTAGGGTTGATATTCCGCAAAAATCTCAATTTTTCCCACAATATTTTGATTGAATTCGCTCAATTCTTCTGCCGGAATCCAATATTCTTGGTGAATCGAACTGCCCACATTTTGAACCGAATATTTTTTTAAGAATTCTGCCGCCACCCGAAAGCGCGTGGCATAGCCGAAATATCCCGATGCTGCATCTCTTGTATTCCAATCTCGCGCGATTTGTATGGCATAGGCTTTGTGAACTACGGGATAAAAAGTAGGCTGAAAGGATAAGCGTGGCGGAAATGCCATAAAATCGCTTTCTTTAATCAGTTCCATTTCTTTTTTGCCGACGGCTCGGAATAGCGTTACTGTCTCTTGATCTGATACATTGATATTTTTAAACCACGCTTTCCAACCGTCCCAATTGTGAACTATTTTAGCCAATTCAGCGTAACCGGCGGCGCGGGGATGGGAAACGTCATTTTCGGTAAGTTCTTTATGCCAAATTTCCGAGTCTTGCAGCGGGGTGCAAACATCTAGATAAGGCACATTTAATTCGTTGCAAACTTGGGCAAACTGTTCGGATAAGTTGGCAATCCGCCTTGTGCGATCGGCATCAATAACTGGCGGTGGCCCTACCATTAATACTGGAAATATATTTTTGGCTGACGTGAGAATAGAGCGAGTATTTTCAATTGATTTGTCAACTTCTATGCGAATTTTTTCGTTTTCTAGGTAAGTGTCGTTGACACCAAAAGAAAATACTATTCTGCCGTCGGCGTAGTGAGGTAAGCGGGCAGAAATTTCGTTGAACCAACGAGTTTCTATATCGGCACTGGTTTCTCCCCTTATTCCTAAATTGTAGTAGGTAATATCGTGTCCTTGTCCGCAAGCGGCCGCGCAAATCCGTCCTGTCCAACCGAGACATTTGGGATCGCAAGTACCGTTTACAAAAGAATCGCCGATAAAACAAATACGCATATTATGTGTGGGAAGTGGGAATTGGTGACTGTTGACTGTTGACTGTTGGCTGTTGGCTGTTGACTGTTGACTATTGGCTGATGATTGATGATTGATGACAACTAACAACTAACCACTGCCAACTGCCAACTGCCAACTGACTTTAATTCTTGCCGATGACGGACAATCCCTCTACAATTACAGACGGTGTGTGGCAAGAACCGTTCCACTCAGAATCTCCTCCCAATTCTACTAATTGTTTAAGGACGCTGTAGACGTTGCCAGCTACCATTGTGTCTTTTATTCTGCCGACTATTTGACCTTTTTTGACTCGGTAGCCGAGATCGACATTAATTGAAAAATCGCCGGAAATTCCAGCACTGCCACCAAGCATTTGATCGACAACAATTCCGTCGTCTAATTGAGCGATTAAATCGATTAGCGAAAGCGAACCTGGTTTAATTAAAACATTGAACAAACTCGGCGTCGGATAGCTGCCCAAACCTGGGCGAAATCCGTTGCCGGTGGTGCCACTGCCCAAGGCTCGACCGGTGGTGCGATCGGTATAAAATAGCTGCAACACTCCGCTGTTGATAAAGACGATCGCCCGAGTGGGAGTACCTTCGTCGTCAAAGGGACAGCTATAGGGCCCGATATCCGGCTGCTGCGAGAGGGTGACAAGGGGCGATGTCACTTGTTGGCCTAATCGATCGTTCCAAGGCGAAGCGCCTTCGAGTACCTGTTTGCCGTTCAGCGCGGCACAGACAGTCCCCCAAAGCAAGTCGGCGGCTTTGGCTGTAAATAGGACCGGCACGCGGCCCGTGGGAGGGGCTACATTGTCTTTCGCCCATTCTAAACGCTGCAAAACCCGCTTGGCGCTGGTGTTTAAGTCGAGGGTGCCGCGTTCAGTTTCGCCTTCCCAAATGTTGAGGAAATCTTCGCCCCGCACTAATTCTGCTGATAAGTAACCGCTGAGGGTGGTGTCGGTGTGACTCGAATCCAAGCCTTTGGTGTTCACCAAGCGGGTGCTTTCGATTTCGCAGTCGAGTTCGGCGGTGCAGAGGCTTTCTGGATACGCTTCGCGGACGATCGCGATCGCCTCTTTGCCCCAGTTTACTAGCTGTTCGGCCGGCACCGACACTCCGCGATCGGGATAAACAACTTTCTCACCGGTGCCGAGTTCGATGGTTTCCGGTTCGTTGAGTTGCGAAAGTGCGATCGCCCTGTCCACCAAAATTTGTAGTTCCACAGGCCCGTAGGCCACCGCCAAACCCGGCCGCCCATCCCGCCACAGCCGCAGTGCAATGCCTTCTGCTTGGGCGGTTTCTAGCTGTTTGAGGCGGTTTGCTTCAAAAAAGACCGGCCGTGAGAGCGATTGCGATTCCAATACCTCAGCAGCTTCTGCACCTGCTTTGGTGGCTAGTTCTAACAGTTGTTCTGCTGATTGCTGATTGGTCATTGTTCTCGGTGGTTGGTAATGGGCGATCGGTAATACCATTTTCGATTTTCGATTTTCGATTTTCGATTAAAGAATTGGCAAGGACTTACTGGATATGGGTTTGGAGTACGGGCCTACATTTAGATTCTTTGGGGAAACTGGTGGAATGCGCGATCGCAAGATTGTACGCATTTGTGATTGTTTGCATCTTGCCAACCGCTTAGCGTCGATTTTAGCTTTTAGATTTTAGGTTTTAGATTTACTCCACAGATGAATCTGGGAACTTGAACTAGAATCTAAAATTTTGATATCTCCACCACAGGATTACATGGGACGGTATCTGTTTTTGGCTGTGGTCAGAAACCGACTTTTTTGCTGCGGTTCAGATCTAAAAGCCGAGATTTTTCCTGAAAAAACCCAGTTGCTTAAATCTGATTGAGAATGCTACCCGATATCAGTTATTGCCAAGCGATTAACTAAATAGTTAGTTCGTGCAGCAGCCAAAATCCTGCAAAAGATTCCGATTCGGGATTCGACTGAATTGCTAAGAAATGTACTTTTTTTGCTTGCTTTTTAGCGGCTTCAAATCCTTTCGCTTCTCTCTCAGTTGCTGCGTCTCTGAGATTAGCTAAAATCCAGCGATCGTTAGCTCCCGTATCTAATACCAGCCTAGCAGGTGGGCCACTCTCAAATTTCAGAAAAGCCAACTCCAAACCCGACATCCAACCTGCCAAAGCTGTTGCTCTCGACGAGTAGATAATTAGTCCCGGAATTTGCGTTTCTGGGGCGAGGCGTGTCATCGGCAGTCCGAAAGCTTCGCCAAATCCGATATCCCACTCGGACATTTCGTCAAAAGCTGCGATCGGCAAACTCACAAACGCCCATTTTTCGCCGATTAAAGCATCCGGCAGCGCAACTGGCGTTTCGGGTATAAATTGAACACTCGGGTTCACAACCGGTTGATAGCCCGGTTCGGCGGGATAAACGTCTTGCATCCGTTCTTCCAGCCACAGGCTGAGGGCGAGGGTGCGGCGGCTGCAGGCGGCGGGAATGTCCAAGTCCTCGCAGGCTTTGGTAATCATGTTCGCCATTTGGCGGCGGAAAAAGCGGATTTTTTCAGGTCGTTTCGGTGCTGCGGCGATCGCCTCTTTAATTGCACCCGCCAGCCACAGGGAATTCACGGTAGAACTGGAGCAAAATTGCGAGTAGCGAAACAGAGATTCGGCCTTGTCGCCTACATTCAGCGGGCTTTCGCAGATCAACACTTCCCATTTTTTTTTCTCTCGCTCGTCTAGGATTGGACGGCTGTAAAAGTCGAGTTCCCAAATAGTAGCCATGCCGCGCTGTTAAAAATTAATCCTTTCTCATGTTACCGGACAGCGGGCAAGTTTCTGATTCTGACAATATAAGGCTGATTTTCAATCGCGGGCGATCGCACTTTCCCAAAGATTGCCACTTTCCCTTGCAGCTTCCAGTGTAATTTTTGGCAGCAGTGCACAACCGGAAGCATTAGCAAATCCTCGGAGAACTGTCGCGGAGCAATCTCAACACGCGATCGTTTGTTAAACTTGTGCAAGCCAGGGAAAACAAACAGTATAGCTTGATTCCATGAGACAAATCATTCTCGAAAAGATTGTTTCCACCTTACAACCTTTAGATTTTGTTCTCGCTTTGTGGCAAGGAGGTTCAGCAGCCCACGGATACACCGACGAGTGGTCAGACCTCGATATTGCCGTTGTGGTTGAAGATAACTGCGTGGAACAAACCTTTGATATTGTTGAAAAATCCCTCGCAGAAATTGGCGAAATCGAACTCAAATATCGAGTTCCCGAACCCGCTTGGCACGGTCAATCGCAGTGCTTCTGGCGGCTCAAAGAAACCCCGCCGTTTTTGCTAATAGATTTTGCAGTTTTTCGGCGCAGCAGCCGCAACGATTTTCTGGAAATAGAGAGACACGGGAAAGTACCGATCGCCTTTGACAAAGTTAATCTAATCGTACCGCCTCTTTTGGATAAAAACCAGCATTTATCCCAAATGCAAACCCGATTCAACGAAATGAAAATCCGTTTTGATTTGCTGCAACCTCTGGTTAAAAAAGAGATTTATCGCGGACATTTAGTAGATGCGATCGGCAACTATCACAACTGGACGCTTCTTCCCTTAGTCGAACTGCTGGGAATGATTTACCGTCCCCACAGATACGACTTTGAGCTAAAATATTTCACCCGAGATTTTCCGCCCGAAATAGTCGATCGCATAGCCCCGCTTTTCTGCATTGCCAATCTTGAAGATTTGGCAGCAAAACAGCAAATAGCTGAGGCTTTTTTTGCAGAAAGTTTACCGCTTGCAGAAGCTAATTTTTACTTTGATAACACCCCAACACTACCGCAATAGGCTCAAACTTTCGTCCCGAAAACGATTAATATAGTAGCATCAACCTTAAAGATTAACATCCCATGACTAAACTCAGCGTTAACATCAACAGAATCGCCCTCCTCAGAAACTCTCGAAACATCGGCATCCCCAGCGTTACTGAAGCCGCAAAAACAGTAATTGCCGCCGGAGCCCACGGCGTTACAGTCCATCCTCGCCCCGACGAAAGGCACATCAAAGCTGCGGATGTTTACGAATTAGCTAAAATGCTAACTGTCGAGTTCAACATCGAAGGAAATCCGTTTCAGCCGCCATTTATGGATATAGTTTGCGACGTAAAACCGGCTCAGTGTACCTTAGTCCCAGACGCTCCAGACGTGCTAACATCGGATAGCGGTTGGAATATTCCCGAAAATCGCGATCGGCTCCTACCAATCATTGAAAAATTAAAAGACAATGGCATCAGAGTCAGCTTATTTATGGACGCAGATGCTGCTCTCATGCCGCTAGCAAAAGAAGTTGGAGCAGATAGAGTAGAATTGTACACGGAACCCTACGCGGCGGCTTTTCGTGAAGGTAGAGTAGAATTTGTTTTTCAACAATATGTCTTAGCAGCTCAAGCAGCTCAATCAGCAGGTTTAGGGGTGAATGCTGGACATGATTTAAATTTGCAAAACTTAGCTAAATTTTGCTCTATTCCTGATATACTAGAAGTATCAATTGGTCATGCTTTAATTGCGGAAGCGCTAGAAATGGGTTTGTTCAACACAGTACAAGCTTACCTAAAAATCCTGGCAGGTTCGTAATACGAATTAACCTCATTTGGGAGGGCGGATTTGGCAGTTATCAACTCGTTTTTATTAGAGATTATAACTAAAGCAGCCCTCCAAATATACAGGTTCAAAACTTACGTAAAAAAGAGTTTAACACGCTACAAATATGGTAAGGTGGGGTTTGCAGCGCCCTAAATAATTAGGCGATCGTCAAAAATAAAGTAAAACTAGGGGCTGTCACCCCGTGGGGGTGCTAGCCGCTTTCTAGTAGCAAGGCAGAGCCTGAATCCCAGACACCGCGTTTTTTGGGTGGGGGCATTTCTTTAGCAAGATCCTCGGAAAAAGCTTTAATTTTTCTCCACCCAATTACTAATATTCTTTGATGATATTATGCGTAAGGAGTATCATTAAAATGTCCCGACAAACTGAGGCTACTACTTAGCTCCCGCGCTGGCAACTTGCTACCTGCGGGTTTTGTGCAAGTACGGGATATTTACGTGTATCCTATATCCTCCTGTAGCCTCTGTACGATCGCCAGATTTAATCCGGTGAAAACAGGCAAACACAAGTAACCATATACAATTCCTTACCCCCCTCGGAAGTGCGACATGAAAAAACTAATTTTACTGACTGGAATGCTACTCATGATGACGGCAAAATCAGTATTTGCCAGCCCAGTAGCCCCCAAAATTGCGCCGAGCGAGCTGATGGCTGCCTCGGAAATTACAGAAACCCTTAACAAACCCGTTACCTCTGAATCAGTTTCCAACCTCGAACCGATCAAGCGAATGTCAACCTCGGAAATCCGAGAAACCATCAACCAACCCACCACCTATATTTTTGAAGGCATCAAAGGGCGAGAACTCACTCTCTCCCTGTGGGCGGGACAACTGACAGCCGAACTGTACAGTCCCAATGGTGAAAATATGGGGGTTATTGAAAAATCAGACAATCAGTGGATTGGCCAGTTGCCAGAGTCAGGCATCTACCGCGTGCGAGTTACCCCGAAAGGTGAAACCACCAGCTTTGTACTCGGACGCGATTTTAGCGCTAAGTGGACTTATAGGCCCGATCGCGCAATTCCCATAGCATTCAAGGAAAAACAAGCCACAGTCAAACTCAAAATGTCCGGCTACCAAATCCAGCCCATCACGGTTCAAGGCAAACAGGGACAGACAATGAGGGTGACAGCCAGCAACAAAAATCTAGATCTGGCGATCGAATCTCCGTCGGGACAACTCTTGGATCAAGGCGAAGGTCAAACTTTTGCTCAACTCCCGGAATCCGGCGCTTACCGGGTAATCGTAGTTGCCAAGAGGCCGGTCAAGCCCTCAATCCGAGTTTCTCTGCAATAGCAAAGATTGCACAAATACTGTCGGGCGATCGAATTTGCGCCACAAAAAAAAATAGCTCGCCCCATTGGCGAGCTATTTTTTGTGTAAAATCAACCTTGGATCAGCGCTTCAAAACGTTCTTGTTTCCAAATGCAGCTTAAATCAGAGTCAGCTAAAGCTAGCTCTCGGTATAAATTAGGGATCAACTCAACAGCCCGCTGCAAATTGTCAAGGGCCAAATCAGCAAATCCCAGTAGCGCATAACAGCAAGCTTTATTGTAAAAAGCGTTAGCAAAATCAGGATTTATTTCTAAGACTGTTTCGTAGCAAGCAATCGCCTCAGAGTAGCAGCCTTTTCGCGCCAATTCCACACCCCGGTTGTACCAAATTAAATAATCTTCAAAGGGACGCTCAGAGGTGGGAGTGAACTTGGCATTTCTCTGATTTAAGCCTACTAATTTCTCTAAAGCAACTCTCCGTTCGCCCACAGCATCGGCTCTGCCCGGTTGTAGAGCGATCGATCGGCTAAAACTAGCCACTGCTTGTTTGTAAAGTCCCATTGAGTTGGCAGCTATACCGCGATTGTACCAAGCCTTTGCGTCGTCTGGATTAAACTCGATCGCCCGCTCAAAACTGTTGAGCGCCTGATAGTAAAGCTTGAGTTCCAACAAGGCATTACCTCGGTTGTACCACGCCCAAGCAGCCTCCGGGTACAAATTTAAAGAGCGATCAAAACTCCGAACCGCCTTCTCATACAGCCCCATATCGATCAGCGTCAGTCCCCGGTTGTGCCAAATACTCGCCGCACACGGACTGAACTCCAGAGCCCGGTCAAAACTGTTGAGAGCCTCCAACCAGCGGCCCAACTTTCCTAAAGCAATAGCCCGGTTGTGCCAGCCAAAGCTCGCATTCGGCTCCACCGCCAAGGCTTCATCAAAACTCTTCAGCGCCTCTAAGTGCCGTTCTAATTTCCCTAGAGCCATACCTCGGCCGAACCAAGCCTTATAATGATCTGATTGCAACTTCAAAGCTCTGTTAAAGTTCGCCAGAGCACCATGATCATCGTTAGCTTCGAGGTGGCGCGAACCCAGATGGTAATACCAAGCCGCTTCCAAGTTTTGAATTAAGTTCATAATATTTCGTATCTATCTTAAGGATGATTCTACCTGAAATCCTACTGGGAGTAAAACTGTAATTCCACTAAAAATCTGAAAAATTTGATACAGGCCGATCGCCCGTACACACAGCCAGTAACAACCTCAACAATTTGGGGTCGAAACTAACTATTTTCCTCTTGTAAAAAGCTCTTTTAGCTAACCGCACTCATCGTTTTGTAGAGCTGATGCGAATCTTAAGTCTGCGTGAATCACGCAACTCTTACCGCATCCCGAATTAGGTTTGCAGTTACACAAAGAGTCCTAGGACGCCCCAAGTCTAACTGCAAATCTCCTAGTGCTAATAGCTTCTACTTCTGCTTGCCCAATTCAAGCAACCACAACCGCTGTTTTAGCATTCTCACTCAACATCAACTGGCCTGTTGCATCAATACTAAAATCTTTCCCCAGCACAAAACCCTTGCCCATCAACCGCTGGCAAACAATCAGCGCAGTAATCCGGCGAATTTCTTCCATCACGTCAGCAGGAATCAAATAACTCAAACTCCAGAGCACGGACTCGCAGTCATACCAAATCAAACGCTCAATGCTGACAATCATCAAAGCAGCTACACTGTCAACAGACAGCCGCCCTCTGAGATCGGCAATCAAATCCTTACCAATTAAGCTATTGCGAGTCATCATCGCTCTAGCCATCTTCCCAATTTCTTGTTCGAGTTCTAAATGATTCATGCTTGGCACTGGCTTTTATGTTTTTAAAGCACTACTAAAAGTAAAAACAGTAGCCGCTACCAGGCTCTGCCCTAGCGTAGCTGACGCAGGCTCTACCGTAACTCCTTTTAACAAAGTATACCTAAAGAAAGATCAAAAATGTATCTAAAGGCAGATACTAAAATATTATTTTTTTGATGTATATTGGTAAACCAATTCCCACAAGAGTTTTTACGAGCCAATTAAGTATTTATACTTGCTAAGGCCTGGAGTAAAGTCGATCGATTTTAGATTTTAGATTTTAGATTGAAGAATTGGAGAAAGCTACCTCACGGATGAATCCGGGGGGTTGTACCCAGGCTGCTTTCGGTCGAAGATTTTGGTAAATTCGCTACATAATAAGGAAGTAGTTACTTCGGAGAAAAAACAGCAATGGCTGCAAACCAGGCAGACATCGATATTGCCCCCTTGATCGACTACGGCCTGATCGACCCCACCGCCACGCCAGAGCAAGTAGAACACTGTTGCCAACAAGCAGAGAGATTTGGCTTTGTCACAGTTTGCGTGTATCCCGCCTACGTCAGACAAGCAGTTGAGCTGCTGCACGGAAAACGTCCCAAAGTCTGTACAGTTATAGGTTTTCCCACCGGTGCTTCGACTTCAACGGTGAAAGTTTACGAAGCTCTAGAAGCAGCAGATAATGGAGCCGTAGAGTTAGATGTCTCCGTTAACTTAGGATTGTTGAAAGCTGGAAGAATCGACGAATTCCACCGGGAATTAGCCCAAATTTGCGAAGAAACTAATCTAACCATTAAAGCAATTATCGAAAGTTCGCTCCTTTCGGATGCCGAAAAACAATTAGCGGCTGAGATTTGTATGGAAGCCGGCGCCGCCTACATCAAAACCAACACTGGCTTTTTTGGTCCGGCGAAAGTTGACGATGTGCGACTGCTGAAAGAAGTTACGAAGGGACGGATTGGGATTAAAGCGGCCGGCGGAATTCGTACTCATGAACAAGCTTTAGATTTGGTACTAGCTGGGGCAACTCGTTTGGGGACTTCTCGTGGCCCCGAATTAATCCGCCAGCGAGATAATTTAGATAAAAGTCATTAGACAGTTAACAGTTGACAGTTGACAGTGGGCAATTGTCATTAGTCATTAACTGGTTCCAAGGCTCTGCCTGGGAATCCATATTTAGAGGCTCTGCCTCGGCTGGGATTAGGAGGCAGAGCCTCCGGATCTGCGTTACCAGGCAGAGCCTGGTAACGAGTATCTAATAAAAGTTCTGCGTCGCGGACTGTTTTTGCTACTGTCCTTGTAAATCTAAAATCTAAAATCTAAAATCTAAAATCGAGTGACTCGAACTTACAAAGCAACTGGAATCAATCTCAAGAGTGCGCCCATCGGCGAATCCGATCGAGTGCTGACAATTTTGACGCGGGAATTCGGCTTAATTCGAGCCGTAGCACCGGGTGTTCGCAAACAACGATCGACCATCGGCGGTAGAAGCGAATTATTTGTTGTCAACGAATTGCTAATTGCCAAAGGCCGATCGCTCGACAAAATTACCCAAGCCGACACGGTACAATCCCATCCGGGTTTGAGCCGCAACCTCGGAAAACTCTCAGCCGCGCAATATCTGGCCGAATTGGCGATCGCCAGCGCCCTTTCCGATGAACCCCAAGAAGAACTCTTTTGGTTGCTAGGCGAACATTTGAGCCGTTTGGAGCGTTTGTCCGATCGCACAGAAATCCAATCCGCCGCCGTGCTTGTCGCCCACCTCAGCCACGGCATTTTTCACCTGCTAGCCTTAGCCGGCCTCGCGCCCCAAGTCCAAGTTTGCTGCGCCACCAGACAGGCACTCATCCCAAATTTCACCGATCCGAACTGGCAAACCGGGTTTAGTATACCCTCTGGGGGAACCTTCAGCTTGCCCGAACTAGCTAACCTAGAGGCGGAACTCTCTTCAGAAATCGGTAGCTTGTACAAATCCGCCTCCCGTTCCCGGCAAACGAATGGCAGCAAGCACTTGACAAATTTTGAGATAAATGCTAAGGAATTAGCAGCGCTGCAACAGTTGGCTAGTCCAGAACTAGGAGAGGGGATTGCCGATCGAACAACGTGGGTATCAGTAGAAAATATTTTGCGGCAATATGCCCAGTATCATTTAGGTTGCACGATTAGATCGGGAAGCTCGATCGACACCTACCTAGAGAGTTTTGAGTTTTAAATTTTGAGTGTTGATTTAAATAGGTGAACGGGCGATCGTACATCGCACCCCCAGCCTGCCGGATACCCGAACCTGCCGGCCTTTTCAGGTAAATTCTCAACGTTGTTGCGACATCAGATAATAGATAGAGATAAAGTTACGAGATTATTAATAAACTTAGGGGTTAACACCTCAATTTCAAATTCCCATCCCCCCAACCTCCACCATCCCAGGCGAACCCCCCCAAATCCTATGATGCGACTGTCCGATTCTGATTTGAGAATATCTGTGTTAGCTGTGACCCACCACAAGATGGAAGAACGAGAAAATTTTCCCGATTTTCGCTCGGAGCCCGTCTTGGCCGATCGACAATGGAGCAACGTCCAACACCCAGAAATGGATAAATACCCCACAACTCCAGCACCAGACTGGAACAACGGCAATAGCCCACAGCCCGAAACAACCCTCCCAGTTCCCACACCAGAGCCAGCAGCAGAACTCTCCGAAGCAGTAGCCGAAATTTCCGAACAAGAAACGGGATTTCTGCCAGTGCTCAAAAACCCAAATTTTCTAGCATTGTGGAGTGGGCAAGTTTTTTCCCAACTAGCAGATAAAGTTTATCTCGTACTGACGATCGCCCTGGTGGCCAGCCGCTTTCAAGCGCCAGATCAAACCATCAGCAGGTGGGTATCGGCAATCATGATCGCCTTTACCATTCCCGCAGTGCTGTTCGGGGCCGCCGCGGGCGTGTATGTCGATCGGTGGTCGAAAAAAGCAGTGCTCGTAGCCACAAACCTCCTGCGGGGAGGCTTTGTTTTAACATTGCCCGTGCTGCTGTGGCTCTCTGACGGGTGGGAACTCGGTCAACTGCCGCTCGGATTCTGCTTGCTGCTGCTAGTGACATTCCTCGTTTCGACTCTAACTCAATTTTTCGCCCCAGCAGAACAGTCAGTGATTCCCCTAATTGTGGAACGCCGCCACCTGCTATCAGCAAACTCCCTCTACACCACAACCATGATGGGTTCGGTGATTATTGGCTTCGCAGTCGGAGAACCCTTACTAGCTTTAGCCGACACCCTATTTTCCAACCTCGGCGGCGGACTCGGCATCGGCAAAGAATTAGTAGTAGGCGGAAGTTACGCCTTCGCCGGAGTGCTGTTGCTGTCGATGAAAACAGGCGAAAAAAACGATGCCGAACACGAACCGCCGCACCCTCTAGCAGATTTGCAAGACGGCCTGCGTTACATCAACGATCAACCGAAAGTCCGCAATGCTTTAATTCAACTAATTATTCTATTTTCCATTTTTGCAGCCTTGGCAGTTCTAGCAGTTCGGCTGGCAGAAATCCTCCCCGGTATGAAAGCATCACAATTTGGCTTTTTGCTGGCTGCGGTGGGCGTCGGAATGGCTGGTGGGGCGGCGACAGTTGGCTATCTCGGCCACAAATTTTCTCACTCGCAACTGAGTTTAATCGGATCGATCGGCATGGCACTTGCTCTGATGGGCCTTTCTGCATTTACACACCATTTGTGGCTATCGGTGCTGTTCATTACCCTGTTGGGTTTATTTGCCTCATTGGTGGGAGTGCCGATGCAGACTACAATTCAAGCAGAAACCCCAGAAGAAATGCGGGGAAAAGTCTTCGGGCTGCAAAACAATGCCACTAATATCGCTTTGAGTTTACCGTTGGCTTTGGCCGGCGTAGCGGAAACATTTCTGGGTTTGCCGACAGTATTTTTGGCTTTAGCAGGATTAGCGATCGCTGGGGGTGTCTTAACCTGGTATATTTCCCGTAGCACTAATAGCAAAGTCGATCGAATCTAAAAAATAACAAACTCTGATTTACTGGAATGCACATCGCTTGGCTAGGAAAAAAATCACCTTTTTGCGGTAACGTCACTTACTCCAGGGAAGTCACCAACGCACTGTTAGACCGGGGATACCAGGTCAGTTTCCTGCACTTTGCCCAAGAAGCGGGCCCGCTGGACAGGAACAATACGGCGTGGAGTATGGCCAATGGTTCGTGGGGCAAGGGAATTGCTCAAACCTCATATACCAATTCGCTCTCGCCCGCAAGTTGCAACGAAGTCTCTTTACCCTGTCACTACAAGTCGCAAATTTATACGATTCCCACTCTCAAGTCCCGCACAGTGCTGATGAAATCTCTGCGGCGGCTCAAACCCGATGTGGTTCACGCTTCCCTGACGCTTTCGCCTCTAGACTTTCTGCTGCCGGAAATTTGTCAAGAATTGAATTTGCCTCTGGTGGCGACTTTTCACCCGCCGTTCGATCGCAAATTGCGGAATTTGACATCGGGAACCCAACACCTGATGTATCAACTCTACGCTCCGTTTTTGGCGAACTACGACTCGACGATCGTTTTTTCTCAAATTCAGCGGGATATATTGGTGAAGTTGGGAGTGCCACAGGAACGGGTGGCTGTGATTCCCAACGGCGTGGATGCTGTTAAATATTCGCCCGGGCCTTCGGGGTTGAAGTCAGAATTAAAAGCCGATCGAATTTTTGTTTACCAAGGCCGCATTGCCCAGGAGAAAAATGTCGAAGCCCTGCTCAAGGCCTGGAAACAGTGCAATTTTGGCCCTAGGAACGTATTGGCGATCGTAGGTGACGGGCCCCTAGCCGCCTCGCTGCAACTGTTTTACGGCGAAGATGATGGCATTGTGTGGCTCGGATTTGTTGCCGAGGAGGAACGCCGTATCGAAATTCTGCGGGGTGCAGACGTATTTATTTTGCCTTCTTTGGTGGAGGGACTATCGCTGTCGCTGCTGGAAGCGATGGCCTGCGGTTTAGCTTGTTTGGCAACCGATGCCGGTGCTGACGGCGAGGCTTTGGAGGAAGGCGCGGGGATAGTTTTGAACACTCAGCGGGTACGGAGTCAGTTGCAAACCTTGCTGCCGCTGTTTTGCGATCATCCTGAGTTGGGAATGCTGCTTGGTCAAAAAGCACGCCAACGAGCGCTCGATCGGTACACTCTGAGTCAGAATATTACTGAGTTGGAAAAGCTGTACTCTGAGGTTTTGCAAAAGCAGCGCGTACTAATTCGCGGTTTAGCATGATTCAGCAGGAAGAAGGAACTCCGAACCAGTTGAAATTAAGCCGTTTATCCGTGTCAAAATTCTTGTCGTGCCTTCCTTCTTCCTTTGCAAATGACATACAAAAATCCCGCTCCTACAGTTGATATTATCATCGAATTAGCCGATCGCCCCCATCGGCCGATCATACTCATCGAACGCCGCAATATTCCCTACGGCTGGGCACTTCCCGGCGGTTTTGTCGATTACGGGGAAGCGGTAGAAACGGCGGCCAAACGCGAAGCTTTAGAAGAAACAAGCTTGAATGTAGAATTAATTGAGCAATTTTACGTTTATTCTGACCCAAATCGGGACGCGCGCCAACACACAATCAGTATTGTATTCTTGGCTTCTGCAACGGGCGAACCTCAAGCCGCGGACGATGCTAAAAATTTACAATTTTTTGAATCTTGGCAGATTCCTCGTGAGTTGTGTTTCGATCACGATCGCATTTTACGAGATTATTGGCGTTACCGTCATTATGGATTGCGGCCGCGTTTGTAGGGTGAGAATTTGTTAACCGCAGATGCACGCGGATTAACGCAGATTGATTGCTATGATTTATCTGTGATTTATCTGTGTTAATCTGCGGTTAAATTCATCAAACTAAATTCTATGCCAAGCTTGACAATATTAGGCGGAGGTGCTTGGGGTTCGGCACTGGCAAATCTGGGAGACAAAAAAGGATCTCGAGTTAATTTGTGGTCGCGCAGCAGTTCTTTTAATCTAGAATCAGTTATCACAGGTGCGGATGTTGTTGTTTCGGCTGTTTCGATGAAAGGAGTTGGAGCAACGGTCGATCGACTTTTGGCGTTAGAGTTAAGTCCCGATACAATTATAGTTACTGTCACCAAAGGTTTAGACCCCGCGAGCACGCGCACTCCGTCTCAAATTTGGCAAAATGCTTTTCCTAACAATTCAATTGTGGTACTTTCGGGCCCTAATCTTTCCGAGGAAATTCAGCAAGGATTGCCTGCTGCAACGGTAGCGGCGAGTTTGGATTTAGCGGCGGCCAAGCAAGTGCAAAATATTTACAGTTCTGATATTTTTCGGGTTTATGTGAATGAAGACCCGCTGGGGACTGAGTTAGGTGGAACTTTGAAAAATGTATTTGCGATCGCCGCTGGTGTTTGCGACGGTTTACAATTAGGAACTAATGCTAAATCTGCTTTGCTGACTCGCGCTTTGCCGGAAATGATTCGGGTGGGGGTTCGTTTGGGAGCTCGCGCAGAAACTTTTTACGGTTTGTCTGGTTTGGGAGATTTGCTCGCTACTTGCAACAGTCCTTTATCGCGTAATTATCGGGTTGGTTTCGGATTAGCTGAAGGCAAATCTTTAGAGCAAATTTTACACGAATTGCAGAGTACTGCTGAGGGTGTTAATACTACTAATGTGTTGATTGATTTAGCTAATCAACGCGGCATTGAAGTTCCTGTTTCTCGTCAAGTTTATCGCTTATTAAATAGTGAAATTACTCCTGAACAAGCTGTTTTATCGCTGATGGAACGAGCTTTGAAACCGGAGATTTTATAACCTCTACTGCTAGATAGGTAAGGACTTAAGCAAAGCCTAAGTCCCTACCCGTCGCTGAAGTTTCAAGAAGTGGTGTCACCAGTTGCTAGTTATGAATTAAGAGTTGTAATCGACATTGGTTGAGCGGTCAGATTGATGTTTTGAGCGCTCGGTAGAGAAAGAGTTTAAGGAATTGAAGATGAGTTGTGAATCCAAAACTCTTTAACTCATAGCTGCTACTTAACTCATAACTCATAACTTGCAGAGCTAGTTGAACCAGCTTTACATCTTGCCTTGCTGCATTACCTGTTGAAGGTGCTGCCGAATTTCCTGCGCGTGCTCCATGTCAGCTTGCTGCAATTTTTGAAACAGTTCAGCACAAGGCTCAGAACCCATTTCCTGAGCATCTTTCATGTAAGTATCGTAGGCTTTCAAAGCTTCAGACTTGTTTTGCAAAATTGTTAACAAATCATACTCGAGGTTGCTGATGACTGTACTACCGTTAGTATTCATACACTGACCCTCTGCTAGGATTTGTCCCAATTTTGACCGATTTGGGGATGACTGTTCATCTGTCTAAAAGGGTAGATAATTTTTACTTCCCACCGTAATAAAATGCAACTTCTTTATCTTTCAGCGGTGCGAAGTCAGCAGCAACGAGCATTTTATCGAGCTCGTTTTGAGGCAGATGTTTGACACCGATTCGGACAATGCGCGATCGCATTGTATTTGACACGCCACTGCGCTGTCTGCCGGCTTCTAATCCCATCACTTGCTTGTAGAGGTCTAATTTTGCTTGCGGAATCGGAGTACCGTCAAAGTCGATCCCAGAGGCGATCGCAACATCGATCGCATCTGCACCAGTTGTAGATTGAGCCGCTGAGTTTGTTTCTGAAGACATTGTGCTATTACATCGAAGTTTGTTGTGGAAGCATTTTATCAGATCGCTTTTTACTTTGGTCAAATTTGTCAATATTAATATTTGACGTTTGCATGAATATTTGGCGTTTGCCCGAAAGTCCGCCGGGGATTTTAACGGCCGTCTCACAGAGCAAGTCCACTTGAGTGGACTTAAGATAAAAATAAAAAATGCTTTCCAGTCGTTTTTAGAGGACTTTTGCTATTAAAAAGGGGTTTAAACCCCGGGCGGGCTTTCGGACTGATGAACTAATAAAGTGGCAGAATTAATTACAGTAAAAAAAACGATTGACTTCGCTCAAATCCACATTTCCCCCACTAACAATCACACCAATTCTCGCATTTTCAGACTGCACAACACCTGACAACAAAGCCGCCGCCGCTAACACTCCCGTCGGTTCCACAACTACCTTCATGCGTTCCCACATAAAAAACATTGTGCTGCGAATTGCGTCTTCGGAAACAGTTGCCATCTCATCAACATAATGCAGCACCAAAGGAAAGGTTAATTTCCCCAAAGATGGCGTGCGCGCACCGTCAGCAATCGTATCCGGGTTAGTAACAGTTTGTAGCGTTTTCGTGCGGAACGATCGCGCCGCATCGTCTGCTTGCTCAGGTTCTACTCCTATTACTTTACACTGCGGAGACAAAGTTTTTGTGGCGATCGCGCATCCCGACAGCAAACCCCCGCCACCGCAGCAAACCAGCAGCAAATCCAACTCCCCAACTTCTGCGATTAATTCCAACCCCGCCGTACCTTGTCCCGCAATCACCCACGCATGATCATAAGGAGGAATAATTGTCAAGTGCCGTTCTGCGGCAATTTTAGCCGCTAACTCTTCGCGGGAAACTTGAGTGCGATCGTACAAAATAATCTCTGCACCGTAGCCGCGAGTCGCTTCTTGCTTGACTTTGGGCGCATCTGCCGGCATGACAACAGTAGCAGGAATTTCTAGCAACCGTGCCGCAAGGGCGATCGCCTGCGCGTGATTTCCCGAAGAAAAAGTCAGCACTCCCCGCTGCTTTTCGGCTTCAGATAGCTGGATCAAAGCATTGCAAGCACCCCGAAATTTAAACGAACCCGTGCGCTGAAAGTTCTCGCACTTGAAAAATACCTGAGAATTTGTGCGTTTGTTGAAAGTTTCCGAAGTCAGCACCGGCGTCTTGAAAGCTATGCCCTGCAAGCGATTTGCCGCCTCCTCCACATCGGCGAAACTGACTGATAAAGGATTTTGGGCACAGAAGTCGGTACTCATAGATTTTAGATTTGGGCGATCGAGGACTCTATTTGTAGGATGGGCATTGCCCGCTTCACTCCTACCATTAAACTATAAATTTTTATCATAAGCTGTTGCGCTTAATTGTTAAAAAAGCTGTTGACTAAAATCAAAGCTATGACAACTTACTATCAAAAAGTAAAGGGGCGTTTCCACTTGAACAGGAGAAGGATTAATGAATACAAACTTAACCACCTTCCGATTAATTGTAGGGAAACGGCACGGCGCACTGTCCTGATTTTGGGTAATATCAAATCCCTTGGCATCGGAATTATTCATCTCTCTCTTCCCTTTCTCTGTATCCTCTGTGTCCTCTGTGGTTTAATCAACCGGAATGGATATAACGGGTAAAATCAACCGGATTGGATGGTGAAATTGCCCTCGCGAGTGCGATCGACTCCAACGATCGACAACAAGGCAAAAGAGGACACGGCAATGCCATTTCCCTACCCAAAAAAGATCCGCTAAATTGTTTAACTGGAGTTTAGACTAAAAAACGATCGCATCTAAAAGTAGTTGCCTTTGGATAGAAGGCAAGCTGTTACTCAAAAACTCAAGAGGGCTCAGATTAAATAGCTAATCTTGAAGA
>NZ_JAMPLN010000044.1:0-45569 GCF_040004035.1 Microcoleus vaginatus FACHB-2002 | reverse complement strand
ACTCCCACGGAAACTCCGACTCCAACTCCCACGGAAACTCCGACTCCAACTCCCACGGAAACTCCGACTCCAACTCCCACGGAAACTCCGACTCCAACTCCCACGGGAACTCCGACTCCAACTCCCACGGAAACTCCGACTCCGACTCCCACGGGAACTCCGACTCCGACTCCCACGGGAACTCCGACTCCGACTCCCACGGGAACTCCGACGGGAACTCCGACTCCAACTCCCACGGGAACTCCAACGCCAACGGGAACTCCAACGCCAACGGGAACTCCAACGCCAACGGGAACTCCGACTCCGACTCCGACGGGAACTCCGACTCCAACGGGAACTCCTGTTGACTCTGACAGCGTTGGCGGCGGCGATGCCGATTGCATTTGCGAACAGATTACCCTACCCGCGATCAGTTCGATTCCGGGCCCGAATTCAGTCGATCGCACTTTCAATGGCACTGACGGCGACGACTTCCTCATCGGCAGCAATCTCAACGACGTTATCAGCGGTTTCAACGGCGACGACATTCTGCTTGGCCAAAAAGGCAACGACAATATTTACGGGGGACTGCCCAGCAATATCCCCCTTGGTCCCAATGCAGACAAAGACTTGCTGTTTGGGGGCAATGGCAATGATTACCTCAACGGCGCCGGCGGCGACGATCGCATTTTCGGGGGTAAGGGCGATGATGTGGCGATCGGCGGCAAAGACGATGACTTGATTTGGGGCGACAAGGGCAATGACACTCTAGTTGGGGCTCAGGGTAACGACTGCTTGTTTGGAGGCAGTTTTGACCCGTCTAGCCCTGACTCGAATGGACGCGATTTGCTGTTTGGCGGTGCTGGCAACGACTTCTTGAATGGGGGAGATGCTGCAGACACTCTAAGCGGCGAAGAGGGCAACGATACGGTTTACGGCGGCAAGGGCAATGACGTTGTGGTGGGGGGTACTGGCAACGATCTGCTGTTGGGCGATCGCGGCAGTGATAGCATTTGCGGCGACGACGGGGACGATACTATTTTCGGAGACAGCGCGATCAACTTTAACGGTGAGCCTGATTCCCTGTGCGGCGGTGCTGGCAATGATTTGATGTTTGGCAACGGCGGTAGTGACAAGCTATGCGGCGAGGAGGGCAACGATACTCTCTACGGGGGTAAAGGCGACGATTGTCTGATAGGGGGTTTGGGCAATGATATTCTCAGCGGCGGCATTGGGCGCGATCGCTTTGTTTTAACAGTAGGTGAAGGCAGCGATCAAATTACTGATTTCACAATAGGGGAAGATTTGCTGGTGTTAGCGGGTGGCCTAACTTTTGGTCAACTTAGTATTACCCAAAACGCTAATGCAGCTTTCATCAGGATTGGTGAGAACGGTCAACTGTTAGCTGCTTTGAATGGAGTGCAAGCTAGTGCGCTCGGTGTGAATGATTTTACCATCTTCGGGTAAGCACAAATTAATTAACTAAGGTGCGGAGTACGCACCTTAGTTAATTATGTAGAGTGGGCAACGCGCTGCTTACCGCTATTAGTAGTGTGTCAAATCATATCGTTTCCGATTGCATCGGTATTGTTCCAATGTCCAAACAGTCAGTTATCCCGAAAGCATAATTTTAGTCAACAGTCAACACTCAAAAATCATATCGCTCGTGCAACCTGAATTGATATCAAATCACTTTTTGTGTCCAGGAGTGCGATCGACAATAATCCAAGCTTTTGCTTGACACTACTCAGAACTCCAGATATTATTTTAGTAATAAAAATGACTTAAACAAGCCACTCTACGGACAAACTACTGACAGTGTATTTACGTAAATAAAAAGATTTAACGTAAAAAAAACATTAGTTGATAGCTAATACATAATCATCTCAAATTTAGGTGCATCTAGATGGGACAGATAATTATTAACGAATTCCGGCGGGATACTGGAAACATTACAGGCAACGAGTATGTAGAGTTACTGCTCACAGAAGATGTAAGTGCAACTCAGCTTCAGAGCTATTTTGTAGGCGACTCAACTGATCCAACTACCGCTAAATATTCAGCTTATCGATTTACTAATATGGCAAGTATTGCTCCTGTGTTTAAAGCAGGAACAATACTTACGATCGGCGGTTCGGTTGCTAATCAAGAGATTGCCTACAACCCCATACCGTCGGGAACAAACAACGATTGGAACATTCGATTGAGTCCCGCAGGTGGATTTTTGACAAAGCTGCTCCCAGCCGGAAATTTGCCTGGGGATTTTGCAGCATCAGATATTGTTTGGGTAGATACTAGCAGTGCGGGAATTACTTCTGTTGATTCCCTCGCCTGGAGGACATCAGGAACACACGGAGCATTTGGGAGTGCAGCTAAGGTGCAAATTCCAGCACCAAGCAACGGGGGTAATGTCGAGTTTGTGAGCGATATTGGCGGCATCAACAGAACTGCTAGTTATACTATAGATAGTCCCGGCTCCTTGGGTTTACCCAACGGCGGAATTAATACTATTTATATTAACAGTCTCCGCAATCGGCCGGTTAACATTGCTCCGAGTTGGGCAGATCTTAATGTGAATCCGCTGCTCGCAATTAATGAAGATATACCCAGCGCAGATAACACAGGCTTTAGTATTTTTAACCTCACTAGCGAGTTAGGAAGTGACGCTAATGGCGATCCTTTGGGTGTCGCAGTCACCGCAGCAGACAATACTAACGGTAACTGGCAATTTTCAACGGACGGCAATACTTGGACAAATTTCGGCACAGTGTCGGAAAGTTCAGCAACCCTACTAGGCCCGACTCCTCTTTATAATGGCTTACTTGGTAACACTCCCACTGCTCAAAATTGGCTGTCTTTGACTAACTTAAATCTTGCTTCTCCTACCGCAACAGCTTCCGAATTTTTTAACGGTAATGGAGTTAATTTAAACAGCACTGCCACCAATAGTATTTATGCTGGCTATAGAAATAATCCTTTAAATCCGTCATTTCCTCCGCTCGATCGCACTACAGGCTTTAGCCTGTCTTTTAATCTCCAAATTATCTCGGAATCCCGCACTAATCAAAATCGGGCTGGTTTTAGCATTGTTGCTGTTACTAGCGATCGCAAAGCGATTGAAATCGGTTTCCAGCAGCTATCTGCAACTTCTGGCAATATCTTTGCACAAGGCGACGGCATTACTCCCAACCCAGGCGGACAAACCAACGGCTTATTTGTTGCAGCCGAGAATTTTGCTTATAACACCAATATTGCTACTAACTACACTCTCAGAGTTCAAGGTGACAATTACTTTCTTTCCGATGGCAGCGATATCATACTAAGCGGCCCGCTGCGCGATTATTCAGGATTTAGCGACCAGATCGATCCTTACGAAACTCCTAATTCTCTATTCCTCGGTGACGGCACTACCTCCGCCCAAGCTAACATCAACCTGACGCGGGTTTCCCTGCAAACGCCTGCGAGAGTCCGCTTTGTACCCAACCCAGACTATTACAGTACCCCAGGAAGCGAACCAACAATTACTTTTCGGGCGTGGGATGGAAGTAACGGAGTGGGTAACGGTACTGCCGGCGTCAATGCTTCTGTTACCGGGGGAACAACGCCGTTTAGCACTAATAGTTTAACAAGTTCGATCGCAGTTAATCCAGTCAACGATGCACCTTCGTTTGTCAAAGGAGTCGATCGCACTCTCAGCAGCAATTCGGGGCCACAAATCATCCCCAGATGGGCGACTGCGATTTCTCCAGGCCCTAACGAATCGGGACAAACTGTGGCTTTTCAAGTGGTAGGGAATGATAATGCTGCTTTGTTTAGTGTACCACCGGCGATCGACTCGGTGGGGACGCTAACCTTTACACCGGTGCCGGGGGCGATCGGCAGTGCTAATATCACTCTGAACCTGAAAGATAATGGCGGTAGAGAGAACGACGGGCTCGATACTTCTGACACCCAAGCGTTCATTATCAATCTCACCAATCCAGGCACATTTAACTTTAGTGCCGCAAATTACAGCGTTAATGAAAACGGTAATTTTGCCACAATTACTGTTACTCGCACTGATGCTACTAATGTGGCTGCTGCTGTCAGTTACAGTACAAGTAATGGAACAGCTAATGCTGGCAGCGATTATAACCAGACATCGGGAACCTTAAATTTTGGCATTGGCGAAACCACTCAAACTTTCACGATTCCCATTGTTGATGATTCAGAGATAGAAGAGGATGAAACTGTTAATTTAACTCTGAATAATCCCACTAATGGATCAGATTTAGGAGCGATTTATAGTGCTGTTTTGACTATTGTAGATACAACTCCGACTCCGACACCGACGCCTGCGGAAACTCCAACTCCAACTCCGACACCGACGCCTGCGGAAACTCCAACTCCGACTCCGACACCGACGCCTGCGGAAACTCCAACTCCGACTCCGACACCGACGCCTGCGGAAACTCCAACTCCAACTCCGACTCCGACACCTGCGGAAATTCCGACGCCAACTCCGACTCCGACACCTGCGGAAATTCCGACGCCAACTCCGACTCCGACGCCTGCGGAAATTCCGACGCCAACTCCGACTCCGACGCCTGCGGAAACTCCGACTCCGACGCCTGCGGAAACTCCGACACCAACTCCGACTCCGACGCCTGCGGAAACTCCAACTCCGACGCCTGCGGAAACTCCGACACCGACTCCGATACCTGCGGAAATTCCAACTCCGACACCGACTCCGACGCCTGCGGAAACTCCGACACCAACTCCGACTCCGACGCCTGCGGAAACTCCGACACCAACTCCGACTCCGACGCCTGCGGAAACTCCAACTCCGACGCCTGCGGAAACTCCGACACCGACTCCGACGCCTGCGGAAACTCCGACACCAACTCCGACTCCGACGCCTGCGGAAACTCCAACTCCGACGCCTGCGGAAACTCCGACACCGACTCCGACGCCTGCGGAAACTCCGACACCAACTCCGACTCCGACGCCTGCGGAAACTCCAACTCCGACGCCTGCGGAAACTCCGACACCGACTCCGACGCCTGCGGAAACTCCGACACCAACTCCGACTCCGACGCCTGCGGAAACTCCAACTCCGACGCCTGCGGAAACTCCGACACCGACTCCGACGCCTGCGGAAACTCCAACTCCGACGCCTGCGGAAACTCCGACACCGACGCCTGCGGAAACTCCAATTCCGACGCCTGCGGAAACTCCGACACCGACTCCGACGCCTGCGGAAACTCCAATTCCGACTCCGACTCCGACGCCTGCGGAAACTCCGACACCGACTCCAACGCCTGCGGAAACTCCAATTCCGACACCGACTCCGACGCCTGCGGAAACTCCAATTCCGACGCCTGCGGAAACTCCGACACCGACTCCGACGCCTGCGGAAACTCCAATTCCGACACCGACTCCGACGCCTGCGGAAACTCCAATTCCGACGCCTGCGGAAACTCCGACACCGACTCCGACACCTGCGGAAATTCCAACTCCGACACCGACTCCGACACCGGGGGAAATTCCGACGCCAACCCCGACTCTGACACCGGGGGAAATTCCGACGCCAACCCCGACTCTGACACCTGCGGAAACTCCAATTCCGACACCGACGCCCATTCCGACGCCGACGCCTGCGGAAACTCCAATTCCGACACCGACGCCAATTCCTGCTGAAACTCCGACGCCTGCGGAAACTCCAATTCCGACACCGACGCCAATTCCTGCTGAAACTCCGACGCCTGCGGAAACTCCAATTCCGACACCGACGCCAATTCCTGCTGAAACTCCAATTCCGACGCTAATTCCTGGGGAAACTCCGACACCAATTCCGACGCCAATTTCAACATCTGCGGAAACTCCAATTCCGACGGCTAAACCTGGGGAAACGCCGATCGCCAATCAGAATTCGATCGCCCCAACCACATCTCCAACAACCGAAACCCCCACACCTGCGCTAATTCCTGCTGCTTCGGAAGACTGTATGTGCGATCGAATCACTTTACCCGATCGCACTTCCATTCCCGGCCCCAATATCCCTGAAAATATCCTCAACGGTACTGACGATAAAGATACTCTAACCGGCAGCGATATTAATGACATCATCAACGGTTTCAACGGCAGCGACTGGCTAAATGGCTTTCTCGGCAACGACAATATTTACGGCGGCTTTGCTAGCCCAGTTACTGTTGGCGCGGATGCAGACAGCGACACTATATTTGGCAACGAAAATAACGACTATCTCATCGGTCACGCTGGGAATGACATTATTTATGGGGGTAAAGATCATGATGTGGCGATCGCAGGCAAAGATAATGACGTAGTTTGGGGTGACAAAGGCAACGATACCCTGCTTGGCGATGAAGGTAATGACAGTTTATTTGGGGGCACTTTTGATGCGTCTGACAGTGACTTGACAGGAAAAGATTTGCTTTTTGGCAATAACGGCAACGACGTTTTGTACGGACAAGAAAGCGAAGATACTCTCAGCGGCGGCAACGACAATGATACCTTACATGGCGGCAAAGATAACGATATAATTTGCGGCGATTCTGGCAATGATTTGCTGTTTGGAGATTTGGGAAATGACAGCATCTGCGGTGGCGATGGCGAGGATACGATTTTCGGAGATATTGACAATATCGCGATGGATGCTAGCAGTCAACAAGATTATTTGTGCGGCGGCAGCGGCAATGATTTAATTTTTGGTAATCAAGATGCCGATCAATTGTGCGGCGGTGACGGTAGCGATACTCTGTACGGGGGTAAGGGTGATGATACTTTGATTGGGGGAATGGGCGACGACTGGTTGATGGGAGACTTCGGAAACGATACGCTGCAAGGGGGAAGCGGGCGCGATTACTTTTTCTTGACTGCGGGTGAAGGCCACGATGTAATCGCTGATTTTAGGCAAGGTGAAGATTTATTAATTTTAACGGGAGGGTTAACGGTCGATCGACTCAGCATATTTGAAGAAAACACTACAACTTTTATCAAAATTTCCAACACAGATCAAATCTTAGCTAGCCTAAAAGGCGTATCAGCTAATCTCATCACTCAACAGGATTTTACAGTAATTGGGCTACCTGGTTTGTAGATATAATATCGAATCTGGTTGTATCAGAATTATTCCTAATATCATGTCCGATCGATTAACCATAATATTTCGGTCTGGGCGGGTTTTTGAGATTGTCAATTATTGGCAGGTATTGTTGGTGAGGGCAGCCCCTACAAAAATCGCGGTCGCTCGATCGGACATGATATGAGACACTACTTAAATCTTTCGTATAGCGTCAGCAAATAGTCATATCGCATTGATTTATCCTATCTGAAATTAATCCATCCTGCCTTCAGAAGGCAGGCTAGGGCGATCGCGAGGAGTATGGAGTCAAACACAATATTGGTACTAGACTTGGGGTTAAGTTGAAACTGTAGGGTGCGTACTTCGCAGCCTACAGTCTCTCGTTTCCAGGCTCGGCTTTGTATTTAAACCGGAATCAGAGTCGGTTCCAAAGTTGCCACTAATTTGAGATTGTACTCATATTCAAAACACGGCTTTTTATAATCCAAACTCCACAGTTCTAGAGCGCAATCGTCTTCGGGATTGAGCGGTTGTAGCCGCAAGTGAAACTCTCTAACTTCCGGGCGGTGTTGGCATTTAAAATCATAAATTGCGCCGATTTGCCGCCTATCTAAAGCCACAGCTAACCGCAGAAAAGGATGCAATTTACTGACTAATTCTCGGTAAGTTTTTGGGAGAACAATAAAATTTTCGTGCTTCTTTTTAGGAGGATTCTTCCGGTGATAGCGAGCCAAATTGGCAATTACTTCAATCTCTGTTTCAGTGTATCCCAATAACTCACCATTGCGAATTAAATAGTAAGAATGCTTGTGGTGCGCTGAATGGCTGACGTACAAACCGCAGTTGTGCAGAATCGCGGCAGCCCACAGCAACTCGCGTTCTTCGGTTCCCCAATTGTGTAGAATTCCTTGAGTTTGGTCGAAAAAATTGAGCGCAAATGCTGCGGTTCTTTCGCTTTGTTCTAAATTGACTTGATATTTGTTAGCCATGTGCAGAATGCTGCGCTGGCGGATTGAACCTTGATAGCGCAAGCGGTTTTCAATTAAACCGTGGGCCAGCATCCAGTCAACTATTACACCTTCCCTCAGAGAGCGATCGCACACAGTCAGCGATTCAATTCCTAATAGTGTCATAGCTTCCTGCAAAATCAAAGCGCCTGCCAGAATAATTTCCGCCCGCTTGTCCGACATTCCTGGAATTGCCAACCTTTCCGAGTAAGAAAGTTTGCGAAAGCGATTGACTAAATCGCGCAAATCTTTTAAACTTAACTGATATCCAGCCAGCGGACTAGGTACTGTTCCAAACTTTTCGCGAGCGTTAATTGCAGCCAGAGTTTCGATTGTTCCAGCAGTGCCAATCAAGCGCAAAGGTTCGCCCGCATTGAAGTGAGAGCGCAATTCGTCGATCGGTCTTTCCAGCGAAATCCGAATATAAGCTTGCAAATAAGCAAACTCCTCCCTAGTAATCGGGTCAGTTTTGACAAATTGTCCTGTTAAGCGAACAGCACCAATTTTTGTACTGGTGAGACAGCGAGGCTCAGAACTGTCTCCTAAAATCAACTCCGTAGAACCGCCCCCAATATCAATAATTACCTGGGACTGATTGTTAAACTCCATACCCGAAAGAACACCGAGATAAATTCTCCGCGCTTCTTCTTGACCAGAAATTAAACTCACATTCAGGTCTAATTCTTCAGCAACTTGTTTGAGAAAATCCCGCCCGTTAGGGGCTTCCCGAACTGCACTCGTAGCCACAGCGATAATTTGTTCAGCATTGAAAGTTTTAGCAATATCTAGAAAACGGCGCAGAGTGGCGATCGCCCTTTCCATAACCTCGGACTTCAAGCGCCCTGTTTTTGCCTCGCAATCGCCCAACCGAACCGTATCTTTTTCTCTAGCAATAATCGTAAATGCGGGCAATTTCGGATCGATGCGCGCCACCACCATGTGAAATGAGTTAGTACCCATATCAATAGCAGCAATAATGCGATTTGACTCCGCAGAAGCAAGTGAATTAACCATTGGAGTATCGGGGTTGACAGATATTTATGATTATTTCACGAATCCAGTGAGGCATTCTATTAAATCAGCAAAAATCTGGAACTGCTGGCTGACCAAGACTTTCACCTGTTTGAAATTCCGGCAGAAGTGCGATCGGCACCACAGATAATAAGTGATTGTGCCTAAAATTTGATAAAATTTAGAGTTAAAAATCTCCAATCTACAATCGAAATGCTTACAGAGTCCGATCGCCAACCCGAATCCACATTGCTAACCGTCGTGAGGCTTTTGAGATGGGACAAACCAGCAGGAAGGCTCATTTTAATGATTCCAGCCCTGTGGGCCGTCTTTTTAGCAGCAGAGGGGAAGCCGCCCGCAGCATTGGTGGGCGTGATTGTGTTGGGTACCTTAGCCACAAGTGCGGCTGGATGCGTCATCAACGACTTATGGGATCGCGATATCGATCCCGAAGTAGAAAGAACTCGATCGCGCCCCCTAGCATCCCGCGCCCTCACCGTGCAAACTGGAATAGGAGTTGCATTAATTTCCTTTGCTTGCGCCGCGATTCTCGCTTTTTATCTCAATCCTTTAAGCTTCTGGCTGTGTGTCGCCGCCGTACCAGTAATTATCTGCTATCCGCTGGCAAAAAGATTCTTTCCAGTGCCGCAATTAGTGTTATCAATAGCCTGGGGTTTTGCAGTTTTAATTAGTTGGAGCGCCGCCGTTAATGAATTAGAATTAGCGACTTGGCTGCTGTGGGGTGCAGTCGTGTTTTGGACGATGGGATTTGATACAGTTTATGCGATGAGCGATCGGGAAGACGATGTGCGTTTGGGGGTGAATTCCAGCGCGATTTTTTTCGGGGATAATGCTGCTAATGCTGTGGGTTTTTTCTTTGTTGGTACAGTGGTTTTGTTAGCGGCAATGGGAGTTAATCTGCACTTGCACATTGGCTTTTGGATGGCAATTATTGCGGCGGCTATTTTGTGGTTTTTGCAGTACAGTCAACTGCGGAATGCGGAGCTTCCTAAGCTTGTTTACGGTCAAATCTTTCGCCAAAATGTTTGGGTGGGGTTTGTCATATTGGCGGGGATGATTGTTGGGGAGATTTTTTAATTTATTGTAGGGCTTTTCCCGCAGGAAACGGGTGTGAAACTCGAATGATTGAAGTTTGAAAGAAGAGCTTCACATCGATTTAAGCGTGAAAGCGTTTGTCTCTGTGCTTTGTATCGAAGTCTCCAACGGCTGCACGATCCAGAAAAAGGGGGATGTGCGATCGCTTATTCTCCCTTTTTCAGGAGTATTATACATAAATATACTTATTTATTAATCCAATTAATTAAAGTTTTTACATAAATTAATGAGGCGTAGGCTTCTAAAAACTGATCTATTTTTTTACATAAAATCATACTCAATTATACCAAATATTGTTGGATAAAAATAAATAAAAACCGATTGTGACAGGTGAGGCTGCGGCATCTGGCTAAGAAAGATCGAGAGCCCTTTCTCACCCAGATTCAGAAGGGTTCTCGATCTGTCAAGAATGCAATATATTCAACCCTAAACTATGATATGAAAAAAATCATAATCGGCATCATGGGTCCGGGCGAAAGTGCCACATCAACAGACTTAGGAAATGCCTATCAACTCGGACAACTCATCGCCGAAGCAGGATGGATATTGCTAAGTGGCGGTAGAAATGTCGGCGTCATGGATGCCGCCAACAAAGGAGCAAAATCAGCTAACGGTTTAACAGTCGGCATCCTTCCGGGAAATGACACTCGTGGCATTTCTGAAGCTGTAGATATTGCCATTGTCACCGATATGGGAAACGCCAGAAATAATATTAACATTCTTTCTTCAGACGTAATAATTGCCTGCGGTATGGGCACGGGCACTGCTTCGGAAATTGCGCTCGCCCTCAAAGCTAACAAACAAGTTATATTGTTAAATCACAGCCGTGAAAGTCAACTTTTTTTTCAAGGTTTAGCACAATTTAACATCTTTGTGGTAAACAATGCTGTAGAGGCTATGAATCAAGCTCGCGAAATCCTAGTAAATTCAAGATGAAATCCAAGATGAGAGTAAGCAAATTCAACTTTTGTGCGATCGGCATTTTTCTGACTTTGGGGATTTTCGTCACTACCAAAGCAGACGGAAGAATTGCACAGTTCAGTTTCAGCAACAAATCTACTCAAAAATTAGCACAAACCCTCCCTCCTCCTCCCCCTTTCGCACAGCCTGTTACCGAACAAGAAGCGCCACCTATTCGCAGTGAATCCGTGCCGGATCAAATAGCTTTAGCAACCCATTTGCAGACAATCAAAGCTAGACTCTACGGCGCTTACTGGTGTCCTAACTGTCACACGCAACAAGAACTTTTCGGCAAAGAAGCATTTACGGCGATTACTTACATTGAGTGCGATCCCAGAGGCAAAGATGCTCAACCAGATTTGTGCAAAGCGGCAAATATTAAAGCTTACCCCACTTGGGAAATTCGGGGTAAATATTACACGGGCAGGCACTCTTTGGAAAAACTGGCTATTTTATCTGGTTATAAAGGCAGCCGCAATTTTCTGCCACCAGTTCCCTCTCCTTAAAAATATTTAAATTCGTTCGCACTCGCACTCGCCCACTAAGAAACCGGGTTTTTGAACCGAGATTGACGGTTTTCAGCAATTGTTTTGGTTAAAAACCCGGTTTCTAGCCACCCGTGCGTGCAGGGCTATAAAGGTAAAGTGCTTATGGCGCACCTAAAATTAGGATTTTTATGAACCCAACTTTTGAATAATATGAATTTACATCACCGCGAGCTGGTTATTTAATTGTAATTAGGTGGACAGATATATGTCAATTTCAGACTAGCACTTATTCAGGAGACTGAAGCAATGCAGTTACAATTTAGCAATAAACAAATAATCTGGAGCAGTTTGCTTTGCTTTACGGCAATTGCATTTCCTGTAACGAGCCAAGCTATAACAGTACAAGAAGTACCGAATCCCAGCCAAGTAAATAACACTTGGGTAACGGACAAGGCAAACATTCTCAGCGACAGCACCGAAACTCAGCTAAATCAAATGATTTCGGATTTAGAGGCGAAAAACGGCTCAGAAATTGCTGTTGTGACAGTTCCTGAAACTAAGCCATCGACGACACCCAAAGCATTTGCTACAGAATTATTTAACTTTTGGGGTATTGGCAAGAAAGGTAAAAATAACGGAGTTTTATTGTTGATTTCGTCGCGGGAACGCCGCGTTCAAATTGAAACAGGTTCTGGCATTCAAAGCATTTTGCCGGATGCTAAAGCAGTGGGTGTAATTAAAACCGAAATTACGCCCCGATTTAAACAGCAGGACTTTGACGGGGGCACATTAGCGGGGACAAAGGCATTAGTAAATGTTTTACAAACTCCGACGGTAAATGCTCAATCTCAAATCACGCTGCCTTTGGCTCCAATCGTACCATCTCAAGGGGTGAAACCGTCACCAATACCTAGTCAATCGCCAGTTATTAGCAATAGTACATCCACAGGTGAAGATTCATCGAATCCAATCTATGACTTACTTGGGTTGTTATTCATAGCATTTATACCTTGCTTCATTATCTTCAGGATATTGGGCAGCTTATTTTCTGGGAAATCTCCTTTCCCCTCCCGCAGCCGTTATCAGGGCAATAACCCCAGTGACTACAGCAGTAGCAGTAGTGACTACAGCATTAGCAGTAGCAGTAGCGACTCCGGGGGTAGCTTTGGCGGGGGCGACTATAGTGGTGGGGGTGGCGGTGGGGATTGGTAATTCGGGAAGGGAGGTAGAAACCGAGTTTTTTTACCAGGAATTAGTCCCCCTCTGCGGGGACGAGAGTTTGTGTAATTGCGGTTTCAACCGCCGAATAATCGAGGGGTAGCTAACTAAAATAGTCTTCAACAATTTTCAAAATCCGCGAGGCTGCCAAACCGTCCCCAAAGGGATTAATTGCCATTGCCATTGCGTTGTATGCTTCTGAATTGCTGAGCAATTCAGCCGCTGCTGTGAAAATTGTATCAGAATTCGTACCTACAAGTTTAGCGGTTCCTGCGGAAATTGCTTCTGGTCTTTCTGTGGTTTCTCGCAATACTAAAACTGGCTTGCCCAAACTAGGTGCTTCTTCTTGCAAGCCACCCGAATCTGTTAAAATTAAATGACATCTTTGAATCGCTCCTACTAATTCTGCGTAATCTAAAGGTTCAGTTAAGAATACTCTTGGATGGTCGCCCAAAAGAGCTTGCAAAGGTTCTCTAACAGTGGGATTTCGGTGCAGGGGTAGTAGTAAAGCTGTATCGGGAAATTTATCTAAGATTTGGAGAAATGCGTAAGCAATTCCTTGTAAGGGATCGCCCCAATTTTCGCGGCGGTGAACTGTTGCTAAGATAGTGCGATATTTGCTCCAGTCTAAAGAGGGAATGTTGCATTCTGGTTGGCGTTTGGCGACAGAAAGCAAAGCATCGATTACTGTGTTGCCTGTGCGGTGAATTTCTCCTAAAACGCCCGATCGCCCTAAATTCTCTTGGGCCAGCTCTGTCGGGGCAAAATGCAGCCGTGTGAGCTGAGATATCAACCGTCGGTTAGCCTCTTCGGGGTAAGGATTCAACACGTCGTCTGTCCGCAATCCGGCTTCTACGTGACCTACGGGTATTTTCTGGTAAAATGCAGCCAAAGTAGCGGCAAACGCTGTCGTTGTATCGCCCTGAACTAACACGATTTCGGGCTGCAATTCTTTAAACAAGGCTTCCAAACCCTGCAAACTCCGAGAAGTAATATCGGTCAAGGTTTGCTGGTGCTGCATAATTGCTAAATCCCGATCGGCTTTTAGATCGAACATTCGCATTACTTGCTCGACCATTTCTCGGTGCTGACCGGTTAAAATTACTTGGGTGTCAAAGGTTGGCGAACTTTTGAAAAGTTGAATTACTGGGGCGAGTTTAATCGCTTCCGGGCGAGTTCCTAAGACGATGCAAACGCGGTGAGTGGCTTCGGGCATGGTAAAATTAGGTGTAAGTTTATTCATATTGCCGTTGGGTGAGGGCGGGTTTTGGAGATGGTCAATTTTAGGCAATTATTGTCGGTGAAACCCGCCCTTACAGGATTATGGAGATTAGTAGATTTTTGTTAATTGCTTATGCCCTATCGCTACATTCTATTTTACAAACCCTACGACGTTTTAACTCAATTCACTGACAACTCCAGCGAAACTAAACGCAGCACTCTCAAAGACTATATTCCTATTCCTAACATTTATGCAGTAGGAAGGCTCGATCGCGATAGTGAAGGTTTGTTGCTGCTAACCGATGACGGACAAATGCAGCACCGCCTCAGTGACCCGAAATTCGCTCATCCCCGCACTTACTGGGTGCAAGTGGAACGAATTCCCGATGCAAGTGCGATCGCCGCTTTGCAGACAGGTGTCACAATTCAAGATTATCGGACTCGATCGGCAAAAGTGCAATTATTGTTAGAAGAACCCGCTTTGCCGCCCCGCGAACCGCCGATTCGATTTCGCAAAAACGTGCCGACAGCTTGGCTGGAAATGACTCTCACAGAAGGCAGGAACCGCCAAGTGCGCCGAATGACCGCAGCAGTGGGGTTTCCGACGCTGCGGCTAGTCAGATGTGCGATCGGGCCTTTGCGTCTGGAAGGTTTAAAACCCGGTGAATGGCGCGAACTAACTCAAGCCGATTTTAGATTTTAGATTTTAGATTGGAGAATTAAAGTCAACAGTCAACCGTCAACAGTCAACCGTCAACTACTTTCGAGGCGGCAAAATAAAGCTCTCGTTTCCATCCTTATCTTTTTGCACCTGAGCTCCCAACTTGACAAGAGCTTGTTTCGCCCTTTGACGCACCACCTTATCAGTTGTTTGAGCATAAACCGTGCTCCAAGCAGTAAATCGCACCGGCACGCTATCGGGATCTCGGCGTAAATACTCAGCAGTTGCTCGAAACATCGGCGCCAATTTCGGCCCTTCCGGGCTTCCTTCCACCCAATCAGCGGCCATTTCGTGGGAGCGAATTGAGTCGGGAATATCCCCCAACAGCAGCAACTCATCAAGACCTTTAGTTCGCCACACTATCCAGGATTGGGAATGAAGTTGCGGCGAAACGGCAAGGGCCCTAGTACCACGCTCTATAAAGTTAACAGCAGTTTCAGGCTTTCCCTGATAAAAAGAAATAGCTGTGGAAAGAAACAGGTAGATGTCCGCCCACCGCGGGTCGCGCTGCGTAACTATGTCAAAATAATCTTGGCTCAGATCGTAACCCGTCACATCTCGGGCTTCGTCGTCGCCAAAATACTGCAAAAATTTAAGAAATGTCCAATCTGCAATTAAATTATCAAATCCAAAACTAGGGATAGTTTTGAGCATTTTTAGCCGCAAGGCTTCTTGCTGCGCCTCTTGCTGTGCGGCTTGCTTGAAACTGGCAGCAGACATTGCAGAGAGTGGCTTTTGCCCTTGAACGCGAACTGGGGACATTCCGCCCAACTGCCCGCTAGACTGCATGGTAACGACCCCCGCCAGCGCTGCTAGACCGATAGCTCCATTAACGAGCAGGCTCAACCACTTACGCGAAAATTTTTCGATTTTAGCTTCCACGGCACTTTTAAATCCAAGTTTTAAATTAAGTTTATTGAAAGAGAGTAATAATTGGTTGGCGATCGACAATAAATCTCGTTAAACTGTCCAAAGGGATGGTGGAGCCTCCACACAATAGTTTAAGTAGTAGTGTGAGATTTTTTAGCAATATAAAATCTCAAATCAAAAATCTAAAATCGAATTGAGCCAAATTCAATGAATCAAGCCCGCAGACGCTTTTCTAAATTACAGGCAGCCCTGTTCAGTGGGGCGATGGCAACAACCGCTTCGATATCTTTACTCGTTCCCGGCCTGAGCCAATCAGTCCGCGCCGAGCTTCAAGATAGCCCCAAAGCTGTCTTAGACGAAGCTTGGCAAATTGTCAACCGAGAGTATGTTGATGGCAGCTTTAACAAGACTGACTGGCAATTGACCCGCCAAGAACTGTTGAGCAAAAACTATACCTCTCGCGAAGCTGCTTACACCGCTCTCCGTAAAGCCCTAGAGAAATTAAACGACCAGTACACGCGCTTCATGGACCCGAAGCAGTACGAAGCCCTGACGAATCAAACCTCTGGGGAACTGACAGGGGTGGGGATGAGGCTGGAAGAAGACGAGAAAACGAAAGCGATTAGGGTAGTCGAGCCGATGGAAAATTCGCCGGCCCTGAAGGCAGGGATTCTAGCGGGCGATACGATTTTGGTGATTGACGGCAAAACTACCAAAGGCATGACTGTATCGGATGCGGCTCAGGTAATTCGGGGCGACGAAGGTACGAAAGTCACGCTGCGAATTGTTCGTGAGGGCAAAAGCGAGTTTGATATCACTCTGACTAGGGCGAGAATTGAGGTAGCAGCGGTTCGCTACAGCCTCAAGAATGAAGGCGGTCAGAATGTCGGTTACATCCGTTTGCAAGAGTTTAGCTCCCACGCGGGCGAACAAATGCAGGCAGCGATTAAAAAGCTCTCGGATCAGAAAGCTGACGCTTTTGTGTTGGATTTGCGGGGCAATCCCGGTGGTTTGCTGCGAGTGAGCATTGATATCGCTCGGATGTGGATGGATACAGGGGCGATCGTCCGCACAGTCGATCGCGCGGGCGATTCTCAGGAAATGAAGGCAAATCGCACTGCGCTCACTGACAAGCCTTTGGTGGTGCTGGTGGACGACAACTCGGCCAGCGCCAGCGAGATTTTGGCAGGTGCTCTGAAGGACAACAAGCGCGCAACTGTGATGGGCGGCCAAACTTTTGGCAAAGCTTTGGTGCAGTCGGTGCATTCTTTGGCTGACGGTTCGGGATTGGCGGTGACGATCGCCCACTACTATACTCCCAACGGTATCGATATCAGCCAAAAGGGAGTTACTCCCGATATTAAGGTAGAAGTCACCGACGAACAAAAGCTGAAATTAGCTAACAAACCGATGTTGGTGGCGACTCAGGACGATCCTTGCTACGCGCAGGCGATCGCACTTTTGAAAACTACCGCTTCCTCGACCCGTCCCGTTGCTGCTAATGAGGTTGTTGTTCCTAAGAAGTAGTTGAAACCGTCAGTAGTTAACAATAAGCATGAAGATGAAACCCGCATCGGCGGGTTTTGTTTTTATTGATTAGTTATTGGTTATTAAGTAAATCAACCTAATTAAACGTAAGATACAGATGGCTAAAAAGTTTGCTCTATGAGCATTCTTCCTGCTTCCTGCTTCCTTCTTTTCTCTACTTAGTTATTGGTTAATTGAGTTCGTGATTAAAGCAAATTAGTGGGATGGGGATTTTTTAACTGCAGATATCAGCAGATGAACACAGATGCACGCTGATGGGATTTCTGAAGTGTTGCAACTCAGACTTAATTAGCTATTCATCCGCCGGATAAACTCTAAGGGCAAACCGTCTGTATCGGCAATAAAAGCTACTTCGTAAACATTTTGCCCGATCGCCTGTTGAGTCGGTTCTAATAAAACTTTCAAAGCTTGAAACTGGTTTGGTTGGTCTTTAGCAGCTTCCTCAAACCGATCTTTCAGAGACTGCAACCAGCTAGGCAAGTCAGTTGTCGCTTCAGTTAAATCGAAAGATAAATGATAATATCCAACATAATGCTCGTCTCCGAAAGCATCCGGTGCGGGTTTTGGTTCCGGGATTTGAATTAGTTCGATGCGTCCGTTGAGACCTTCCATCCAACAGGCCAGGGTGTAACCTGTGGTAAAGCGATCGCTCACAGTAAATCCCAACTGTTCGTAAAAGGCGATCGCCCGGTGAATGTTAGCAGTGCGAATCGAGGCGTGGTGCATTCGATTTTAGATTTTAGATTTTAGATTTTAGATTTTAGAAGGGAAGTAGGAATTCCGGCTTGGGACTTTAGATTTTAGAGGGTAAATTCGGAATTCGGAATTAAAAACGGTCGCCTCTTTAGCGCGAAAGCAATAGAACCTTCTTCCCTTTTCCCTCTTCCTTCTTCCCTCTTCCCTCTTCCTTCTTCCTTCACTTATTCAAACAACCGAAAATAGGGATATCTAATCGGAACTCCCGGCTCTTTTTCCAAATCAAAATTAATCACTTCCCAGCAAGGGTCCTCTTGGGGATCGGGGCTAAAATCCACAGGCAAACCGTACAGCCTCGGCCGCGGCGATTCCGACTGACCGCGCCAAGGCGTGCTGCGTTCCAAATAAGCGCTGATTAAGTCCCGATAGCGTTGGGCAACGATCACGCGAGTTGCTCGGTAGCCTTGAGTATACAGTCGATCGAGCGCTTCGTGAATTTCAAACCGAATCCCGTCCGGGTGGGTGTGCTGGCGATACCATTCATTCTCCCAGCGGCGCCAGTGCCGCCCAGACTGAAGGTGAACCAGTTCCCCCGTTTTTGGATCTGCCTCAAATGCCCCGTGACGCGGACACAAATAGGTATCCGTTAGCGTTAGAGCCGGAATTGTTTGGCGACAGTGGGGACACTGAATTTCCGGGCCAAACATCGGGTATTGCAAGGCAACTTCAATCATTTATTTGCGTCCCAGCATATTTTCTCTGCAAAAGTGCCAAATACTTTTATTATATCCCGTATGAACAACCAGCTAATCTGCTAGAAGTATAACGATCGACCAACAAATGAGCAATCTCAACGAATCTCTGTCTGCACTTCCTTCCTATTGGCCAAGACCTGATCTATCCCAAGCGGCTTTTGTCGCTGAAGGCGCTGTTGTCATCGGCAGGGTAGAGGTGGCTGCGGGCGCTAGTATCTGGTACGGGGCGGTGGTGCGGGCGGATGTAGAGCGAATTGCGATCGGCTCAAGTACCAATATCCAAGATGGAGCAATTCTGCACGGCGATCCTGGGAAACCTACGGTTTTGGAAGATTTCGTGACAGTGGGACACCGAGCTGTGATTCACTCAGCTTACATTGAACGGGGCTGCCTGATCGGGATTGGGGCGATCGTCCTCGATGGAGTCAGGGTGGGAACAGGCTCTATCGTGGGTGCAGGGGCGGTTGTCACCAAGGACGTTCCCCCTCACACGCTAGTTGCGGGAGTGCCTGCCAAACGCCTGCGGGATGTCTCTGAGGAAGAAGCGGCGGAGTTGGTGGAACACGCTAAGCGTTACGAAAAGTTGGCTCTGGTTCACGCGGGGAAAGGTTCTGATTTGGGATTTGGTTAGTTGATACAATAAGATTTTTAGCAAAAAACTATTAGTTTCCAATGGCTTACACTGCGCCAAAAATCTTAACTTTTGAAACATTCCTCGATCAATATTGTGACAACTTCCGCTACGAGCTCGCTGACGGAGAATTAGTTGACATGGAACCAACAGGCCCCCACGAAACCGTCAGCGGTAAACTAGCAACTCAAATCGGCATCGCCATCGCAGCCGAAAAACTACCTTGGTTCATTCCCCGCACTTGTTTGATCCGTCCATTCTCAGATGCAGCTACTGCCCGCCGTCCTGATATTGTCGTATTAGATGAAACTGCTATTGTCAGCGAACCTCTTTGGGAAAGAGAACCTGTGATAACGCTGGGGCGATCTGTTAAATTGGTGGTAGAAGTAGTCAGCACTAATTGGGAAACCGATTACGCCAGAAAAGTTGAAGAATATGCTCTTTTAGGAATTGCCGAATATTGGATAGTTGATTATCGCGGATTGGGGGGCGTGGCTTTTATCGGTAAACCAAAACAACCTACTATCACCGTTTGCCAACTGATTGACCAAGATTACACCCAGCAGCAATTTCGCCTCGGTCAACCGATTATTTCTCCTCTGTTAAAAAGCTTGCAACTTCGCCTAGATGATATTCTGCCCCGTTAGGCGATCGTTGAACCGATTTGAGATTTGAGATTGGAGAATTGATGAATTCGGGAACGCTGAACCCAATTGGTTTAACTCAACAATAAAGAGTCAACAATAGTCGGAAATATCGGGATTCGTTTGCGCGAGAAAAGTTTAAACTTAAATAAAAAAATTTGTCAAGTCTCGATCGAGCGCTAAGATTAATCACATGAATAATGATCGCACATCCAATCCAAACATCCCCCCACAGGCATGGAAACGTCCCATCGGCCTCGGTTGGGAGAATCCCTATACAGTCCGCTACGCAAGCAATCTCGACGACGGGCCCTGGCACGGAATGCCTCTGGGCGGGTTCGGTGCCGGCTGCATCGGGCGATCGTCCCGCGGCGACTTCAACCTCTGGCACATTGACGGCGGCGAGCACATTTTTCGCAGTTTGCCCGCTTGTCAATTCAGCGTTTTTGAAGAAACTCAAGGCAAGAAACAAGCTTTCGCACTGTCCACTGAACCGCCTACCGATGGCAGTTTATCTAGTTGGAAATGGTATCCAAAAGAAGGAAGTTCGGCAACGGATTATGTAACGGATGTAACGGATGGAATTCTGAAGGCAGACGGAAGAAGGGAAGAAAAGGAAAAATTTCACTCTTCTGGGACTTATCATGCTTTGTATCCGCGCAGTTGGTTTGTTTATGAAAATGTGTTTGAGGCTAAATTAAGCTGCGAGCAATTTTCGCCAATTTTGCCGAACAATTATCAGGAAAGCAGTTACCCAGTTGCCATGTTTGAATGGGTGGCGCACAATCCTACAGATGCGCCGATTACTCTCAGCATCATGCTGACTTGGGAGAATATTGTTGGTTGGTTTACTAATGCCAACAAGTCACCGAAAGTGATGGTTCGAGATGATGGCAGTCCATTTTATGACTATCAACCCAGGTGGGGAGAAAGTGCCGGAAATTTAAATTTGTTGGTGGAAGATTTTCACCGAATCGGTTGCGTGATGACGCGGTTGACTGCTGAGGACGAACCGCAAGAGGGGGATGGACAATGGGCGATCGCAACTATTACTAATCCGGCGGTCGAAGTATTCTATCAAACTCGCTGGAACCCGGCGGGGAATGGCGAGGATATTTGGCGGAACTTTTCTGCTGAAGGTTTCTTGTTGGATGACAGAGACGAGACAGCCGCAGCCACAGGAGAACAGTTGGCTTGTGCGATCGCAGTTCGCTTTACTCTTCGACCGGGAAAAACGCGCAAAATCCCCTTTATTATAGCTTGGGATTTGCCCGTTACTGAGTTTGCATCGGGAGTTTGGTACTACCGCCGCTATACGGATTTCTTCGGCCGCAACGGCAAAAATGCTTGGCCGATTATTCGCACTGCAATGAAGCATTCCGATACTTGGCGCGAAAATATTGAAGCTTGGCAAAAACCCATTTTAGAACGGAAAGATTTGTCAGACAGTTTTAAAATGGCGCTGTTTAATGAGTTATACGCCCTGACAGACGGCGGTACTCTGTGGAGTGCGGCTGACGAACGCGATCCCAAGGGCCAATTTGCGGTTTTGGAGTGCATTGATTACCGCTGGTACGAAAGTTTGGACGTGCGGCTTTACGGTTCTTTTGCTTTGTTGATGCTGTGGCCGGATTTGGAAAAGTCGGTGGTTTTAGCGTTCGCTAGGGCAATTTCTGCCGGAGACGATACGCCGAGAATTATTGGCTGGAATCAAGCTTCGGCTATTAGAAAAGCTGTGGGGGCGACGCCGCACGATTTGGGTGCTCCTAACGAACATCCTTGGGAGAAAACGAATTATACTAGCTATCAAGATTGCAATTTGTGGAAGGATTTGCCGTGCGATTTTGTGTTGCAGGTTTATCGGGATTTCCTATTGACTGGCGGCACAGATTGCGAGTTTTTGCAAGAGTGTTGGCCGGCAATAGTTGAGGCTTTGGCTTATCTGAAAACTTTTGATGAGGATGGGGACGGAATTCCTGAGAATTCGGGAGCACCGGATCAGACGTTTGATGACTGGCAAATGCGGGGGATAAGTGCGTATTGCGGGGGTTTGTGGTTGGCGGCGCTGGAGGCTGCGATCGCGATCGGCGAAATCTTAGAAGATGCAGCACCGGAGATAATTCCTAACCCTCCAGCAAAGATAGCATTATATCACAGTTGGCTGCTACAAGCAAGACCGAGCTATCAAGAAAAACTGTGGAACGGTCAATATTATCGTTTGGACAGCGAGAGTAATTCCGAAGTGGTGATGGCAGACCAATTGTGCGGTCAATTTTACGCGAAGCTGTTAGGATTACCGGATATTGTGCCGCCAGAATGTGCAGCCAGCGCTTTAGAAACTGTGTACGATTCTTGCTTTTTGAAGTTCAATGAGGGCGAGTTCGGTGCGGCAAATGGGGTGATGCTGAACGGTTCGCCTGAAAATCCGAATGCGACTCATCCTTTGGAAGTTTGGACGGGGATTAATTTTGGGTTGGCTGCTTTTTTGGTACAGATGGGGATGGAGGAGAAAGCTTTTAAATTGACGGATGCGGTGGTGAAGCAGATTTATGAGAATGGGTTGCAGTTTCGCACGCCGGAAGCGATTACGGCGGGGGGGACTTTTCGGGCGAGTCACTATTTGCGGGCGATGGCAATTTGGGCAATTTACGGGGTGTTGACCAATTTTAAATAGGGAAAAAGGTATATTAGCTGGTGAATCCGACTAAAATTTAAGCCTTAAACTCCCTTTTTAGCCAGGAAAACGGTTAATTTAACTCTCACTAAAATTGACAGTAAAAATTTTTAGCCTTCGAGGAAAACATTAATCTTTCATGCTCAAACTTTAGCTTGGTTAAAATTTGAGCATGAAAAAGCCCGGAGATGGGAGGGGATCGAACTCGGCTATAAACGAGAGAGAAAAAAGGTCTGAGGCAATTGTGGCACCAATGCAGTCCGCACCTTACTTGTATATAATTTGGAGCGATCGCCAATTTCAAGATAAAATAGAAAAATGTCAAATCCTTTGCTTTCCCTCAACTACGAACCAGCCCTCGAGTCCCTCGGCGGCGACTATTTTGATGAAGTCACTGCGGCCGATTTTCCGCAGCATATTCTCCGCTTCCGCAATGACCAATTATTGCCGACATTGGGTTTAGACCCCGCACAAGTAACTGACCAACATTTCATCGAAGCGTTCGGCGAATTTCACTGCGTCCGCCCTTTTTTGGCACTTCGCTATCACGGCTATCAATTCAACACATACAACCCGAATTTAGGCGACGGTAGAGGCTTCTTATACGGCCAAGTTCGCGGGACTGACGGCAGACTTTACGACTTCGGCACTAAAGGTTCCGGCCGCACTCCGTACTCGCGGGGCGGTGACGGTAGACTCACTCTCAAAGGAGGAATTCGCGAAGTTTTAGCCGCCGAAGCTTTGCACCGGTTGGGAGTTCGGACATCTCGGTGTTTTAGTTTAGTTGAAACGGGCGAGGCTTTGTGGCGGGGCGATGAACCATCACCCACGCGATCGTCCGTAATGGTGCGTTTCAGTCATTCTCACATCCGGTTTGGAACTTTTGAAAGGTTGCACTATATCCGCAGGCCGGATTTAACTAAAAAACTTTTAGATTTTGTTATTGAGTATTACTATCCAGAACTGCATTTAGAAGCAAGTAATGCGGGTGTTTCGTCGGTCGAAAAATATGCGCTATTTTATGCAGATTTAGTCAAGCGAGTAGCTGAATTAGTCGCTCAGTGGATGGCAGCAGGATTTTGCCAGGCCGTGCTGAATACTGATAATATGTCGATTACGGGAGAAAGTTTCGATTACGGGCCTTTCGCTTTTATCCCAACTTACAAGCCGGAATTTACAGCAGCTTATTTTGACTATTCGGGTCTTTATTGTTACGGGAATCAACCGTTGATTTGTAGGGACAATTTAGAGAAACTCCAGGAACCTCTAGCAGCGGCGATTCCTCAAGCTGATATGGATGCGGGTTTGGCAAAGTTTGGCGATTATTATAATGCAGCTTATCGGCAGTTGATGCTCAATAGATTGGGATTTGAGGATTTGCCAGAGGCGGAGGGAGATGAGTTGTTGAAGGTGACAATTAAAATGCTGGCGGAGTCTCAAGTTGAGTATCACGATTTCTTTTTTGAACTGCGAAGACAGTTCGATCGCACTTGGCGAGATGATGCTAGTCTAATTTTTGCTGAGGCGGAACCGGCGGAATTGATAGCACCTTGGCGGCAGTTTTATTATCACGTTTTGCAAAGTTTGTCGGCGGATGATATGGACAAAATGGCGGACTGTTTGCGGAGGCACAATCCCGAACAATCGCTGTTGAGACCGACGATTGAGGCTGTTTGGGAGTCCATAGCTATTGAGGATAATTGGCAACCATTTTATGAATTGGTTAAGCGACTTCAAAACTCTTAAAGGGAATTGGGCAGGGGGCATTGTTGACTGTTGACTGTTGACTGTTGACTGTTGACTGTTGACTAACAACTAACAACTAACAACTAACAACTAACAACTGACTACTTGAGCTTTTCAATCTCAAATTGTGCATCTTTGTAGCCGCCAGTAAGTCCTTGATCGAGAAACATTTTGCCGGCTTTTTCTAAATCGCTAATTGCTCCTGCTTTGTCTCCCAAGGAGCGGCGAACCATGCCTCTACCGTAGTAAGCAGCAGCATAATTCGGACTGATCCGAATAGCTTGCACGTAATCTGCGATCGCACTATTGTAATTCTTTAACTCCTGATAAATCTTAGCGCGATTGGCGTAAGCTTCAGCATTGTTGGGGTTGAACCCGATTGCTGCTGTAAAATCTGCGATCGCCCCCTGCGCGTCACCCCCTGCGCTGCGAGCTAAACCACGATTGTTAAAAGCATTAAAATCATTCGGATTCACTCTCAGCGCTTGAGTGCAATCGGCAATTGCTTTCGGATAATCCTTCAAATTTAAATAAGCAATGCAGCGATTGTTGTAAGGAACCCCATCCTCCTCGCTTAGCGAAATTGCCTGAGTGCAATCGTCAATTGCCGCTTGATGCGCTCCCAAATTCAACTGCGTGCTACAACGATTAGCGTAAGCATCTCCACTCTTGGGCTCGATCGCAATTACCTGAGAATAATCCGCCAACGCTCCCTGATAATCTCCTAGGTGAAAGCGAGCTCTCCCCCGACTGTAGAAAGCATCAACATTCTTAGCATCAAGTTTAATTGCCTCAGTATAATCTCCAATCCCCCCCTGCAAATCGCCGCTCCCAGCACGAGCCAACCCCCGGGAATGATAAGCTTTAACAAGGTTCGGCTGCAACCGAATTACTTCGTTAAAATCCTGAATAGCCATCTTGTAATCTTGCAGTTCTAAATAAGCAACTCCTCTTTCATAATATGTATCAGCATCCCTGGGCTGGAGATTCAAAGCTTGAGTGTAATCCTCAATCGCCCCGCGCTTGTCGTTAAAATCGTGACGGGCTAGGCCACGGTTAAAATAAGCCTGAACATATTTAGGATTGAGAGCGATCGCTTGAGAATAATCCGCAATTGCTTCTTGATACTTTTGTAAATCATAATTAGCATTGCCGCGCTGATAAAAACTCTCAGCATTTTTAGGATTCAATTGAATTGACTTATTAAAAGCCTGCAAAGCGGCCGCCGCATCTTGATTGCGAGACTTTTCCACTCCCTGTTCGTAATATTCCTTAGCTTTAAGCGGATTCGGGCGACTCCAATAACTAAACAGAAATATCAGAACTATCGCCGCCCCGACGCCCGCCAAAATCAGCAACCAAAATCGACTTCCCAAACGTGAATAAAAACTATCAGAAGACATTAAGCTGGGAGCAATACTTTTCTTGTGAGCCGTATTCACAGGATCTTGGCGGTGTCTCAACTTGCTGAGAGCTAGCAAAACTTCATCCGCAGATTGATAGCGCTTGGCAAATTGGTGACAGACCATTTTGTCAATGATATTGGCTAATCCCACAGAACATTGAGATCGGTTTCGCCACACAATTTCCCCCGTGTGAGAAGGACTCGGATCTTGCAATTTTGGCAAATCCGTACCGGGTAAACCAGTGATAGCTTGGACTGCCATCATCCCGACTGCATAGAGGTCACTGCTAAATTGCGGGTTGCCTTGAAATTGTTCGATCGGCATATAAGCCGGAGTTCCAGTAGCAATGGTGCGCGGAAATTCTGTATCGTACTCGCTGACATGACTCGCAACTTCTTTAACCGAACCGAAGTCAATTAAAACTAATTTGCCGTCTGGTTTGCGGCGGATTAAGTTGGAGGGATTAACATCGCGGTGAATCACTCCCTGAGAGTGTACGAAGGCGAGAACTTGTAACACTTCTTGCAACAGATCTAGCACTCGTTCTTCTCGCCAAGGTTGACCGGCCACAATTTCCCTATTTAGGGCGTGTCCGGGGACAAACTCTTCGACGAGGTAGAATTGATTGGCTTCTTCAAAATAAGCTAGTAAAAATGGAATTTGATCGTGTTTTCCCAGCTTTTCTAATATTTCTGCTTCTTGTTTAAATAAGCGATAAGCTGTTTTGAGAACGGTGGAAGTGTTGCTGGGAGGGCGCAGTTGTTTGACTACACATTGAGGGTGGCCCGGTCGGCGAGTATCGACAGCTAAATAAGTTTGTCCAAAAGCTCCTGAACTGAGAATTTGCACTACGCGATAACGCCTGTCTAAAAGTTGACCAACCATGTTCATATCTATAAGTGAGAATTGGTAACGGGGAGGTGGTAATTTGGAATTGGTAACGGGGAGTTGGTAACGAGAAGTTGGTAAGTGGGAATTGGTAATTGGGTCTTCTTGTTTCTTCCTTCTTCCTTCTCCCTTTTTTCTTCTTTTTTTAACATCTGAATGGTGACTAATATTTTATTTAGGGTCGTTGATTTGTGATTGTGCGTTTTGGAAACCATCGGCTCTTCCTTGTTCGAGAAAGAGGGTTGCAGCTTTCTGAAAATCTTCGATCGCCCCAGCACGGTCTTTGAGTTGGCGGCGGACGAGGCCTCGGCTGTAAAAAGCGCTAGCATTGTTGGGGTTGAGCCGCAGCGAGTGAGCGAAATCCTCAACCGCTAAAGGGTAATTTTTTAGTTCTGAGTAAATAGTACCGCGATTGCTGTAAGCTACTGCATCGCTAGGATTGAGTCGAATTGCTTGAGTAAAATCTTCTAAAGCTCCCTGCTTGTCTCCCGAAGCCGATCGAGCTAATCCTCGATTGCTGTATGCTTTGGCATTGTTGCCGTTGAGTCCGATCGTCAAACTGCAATCTTCGCTGGCCTTTTGAAATTGTTTTAAATTTAGATAAGCAATGCAGCGGTTGTTGTAAGCTGCTTCATCTTTTGGATCGAGGCGAATTCCTTCGGTGCAATCTGCAATCGCTTTATCGTAGGTGGCCAAATTCAAGTAAGCGCTGCACCGATTGGTATAAGCATCAGCGAGATCTGGTTGCAATTCGATCGCCTTAGTATAATCTTCCATCGCTCCTTGATAATCTGCCAGATTAAACCGTGCTCGACCACGACTGTAGTATACGCCAGCTTGTTTGGGGCTAATTTGAAGGGCTTGAGTAAAATCTGCCATTGCTCCTGTTTTGTCGCCTGCCGCCGATCGAGCTAAACCCCGATTGCTGTAAGCTGTAGCATCGTTGGGACTGAGCCGAATTGCTTGAGTGTAGTCTTCCATTGCCTGGGGGTAGTCGCCCAAATCGTAGTAGGCTAAACCCCGCTGAGAGTAAGCCTCACCGTCGCTGGGATGCAGTCGCACTACTTGGGTGAAATCTTCTACTGCCCCCCGCTTGTCCCCGATTTCGAGGCGGGCCATACCTCGATTGTACAGAGCTTTGGTGTGGCTAGGATTTACTTTAATTGCTTGCGTGTAATCCTGTATTGCTTGCTCGGTTGCGCCCATGTCGTAGCGAGCGTTTGCCCGCTTGTAGTAAGTTTCCGCATCGCTGGCATTCAGGGCGATCGCTTGAGTATAATCGGCGATCGCGCCTGTTGTGTCACCTTGCTGCGCCTTGTTAACACCGCGGGCTAACAATTCTTTTGACCTCGCCGGACTTTGACTCTGCCAAAAGTAAATTATCAGTGCCGTTAAGATTAAAGCTGCCGCTGTTGCAGCCAACAGCAGCAGTTTGGTTTGGCTTTGTCTTCGCGGTTGACTCCTAGGGTGCGTGATGATTGTGGCTGGCGGCGGCTCAACCTCCAATTTTACGGCGATTTGTTTGAGGTCTGCTAAAACTTCGGCCGCCTCCTGATAGCGTTCCTCGCAGTCAGGGCGCACCATTCGATCGATAATATCTGCTAGGGCAGGCGAACAAGTTGCTCGGTTTCGCCAGGGAATTTCGTTTTTGTTGTTTTTTAAGGCACTCAGTTCGTTGGGTGAGAGTCCCGTCACGGCAAGCTGGGCGATCGTACCTAGAGCGTAGATGTCGCTATTGTAACGGGGGTTGCCGTTCAATTGCTCGATCGGCACGTATAACTCCTGGGCCGCCAAATCCTGTTTTTTTGCCTCATGCCGTTTAACAGAATTCGGGGAAGTTTGCGACAACAAATGACAGTTAGCAAGTTCCGGGTTAATTTCTTTGTCTAAGCTAAAGTCTACCAATACAAATTTGCCGTCTGACTCGCGCCGGATCGCTCTGTCTGGTTGAATTCTGCGGTGAATGAAACCTTTATCGTGTATGAACAGCAAAATTTCTAATATTTCTGATAGCAGACAAATTACTTGGTCTTCATCCCAAGGTTGACCGGGTATTAATTCTTGACTTAAAGGTGAGCCGGCAATAAATTCTTCAATTAAGTATAAACTTTGATTTTCCTCAAAATACGCCAATAATTCGGGAATTTTGTCGTGTTTCCCCAATTTTTCAATTATTTCTGCGTTTCTTTGAAATAAAACTTTGACTAATTCTGGAGTTTGCGAACTTGTGCCGGGTAGCCGCATTTCTCTAACCGTGCATTGCGGATACCCCGGACGGTGAGTATCTGCTGCTAGATAAGTTTTTCCCACCTCACTTGAGTCTGTGACTTTAATGATGCGGTAACGTCTGTCTAGAAGTTGACCAATCATGCTTTGCCCTCTACCCTGTCAATGTTCCATTATCGCATGAAATCAGAATAGCCAAAATATTTGGCTGAGTAATTTAAGTTCGATCGAGCCCTGACTCCCACCCAAAAACAGATAGTTGCTTTCCGACAGGAGTCGTTAGCCTCCCAAAATTTTAGACCCCAGTTCAAGCTACCCGATTCATTTGTGAAGTCAATCTAAAATCTAAAATCTAAAATCGACTGACTGGACAAACGGGCGATCGGATTGGCTAGCCAAGTCCAGCGCGGTGACCACGCTCTTCTAATATCTTAGGAAAAAAATGCTGAAATTGTTTATCCTCTCAATGAAAACTGTATAATTTAACAACCGGGGCGGAGGTGACTCAAATGAAAGTACAACTGGTTGAATCTCTAATTCAATTTATCCGGTCTCTCGAAGCCTGCGAGCAATTAGCGATCGCAGGAAAAAGATTAAAACATCTCCCTTGCCCTTTGGCTCAGAAACTCGTGCAGCTTGCCCAAAAAGGCGGAAATTTAATTTTTTTGAATGACGAACCAGAGATTTATATCCTCGAATACCGAGAAGCAATTGCTTGATACTCAAAAACAGGAAATTGAGAGAACTTTTAAATGTGTGAACAATAAAAATGTCTGAATCATTAACAAAAGGAGGAACGATCACAGCGATCGCCACTGCCATAGTTCCCCAACAAGGCAGCGTCGGCATTGTGCGAGTTTCCGGTTCCGCAGCCTTAAAAATTGCCGAAACTCTCTTTCGCGCCCCAGGACGGCAAATATGGGAGTCTCACCGCATTCTTTACGGCCACATCCGCCGCCCCAAAACTGAAGAATTAGTCGATGAAGCTTTGCTGCTAATCATGAAAGCACCGCGTTCTTTTACTCGCGAAGATGTGGTGGAATTTCACTGTCACGGCGGTATTATGGCCGTGCAGCAAGTCTTGCAGTTGTGTTTGGAAAATGGGGCGAGATTGGCCCAGCCGGGAGAGTTTTCGCTGCGGGCTTTTTTGAACGGGAGGCTGGATTTAACTCAAGCTGAAAGTATTGCAGATTTGGTGGGAGCAAAATCGCCCGCTGCTGCACAAAGTGCTTTAGCTGGTTTGCAAGGAAAATTAGCGCAGCCAATTCGCAAATTGAGAACAACTTGTTTGGACGTGCTGGCAGAAATTGAGGCGAGAATTGATTTTGAGGAAGATTTGCCGCCTTTAGATGAAGCTAAAACTTCTTTGGAAATAAATCATGTTTTGGAGGAATTGTCAACAATTTTGGCAACCGCCGATCGCGGAGAATTGTTGAGAACCGGTTTGAAAGTAGCGATTGTCGGGCGGCCGAATGTGGGAAAATCGAGTTTGTTGAATGCGTGGAGTAAGAGCGATCGGGCGATCGTCACGGATTTGCCCGGTACGACGCGGGACGTGGTAGAATCGCAGCTAGTTGTGGCCGGCATTCCGGTGCAGGTGCTCGATACTGCAGGCATTCGAGAAACCGAAGACAAGGTAGAAAAAATTGGCGTTGAGCGATCGCGCGCAGCAGCAAAACAAGCCGATTTAGTGTTGTTGACAATTGACGCGGAATCTGGCTGGACAGAGGAAGATTTGGAAATTTACGAACAAGTAAAGCACCGCCAGCTAATTATAATTATCAACAAAATCGACCTAGTAAACACCATCCCTGAACTACCTTTTTCCTCTGAAACTCACCGTATAGTTACCGCAGCAGCAGCCCTCGATCGAGGCATAGAAGACTTAGAAACAGCAATTTTAGATGCTGTCAGCGGGGGAAATTTGCAAGCAGCAAACTCAGATATAGCCATCAACCAGCGGCAAGCAGCAGCCTTAACTAAAGCTAAAATGTCTCTAGAACAATGCACAGATACTATTAGCAACAAATTGCCTTTAGATTTCTGGACAATAGATTTGCGCGGTGCAATTCAAGCATTGGGGGAAGTTACGGGCGAAGAAGTGACCGAATCAGTGCTCGACAGAATATTTAGCAGGTTTTGCATTGGTAAATAGTCACTGGAGTTTAGACTAACAAGGGAAAGAAAAGGGAGCCTGTGATGGGGACAGGCTTCCTAAAGGCAGAAAATTGAGAATTAGCAAAAAACCTCAAATCTGCCTGCCATGAATTGTGAAGCCTTGAGAGAATTTCGTCAACAAGCCTATAAAATGCTAGGTCAAGCCAAAGATGCCACCTTTGAGCTGATGGATGCAGTTATGACCACGCCAAAAGCCACTTCTTTAACAGAGGGTACTGCCCTGAAGGAAAGGATCAAAAAATCAACCGAATTCAAATAAAAGTAGGCATCTGGAGTTGTAAATTATCATTATAATGATGTACAAAACGCCCTCATTGCAGCAATATGATTTTCTGATTTTTTAGAGAAGGCTAAGCTCTTTCTTACCAACCGAGATACTCGTTGTCGAATAGTACAGTTGAAGCGCTCGATATAGCTAGTACAACCACTATCTTTGTCTACACGGCGCCATGACGTTTGCTGGGCAATACAGAATCGTGAGTACTCCAATGGTAGGTATAAATTATTGCACATTGACGGTAAACTGGTGGCATTGAATTCCATAAAGCAAGAGCTGATACTGCACTACGATCTCCAATGTGTACACCAACAATTTCCCTAGTCTGGGCATCCAATGCCAGCCATACCAACTGATGATTTCCTTTATTATCGACTTGCCGACCATAGCTCATCCATCTGAACACTCCAGCGCTTTTTTGGCTTGGCACTCACCTCCACTTGCTTCTTAACAGCAACAGAAGCGGCATTTACGTAGCGCTGTACTGTATCTTCTGACACTTGTAATATCCGAGCATCCCGGCGTGGGAAATACGTTCAAGTAGCATCCGTGACATTAACTCTTCTTGTTCTTTAGTAATAGCTTTTCAGGTCGGATTCAAAACAAATTGACGGCCACATTCTCGACATTTGTAATGAAAGTTTGTGATGCCGAGTTTGACCGTTACGATTGACTGCTTCTGAGCCACAATTAGGACAATGGGGAATTTCTACTGTCATATCACTAATCGTAAACACTTCTCTCTAATAGTAGCTTACTCTATCCTTTCCTTCAGGGCACTACCAGCTGATGAATTGTTACTGTTAATGAAACAAAAAGTTGATGGACTGGTCGCTGACGATGAGCAGTTACAGCAATTCCTACTGTGGGTAAATCAAAAATCCCTTTCTGTTGATTTTCCGTACAAACCTGCAGCAGTGAGATTTTTTTACTTTTCCCTTCTCCCATCCCTTGAGCTTGCTCTTAATCGTAACCCTGAACGTTTCCTTGACCCAGCCCTTTACCTTGCGGTTAAACATACCTTTGACCCTGCTGTTGAATTTACCCTTGACCTTGCCATTTTGCTTGTACTCCACGGTGCTATTGGCCCAGCCCTTAGTCTTGCCCACGACATTCTTCTTGTCCCTCTTGTGGAACCTGAACTGATGCAAGCACTGCAAAAACTTAAGAAAGAACTCCCTCACCCTGATGGTGACAAGGAAATATTTAGGGAATGGTGGCAAGCTAACGGACAAGTTTGGACTAGGGAATTAAGACAAATCATCATTTACTATCGCAATATAGGTCACGATTGGCTGTTCAGCGAACAGCAAAAGTCATTGCTCAGGAAGTATTACGATGCTAATAAATTGTTGGTATATTGCCTCAATAGCGGTTGTAATTTATCTCCTACTGTGCGGCAGGAAATTGAGGGGACATTGCTGTTGCCGATCGCAAATCTGCAAACAATCGGTGACAAGTGCGATCGCCCGCTCTAATTCCACTCGCTACCTACTCCGATATCAAGATGCGATCGCCCCACAATAGGTCATTCCAAGCCAGGAAAGTGTCAAAGGATATATCAACCTTGAAACACTGGGACAAACAGCAAAAAGCTCCCCTTTCTAGGGAGCTTAGCCACTTCAGTTATGTTCAAAACAGAAATTCTACTGCGCCTTTGGCAATGACTTTTGAGGGGTTGCTACATCAACTTTGGGAATATCCATTATCGGTGCATTCACGCCAAGCATCAAATCGTTGGGATTAACAATCTCCACCAGAGGCTCGTTTAAAGCCATAATCAAACCGTCAGATTCAGCAGGAAGGGGCGATCGAGCAAACTGGGGAGCAAACAATTGGCGGCCACCACCGACACCAGACACCACCCCAATCAACAAAGCTGCGATCGCACCTCCACCCAAAATCCAAGTTTGTTTCGGCTTGCGTTCCACCCGCTGCAAAACCTTCGTCGCCAACTCCTCGGCAGATTGTTCGGCAGCAGGCACCGGCATTGCCTGAAAACTCTGCTGCATCATCAGCAGTCGCGAGTACAAACGTTTTGTAGTGGGGTCATTTGTCAGCCAGTCCTCAACTTGCCGACGTTCTGCAGCCGTCACTTCGCCGTCGAGGTAGGCACTCAGCAATTCAAAGCGATCGCGCATCATAGTAGTTACATTCCCCTGGGGATAATTGTTGTTAGCTTGAGTTTCAGCGAGTGAATCCCCGATACCTTGCTGATTCTGATTTTTATCCGATTCAAAGTTATAATTCATATTTCACAATTGCTTTAATTGGGGGAAGGATGCCCTCCCTATTAGAATGATTTACTGCTTATTTATATTTTAAAAGAGAAGTTTTGATGTGACAGCAAACATCACCAAATCTTCTTAACCCGCCTCTGAAATTACTTTTGCTAATTACCATCGAGATATTTTTGCAATTCCAACTGCAATCTTTGGCGAGCTCTAGCAATTCTCGACTTGACAGTTCCCAGAGAAACTCCGGTCATTTCGGCTATTTCCTCATAGGCTAAACCTTCTATTTCCCTTAAAACAATTGTCGTGCGGAATACTTCCGGCAAATCGGCGATCGCCACCCGCAACTGGTCGTAAAATTCTCTAGTCGTCAAATCTTCATCAGGCCCCGGACTGTCGGCCGGAATTTCCCAATCTACCTCGCCATCTTCCAGAGCACGGGGTACGTCCAGCGACAGCGGAGTTCGCACCCGCTTGCGCTTCCGCAACTCATCGTAAAACAAATTAGTGGCGATGCGGCTCAGCCAGCCCCGAAATTTAACAGGCTCTTGCAAACGGTTAATATTGCGGTAGACCCGAATCCACACTTCCTGAGCCAAGTCTGCTCGGTCTTGCCAGTCAGGGGCCAAATGATAGAGTACCCTGTCTACGTGGGACTGATACCGCTTCAACAGTTCTGAAAAGGCAGTGCTCTCAGGTCGATTTCCTTCCTGACAACGCAACACCAAGTCATAATTAGAGAGTTTTTCGGCTGGCAATTGCACTCTTTGAACGGTCGCCACAACCGCAGACCAGGACACGGAAATAAAGTCGCTCATCGGTGGAATTGGCTCATCGAACATTCCACACTTTTTGACGTTAGGAGATCGTAACAAGTTCCCCTCTTCAATCTTAAATATCAAATCTCAAATCTCAAATCGATTGACTAATGCCCGACAACCTCGCACGCTCCAATACTAACCCAACTGCTAGAACCGTCAGCCCAATGTTCCTTTTTCCAAATCGGTACATTGTGTTTGAGCGTATCTATGGCGTACTGGCAAGCTGCAAACGCCTCCCCCCGGTGGGGACAGCCAACAGCCACCAATACGCTGATTTCGCCCACCTGCAAGTGTCCGACGCGGTGGTGAATAGCGACCCGATTGACATCGGCCCACTGGCGGCGGATTTCAGTAGCAATTTGCTGGAATACTCGCACTGCCATCGGTTCGTAGGCTTGATATTCTAGGGAAACTACTGCTTGACCGTCAGTTTGGTTGCGGACTGTACCGCTCATTATTACCACGGCTCCGTTCGCGGGGTCATCTGCCAAAGCGTATATTTCCTCTACAGACAACGGCGCTATGGTAATGGCGAAGCTGTCTGATTCATGGCGTTGAGGAATTGTGCCGATCGAAAGTGCAGCGAAGGAGTTCATTGCGAAAGAAGTGGTGCTGGAGAACTTGATCGATCTTGACACAAATCAAGTCGCGATGGATTTGTCTTGCATCCTTGTCCGGGAAACGGGGTGGCTAATCTTGAGCCACATCTCGTAGCACGGCCGAGGGTCCGAAGCCATCGCCCCGAACTTCTGCACGAGTGCGATCGGCTACAATATGACTCACCACAACCCAATTCATACCGTACTTGAAGACGACCAAAATACTTGTTCGATAAAATTAACTGCCAGTATTGCTGTAGCAACTCAATAAATAAGCACACCCACTAAGTGGTGTCATTCGTAACTCAGTACAAGCAATCTCAAACCCCAAACGATTACTTTCTTCCCTTTTGAATGACACAGTTAAGTTTAATTCTGCCCGGACTTCTGATCCGCGTCGGCAAAATTTTTAGCAGCCGATGTAAACTTTATTTATTTTTTTGTTCCGGAAAGCTACATAAATGACATGATATACCTGTGCAGGGTTCAGGAACATTAGCCAATACTCGGCAAAAGCAAAACCTTAACGCCCTTTTGTGGCTTTTATGAAACATAAGTTAATAATTTGGGCTGTTAATTGAGGTTTTGACCTGAGTCTGTACCAAGAAAGGTTAACAACAATCACGAGGAAACTATGGAAGCACTAGCATTGAGCCACTCTTTTGTTGCTTATGAATCTCCAGAGTCCGAACTCCAAGTCAAGTCGTTAGACCAACTGGGCTTGAAAATTCCTAATTCGGCATGGATAGGCGTTGCAGGTATGGCAGTAGCCCTATCTGTTCTGAGTGTCGGTGGCGAAGCCCAGGCCGCTTGCTACTCCCGCTGCGGCAAGAAAAGCCATCACGGCCATCACAGCTACGCCAAAGTTGTCACGAATGGCAGCCGACTGAATATCCGCAACCGCCCCGATAGCTGTTCTCATGTAATCGGCAAGTTATATTATGGAGACCACGTAAAATTGACCGGTCGTTACAAACACGGCTGGGCCCAACTGAAAGGTGGTGGCTGGGTGTCTGCGTCCTGGCTTTCCTAACTCTTAACTAGAGCACTTTACATTTCTAGAAAGAGTTTTAATCGTTACCCGGCAATACTGGGTAACGATTATTTTAAAGAGGCGATGGAAATTGAAAATAATCAAATATCCAAAATTCAAGACTAACAACTAACAGCCTAAACTTTACCGCCGCCGATGAGATAAAGTAATGCCATTCGCACCGCCACGCCGCTGGTAACTTGCTGAGAAATCAGGCTAAACTGGGCATCGTCCATCAAATCCGAACTAATTTCCACGCCGCGGTTAACTGGGCCTGGGTGCAACACCTTCACATCAGGCTTGCAGAGTTTGAGCCGATCGCGCGTAATCCCGTACAAAGAATGGTACTCTCGTAAACTCGGCAGCAAATGGTCGCTCATCCGTTCCTTTTGCAGTCGCAAAGTCATCACAAAATCAGCATCGGCCAAAGCAGGTTCAAGCTGCCAATGCAAAAATAACTTACCTTCCCTACCATCGCCACACTCAGCAAACAACAGCGGTAGCAAAGTTGGCGGCCCAGCCAAATGAACCTCTGCCCCAGAAGCCGTTAAACTCCAAATATTAGACCTAGCCACCCGCGAATGCAAAATATCCCCCACCACAGCAATTTTTTTGCCCGCTAAAAGTTCCAGCCGCGGACTTTCGGTATCTAACAGAGCACAAATAGTAAATAAGTCTAGCAAACCTTGCGATGGGTGTTCGTGCTGGCCGTCTCCAGCATTGAGAACGCTGACTCTCGAACCCAAGCGATCCATTTCCGAAGCAATCGTGCTGGGAACTCCAGCTTGTTCGTGCCGGATCACCATCAAATCCGTTCCCATCGCCAGATAAGTCTTAGCCGTATCCAGAATAGTCTCCCCCTTCGTCAGAGAAGAACTTCCCGGCGTAAAATTTAGCGTATCCGCCGACAGCCGCTTCGCCGCCAACTCAAAACTATTGCGAGTCCGGGTAGAAGGTTCAAAAAACAAATTCGCGACCACTTGACCCTGCAGGGCCGGCACTTTCTTCGTGCGGCGGCCGAGCACCTCCCGAAAACTGGCTGCTGTTTGCAGCACCGTATCGTATTCGTCCGAGGTAAAATCAGCCAGAGTGAGAATGTGTCGCCTTGTCCAAGTCATACAATTTTAGATTTTAGATTTTAGATTTTAGATTGACTCAATCAGGACGGACGATGGGTTGGGAACTTGTTTGTACGCCCGCCCTGCTGTCGCCTTTGAATGTTCGATCGACATTTAGGGGTGGCGATCAACAGTATCCAACAATTTTTGATCGCTTTTGCGGTGAGTAGAGCTATAATCAGTTTATGTAGTTCACATCCCACTCTCACAGCGAACCCAGCGTCGAAGGTGAAACAGGTGTGGTTTACCCGCAGGAAAGCGGAAATTACGCTGTAGCAGCGAAAGCGCAGTAGTTGCAGTTTCTCCTACGCAAACTCAGCCTTTTCAAGAACAAGCCGAACGCAGCCCTTGCATCTACTACTATGTGGAAACAATTGAGGCGGCAAACCTTCCACTGCCGATCGACAGCATACAGTGCGACATTTCACAGATGATTAATTCTTTGAAGTCGGTCTTGACTATTCAGTCTTACTTATAGGGCCTTGTCAAAACGAACAGTGTTGAGATACAAGTTGAATATGTAGCTTCCCGACTAAAATCTACACGTATCTTGGCTAGACTGTTCTTGGCGAAACTGCGATAAAGAGTGTGCGCTGGGAAGTGGTAATTACACAAGATTTAAACAATTCAAGAGGTATTATGAGCCAGAAGGTGATACAGCCGATGGTTAAGTTCCAGCGTCAGGTGCATTCTCTCGTCACGTCTGACATTATCAAACCGACAGACAGTATTTGGAAAATTGCTCTGCTTTACGGCGACGAATGGCCGTACTGGAAACAGCAATTGCTAGAGTTTGATTTTTCTATGCAAGACCCCGTGAGCGAGTTGATAGCTGTAGAAGCTTGGGACGAAGAATAACAGAGAAGACGGAGGACTGGGGTGTCGGAGAGAAATTTCTAGGCGATCGGGTAAATTTTCTTTCATAAATTTCCGTTGCTAGCTTCTTCCCTCTTCCCTCTTCCCTTTGCCCTCTTCCTAATGACTGGTGACTTTTGATTTGTGACTTTTGACTTTTGACTTCTATTAAACCGAAGCTGCTAAAGCTCGAGCTAATTGTTGAGCAGTTTGAAAGCGATCCCCAGGCTTAGCTGCCGTGGTTCGCAAAATGGTCTCCCGCAGTTTGGGGGCGATCGTCGGAATATTTTCGAGCTTAAACCCATAACCTCCAGCTATTTTCCCGTAAAAGTTTTGAGGGCTTTGGGCCGTCAGCAAAAAAATCAAAGTAGGCCCAATAGCATATAAATCCGACTGAGGGAGAGGTTGTCCCCGGTCTTGTTCTGGTGCGGTGTAGCCTTCAACGCCGATGCGAGTCCCTGGAGGAGTGCCGATTTCTTTAACAGCACCAAAATCCAGCACTGTAATGCAATTGTCGCGGTGGCGCACCAGCAAATTAGCAGGTTTAATATCCCGGTGGACGATCGGGGGTTTTTGAGAGTGAATGTAGTCCAAAACCTCACAGGTTTGGATCATCCACTCTATTGCTTGTTGGGGAGCAACAGGCCCGCGGTTGTAGATGCGTTTTTCTAAATCCTCGCCGTGGAGCATTTCCATCACCAAGTATTTTTTGCCGCCTTCCACAAAAAAGTCAAAAAACTGAGGAATTCCCGGATGGTGGAGGGCCTTGAGAGTTTTAGCTTCACGTTCAAACAGTTCTTGAGCTTTGACTATTTGAGCCATATCAGCATTCATTTCCTTGAGGACTACCAGAGAAGCTGCGGGGGAACTTCCGGGTTGTTGAGCTTTCGCTTTATCTCGATCCCAGGCTAAAGTCGTTGTTCCCATACCGCCTTGGCCCAAAGTTCTCAGCACTTGGTAGTGACGGACTGTGCGATCGACTTTAATCGGTTCGCCGCAGTGGATGCAGAATAAATTCCCCGGCGGGTTTCCCGCGTGGGTACACCTCGGTGCCACGAGATTGACGGTGGGGTTCGCCTCAATTTTGCCACCGACTTCAATAGTAACCACTTGGAAATGCAGAATTGGGCCGCCCCGCGCCAACTGGATCAGGGCACCGTCGGATATCCAACCCTGAGACATGAGAATACCGTTCACCAAAGTGCCATTTGTCCCGGAATTGACTAAGTACCACTGGCTGGATCTCCCGCTATTAACTCTTTGCAATTCCAGATGCTGCCGTGACACTAGAGCATTGGGGATCACAACGTGATTTTCAGGAGAGCGGCCGATGCGAATAATGGATTCGCTCTCGAAACTCCACTGTTGCAGGGGGGTCTGTTTGTCTGGATCTAAAAGAGTCAGCAGCATTTTCGATTGATGTGGTTGAACTCCCTGATGTGGCAGTGAGAGTTGGCGGAAATTTACAGATTAGGGGCGTAGGGCTTTGAAAAATTAGAAATTAAAAATTAATTATGAGCTTTACAGGTGAGTTTCACTAAACCTTTATAATATCCTGATTGTGATTAAATATTGCATAAAGCATGAATTTATAAATAGTTTTTTGGGAACAATTATTCATAAAATTGGTGAGGGGTCGATGGCTCCTTAAAACACAGCCGATCAATTTAACAATTGCAACAACAAAAACTAAGTAAACAATCGCTAAACTTTTACGTAAATTTGATGTAGCAGCAGATTGTGATGTCAGCCCCACATATATGTAGGGCTGACACTTCCCACCTATGCCCACCTTGCCACGATAGCGATCAAGTATAAAACAGATTTTGCATCAGCCCGCCTGCTGAATCACTTCATTTTAGTTAATTTTTTTTCATTATACTAACTATTTTTGTAAGTAAAAGCTCTTTCAACTATGATGAATCCACTTACTATCAAGCCACTTTTTCCGGTAGATTCCCGGAAGAAAATCTAAAAATTAAAGCTACGGATAAATGGTTGGTACTTCACAGTTTTTTTGCAATCGTATGGGTCTGTAATCATTTTTTGAACACTCAAACCGAAGCTGTTTTAACACCGGATACCTAGAAAACAGAGCGAGCAGTAAAACGTTGCCCGGAAATGGCAGAATCTGTTTTTTTTCTCTGCAACAGTTGCAGGTTTAACCCATGCCGTCACAGGGGGAATGTGCCACCTTTGAAAAAGTTGGCAGCATCCAAATTCTAAAATCGAAATGCGCCTACCTGCGCCCGAATGATAATTGCCGTGATATTGTCGTGACCGTTGCGTTTATTACCCAGTTCAATCAACTGGGCAACTCCCTGGTCGAGATCGGCTTGGGCATTGAATAGGGGTTCGAGAGTGTTCTGCCAGTGAGTTTCCAACAAATCATTATCTGTCAGGCCATCGGAAGCCAAAATTAATAAGGTATCTTCGCACAAGTCTAAAAACTGCACGTCAGGCTTGAGAAAATTACTGTCTCGCGGGCCGAGGGCTTGAGTTAGTTGATAGGCGTCGGGACGGGCATAAGCAGTTTCCGGGTCAACCCCGCGCTTAATTTCGCGCTGACCTACTTCGTGGTCGGAGGTGATTTTTTCTAGGGTTTGTCCCTTTCTCAGTCGGTAGAGGCGGCTGTCGCCGACGTGGGCAACGGCGAATTGGGTGTCTTGAACTAAGACTGCGACTAGAGTTGTACCCATGCGGGCGCTGCCGGAGCGTCCGTCCTTTTGATTGATTTCAAAGATGGCTTTGTTGGCTAGCAGGACTCCCTCGCGGATGGTGTCTGCCGGAGGTAGTTGATTTTCCCAACGGGTTTGAAAGAATTCTCTGAGAGTTTCAGCCGCTAGTTGACTGGCTACTTCTCCGCTGTCGTGTCCGCCCATGCCGTCGCAGAGAATGTAAAGCCCTTTGGTTTGAAAAATGCGACCGAAGGAACTTTCGAGTTTGTTTAGCTGAGTCCAGATGCTGAAGAAGTCTTCGTTGTGGTCGCGCGTGCGGCCAACATCGGTGAGGCCTGCGTCTTCTAAGCTGTAAATCTGGAGTGGCATGGGCTGGGTTAAGACCTCGCCAACGTCCGGGGGCGACTCGTCGGGGCCGCGGAAAGGCCTGCGCGTCGGGGTTGAGCTTGGTGAAGGTGCGGGTTGGAGTTCGAGGGGAACTGTTTCTAGGCGCGATCGCAATTCTTCGATTGTGTTAATCTCGCCTCTGTACATTTGTTGCAGCAGTTCGAGCAAGGCGCCAAACTGAGTGCGACTATCGGACTGGCTAAATATCACCTGCCACAGTTGCCCCAAATCTACCAGTTGCAGGTTGGAGCCGGCGGGTTCGGGATAGAGGTATTGCAGTCGCAAAGAAGCCAAGGAAAAGGAAGAGTCGGGGTTGACTCGCAAATTTGTCAGTTCCAACAAGCTTTGCCGACAGCGCCAGGGTTCTAGGGCAGCCCAGAGTTCTGTCATTTCGTGCAGCCAGTATAAAATTTGCTGGGTGGAAGTTTCGGGTTGACTCCAGCGTTCTACCAGCAGCGGCCATTGGGAGCAGTCTTCTAGCAGCAGGACTGCCTGTTCGTTGTCTGACCAGCTATCGTGAATGACTGGCAGGTTTTGAGAGAATTGCCACCGGAGTGCCAGATAAGGTTCAGCTATGCCTTGGCAAAGCTCTGCTAAGGCGGGATTGGTTGAATTTTCTCCGCCTTTGATTGCTGCGGTATAGGGGGATGTTCGTCTGGCGACGCTGGCAGAGTTGGCTGCTAGCATGGCTTTGAGGGGTGACATTTCCAGCGGCTGACAGTCCAATACTGTTACTGCTACTGTGTCTGAGCGTTTTCTCGGCGGCACAGTTTCTAGGAGTTGGTAGCGCTGCTGAGTGTCTAAATAAGCTCCGGCTGGCTGGGAAGGGATTAAATATTCTGAATTGGGGACGGGGACTTCTGGAGATGGAGGGGAGGTGTCAGCTATGTTTGGGCTGTGGGGGTTCTCGGTTGCTTCCTGGATTTGTTTAGGCTGTGGTGCGGTTGTAAAATTCTGTTGAGATGGGGTTATTTCGCGCTCTGGTGCTGTAGTAGAGCATTTTTCTGTTGTTTGAAAGGATGCTGGTGCGATCGCCCCCACCGCTACCACAGCGTCTATTTCTGGGCTGATTAATTCGGCGACTTCGGTCAGTGGAGAAGTTGATTCGACTGCTGTTGGGGGTTCGGCTGGGGTGGTAATTTCTGTTTTAATGGCGTCTGTGATTGGTTCAGCAGAGTTTTGGGGCGATGTAGTTTGTGGAACGATGTCTGGTTTTTGGGGAAACTCGGCTGGAGGTAGGGTTGACTCGTCTGGTTCGACTGCTGGAAAATTCGATCGACCGCAGATAATGGCCCGCCACACTTGACCTGTTGTGACGCCGCAATTCTGACATTCTTTGGCGCTAAAAGCGACTTGGGCACCGCATTCGTGGCAAGGTTTGTAAATTAGGGAATTTCCGCATTGTTGACAAAACTTGTTTGGATTGGGATTTTCAAATTGGCAGCGGGGACAGAGAAGCATAGGGGTTTAAAATTGGAGATGGGCGATCGAGTTTGGCGGTGGGGAGTTTTGGGTTTTGGGCTGTGAGTTAGGAGTTATGAGTTTTGGGCCTGACTCGCAACGGATAACTCGCATTGCCCTATGCCTTATTTTATCGGGATGAATTCAGAACTAAGATATTTCTTAGAACTGAGATGTTGCCGCCGTGTCAGGAATAGACCTCTTAAGCCAGACCCACAAAAATTTCTCTCGCTTCAGGGTCCAAAAGCCAGCCCCACCAGTGGTAACAGCGCGTGTAACCCATAAGCAAAGTTATCTCATGAGTGGAACGGGCCGGAGAGTCCGTTCTTAACAATGGTGCAATATCTCAGTTAGAAGGGAATTGCTGTAGAATCTTCTTGGAAAACGGTTTCTCGCGCGATCGACACAATGGTGGACAGGGGTACTTCACAGAAATATTTCCGCCGGAATTGTTCTTCGGAGACTGCTGCTAGGAATTGCGCTGCAAAACGCGCGGCGATGGGGGAATTTGGCATGGAGGATGGGAGGGATTGACTATCTAATAAGGATTTGGGGATTTGATCAGGCGCGTCTTGCTGCTGTGCGGTTTCGGGTTGTCTGGTGATGTGGAAAGCTCGATCGCGATAATTGATTTTGAAACCGAGATATGTTAGGGTTTTGAACCCTAGTTGCAGCGATGTGTCACTGATGCCGAGTTTTTGGCGGAGTTGCTGTCTGGTGACGGGTTTGTTGGTGCGGCTGAGGTATTTGGCGATGCCGATTAGCTGTTGGCAGATTTGCTGTGGGGGTACGAGTGGAGGTAATGTGTAGGCGATCGCGAGTTTTTTCTGAGTGTGCTGTGCTTGGCGAAACCATATCCGCAGTTCGTCCCAGCTTGCGGGGCATTCTTTGAGGACGATCGAGTTTTCGCGATCGACCTTTTCGGAATGGTAAACTAGATTGTCGATCGGCATTTGAGATTCTAAGTTTGTGCTGGCTGCTAACAACTCTTCATCATTATTTGTATTGCGCCAGTCTACGATCCAATCTATTTTAGTCAGCGAATTGATTTGGTTCTCTTCCGTGCGTTCCCGCACTGCTACGAGACGCACTTCATACCGCGATTTGTAAGTATTAAAATCGAGTTCGACGGTGACATCGCAGCGGCCTTGGGGAACTTCGTTTTGATTGTGTCCCCACCAAATGCCGGGAAATCCCGTATCGGTAGATTCGTCCCTAATTATAAATTCTGTTTTGATATATTCTACTTTTTGCCCTTTCAAATCCTTAATTTTTTGATTCCACAGATTGTCAAACCAGCAGTTTTCAATCAGCAATTTGGGTGCGGGGTTGCCCATGCCGCACGGTTCGAGCAATTTTAGTTCTTGAAATAAGTCCTTGCCTAATTCGGAGACAGTAATTTTTAGGTCGGCTTGAACGGGGGCGGCTGTTAAACTCTCGGTGCTGTATTGTTGTCGCAGTTGCTGATTTACCGCATCGGTAAATAGGGGGATATTTTCAACGGGGAGACTCAATCCGGCGGCGAAGGGATGACCGCCAAATCTGTGCAATAAATGCGCTTGGTCTTTGACTAATTGGTAAAGGTCGATTTGATTGGCGGAACGCGCCGAACCCCTGGCAATTTTGGATGGGAAAAGTGTTTGTGCTTGTGAATCTAAGAAAGAGGTAAATTGCGTTTCCGGGGTATTTTCGTTAATTTCTTCGCTTCCTTCTGTGCTGAATAAAATCACGGGGCGGCCGTATTCTTGGGCGATTTGTCCCGCTACTAATCCTAATACTCCTACAGGCCATTGCGGGTCGCTGAGGACGATGACGCTAGTAGTTGAGAGGTCGAGTTTGGCTAATTTATTGGCGGCATCTTTGGCAACATCTTTTTGTAAAGATTTACGTCTGCTGTTGGCAATTTCGGTTAAATTTGCTAGTTCTTCGCAGCGTTTTTTGTCGCGGCTGGTGAGGAGTTCTACGCAGAAGCTGGCGTCACCTTGAATGCGGCTGACGGCGTTGATTCGGGGGCCGAGTCCGAAGGAAATGTCGGTTGGGCGATCGCCCGATCTTTTGCACAGTTCGAGCAATTTTGCAACTCCTGGGCGGGTGGGATTTGTGAGTTGTTTTTGCAGTTGTTCGATTCCGAGTTGTGCTAGGTAGCGGCAGTCTCCTGTGAGTTGGACTAAATCGGCAATTAAGCCGATCGCTACTAATTCTAATAAATCTGCGATCGGGCGCTGCGGAATATCCGGTAATGTGTGATATAATGCTTCAATTAATTTGTAAGCGACTCCCACTCCTGAAAGGTTAAATAGTTGGTGGTTTGGGGGAAAGTAGCGGGGATTGATAATGGCTGTAGCTGGCGGGCGCTCTTCCGGTAATGTATGATGGTCGGTGACAATTGTATCGATGTTTAAGCTAGTCGCATATTCGATTTCGGCGATGTTTGTACTGCCGGTATCGCAGGTAATAATTAACCTAATTCCCGATTTTGCTAAAGCGTCTATTCCCGGAACATTGAGTCCGTGAGATTCGGTTAAGCGGTTGGGAATGTAATAAATTAGTTGGTCTTTTTGAGCAAAAAATTCTCCCAGTCCGTCCCAAAGTACCGAGGTTGAGGTAATGCCGTCGGCGTCGAAATCTCCCCAAATTGCGACTTTTTCGCCGCTGTTTCGTGCTTGCTGGATTCTTTCTATCGCCCAGTTCATTTCTAGCCCGAACTCAAAGGGACTTGCTGGTTGGTAAAGTTGGGGATTTAAAAAACCGGGTATTTGTTCGGGGTTTTGAATTCCTCTATACCAGAGAAGTGTGGCGGCATAGTTTCCGGGGAGTTCTGGTGCATGGTTTCTGACAGCTTGAATTAGCCAAGCTGGGGGCGGGGATAGAGGTTGAGTTGGCAAATTTTGAAGTAGTTCTGTCATAAGTTATTTCATTAATTCCTGTAGATACTGTCTTGAACTGTCAAGGGGTCGCGAGTAAATAATTTGGGTCGAAAGGCTTTTGGGATTTTAAAATCCCAAAAGCCAAATGCACCAGTTTCCTCATCAGCGCACC
>NZ_JAMPLN010000043.1:0-45696 GCF_040004035.1 Microcoleus vaginatus FACHB-2002 | reverse complement strand
TTCTTTATTTGGAAAATAATTTGACTGAGGGGGCTTTTACTACCGATCGCCTAGAATTGTTAAAAGTTTTATCTGCACAAATTGCTATTTCTATTGAGAATGCTCAACTTTACGATCAATTAGGGGAATACTCGCGAACGCTGGAACGTAAGGTTATAGAAAGAACGCAAGAATTGGAACAGGAAATGGCTGTCAGAATACAGACAGAAATAGCCTTGGGCAAGTCTGAGGAAAAGTTTTCTACAGCCTTTCGTTCCAGTCCTAACCCGATCGCGATCGCCCGGTTTGCAGATGGACGCTACATTGAAGTGAACGACAGTTTCCTCAGCACTTTTACTTACTCTCGCGAACAGGTAATTGGTTTTACAGCAATGGATTTGAATCTTTGGGTTAATTTAGAAGAAGGTGACAGATACCAACAACTATTACAAGAATCAGGAGTGATTCGCAATCAGGAATTCGATTGTCGTACTTCATCAGGCGAGGTGAGGAAGATGCTGGTATCAGCAGATATTATTGAGCTGGGTGGAGAAGCGTGTATTCTCTTAGTCACTAACGACATTACCGATCGTCAAAGGGCAGAAGAAGCGCTCAAAGAAAGCGAGGCTAAATACCGTGACTTAGTTGAAACATCGCAGGATATGATTTGGTCAGTTGATGTTGAAGGGCGTTATACCTTCGTCAACGCTGCCGTCCAACAGATTTTTGGCTACTGCCCTGAAGAAATGATAGGGCGAAAATTCACTGATTTCAAGCCACCTGAACAACTTGCCAAAAATAACGAGATATTCCAACGTATGCTGAATGGAGAGTCCGTTTTTCAGTATGAAACTATACACTTAGCTAAAGACAGCAGACCTATTAATCTCCGGTTTAATTCAATTGTAGTGCGGGATTCCGAGGGAAATATTCTAGGAATAACTGGCACAGCCAGCGATATTACGGAGGGCAAAAAAGCAGAGGCAGCCTTACAACAAGCCAAAGAAGTTGCAGATGCGGCTAACAAGGCCAAAAGTGAATTTTTATCAAAAATGAGTCACGAATTGCGAACTCCCCTCAATGCAATTCTCGGCTTTACCCAAGTGCTGGGACGCGACTCATCCCTTTCTCACATACAGCAGGAACAGATAGGCATCATTAGTCGTTCTGGCGAGCATTTGCTGACGCTGATTAATGACGTGCTGGAAATGTCTAAAATCGAGGCAGGTCGGATTACCTTAAATCCTACTAGCTTTGACCTGTATCATTTGCTCCATTCTCTCGAAGAAATGCTCAAACTCAAAGCTAATTCTAAAGGTTTACAGCTCAGTTGGCACATCAATTCTAACATTCCTCAGTATGTAAAAACTGACGAAAGCAAATTGCGTCAAGTCTTAATTAATCTGCTAGGAAATGCGATCAAGTTTACTACGAAGGGAAGTGTGACACTTCGGGTTACAGCAATTAGTGAGAAACAAAAGTCCCCAACAGACAACGAACCACGGACTATTACGTTTGAAGTGGAAGACACTGGCTACGGCATTGCTCCTACTGAGATAGGCTCTCTATTTAAGGCTTTTGTACAAACTGACGCGGGTCGGAAATCTCAAGAAGGAACTGGCTTGGGTTTACCCATCAGCCGACAATTCGTACAACTTATGGGAGGAGATATTACCGTCAGCAGTACCTTGAATCGAGGAACAATTTTTAGTTTTGATATCCAAATTAGCTCCCCTGAGATGGCTGAAGTTCAACCTCGACAATCAAGAAGGCGGGTAATTGGTTTAGAACCCAACCAACCCTCATATCGCATCTTGGTGGTTGATGATAAATGGGAGAGCCGTTTGCTATTGGTTAATCTTCTCGAACCGCTTGGCTTGGAGGTGCGCGAAGCGGAAAATGGTCAAGAAGCTATTACAATCTGGGAAACTTGGAAACCTCACCTAATTTGGATGGATATGCAAATGCCTGTGATAGACGGGTATGAGGCTACCAGACAAATTAAAGCCCAGATTCAAGATGAGGCTACCCCGATTGTTGCGTTGACCGCTAGCGCTTTTGAGGAAGAGCGAGCCATTGTTTTATCATCAGGCTGTGACGATTTTGTGAGCAAGCCTTTTCAAGAAGAAGTTATTTTTGCCAAAATGGCTGAACATTTAGGAGTACAGTATATTTATGAAGATTTACCGAACTTTACATTATCTCAGCTTGAGGGTCAAGACTTGAGTGTAAAAGAAGGAGAAAAAACTGAAACTTTAAGGACAACTTTGGCGAGAATGCCTACGGAGTGGGTGATACAATTACATCATGGAGCTATCGATGCTGATGCCGACCTGATTTTAAGTTTAGTCGCCACAATCCCTGAAGCCGATACTTCTTCTGCGGAGGTTCTCACCGATTGGATTCATAATTATCGATTTGATAAAATTACTGCCTTAACAGAAAAAATTATCCCATGAACAGCCAGCAATTAGAATCTCATGTTGCCAATCTTTTAGTGGTTGACGATACCCCCGACAACCTGCGTCTTTTATCTACTATGTTGAGGGACAAAGGATATAAAGTTCGGGGCGTAATAAACGGGGAAATGGCATTAAAAGCATCGCGTTCAACCCCACCAGATTTGATTTTGCTGGACATCACGATGCCCCAGATGAACGGCTATGAAGTTTGCCAACACCTAAAAGCGGATTGCAGAACTTCGGGTATTCCAGTTATTTTCTTGAGCGCCTTAGATCAAGTATTGGATAAAGTCAAAGCATTTGCTGTGGGAGGAGTAGACTACATCACCAAGCCATTTCATTTAGAAGAAGTTTTAGCTCGTGTCGAAAATCAACTAACTATTCAGCGTTTGCAAAAAAAATTGCACGAGCAAAATGCGCGATTGCAGGAGTCTGAAGCTAAAGAGCGGAAGAAATCCCAACAACTAGAGCTGGCTCTACAACAGTTACAAAATGCACAAGCTCAACTCATCCAAAGCGAGAAAATGTCAAGTTTGGGGAATGTCGTAGCAGGGGTAGCTCACGAAATTAACAATCCGATTAGCTTCATTAAAGGGAACCTCTGCCCCATAACGGAGTACACTGAAGATTTGCTGAGGCTGGTGCAACTCTACGCAGAAGATTTTCCCAATCCCACAGCCGCTATCCAGGAACAACTGGAGGCAATCGATTTCACTTTTCTCAGGAATGACTTGCCGAAGCTAATTGCTTCTATGAGCATAGGAGCTGACAGAATTGGAGAAATAGTGCAATCGCTGCGGAATTTTTCCCGACTCGATGAATCTGAGTTGAAAGCGGTGGATATCCATGAAGGACTTGAAAGTACACTGATGATTTTGCAGCATCGGCTGAAAGATCGAGCAGACCAAACGATAATTAAAGTGGTCAAAGAGTATGAGGCTCTGCCAAAGATAGAATGCTACGCAGGGCAAATGAATCAGGTTTTTATGAACATCCTGATTAATGCGATTGAGGCGTTGCAGTCACAAAAAAGTTGGGAAAAAGAGCCGGATGATAACAGCCCCATCCCTACTATTACTATTTGCACGAAGTTACTCTCCGATTTTCAAGTGGGTATTTATATTACTGATAATGGGCCGGGCATAACAGAAGATATTCAACAACGCATATTTGAGCCATTTTTTACAACGAAGAAAGTGGGCCAAGGAAAGGGTTTGGGGTTATCGATTAGCTATGCTATTGTAGTGGACGATCACGGCGGGCAACTCCGTTGTTTTTCGATACCGGATCAAGGGGCGACATTAGCCATCGAAATTCCGATTCACCACTCTAAAAAATGTTTTGCTAAAGAAGATTTGGTCGGGTTATAAGCCACACTAAAATCCAAGTAGTCAAAAAGGGTGTAAAATCAGGAAGCGTGTTTATTTATGAGTCAGTTTATTGGCACTTTTTACACAAATTTATATTAATCAGAAGTTGATACTTTTAGTCACAAAGTCCGAAACCTTTTCCGGCAACAAGCCTTAAATTACCAACGATCGCCGACTTGCTTTTTTTTCACTAGCTTATGCACGCACTCTAAAACCCAAAATAATGATGAATTTCCACCCTCATTTTTTTTCGGCAAAAACCCTAGCAATTGTTTGTGCAATTGCTGCGTTTGTTGTCCTTGCTAGCAAAGTCTTTGCCACAACAATCGATTATGCACCGCCATTTAAAGAAACTAGCTTTTACAGTACGACGATATCTGCTAATAAGGATTTAGCTGACATTTATTATCCTAAACCCTCCGATCTTAATTCGGGTAATTACTCTTTCCCCATTGTACTTTTATTGCAAGGTGCGCTTGTAGATAAATCATTTTATTCAGATTACGCTAGCCAGGTAGCGCGGTACGGCTTTGTGGTAGTCGTTCCGAACCATTTGCGCCCTTCGCCATTCAATCCCAGTTCACCCCCTAATTTGGCGTCGGAAACTTCGCAAATTGCGGCGGTTTTGTCTCAAATGGCGATCGAAAACACGAAGCCCACATCTCCGATCGCGTCTGTTATCGATACGCAGCGCCTTGGTTTATTGGGTCATTCTTTTGGTGGTGCAGTCGGGTTATCAGTGATTGCTAACAAATGTCTCCCAGAATTGTATTTGTGTCAAGAGCCATTTACGCGCCCGAAAGAACTATTAGCGGGTGCATTTTTTGGAGCTAACTTGCGGAATCCCATTGGTAATGAATTTGTACCCATCGCTAATGATGGCATTGCAGTGGCGTTGATTCAAGGATCTATCGATGGTGTCGCCCTGCCCGATCGATCTCAAAGCACCTTTGACCAAATTCAAACACCACCCAAAGCTTTGATTACTGTTATGGGTGCAAATCACTTCGGCATTACCAATGTTAATAACCCCGCTGGTGCGATGCCCGATCGCAATACTGCTACCTTAGAGCGAGCCGTGGGTATTGAAACGATCGCCCGTTGGAGCGCGCTATTTTTGCGGGCAAATATGCTTAAAGATCGATCGGCATTTGATTATATTTACTCTCAAGGTGACGCCCTCGATCCGAATGTCCGTGTTACCACCGTTGCAGTTTCCAAACCATCTTCTAAGTAGCTCCACCTAAAAAAAACGTAAGATAGATTAAGGCTAATATAGCAATACTAAATCCGTCGTAAATTTTTTCTCCCACCCCAACTCTCCCCTTATCAAGGGGAGGAAGTAAGAAATTAACAAATGATTCGAGGAGTGCTATAGTTGTCTAAATAATAAGCTTTTAAATACCCTTTTACTTGACCTATTAATTTTAGTTTAAAAGCTGTAATCTTATTTCTTTTAATCGTTTTTGACCAAGGTTTTTGAAGTCTTTTTAAACTCAATGGCTGCCTCCTGAGCTTTTTCGTTACTCACAGGCTTGGGTTCCTTTAAGTTGGCTTTCATGCGATAGTGTACTTGCTTGTGTAATGTTTGATATTTGACTGAGACGTGATAGTTCTCTTCTACCCATTGACCAATTTCTTTATAAGTCTTAAAATCACAGGACTCTTCACTTAACTTTTCTGATAGTCCGGCTATTACCGCTGAGGGAATTACTCGGGGTCTACCAGTTGCTTGCCGTATTTTTAATAGTTCTGGCATACCGCCAGCAGTATATTGTGTTAACCATCTATGTACAGTAATTCTATGTACACCTAAACGTTCAGCTACATCTGTAAGGCTTTGACTCGCTCCCGTTTTTAACCAATAAAGTGCCTGAATTTTTTGTTTATTAGGTAGATTTCGCTGCTCGGACAGAATTATTTTTAACTCGTCTGCGGTTAAATCAATTCTTTCTTGGTAGTTTACTTTCATAAAGTATTCCTCAAACTTTGTTCTTCATTGTAGCATTTCTTTGGAAGAGTTAATATTATTAACTAAATTTCCCTTTTCAGTAACGTCAGCCTGCAGCTTAAAGACTAGCAACGTAATATCATCAAACACTTTCTGCTTACCGATATGTTGCCGCACATCTACAATCACCGCATCCTTAACTCCTGCTGCAGACTTGTGCCAATTTTGACTAATTACTTGACACAATTGCTTCAGTCCATACTGCTTTTTGCGGATGTTATAGGCTTCTGGAATCCCATCAGTATAAAGCACCACCCCATCTCCAGGTTCTAGCTCAATCAGGACGTGACTGATGAAGTCTGCGATATCATCATCTAATGCGATCGGGAAGCCTAACTCCATCGTGTCGATGCGCTCAACATCTCCATTTTTTCGCACAACAAGCGTTTCTTCATGCTGACCGCTGATGCTGATCAGTCCTTCGGAGTAGCTCAAAATCGCCAGCGTCAGACTTTTCTCAGAATTCATGCGCTGCACGTTTTTGTAGAGGGTACGGTTGAGTACATCCAGGAATCGAACGGGATCTAGTTCACGAATCTCTTGCAGAGTGCGAACTGAGGTTTGCGCCATCAGCATCAGAATGCCGCTTTCCAGGCCATGTCCGGTGACATCACCTATAGCCAGTGTGACAACACCATCGATCTGTAGCACGTCGTAGTAGTCGCCTCCCACTTCATCAGCGGGTTCCATGTATCCAGCGATATCTAGTCCGTCAATTTCGAGTTCTTCAGGGTTAGGCAAAATCATTTGCTGGATCTGACGCGCCACATTTAATTCTGCACCTAAGCGGAGGTTGTCTACTTTGAGTTTTTCGTTGAGGGTAATGATTTCCTGATTAGCATTAGCAAGTTCTGCTGTTCGTTCTTTAACTTTGTCTTCGAGGGTTTCAAAGGATTCTTGGATTTGCCTCGCCATGCTGTTGAAGGATCGTGCCAGCAGACCGATTTCGTCTCGCGATCGCATCTTCACACGCATATCTAAGTGACCCGCCGTAAATTGGGCAACCGCTTGGGTGAGGTAAATCACAGGCTTTGTTAATAGTTGTGCGATCGCAAAAGCGATGATAGTTACAATTGTGGCGATGATTGCTAATAAAAGAAGTGCATCACGTATTTGTTTTTCTACAGGTGCTAGGGCAACGGCAATGGGTTGTGCGAAGAGGACTGACCAAGGTTTATATTTCAGGTGGGCGATCGCTAAGAGACTCAACTCATTATTACCCGTAGCTGCCAATCGTGTGGTTAAATAGGGCTGTTTAGTGTCTAATGCTTGCTTGAGGTCGGGCAAATTGATTGTAAGTTCTTTCGTTAGAGTCTTAGGCAAACGCCCTTCGCGTTGCAGTTTCGCTACAACATTGGGTGACAAAGGCACAATCGATTTGAAAAGGAGTTCAGGTCTAGTGCTATGTGCCAGATGGATATAGTGTTCATCTAAAAGAACTGCTAAGGATTTCGCACCTGCGTGTTCAGTTTCGCGAGTCACCAACTGCTGAACAGATGTGGCATTGTATGTCACCCGCAATACACCCAATATATTTCCCTTCGCATCGCGAACAGGACTACTAAAGAAGAGCGTAACGAGGTTGGGAATTGTCGGCGATTGTCTAATACTAGAAACAAAAGATAGTTGAGTTTTGAGCGGTTCTTGGAAGTAATCTTGACCGGATTCATCTCGTCCAACATCCGGTGTATTCGTATCTAGTACATTCCGTCCCTCTAAGTTGAGCAAGGCATAGGAGATAATATTAAGCATATCTTTGCGACTGAGCCTGGTTAAGGTTTCAGTCGCTAACATCTCTTGGGGACTACCATTTCGCCGTTCTGGAGGGAGATCCAGATAGGCAGCCAAACCTGGTAAAATCGCTTCTACGCGCACGGCATTGAGATTCGCATCGATAAACCCATCTATTCTGTTAGCGGTTTCGTGAGCCTCTGCATATAGGGCTTGTCGTGCGTTGTCGGTCAATGCCTTTTCAGTTGTTTGTTTGTTGATAAATGCTAACAGCAACAATGGAATCAGAGCAACGACGAGAAACGACACGATTAACTTTATACGAATGCTGTTGAAAAAGGAGCGCTTCATGGTTTCAGGCTAGGAGGAGGGGTTAAGAAAGAAGAATTAAACAAGGTTTTTAGATTGGGAAGGCGCGTCACATTGCCAGCGCGAATAAAAAAGTCCGCATATTTCTTGGCGGTTTTGGAGATATAATTAGGACTGTGTGATTGAAAGAACTTTTGATTTTCTGCAAAATCAGTGAGGTCTATTCCCTCGAAAGAGATTGTATCGATGGGAATATTCAACGCTTTGCTCACGAGCTCGTTTCCTTCGGGAATATTGGCTTCCCAATATGACAAGCCTTGAAGCCAGCCTCGGACAAAGGCGCGAATATCTTCGGGGCGATCGCGTATCACCTCACCCCGAAACGCGATCAAATCCAAAATTAAGCCTGGGGTTTGCTTGCTGGTAAAGAGGATATCGGCCCCTAATTTTAATGCTTCAGAAAGATGCGGTTCCCAAGTGTGTCCTGCTTGGATAGCATTGTTTTGTAAGCGCTGGGGAACTTCTAAACCATCAACTTTAACCAGGCTAACATCATCGCTCGTCAGCTTAGAGATTTTCAACATCTCACTAACGAAGACTTCGCTAAAGCCGCCTAGATTTGCACCAAGCTTTTTTCCTTTCAAGTTAAGAATTGTTTTAATGTCCGATTGCGCGACTACCACATCTGCACCTGTCGATTCAGACACAACCATCACAGCTTGCATATCAGGATTTGTGGCACTCAAGATTATAAAATCGCCCAAAGTCAATCCGATCCCATCATACTTCCCTGCACTGAAATCTGCTTGTTGCAATTGTAAATAGTCTACATAGCTCAGTTCCACCTCTATTCCTTGCGCTTTGAAGAATCCTTTCTGTTGAGCAATGATGCCAGGTCTATGGCCCACAAAAGAGATACAACTTACTTTCAGGGGAGGAGGTTTTACTTTTAGAGCTTCCGGGGAATGACAAGCAAACAGCAGCCAGCAGGTAATAATAATAAAGATGCTGTTGAAAAACGAGCGCTTCATGGTTTCAGACTAGGAGGGGGGGTTAAAAAAGAAGAATTAAACAAGGTTTCTAGATTGGGAAGGCGCGTCACATTGCCAGCGCGAATAAAAAAGTCCGCATATTTCTGGGCAGTTTTGTAGATATAATTAGGGCTGTCTGATTGAAAAAACTTTTGATTTTCTGCAAGATCAGTGAGGTCTATTCCCTCGAAAGAAATTGTCTTGATGGGAATATTCAACGCTTTGCTCACGAGCTCGTTTCCTTCGGGAATATTTGCTTCCCAATAGGACAAGCCTTGAAGCCAGCCTCGCACAAAGGCGCGAATATCTTCGGGGCGATCGCGTATCGCCTCACCCCGAAACGCGATCAAATCCACAATTAAGCCTGGGGTTTGCTTGCTTGTAAACAAAATTTTTGCCCCTAATTTTAATGCTTCAGAAAGATGCGGTTCCCAAGTGTGTCCTGCTTGGATAGCATTGTTTTGTAAGCGATCGGGAACTTCTAAAGCCTCGACTTTAACCAGGCTAACATCATCGCTCGTCAGTTTAGAGGTTTTCAACATCTCAGTAACGAAAACTTCACTAAAGCTGCCTAGATGTGTACCAAGCTTTTTTCCTTTCAAGTTAGGGATTGTTTTAATGTCGGATTGGGCGACTACAACATCTACACCTGTCGATTCATCCACAACCATCACAGCTTGCATATCAGGATTTGTGGCACTCAAGATTATAAAATCGCCCAAGGTCAATCCGATCCCATCATACTTCCCTGCACTGAAATCCGCGTCTTGCAATTGTGAGTAGTCTACATAGCTGAGTTCCACGTCTACCCCTTGCGCTTTGAAGAATCCTTTCTCTTGAGCAATGATTAGAGGTGTATAGCCAACAAAAGGAACACAAGATACTTTCAGGGGAGGGGGTTTTACTTTTAGAGGTTCCGGAAAATGACAAGCAAACAGTAGGCAGCCGGTAATAATAAAGATACAGATGAAATTGAGTAGTTTAGACATACTATATAAAGCATTCCTGGTGTAGAAAAGGCGACTCATATTTTCTGGAACCCGATCGACCTAAGTGCATCCTCCGCAATCGCCGCTAAACCTGTTGTGGTGGCTATATCTAGAACAAGCTTGCCCGATCGCACTTTTGCCAATTCTACTAACCGAGTTGCAGCCTGTTTGTGAAATTCATTCTCGTAGTCGGGGCGGTTGTTGAAGTCATTGAGAATCTGCCGTTTATAGGCACTTAGCGAGTCAGTCATGCCACATTACTGGTTTAACTTTCTACATTGTGGCAGTTATGGTCGATCGCGACTCTCCTCGCAGGTGACATCAGTCGGCAATCTCTACAATGCCCGCAAATGTATGCAAAACCGCTACCGAGTATCAACTCTCCGGCAACAAACACCCGCCCAACTGGGATCGCGAAGCTGTAATCCGCTACAATCTGTGTTTGGTAAAGAATTTTTACAAGTTCACAGCCCATTACAGCCTTTGCGGCTTGTACTACCCAACCTGCCTGAAAATATGGATTTTGCTACTCTTGCTGCCCAGCTAAATGCTGGAACTATCTTGCCAGAGGGAATTGTCATCATCACCCTCTTGGTGGTTCTCGTCGGCGATTTAATCGTAGGCCGCAGTTCCTCGGGTTGGACTCCCTACGTTGCCGTTGCGGGTTTGCTGGCCGCCGTCGCTGCTTTGTGTTTGCAGTGGGATAACACGGATACCATCTCGTTTCTGGGCGGTTTTAACAGCGATGCCTTGAGTTTAGTGTTTCGCGGAATTATCGCTTTGAGTACGGCTGTCACTATTTTGATATCCGTCCGCTATGTACTGCAAACGGGTACTGCTTTAGCGGAATTTATCGGCATTTTGCTAACCGCTACTTTGGGGGGAATGTTCCTCAGCGGCGCTGATGAATTGGTGATGATTTTTATTTCGTTGGAAACTCTGAGTATCTCGTCTTATTTGCTGACGGGTTACACAAAACGCGACCCGCGTTCCAATGAAGCTGCTTTGAAATATTTGTTAATTGGGTCGTCTTCTTCGGCGGTGTTTCTCTACGGGCTGTCGCTGCTGTACGGCTTGTCTGGCGGCGAAACTAAGCTGAGTACGATCGCTGCTAACCTTTCTACTGTGGATGAAGGTCAATCTCTCGGTTTGGTGATTGCTTTGGTTTTTGCGATCGCCGGAATCGCCTTCAAAATCTCTGCCGTTCCCTTCCACCAATGGACTCCTGACGTTTACGAAGGTTCTCCTACACCCGTTGTTGCCTTTCTTTCTGTCGGTTCCAAAGCAGCCGGTTTTGCCCTAGCAATCCGCTTGTTAACAAGTGCTTTCCCCGCACTTATCGAACAGTGGCAGTTCGTGTTCACGGCCTTAGCCATTCTCAGCATGGTGTTGGGAAATGTGGTTGCCCTCGCTCAGACTAGCATGAAGCGGCTTTTGGCTTATTCGTCGATCGCCCAAGCCGGTTTTGTGATGCTGGGTTTGATTGCAGGAACAGAAGCCGGTTACTCCAGCATGATATTTTATCTGTTGGTTTACCTGTTTATGAACTTGGGCGCTTTCGCCTGCATCATCCTGTTCTCGCTGCGGACTGGAACCGACCAAATTAGCGAATACTCGGGTTTGTACCAAAAAGACCCGCTGTTAACTTTAGCCTTAAGTATTTGCCTGCTTTCTCTTGGTGGAATTCCGCCCCTGGCTGGATTTTTCGGCAAAATCTATCTGTTCTGGGCCGGCTGGCAAGCAGGACTTTACGGCTTAGTTATTCTGGGATTAATTACCAGCGTAGTTTCGATTTACTACTACATCCGCGTTGTGAAGATGATGGTAGTAAAAGAACCTCAAGAAATGTCAGACGCGGTAAAGAATTATCCCGAAATTCGCTGGAACCTTCAGGGGCTGCGGCCTTTGCAAGTCAGCGTTGTACTCACCTTGGTTGCGACAACATTAGCGGGCATTTTGTCAAACCCTTTGTTTAATTTGGCTAATGATGCTATTACCAAAACTCCCATCTTGCAGTCTGCATTGAGTCAGGTGCAACCTGTGGTGGCTGCGAAAGTTGAATCGAATTTGGTGTCTCGCCGGGATTAATTATTCCTGGTTTTGAAATAGTGGAAAACGCCTGACTCTTTGAAGTTGGGCGTTTCTTTTTTGTTGTGATATACTTAGGACTAAGGCCAACTGGGGACTATCGAGTTGTAGGGTGCGTCAGACTTTCATTATCAACGGGTAATCAAGAGTTGACGCTCTGACGCACCTTACTAATTATGACACTTGCGTAACTCCTGATACTGTTAATTATGATTTTTAAGCGCAGATTCACGCTGATTAACGCAGATAAAAGTGGGTAATTGAGAATGACTAAAGAACACGTCTACCGCATCAACACTGTTTGGACGGGTGCCAGTCAAGGTTCTACTTCATCTTACGACGCTTATTCTCGTGAGTATGCCATAAATATTGAGGGTAAGCCGCCATTTGTGGGTTCGGCAGACCCGACTTTTCGGGGCGATGCTTCTCTGTACAATCCCGAAGATTTGTTGTTGATGGCACTGTCAGCTTGTCATATGTTGAGCTATCTTGCTTTGTGCGCTCGTGCTCGGATTCGGGTAGTCTCTTACTCGGATGCAGCGACGGGCAAGATGGCACAAAAGAATGGAAAGATTCGGTTTACCGAGGTAATTTTGCATCCGCTGGTAACAATCGAAGCTGGTGACGATTTGGAAAAAGCCCGCAGTTTGCACGACAACGCACATCATGTTTGTTTTATTGCTAATTCGGTGAATTTTCCAGTGCTGCATGAAGCAACAGTTATGGAATTAAACAGTTCTGGAACCAATGCCATATAAAATTGGGTGCAATATCTCAAATCGCACCCTTTCAAGCTACCTGAAAATTTGCTATCATATTCTATAAAATCCTCCGTCGTTAAAAATTAGTCGCAACTGTAGAGGTAAAAATGTTAGTAGAAAATAAGCAAAAAATTTATACTCTAGATGAGTACCGGGAGTTAGAGGAAACTGCTGAGTTTAGAAATGAATACCGCGATGGAGAAATTGTACAAATGACTGGTGGTAGTATTAATCACAGCCGGATTATCCGAAATTTGAGTAGAGTCTTGGGAAATTTGCTTGAGGGGCAGCCCTATGAGCTTTTTCACAACGATTTGCGGTTGTGGATTCCTCGGTACCGACGGGGAACTTACCCGGATGTAATGGTGATTGAAGGAGAACCCATTTTCAACGAGGGACGCAGTGATGAGATTCTCAATCCTGTGCTAATTGTGGAAGTGCTTTCTAAGTCTACCAAGGATTTCGATCGGGAGGATAAGTTTCGGTTTTATCGATCGATTCCTCAATTCCGTGAATATGTATTAGTCAGCCAATACGAATTGTTAGTCAAACAGTATATTAAAACTGAATCTAATCAATGGTTATTTCAGGAATATGAGGGAGAAACAGCAACAGTTTCTTTTGCTTCCTTGGGAGTGCAAATGTCGATGAACGAGATTTATGCAAAAGTAGTATTTGAAACCGAGGAAACGGAAGTACAAGAATAAAATTAATGCTATATAGCGATTCTAAATGAATTGTGTAATTGTTGTAGGGGCAAACCCCCCGTGGTTGCCCCGATCCGTGGGGGGGTAGGCACGGGGAGTAGGGGTAGCACTACCCCTACATATTTTTACAACTGATGCGAGGATTGCTATATATCCCCGACTTCTGAATCAAATTCATTGGCGAGCGAGATTGTAACCAAGAAGTAGGGGATTTGCTTGGTTTATTCCAGAGTTTCCAAATTTAAATTAAGAGTAAAATTAGATGAATGTAATTTGGTTACTGTTAAAGGCTTCTTGGTTAAATGTTTCCATCGCCATACTCACAGGCTTAATCAGCGGCGGTTGCAGCGCTATGTTAATTTCCCTAATTAATCGGGCAATCAGCGACAATTCCAATGCTAATTTAGTCTGGTATTTTGCGGGATTAGCAATCTTGGCTCTTTTGAGTGGCTTTGTCTCCCAATTTTTGTTAATCTACCTTTCTCAAGAAGCTGTTTACAATCTGCGGCTGAGTTTGAGCCGTGGCATTTTGTCTACTCCTTTGCGGAATTTGGAAGAGTTGGGCGCTAACCGCTTGCTGGCAACTCTCACAGATGATGTGGGAACGCTTTCTAATACTATATTTTTGATTCCTTTTCTCTGTGTTGATATCGCCGTTGTTGTCGGCTGCTTAACTTATTTAAGCACGATTTCGGGGACGGTTTTTGTTGTTGTATTTGGTTTTCTGGTGCTGATGATTGGCACGGTGCAGTTGTTGCTCAGCAAAATGCGGAAATTTTTCGATTTAGCCAGAGAAGAACAAGATATATTATTTAAGCATTTTCGCAGTATTACTGATGGAATTAAGGAGCTTAAACTGCATTCCTTGCGCCGCCAAGAGTTTTTTACGGAACAATTGCAGGTGAGTGCTGATGCTTCCCGCGATTATAACGTGACTGCTTTGAATACTGGTGCAGTTGCGATTGGAGTCGGGCAATTGCTATTTTTTATGCTGATGGGTTTGCTGTTATTTGCTTTACCGAAGTTTGTGCCAGTTTCTACTCCGGTTTTGTCAGCTTACATTCTGACAAGTACCTATTTAATGTCTCCGTTTCAGAATATTTTGCAAAGGTTGCCGGCGATTTTTCGTGCTAATACTTCGGTGGAAAAGATAGAGAGAATGGGATTGGCTTTGGCGAGTCAAGCTGAGATAAATTCAACGGTTAAACCGTTTCAAACTGCTGAGTGGGAGACATTGGAGTTAAAGGGAATAATTCACAGCTATCCGGGAGAAAAAGAAGATAGCAATTTTAGTTTGGGCGAGCTAAACTTGAAGTTTCATCCGGGTCAATTGGTGTTTATAATTGGGGGAAATGGCAGCGGCAAGTCTACTTTAGCTAAGTTAATCACTGGTTTGTACATTCCTGAATCGGGAAAAATTCTCCTAGATGGTCAGCCAATTACTGAGGAAAATCGAGAGTGGTACAGGCAGCATTTTTCTGCTATTTTTTCGGATTTCTATCTGTTTGAAAGGCTTTTGGGGATGACTAATCATGATTTGGACAAGCAGGCTGCTGAATATTTGCGAGAGTTTCATCTGGAGAATAAAGTTCAGGTGAAAGACGGAGTTTTGTCAACTACGGCTTTGTCTCAGGGACAGCGAAAGCGGCTGGCTTTGCTGACGGCTTATTTGGAAGATAGACCGATTTATTTGTTTGATGAATGGGCTTCTGATCAAGATCCGTTTTTCCGGGATATTTTTTACAAGCAGTTGCTACCGGAGTTGAAGCGGCGGGGGAAAACGGTGTTTGTGATTAGTCACGATGACCGCTATTTTGATTTAGCCGATCGCGCAATTAAACTAGATTACGGTAAAGTAGAGTATGACCGATAAAATGGATAACTACCGAATTGTCGAAACTTTGACCGAAAGCCAGGTTTCCGACTTGATGGATTTGTATAAAAACGAGTTTTGGAGCGACAAGCGGACGCGGGAAGATGTTGTGAAAATGCTGGCGGCAACTGATGTTATCATTGGTTTTGTCGATGAGAGCGATCGGCTAATTGGCATTACCCGCGTCATTACCGATTTCGTATACAGAGCAATGATTTTTGATGTGATTATCAAGCCGACACATAGAAAGATGGGACTGGGTGCGAAGTTGATGGATGCGGTTTTAACTCATCCCGAACTGCAAGCTGTCGAGCATTTTTATCTTAATTGTTTGCCGAACATGATGCCGTTTTACGAGCGTTGGGGTTTCTCGGATGATATGGGCGAACTTAAGTTTTTGCGGCGCACAACAGGCTGAGCTCAGCTTGTTGAAATGCCCAATCTTTCTCGAATTACGTCTTCTTTGAAACCAACTAAAACAGCCGTTCCATCTTTCACGAAAAGAGGACGTTTCAGCAGCATCGCATCCTTTGCAAAAGCCTCCACCCACTGTTCGCTAGTCCAATTATTCTTGTCGTCGCCCAAAGCGCGGTAAGATTGACCGGAAGTATTTCGCATGGGTTGAAAACCCAAAGCAGCTACCCAGCTTTGAATTGTTTCGCGACTCGGCGGCTGTTCTTTTGTGTTAATGAACTCGTAATTAACATCGCTATCTTTGAGCCACTGGAAAGCTTTTTTGCAGGTTCCGCAGTTGGGGATTCCGTAAACTTGAATTGACATAATAATGATTGTTGACTGTTGACTGTTGACTGTTGACTGTTGACTGCTGGCTAATAACAACTAACAACTGACTACTGACTACTGACTACTGACTAATCTAGCTTGTTGAACCCATTTTTGCACGCGATCGACTGAAGGAGTCAAGTCATTGCGCTGCATTGTCGCTACGTGCAGCCTTAAAACTTGTTGGTGCAATCTTTCCACGGGCATTTGAGCCAATTGAGCCGGAGAAGCAACGCCCGCGTGCAGTAACAGCCCGCAATACTGACACCCTACACTTGGAATTCGAGCCAAATTTGCCATCGCTACCCATTTATTAACATATTGAATGTTAATCTGTAATTGATGGGCTAGCAACACTTTCGCCGCCTGCGTTTTCGTCATGCGAATTAGTTGTCCGGTTGTGGTGATGCTGCACTCTTCCAGTTGAGATTGGTTTTCCTTGCTCAATCCCGGTAAATGTGCGATCGGCCAATCGCTTACTTGCGCTGAAGTTTGAGGAGCTTTGTGAGAAATTTTCATGTTTTTGCAGTTAATTTTACTTATACTTTAAAGTCTAAAAGATCAAACCGTCAATATAGGCGATCGCTCACGTTACCCAATCAACAAAAACCAGATCGAGGAATTTGATTAATTGCAGGTGTTGTGACATTTCTGCTAATTGCCTGCCGAGTAGCACCTTGAGCCTGTTTTCCTGCCTGTGGTTCAGGCTTACTGCTTAACCAAATCATCCCGGCGATGACGACGAAGACTATAAAAAAGACAGCCTATAAATGCTAGCAAAAAAGAAGTCCTAGATGAGAATTTTCTCAAAAATGGCTGCCAACTTGGCAGTCAGAATTTTAGTGCTTTAATGCTGAGAATGCAAAAACTTGTGGCTGACTGCAAACCTAACTCAAAATAATCGGTTTTTACCCATGACAATTACACAAGGTTATGATTTGTTAACTAATACTTTACAGCAACGGCGGCAAAAACTGGCTAGTTTAATTAATTTTCCGGTAATTCTCTGGTCTGGCCGCAGCATTCCTCGCAATTATCCGGCACTTACTTATCCCTTTCGTGCCAGCAGTCACTTTCTATATTTTGCTGGTTTGCCCTTAGAAAATGCTGCCATTCGCTTAGAATCGGGCAAATTAGAATTGTTCTTAGATGACGCACCTGCTAGCAGCACTCTTTGGCACGGAGAAATGCCGAAAAGAGCAGAAATTGCCGAACTAATTGGGGCTGATGCTGCTTTTCCAATGGCCGAATTGAAAGCCCGATCAACCAATGCAGCAACGATCGCAGTTCAGGATTCTTGGACTCAGTTGCAACAGTCTCAAATTCTCGGTCGCCCTCTGGTACCGCCCAACTCGCCAACAGGAATCGACCTAGAATTAACTCAGGCGATCGTATCTCTGCGCTTGAGCCATGATGCAGGCAGTTTGGCCGAATTGCGTCAAGCTGCGGCTGTTACTGTAGAAGCTCACAAAGCGGGGATGGCGGCAACTCGAAATGCTCAAATTGAAGCAGGGGTGCGCGCTGCAATGGAAAGTGTCATCATCTCCAAAAATATGACCTATGCCTATCCTAGTATCGTGACTGTGCATGGAGAAGTGCTGCACAGCGAACATTATCACAATCCCCTACAAACCGGAGATTTGCTGTTAGCAGATGTTGGTGCGGAAACATCAACAGGATGGGCGGCTGATGTGACTCGAACTTGGCCGGTTTCTGGCAAGTTTTCTCCGACTCAAAGAGCGATTTATGATGTTGTTTTGGCAGCACACGATGCTTGTATTGATAAAGTTAGTCCGGGGGTGGAATATCAAGACATTCATCTGTTAGCTGCTCGAATTATGGCGGAAGGATTGGTTGATTTGGGCATTTTGCGGGGCAATGTTGAAGATTTGGTGGAAATGGATGCTCACGCGCTATTTTTTGTACACGGTATCGGACATTTAATCGGTTTGGATGTTCACGATATGGAAGATTTAGGAGATTTGGCTGGCTATGAAGAAGGAAGAACTAGAAGCAGTCGGTTTGGGTTGGGATTTTTGCGGCTGAATCGAGTTTTGCGGCCGGGAATGCTGGTATCGATCGAACCGGGATTTTATCAAGTTCCGGCAATCTTAAACAACCCAGAAAACCTCGCCAAATATGAAGATTGCGTAAAGTGGGAGGAGTTGGAAAAATTTGCAGATGTGCGGGGGATACGCATAGAAGATGATATACTTGTCACCGAAAAAGGTAGAGAAGTATTGACAGGCAAATTGCCGACAAAAGCTCCGGAGATTGAGGAGTTAGTGGCGGTAAATACGTAAGTAGAGCCGAGTTCGATCGCACATACGCAGTTCTATACAGGTGTGAAAAAAGATAAAAATGAATAAAGGTTGGCCAACAAATCTTTTGATATTAGCTAAAAAACTGGTTTCGCAAGTCAGAAAATTCGTAGCACTGATACTTCCACGCATTGTTCGCAAACCTGTATCCTCGCCGCCGCCCATGCAAGCTGCACCTTTGCCCAGCAACGAAGAAGAGAGGCTAGAAGCACTTCATCGCTACGACATTCTAGATACAGAGGCCGAAGCAGCTTTTGACGATCTAACAGCTTTAGCCTCCTATATTTGCGGCACTCCTATTGCTTTAGTAAGTTTGATAGATTCTAACAGACAGTGGTTTAAATCAAAAGCAGGTCTGGAAGTGCCCGAAACTCCGAGAGAGTCAGCTTTTTGCGCCCACGCTATTTTAAATCCCAACGAATTGCTAGTTGTACCCAATGCTCTAGATGACGATCGCTTTGCCGCCAATCCGCTAGTAACTTCCAATCCAAATATTCGGTTTTATGCTGGCGCGCCGCTAGTAACTCCTGACGGTTATCCGATCGGCACTTTGTGCGCGATAGATACAGTTCCTCGTAATCTCACCCCACAACAGCTAGAAGCCCTGCGGACTTTAGGACGGCAAATTATCAACCACATGGAGTTGCGAATAAATCTCACTAAATTAAAGCGCGCACAGATCAAGAACAAACAAGTAGAAGAAAAGCTGCGTTCTACAGACGAGCAAATTGTCAATTTTTTAGAAGGAATGAGTGATGCTTTTTTTGCTTTCGACACCCAGTGGCGATTTACTTACGTCAATTACAAAGGATCGCAATTTTTGCAGCGCTCGCAGGAAGAACTTTATGGTAAAAATTTTTGGGAAGAGTTTCCAGAATTCGTAAATTCTGATTTTTATAAAGAGTATCATGAAGCTGTAGCCAAACAAATTGGAGTGGCTTTTGAAAAATATTATTCTCCCTTAAAAGTGTGGTTGGAAGTCAGGGTTTTTCCTTCTCACGACGGCATTTCTGTGTTTTTTCATGATATAACTAAACGCAGGCAGATGGAATCTGCACTCAGGAAAGAACAGAAAAAAACTGAACGTTTACTGCTAAATATTTTGCCCGAACCGATCGTCCACAGGTTGAAGTACAAACCGGGGGTGATTGCAGACAAGTTTGAAAAAGCAACAATTCTTTTTGCTGACTTGGTGCATTTTACCCAAATTTCTACCACCATGTCCGCAACTAAATTAGTGTACTTGCTGAATGAAATTTTCTCAGCTTTTGACCAACTGAGTGAGAAGCACGGCTTAGAAAAAATCAAGACGATCGGGGACGCTTACATGGTAGCAGCCGGTATTCCCATTGAACGCCCAGACCACGCAGAGGCGATCGCCGAAATGGCGCTGGATATGCTAGTAGCAATTGAGAAATTAAATGTGAAGCTAGACGCGAAATTTGAACTCCGCATCGGGATTAATAGCGGCCCGGTGGTAGCGGGGGTAATCGGGACTAAAAAATTCATTTACGATTTGTGGGGAAATGCGGTGAATACAGCCAGCCGCATGGAATCTCACGGCATAACAGGTCGCATTCAAGTCAGCCGCTATACTTATGAGTTGCTGCAGGATAAATATGAATTTGAAGATCGTGGCTTGATCGAGATTAAAGGTAAAGGGGAAATGCAGACTTATTTGCTGACGGGTAGAAAAATAGGAAGCGAGCTCAAAATCTCAGAGTAAATAAAACTAAGACTTGAAAGTAACTGATTGTTGAGGGAAACTCCGCAGGCTGCGATTAATCGCCTCTTCGGCGCGATCGTCCTGTGGCAGAACGGCTGCTGCAGATCAACCAAATAAGATTATGCTATAGACAGAGATATCGGAGCAATCCTAGGCGCGGTACTCGACGTTATAAAAATACTAAGTTGAAGTCGTCGGAGCCTTTAATAATGGTTCAATTTCATATTCAAACCGATAGCGATATTCCAGCATCCACCCAACTATTCAATCAAATCAGGTTTGCGATCGCCTCGCGACAATTTCCGCCCGGACACCGCTTGCCCAGCACTAGACAGCTAGCCATGCAGACGGGTTTGCACCGCAACACCATCAGCAAAGTATACCGCCAGCTCGAAAATACCGGACTCGTAGAAGCCCAAGCAGGATCGGGCATTTACGTCCGCGCCCTAGGCAACGAAGGCGGCAACAAACTCAAATCTCCGATCCTCGAAGAATATCCCCTTGCCAACAAAATAGTGCAAGGAAGTATCGATCAACTGCTGGGACAGGGCTGTACGCTCAACCAAGCGAGGGAATTACTTTTGGCCGAAATTGACTGGCGGCTCAGGTGCAGCGCCAGAGTGGTCGTCACAGCCCCCACAGAAGACATCGGCGTGGGTGAACTGATGGCGAAAGAACTTGAACAAGCTCTCCGTATTCCCATACAGTTAGTGCCGATGGAACAGCTAGGTACTTTTTTGGATCAAATTTCTTCGGGAACTGTGATCACGAGTCGATATTTTATCGGAGAAGCAGAATCGATTTCGGCACCGCGTTCTGTGCGAGTTATTCCCGTAGACATCTACGACTACAGCCAGGAAATCCAGCTAGTTGGGAGTTTGCCCAAAGACAGTTATTTGGGTCTCGTCAGCCTGAGTCCGGGAATGCTACGATCGACCGAAGTCATCATCCACAGCATCCGGGGAGAGGATTTGCTGGTGATGACGGCCTTGGTGTCAGACGAGTACAAGATTAACTCGATCGTGCGATCGGCCAGAACAATTTTTTGCGACCAACCGAGTTTTGCTACAGTAAAAGCTGCCATCAATGCGGCTAGAGAAGATATTATTCGTCCCCCGCAACTGATATGCTCCGAAAATTACATCGGCTCTAAGTCGATTAATTTGCTCAAGCGCGAGTTGGGCTTGGGATAACGAAGGAAGAAGGAAGAAGGAAGAAGGAAGAAGGAAGAAGGAAGAAGGAAGAAAAACAATTCAACTTTTTTAAGTTACCAATCCCAATCCCAATGCCCAATGCCCCAATCCCAATGCCCAATGCCCAATTCCCAACTACCGATTACCAATTACCAATTATCCATGACTATTGAAATCCAACCTTCAATTAATGTTAAAACGGCGATCGAAAGCCGACGGGCCGCGCGCAGTTTCCAACCCGATCCGATTCCCCCAGCAATATTGGCAGAGATTTTGCGATTAGGAGTGCGATCGCCCTCTGGTTACAACTTGCAGCCTTGGCGGTTTATCGTACTTCAAAACCAAGCCAGCAAACAAAAATTAAAAGCTTGCGCTTTCGATCAGCGCCAAGTGGTAGAAGCCCCAGTAGTATTAATCTGTTGTGGCGATCGACGCGCCGCCGGGCCCAAAAACACCGAAGCCGTCATCGAATTGGGCAAAGCCACAGGGGCAATGAATGACAATTTAGCCGGTTATATGCGACAAGCAATCCCGCAATTGTTCGAGAACCGTCCCTGCTTCGACTCCCTAGAAGCTTGGACAAACAGACATACAATGCTCGCAGTAGCCCACTTAATGATTGCAGCTAAAAGTTTTGGGGTAGACAGTTGTCCGATGGAAGGTTTTGTCAGCGCTAAGGTGAAAGAAGCCTTTCAAATTCCCGAAGAAGTAGATGTTTGCTGTTTGCTGCCACTTGGTTATGCAGCAGAACCTTTCAAACAATATGGCGGACGTTTTGACGTGACTCAAGTTTATTACAGCGAAAGTTATGGACAGGCAATGTCGGTTGAGATTTGAGAGTTAAGAGTTTGTGGAAACTTGAATTTTTAGAGTTAAGATTGGGAATAAATCGGTGCAAAAGTTCAAAGCAATCAAAAACCCCGACAGTTCTACAATCTAAAATCAAAAATTCACAATCTAAAATCGAAAGTGGTGAGCTCAGACAGAGGAGAAAATATGACAGTAGCAACGCGACAAAGCAACGCACAAATTCTAGAAGTAAAATTGCAGCAACACTTGCAAGCAGCCGGATTTAAAAAATTACCGCTTTATATTAGTTGCGATTTTCGAGATGAATCTTTAACGGTTGTGGGAGAACACCCGCGCAGTTTAGTTCTCAAAGCCAAACCGACTTTTGCGGTGCTAGAAGCAGCAATTCTTGAAATAGAACCAGAATCTATTCAACAGATTGGACTTTGCCTAAAAATTACCGGGCAAAAACAGCCTTATGCTTTCCATTCTTTTACCATGCACAACCCTGTTTTGTCAAGACCCAAAACAGTGCAGTTGTTCAAAAAAACCGAGAATACTCCCGCCGAAGAAACCGGGATAGTCTTAACAGAAAATGTTGCCGAGACGGCGGATGTAGAGGAGGAGATACCGTTAGAAACAGATGGGAAAGATGCGTGGGATGAAGAATATTTCCCCAATTTGTCTGAGAGTTCCAGCAATTCCGATCCGATCGCCTTTAGGGTAGCTGCAATCCCGACAGATATTGGAGACAATCCCTTCAATCCGCTGGATATGGAAGCGGTAACAGTTGCCCAAAAACCCAAGCATTCACCGTTTGCGATGCTGGCTGCTGCAGGAATCATCAGTGTCGCCGCGCTAGTTTTGGCAGGCGGTTATTATATGCTGAGCCGGCCCTGCGTCATCGGAGGATGTAGTGCTTTAGCCAATGCCAAACAGTTGAGCGAGAATTCGACGAAGACGCTGAAAACGTCAAAAGTCGCCAACAGCCCCCAAGAAGCGCAGCGACAGTTAAAACAGGCGATCGCCCTTTTGGAACCGATTCCCTCCTGGTCAATTCATCGCGGTGAAGCTCAAAGCGCCCTGGAAAGCTACCGGAAGCAAAATCAGAATTTAAACTCTGCGATCGATGCAGCGCGCCTCGCACAGTCAGCAGCCCAGAAAACCCAAAATCCGCCTTATTCTGCCGAGAACGGGCAGGAAGCGCAAGCTCTGTGGCAAAGTGCGATCGCGGAACTCGGAGAAATCCCCACAGACAGCCCAGTTTATCCATTTGCTCAGAGAAAGACAAAAGAATACGGGAAAAATTTAGCAACTGGAAATCGCCAATTAAGCACAGAGAAAAAAGCGGAAAAAACGCTGCTCGCGGCCAAAAGTACAGCCCAAATAGCAGAAGCTCGCGAAGCCGTAGCTCAGACAGCCGAGACGTGGGATCAAGTGCAATCAGGTTGGGAAGAATCCCTCGACATCCTATCAGAAATTCCCACGAGCACGACATCTTACCAACAAGCTAAACTGTTAGTTCCCAAATACGAAACCAAACTTTCAGAAGCTCGCGAGCGCAAAAATGTCGAAGGGATTTCGGAAAATGCCTATACTCAAGCTGTGACGTTAGCAGCGGAAGCTCGAATTTTTGAGGGGAAAAACGCCTGGTTTAAAGCATCAGAATCCTGGCGAAGAGCTTTGAGTTACGCGGAGCAAGTGCCAGCGGCAACTGCCTATTCTCAGAAAGCCCAACCGCTGATCGCTTCCTACAAAACTTCATTGCAGCAAGCAGAAGTAAGGTTGCAGGAAGAAAGAAACCTGCAAAAAGCCCGCACGGATTTAGATAGAACTTGTAAAAGCAACCCCAAGATTTGCGACTATACTGTTAGCAAAGATTTGATTGCGGTGCAGATGACTCCAGGTTACGTGCAGAAACTGCAACAAACCTTCATCCAAGCAAACAACAACAATGCTGTGAAGACTCGCCAAGCTGTAGAACAGCACGTTCAAACATTGCAAAAAGCTTTGGAGGCGATCGCCGAAAACGCCAAAATCCCGATGCAGGTGTACGATGGCGAAGGCCAGCGGATTGGGAGTCACGAACCGAAGTAAGCTGTTACGGCATTTAATTTTAGTTGTTGGGGCGGCCTAGGAGCAACGCCCCACTCATTGTTTCAAGAAACAGGATAGTTAAAATTAGATGCGTGCCCACAACTTAGAAGATCCGAACACACACTACAATTTCGGCAATCAAACTGTATAAAATAATATTAGCAATCAAATGCTAGAAAAGGTCAAACTTCATAACTTCAAAAGTCATCAAGATACAGAACTTAATTTTGATAATTCACGCCTACACGCCCTCGTAGGACAAAACAGTTCGGGTAAAACATCAGTTTTGCAAGCATTGCATTATCTCAGTCGGCTTGCTACTTCATCATTTGACAATATTTTTCAGCATGAAAGAGCGCCTCAATTTATTACAACAATTGGGCAAGATAATATGTCTGTTACTGCAAGTGGTTTTGGGGAAAACCCAGATAGAAATGATTGGAAAGCTTCTTATGACTGGAGACAAAGCGTTAATCATAAGTGGACTTTTAGAGCATCATGGAAGGCAGATCAAAACCCGGAATATAGGCAAGTAATCTCTGAAACTTCCTTAATGACTACGGAAGAGCAAATTCAGCAATCTTTGAGAAACGCAGTTCATCTTAAGCTCGTAGCCAGTAATCTTGCTAAAGCAGCTTACAGTGATGCAATTACACCGCGAGTTGAGTTCGATGGTTCCGGGTTAGCACCTACCTTAGACTATCTTCGTGACGAAGCTCCAGATAAATTTCAATCTTTAGAGAAAATGTTGAAACGGATTGTACCAGGTGTACGCGAGGTAGGGGTAAGGCGAGCTAAAGTTATGGTCAATCGCCAACGCTTAATCGAAGTCGATGGCAAATCTATCTCCTACGAAGAAAGTCAGGAAATTGTAGGGAAAGAAGTTGTCCTAGACATGAATACTGGTAAGCGTATACCAGCCCATGCCATTAGCGAAGGCACAATGCTCGCTCTCGGATTACTGACTGTTTTGATGAATCCCAATCAACCTAATTTAGTGTTACTAGATGATGTTGAACAGGGACTCCATCCCAAAGCGCAACGAGAATTAATCGCTGTTTTCAAGGAAATTATTCAAGAAAACAGCAACCTGCAAATTATTTTTTCGACACATTCTCCTTACATTGTGGATGAACTTATTCCTTCTCAAGTTCATGTATTAAGTAACAACAATTTAGGTGTGACTCGTTGCAAACGATTGGATGAACATCCAGATGTCGAATGGGCAAAACAAACTTTAACCACCGGAGAATTCTGGAATGCGGAGGGAGAAGATTGGGTGGTTGCAGGGGAAATCAATGATTGAGTTTGTTGTAATTGTGGAAAGTAGCGCAGACGCACGAACCGCTACTAAATTAGCCGATCGCCTTTTTGTGGATAAAATTGATTGGTTAGAACCTGGACAGCTTCAATATTTATTTCGTTGGAGTGGCTTACAAGAAAATACAGAACATTCCTGTTGGCAAGATATTAATCAAATTATAGAGAATTTGCAACAAAGCTTAGGATTCCGTCCTCCAAGGTATTTAGGTCATGGTAAAGATGGAGCATTAAAAGCTGATGGTGCAGCAGCTATAAAAATTCTGAATTTAGTACGATTTATTCAAAAAACACGACAGATTAAAGCAGTTCTCCTGATCCGGGATTTAGACAATCAACCTCAGCGAAGAGAAGGTATTGAGCAAGCACGTTCTGAACACATCAATCGACAACCTAAATTAGAAATTATTATTGGTACAGCCGACAGAATGCGGGAATCCTGGGTCTTGAATGGGTTTGTTCCATCTAATCAAGAGGAAGCACAAATTCTTCAAGATATAACGACCCAATTGACGTTTAATCCTTGTAATGAGTCACACAAATTACGCTCTAACTCATGGAAAGAACCCGATCGCATTAGAAATCCTAAAGTTGTTCTCGAAAAGCTAACAGGTGGCAAGATGGAACGCGAACAACAGTGCTGGGAAGACACGCCTCTGGAATATCTACGAAAAAACGGTGTTCATACAGGCTTAACAGCCTATATGGATGAAATCGAGGAACGATTAATTCCAATCATTGGATCTGCTGAGTAAGATCAGCTCGATATTCCCTAAACCTGCCCCGACCGGATTTTGTGGTCGATCAAGTCACGGGCGGGGCGAGTTTATGATATTTATCATTTGTGTGGGAGATATTGGTGAACCCGCCCCTCGGTAATCATAATCAATTTACATCTACAATCACCAATGAACAATTACCATTTGATCAATTGTGCATCTTGATTGAAAAACTTCCGCGACAATCCCTCAGTCAAAAGCAGAGTTGCGATTACAGTTGCCAGCGCTAACACAAACATAATCAAAATCTGGTAAGAGGCTGCATCGAGAGGACTGACACCGCTCAGCATTTGACCTGTCATCATCCCGGGTAAAGTCACGATTCCTACCACCGTCATTGTATTTAATAGCGGGATTAATCCAGCTTTGATCGCATCTTTGCGGTACTGCTTTACTGCTTGCTGCGGCGTCGAACCTAAACTTAAATGGGTTTCTATTTCTAACTGGCTGCTATTAACTGTACTCACAAGTCTTTCGCCGGCGATCGCCCCGGAGTTCATGGCATTGCCCAAAATCATACCCGCTAAAGGAATCAGGTATTGCGGTTCGTACCAAGGGTCAGGTTGCAAAATTAGCAAGTTTGTATAGGCGAGAGTCAAGGCCGTACTGATAAAAATTGAACCCCAAACTAAGGGCAGTAAGTTCTTGATTTTTTTGCTGATGCGGTTGCTGGCAACCATGCTAGCTGTTGTCAGCATGATTGCTAAAACTGCTAAAACCAGCCAAGGATTTTTCCCCTCCGGGTCAAATACGACTGCGAGCACGTAGCCGACTAAGATTAGCTGGATCAGGGTGCGCCCCGCGGCGATCGCGATCGCCCCCTCCAATCCCAATCCCTGCCACGCCGAAAGCCCGATCGCGATCGCCACCATCCCCAAAGCCCAACCCAAATCTGTAAAATCTAGCTCAATTAACACCGGCCCACCCTTTCGATAATGTGATTGTTTGCCTGTCCAAATATAAGATATTGCAATAAAGGTTTCTGGAAAACAGTTTTGCTGCAAGAATTTGCTTTGATAATGCTTGAAATTTATGGTGTGAAGAGTGAATAATGTTCCCCCCCTCGACTTAACCCGCCAATACGCGCAGATTGGCGACGAGATAACCGCTGCGGTGCAAAAAGTGCTTGCCTCTGGTGGCTACGTAGGCGGCCCGGCCGTGAAGAGTTTTGAACGAGAGTTCGCCGACTACATCGGCGTTTCCGAGTGCGTTGGCTGTAACTCCGGGACGGATGCCTTGATTTTGGCCTTGCGAGCTCTCAAAATTGGCCCTGGCGATGAAGTGATTACCACTCCTTTTACCTTTTTTGCTTCGGCTGAGACAATTAGCGCCGTCGGCGCCACTCCAGTATTTGTCGATATTGACAGCGAGACTTTTAATCTGGATGTCGAACTCCTCGAAGCGGCAATTACCGACAAAACCAAGGCAATTATGCCCGTCCACATCTTCGGCCAACCGGTAGACATGACTCGGTTGATGGAAATTGCGACTCGACACAATTTAGCCGTAATTGAAGATTGCGCCCAGTCGGTCGGGGCCGAGTGGCAGTCTCGAAAAGTCGGCAGCATCGGCCATGTCGGCTGCTTCAGTTTTTATCCGACCAAAAATTTAGGGGCTTGCGGCGACGGTGGCGCGGTGACGACAAACGATCCTGCCCTCGCAGCTTCGATGCGAATGCTCAAAGAACACGGACAGTCTTCTAGGTATTTCTACGAAGAAATCGGCTACAACAGCCGTTTAGATGCCCTGCAAGCGGTGATTCTCAGCATTAAATTGCGGTATCTCGACAGTTGGAACGCGCAGCGACGTTCGATCGCGACACTTTACAGCGAATTTCTCTCCCGCGTGCCCGGAGTTGCCGTACCCAAAGAATTACCGGAAGCAAAAGGAGTTTGGAATCAATACACGATCCGGCTGACAAGTCCAGAAGACGCGCAAAATCCCTCTAGCAATTTCCGGGACTCGGTGCGGGCTCAGTTGCAGGAATCCGGCATCGGTTCGATGGTTTACTATCCGTTACCTTTGCACCTGCAACCTGTTTACAAATCTTTGGGCTATCAAGCACGTCAATTGCCAAAGGCTGAGCAAGTTTGTCGCGAAGTCTTGTCTTTGCCGATGTTCCCGGAACTGTCGAGGGATCAACAAGAGCAGACGATTTATGGGCTGAAAGATTGCTTGGCAAAGGCCGATCGCATCCGGTAGCTTTGGCGCGATGGCATCAGCGAGGGAAATGCAGGAGGAGAAAAGAATTGCAGGGTTGCAGTGCTGTGAGAATGTGCAGGGTTCAGGGAGAGCTGTTAAGTATTTTGACCGATCACTTGTACTTTTATGTACTATATTTAATGAAAAGAAACAAATTTAGGCTAGCAATCCGCCTCGCACGGGTGCATTTTCCGCTCGCCTAAACCTTGCAATGCGATCGGTCAATGATGAAGAAGGAAGAGGGAAGAGGGAAGAACGAAGAAGGAAGAACGAAGAAGAAAGAATAAATAATATTTGAACTTTCGACTTCCATCCCCGATGCCCGATGCCCGATGCCCGATGCCCGATGCCCGATGCCCAATTCTCAATTTAACCTGTAATTTTCAGAAGATAAGAGGAAAATAAACGAGTGCCTCAGTATCAATTCACTCAGGCTAGACGCTACGATCCACAAGCGATCGCTCAGTATTACCGCAACCGTCCTTGGAAAGCAATTTGGCGCGCAATTACCGTTATTTGGTCTTTTGCAGGCTTCGTTCTGGGGATGCTGTGGGACAGTTGGCAGCACGAAGCCGCAGCACACCAGCCGGAACGGGCCGCCCACCTGCGACAAATACTCACTCGCTTGGGCCCCACTTTCATTAAAGTCGGCCAAGCCCTTTCTACCAGACCGGATTTGATCCGCAAAGACTTTCTCGAAGAATTGATCAAACTTCAGGATCAATTGCCGCCGTTTGACTCGGTGCGCGCTTTCGAGATTATTGAAGCGGAACTCGATCGCAAAATTAGCGAAACCTACAGCGAAATTTCCCCCGAACCTGTCGCCGCGGCAAGTCTCGGTCAAGTCTACCGAGCTCGCCTCCTCACCGGGGAAGCAGTAGCAGTCAAGGTTCAGCGACCGAATTTGCTGCCAGTCTTGAGTCTTGACCTTTATTTAATGCGCTGGGCCGCTGGATGGTTGGGCCCCTTGTTGCCGCTGAATCTCGGTCACGACCTCTGTTTGATCGTGGATGAATTTGGTATCAAATTGTTCGAGGAAATTGATTATCTCAATGAAGGACGCAACGCCGAGAAATTTGCTACAAATTTTGCCGACGACCCGACAGTAAAAGTTCCCAGTATTTACTGGCGCTATACTTCAAATTGCGTTCTCACTCTCGAATGGATTGAGGGCATCAAGCTGACAGATATAGAACGTGTTAAAGCCGCAGGTTTGGATACCGATAGTTTAATTGAAGTCGGAGTTCGCAGCGGTTTGCGACAGTTGCTGGAACACGGATTTTTTCATGCTGACCCCCATCCGGGAAATCTGTTTGCCTTAGCGGACGGCCGCATGGCTTACATTGATTTTGGGATGATGGATCAGATGGAAGAAACAACTAAAGAAACTTTGGTTGATTCTGTCGTTCACTTAATCAACAAAGATTACTTAGAGTTAGCTAAGGATTTTGTCAAACTTGGCTTTTTGACACCAGATACAGATATTATGCCGATCGTCCCGGCGCTGGAATCTGTACTGGGTGATATCGTCGGCGAAAAGGTGTCAGATTTTAACTTCAAGACGATTACAGACCAGTTTTCGGAGTTGATGTACGATTATCCTTTCCGGGTGCCGGCAAAATTTGCCTTAATTATTCGCTCTCTGGTGACAGAAGAAGGTTTGGCCCTGACGCTGAATCCGAATTTCAAGATAGTCGAGGTGGCGTATCCTTATGTAGCGCGGCGTTTGTTGAACGGAGAATCTCCGGCACTGCGGCGGCGTCTGATTGAGGTATTATTCAAAGATGGCAAATTCCAGTGGAACAGGTTAGAGGACATGATCGCGATCGCCCGATCGGATCGCAGTTTCGACTTGCTCCCCACAGCACAACTAGGCTTGCAATTCTTGCTGTCCGAGGAAGGGTCGTTTTTGAGACGCCAGCTAATGTTAGCTTTGATTGAGGACGATCGGCTCCACACCGAAGAAGTTCGCAGCCTGTGGAACTTAGTCAAGGAAGATTTGCAGCCCGGTCGCCTGTTCAACGTTGCTCTAGGCGCTTTGACGGAGTTTTCCACAGCAGGAGCAGCGGCGCTAACTCGCTTTTAATTAGAAGGAAGAAGGAAGAGGGAAGAAGGAAGAAGGAAGAGGGAAGAAGAAAGAAAAATAATTCTACTTTTACCGATTCCCAATTCCCAATTCTCAATTACTCACTCCCAATTCCCAATTCTCAATTACCCAAATTAAGGAATTATTCGTGTATTATTTTCCAGAACCTCCCTATTTTTTAATGTCGGCTGGATTACTAGCAGGTATGGCCTCCGGCGTAGCATTTGAAGCAACTCTCAAACAATCCGTGCAACAGTGGTCTAAAAATCGTTCTACTCGCACCTTGGCTAACCTGCCAAGGCTGCAATTGGTCATACCTTTTCTGGGAATGGCTGGCGGTATTTGCGTATTTTTAGCTTCTGGAATGGAGATTTTTGGCTTCCCAAAACTACTTTCTTATGCCCTAGCTTTGCCACTGACGCTACTCACTGGCTGGCTAGTTTGGACTCAGTTGGGTAAGCTTTTGATCGAGTTAGAACGCGGCGGTTCCCAAGCGCTGGATTTAGATTCTTTTGAACAATGAAAGGTTAACTATCAACCTCTTTTTATCAGAAGGAAGGGGGTTGATAGTTATCTAGGATTATCCTCTTTGATGCTTTTTGAACCGCAGAGAACGCAGAGAACGCAGAGGAAGAGAAAGAAGAATAAGAAGAAGACAACTTATGCAATAATTTGTGTAAAAATTTTTAAATCTAAAATCTAAAATCTAAAATCTAATGAGTATTGTTATTGTTACGGGTGCGGCGGGATTTATTGGCTCTAACTTAGTAGAAACTCTTTTAAATCGAGGGGACACGGTTATCGGTGTAGATGAGTTCAACGATTATTATGATCCGGATCTCAAGCGCAAGAATATTGCACGATTTGAAAAGTATCCGGGTTTTGAATTGGTGGAAGGCGATATTTTGTCTCTAAATTGGCGAGGTCTTTTATCCGATGCTAAGGTGATTTTTCATCAGGCGGCGCAAGCCGGAGTTCGTGCTAGCTGGGGCGAGGGTTTTTGCAGCTATACGGAACGGAATATTAACAGCACTCAAGTATTGTTAGAAGCGGCAAAAGATGCGCCAAGATTGCAAAAGTTTGTCTATGCTTCTTCTTCTTCAATTTACGGCAATGCTGAATCTTTTCCCACGAATGAAAACGCTTGTCCGCAGCCGGTTTCTCCCTACGGAATTACGAAATTAGCCGGTGAACGTTTGTGCGGGCTTTATTACAAAAATTTTGGCCTTCCGACTACTTCCCTGCGCTATTTTACTGTTTACGGGCCGAGACAGCGCCCCGATATGGCTTTTCACAAGTTTTTTAAGTCGATTTTGTTTGATGAGGCGATTTCTATTTTTGGCGACGGATTGCAAACGCGGGATTTTACGTTTATCAGCGATTGCGTTGCGGCGAATTTAGCGGCGGCTGAGGTTCCAGAAGCTGCGGGAGAAGTTTTTAATATTGGTGGGGGAAGTCGGGTAGTTTTGAGAGAAGTTATTGATACAATACAGAGGATAGTCGATCGACCTATTCGGATAGATTTTACTGAAGCTGCGAGGGGAGACGCCCGACACACTAGCGCGGATGTGTCTAAAGCCAAGAAAATCTTAGGTTATCAGCCGCAGGTTGCTTTAGAAGAAGGTTTAAGGCGCGAATGGGAGTGGATTCAGTCTTTGTACAGTTAGAGTACAGTTAGATGCTATCTATCCCAGAAATTCCGCAACTTAAATTGAACATTGTTAACTTTTTGACTTCCCCAAGTTTTGAGATTTCTCTGCAAGGGAAATGCTGCAATCCTACCCTTATTTTTTATTATAAAAAATCGCACTTTTTGTGATTAGTAATGGCTTCGATAATTTTATTCAAAACTTTTTTAGAATCAGTCATTGTACTGAGCCAATAACTGCCTGAATGTTGCCGATGATAATAACTTAAATTACTCACCGCATACAAGCTGCCGCCACTTTTTAACCACAAATAATTGAAAGCGGCGACATCGGAAGCTTGCACGCAAATATCTTGATGCTCCTCGGCACAATCAAGGTATTTATGTACATTGACGAAGTAGTTGCCGTCATTAATAAAATTGCGAAATAATTTAGGATTGGGATTACTTAGAATTAATTCTCGTGCTTTTTCAATATTAATTTCTATGTCCGACAATAATTTAAAATTAAAGTAGGGATTGGCAGATGTCGGACAATAAATTAGCTTAGGATTCCATGCAGTTATGTGGTAGATTCTATCGACATAAGTTTCGCTCAAGGCATTGTCAGAGTCAAGAATAATTGCCCACTCATTTTTGCAGTGGGAAATAGCCCTAATTTTGCTTTTATACGCACCAAAATTTTGCTCACCTCTGCGGATAGAAATCTTAGGTGACAAGTTTGCTATATTTGCTTGCATCCTAGAAAACTCTTCGGGGGAGGAAGCATCATCGTAAATAATAATATCATCAATCCGATCGTCATACAAAGCATTGCACAATGCACCTACAACCAAACTAGAACGGTTAAAATGGGTAATAGCTAGAGATATTTTACTTCTGTTAGCCACAGACGGGCGCCGAATTGAAATTAAGCGAACGCCTAGAGGGCTTGTCCGCAAGTCCATCAGAATTTTGTAATACTGTTGATAAACTTTATTTCCGAGTTGTAAACTGCTAATTTTTCGGGCAGCTTTTCGCAAAATATTCATTTCTGTATTTGCCAATTTATACCTAAAGTTGATATTTTTTTGCCTGACAAAGGTTTTGGCATTTCTGTATCCGCGCACTAGCCAACTTGGGGATTTGAGTTTGGGGCATTTTTCCGGCGACTTCAAATAACGGTAATGCAGAAATAAATCTCGGTAGGGAATCTCCACATCTTCGCCAGCGCACAATTGATTAATTTTGGTAGCCGAAATACTCATGTAGTGCAAGTAAGTCAACCGTCGTCCTTTGTCATATAGAACATAATCTATCACATCAAATTCAGAAGACCAATGATTCCCCGTTACCTGTTCGGGTTCAGCATATGCAAAGTTGTAAAAAGAGATATTGCTGCGGGCGACTAAATAGTTAAGTAAAGATTGGTCAGCGCCCCGCAAAGACATAATTTCCGCTTCTCCTGATATTAATTGAGCTAGAAATTGAGAGCAATTATTTCGATTTAAAATCCCAGCTTTTGACGCAAACCAACCCGCACAAAAAGTATGAGATTGCAGTTGGTCAATATTTAAAATTTGAGGTAATTTTGGGGAGGACAAATCAAATATATAATTGAGGTCGGATTTGTATTGAAAATCGTTGGCTACCCAATCAAACTCATCAAGTTTTTGATAAATGTAATCTAGAGAACCCATTAACAGAGTGTCTGCGTCAAAATAGATAAATTTATCAAAAGGGCCGTCGAAACAACATAATTTTCGGTGCATTTCCAAACATTGAACAGGTTTCAAACCTTGAGATTGCCAAACTTTTTGAGCTTTTGCATGAGTTTTCCAAACTTGAGTCGCAAAGTCTTCCCAGAAAATGATTGAATCGGTATTTTCAAACAGGGTGACATGAGGACGAGTTGCAATTTCTACTTGCACTTTTTTCAGTCGATTATCATAGGGAATGATACAAACAGGAATATTTTTGGCCCCGTTGACTTCGAGACTGTTTAATAAAGCGACTAAGTGGTCGAACACAACATCGTTTGCGAGAATATAAATGCCATCTGTCATCGGATTTTAGATTTTAGATTTTAGATTGAAGAATTCTAATCGTTACTAGACTCGGTCTGGAAACCAGTTAATTTATTAGGCCGCGTGGACTTTGTTTGTGTGCTTGCGTTGCTAGAGATTTCAATCGCCGTGTGACTACAAACAATATTATTTATCCATGCAAATCTCTAAATATTTTTTGCACTAAATTTGGTTGTTCCTCATTGAGATAACGATAATGTTTCCAAAGTTTCCAATAAGGGCTACCGGATTTAATTGGTATCCCAGCCCAGTGAAGATATTTTAACCTTTTGCCTTTGTCATAAAGAACATAATCTTTTTCCTGAAAATGCTTGGAACCAGCCCAGCTTCCAGGTTCGGTTGCTGAATCTTTAACAAGATTGCAGCGCTTGGGAATCAGTTTAAGAATGATATAATTTAGTATAGGTTGGTCTGTGACATTTTGAGTAAAGTCAAAATATTCTCGATGCTGCGAACATTCTAGCAAAATTTCATACATTTGCGCTTCTGTAATAGTTCCTTTTCTGGAAGCCCAAAAACCGCTGTTGAATACATCTTGAAGCTGTGAGTCGGTAAAGATATTCTGTTCTTTTACAGCGGGTGAAAATACATTTCGCAGTTTTTCGCTGAGGTGGTGGTAGTCGCAGCAAAAAAAGTCTACTTCTGATAGTTTGTTTAAGTTGTCTGCGATGTCTTCAAAGACGATGATATCGGTATCGATGTACAGAAATTCGTCTAGGGGGCCAAACCAGGCGGCGAGTTTTCGCATTTTGTTGGGGAGGGCTAAAAAGTTGCGATCGAACATTTGGCCAATTTCTCTGGTAAACTGTTCCACAAACTCGATATTGGGGAACAATCGCACCCCGTAGAGACGGCTGAGGGCGGTGGCGACTTGCTGAGAATTGTCGTCGAAGGGAATCAGAAAAACAGGTACTTGACAATTATACAGACGTATGCTGTTCAAAAGGGCGATCGCACTTTCGATCACCTTATCATTCGCAACAATATAAATACCGCGACTCATACATTTATCCTCAACCTTCTCAACACTCTTTTTAACAAATTCGCCCCAGAAACCTCAGTATAAGACTTTAGCGGTTGGGAAAAAACCGGGCGCTTGGAGGGTTCGCGGAGATAGCGGTAATGCAGGAACAAATCGCGATAGGGAAACTCAATATTTTCGCCCGCACAAACTCTCCGAATTAAATCCGGCTGCACGCCAATATAATGAATGTAAGTAAGTCGGTTTCCCTTGTCGTACAAAATCCGATCCTGCTCTTCAAAATGTTTAGAAGTGACGCTGCACCCGGTTTTTTCGCCATCCGGGAGGCTATAAGCAAAATTATAGCTATTCATGCCCGTTTTCATCACCATATAATTGAGCAGCGGCTGTTCTCCCGCACCTTCATAGAGAATTTCCGCCTCGCCCAATTGCAGTTTAGCTAACAGCCATTCCCTAGTATCTTTCTCAAACAATCCTTGCTTGCTGGCGTAAAATCCCGAACAAAATATTTCCGAGTCGATACGATTTTGCTCAAAAACTTCGAGCAGTTTTGGTGACTGAATATTGTATACTTTAGTTGGGGATAGAAATTGAAAATCATAAACCACAAAATCCGATGACTCTAACTTCTGAAAAACAGCATCAAGGGAATTCATCACCAAAGTATCCGCATCCATATAGATAAACTTTTCAAACGGGCCGTCGAAAGCGCAAAAGCGTCGGTGTGCGCCGTAAAGCCGGAATTTTTTGCGGTTCAAACGCTCGGGTGCGGCTGCTTCCATGAATTTGTCCCATCGCTCAATAGATGCGCTATCTTTATAAATAAAGACGTTGGGACGGTTAACAATTTCAGTTTTGATTTGCTCTATCTGGTCGTCGAAAGGATAAATACAGACAGGAGTATTTGAGCCTAAGATAACTTCAATACTGTTGAGCAAGGCAATTAGTTGGTCGCAAACTGTATCGTTGGCTAGCGTGCAAATTCCATTCATATCTATAGTCTCGCGAAGGCGGACTTTGTTTGTGTCGTTGCGGTTTCAACCGCCGGATCGTTTAGTAAAATGGTAGAGAAGGGCGATCGGGGGAAAACGAGGATAAAGGCTATACCGACGCTACCGCTACGCGAAAACCTATGCCCCAGTACCTGTTGCTCAGCAAGTTCCTGTTGCGGTTGGCACTGCGGCAATTGACCGCATTGCTGTTCCACGAACCTCCACGTCGCACTCGGTAATCATGTGAGCCAGTTTCCCAGGAACTTCCGTCATTAGGTGCGCCGTTATAGTTATAGTGCCAGCGATCGCTGCACCATTCCCAAACCTGACCGTGCATATCGTACAGTCCAAAGGCATTGGCAGGAAAACTCCCCATAGTCGTTGTTTCTTCACGGTAAAGTCCTTTGGATACCGAAGCGTAGGGGTAGTTTCCGTTATAGTTGACTAAATCAGGGGTAATGGTTTCCCCAAAATGAAATGGCCCTGTCGTACCCGCACGACAAGCATATTCCCATTCTGCCTCGCTCAGGAGGCGATACTTTTTCCCGGTTTTTTGCGAGAGTTGAGTACAGAATTCGACTGCATTTTGCCACGATACATTTACTACAGGACGTTTTTCAAATTGAAACCACGATGGATTATTTCCCATCACTGCTTCCCATACCTCCTGAGTGATGGGGTATTTGCCTGCATAAAAAAAAGGTACTGTTACTCGATGCTGCGGACTTTCGCTCTTATCTCGATCTTTCTCTGTTGCCGGGGAACCCATCATAAATGTGCCGCCGGGAATATAAACCATTTCCAGCACAACTCCGTACCCTAAGTCTTCTGTGAAGAAGTGAGCATAATGACGGCGACGACTGTTTTCTTTTCCTTCAGCATCAACTGCGATCGCGTCAAACTCAAAGGTAAGAAAAGATTTTTTTAACTTTTGTAACTGCTGTTTTATATTTGGTTCATCTCTATCCCTCAGCAGCGAATAGGCTGCAAACTTCATCGGCATTGATTCATCTTGCAGTACCCCCATTATTAAATCTAAACCTGCATCTCCATATTTGAGCGCTTCAGACAGTGCAGCAATTTTCACCTCGACAATCGGTGAAGCCAAACGACTCTTAACGCCGGGAATCCCGCCTAAAACACCTGCACCCAATGGCACCTGAGATTCACCGCCCTTGACGGCATCGTATTCTCTGGGTTGATTTTGGTTTTCTGTCATTGCGCTATTTCCTAAGAGACAAAGTTAGACAGCCAATTGAGCAAGTTTAATTCATGGAGAATGATTTGTCTGGCTTCGGCAATTTTATCCCTCGCTTCATGCCAATAATCCGCATTAGCCACAACCTCTTTAATAAATTCTACTCCTTTCTCATCCAAACTCGGCAGCCGCAGAAAACTCCCTGCAGGCAACAACTTATCCGCCGCCGCACCGCCGTAATAAATTGGCAAACACCAAGCTAACAAAGCATCCCAAAGCTTCTCGCTGACATACCAATCGTTTTCGGCATAATTTTCTATAGCTAAGTTGTAATAGTATGGTGCCACGGCGTGCCATTTATTGTTGACAGTGCCGTTACCCCGCGCCCAAGTTGGCAAGTTTCGCCCGTAAAGGTCAAAATCCAATTCTTGCGATCGCAGCAATTTAATAAAGTCTAATCTCTGGCGGTGATTGGCGCTGCGGCTAACACCTGAAGTAATCCAAGAACAGGATTTAGTTTTCGGCGCCGCAGGCATTTCATCTAGTTCTCGAAACGAGTTAGAGTGATACCAAATCGCGGGCATATAATCTGGTTTTGGGGCGAAGTCGTCTGGCCCGGAAACGTAACCGCAATAAAGTTTGGCTTGTTCATAGTTGGCTTTGGTAATTTCAATAACTTCTGGTAAGGGTGGCTCGCGGATCAGGTAAATTATGCGTTCCGTGGGGACACAGCGCAATTTTTCTTGAATGTCGTTTTCTTGGTTTTGATGCCTGTAGCGACGTATTTTATCGAGCCACGATTGCTTTTTGGGCGGTTGGGGAAAGTCGAATTGATACATGAGTAAAAAGTCTGGTTCTGGGTGGTTGGCGAGCATTTGAATGTTGCCCCATTTGCCGAAGTTTTGGGGGGTTTGTTGCCACAGCCAGTCGCTTTGGTTCATGCCTGGGTAGGTGGTGATTGTGCCGATGATTTTTGGGTCCATATCTAATAATAAATCGGGTTTTTGCGTGTGGGCGGGGCGGGTTTATGAGATTATTTATTTTAGGTGATGATTGTTGGTAAAACCCGCCCCTGCTGATAATAAATGTGGTTTTTGCGTTTGGCAGGGCGGGTTTATGAGATTGTTTATTTTAGGCGATGATTGTTGGTAAAACCCGCCCCTACGGAATTTTGAATTATCGGATATCGCACTTGCTCATCCACATAACTTAAAATTTTCTCTATCCTATTTTCCCACGAAAATTGCTTGACAAAATCCATTGTTTCTGCATAACCTTCGCGTTGCCTCGGATATTTGGTTAAACAATCTCGAATGCTTTGCGCGAACTGCTGCGGGTTATCCGGTTCGCACCAAGTTGCTGCTATATTTCCCGATTTAAATTCCATTAAAGATGCAATCTCCGTCGCTACAATCGGAGTTCCCGATGCCATGTAATCAAATAATTTTAAAGGAGATGTGAACGTCGCGGCCTCTGTCAAACAGTGAGGGTGAGTCAAAACATCGGCTGCTTGCAGCAAGCTAGCCAGTTGATTTTGAGGGAGGTAGCCGAGAAATTGAATGTTGTTAACTTGCTTGTCTTTGGCTAATTGCTGGTATGCTGTTACTTGGGATGAATCACCGCCCGCGATCGCAAATTGAACCAGCGGCAATTCCTGAGCCACATCCACCAACATATCAACACCTTTAAACGGGTAAAGTCCGCCTGCATAAACTGCTAAATGCTGTCTTTCATCTTCTAATAATTGCTGTCGCCAATTCTGGGCTGCTTCTGTTTGTCGGGCGAGAAACAAATGGTTAAAACCGTTGTGCAGCGTAATTACTTTTTCCGGCGGCATCCCATTCAAAATCATGCTGTGTCGCACCGTATCGGCAACAGTTACGGAAATCTGAAACAGAGGATTGCGGACAATTCCTGATTCAAATTGCTTGTTTTCATGGTGGTGCTGTTCGTAGATAGCGGGAATTCCGTTTTTAACTGCTGCTTTGACAAAGTTCCAGTCGCGGGTGTGGACAATTTTAGTGGATTTAAGCAGGTGAATCGGTAAGTAGTATTTGGAGACTATTGTACTTGAACTCGTCCACTTGCTGTCCAAAAGATCGATCGGCCACGGCATCGGTAAATCTGCTACTTTTAATTTATCTTGAATATTGTAAATTTTGGCAAGCTTGTCATCGGGTTTCCTGGGTTGAAAAGGAAAAAGCAAATCAACCGGATTCAAAGCACTCCAGCCTTTACGGAGGTATACCAAAACTGCTGGATAACCTAGGTTTGCTGCGGCATTGGCAGAGTGTGCAACTTGAACTAAGCTCGCTACATTGGGTTGCGGTAAGATATTTCTGGTAAAAAATACATAATATTTAGACATCGTAATTGGTAGTTGGTAATTGGTAATTGTTGACTGTTGACTGTTGACTGTTGACTGTTGACTGTTGACTAATGACTAATGACTAATGACTAATGACTAATGACTACGGACTAATGACTACTGCCAACTGCCAACTGACTACTGCCAACTGCCAACTGCCAACTGCCAACTGCCAACTGCCAACTGACTACTTTTTAACAGCCTGACGCTTAATAGTCTTTTCTATAAATTCTAAAGTAGTGAAAATATTAGCAGCAGAGTGAAATGATTCTCTGATTAACTCGTCTCTTTCTTCGGGAGAGTCTACCATTTCATCTACTAGCATTTTGAGGTACGCTATCATGGGAGTCAGGCGAGTGCGAATTTCGTAAGAACCTCTAATTAGAGCTTCATCGCGAGCGGTTTCTTCGGCAAATTGCACTGAATACAAGCGAGTGTAGTAACCTCCTTTTGCTAGCAATTCTTCGTGGGAGCCCATTTCTACTACTTGTCCGCGATCGATCACGGCAATTTTGTTGGCTTTTTGGACTGTGGAGAGGCGGTGGGCGATTACCAACGTTGTGCGATCGTAGCTCAATTTCTCGATCGCCGCTTGCACGTACCTTTCCGAAACCGTATCCAGCGAACTCGTTGCCTCATCTAAAATTAAGATTTCCGGGTTTTGCAGCAGGGCTCTAGCAATTGAAATTCTCTGACGCTGCCCTCCCGATAAGATCACGCCCCGATCGCCAATTTGAGTCTCCAACCCATCCGGCAATAGTTGGATAAACTCGTAAGCATTCGCTCCCTTCGCCGCTTCCACAATTTCTTCCTCAGTCGCTTGGGGTCTAGCATAAGCAATATTTTCGCGCACTGAAGCATTAAACAAAAACGTATCTTGGCTAACAATACCCATCGCTTGTCTGAGACTTTTTAGATCAAATTCGCGCAAATCCCTGCCATCGATCGAGATATGACCTTCAGTAGGATCGTAAAATCTCGGCAGTAAATCTGCCAAAGTTGACTTGCCAGAACCCGAAGTTCCTACCAAAGCCAAAGTAGTGCCGTGAGGTAGAAATAAATCAATTCCTTGCAAAACTAAATTTTTGTGGTTAGGATAACTAAAAGATATTTTATTAAAATGAATTCCCGATCGCAAATGAGTGTAAGGCACAGAACCGTTCAGCATAAATGGCTTGTCCTCGCAGCTCAAAAAATCATTAACCACCTCTACACTAGCCGACGTATTTGCAAATTGACTGCGCCCGCTATTCAACTGTGAAATTAAAGGAATCAATCGAAACAGTACCAATAAATAGGTTAATAAAATTGTCGCAATAGACTCTATCTCATTCGCAAATATTGTGCGACCTATAAATACAATCAAAATTATAACTATCAAATTAACAACTTCGTTAATTGGGGCGATCGCCGCATAATTTACCTGAGCCTGAAAATCCGCTTGTTCTCGCTTTTGAATTAAATGCTTGATCCGCTGATACTCTCTTTCCTCGTTCCCCGTTGACTTAACCAGCCGAATCCCAGTAATCGTTTCCAGCACCCTAACCGAATAATCTTTCGACATTTCAGAAAGCAGGTGACCAAAATGCTTGGAACGGTTAATAATATATTGATTTGTCCAAGCAACTAACCCCAGCAAAACTGTAGCTGTCACCGTCAGTTTCCACGAGATCGAAAGTAGCAGACCCACAAACACCAAAACAGTGATTGAGGTAGTAAACATTCCGATGGCCGTACCAACTGCACTAGCAGTCCGACCAATCTCTCCGCCCAATCTATTAATTAAATCCCCGACTTTAGTTTTAGAGTAAAAATCTAAATCTACTTCTAACAACAACCGCAAACCTGCTTCTCGCAAATCAAAAGTCAGAGAGCGCGTCAGAGAAGTAGCTACTAAAGTATTGATATAACTCGCAACATTTTTTAAAAAAATTGCCAGCACAACCGCCCCGGTCATCAACATTAAACGCTGATTTCCGGGCATTCCCTCAAAGGGATACATCAAAGTTTTAATTAGAGGTGGAGCACCACGCAGCTCGATCGCTTCCTCTAAAAAACTTAAAAGCACTGGTACAATCAGAGTCGTGCTGATACCGTTGAATAAAGCGCCAGAAAAGCCCAGCATCACAGTTAAGAAAATCCTGCCGGGATATCGTCTGGCAAATTTTAGGAGTAGCTTATTGGCAGACATGAAGCATTCCCAGCTAAACAGTACGGCATCTCAAAATATTTTTTAATAACAGACAGTTTTTCTTCCTCCCGTGAGTAGTTTTAAAATAACATTTACATACCTGCGATTATATCTGAAAGTATCGGTTTCATTGCTTGAATACTATATTTTTTCACACATCTTTCCCGCCCTTTCATTCCTTGTAAATTAGCCGCTGTCCAATTTTGAAATATCCATTGAATCTTTTGTGAAATTTGAGCGGGAGAACTCGGATCGACTAAATAACCCGTTCCCCCTAAAATTGCGGGAATATCCCCCACTCGCGTAGACAAAACAGGCTTAGCCATTGCCATGCCATCTGTCAGCTTGAGCGGAAACTGAGCCACGGCTGTGAGAGTTTCTCGCTGAGGAACAACGACAACATGAGCCGCCGCTACAACCGACGGCATCGTCTCCACTGGAAACCTTGGCAGTTTAATAATCCAACGCCCCCATTGTTTCACAAGTTTATCATCATAATCATCATAAGGACTCCCGCCGACGATCGCTAATTTTAAATCGGGCTCATTTAACTGTTCGAGGGCCATCAAAACATCCTCCACCCCTTTATGAGGTCGCGGTGCCCCTGGAAACATCAGAACTCTATACCCGGACAAGCCGTAACACTGTCTGCTCAATTCAGGATTGTATTTAGCAGGGTCGAACATTGCAGTATCCTTACCATTAGGCAAATATACACCACCAAAACGCTGTTGTAAAAACTCAGTATCAACGGTGACTGCATCAGCACGGTGAATGAGACTTTCCATCCACTTGAGATAGAGCGGATTATCTGGTTCTCTCAATTGACCGTTGTGTTTAAAAATATCTCGATAAAGTTGTTTTAAAGATGGACGGTATTTCCATTCATCTCCGCCGTACCAGCTCAGTTCCCAGTCGTCTATATCTAAAATTATAAAGTGGCGAGTAGCCAGTTTTTTCAGCAGTGATAACCCAAAGCTTGTAGGTTTAGGTTTGACTGCATAAATAATATCCCCATCTATTTTTTTCCAAAGTTTTTGAGCATCCATTAAAAACCCCGGATAATTTTTACCCGGTATCGCACATACCGGGATATCTCTGGGAGGAGTAGCATACAATTCCGTGCCCAACTGAAATCCAACAACTTCTACATCATATTTAAGCTCTATCAAGACTTGAGCTAATAAAAAAGCACGAATTGCACCTCCTCCTGACAAATCGCTCACTACTAATGAAACTTTCACTGAGTATTTTGTTTAAAACATTTATTTAATTTTCCTGCTTAACCGAGCTTTTGTCAAGGCTATGGGGACTCAGGCACTCTTGACCAAAGCAACCGGGTTTTTAACCAGGGAAAAGGGCAGCAACGCGTCTTTTGGTAAAAAAAACACAGTAATGAACCCCAGACTGTTATTCAAGCCCGCAATAATTTTTCTAGGTAAATTTTCGGATATGTTGAGGCTAATTTTTTTTATTTTGCCCTAATTTTTGTTGCTTTTGATGCAGTTTGCCAACAAACTTTAATTATTTTAAACGCCAGGGATTGTTAAGTTGATTTGGTAAAAATATTTTCGCCGTGCGATCGACTATTCTAGTAAAGAGCGATCGCGTTACGTTCTTGGCGTACTGAGGGCGGTAAGGATAAGTGCAGTGCATTACTTTAATCGGTTTGTCGATCGTATAAACATCTTTCCACTTATCCAAGTAGTTGTAAACGGGGGACAAAGTTGTCATTTTCGGTTTCACCGATTCAACTGCCGCCGCAAAAGCTCCCTGATCTTTCAATAATAGCACATTTTGATGCACGACTACCATCTCGAAATATTTCTTAAAGTTTATAAACAATTCCTGAGTTTTACTGCTTTTCGTAAAAGCGATAAATCCGCCATTGTATTGAATGCTATTTTCATTTAGCGGCAACCCGACGGACTGCAAAGTTGACAGAATATCCTGCTTGACTCTTAATAAATTTGTAGCTTTAGCAATCGCAGGCTGCACATCTTCCGTCACCAACAAATCCACGCCATCAAGAAAATCAAACACCTCATCTATTGGCGACAGCAAACAAATATCACAATCCATATAAATAGTTTTCTCAAATAAAGATTCCCCGTACAAAGCCAGCTTAGCTTGCCGCGACGCTAAAACAGGATTTTCGTGAGAGGGTGCAGGTTTCAATATGACATTTCCAAACACCTGAAGTAAAGGATATAAAATTAGAGGTACTCTATCTATTAAAATAATAATGGGTTCGCGGTGAAACTTCCTGACAGACGCCAGAAAATGAACGCAATCCTGGAAAGAGTAAAGACCGGTTAAAATAGTGATAAATCCCTTGACTGCTAATTTGTTTGAATTCATTTATTTACTTATTGATTTACTTATTTACCGAGCGTGCGTCCACTCCCAAAAGCTCTCACTCCAGTCATCTCGTTCGTGAAAAATTCCTTGCCATTCATAAAAATGTACAAAATCTTTCAGGTTAATTGTTTTATTGAGATTTGCGATCATGTAAAGAGGTTTATCTCCATAAAAAGAAGCCCACATAGTATAACTGCTAGGCGGCCCGACAACATAGTCGCACTCAGCCAAAGCATACATATCTTCAATTAAATGACCACTGCCAAATCCACAGTTAAAATTATCAAATAAACGCGAATTTTGTGGAATATTAGAACAAATCAAAAACTTGATTGTTTTTCCTTCAAATAGCCTTACCACAGAATTCATGACTTCTAAATATTGCTGAGTTGTGTAAAAGTATCTCCCCTTTTGATGCTTAGCATAATCCCCTTGACGGATGTGAATTCCGACGAGCATATCAGAGTTATTTTTTAAATTCAATATCAAACGCTCTACATTGATTCTATATCGCTCTAATGGTGCAAAGTATGCTCTAATCTGGTCGGCGTACTTGTGTAACATGGGGAGATCTTCTACAAACCAGCCATCTCGAAATAACCAGCCTTGAAAACAAACAATTGAACCGTGCTTGATTTGTTCGATTTCCTGATATTTTCGCCAACTAAAAGGTTGTTTTCTGGTTATTTCTTGCGTTTTTAATATTTTTTTCTTGCTTAAATATTTAACTAATTTGTAATATTTGCTTCTGACAAACTTGTTACCGGGTGCGGTAAAATATGGAGGAGGATAACAACACAAAAAATCACCAGCGGTTCCCACAAAGAATTCTGCATATTCCTCAAAAGCAGGATTGAGAACAATCAAATTATGCTCGATCGCCCAAGCAATGAAATTAGCAAAAAGCAGCAGTCGGTTTCCGAGTTGTCCCGATTTAGCAGAGATTATTAGCATATTGTATTTTTGGGGCGGGCGGGACGCCCAACCCCTACTCCCCACAAGAATTCAATCAAACTTTGCTGTAATGGTAAGGTGCGCTGGGCGCACCTTGCAGACTAAGAGTTGTGGCGTTTTTGGTGCCACTGCCAAGCATGGGAGATAATGTTCTTAATGTCGGGATATTCTGGAGACCAACCCAAGCTTTTGATGGCTTTCTCGCTGCTGCCAACCAAAGCAGGCGGGTCGCCCGGACGCCGATCGCACTCAACAGCCTTAATCTCTTTTCCCGTCACTTGACGAGCCGTTTCTATCACCTCTTTCACCGAAAAACCGCCGCCATTGCC
>NZ_JAMPLN010000042.1:0-49344 GCF_040004035.1 Microcoleus vaginatus FACHB-2002 | reverse complement strand
CCATTTCATCTATTATCCCGGCTACTATTCCCAAGTGGTCTAAATTTACGATATTTATCCCCGATAATGGCTGGTTCATGATTTTTAGAGTTGCTTTACTGCAGAAATCTATTCTACACTAAAAACTCCCAAACGATTGCCGTGCAATCGTTTGGGAGTTTTGTGTTCCCGAATTTATCTTCCTTTCCTTCTGCTTGAATATCTGCGGAATGTGGGTTGAATAATATTACTGAGTACATCAATATTAGGAGCGTATTTGCTGCCGCTTGTATCGGTAGCTGGGGGCGCACTTTCTACGCTACCTGCAAGTTGAATAGCTAGAGTAGTTTGTCGTTCTATTCTGTAACTATCCATATCAATACTTTCTAAAATTCCTTTGGATAAGTCAGCCTTGTTGAGGCTAGGAAGTTTGTTAACGAGCAATTTGAGAAAGGTTTTTAAGCTTTCCCAGTCAGGGTTACGAAACGGGCGAATTTGCACGAGAAACTCATAATTACGCACAAAGGATTTAGCTTTTTTCTTAAAATCAGCTTGGTCATTTTTGTCTAAGTCATCTTTAAAAGTTTGTTTGCATTCATCCAGAATCGCGTCTAGTCGATAGTGTTGTGTGTCGCGTGGTTCATGGGAGTTAAGAGTTAAGTAATTCCTTTCTGCGGTGATGTCAATTAAACAGTTTTTTTGTATATTCCTAAATAGTCAAGTTTTCTTCAGCTTTTGATGTTACCGTTGGTGCATCGTATCCAACCATACCGGAATCACAAGCTCATCAGATTTTTAGGGAGCGATCGCACTCTCCCTCTCAAACTCTACCACTTGGAGCGATCGCGATGAATGAATCCCAGCACAACATAAACCGCCGCAGCGAAAGCGAGTTCGTAAACCCCGGTTCGTTCTCCCTCAGCCGTTGTAACGTCATGGCCGCCTGTACAATGACAAATAATTTGTTACTGTACAGTTTTTGCTTTGGGAATACAATTTGCTATGCGGATAAAAGGACTTGAACCTTCACTCCTTTCGGAACCAGAACCTAAATCTGGCGCGTCTGCCAATTTCGCCATATCCGCATTTTGACATTTAAATACTATAGCACACAACAGAGCGATCGGTCAATCGATTTTAGATTTTGGATTTTAGATTGAAGAAAGCGCCCCACTGATAAATCCGGGGGTTTTTACCAAGCCTGCTTTCAGTCAACAGTCAACAGTCAACAGTCAACCGCCAACTTCTACATCAGTCAATCGGTTTTAGATTTTAGATTTTAGATTTTAGATTTTAGATTGAAGGAAGCGACCCACTGATAAATCCGCAGGGTGATGAGCAAATTGCTCGATCGCTCAACATCGAGAAACCCGGTCATTTTTGGACACCGGGTTCAATCATGAGTTATCGCCACAGCAATTTTCCGTAATTTTCACTTGTCACTTACTTTTGGCCGAGCGCCTTCCAGGTTGTTTCGTCCACCATGCCGTTAGCCATTAAACCCTTATACTCCTGAAAGTTCTTGACAGCCGTAGCAGTGCGAGCGCCAAAAATGCCGTCGATGGGGCCTGGATCGTAACCCTGTATTTCCAAACGCACCTGTAGCGTCTTCACCTTGGAACCGACAGCGCCTTTATTGAGAACAGTTGGAGGATTGCCGGGAACAGCAGCATTGCTCAGAATTGGAGGATTGCTCTGCACAGTTTCAGAAGCTGATGCCGGATCTGCTGCTAAAGCTGTCCAAGTTTCTTTGTCCACAATGCCATCTGCCCTCAAACCCTTAGACTGCTGAAAGGCACGAACCGCCGATGTAGTGCGAGAGCCATAGGTACCGTCGATCGTCCCCACCTTGAAACTGTGCACCTGCAAGCGCTGCTGTATGGCTGCAACTTCTGGCCCGTCAGCTCCCGCCGAGATAGTTTTTTCCTTTTTCACTGGCTGCTCGCCCGCGTAAAAAGGCTTGTTAAACATATCTCCTTGGGAATTTCCCTCCGGCGATGCTGACGCACCCGGATCGGCGGGAGCCGTAAAATCTCTGCGGTACTGTTCCTGCACCAAGGGTTCGGAGTCGAAAGCAGCAGTTGCCTTTTTGGTCAACGCGGGAACCAGCAGAGCAATCAAGCTGAAAATCGTAACAGTAGTCACACGCATAAATTTCATCCTGTTAGTGAGGTTTGACAAGGTTTCGCTGTTTTCATGTTTCTAAATCTAATTGTATTACCCGGACTGCTTTCTGAGACATATAGCAGAAGGAAGAAGGAAGGAGGAAGAAGGAAGAAGGAAGAAAGCCCTTCGACGAAGCTGAGCGGGTAACAAGAAGTTCGAGAGAAGGGGTAATAGACCACATTGGTTTGGGCCATTAAGAAAGTTCTAACCGTCTGGCGCGGTTGCTATATCTGCTGCAACTTCTAGAAGTTCGGCAATGGGGACAGACGCACTCAGGAGTTACGAGTTGGAAGTTACCTGTTAGAAGTAGGGGCCTGTTCGCACTATTCCTAATACACCCGGTTGATTCCGAGATTTTTCGTTACCAAAGGGAGCATCTCATATTTAGTAAAAACACTTTTTCTGACTCCTTCCTTCTGACTCTTTCCTCCTGACTCCTGGCTCCTGGCTCCTCACTCCAATTTTGGGCTTGGCTGCAAAAGTAAGATGCTCCCTTACCAAAGCCCATATTTTCCTATAAACCACGTCTTTTAGCCTCAGTCTTATGGTACAAAACCTGCCGTCATTCACAAATCTTTACAGGCGTATTTTGTACAAAGTTGATCTATGAAAGGCGAAGTTTTTTCCTTCAATCCCCCGTAATATCAATTTCGGTTGTATCGGAGATGTTGTATCGGAATTATTAAACCCCTCTAGACGCCGAGGATAGAGAGAAAGGGAATAGAGAGTTGAATAATTCCGATACCAACGGATTTGATATAAAAAGCAAAACTCGGCCGTTATCGATTTGCGTGTTCTGCCAATAAAGCCTTCGCTCTCGGCTTGTAAATCAGATAAAACAGCGATTCTATGTAGCGGAGCATATCTTCGCGGTTTTCCTTGGACGAGTAGTTCCAGAAACCGTAAGTCCGCGCCAGCGTCAGCAGCTTGGTAGTGTGAATTTTCCAGGTATACGTGCTGTAAACTCGGTCAATTCCTCGCGTTGAAATTTCATACCAATAGTTGGGATTGTGTTCGCATTTCGATAAAAAATCGAGAATTTTTTGGGCGGTATCCTCGTGGTTTGTCGGGTTGATATAAAACCCATTTACGCCATCTTGAATAATTTCCAGCGGGCCACCAAACTGCGTCCCGAAAGTGGGAATACCGGTAATCATTGCTTCGAGAATTGTCAAGCCGAAAGCTTCAAATAATGCTGGCTGAACAAATATACCTTGGGTGTCGGCGATTACCCGGTAGATTTCGCCGGACAGGCTTTTGGAAAGCCTCACTCCCAACCAGCGAATTTTACCGTGAAGGTTGTATTGGTCGATAATTGCGTAGAGCTTTTTAATTTCTTCTGCTTCTTCGTAGTCTTCGGTTTCTTCGACCCGCAGCTTGCCAGCTACTAGAATTAAGTTGCATTTGTCTTGCAATTCCTGGCTTTTGCCAAACAATTCTGCTAAGCCTGTCATGTTTTTAATGCGATCGAGCCTGGCCATCGAAAATAAAGGGCGCTTGTGCGGGTCATCGAGTTTTCCAAAGACTTGTTCGGGGTCTTCTAGAGTAAATAGCAATTCGTTGAGCCGATCGCGATCACCTTGCACCCGGTCTTCTATCCGCGTGTAGGGAAAGTACACACTTTCGTTAACTCCCGGCGGCACGACGTTGAATTTAGGGCTGAACAGTTCAATCCCGTTCACCACGTGGTACAAATCCGGCATGGTAAAACAATGGTAAGATTCGTACTGACCGACACTATCAGGTTGGCCCACAATCTCTTGATAGGTGCTGCTGACAATACAATTAGCTGCATTCATGGCAATTATATCAGCCGTAAATTGCAGCGAAAAATGGTACTTCTCCTCTGATTCTTGCCAGTAGAGATTGCTGAACAAGTATTTAGATTTTTCCAGGGCATGGGCAATATTGCACTGAGTAACTTTGAGTTTGCGAGACAGCAAAAAGGCTACCAAGTTGCCGTCGGAATAGTTGCCCACAATTAAGTCGGGCTTGCCCTGAAACTCAGCCAGCAGTTCTTTTTCGGAATCGATCGCGTAAGTTTCCAAATAAGGCCAAATCTCGAATCTAGAAATCCAATTTTGAGTCAGTTTGGGGTTGAAATCCCGGAAGGGAACCCGCAAAATCCAAGCATTGTCTGTGCCGTGAACTTTTTCCAAACGTTCGTTGCAGCGCGTACCGTCACTGTTAGGAATTAACCGCGTGAGAATAATTACTTTAGGTTTGACTCCTAAACTATCGAGACCGGCAAGATGAATGTCTTCTTGCAGTTGTTTCTCTAAACTCTTGGCTTGATCGAGGACATAAACTACCTGCCCTCCCGTATCCGGCCGCCCCAAAACTCCTTCTTGGCCGAACCAGCCGTGAGGAGAAACTAGGACGATTTTGAAAATCATCGGGATGCGAGAAATAAATGCTTCTAGGGTTTGCGGATCGGGGGAATCAATTAATTCGTCAAGAATTCCTAGGGTTTCTTGTACGCGGGCGGCGCTATTTCCCCAACCTGCCTCGAAACCCATCATTTGCAGAACCAGTCGAAATCTCTCGTAGGGTTCTTCTTCAGAAAGATCGCTGACAAAGGTGAGGGCTTTTTTGACTTGTTCGGAAAGTTGTTCTTGGGATTTTATCCGCTCGTTAATTAGTAATTGTACGCCGTTGTAGCGGTGAATCCGCAAGAAATTAAATAGAGTTTCCTGCCACTGTCTGGCGTCTTGGAACAGTTTGCTTGAAAGGTATCGGTTGAGGAATTGTACTCCTTTGCCGATGTTTTTGGGGTCGCGAATTGTGGGGGAATAATCGTAAAAAGGGCCGAAATCGAGTTCGAGAATGTCGCCTTCTTGCGGGTGAAAGTGGTTGACGAAGCGATCGCGCACATCGAGCAATTCTTGCACTGTCATCTGCTCAACAGTCAAGTCGTCTGCAACTCGCACTATTTCCATGGTAGCAATTTTTGGTCGCAGCAGGACGCAAAGACTGCCATCTTCTAGAAGAATTTCCTGAACGTAGTAAATCAGTTTGCTTAAAAGAGAAGATTGATGGAACTGTTCGGGCTTTTCGTATTTGGTGCAGTAGGCGGCAAAAGCGTTAACTATGTCGTTTCGCAGTAAATATTTGTTTCCCAAAGCGCGTAAATCGCTGACAAACTGACGCAAGTCGGTTTTTTCGTCGCTGGCGATCACAGCCTGAAAGAGTTCAGACATACATACTCCCTTATTTAAGACTTTTGATTTCCGCTGTAAAATTAGGCGATACTCAAACAGTATCGCCCTTTTTTTTAGGCGGCTACTTTTTTTGTAATTTTAAAGTCTGCAAAGTTAAGTTGCTATCCCTCAAATGACATAAAACTCCCCGTATTTGTGGCGAATGTAACGGATAAAGGGATCGATAGTTAAAGGTGAACCTGTAACGCGATCGATCAATTCGACAGCGGTGTATTTACGGCCGTGCTGGTAGATGTTTTGTTTGAGCCAGTCGTGGAGTACGGTAAAATTGCCCCGTTCTATTTCTACGGGAATTTCAGGATTGTTTTTTACTGCTGTTTCGTAGAATTGGGCGCTCATCAAGTTGCCTAGGGTGTAACCTTGGAACATTCCGCCGATCGTACCAACATACCAGTGAACATCTTGCATCGCGCCTTCGCTGTCGGTGGGGGGGACAACGCCGAGGTCAGTTCTATAACGTTCGTTCCAGGCTTCGGGGAGGTCTCGGACTGCTAGTTTTCCCTCTACCATTGCCAATTCTAGGTCAAAGCGGATGGCGACGTGGAGGTTGTAGGTTACTTCGTCGGCGTCGGTGCGGATGAGCGATCGCGAGACTTTGTTAATTGCCCGGTAAAATGCGTCAGTGGATACGTGTCCCAACTGTCGCAAAAATACGCCTTGGAGTTGCGGGTAAAAACATTCCCAAAAACCGCGGCTGCGCCCCACCATATTTTCCCAAAGTCGCGATTGACTTTCGTGCAGGCCGGAGGAAATGCCGCCTGCAAGCAGCGTGCCCTCAAATTCCGGGGAATTTCCGAGTTCATAGAGGGCGTGTCCGGCTTCGTGGATGCTGCTGAACAGTGCTTGATCCAAGTGGTCTTCATAGACGCGGGTGGTAATTCGCACGTCGTCTATGGAGAAGTTGGTCATGAACGGGTGCAGGGTGGTGTCTTGCCGTCCCCGTTGGAAGTCGAACCCCATGCGTTCTACGACTTTGCGAGTGAATTCTAGTTGCTGGGATTCGGGGAAGTCTTGGTGCAAGCAGGAGTCGTCGGCGGGAGGTTGGGAGGTGATGGCTTCGACTATCGGCACTAATTCTTGACGCAGTTGGGCGAAAAGCGGGCGCAGCAGGGATACTTTCATGCCGTAGTCGCTACGATCGATTAAAGGATCGGCGATGTGTTCGTAGCCGGGGAAAAAGTCGGCATATTGCCTGCTTAATTCTAGGGTTTTTTCTAGATACGGCTCAACGGCTGCGAAGTTGTTGGCTGCCCTCGCCGCGGCCCAAGCTTCGTAGCTGTCGGCTTGGTGGCGGCAGAGTGCGGACATGAAGGTTGCGGGGACTCTGGCGGCGCGATCGTAGTCTCTGCGGGCTATGCGGATCAGGCTGGCTGCGGTGGAGTCGTAGGGGAGGGTTTGTTCGTAGAAACGCAAGTCTTCTAGGAGTTCACCTATTTTTGGATCTGTAAATTTTTCGTGGGATATTTGTTTGAGAGTCGCCAACTGGCGGCCTCTGGCAGTTGCACCTTTGGGGGGCATATAAGTTGATTGATCCCAATGCAGCAACGACGAGGCTGATTCGATGTCGGTAACTTCTCTGAGATGGGCTGCCAGTTGAGCGAATTTTGCTTGAGTTTTGTCTAGGGTTTGCATGATTGGGGTTTATGGTGCTGGTTTGCCTACAAAGGTTGCAGTGCGGCATCCGTCTCCATCAATCATAGCTACCCTGAAATCAAGCTAAAAACCGCACTTCTTCCCGTATTGTATGCAATTTAGAGTCATTTTTGCATAATTTCCGGTATTTCGGCGGATTGAGTTCTATCGCCTTGGATAAGTTTTCGATCGCCAGCCGGATGCTGGTAGCCACAAGTTCCTGGCTGTTTGTGAGCTCGCCTGCTTCTTTTTCCAGGGCGTACACGCAAGCTTTTTGATAGTACAAGTTTGGATCGTCGGGTGTGAGTGCGATGATTTTATCGTAGGAGGCGATCGCTTCGGTAAATCGTTGGATTTTTTTGAGGGCGACGGCGCGGTTGTACCAGGCTTCGGTGTTGTCTGGCTGCAACTCTAGGGTTTTGTCCCAAGAGGCGACTGCTTCTTCAAAGCGTTGTAAGTTTGCCAAGGCTAAGCCGCGGTTGTAAAAGGTTTCGCTGTCGTTTGGGTTGAGTGCGAGGGCTTTGTCCCAGGATGCGATCGCTTCTTCAAATTGTCCCATTTGTGCGATCGCCCTGCCGCGTTTGTTCCAGGCTTCGGCGGAATTCGGCCGCAGTTGCAGGGTTTTGTCGTAGGATGCGACGGCTTCCGGGTAGAGTTTTTCATCGGCTAGGGCTAAGCCGCGGTTGTACCAGGCTTGATGCAAGTCTGGTTTGAGTTCGATCGCTTTGTCGTAGGAAGTGATCGCGGCTGTATTTTGGTCGGATTTTCTCAGGGCAAATGCTTTGTTGTACCAAGCTTCGCAGTAGTCTGGTTTAATGGCTATAGCTTTCTCGTAGGAGGCTATGGCTTCTGATAATTTTTCTAAGCTGACGAGGGTGTTGCCGCGGTTCGTCCAAGCTTCGGGGTAGCTGGGATTGAGTTGGATCGCCTTTTCGTAGGATGCGATCGCTTCTGAGAGTCTGTTGAGTTTCCGCAAAACGTTAGCCCGGTTATACCACGCTTCGGGATTGTTTGGTTTGATTTGTAGGGATTGGTTGTAGGCTGCGATCGCTTCTTCTAGCTGCCCCAATTTTTTTAGGGCTACGCCTTGGTTGTACCAGGCTTCATAAAATTTTGGTTCAAGTTCGATCGCTTCTTCCCAAGATTCGATCGCAGCTTGGAATCGTCCCATTGCTTCTAGGGCGTTGCCACGTTCGTACAATGTTTGAGCCTTTTGGGTGTTGACTGCTATGGATTTTTCCCCTGAGTCGATCGGCTTTTCTATGCTGGCTAATTTTTGCAAGGGGTTTCACCTCATTATTTTCTGTGTAATTGATTCTTTTCTTTTTTATATGCGATCTTTTTCGCCTTTGAGTGCTTTCGATCGCGACTATTTGGTTATTTATGGCAATTTTACAGGAATTTGGGAGCTTTTTCAATTTTTTTCATTATAATTCTAGAGCTTGGATTTATAGGTATAGATTAATACTAATTTTTTAGAGGACTGCGTAGAAAAGACGAAAGGGCGATCGTACTGAGGTGTGACAAACCTCACCCAAGATATAATTTTCACGTAACCCTTTTGATAGATAGGCGGTTGGAATCGCGTCTTGTCAAGCGAAGCCCGCTTGGGCGAGACTAATAAATAATAAGAGTGTTTTTGATGCTGTAGGGGCTGGTTTTACCAACAATAATTGCCTAAAACCGACAATCTCATAAACCCGCCCCGCCCAAGGGAAAATCCCTATCCTTGAATCAAGGCTTGAAACCGAGTATCAGATCGAATGCTGTCAAAATCCGAGTCAGTTTTGGCCAGTTCTCCGTACTTGTTAGGATTCAGATTGATGGCTTGCTGCAAATTCTGAATCGCTTGGTCAATCTGACTCTGTAACGCATAGCAGCAAGCTTTATTATAAAATGTTGCCTCATCATCTGGTTGGATTTCTAAGGCTTTGTCGTAGGAGGCGATCGCTTCTTCCCATCTTCCTAAATTACGCAGTGCATAGCCCCGATTGTTCCAGGCTGCGTCATCATCTGGTTTAATTTCTAAGGCTTTATCGTAGGAGGCGATCGCTGCTTCAAAGAAGCCTAAATTACCCAGTGAAACGCCCCGATTGTACCAGGTTTCGTCATCAGGTGAAAATTCTAAGGCTTTGTCGTAGGAGGCGATTGCTTCTTCAAACAAGCCTAAATCAGCCAGTGCAATGCCCCGATAGTACCAGGCTGCGTCATCATCAGGTGAAAATTCTAAGGCTTTGTCGTAGGAGGCTATCGCTTCATCTAATCTTCCTAAATTACGCAGTGCACTGCCCCGATAGTACCAGGCTGCGTCATCATCGGGTTTTAATTCTAAGGCTTTGTCGTAGGAGGCTATCGCTTCTTCCAATCTTCCTAAATCATCCAGCGCATAGCCCCGAATGTACCAGGTTTCGTGATAATCTGGTTTTAATTCTAAGGCTTTGTCGAAGGAGGCTATCGCTTCTTCAAGCCTTCCTAAATTACGCAGTGCAATGCCCCGATTGTACCAGATTTCGTGATAATCTGGTTTTAATTCTAAGGCTTTGTCGAAGGAGGCTATCGCTTCTTCAAGCCTTCCTAAATTACGCAGTGCAATGCCCCGATTGTACCAGGCTGCATGATAATCTGGTTTTAATTCTAAGCCTTTTTCGTAGGAGGCTATCGCTTCTTCCCCTCTTACTAAATCCTCCAGTGCAATACCCCGAATGTACCAGGTTTCGTGATAATCTGGTTTTAATTCTAAGGCTTTGTCGTAGGAGGCTATCGCTTCTTCAAGCCTTCCTAAACAACGATGCAGTGCAATGCCCCGAAGGTACCAGGCTTCGTGATAATCTGGTTTTAATTCTAAGGCTTTGTCGAAGGATGCTATCGCTTCTTCCAATCTTCCTAAATCCTCCAGTGCATAGCCCCGAATGTACCATGCTTCGTGATAATCTGGTTTTAATTTTAAGGCTTTGTCGTAGGAGGCTATCGCTTCTTCCCATCTTCCTAAACGATGCAGTGCATAGCCCCGAATGTACCAGGTTTCGTGATAATCTGGTTTTAATTCTAAGGCTTTGTCGAAGGAGGCTATCGCTTCTTCAAGCCTTCCTAAACGATGCAGTGCAATGCCCCGAAGGTACCAGGCTTCGTGATAATCTGGTTTTAATTCTAAGGCTTTGTCGAAGGATGCTATCGCTTCTTCAAGCTTTCCTAAACGATGCAGTACAATGCCCCGAATGTACCAGTTTTCGTGATAATTTGGTTTTAATTCTAAGGCTTTGTCGAAGGAGACTATCGCTTCTTCAAGCCTTCCTAAACTATGCAGTGCAATGCCCCGAATGTACCAAGCTTCGTGATAATCTGGTTTTAATTCTAAGGCTTTGTCGTAAGAGGCTATCGCTTCTTCCCATCTTCCTAAATTACGCAGTGCAATGCCCCGAATGTACCAGGTTTCGTGATAATCTGGTTTTAATTCTAAGGCTTTGTCGTAAGAGGCTATTGCTTCTTCCCATCTTCCTAAATTACGCAGTATAATACCCCGATTGGACCAGGCTGCGTGATAATCTGGTTTTAATTCTAAGGCTTTGTCGAAGGAGGCGATCGCCTTTGTATATTCTTCAGCATAGCCATACAATAAACCTTGTTCACAAAACAATTCTGCTTGTTGTTCGGGTGTTTGCCCATCCTCATCAATTAAAGATTGAATCCTCACCAATTCCCGTTTTCTCTCTGGGAAAGTCAAAGCTAGATAATCTTCTCGCTTCCCTCTTTCGGAACAAGCCTGCCTTGATTCTAGTTGCAGCAGTTCTTTATCCATTGACAACTTAAATAAACTAGATCGCCAATCAAAAAAGTCCGGTGCCCGCTGGAGCAAATAATTAACTGCAAAACGAGGCAAAATAAATACAAAACACATCTTAAAATCATCTCTAAACCTTTCCCGCTGCTGGTTTAAATTAATTAAAACAGGCGGCACACCCCGCCAACTATAAGAATAAATATCCTTGCTTTCCCATCCGAGTTCTTTTTTTTCTTTCTCATATTCATAAAGTGAATATTCTAAGCCTTTCACAAACAGGATATTAATTGCATCTCGGTCTGGCAAATCTTCAATTATCTTATAAAAATTATAAACCGACTCATGGAGCGGCAACACCTCAATCTTTTTCTGCGGCAAATCTGCTTGAACTTTCGCAATCAAGCGTTCACCTTCCGCGGGGGAACACTCAACAAACAACAACCGGAAACCATTTGTCCGTTTGAGAGTGCGTACCAGAGTTTGATATTCTTCCTCTGGTTCTGCTTCGGGTAAATCGGCATCCCAATCAATTATTTCTGGCGTCATGACTGAAGTATAGCGAGTGCTTCCTTAAATTCCTGAATGCCTTTAATTAGCGGGTGAACGTCATACCAATTCTGCATTTCTTCATCATCATCATAGTATCGGTATTCCAAAATACAGCGGTTGAATAGCAAATTGCGGTGCTGTGCGTCATTAAGTATCCGGCGAGAAACAGATACTTTCGCTAAAATTGACCAGTCATCTTTGTCAGCGGTTCTGCTATAGACATTCCGCGCTTTCGTAATCGCCCTTTGCGCCGCTTTTGCAGTAATTGGCAAATTCTCCGTGTAATTTATAGCTTCTTGCAGCATCAACAGCAAATTCCTGACGTGACCCCCGCTCATCAAGCACAGTTTTTCTAGCGTTTCTCTGGTGTCAAACCATTCTGTTTCTAATTCTAAAGATAAATCGGGAGCGACTTGTTTCACCCGCTTCTCAATCACCTCTTTCATTTTAGCAAGTCCCGCTTGATTAACTTCACCGCTGGGATTGCGTAGCATAATCATCGGCAGCACTTGCGGAGCATTATTATAATTATTGCTCAAATCGGCAGCGCGGTTGGAATGCACCATCGAAATCGGTACGGTGTAAACGACGTGACAATCTAAAGCTTTGAGTTGTTCGCTGCGGTCTAAAAAAATTTCGTCTAGATTGCTGCGTTCCCCTCCGTCTTTAGAAAACGGCACAATCCGGTCTAAATTATCGGCAATTATTGCCAGTTGTGAATATTGGGTGGGCAACTTTTTTTTAGCATCGCGAATAAACTGATTCAGCGCATCAAGCAGCGTTGTGGTGTAGGGATTAACTTTTTCTCTAATTTTTTGGCGCAGACTCGGTTCGGTTCTCACATTCGCCGTCAGTTTGGAAAACTGAGCAATTTGCATTTCTAAGCTCAAGGTTTCAAAAGACACTTCTGTCAAAGCTAAATCTTTTAAATCATTCCAGCGGTTTTTCATCCAATCGAGCAAAGGTTTCGAGTCCGCATCTTTAATTGTTTCTAACATATGTCTGGTGCAAGCCAGCAAAATATCTGTATATTCTGTATCTTCGGGATTAATATCTTGTTCGTCAGCCGCGAAATAAACTACAAAATAACCTTGTTCTGTTAAATGTTTTTCTAGCCTCAGTAATTCGGTTGATTTGCCCGCACCGCGATGTCCGGCATACAACTGACAAGTCATCTCTTGGGAACGCTGAATATTGCGGCCCAAGTCTACGGTAATATCGTCATCTCCCCGCACTTTCTGACAGTCAACATATCGCGGGTCGCCTGCTGGTAAAGGATAATATGGGTTGCAAGCATTGAAGAGGTCTGTTAGTAATTTTTCGGGATTTTGAGTCATAACTTGATATTTATTTTATAGTTTTAAATTATTTTTTCAGCACTTACGCACTACGACCAAAGAAACCGGGTTTTTTACCGAATCTGCGGGTTACAACGAATAATCTTGGTAAAAAACCCGGTTTCTGAACTCCTATGCGTAAGTCCTAAGAATGCTGCTGCACCCTACTTTTAAGCTTGATATTTTTTCAAAATTGCAACTTTTTCGGGGAAGATTTCGATCGCCATTTTGTCATCATCACGAGTCGCGAGCGATCGCCTCACTTCACCCAAAAACAGCGGCTGCGACAGCCCAGGTTCAGGATGTACAACTGTACGAACCCTGATGGTCAGGTAGTCTCTGCCCCGCCCCGAGCGCCCTGGAGAGTACAAATCCGCAGCCGCTTGCTGCATCGTTGCTTCTAATTGCGATTCGGTGATCGTAGGTGGCACAGTAACTACTGTTTGAGAGCCGCCTGTATCGTAAACTAAAGAATAGCGAACTGCACCGGGAATTTCTGTACGGGAAAACAGTCCCAAGCCCAGACCGAATATACTCGCAGCAATTACTCCCATAAAGCTTGTCACTCCTACCAATCGGAAGCGAAAACCCCATTTGAAGATAAATGCTATAACAGTTAGAATAGCCAAGGCTACTGTTAGAATTCCAGCCCATTGGGCGTACATTAAAAGGTTAGAATTTACGTTCATTTGATGATTTGTTGACTGTTGACTGTTGATATTAGTTACCGATACCCGATGCCCAATGCCCTGTTTGGCCAATGCCCAATGATTAATTAAGCCTTTCGGGCCACAAGCAGATAAGTCATCATATCGCCTTTCCCCTTCACTGGAATCACGCCGCGCTCCTCAAAAACGTACTTATCCCGCAGGCGCTCGTAGGTAGCAACTGTCACCTGAATGCTGCCGGGGACGCCTTGAGATTCCATCCGGGAAGCTGTATTTACCGTATCTCCCCACAAATCGTAAGTAAATTTTTTAGTACCGATTACCCCAGCTTCTACCGGGCCTGTGTGGATGCCGATGCGGATGCTGAGCGGCTGACCTCCCTTGGTATGTATCTTAGTCATTGCTGCTTGAATTTCCAGCGCCATTTCCGCGATCGACTCGGCGTGGTCGTCGCTGGGCGTCGGCAAACCGCCAACCACCATATAAGCATCGCCGATCGTCTTAATTTTCTCAAGTCCGTAGCGCTCGGCCAACTCGTCAAAAGCCGAAAAAATCTCGTTGAGCAACTCCACCAATTGGGCCGGCGATAAATGAGACGAAAGCTTAGTAAAACCCACCAAATCGGCAAACATCACTGTTACCTCGGCGAAACTGTCTGCGATCGTAATTTCCCCGTGTTTGAGGCGCTGTGCGATCGCCTTGGGTAAAATATTTAACAGCAAACGCTCGGACTTTTCCTTTTCCTGGGCCAACTCATGTAAATATGCCTGTTCCTTATCCCGCAGCCGCTTCTTTTCCAAACAAGCGCTAATCCGAGCCTTGAGCAATACCGGATTGAACGGTTTAGAAAGATAATCCTCCGCCCCCAACTCTATACACCGGACGATACTGTCGATATCGTCCACCGCCGAAATCATAATCACCGGGATGTAGCGCAAATTCTCGTCCGCCTTCAGACTTTCGAGCACCTGATAGCCGTTCATTTGCGGCATCATAATGTCTAGCAGAACCAAATCAAAAGGAACGCTTCGCAACATTTCCAGAGCTTGGAGACCATCTTCAGCAACAGTCACCACATGGCCTTGACGCTGAAGTCGGCGGGCCAGCAAATCGCGGTTTACCTCATTGTCGTCAACAACCAGCACGCTGCCCTCGTCACCTTTCATGTCAGGGCCTCTTTCAGAAGAGTTTCAATTTTACCCAAAAGTCGGGGAAACTCGACGGGTTTAGTATCATAGTCATTGCAGCCTGCCGCCAGACACTTTTCACGATCGCCCGCCATTGCGTGAGCCGTCAGCGCAATCACCGGAATCCTGCTAGTTTCAGGAGCCGCCTTAATTTGCTGCGTTGCTTGCCACCCGTCGAGAACTGGCAGACTCATATCCATCAGAATCAAATCTGGTACTTTCGCGAGCGCCATCGACACTCCCTCAGCACCGTCAACAGCAATAAAGACCTCGTGTCCCTTGCGGGCCAGACGCCTGGAAAGCATATCCCTGTTCATTTCGTTATCTTCGACCAACAGGATTTTAGCCATTGGTGTTCTCCTTGCCTTTCGAGTCGTACCTGCGATCGAACCTGTCATTGACTATAGAGCGAACATCGCGCAACAAAGTATCGCAACTGTAGACTCCCTTTTGTAGCACTCGCTCGACGTAGCCGTTTAGCTGCTGGCTTTCGGCTGGTGTCAAGTTTTTCCCCGTGATCACAACAATTGGTATAGGATCTCCCGAATGGGATTTGCGAAGTTCCCCGATCAACTCAAAACCATCCATTTCTGGCAACATCAAATCCAGTAATATCAGGTGCGGGCGAGCAACTTTTAGCCGATCGAGAGCAGCGCGTCCGCTGTCAGCTTCCGTTACTGCCCAGCCTTGTGTTTCTAGTACGCATCGCAGTATTTCGCGCGTGGCAAGGTCGTCTTCCACAATTAGAATCTGACAGGTCAAATTGTTACTTGCAACGCCGTCTTGGTCGCGTCGGTACTTGTTCAACAAGGCAGCCAGCCGTTTGCCGTCCACTGGTTTGGTGAGGTAGTCCGAGGCACCCAATGCAAAGCCGAGGCTTTTGTTGCCCACAAAGGATAGCAGGATTACGGGAATTTCGGCAAGGTCAGGATCGGCCTTCAGCGCTGAGAGTACCGCCCAGCCGTCCATTCCGGGCATTATCACGTCCAGGGTAATGGCGTCTGGCCGTAGTTGCTTAGCGAGCCGGAGAGCTTGCTCGCCACTGCCGGCGACTTCTACGTGCAGTCCTTGGCGACTGAGGGCGCGCTGGATTAAATCCCGCGAGATCGGGTCGTCGTCCACTACCAGCACCGTGCCGACAGCGGGGGCGTCCGGAGGGCTAGTGCTGTCGTGGACTTTGTTGGGGATTTCCGGCTGTTTGATGGCGCTGGGCAAGAGCACGGTGAAAGTGGTGCCTGCGCCCAAGGTGCTGCTGACCTCAATGCTGCCGCCCATCATCTGACAGAAGCGCTGGCTGATTGCTAGTCCCAAACCGGTGCCACCGTACTCGCGGGTAGTCGAGGCATCAGCTTGGGTGAAAGGTTGGAAAACTCGCTCCAATTGCTCTTGTGTCATGCCGATGCCGGTGTCGGCGACGCGGAAACTTAAAAATTCGGAGTTGGAAATTAAAATTTGGGAAGATTCCTCTTGATTTTTCATTTTTAATTGTTCATTTTTAATCCTTTCCACTCCGATCGCAATTCTCCCGTTTTTTGTGAACTTGGCAGCGTTGCTGAGCAAGTTAAGCAGCACTTGCCGCACTTTTGTCATGTCCGCGTGCATGGTATCGAGGTTGTCTGGACAGTACACTTCTAGGGTATTACCGTTTTTCTCGACCAGTGGCCTGGCCGTGGCAACAGCACTTTCAATTAAGTTATGGATGTCGAAGCTTTCTAGGTAGAGCTCCATTCGGCCTGCTTCAATTTTAGAAATATCTAGGATGTCGTCAATCAGGGACAGCAGATGTTTGCCGGCGCTGCAGATTTTTTCGAGGTCGGGGACGGATTCGCAACTCCCCAATTCTTCGGCTTCTTCTTGAAGCATTTCGCTGTAGCCGATGATGGCGTTGAGGGGTGTGCGAAGTTCGTGGCTCATGTTGGCGAGAAATGTGCTTTTTGCCCGGTTGGCGGATTCTGCTGCTTCTAGGGCCAACTGCATGGCGGATTCTGCCTGTTTGCGATCGGTGATGTCTTGGACTGTGCCTTCGTAGTACAAAACGCTGCCGTTTTCGTCGCAGATGCTGCGCGCGTTTTCGGAAATCCAAATCGTGCTACCGTCTCGGCGGTATATTTGGGATTCAAATTTTGACACTTGGTGGCGCGCGCGCAATTGGGCCATAAACTCGGCGCGCCGATTGGGGTTAACGTAAAATTGACGGTTGATATCGGTGAGTTCGGCGAGCATTTGGGTACAGGATTCGTAGCCGTAAATTCTGGCTAGTGCGCTATTGCCGCTGAGGTAGTGTCCGGTCGGCGTTGTCTGGAATATGCCTTCGACTGCGTTTTCAAAGATGCTGCGGTATTTTGTTTCGGATTGTCTCAAGGCTGCTTCTGCTCGCTTGCGCTCTAGGACATTGGCGAGCATTTCTCCTACCATTTTTAGCTGTGTGGATATTTCGGTTGCTCGACCTGCTGTTTGCTTTAAGCCCTCGAATCCGAGAAATCCTACTAGGTTTTTACTATAAATTAGGGGAATAATTATCAGCGATTGAATATTTTTTAGCTGTTTTTTTAATGCTAAATTATTTAGGGAAGCGCCAATCGAAGGTATTGAGGCGGTTGCTGCTTGATTGGCTGTTGGGGATGGGGAGTCTGTCTGGAATTCGGTTGAATTTTGACCGATAAAATAGGCTATTTCGGCGATTGCTGGGGGCGGGAGTTCACCGATTTCTGGAATATAGAGGGATTCGGCGCGATCGAGTTTTTCTGCGATCCAAGGGATTTGTGCGATGTCTATTTGTTTGTCGGTGCTGTCTTTGACTGCCGGAATGCTTTCGCCGCACCACTCGTAGGTTTTGTCGGCGCGGGTTTTGTCTTCTGATAACAGGTAGATGTAACTGCGGTCAAACCCGCTCAAGGTGGCTATCGCTTCCAGGGTTTGAGCGATGCCTTTGTCTATTTCTGATAAGGGCTGGCTGATGAAATAAGTTGACAAACGGGCAATCAACTGAGCGAATTCTATTCGATACTGCAAAGATTGTTCTACTTTTTTGATTTCGGTAACGTCTCGAAAGCTCCAGACTCTACCGACTGTTTTCGCTCCGACTTTTGAGGGCAACGAATTTAATTCAAGAATTTTTCCGTCTTTAAATTCTAATAATTCGCTGATTTGAGTATCTGAATCTGCCGACACTTTAATCACGTTTTCGAGAAATCTTTGCGGGTATTTTAATTGTTCCCTGTCGAAGGGGAATCCTGTTTTGATTGTGTTTTTGAGTGTGGCGAAGGTCGATCGGCTCAACTTTCCTTGGCTGGCAGACAAACCCCACATCTCTAGAAATTTCTGATTATAATTACATATTTTGCCGTTTCTGTCAACCGCCAGAATTCCTGCATCTGTAGATTTTAGAACTGCTTGCAGTATCGAGAGCGATTGCTTGTGTTCTCTAATCTCAAAAATGTCAAAAAACACCAAGACTGATATTTCGCTGCCCTCAACTGCGGGATGGAAAAAATAGGAAACGGGTAAAATCTTGCCGTCGCGACACAAAAACTCGTCGTCCCAGTTGTTGCAAGGTTGACTGGAAGCGATCGCCTCTTGTAAATCTAGTGTAGGTGCGATCGGCCTATCTTCACTTTTACTTAGCGACTGTTTCGGAGCCGTCAAAACTTGGGATTTGTTGCCTTTCTTTTGCTTACCGATGCGCTCTAGCAGGGAAACGCCTGCAAGTTCCGACTCTCGCCATCCCAGCAACCGTTCGGCCTCTGGATTCACTGAAATTACACAGCCCTTCGCGTCAAGGATACACAATCCCGCCCCCAAACTGTTGACACTCGCCCGCAGTCGATCGAATTCTGAAGCTGTTGGAGAGTCTTGAGGGGACTGGGGCGACTCAGTTACATCCTTGAGCGCCACCGTCTGCAAGTTCAAGCAATCCTGCTGCTGAAGTTCTTGCTGACTCTGAGCTCCGTCATAGCTACAACTTACCTGCTCTAATAAAAGCTGCCACTGCTCAGCAGTGGGAGGGGGAGAATCGCCGACTAAACCGAGGTGTTCGAGTTGGCGCTGGAGGTGGGGGTGCATATTTTCTGGCGCTTTGTAGGCAACTTTCTACAGTATATCTTTTTAATTAATAGTATATATACGTAGGTATACCGTTAGGGGACAAGTACGCGATCGAAGTCTATCACAGGTTTTATTGAGAAGCCGAGGGATCATGTCTACTCTCCCACATCTTTCAAACTGCGCTAATTCTATTAATTCTCAGAACTTTTAAGGCTTCTCAACCAAGCAATCCTCTGAATGTCGGCAGCACGCTCAAAAATAATAATATCATCTTATCAAGTCAATACTCAGGAAAGTTTTGGTAACGATACTACACGCTTTACAGGGCAACGAGCATAAAAAAATCGAATTAAATGCAAGCCACGGGTGGAGATGAGATTAATTTAATTATCCACAGTCGATCAAAGTCAAGCGAGAATCAGCCATTGGATCATAGAAAAACTGTTCGGAGTATTAATCAAGTGAACTTAGCCTCAAAAACTAGGTTGCCGCCAAAAAACGAGCACGTATGCTTGTACTGGACAGGAAAATTTCTTATTCCCCTGCCAGGGAAAACGATTTCAGCACTTTTCGTATTTACTCATAAATTAATTAGGGTGATCTAACCCGCCCTAATCTTCTACCTCTATAGCAATTCTCAATTATTTGGTAATTTATTACTCCCTCAGAGCGGGTGCGGGGAGAGTTAGGGGGGTGTAAAAATTTTATTTACGACTCATTTAAGATTACTATATTTTAGAAAAATTTAGTAAAATAACTGAGTTTATAAGGTGATAAATTATGTGCAATATCTCCCTAACTGCTAGTGCAATAATCAGCAACTAGCGGAGGAAAAGAAAATTGGCAGTAATCGAAAATAACTGTCAAAAAAATATTATTCGTTAGACTTTTCGGTTGAGATTGAAAGGTCGGTGAAAATAGCTGGCAGCCGAATTGTAAAAGTAGAACCTTTGTCCACCTCGCTGAATGCAGTAATGTCTCCGCCCATCATTTCGCAGAATTTCTTAGTAATCGTCAGCCCCAAACCAGTGCCACCGTACTTCTTAGTAGTTGAAGAATCGGCTTGGGTGAAAGGCTCAAAGATTTTGGCTAACTGTTCGGGACTCATGCCAATGCCGGTATCTTTGACCGTAAAAATGATCCAATCTTGAGCGGAAGATAACAGAGACAAGCTATTTTCAGCTTGGCCACCTCCTCTATACGCTCCAAGTTTTTTGCCTTTGTTTGCAGCGTCGGCGGGGATTTCGACGGATCGGGTAACGGCGAAGGTAATCGCGCCGGAGCAAGTAAATTTCGCGGCATTGCTGAGGAGGTTGAGCAGAGACTGCCGGAGTTTAGTCAAGTCGGTCTGCATCGAGCCAATATCCTCGGGGCATTGTATTTCTAGGATATTGCTATTTTTGTCTGCCGTCGGCTTGATCGTCGCAACTACTTCCTCAACCAGAGTTGAAATGGTGAAGGTTTCGAGGTCGAAGTCGATGCGGCCTGCTTCTATTTTGGTCAAGTCGAGAATATCTTTAATCAGCGCTAGTAGGTGTTGGCCGGCCGTGTTAATTCTCTGGAGGTCGTCGATGAACTCTTCGGCACCAAGGTCTCGCGCGTCTTCTTGCAGGATCTCGCTGTAGCCGATGATGGCGTTGAGGGGGGTTCTGAGTTCGTGACTCATGTTGGCGAGAAAAATGCTTTTGGATCTATTTGCAGCTTCGGCGGCTAATGCGGCCCGGCGGAATTCTTCGGAACGCAAGCGTTCGGTGATGTCGGTGGTCATGATTAAAACGCACTGAGTGCTGCCGAGGTGGATGAGTTCCACTGACAGCAGCCAGTCGCGCACTTCGCCGGCTTTGGTGCGAATTTTGATTTCTTGGTTGCTGAGCGAATTTTGTGATTGCAAAATCTGGGCGAGTCGCCCCCCGTCTTCTGAATTGACCAACATTCCTAAGTCGCTGGGAGTGCGGCCGATAAATTCGTGCCGCAACCAGCCTAATGAGCGCAAAAAGCTTTCGTTGGCATCGAGGAAGCATCCGTCTGTGAGGGTGCAGATGCTGATCCCGACTGGGGAGGCGTGAAAGGCCTTGGAAAATCTTTCTTCTGAAGAACGCAGGGCAGCTTCGGCTTGCTTTCTGTCTGTGATGTCTTGGACGGTGCTGGTGATGTAGAGGGAGGTGACATCGGCTTGTTCGTAGACTGTGCGGTTGCTACCGTCGGGGAGTATGAGCCTGTAGTCGATGCTGTAAGGCTGTTGCTGAAATAAAGCGGCTTCGATCGAGGTTTTGACTAATTCTCTGTCTTCAGGGTGCACGTATTCCAAGAAGGCTTCCAGGCTGGGTTCAAAACTTCCCGGTTGCTGTCCCAGGATGCGGTAAATTTCCTCTGACCACCGCAATTGCTGGGCGTTGCGGTCTAAGTCCCAGTTGCCTAGCTGGGCGATGCGCTGGGCGTTAGCGAGGCTGGCTTCGCTGGCGCGCAGGGAGACTTCTGCTTGGTGGCGTTCGGCGACGGTGGCAGCTAAGACTAAGCCGGTGACGGCGATGACGGCGATGAAGGCTTGCAGGGATAACAGTGCTTGGGGGATACTGCTGGCGTGTTTGAGGAAGGGGCCGCTGCCTCGGGCTATGCCCCAGATGGCGAAGCCGCAGAGGATGAAGTTGGAGAGGGCGGTGTAGCGCTGACCGAATCGAAAGGCAGCCCAAACTACTAGGGGAAATGGTAAGTATTCGAGCGGATAGCGGGCGTAGGCGGCGCGGGTGCGGGAGCAAAAGACGAGCCACCCGACTGCTAGTAGCAGCAGCAGCCAAATCGCTCGTTCAGCTATCTGTTTGCGACGATGGGTGGGGACTTTGGGCATTTGTTGCCACGTCAACAGCAGCGGGGCGACGAGCACAATTCCCATAGCGTCTCCCACCCACCAAGTCCCCCAAATCGTGCCAAAATTGCTCCAGCTAGATAAACCGGTCAGGCATACGAGGATGCTGCCGATGGTGGAGTTGATTAGAGTAGAGCCCAACGCTGCTAGTCCGACTATTCCTAAAACGTCTTTGAGCCGATCGAGCCCGGCGTTAAAGTTCATGCGCTGTAGCAGATAAGTTCCCGTCCACGCTTGCAGGGTTCTGGCGCCGGCCGAGATTAATGCCGGGCCGATGTTGGCCGTCGGTACGCTCATGCTGAACAGGAAGCCTCCGATCGCGATTCCCGGCCACAGTTGTCGCCCAAACAGCAGCAGGGCGACTTGGGCAATTCCTGCTGCTGGCCACATCGGGTAAATTTCTGAACTGAGGGTGAGGGTGGAAATGGCGAATTGCGACGCCCAATAGTAGACCAGGGCGATCGCGCCTACTGCGAGGAAGTACCGCCAGGAATGTCCTTTGATTGCATTAAGGAACTTTGTCTGCATGGTCGTTTGGGGAAAAGGTGGACGGTTGTTGGGGTCTCAGTAGGTGGCACGGGACAGGCAGAGGGTAGAGAAAATGTTTCTATTAGGTGATGGTAGGTCATGGGTGGTAGGTACTGGGAGAAGCTTTTGAGCTAACTTTTTGTGGTGCCGTTGAGGGAGCGGTTTTTTTGTTCGATCAAATCTGCCCATGAATTTCGGGAGTATGGCTTTTTTGTAAATATATCTCTAATGGCTAAGCAATTGGTTTGTAATTTTTTGGTTTTTGTTAAAAATTTATTACCGAGCGACAGCGGGTGTCTTTTTGTGTCGGGCGATCGTAACTCAATTCACCCTAACATCTTGCACCATGTTCAATAATACCTAAAATACCTAAAATACCTAAAATATCAATAACAGCTACGTAAAATCTCTGTTTTTAGGTAAATTTGGGGCAATCAACAGGGTTTTTGATTAGAAGTGCAGGCGATAATGATTTTCACTAGATTTTTCACCAATCAATCGAGGCTTTAAGTCTTTCGCTCGAAGACAGTGAAAGCGGATAATTTACAGCTAATAAAAATATTTTTTCTTGTCTATTTCTCTTTGGCTGTTGCAATATCTAAGGTGAGTGTCAAACGCTCTTGAGATTCTTTAAGGGCATCTTGGGAGTTGCGGCCCAGAAGGGTTGCCTCTATGGCGCGACCGAGGTTTTCTGAGAGGCGGGAGTAACCTGATATAATGGGTCGCGCTCTGGCTGAGTTCATTTGTTCTAAAAATACTTGCAAAACAGGGTTTTTTTCCACAAAGCTTTGATAAGCTTGGCTCTGTCTCGATTTTAAGTTAATGGGTAAATAACCTGTTCCCAATGCCCATGCTGTTTGGAATTCTTCACCTATAACGTATTCTAAGAATACTAGGGCTGCTCGCTCTCGTTCTGGCGAGGTTTTCATTAAAAATAGGTTTTCACCCCCTACGACCGCTGCGGGGCGTTTGAGAATCGGTAAAGGCATTGCTCCGTAGTCGATCGCGCTTTGCTGCAACTGTGCTAGCGTCCACGGCCCGGTGATTTGCATGGCGACTTTCCCGGCGATGAAGTTGTCGAGTTCGTAACCGCGTTCGGGTGCTGACAATATTGCTGAACCTTCTTTTAACAAGTCGCTCCACAATTCTAAGGCGGCGTGAGAACCGGGATTATCTATTTGGGGTATAGGACTTTGAGGTATTTCGCCTTTGAGTTCGCCACCTGCGCTGAACATGAATGGCAGCCAGGTAAATACTGTCCATTCTCCCTTGCCTAGGGGGAGCACTATGCCGTGTTGGTCTGTGCGACCGTCTCCGTTGGTGTCTCGCGTGAGCGATCGGGCTGTTTGCTTTAATTGCGCCCAATTCTGCGGCACTTTTTTGATTCCTGCTGCTGCAAATAAGCTGGGACGGTAAAAGATGGCGACGTTATTTGTCGCTAGGGGAACTGACCAAGTGTGTCCGCCGAGTTCCATTGACTCGAAAAGTGCCGGGTAGATTTCCGCTTTTCGGGGCGATTTGTCGAGCCAGTTTTCTAAGGGTTCAATTGCGTTTAGTTCTGCTAGTTTTCCTGAAATTGTGGCAGCATTCCACAGCAAATCCGGCGGTGCGTTTCCAACTATTGCTGTTAGTATTTTTGGCAGTTGTTGGTCGGGCTGGCCGATGTAAACTGGTTTGATCTGGATGTTGGGATGGGTTTTGTTGAATTTGTCTGTTAAGGTTTGAAATACGTCGCGATTGGGCGGAGGATTGATGCCGTGCCACAGTGTGAGTTCGATCGGCTCGCCCTTTTTGGATGCGGGTGTTGTGCTGTTTTGACAGCCGCTTAATATTAGCAGATTTAAGGTAATTAAAATGCAGACCGCTAGTTTGAGAGGTATTTTAATTGCTTGGGATAATTTGGATAAAATCATTTGTTAGTTGGATTAATGGAAGAATATTTTTTTAACCGCAGATGCACGCGGATGGACGCGGATAGTTAGATGTTGGTAAAACGAGCTAAATCTAGAAAATCTGCTGGTAGCTGATTTCTCTCTCCATCCGAGGTGTTTTGAAACAAAACGGTGAAAGCTCCTGCTCCTAGTCTATCTTGCGGCCACATCCGATAGCAAGGAATTTCTGTCAGGTGCGATCGATATTTTTCTAAATGAGGAACAGTGACTGGCCCAAATTCGGGGAATTTGCTTAACAGCCATTCGCTGACTTGTTCATTTTCTGCGGTTGAATAAGTGCAGGTCATGTAGGCAAGATAACCTTGCGGCGCTACAATTTTAGCAGAATTGGCTAAAATTCTTTTTTGGCGGTTGGCATTGCTGTTGATGGTGACATGATGAAAGCAGCCGGGTGCTTTTTCTCCTTTTGCTAAAAGTGATTGACCAGTACAAGGAGCATCTACTATTACTAAATTAGCAGTTTGTGGGATTTTTTCGGCAAGTATTTTTGAATCGACGTTGGCGGCGGCGGATGGTTTAATTTGGCAGCGTTTTAAATTAGATATAAGCATTCCCATGCGTTTGCCTATGACTTCGTTGCACACCAGCAATTCGGGGTTTAATGTTTTCCAGGCAAATATACTTTTTCCTCCGGGGGCGGCGCACATATCTAAGATTAGTTTGATTGGCTGCGGTATTGTTAACAATGTGGAGGCGGCAAAGATTGAGGAAAAGTCTAGACAGTAGTAATGTCCTGCTTGATGTAAGGAATGTTTTCCCGGCTGGGATTCTAAGACCAGTCTATCTACAAATTCTGGTTGCCAAGAAACTGGAATTTCGAGATTAAATGGGTTTTCTGTTGGTTTTGGTTGCACCCACAAGATAGCAGGATTAAAAGCTTGGGGATTGGTGACGGCATGAATAAACTTTTCTTGTTCGGCGGTGTCGGCAAATAAGCTGCGGCTGAGTTTAAGCAGGAGATTCGACGGTTTTTCCATGTTCGAGTAGATATGATAAGATTGAGATTCCCAGTAACCAAGGTAGATTAGATGATAATTATTAGTGTAGAACAGTTATAGTTAACTTGGGAAGAATGGATGCAAAGGTTGTTGCGTCTATCAAACCCATTGCTTTTGATCGTTCGAGTCGGGCTGCACCTGAGTATCAATCGAGATCCTTTTTGCCGATCGCACAACTCGGAACTCTTCTCGAAGTGTATAATCTAGGAGCAAACTACTCTTATTTGAGGTGACAAATAAACATTACATGAGTCCGGGGGGTGAAAATACTCATACACTCGCTTGTATCATAGCTGCTACGCGCTGAATAGTCTCTATAATATACTATGGTTTTTTGCCATTACCTACTTGATGACTAATAAGTAATGACTGAGGACTACTTACTAATAACGAACAATCTATGAAAATTGTCTTTTTTGGCACTCCCGATTTTGCTGTTCCTACTTTATCTAGTTTGCTAAGTCACCCAGAATTTGAGGTTGTGGGTGTGGTGACTCAGCCGGACAAGCGCCGGGGAAGAGGCAATCAATTGATGCCTTCACCTGTAAAAGATGTGGCTTTAAATCACAGTCTCCCGGTTTGGCAGCCGCGCCGAATTAAGAAGGATGCGGAAACGCTTGCTAAGTTGCGGGAAGCAGAGGCGGATGTGTTTGTGGTGGTGGCTTACGGCCAAATTCTTTCTCAAGAAATACTTGATATTCCTAGTTTGGCTTGCGTTAACGTTCACGGTTCAATTTTGCCGAAGTATCGCGGTGCGGCGCCGATTCAGCGCTGTCTTTTTGACGGGGAGAAGACAACAGGAATTACTACTATGCTGATGGATGCTGGCATGGATACTGGGGGGATGCTGTTGAAGGCTTTTGCTGGTATTTCGTTGTTGGATAATGCTGATTCTTTGGCGGATAGGTTGGCGGAAATAGGGGCAGATTTGTTGGTGGAAACTTTGGTAAAATTGAGGGACGACGAGATTGAAGCTGTTGTTCAAAATGATGCTGAGGCGACTTACGCACCGATGATTAAGAGTGCAGATTATGTGCTGGATTGGTCGAAAAGTGCGATCGCCCTTCACAATCAAGTTAGGGGCTTTTTCCCGGATTGCACGACGACTTTTCGCGACAATTCTCTGAAGGTGATAGCTACTGTGCCCGTCGGGCCGGAATATTGGCTGCAAGTGCCAGCGGATTTGAGAGTTTTGGAACGCGAATGGCCTGTTTTAGCCCAGTTGTCGGGCGCAAATGGGGAAGTTGTGAAGGTTGTGAAGGGGTTGGGGGCGATCGTCCAAACCGGTGATGGTTTATTATTGTTGCGGGAGGTGCAGTTGGCTGGGAAAAAGGTGCAGTCTGGGGTAGATTTTGCCAACGGAACTCGGTTGGCGGTAGGCGAGATTTTTGGGAGTTAAATAGTATATTTAGGGCGGGCAATATACCCCCCCTACAATATTTTGCAGCCAAATAATCCTGTAATTAGATGCGCGATTCTTGACTTAAAATTCCACCAAAACTTCTTCCGTATTGCCCAACAAACCTTGTGCCGCCTCTAACATACTCTCCGCAACATCTTTCAAATCTTCGCGACTTGCCAGATAAGTTTTCAAAGCTTCTAACGGTTCTATACTATTATTAGCATTCAATTCTGGCAACCGCGGCCGTGCTAACTGACTGACTAATTCTGGTTGAATGGTGTAGCTGTGCGCTGCGCCGAGAAGTGCGTGCAATTCTCCGTTATCAATGAGATCTAATTGTTCCGATCGCAATTGGTAAATTAATCTCACAACTGCGTCTTGTATCTCTTTCTTGCCAATAGCTTTAACTAACTCGGCTTGCGGGTTTTCAGATTCGGAAACATTCACTTTAATCGTCTGAAACACCCGCACTGGCAAAGCGCAAAATTCCCACTCTGCTTTCCCCCGTTCCAAATTAACTAACACAAAACCTTTATCTTCTTTCTCTTCACTAAAGTCAACTCGTTCAATACTTCCGGGATAAATTACGGGCGGATTGTTGGAAGGGTTGAGGTTTTGGTGTTTGTGAACGTGACCGAGAGCAACGTAATCAAAACAAGGGCGAGTTAGCATGGAAACGGGTATGTTAAAACCTTTGCCAACTGCTAAAAAACGTTCGGCGCCCAGACTTGCTTTATCTGCCATTAAGTGCGCTAAAAGTACGGTTGGTATGTCGGGGTTGAGGCGGCGGATTTCGCCTTCCATTGCGATCGTCAGTTTTTCGGTTAATAATTGGTTAACATCGCCCATAGACAGGCTTTCAGTCTCGGAACGTGTCATTAAGGTCGATCGAGTCAACCAAGGTAATGTTACCACCTGTACGGGCCCGCTGCGGGTTTGAATGAGGTGAGTGTCCAGGCGATCGCCTACAATAAACTTAGGTATTCCCAAAGTCCGATAAATCCCCAAACTCGCGCCGCCTTGTCCCTGAGAATGTTGGTCGTGATTTCCTACTAGCAAAACCGTGGGAATTTGCGCGTCTACCAAACGGCTGAATTGGCAAGCAAAAGCCTCTTTTACAAACGGTGGAGGCGTCGAATCCGGGAAAGCATCCCCCCCGAATATGACTAAATCTACGGGTTCAGAAATTGCTCTATCCATACATTTGCTCAGCGTCGCCGCGAAGTCTTCCAGCCGCGTATTTAAACCGGTTTCTGGATTAATCCGGCCGTGAGAAAAGCCGCTGCCCATGTGAATGTCTGAAAGGTGTAAGATTTTAATCATTGTTTTTTCTATTTGTTAGCTATCGTTTCGGTTCCTAGTGAGGACTTCAGTCCTCAGAAGAAAAACTTGCATTCCTGGCTGCGAACCAAAGAAAGTTTTTTTTCATACATCACAATATGAGGCCGGGTACTTTTTGATAAATTTCGCTAATTGCACAACTAAAATTCGCACTAACCAATTCTACTCTATCTCCTTGTCGGTAAGTCTGAGAAACCCAATTTCCCTCAGCATTGAGTCGAAAACACTCAATTTTAATCTCAGATTGAGTGATGAGTACGTATTCTTGCAAACTCGGAGAAGTTTGGTAATCGGCAAATTTATTGCCTCTGTCGAAAGCTGCTGTTGAGGGCGACAATACCTCAACAACTAAAGATGGATATAAAATGAAATCTTCAGTAGTTGAGGTATCCCTTTCATCGCAAGTCACCGCTACATCAGGATAGTAATAGCAATTTGCCTCTTCCAGTCGGACTTTTATATCTGATGATAAAACTAAGCAGGGCGTATTCAGCAGATGATTTCCCAGCAGGCGAACTAAATTACTACTAATAATAATGTGAGGCTTTTTTGCCCCCGTCATTGAATAAACGTGTCCGCGTCTATATTCGTGTTTGATGGGGCTTACTCGTTCGCCTTCTAGGTACTCTTCTGGAGAGATGTAGAAATTATTTTTGCTAACAAACATTAATTTTTCTACCGATATTTTTATTTGCCACTATTGGTTAATAATGGCATACCCGGCTGGGAAACGGCACTGCCGTTTCCCTACAAATTTAACAAAACTCCAGAAATCTGGCGTGCCACAGTTTGCCGCTTTCCGTCAAACCCTGCGATCGCACTTTAATTTTGACACTTTTGGGGTTAGCCTCGTAGAGTCGGGCAATTTCCTGCATTTCCTCCCCGCTAAACCCGGTTCCCACGGTTCCTACTGGGACTAATTTGCCATCAATTTCTTGCGCTACTTTGACGGCGCTAAACGGCCGACCCGCAACTTTTGTCGCCGTCAAACCCACAATAAACAAATCGTGTTCTTGACAGTATTTAGTTCTCACCATCGGATATTTCTTAACATCTTTGCCGCCGACATAGTGACAGTTGTGCAACACCCAAACTTCGCCTTCTTTATTTTCAGATTCCTGCTGATTTGCCAGGACGAGTTTTTCGGCGGTGGTGCGAAATGTCGGTACAACTTCAAAGGCTGGGGATAAATTCGCCAGCATTTCGCCAACTTCAACTCCCGCTGCAATTCGTTCGGATTCTGCCACGGGAGTTAAATCATTGCCTTTGAAAAACAAACTTTTAAAAATAGCATAAATTGCGTTGGGCTGAGTAGTCGGAAAACCGCTTTCAATATTAACTGTAGCAGCTTGCGCGCCAGTGCGGTGCTCGCTGCCCGTACAGCTTTTGTAATACAGTTCGCCGTCTAAAACAAAGGTGCCAATTTTAGCGGCTGTGTCGATTAATGTGCGATCGATTTCAACCGATGCCTGTTGCCGCAGGTTAGTCGATCGCGATTGGTAGTATACTTTATCTTGCGTGGCAATGACCACTACTCGATTGCCGTCGCGTTTTGGCTGTCCCCAATAATCGGGATTTTCGATGTAATAAGAACGTTCACTCGGCGCGTCCACCGGCTGCATGGTGACAATCCTTCCCGGCTGCAAATGCGGCGGCAATTCGGGAACTACGGGGTTATTAACAGTCTCTATGTTGGCAGCGGTAGTTGATTTTGCAGCCGCAGCAAGATTGGTGCTAGATTTGTTTGGAGTATTCAGGGCGATCGGCTTTTCTCCGGTTTCCAATTCAAACGCTCTTTTCCAAAAGCCGATCGCCATTTCCGGGTATCCTTCCGACTCGGCGCACAGTGCAAAACCAATAACTTTTGCCGTACCGATGCCGCGCCCATAATCAGCCAAATACTGCACTGCCCCCGCTTCTCTCATCAAGTGCAATCCTCGCGTGACAATGCGATTGTTCCAGCGTTCTCGAATGTCGGCGCTAATTTTTTTGGCTGCTTTTCGCTTGGCTTCTGCGTATTCGGTGCAGTCCATACTGCCTCCTTTATGTAGGGCTATTTATATACTATACTAAAAATTGATTTATTAGTCAAGGTTGAGTTTACAATTAGGTTATGTGAATAAATTTAACTCTTTCATTGGTGAACTAAATTTATTTTTTCACCGCAGAGGCGCAGAGGGCACAGAGGAAGAGAAGAAAGAGATAGTCAAGCGCGGTAATCTGTTCGTCGCCAATGCTAAGATAACTTCGATCGCGCATTGCGACCAATAAAACCGTGAGTTGCGTCTTACTCGCGTTGACTTCGCCAACGGGCGATCGGACATTTCAGAATTTAAGATCGAGTTTAATCTTACTGTTATGATGCGATTGATTTTGTACAGCAAACCCGGATGCCACTTGTGCGAAGGGTTGCAAGAAAAACTCGAACAGATTGAAAGCCTGAAGTTTCAACTCGAAGTCAGAGATATTACCGAACGCGATGACTGGTTTCAAGCTTATCAGTACGAAGTTCCAGTTTTGTTTAAAGTGCAGCCCCAGCCAATAAATTCTGCTGGCGAGGCTGCATTCTCCGCTGAAGAACTGTTACCCCGTCCTTCTCCCCGCTGTAGTGTTGCCCAATTGGAGCAAATGTTACAGAAATATTTGCAAATCGATCGGTCACAATAATACGATTTACCCAAAAACTCAGGTTTTAATCCTGACCTCGGGGTGCTCGGTGTGCAGCTTAATCTAGGCCGATAGGTTTTACACCGCGCATAAAAAAACCTAGGGTTTGCACCGCGCACAGCAAAAACCTGTAGATTGTGGCTCAAACAATGTGTTCCGCCAGTCATATTCAAGACATTCAAGCGAGGAGTTTTTCAGATGAAATTGAGAGAATTATTAGCAGCAGTTCCCAGCATTTCCTTTGACGCGCAACATCCCGCCCTCGATGCCGAAGTCAAGGGTTTATCCACTAATTCCCACGCTTGTCAGGCGGGCGATTTGTTTTTGGGAATGCCGGGAACTCGGGTTGATGGGGGAGATTTTTGGCAAAGTGCGATCGAATCTGGTGCACTTGCCGCCATAATTTCCACCCAAGCAGCCGAGAAAACACCTTCGGAAGACGGGGGTACTTGCGTCATCGCAGCAGCCGATATGGCTCAAGTTTGCGGTCAAATAGCAACTGCTTTTTACGGCAATCCAGCTAGCAAATTAAAACTTGTCGGCGTTACCGGGACTAATGGCAAAACTACAACAACTCATTTAATCGAATTTTTGCTTAATGAAATGCAGTTGCCTACGGCGATTTTTGGTACGCTTTATACTCGCTGGCCGGGCTTCCAACAAACTGCACTTTACACCACACCTTTTGCAGTTGACCTGCAAAAGCAGTTAGCAGAAGCTGTAGTCGCCGGATGCAAATATGGCGTGATGGAAGTCAGTTCCCACGCTTTAGCACAGCAGCGAGTTTTGGGGTGTAGTTTTGAAGTTGCTGTGTTTACAAATTTGACTCAAGACCATCTCGATTATCACCGCGATATGGAGGATTATTTTGAGGCAAAATCGCTTTTATTTGGTTCGGATTACCTCAAAAATCGCGCTGTAATTAATATTGACGACCCCTACGGGCAGCGGATAGTTGAAACCCTCAAATCGGACAAGGTTTGGAGTTACAGCACAGTTCTGAAAACCGCAGATTTGTATGCTTTTGATTTGCAGTATCAGCCCAATGGAGTTAAGGGAATGCTGCACACTCCCAAGGGCGAAACTGCTTTTTCTTTGCCTTTAGTCGGTCAGTTCAATTTATCAAATATGTTGGCTGCTGTCGGTGCTGTTTTAGAATTGGGTTTAGATTTGTCCGCAATTGTGGAGAAATTATCTCAGTTTTCGGGAGTTCCGGGACGGATGGAACGGGTGCAAATTAGTCCCGACCAAGATATTAGCGTTATTGTCGATTATGCCCACACTCCCGACAGTTTGGAGAACTTGTTGAAGGCGTCGCGGCCGTTTATTCCGGGTCAGATGATTTGTGTGTTTGGCTGCGGTGGCGATCGCGATCGCACTAAGCGGCCGATCATGGGTAAAATCGTTGCAGAATTAGCCGATTTAGCTGTTGTTACTTCCGACAATCCGCGTACTGAAAATCCCGATCGCATTTTGGAGGATATTTTAGCAGGAATTCCCGCCGCAGTAAAGCCGATCGTTTTGTGCGATCGAGCCGCTGCAATTCGCACTGCTATTATGGACGCTAAACCCGGAGATGGCGTGTTGATTGCAGGAAAGGGACACGAAGATTATCAGATTTTGGGCACCGAAAAAGTCCATTTTGACGATCGAGAACAAGCGCGAGATGCTTTGAAAGCCAGAATAAATTCAGTTAAGTAAATTCGGTTAACAGTTAAAAGTTAAAAGTTAACGGTTAACTGTTAACTTTTAACTGTTCGCTGGCTGTAAAGTTTATTGTATTTTTAAGTATTAATACGAAGCTAGAATCTGATTTGCACTAGATTATAATAGTAATACAAAATATTTTTATAGCAAAATAATTATTGTTATGATAGAACTAACTGGCTATCAAATTCTCGCTCGAATTTATTCAGGCACTCGCACCCTAGTTTATCGCGGAATTCGCCTCTGGGACCAAAAACCGGTCGCCATCAAAGTCTTGCGAAACGAGTATCCCAGCTTCAGCGAACTCTTGCATTTTCGCAATCAATACACGATCGCCAAAAACCTGAATTTGCCCGGAATCATCGAAACCTACAGCTTGGAACCCTACCGCAACGGCTATGCGCTGATTGTGGAAGACTTCGGGGGAATTTCTCTGAAGGAATGGACGGGGAAAGGAAAAACCGTGCAATCTCTGGCGGATTTTTTCCAAATTGCGATCGACCTAAGCAATACATTAGATATACTTTACCGCCACCGCATTATTCACAAAGACATTAAACCAGCCAACATTCTGATTAATCCTGAGACTAAACAAGTCAAACTCATTGACTTTAGTATTGCATCTTTGCTGCCGCGAGAAACTCAAACACTGATGAGTCCTAACGTAATAGAAGGAACACTCAGCTATCTATCTCCTGAACAAACAGGAAGGATGAATCGCGGCCTTGACTACCGCACAGACTTTTATTCATTAGGTGTAACCTTTTACGAGTTGCTGACAGGAAAATTGCCATTTCAATCTAGCGATCCGATGGAATTGATCCACTGTCATATTGCCCAGCACCCGCCATCTGTACGTGAAATTAATCCCGAAATACCCCTTGTCCTCTCGGAAATTGTCAGCAAATTGATGGCCAAAAATGCCGAAGCTCGCTATCAGAGTGCATTAGGGCTGAAAGCCGATTTAAGAAATTGTTTGCAGCAACTCAATGAGACAGGTAAAATTGAGAGTTTTGCCATTGGGGGGCGAGATTTTTGCGATCGCTTTATCATACCCGAAAAACTCTACGGCAGAGCAACCGAAGTCGCTGCCTTATTAGCAGCATTCGATCGAGTAGCAACCTCCTCTAAATCTGGTTCTCCAGAAGATCCTGGAACCGAGAGAAAAGAGGTAAAAGAAGACCTCGCCTTGATTAATGAGGACTGGCCTGACTCGAACTTATCCCGCAGCGAAATGATGCTAGTTGCCGGATTTTCCGGCATTGGGAAAACGGCTGTAGTCAACGAAATTCACAAACCAATAGTTCGGCAACGCGGTTATTTTATCAAAGGCAAATACGACCAATTTCAACGCAACATTCCCTTTAGTGCTTTTGTGCAAGCCTTCCGAGATTTAATGGATCAATTACTCTCAGAAAGCGACGCTCAGCTCAAACGATGGCAAAGGACAATTCTCAAAGCTCTTGGCGAAAATGGTCAAGTTATTGTAGAAGTAATTCCCGAATTGGAACGAATTATTGGGAAACAACAGCCTGTCTCTGAACTGTCGGGAAGTGCCGCCGAAAATCGTTTCAATTTACTATTTCAAAAATTTATCTCTGTTTTTGCCACCAAAGAACATCCCTTAGTGATTTTTTTGGATGATTTGCAATGGTCAGATTCAGCATCCCTGAAGCTTTTGCAAGTGTTGATGAGTGAAAAAAATAGTCAGAATTTGCTGGTAATTGGGGCATATCGAGATAACGAAGTATCTCCTGCTCATCCATTTATGTTGGCAGTAGCAGAGATGGAAAAATCCCAAGTAACGGTAAATACTATTACCTTGGAACCTCTGAGTCAAGCCGATATTAACGATTTGATAGCAGATACGCTCTCGTGCGAGATCCTTCTTGCTCAGCCATTAACCGAATTAGTTTATCAAAAAACCAAAGGCAATCCATTTTTTGCCACGCAATTTCTCAGGGCGCTACAGGAAGATGGACTGATTGCGTTTAACCCCACCCCCCTTTCCCAGGGGGGAGAGGAAGGGGTAACATCCCCCCTTATCAGGGGAGGACACAGGGGGGTAACAGGAGGGTGGCAGTGCGATATCGCCAAAGTCAAAGCCCTAACTATCACCGATGATGTAGTGGAGTTTATGGCGGTGCAATTGCAGAAGTTGCCACCAGAAACTCAGAATGTGCTGAAGTTGGCTGCGTGCATAGGAGCGCACTTTGATTTGAATACATTGGCGGTAGTCAGCGAGAAGTCGCCGGAAGAAACTGCTGCGGATTTGTGGAAATCCTTGCAAGAAGGATTCATCTTACCAACGAGTGAAATTTACAAGTTTTATATAGGAAAAGAAGAGCGGACAACCAGTCCCGCATTGCCCACAACAGCCGCTCAATTACCTCACTACAAGTTTCTCCACGATCGGGTTCAGCAAGCTGCTTATTCATTAATTCCTGATGACCAAAAGCAAGCCACCCATCTCAAAATAGGACAGTTACTTCTGCCGAATTTCTCAGAAGTTGAAAGAGGAGAAGAAGTGTTCGATATTATTAATCATTTTATCATTGGATCGGAGCTAATAACCCAGCAAGAAGAACGCACCAAGCTCGCTAAAATTAGCCTTTTTGCAGGGCAGAGAGCCAAACTCTCAACGGCTTATGAATCGGCGACCAAATATCTCGCTTTCGGTTTAAGTTTCCTGCCCAAAAATAAATGGAAATCTGCCTATAAATTAACATTTACAATGTATTTAGAAAGCGTTGAGTCTGAATTTTTGGCAGGTAATTTTGAAAAAGCAGAAAAGTTGATAAAAATCGCCTTTCATTCGGCAAAATTTAGTCTAGATCGAACCAAAATTATTGCAATTCAGCTAACTCATTATCAAAATAAGGCTTTGTATCAAAAGGCGATTCAGGTAGGAATAGAAGGGCTGAAACTGTTAGGCTTAGAACTAGCAATTATGCCAAGTGAAGCAGAGTTAGAAGGGATGGCTCGGGAAGTTAAAAAAACCTTAAATCAGCGCGCAGTTGCAGGACTAATCGACGCGCCACTCATTGTCGATGAAGAACGCCAGATGCTGATCAAACTACTAATGAACATGGTACCGCCCACTTACCTAATTAATCAGGAGTTGTTAGTGTTGGTTGTGTTACACATGACCAATCTCTGTTTGCAATACGGGAATACAAATGTGGCGGGTTTTGTTTATGTTTGGTATGGAACAATTCTCTGCCAACGCTTTCAAGACTATGAATTGGGCTATGAGTTTGGACTTTTAGGGTTGAAGGTGAATGAAAAATTTCATAACACCACCCTGAATGGCAAAATTTATATGTCGTTCGGCAACTTTATCAACCATTGGCGCAAGCACGTTAGTTCCAATCTTGTTCTGCAACAAGCTGCTTATCAGGGGGCAATGGAGGTAGGGGATTTTTCTTGGTGTCATCACAGTGCTCTGTTCAGTTTCTGGCAGCAGGCGATCGTCTCAAGCGATATTCACAGTTTGCTGGCTCGACATGAAAAGTACATCAGCTTTGCGGAACGGACTGAGATTACGACAGCATTTGCCCTAATTCTTCAGTGCAAGCTCCTAGAGAATTTGCAAGGGCTAACGATAGGGAAGTATAGCCTTAGCTCTGAAACATTTGATGAAGAGTCGGCGCTAGCAACGTTCAATGAAATTGGTTATGGCTATGGCAGTAGCACTTACTATTTCGCTAAAGCCTTTTTGTTTTTTACCTATGGTGAGTATGCTAAAGCTTATGAAATGTTAGTAGCGGCAGCAGAGTTTTCTAATACACTTTATGGACAATTTCAACGTGTTCTGCATTGTTTTTATCAGTCTTTGACTGTCTTGCAACTTTATGGGGAAGCACCGGAAAAACAACCAAAAGATTATCAAGAAGTTGTTCAGAATAATCGGCAACAACTTCAAATCTGGGCTCACAACTGTCCTGAAAACTGTCTGTCCAAATTTCTGCTTTTAGAGGCGGAGATGGCTCGTGTTGCTGAAGAAAAATGGCCGGCTGCTGAGTTGTACGATCGCGCCATTCAACTCGCTAAAGAAAACCAATTCCTCAACGAAGAAGCCCTCGCCCACGAACTCGCAGCTAAATTCTACCTGGACTGGGGCAAAGAAAAAGTCGCTGCAGGCTATATGCAGGAAGCCTACTATTGTTACGCCCGCTGGGGAGCAAAAGCCAAAACCGATGACCTAGAAAAACGTTATCCCCATCTGCTGCGCCCCATCTTACAACAGTCCGGTCAACCCCTCACTATTTTAGAAACCCTATCCACCCTCACCAATCCCACCTACTCTATTCATTCGGGCACCCACCACACTACCTCAAGCACCTCGATCAACCATGCGCTAGATTTTACGACCCTGCTGCAAATCTCCCAAATGATCTCCAGCACGATCGACCTGAATGAGTTGCTGCAAATTGTGACCCAAACCATGTTACAAAACTCGGGAGCCGATCGCTGTGCACTGATGCTCTGCCAAGATCAACAATGGCAAGTGCGGGCGATAGCTACGTGGGAAAACATTAGCCTGCAAACGGAACCTTTAGAGAATAATCCCACCGTTCCTGTTAAATTAATCCAGTATGTCAAAAACACTCTAGCAGCAGTTGTCATCGATCACGCCAAAACAGATTTGCCTGTGATTGACGATTATTTAGAGCACCACCAACCAGAGAGTTTGCTGGGTTTGCCAATTCTCAATCAGGGGAATTTGGTCGGCATTTTGTATCTAGAAAATCGGATAACAAGTGGGGTGTTTAGTCGCGATCGCCTCCTAGTGCTGAATTTTCTCTCTAGTCAAGCGGCGATCGCTCTGGAGAATGCCCGTCTCTATCACCAAGTGCACCAGACCCTGAATGAACTTCAGCAAACTCAGATGCAAATGATCCAAAGTGAAAAGATGTCAGCATTAGGTAATCTAGTGGCAGGGGTCGCCCATGAAATCAACAACCCCGTTGGTTTCATTGCCGGGAACATTAATGAAGCTCATGCTGGAGTCCAAGACTTAATTGATTATTTGCGCCTCTATCAAGAAAAGTTCCCTCCATCGGAGGCAGAATTGATTAAGAAAGCAGAGGAAATAGATTTAGATTATCTAGTAGAAGATTTACCCAAAATGTTGAGTTCCATGAAAATAGGATGCGAGCGCATCAAAAACATCAGCACCTCCCTCCGCACTTTTTCTCGCGCCGATACGGCACATAAAGTTGAGGCCAATATCCACGAAGGCCTCAATAGCACTTTGATGATTTTACACCATCGCCTGAAAGCGAACGACAAGCATCCTGAAATTAAAATCATTAAAGAGTACGGCAAAATTCCCCAAGTAAAATGTTATTTGGGACAATTAAACCAGGTATTTATGAATTTGTTAGCAAATGCGATCGATGCCTTAGAAGAATCGAATCAAGGACGGAGTTTTGTGGAAATTCAAGCCCATCCCAATCGCATCACTATTCGGACAAAACTAGAAAATGAAAAGGTAAAAATTTCCATCGCCGATAACGGAAAAGGAATGTCAGAAGAGGTAAAAAATCGTATCTTCGACCATCTATTTACCACTAAAGATGTGGGCAAAGGCACTGGGTTAGGACTGGCGATCGCACGTCAAATTGTAGAAGAAAAACACGGCGGAAAACTGAGTTGTTTTTCTACACCGGGAGAAGGAACGGAGTTTGTCATTGAGATTTTAATAGATTAAAGATTAGTTGTCCCTTGTTAGTTGTCCGTTGTTGACCGATATTAATGAGCTCTCTCTTCTCTTCCTCTGCGTTCTCTGCGGTTAAATCATTCCGATGCAACCGGAATTGATAGGACAACCAACAACGGACAACTGACTATTGCAGGGGCAAAAATACCGTCATCACCTCGCCCTTTTGGGGTCGCTGGCGAATTACCAACTTCCCGCCAGCAGCCCGAAATAAATTCTTAGTCACGCTCAAATTTAAACTCAAACTTCCCGTCTCCGGCTGCACCATCAACAAAGGCCCGATCGATCGCAAAGGAGCATTCGCCTTAGCTGCAAAAGTCGATGCGACATTACCTTCAGGTAGGTGTTCCGATTCCAACTGCAACTTTAACTGATCGCCCGCCAATGTCACCTCCACCTGAATGCGACTCCCGGAGGGCAAAGTTCGAGTAAAATTCTCAATCAAATTAGTTAAAACCTGATCCAGCATCGTCGGATCGCTGACTACCGCCGGCAACTTTTTCGGCACAATAACTTCCAAAGTATGGTTCCGCACAGCAGCCTGTTTTTGCCAGCGGGGAATGCTATTTTGTAGCACTTCACCGAGGGACATTGCTGTTAGCTGCACGCCAGAATTTTTGGCTTGCGACATTTCCAATTCCACGGCGCGGAAAATTAAACCGAAGCGATCAATCTGAGCGGTACACTCAGCATCAATCATTTCCAAACGCTTGACCACCACCGGATCGAGTTTGGGACGTTTCAGCAGCAATCGAGTCAGCGTGCGGATAGTAGCCAAAGGGGTGCGGACTTCATGGGCGATCGCCTGTAGCAATTCCACCTCTTTAGTAGCGAGAGGAATTGGAGATTTGCAGTTGATATCTGTAGCCGATAACTTTTTATGCCTCGGACTCAAACCATCATCAATTCTTTCATCCTTTATCCTGCCTGCTTCATCTTTCCCAATCGGCAAATTATGCAACAGCAAGCGGCTGAACTGCATCACTGTTTGATAATTTGGCTCCACAGGCAAAAACTGCTGGAACAGGGCGTCTAATTTAGTAGAATTATTAGTTAATTGGCCACCTGGTAAATTGAAGCTACCGTCAGAATTGGCAAGCAAACATTCGCTTTCAGTCACCCTGCGCCGCAAAACCTCCCAAGCTTTGGCGACTACTTGCGGATCGAAAGAAAATAGAAAAGCCGGAATTCCTGCAGAATTTTCACCCAAAACCATCACCAAGCTAAAACTAGCAGTTAAAACCAAACAAAACTGCTCGTTGGCTAGCGGATCACCACTTGCCAAAGCCAAAGCCGGGGCCGCTGCCGGCACCGATGTTTGCACATCAGCCGCCGGCATTAAAGCTAAAGTTTGTCTCGCCCGAAAAGACCACAAAGCTGCATCGTTGTCGGGAATACTGGTAAAAATCCAATTGGCAAAGCCGTTGGCCAAAGCGGGGTCAGTCAAAACCGAAGATGGGCCCGACAATACCAATCCCCGACCAGAATTTGGGATTGTCGATCGACAATTTGCTCGATCGGCATCTGTTTTTTGTCCTGCTTTTTGCCGATCGAGCATTTGATTCAAAGCTGCGATCGCCCCGTACCATTCCTGTTCAGCTTTCAGCCGAGAAGCCCCACGGCTTGCAGGACACCGATGGCGGTTGTTTTCTCCCGCCAACTTAGGATTAAAGAGACTCAGGTCATTTTCTTGGCCTTCGGAGGCTAAAATTTCGCTTATTGTCGGTAAAAAGTAAGTATTCACAGTTATAAACCCACCTTCGGAGGCATGAAGGGTGAAGTATTTATGTATAGGAAAGTTCAGGAGTTAGGAGTCAAGCACCAGCACGATCAAAAAATCCCGCATAATTTCTTGCGCCTTCCTCCTAACTCACAGGATATCCACATTTGTCAACTCACGATATTGGCAGAACCGTACCAATAAGTCGCAATCTCCGCGCTTGGGGCGATATTTTGGACGATCGCCCTAACAAAAGTGCAAAATGAAGTAAGTTAAACACCGTGCTTTCCTTATGCCCACCTCGATCGCCGACTCGAAAAATCTGCTGTCAGACTTAATGGCACGCTACCGCAACCAAGTCGATTATCTGGCAATTCGACTGGAAGAAGCCGAAGGCACCGACATCCTGCTGCGGGGCGAAAAAATTGAAACCCTCAGCGAAGGAGTCTCAATTGGCGGCCAAGTCAGGGCTTGTCACAAAGGCGGCTGGGGCTTTGCCAGTTTTAACCGACTTTCCACCCTCGCCGAAAGAATCGAAGAAGCCATTGCCGCGGCAAAACTGATCGGCGAAGAAGAAACGATCCTGGCGCCAGTTACCCCAGTACAAGACATTTGCTTGCTGCCGCTGACAGGAACAGACCCGCGTCTGGTTCCCCTAATTGACAAAAAGCAATTGTGCGATCGCTACGCGGCCATCCTCCGCAGCATTGACCCCCGCATCGCCACAATCTCCGTGCGCTACGGCGACAGCACCCAGCGGATAATCCTCGCCACCTCCGAAGGCACGATGCTCGAACAAGGTTGGGCAGACATGGAAATGCGCTTTGCCGCCACAGCCCGCAGCGGGGAAACCGTACAAACCGGCCGCGAAACCACTGGTTCCCGCAAAGCTTACGAAGATTTAACCGATCTCGATGTTCAAGTTCGCAGCGCCGCCCAGAGAGCCGTAGATTCTCTAGCCTTACCCCCCGTCCAAGGCAACACCTACACTGTCGTCATCGACCCAATTTTGACCGGATTATTCGTCCACGAAGCCTTCGGGCATCTTTCCGAAGCCGACATGGCCTACGAAAATCCCGACATTTTGGAAATTATGACCCTCGGCCGCCAGTTCGGCCCAGAAAACTTGCAAATTTTCGACGGTGCAGCGCCAGAGGGACACCGGGGCAGCTATTTCTACGACGACGAAGGCACTCCTGCGACTACTACTCAGTTAATTAAAGACGGTGCTTTAGTCGGGCGACTGCACTCGCGGGAAACGGCGGGCAAATTGGGAGAAACGCCTACTGGCAATGCTCGCTGTTTGAATTATCATTATCCGCCGATCGTCCGCATGACGAATACTTGGATCGAACGGGGTGACACGCCAGTTGCTGACTTATTTTCAGACATCAAAGAAGGAGTTTATGCGCGCAATTGGCAAGGCGGCATGACTAACGGCGAAATGTTTACTTTCAGTGCCGGCGAAGCTTGGATGATCCGCGACGGAAAACTCGACAATCCGGTGCGGGATGTTACTCTTTCGGGTAATGTTTTCAGCACTTTAGCCGATATTGAGGCGATCGGCGACGATTTCTACTGGGATGAATCCGGCGGCTGTGGCAAGGCAGGACAAAGCGGTTTGCCCGTCGGCTGCGGCGGCCCGAGTTTGCGGATTCGCGATGTCGTTGTTGGTGGCGAAGCAGCAGAAGAAGATTAAAGCTGCAAAAGTTTAAAAAATAAAGGTAAAGCGCCAGATTCCTACTGGCGCTTTACCTTTATTTTTTGAGTGCAACATTTCGCGCCCGTTTGTGGTGTCTGATATTTTGACGATATTGGGCCAAAAAAACCAGAATAGCCAAAAATTATGTCTTGATTCGTCAAATACCGCTGAAAAATCGGTTTTTTGCTACGCAGTACCTAAGTCCCGAATTAATAAATCGAAATCTTCAATTTTTCTCTTTTTCTCCCAATTTTATATTCTGCCATTATCCCCCTAATTCCCTGCAATTATCGCTTTTTTCGGCTTTATCTCCCGGTGCCTCGTGGTGGCGGCTCATCTTTACCGTTATCTGCGTCAAAGGTCAGAGTGCCAGCTAGAGTGGTTAAAATTTCGGGAGCAGAGTTGTCTTGAGCAAAAAAGGTCGATCGAGTTTCTAAGCTTTGAGCATTAACTGCGCCAGCACTCAGTAACAGGCTTGACATCAGGATGGAAGAGTAAACGCGCATCATAAATTTTGGTGTTTGTATTTTCCCCTTCTTGATACGCAGTCTGTACTCTGCTATCAGGATAAAAAAAATAATTGTGGCGAAGTCATCAATTAGTAAGTAAGGGCACTTGCAATTTTTTTTAGTTTTGGTTAAAAGCGGGTGAAATCCATCATCTAGGTCGCTTGTTCGCTGATAATTTCTAGTTCTCTGCTAGTTGCGGGCAACCAGCAGAATTCAAGACCCTGTTCAAAAAAAGAATGCTACTCTTCTATGCCCGTGTTCCCCACCCTGGTAGCTATAAATCATTCCCAAATCTAAAATCTAAAATCTAAAATCTAAAATGGTATGACCCCTGGAATCCTTTTGAAACAGTCTTCCAAGAAAGAAACAAAAACCGCCAATTGTAAAGTTTTACTACTTTTATGATTAACTTGATAATTTATTGAGTTGAAGCGGCAACCCGGGGATTAAAGACACAACAGGAGAGTACCCAAGCGCGCCATCACCACGTTACATATAAATATCTTGGTGAATGAGATTCCTTAAAGTGGGCAATGCCTAATTTTTCACATTAACTCCATAAATGGTTGCTATTGTATTTTTAAATAAATTGTGAACCTTTTATTTTTTCTGATCTTTTCTGATCTTTTCTGATCTTGCTTTGTGACAAGAGCGCTTACGCGCCACTCGGAAGGAGGAGTCGAAAGCGGTTGGGGAAAAAAGCCCGTTGACAAAATCGTGGAGTCAATCTCAAATCTCAACTCTCAAATCGAACTGCCGCGCAGAAAGTAAAAAAACCAGGTTTTAAAACTGATATCGCCGAGTCAATCTCAAGTATCAAATCTCAAAGCGACTGACATGCACATCTACCTGCAGGAATAGCGAGTCGAGCGTTGACGAGTTGTCCAAAATAACATCAGCTTGTTGACACTTTTGAGCTAGCGGCAACTGGGCGTTAATGCGGGCCTGAGCTCGATCGTAACTCAAGCCGTCTCGCTGCATTAGTCGTTCTAACTGCACTTCGGGTGAACAGTACACTACCCAAATTTCGGTACACAAGTCAGTCATGTTAGCTTCAAAAAGCAGCGGCACTACCAAAACCAAAGTCAACGTGTCAGCCTTGGCACAGAAATCGGGTTTTTTTTCCACAGTACTCGGTTCTAGCTTTTGGTGAAAAAAGCCGGTTTCTTGAGTCTTTGTACCTAAATCCTGTGTGCCTTGGGATACCAAACTCGATGCAGCAATGCAGCTTTGAGTTTCCTCAACTAATCGGCGGCGCACGTAAGGGTGAATCTGTTGTTCCAACCACTGCCGCTCGTCTGCGTTACAAAAAATAATACTTCCCAACTCTGGCCGATTTAAATGGCCGTCCGGGAGCACAATACCCGCGCCGTATCGTTTTACAATAGAGTCAAGTATTGGCGAACCGGGGTTCACAGCTTCGCGGGCGTAAATATCGGCATCTAAAATCGGAAATCCACAGGCATCTCTCAGATAATTAGATATAGCGGTTTTACCGGTGGCGATGCCCCCAGTTAAACCAATCAGACGGACAATTCGATCGCTCATAATTTTCTCTGTTTAAACTTCCTGTGTTTCGACACTTACTGTCAGTCTTTGCTATGTTGGTGACACAATCAAATTTAGACTTAAAATTTAAGATTTGCGATCGAGAGTGCGCGTTAGGAAGTGTCAGCATTGGGGTGCGATCGACTCTTTTTTACCTAAAATCTCAATTTTAAACTCGAATTAAGGTCTAGACCGAGGCAAACTTATGAATGCTCAACGTGCTGTGCGGTCGATTCTGGCAGCAATTCCCCTGGCTGGATTTTTGATATTAGATTTTTTACCCAACCTGGTTTTCCTCAAAGAAAACAGCAACGGATGGGTACTCGTGGCAATTTATCCCCAATCTCAAATTGCTGCAGCACAATCTATTACTCCAGCCCCAGACGGCACCGGAACCGCTGTCACCGCCCCAGGTCCAGGGTCGCCCCCTCGCTACGACATTAAAGGCGGCACTACCTCCAGAGACGGAGCAAATTTGTTCCACAGTTTTACTCGGTTCGGTCTGAATTCGGGCGAAACTGCCAATTTCATCTCCAACCCAAGCGTTAAAAATATCCTCGGTCGCGTTGTCGGTGGGGACGCTTCCTTAATTAACGGTCTAATTCAAGTTAGTGGCGGCAATTCTAACTTGTTGCTGATGAATCCCGCAGGCATTATCTTCGGAACAAATGCCCGACTCGATGTGTCCGGGTCTTTTTTGGCTACCACCGCTAACGGTATCGGTTTTGACGACCGTTGGTTCAACGGTACAGGGGCGAACGACTACGCCGCCCTAGTCGGAACGCCGAATGCTTTTGTTTTTGGCCCACAGCCGGGAAGTATTGTCAATGCCGGTAACTTGGCTGTCGGAACCGGGCAAAATTTGACTTTGCTGGGCGGTACGGTCATCAGTACAGGGCAACTGTCAGCCCCGGGCGGTCAAATTACTGTGGCGGCTGTCCCGGGCGAAAATCTGGTGCGGTTGAGTCAAAACGGAATTTTGCTGAGTTTAGAAGTTTCTCCAGCAGCCGGAGTGTCGGGTTCGGAAGCTGTTCCCTTCTCTCCGCTGACTTTACCTGGACTGCTTTCGGGCCCCGGCGTGGCTAACGCTACGGGTATAACTACGAACGCTCAAGGTGAAGTCCTGCTCACAGGCGGCCAAACAGTGCCTGCAGATGCTGGAACTGCGCTGGTAGGGGGTTCTGCGGACGTGTCTGCCAGGGGGGGCGCGGGAGGAACCGTCAACGTGTTGGGCGACAAGGTAGGGCTGTTGGGGGCGAAGATTGAGGCTTCGGGGCCGGACGGCGGCGGAACGGTGCGGATCGGGGGAGATTACCGAGGCGAGGGAACTGTGCCGAATGCCAGGATGACTTACGTGGATGGCAAAAGTTCGATCGCCGCCAACGCAACTGAATCAGGCAACGGCGGTAGAGTTGTGGTCTGGGCTGACAACACAACAGCATTTTTGGGCAGCATCAGCGCCAATGGCGTTTCTGCAACAACCACCGCAGGTGTTGGGGGGTTTGTGGAAGTTTCGGGCAAGCAAAGATTGATTTTTAACGGTACTGTTGATACCTCTGGGACAAACGGTTTGGGGACTTTGCTGTTAGATCCAGAAAATATTTTAATTACAGATTCCCCAGAAGGTGCGGGCGATGCGGAAATAATTGCCAACAATAATATTTTGGCAACAGGAACGGTAGCAGGACAGGAAAACAATTCTGAGCCTTCGCTGACAATTTCGGCTAGAGCTTTGGAAAGTATGTCGGCGACTGCAAATGTGGTTCTGGAAGCGCTCAATGATATTACAATTGCTGATTTGGCGGACAATCAGTTGAGCTTTCAAGCAACTACTGGTTCGGTAACATTGACAGCAGATGCCGATCGCAATGGTGCGGGTGCTTTTTCGATGAATTCTGGAGATACAATTAGCACGGCGGGCGGTGGACTCACCATTTCGGCAAATCAAATTACTGCGGGCAATTTGTCGAGCAACGGCGGAAATATTAGTTTGATTAGTCCGGGAACAACCGTTGCAAACAATATTTCTTCATCGAATCCCAGCACCGGCAGTAGCGGGAATATTGTGATCGACGGCCTGAACGTAACTGCCCAAAAAATTGATGCCAGCGGCCGGGAAGCGACGGGAAATGTAACTGTGACGGCTCGGAGTGTTCTGGGAGTGAACTCGATCGCCGGGGGTTCGGGAAACATTACTTTGACTGGTGATGAAATTAATTTTAAAGGCGACAAAAATTCAGTCAGCGGTACTGGCTTTTTGGTACTGCAACCTTGGAGTCCAGGTCAAAATATTGCGATCGGCGGTTCTGGAGATGTCGGCACTAATATTTATTTGAATCTGACGGCAAACGACCTCGGAAGTTTGCAAAATGGATTTGCTGGAATTACGATCGGCCGCAGCAACGGTATCGGTTCAATTCTGATTGCTAACGATTTCACATTTTACGATCCGCTAATTATTCAATCGCCAGCGGGTTTGGGAACAATCACTACCACCAATTCCTTGACAGCGGCCGACAATGCCTCAATTACTCTCAAAGCTGATGGCAATATCCGAACCGGAAATATCACTACCAACAATCAGGAAATTCGCATCGTCAGCACCGCAGGCAATGTCACAACCGGTCGGCTACTTACTGGAACTTCCCGCACCATCAACACTTCTGTCAATTCTTCCCAAGATACAGGCAATTCGGCGGGAGATGTTAGTGTTACCGCACAGGGCACTGTGACTGCCGGAGCGATCGACACAAGGGGCGATCGCGCGGGGAAGGTGACGCTGACGGGGCGCAATGGAGTCACTGCGAGGGCGATCGAAGCTGGTGGCGCCCAAACAGGGGGAGATATTACCCTGACGGGCAACGAAATTGACTTGACAGGTGACAAAAATTCGATCGCCAGCAACGGCAATCTGGTGCTGCAACCGGCTGATCCGAGTCAAAATATTATAATTCAAGGTTCTGGCGATACAGAAGCTCTGAACTTGACTGCTGCGGAATTGAACACTTTTCGGAATGGGTTTGCTTCGATCGCGATCGGGCGCGCTGACGGTAGCGGTGTGATCTCGATTCCTTCTGAAACTTCAAATTCAACGCCGAATTCAACGCCAGTGGCGGTGACGTTTCAAGATCCGACGACGATTCGATCGCCCAATGGCGCAGGCGCGATCGTGGGGACGGGTGCGATCGTCGGCACTGATAACGCCACGATCTCTCTGATGGGCGGTACTGTAGCCGTCGGAGACGTTACCTCGACTGCGGGGATTAACATCACTAGCAGTCAAGGCAAGTTGACTGCGGGTACGGTTTCATCTCGCTCAACTTCCGGGGTGGCGGGCCCTATCAATATTCGCAGCGCCGGTGGGGTAGAAACAGGCAACATCGATGCTTTTGGTGCCAGAGGCGGGGGAGATATTTCGATTGCGGCGCCGGGCCGGATCGTTACAGGGGTGATCAACTCGAGTTCGCAATCGGGAAGTGCCGGTTCGAGCCAAATTATCGGGCAGAAAGATGTTGAAGTTGTTTCGATCAAAGCTCGTGGCAATACGGGCGGCGATGTGGCAATCGAGGCGGGGGGAGCGTTTCGGACTCCGGGAACAGCAACGCCTGCAGAGCGCGCCGAGGTCAGCATTTCTACAGACGGGCTGGCTCAATCGGGTTCACAGACTCTGTTGCAAAGCACTTGCCCCTCCGGAACCTGCACCGCGGCGGCTGTTGGGACGGGAAACTCGAAGTCGAACACTGCCACCTCCTCAACTGCGATCGGGCCGCTGGCGATCGTGCCGAGTCCGGCACCAACTACCAGCGTGGAACTGCAAACTACAGACAATTCTCAACAAATTGTGACTCAGGTGAGTCTCGGCACCACAGCGTCGGTGCCCAAGGGCAGTACCACAAATGTCTCGCCAGAACCTGCTGCTGCGTCTGTTGAGGCGCGGCAGAACGAGACTGCTGCCGGCCCGGTACTGGTGTCGCCGTCGGTGTTAAAAGACAATTTGGGTACGCCTGCGGCGACAGAAAACGCCAGCGTGGCAACCACTCCACAGAAGCCGGCGAGTGCGGTGAGTGCAGAAAGTATCGGGAATGTAAGGGTTCCTGAGATTTCTAGAGCGAGTTCGATCGCGCAAATAAATCCGATCGACGCAGTGCAGCAAAGGGATAGAACTCAGGGCCGGGAATTTGAACGTTACTTTGGGGGCACTCTCACTGAAAAGTCAGTCACGCAGCAAAGTATTCGAGATACTCTCAGCAGCGTCAATCGGTTGACTGGGGTTAAACCCGCCATCCTTTACGTGTGGGCGAAAGAAAAACATTTAGAACTTGTGTTGTTATTGCCAGACGGCAAAAGTGTTTTTAAAAGCGTGCCTGCAAGCCGCCAGACTGTGCTGCAAGTTGCTAAAGAATTCACTAATGCTATCAGAACTCCCAGGAGATTGAATGCTGCTGACTACAAGCAACCTGCCGAGGAACTTTACCAGTGGTTAATTGCACCGCTGCAAGAGGACTTGGAGGCTAACAAGATTGACACTTTGGTGTTTTCGATGGATGCCGGTTTACGAACTTTGCCTTTGGCTGCTCTTTACGACGGCAAGCAATTTTTGGTAGAAAAGTACAGTTTGGGGCTGATTCCGAGTTTGAGTTTAACTGATACTCGCTATGCCGATGTTAAGGGTTCTGAAGTGTTAGCGATGGGTGCGTCGAATTTTCCTGCCAAATACGATCAAAATCCTTTGCCTGCGGTGCCGTTGGAAATATCGACAATTGTGGGCAAGATTTGGCCGGGTTCGTCTTTTCTCAATGAAGCTTTTACTTTGGCAAATTTGAAGGACAAGCGCAATCAACCGCAATACAAAATTATTCATTTAGCTACTCACGGCGATTTTCAGCCTGGGGGGGCGGAAAATTCTTACATTCAGTTTTGGGATACTAAGTTGCAGTTGAATCAGTTGGATCAGTTGAAGTTATCTAACCCGCAGGTGGAGTTGTTGGTTTTGAGTGCGTGTACTACGGCGGTGGGAGACGAACAAGCTGAGTTGGGGTTTGCGGGGCTGGCGATACACGCGGGGGTAAAATCGGCTTTGGCGAGTTTGTGGTATGTCAGCGATGTCGGTACTTTGGGGCTGATGACTGAGTTTTACCAGCAGTTGCGTACAGCGCCGATTAAGGCTGAGGCTTTGCGGCAAGCGCAGTTGGCGATGTTACGGGGAGAAGTGCGGTTGCAAGATGGTTATTTGGTGCGATCGGGCAAAAATCAAGCTCTGCCTTTACCGTCGGAGTTGACCGCTAGGGGCGATCGAAATTTGTCGCATCCTTATTATTGGGCTGCTTTTACAATGATCGGTTCGCCGTGGTAATTCTGAAGGAACAGGGTGCGAGCGGCCAAAAAACCGGGAGAGAACAAGTCGCAAAACTCGGAGGATGGGAATACCTAAAAAAGTGCGGTAACTCACACTAGAGACCGCGACATCAACATCGAAAACGGCATAAAATCGAACAAGAAAAATAAAAAAAACTCGACTGCTAGCGCCAGAAATAGTGATTGTATACAAGTCTTTACTAAAAACTTTTAGTTCAGATAAATTATGATAATTCGATAAAAAAGTTTCGATTACCCAACAACAATCCCTCTTTGTTATCAAGCCATAACACTCGGCGCTGAGAATAAACTCATTGGGAGCAACGCTTTCTCCGTTTTTGTCTAGCATTCTCAACAAAATTTCATAAGGCTCTAATGATTGATTAGAGGTAATAGAGCCAATGTTTTGGAAGTAGAGACAAAAACGATTGGTTTCTAACGCACGGCTGATTTGGGAAATCAACTGCTTCTCACCACGTTGTCTAATTATATTAGTTCGTCATCGTCTCGACGATAAACATGAACACAGTTGCGACCTTTGCCTTTGGCAGCATAACAAGCTGCATCAGCCGCCCCCATAACCTCCCTCAAATCTTGGCTGGCTTGGTTAATGGCAACAACTCCAATACTGACCCCGATGATAAAGGTTTTCCGTAATTGCTCAACTAGGGGAAAAAAGGGAGCCATCAATAGAGAGAGCTTCTTGAATGGATTGATAAGCAGTTAAACCCTGTCGCTTCCCAGTATTGACAACTGAACGAACGGC
>NZ_JAMPLN010000041.1:0-51304 GCF_040004035.1 Microcoleus vaginatus FACHB-2002 | reverse complement strand
ATAGTTGTTGAATTAATGAAAATAAGACCTAATAAATTGCCATTTTTTCAGAAGGGTATGAGAGCTATGTCCTTGATTCAGTCTATGTTTTAACAGGGTTGTCACCCCGTCAGCTTTGCATCATCTGTTCCAATAGCACTTAAATATCCATCAATCTCGCTTTGAGTGGGAGAGACAGTCCCTTTCTCGATACGCGAGACACGGCTTTGATCTATTTTGAGATTTCCAGCGATATCAGTCTGCGTCTTACCTGCTGCGTTTCTCAGCTCAGCTAGAGTCTGCCCCAGGTCGAACGGAAAATCATGTATGCTATCTGTCATGACGCTATTCCATCATATATGCTATAAGACATAAACCGATTATAGCATATATGCAAAAAAAATTTGGAAAAGGCAAAATTTATGCGAGTAACATTAGGATATCTGACCTTTTCTTAGATAAGGGGAACAGGGGCCTTGCAATCTCCCTACTATTTCGGTAGGCTGTAACCCAGATTCAGCAAAGTATTACGGAACTGACATCGCTTACCTCAGAGCTTACCCGTGCCTAGCGTTATGGCAAACTGCCTTGCTGACTGAAAAAGTCATCCACTCCCAGCTTGGAAGTGGATAATGCTTCTCTAAAACTCTTCGCTGACGGTAGTTTCAGGGTTATTGGCTTTTGCCGCTTGAATGTGCTCGTAGCGATCGCTAGAACGCTTACCCACTTCAATCAGCATCAGCAGTTTCTCACACAACCCTAGCAACTCATCATCGCTAGTTTCTTCAAGCTGTTGATAAAGTGCGGAAGGTAAACCGTTGCCAGCAATTAAGAAGCTAGAACAATTATTTCAGGCTGCGTAAATCTATTCAAAGCAATATCATTCAAATATGGAATAAGTGCAACGCCGATACACTCTGCTAAACGGGGAGGCACAGCATTTCCAATTTGCCACATTGCCTTTTTCATCGAACCTTCAAAAATAAATGAATCCGGGAAACTTTGCAATCTCGCCATTTCGCGAGCTGAAATTACGCGATTGAGATAAGGATGAATATGAGTGCCGCCGTGATTTTCTTTAACAGTCATACTCGGTTTTCCCGGATACTGTCGCTTGAAAGCATCGGCGTAGCTTTCATACAAAGAACCGCCTGGTGGAACTTTAGCAAGTCTTTCCATGTACTCAACAGAATGACGAGTCCATTCGTGGTTAATTTCGGGTATGGGAGTATACTCTGGTAAATCATCAATTGCTGACTCAATCGCTTTGTATTGTTCTGGCAACAATTGCGGCTTCGGATAGGGATTTTGCATCCCAAATCTATTGGCAATAAAAATGGCTCGCGGGCGGATTTGCGCGACTCCATAGGCGGCTGATTCTAGAACAGCAACGGACATATGGGGATAGCCAATTTCCTGAAAAGCCTCGCAAATGGCTTGCTTAACAGCTCCTTTTTGTATAGTCAATATTCCGGGTACGTTTTCCATGACAACATACCAAGGACGTATTTCAGAGACAACGCGGACAAACTCTCTAAAGAGGCGATTTCGAGGGTCGTTGGGGTCGCGTTTTCCTGCAACTGAGAAGCCTTGACACGGCGGCCCGCCTACAACAAGATGAACTTCTGGCGAACCAATTTCAGCGAGCAACTTTTGGGGATTTAAGTTTTTTATATCGTCGCACAAGTGATGGCAATCGGGAAAGTTTTTTGTATGAGTTGCCGAGGCGATGGGATTAATTTCAACGCTTGCTACTGGTCGAAAACCTGCTTGCAATAAACCTTGGGTCATGCCGCCCGCACCGCAAAAAAGATCGACAAATGTATAGTCTGATTTTGGCAGTGACTGAGATTCAACATCAAGGAATATCTTGTAGGGGTCGCAGTCATTTGCTTCTAGTTCGCGTTGGATGCGTTCGTAACGCCCTAATTTTGCTTTCTTCTGCTTTTTGGCAGGAATTAATTCTTCCTCGTTTGAGAACAAAGACAGTTGTATTGCTTCCATTTTATATTTGTTTACTGCGTTCTATCTGATGTTACCCACTTGGGGCAGGGTGTAGGGCTCGATCGCCCTTGGAGTCGGAGAGTGCGATCGTCTCACATATTGCACCATTCTCGCTTAACAGGCTTTCCGAGCTGTTCCACAAAGAGTGGATTTTCTTGTGGGGTGGGCCCCAGAGCCAGCCCATAAAAGGCTTATTGAGAATGGTGCAATATGTCAGTTGTCAGGCAGTATTCTCCTAAAAACCAGGTTTCTGAGTACCCGCGCCTCGATTTTCAGCTTTTAGAGAGATGTAAAAACTCGCCCGATCGCTGCAATATTAATAATTAGGAACTCAGCAATTTTGGAGAAGAGGTGAATTGAAATTCGTTTCCGACCCGCAAATAAAAGTCAAAATCCGCAAAATGAACGAGCGGGTGCGGTGGCAAGAACAGTCGATCGTCCATCGGGGAATCGACCAAACTCGGATGGTTTTGGAATCTCCAACCACCGACTCTCCAGAGTTTTCGTTTTTAGTCGTAGGCGATAGCGGCACGGGCAACCACCGCGGCTACAATCCCCAGCGGCAGATTGCCGAACAAATGCTCTCCGAGCGCGAAACCTGCCGTTTCGTCCTCCACACCGGCGATGTAGTTTATCTCGTAGGTTCCAGCGAATATTACTTGCAAAACTTTATTCGCCCCTACCGAGAATTTATAGTCGGCGGCGAGCATCCCTCTCGGATTGCCTACGATCGCATGGTGTTTAACTTTCCGTTTTTGCCCGTACCGGGAAACCACGACTATTACGACTTGCCCATAGTCTACGGCATTCTGTCGGCGACAGCTTTGCCGCTGCGCCGGCTGTTGGGTTCCAAGTTGGATCTCGATGTCGGCTGGCACGGTTCCGATCGCGGAAACACCTACGCCAAAGCCTTTCTCGACTACCTCAAAGCTCACAAAATGCCGGGAGAGCTCGATCGCCACCTAGACGCCCACTACACCGCCAGCACCAGCACAGGCCGCTGCATCCGCTACCAACCCGGACGCTTTACCCGCTTACCCAACCGCTACTACACCTTCCGCAGCGGCGGCATCGACTTCTTCGCCCTCGACTCCAACACCTTCAACGAGCCCTTACCGATCCCGAAAACCAAACAGGGCGACATTCGCCGCCAGAATTTGGAACTCGATCGCCAGAAGTTGGAACAAGAAAAATTGGCAATGCTCGAAATGTGCGATCGGCTCAACCCCGAAATTCCCGAAGAAGCCGAACAGCTAGACGACTTGGGCGCCAAGTTAGAGCAACTTGACGAAATGTTGATGGATATTGACAAACAACTGTCGCCCCACCAAACAGCCGCCACGGACGTTGAACAGCTCGAATGGCTGAAAAAAAGGCTGATTAACTCTTGGCGCGATTCCGAGGTGCGGGGGCGGGTAATTTACCTGCACCATCCCCCCTACGTGACTGAGGCGACAAAGTGGAATCAAGCTCAAACTTTGGCGGTTCGGTGGCGATTGCGCGAGGTGCTCGACGGGGTGGCCGATGCTGTTGGGGAGGCGGCGCGGGGGCGTCCGCTAGTAGATTTGGTGCTGACTGGCCACGCTCACTGTTTGGAATACCTGCGGACTGGGAATACCGGACACGGCGACTCTGGGATTAATTGGATTATCTGCGGGGGAAGCGGCCACAGTCTCCGCCGCCAGCGCCCGGAAGGGCCGATGTTGCAGGAACCATTGAGTCCTGAAGCCGATCGCTTGGCGCGTGAGGGCGGGCGATCGCAAAAAGCCGATCGGCGGATAGCGGAATCTTTGCTATTTGTCGGCCGCAGCGGTCAAGGTTCCCACAAACGCCGTCCTTATTCGTGTTTGCGGATTGATGTTCTCGACGGGTGTCCCCCGAAGTTCCGCATCCGACCTATGGTTGTCGAACGATTTGAGGGGAAATGGCAGGAGATCTCGATCGAACCTTTTGTGATTTAACTTTCGTTTTTCTGCAAGTCTCGATCGCCCTTAATATCAATTCCGGTTACACCGGAATGATGGGGAGTCGGGGAATGGGGAATTATGGACCTTGACTTTATCATTCCCATGCAACCGGAAACGATATAAAAAGGTGGACTTTGACCGATTCCGGTTCCCCCTTTTTTAAGGTTAGGGGGGATCAAGAGCCGAATGCTCGCACAAAATACTCGTATCAATTTAATTCAGGAGAAAAATTCAATGATTGCTAACTTAACCGCAACGGGCTGGGAAATTATTTACCACCGCGCCCATGCTTTGCTCGCCGCCCAACTTGGCGGACAGTGGAAGCGCTCGAAATCTCCGCTTCGCTTGTACGAAACCATAGCGGCTATTTCGCATCACGATGATTTGGAGAAAGAGTGGGAAGAAAATATTTTAACTGAAGCGGGCGCGCCCTTTGATTTTACGTTGCAGACGGAAACTTCTCTGCCGAAAATTAAAGCCATGACCGAGAATTCCCTATATCGCGGTAGGTGGGTAGCCATGCTGATTTCTATGCACATGAGCTATCTCAATGAAGGAAAGCGGGGAGAGTCGAAGGAACTCGACGAGTTTTTGGACGAGCAACTGGCAAATCAAAAAAAATGGCAAAAAGAGTTGAATATTTCCGAGGAAGATGCTAAGGCAGCTTATGCTTTTTTCCAGTGGTGCGATCGGCTATCATTAATTCTTTGCAGCCGCGAGTTACCCGCCGGAGAACGAGCTTTAGAAATTAGTGTCGGCCCGGACGGCAAGCGCTACGATATTGTACAGCACAGCAACGAACTCGTGACTGTAACTCCTTGGCCTTTTGAAGACGATAAGTTTACTGTTAACGTCGAAGCGTGCCTTTTGGATAAAGTCAAGTTCGACAGCAACAAGGAAATCAAGGAAGCGTTGCACAAAGCTCCCCGCGAAGTCTTAGAGTGGACTTTTGTCAAGTCTTAACTAAACCTTTGAAAAATAGGTGAGGGTTGTCGAAGTTTAGCGGGCATGGCATTTGTGTTAACTTAATGTTAAAACCATGTCCAAATCAGGGTTATAGTTGAGTCTTGCTCCCCCCTTAACTCCCCTTAATAAGGGGGGGATAAGAACACTCAAAATGGGTCTTATTAAGGGGGATGCGATGGCGTTCGAAACTTGGATACAAACGAAACGAAAAAAATCTAGAGTTTCAGTTCAGCCCTTACCCATTACCTATTACCTATTATCAACTATGAAACGTTCAGCTTGCCTAATTTTCAATCCCGTCGCCGGCAACAGCGATCCCGACCAAGACTTAGCTAAAATTCAGGAACTTTTAGAGCCTTTTATTGACTTAGACATTCGGCTGACAACCCCAGAATTAGACGCAGATCAAATTGCCCGCGAAGCAGTTGATAGAGGAGTTGAGGCAATTATTGCTTGCGGGGGCGACGGCACATTATCTGCAGTTGCTGGGGCGATTGTCGGCACAAATATTCCTTTAGGAATTATTTCGCGGGGAACGGCTAATGCTTTTGCTAATGCTTTAGATATTCCGAATACAATTGAAACCGCCTGCGCCACTATTTTTGGAGGGTTGACGCGGGTGGTGGATGCGGCGATTTGTAACGGTGAAATGCCGATGGTTTTGTTAGCTGGAGTGGGTTTTGAGGCGGAAACTGTCGAACTAGCCGATCGCGAAATGAAGAATCGCTGGGGAATGCTGGCTTACATTCTGTCAGGAATTAAACAGTTAAACAATTTAGAAAGATTTGAAGCGGAAATCGAAACCGACGATAAAATTATCCACCTTACTGCTGTGGCCGTGACAGTGGCGAATGCAGCGCCGCCTACTTCCATTTTAGCTCAAGGCCCGGCGGGGATTGTTTTTGATGACGGCTTGCTGGACGTGACGCTGGTTGCGCCTGAGAATAAAGCTGGGGCGATCGCAGCTTCTTATCACCTTTTGCAAACAGCTTTGAGCGGCAATCCTACGGATCGCGACGACATCGGTTATTTGCGGGCAAAAAAAGTAAAAATTAGTGCCGATCCGCCTCAAAAAGTGGTTGTAGACGGCGAAATCATCGGCATGACTCCGGTTTCTATTGAGTGCGTTCCGGGAGGTTTAACTATTTTTGTACCGCGAATTGAAGAAGAGCAAGCGGTGGAAAAACTCACCGGTTTAGCGGACATCGAAATTACCTTGAAACCCTCAACTTAAATTTTTTAGCGACACAAACAATAAAAAAGACCGCCCGGGCGGTCTTTCATTTTTAGGCGTCTAAAATTTGGCGAATGCGGCGCTCCAAACGTTCGAGATCGAGTCCACCTTCATCGCGGCTGATGCGGCGCACGGTGACGTTAACATTGCTCAAATCTGCCAGCAAATCTTGCAGGATTTCTTGTTGCTGCCGAGCTTGAGTTATTTCGCGGGGTTCCTGCACCAAATCGCGAACAATTGTATCTTCCGCGCGCGAAGCAACGATCGGGTCTGCTTCGCCGTCTACGTGCACGAAAGTGCGCCGACCGGGCCCGCGTTCTTCTTCAATTGGTATTACTGCTGTTACTCGATCGGAGCGTACATATTTGCCAAATCCCAGGTGGACTAAGACAGAAGATTGTATTTTCATAGTTAGCAAGATTTATTTGTTAGTTATCTATATTTTAGCTTTTGCATTCAGGATATAACAACTAATATGACAGTGAATTTTATACAAAATATGTCGGTTTTTGCTCGGTTTTATTATCGTCATTTGTTGTAAAATATGCTAAGCTAATTAACTGAATATAACCTACGCACGGGTAGTCAGAAACCGGGTTTTTTGCGAAAAAATTTCGTTCCAGCCAGCAGAGTCTGTAAAAACCCGGTTTCTTTTGCCGGAGTGCGTAACTCCTGTTAACATAGAATTACAGCATTTTGCTGTCGCAACGCATTTCAGGGACACAGCCTACCGATTTGAGCCTTACTTCCACGGACAAATAGGAATACCTCCATGATCCCAATTAGTCTTGACTTAGTTATCAGCCTCCTGACGGCAATTCCCTTCGGCACCGTCAAAGACAAGTTTCAGCGCAACGAAACAGTCATCAAATTATTAAAAAGATTTAACCTCGACCCCGATGCTCCGCCCGCAGATTTTAGCGGAGTTTATGTTTATACTTTAGTAGAGTATGGCGCTGGCAAACCCAAGCAGATTTTAGAACTGTTTCGCCAAAAAGAGATTGAATCAGCATTTCGCAAAGCTTTCGAGTCCGATAGCCCAGCCATTTTAATTCAAGCAGGCGATGAATATCTGAATGAGAGTGCTTTAGGCAAAGAAATTAGAGATTTAGGCATTGACCCCCGACGGGAATTCATGGCATTTGCCGCCGTGTTTATGGAAGTAGCAAAGCGGACGCGGACGCTGGGAGATGTGATGGTGGGAAATGCGCTCGCCTCTTTGCAAAAACGCCTATCTATGGTAATGGATCGCATCGAACGCCTCCCCACTATCGAAGGAATTCGCACCGAATTTGCACGACTGGAAGCTGAAGATTGTCCCGCACTTCCCGCAGCCGAATCAAACACTATCCAAAAGTCTAAAGTTTTTATTTTATCGCAACAAGTTCGAGGTTGGTTTGAAACATTAAGTTATCGGTTTGAGAAATATGAAATTTGGCAAGATAACTATTTTGAATGGATTATCAATGTTCCCGTCAGACGCAATCGGTACGATCGCATTTTAGTGCGCGGAATTGCCGGAGAAGCCGGACTCAGAGACATCTCAGCCCTGCGCGAGTCGGTGGAAAAACAGCGCACCGATGAAGGCTGGTTAGTCACCGCCCGCCGCATCAGTCGCGCCGCGCGGGATGAAGTAGAAAAAGATGAAAATCGTAATTTAGCTTGCTATACCTTCGATGAATTACTCGACCAAGATGCCGATTTTACCGCTTATCTCAACTGGCTGGAAACTGAAATTACCAGCCGAGAAATTGATACCAAATATGTGCCGCTAGCCTGTACGAAAGAAGAAATTGACCCCGATACTCACCGCAAGATAGGCGTGAGTCATTATGACGGGCGAGATGGCTGGATCGAAGGTTATATTGACCTGTGGTTGAATGATCCAGTAAAAGAACATATTTCAGTTTTAGGAGAATTTGGAACCGGGAAAACTTGGTTTGCGATGCACTATGCTTGGATGGCGCTGCAACGCTACAAAGAAGCTCAAAAGCGCGGCTTGGAACGTCCGCGTTTGCCGTTAGTAATTCCGCTGCGAGATTACGCGAAAGCAGTTAGTGTCGAGTCGCTATTTTCCGAGTTTTTCTTTCGCAAGCACGAGATACCTTTGGCGGGTTATTCGGCCTTTGAACAACTGAATCGCATGGGTAAATTTTTGTTGATTTTCGATGGTTTTGATGAAATGGCCGCTAAGTGCGATCGGCAAGAAACCATCAACAACTTTTGGGAACTAGCAAAAGCCGTTGTTCCCGGCGCAAAAGTCATCCTCACTTGCCGTACCGAACACTTTCCTGAAGGCAAGGAAGGACGGGCATTGTTCAATGCAGAACTGCAAGCATCAACAACCATTTTAACAGGCGAAACTCCCCAATTTGAAGTCTTAGAATTAGAAAAATTTAACGACGAGCAAATTGGGCAAGCGCTGTCATTTCAAACAGAAGCTGCGACCGTCGAAAAAGTGATGGGAAACCCGCAGTTATTGGATTTAGCGCGTCGCCCTGTGATGACCGAATTAATTTTGGAAGCTTTGCCCGATATTGAAGCTGGAAAACCCGTCGATATGTCGCGGATTTATCTGTATGCGGTGCGGCGGAAGATAGAGAGAGATATCAAAGCAGAACGTACTTTTACTTCGGTAGCAGATAAGCTTTACTTTTTGTGCGAACTGTCTTGGGAAATGCTGTCTACCGACCAAATGAGTCTCAATTATCGCGGTTTTCCCGATCGCATCCGCAGCTTGTTTGGTTCCGTCGTCCAAGAGGAAAAAGACTTAGACCACTGGCACTACGACATGATGGGTCAAACCATGCTGATCCGCAATGCTGATGGCGATTATGCTCCGGCGCACCGTTCGTTATTAGAGTTTTTTGTCGCTTATAAATTTGCAGCAGAATTGGGAGTTTTGGCGGCAGATTTTACCGAATTAGTTGCGCCTGAACAGTCTTGTTTAGATGCTAATGCAGCGCCTCAAGAATACACTTGGTCTAATTATTGTCGGCTTCAGGCCCAGAAGAGAAATAAGAACGAACTTATCGCGCCTTTGAAAGGATTTGTTGCGGAAGATTTAGATCAACTTCTTCAGAGTTTCGGACAAGCACCACTGACGAAGGCTGTGATGGATTTGTTGTTGCCGATGTTGGATGCAATTTCTCCCCCCTTAACAAGGGGGGCTTTAGAGAAGTCGCCCCTACTCGAAATTATAGAAGCAACGCGAGGTAAAACTGAAAGCGAGGTGGGTTATGTGGGAGGGAATGCGGCGACGCTGTTGGTGAAAAGGGACAATGCTGTTTTGGAAGGAAAAGACCTTTCTCATACCATCATTAAAGGTGCTGATTTTACAAAGGCTAGCCTGCGACGTGTCAATTTTGCTGATGCGAATTTAGCAGAGTCTGTTTTTGCTAAAGCCTTTCGTACAGTTAATTCTGTCTCATTTAGTCCAGATGGCAAACAATTTGCCACAGGTGGTAGTGATGGTGTTGTTCGTTTGTGGGATGCAGTCAGTGCCAAAGAACTTTTAACTTGTCGGGCACGGAAAAATTCAGTGCATTCAGTTGCTTTCAGTTCGGATGGTGCATGGCTTGCCAGTGACAGTGTTGACAATAGTATCAAGCTTTGGGATAGTCATACTGGAGAATGTTTGCGGACTTTCACCGGACATGAAAATTCAGTGCGTTCAGTTGCTTTTAGTCCCGATGGTGGATGGCTTGCCAGTGGCAGTTATGACAAGACTATCAAGCTTTGGAATAGCCATACAGGAGAGTGTTTGTGGACTTTCACCGGACATAAAAATTCTATCAGCTCAGTTACCTTTAGTCCCGACGGTGAATGGCTTGCCAGTGGCAGTTTTGATAATACTATCAAGCTTTGGGATAAGCATACTGGAGAATGTTTGCGGACTTTCACCGGACATGAAAATTCGCTTCTTTCAGTGGCTTTCAGTCCCGACGGTCAATGGCTTACCAGTGGAGGTTATGACAAAACTATCAAGCTGTGGGGCAGCCATACCGGAGAGTGTTTGCGGACTTTCACCGGACATGAAAATGGGGTGAGTTCAGTTACCTTTAGCCCCGACGGTGAATGGCTTTCCAGTGGCAGTTTTGACAATACTATCAAGTTGTGGGGCAGCCATACCGGAGAGTGTTTGCGGACTTTCACCGGACATGAAAATGGGGTGAGTTCAGTTACCTTTAGCCCCGACGGTGAATGGCTTTTCAGTGGCAGTTTTGACAATACTATCAAGCTTTGGGATAGGCATACCGGAGAGTGTTTGCGGACTTTGACAGGATATGAAAACGCGGTTTTTTCAGTCGCCTTCAGTCCCGACGGTCACTGGTTTGCCAGTGGTAGTAGTGACAATACTATCAAGCTTTGGGATAGGCATAGCGGAAAGTGTATAAAGACTTTCAAAGGACATAAAAATAGAGTGAGTTCAGTCGCATTCAGTCCCGATGGTCAATGGCTTGTCAGTGGCGGTTGGGACAACACAGTTAAACTTTGGAATATCCATACTGGAGTGTGTATTAAGACTTTCACAGGACATAAAAGTTGGATTTATTCAGTCGCCTTTAGTCCAGACGGTAAATGGCTAGCTAGTGGTAGTTATGACAATACTATTAAACTCTGGGATAACCATACCGGAGAGTGTTTTCTGACTCTCACCGATCGTGAATGTAGAGTGCGTTCAGTTGCTTTCAGTCCCGGTGGTGAATGGCTAGTCAGTGGCAGTAGTGACAATACTATCAAGCTTTGGAACAGTCATACTGGAGAGTGTTTGCGGACTTTTACCGGACACAATAATTGGGTTAATTCAGTCACTTTTAGTTCTGATGGTGAATTGATTGCAAGTGGCAGTGATGACTATACTATCAAACTTTGGGATAGCGATACCGGAGAGTGTTTGCGGACTTTCACCGGACATGATAATTCGGTTTATTCAATCGCCTTCAGTCCTAACAATCAACAGTTTGCAAGTGGCAGTGATGACAACATTATCAAGCTTTGGGATAGCAATACAGGAGAGTGTTTGCGGACTTTAAGCGGACATGAAAACGCCGTTCTTTCAGTCGCATTCAGTCCCAGCGGTGAATGGCTTGCCAGTAGCAGTGGTGACAACACGATTAAACTCTGGGATGTCAAAACAGGGGAGTGCATCAAGACTCTCACAGATGGACTTTATGAGGAGATGAATATCACGGGTGTTATGGGTTTAACGGAGGCTGAAAAAGCGACGCTCAAAGCTTTAGGGGCTGTTGAAAATTAATCATCGCCAAGGAGGAAATATGCAATCAGCAATACGGATTACCACCAAAGTTCTTGCAGGAAATAAACTTGAAATTCAAGTGCCGCCTGGATCTGTGGGCGAAGAGGTTGAAGTGTTTGTGATTATACCAGAAAAGCCTCCGGGGCGGCGTAAAGTGTTGGAATTGCTTACAGAAATCCGCAGCCGTCATGTTTCCAGAACTGTTGAAGAAATTGACCGGGAACTAGAAGAAGAAAGAAACTCATGGGACAACTAAACCTACCATCCTCTGCTACAATTTACTTGGATACACAAGTCATTATTTACACCGTTGAAGCTAACCAGAATTACTATTCGCTTCTTCAACCCTTGTGGCTGAAGTTTCAAACCGGTGAAATTGAACTTATGACCAGTGAATTGACGTTACTGGAAACCTTAGTTTTCCCTCTGAAAAATGCTAACACTATCTTAGTCAGTGACTACGAACAACTTTTATTATCCTCAGATATACAGCTAGTTCCCATCACTCAATCTGTACTGAGAACAGCAGCTAATTTAAGGGCTAATACCCATCTAAAAACCCCTGATGCTATTCATGCTGCGACAGCCATCAGTGAAGGTTGTACGCTGTTTCTCACCAATGACAATGGATTTCGTAATGTTCCCCATCTATCTGTTGTCATCCTGACTGATGTTTTGGCATCATAATCATAGGCGCTCGCATTCCCAAAGGAATGCTATTCTTCCCTTTGGATATATCTGAAAACCTGTTCAACCGTCAGGTTGAGTTCGGGGAAGGCAGATGACAAAATACGATTTCTGATAGGGCTTACCCACGGGTGGTCAGAAACCGGGTTTTTTACGAGAATACGTCGTTGAGGCCAGCAGAAACAGCCAAAAACCCGGTTTCTAAAGTAGCCTACTGACTAAACTGTTGAGCGTAGTAGCCAGCATAGCGATCGCCCTTTTCCAGCAACTCCTCGTGCGTCCCCGATTCGACAATTCTGCCTTTTTCCAAAACTAAAATGCGATCGGCTCTCCGCACAGTAGCCAAGCGGTGCGCGATAATAAACACAGTGCGATCGCGCATCAATCTTTCCAGCGCTTCCTGCACTAAACCTTCGGATTCCGAATCCAGCGCCGATGTCGCTTCATCCAAAATCAATATTCTGGGATCAAGCAAAACTGCACGGGCGATCGCAATTCTTTGTTTTTGTCCCCCAGATAAATTTACACCCCTTTCTCCTACCCAAGTGTGATAGCCGTCAGGAAACTCACTAATAAATTGATGAGCGTTAGCAATCTCCGCAGCTTTTTGCACATCTTTCAGTTCATAATAAGATCGACCAAAAGCGATATTTTGAGCAATCGTACCCGAAAAAAGAATAGTTTCCTGCGGTACAATGCCGATTTGCCGCCGCAGAGTATTTAAGGTGACATCTTGAATATCAATACCGTCAATTAAAATCTGTCCCGCTTGCGGATCGTAGAATCGTGGTAACAAGTTTACTAAAGTAGTTTTACCCGCACCGGATGCACCCACGAGAGCAATCATTTCTCCGGGAAGCACCAACAAACTCATGTTTTGCAGAATGGGTGTCTCTGAGTTATAGGCAAAATTAATATTGCGGTATTCGACTTTGCCTGTAACATGGGGAAGTTCGATCGCCCCCGGCTTTTCGACTACTGTTGGTTGAATTGCTAATAATTCAAAAATGCGATCGCTAGAAGCTTCTCCCTGCTTAAAATCCCCGTAATTAGCAGTTGTGATAGCGATCGGGTCAATTAAAAGTGCCACCCCTGCGATATAACTGATAAATTGAGTACCTGTGAGATTTCCTTGAGAAATTTGCCAACCTCCCAGGAAAAAAAGCAAAATCACGCTCATCGCTTCCAGAAAGCCAACTACAACGAACTGAAGAGCTTTTACTCTTTCTGACAAATACTTAGCGCGGCGGTTTTGTTCTGCTTCTTCTGCAAAGCGGGCAATTTCGTAGTCTTCAGCCACAAATGCTTTGATTAAACGAATGCCACTGAATACTTCTGTCAGCAAAGCGGATAAATCAGAGATGCGATTTTGACTTTGGCGCGAGTAACTCAGCAGTCTTTCGCCAAACCAGCCAATTAAAATAGCCATCAGCGGTGCAATAATTAATGCACCTAAAGTTAATTGCCAGTTGAGATAAATCATATATCCCAGAACCGCAATTAGCTGCAAAACACAAGGAATAAACTGATGAAAAAATTTATTTACGACTTCGCCAATGCGGTCAATATCTTCGGTGAGGCGGTAGGATAAGTCTCCGGTTTTGGCGGTTTCAAAGTAGCCGATATTGAGTTTTTGCAGGTGGGAGTAGACTTTTTTGCGAATTTCTAAAGCAATAGTCAAAGCAGCTTTTGCCATCAGCGTATCTTGACCGTACTGGGCTGTACCGCGAATTAGAAAGATAATGGCGCTGAGTGCAGCAATTTGAGCGAACCCTTGTAAATCTCCTTTGCCTATAAATTTGGCTGTTTCGCCAACTAGCCACGCTATAATTGGCCAAAATATGGTAAATACTACGGTACAAGCTAATGCTTTACCGATGGTTTGTTTTTGGGGACGGAGGTAGGGTAAGATTTGCCAGTATGTCGATCGAGTTTTCAAGATATTTTGCCCTCGCAAATTCTGTTTTTGGGGATCTCTGCAAGAATATTCAAACTTCGATCCCCCCTAACCCCCCTTAATAAGGGGGGGACAAGATTATTATTCAAAGTCCCCCTTTTGAAGGGGGATGTAGGGGGATCTCTGCGTAAGTCATAGAGATATCGGAGCCAGAATATGATAACAGCGATCGGACAAATCTCAACAATCATTCTTCACCAAAAGCATCCGGGATAGAAAGCCCCCGGATTTATCCGTGGGGTTCATTGTCCAATTCTTCAATCTAAAATCTAAAATCTAAAATCTAAAATCATTCTTGACCGTCGGCATGAGTCGCTAGTACCTTAGCCCCCGCGACAACTTCGCCCCGAAAGGCGGCTGACTGTCCGGGTGCAAGAGTAACTGGTTCAGCGTAGATAAATCCGTTGTCAATTAAATTGCCTGACTCGTCCAAAACTTCATAATTGACTTTGACATTCTTGATTATTTTGCACCCTTGATTAAGCACTTGACCGCTGAAAAATTTGCCGTCATAATTACTCGCAGCAATAGACACTTTCGCAGCGATGTTGGAACCGGGAATGCAAGTTTGGGAATTTCCTAACGCTGGCTGTTTCTCGCATAACTTGCCCAAGTCTACTGTTTTGCCGTCGGGGGTTTTCATGTAGCAAAACGGCTCATCAACTGGTAAAGTTTGAGCCATTGTATTTGTAAAGTCTGTAAGCAAAGGGCGAGCGGAGATCGGGGACATTAGCCAAATCGATAAAGCTCCTGATAAAGGTAAATAAATCATGTTTTTTCTGCTTTTTATGAAATAAATTATATAATATAATGCAGCTAAACTTTAGGCTAGCATATCTATATTTATGGCGCGCCTTGCTCACGCTGCATTGTGCTATGATAAGACATCAAACTTGAGAAAGTAAAGTAAAGTCATGGTCGTTACTCAAGATAACCCAGGACAAAAAACGTTAGAACTGATCGTAACGTGGGAGAAGTTGCCAGACGACTTCCAATTAGAAGAAAAACCAGTGGAGAATACAGGTCAACCGCTAATTGCTGGAGCACTGCGAGAAATCTTAGAACTGAGAGGATTGATCGGGCCACGAATGCTGATAGCCAGCAACTTTGGCATTTGCGCTACTGTCAACGGCGAGTTGGTAATCAAAGCACCAGATTGGGTTTATGTACCGTCGGTATTGCCCGCCGAATCGAGAAGAGACCGCAAAAGTTATACCCCAAACTTGGAAGGAGAAATTCCCACCATTGTCATGGAATTCTTGTCCGAAACAGACGGCGGTGAATATTCTGTCAAACGTACTTTTCCTCCGGGAAAGTGGTTTTTTTACGAACAAATTCTGCAAGTGCCAACTTACATCATTTTTGACCCAGAAACTGGCTTGCTGGAAGTATATCGCTTGCAAAATGGCAAATACGAATTAGAATTTCCCGACGCGGAAGGTCGCCACTGGATGGCAGATATTGGTTTGTATTTAGGAACGTGGCGAGGGGAGAAAGAACAGCGTTCAGGCTATTGGTTGCGCTGGTGGGATGAAGCAGGAAATCTGCTTTTATGGGGTGTAGAACAGTTAGCAGCAGAACGCCAGCGGGCCGATCGCGAACGTGAACGGGCCGAACGACTGGCTGAATATTTGCGCGATCGGGGAATTAACCCAGATGAGATTATTTGATAAGTTGTACGCCATAAGCTGTTGGGCATCTAAATTGTATTTTTGGGCGGGCTAGAAGCCCACCCCACAAGAATTAGATGCACGGGCTAGGAGCAACGGCAAACAAGCATTAAATACGCACCTTACGAGATTATCTAATACTCGGCTTTCTATTGCCAAGATTCCGGGCTCCGGGAACTTTCCGGCTGGGACGGCGACTGTTCAAACTGCTCGCAGTTCGAGCATTCAAAGCATCAGCAGAAGGTATCAAACCCAAGTCTTGCAAAATTTCAACAGCCGCCCTTTGTCCAGTTTCGCAACCGCCTTCCATGTAACCTTGATTTTCCAGCGAAGTGTGTTCCCCGGCAAAATATAAATTGCCAACTCGTTCGCCTTCAACCCCGTACATTTGCGTCCACTGTCCGACTAAATAGCAGGAATAAGAACCTTTAGAAAAGCGTTCTCCCGGCCAATAAGCTCGCACAGCTTTGCCCGATCGCAAATTTCTCACTCCGGGAAAAACTCTTTCAAATTGGTTCAAAAATCTTTGTGCTTGGTCTTCGGGAGTTCCGGCACCGATCGACAAACCCTGCTTTCCTCCTGTAAAATTAGTAACTAAACCGTTAGGAGTAGGAACAAAAGGCGTAGCTTCCCAGGTATTCTGGAATCCTAAATCGCTATAAACAGAAGCAGTCGATCGATAAGGTTCCCGCCAAATTCGGCTGCGGTAGCCGGTAATTAACTTAGAATTAGTACCGTAACCCAACTGCTCGATCGCCCTGCGCTTTGGTTGGGGCAAAGGTACGTTAATTCTAACGTCTCGCAGAGTGCTGAACGGCAAAGTTAACAAAACTCGCTCGTAAGTGCGCTCGAAGGCGCTTTGTCCCGATCGCAAATTTACCCGGTAGCGGCCATCCGGCAAAAGAGTAATCGCTTCCAAAACCGTCCCCGCCTCGATCGAACCAGACAATTGACCCGCCAAACGGTTGATAATTTGACTGTTGCCGCCGTCAATTTGATAACGCTCATCGCTGTTGCCGTACAATTCAAAACTGCCAGGTTCAGAACCGATTAAAAACAGCAGATTTAACGCCGACTGTTCTTCAGGATCTCGACCGTATTCCGTCGTGTAAGCAATGCGGAGTAACTGCCGGACAATCGTGCTAGTCTCAGCTTGATCTACATATTCAGCGATGGAAAGATTGTCCAATCTTTCCGCGGCTTCTGTAAAATCTTGATAGCTAATTTCATCGCCCACCGCCTCCAAATCAGCAGTAATTTTACTCGCTAGCGGCGCAAATTCTGCGATTAATTGCTCAAGAGAAAAGCGGCGCCCTTGAAAGAAAAAAGTATCCTTCACCAGTCCACTCTGCACTTGGGCTAAGTCGATCGCCCGCAAACCCAATTCCGTCGCCAGCGAGATTAAATTAGTGTGGCCGGTGTCAATAAATTCTCCCCCCAGATCCGCAGGAATCAGCGTTCCAGCCACCTTGGGAATAGTGCGAATCCGCCCCCCCACGCGGTTAGTTGCCTCGATTATATCGGCGCGCACACCCGCTTGACGCAAGCGATAAGCCGCCGTCAAACCCGCAATCCCCGCACCCACAACCAAAATCGGCGATCGTCCGCCCTGTTGAGCAAAAGCTCCCCCTCCCTCCCTGGTAAAAGTCGCAGCAGCCACAGCCCCCGCAGCAGCTAAGCCCCCGTGCAGCAAGCGGCGCCGAGATATGGGAGAATGGGGAATGCCAGCGCTCAGCATTCCCAGCAGTTCATCAGCCGGAATGCCCGTTTCCCTTGATTTCTGAGCAATACTCGCAGCGCGGCGCAGCATTGCCATCAGTCCAGATTTAGCCATAATTAAGACATCCTCACAAAACAAAACTTTGATGTAAACTGGATTCTCGATCGTGCACTTTCCAGACTAAAGTCCAGAGAGATTTTTTTAATAATGCTAACCCTCAGAACACTGTTCGACAGCAAATTTTATCTCGAAAACAACCCAGATGTCGCCGTAGCAGTTGCCAGAGGCACGGTATCGAGTCCCTTCGATCACTACCGGAAAATTGGCAAATTTGAAAATCGCGACCCGAATGCCCTGTTCGACGCCAGCTATTATTTAGACACCAATACAGATGTAGCGGTATCAGCCAAACTCAATGGCTTTTCAGCAGCCGATCACTTTATTAGATTCGGTCAATTTGAACGACGCAACCCCAACCCTTTCTTCGATGTTGGTTTCTATTTAGCAAGCAACCCAGATGTTCAGACAGCAGTCCAAACAAATCAATTTACCCCTTTTGAACACTACTTCAAAGCCGGTCAATTAGAAAACCGCAAAGCCAGCGTTTTCTTCGATCCCAGCTTTTATCTAGAAAAATATCCGCTGGTAGCAGCAGCAGTCCAAAGCGGCGCAGTTAAAAGTGCGATCGACCACTACATTCAATTCGGTCAACAAGAAGGACTGTTGAGCACTCTCCCCGATCCCGCCGACAATTTGAACGCAGCAAAAAGCCTAGGCATTCTCACAGAAATTCAAACTGCGAGCGATTTTGTGGGAGATGCAGAACCAGCCGACATTTACAGTTTCATCCTCAATACTCCCAGCCTTTTCAGTGTAACTGTTGACGGTTTGAGTGCAGATGTTGATGTTGAATTAATTCAAGATCTCAACGGCAACGGCGCAGTTGGATCAGACGACCTTATTGCTTCGTCTAACAATTTAGGCACGGCTTCAGAAACAATTGTCAGCAATGGGCCTTTACCTGCGGGGATTTATTTCGTCCGCGTTTCTCAATTTCAAGGCGATACAAATTATGACTTGAGATTGCTAGCCGCTCCTTCTCCCACGCCGCTTGTATGACAGGATGGTTTACAGTCGAAGGCAGAAAAAATTGGAAGGTGGAAGACAGAAGGCAGAATTAGAGAGAAATTTATAATTCAATAATTCTGCTGGTTTGTCAGTTGGAAGTTTTCCGGTTAATTGCTTATAATATAATAGTTTGTTGTCAGCTTTTTAAGAGAATAGAGGACTGAAATCCTCACTACAAACTTAATTATAATTTGTTGACCGGACGTGAGATAAAAAAAACAATTCTCTCTTCATTCTTCCATCTTTCATCTTTCATCTTCCTTAATGCCCAGGTTTCACTTATTAGTTGCTGGCCCGCTGGGAGAAGGCAAAGATTGAGCGGGTCTCGGAGGCCAATTAGAGCGACTTCTGGTTAGAGTAGTAGACACCAAAGCATAGCCCAAAACAGCAGGAAGGACGATCGCACTCAGAAACACGATCGCCGCAGCCCAACTCATCGCATTCGAGATCGGGCCGTAATGAGTGCGGTAAGGGTCAAACGTTGGTAAATTAGGCATCGGAGCGTCCCGCAGCGCGATCGGACGTTTGAACCGTACCCGCCTGTCGTCTAGCTTTTCGAGCAAAATCCAGCCAACTTGCGCCTCTTCTTGGCATAGCTTGTGAAAAATCGCAGGATTGCGGAACAAATCGTTGCTAGCCCGCACAATCTTGTACTCCCAAACCGTCAAATCAGCAGGATTGGACTCTGACTTGGGATTGCCCTTGGATCGCGCATTTTCAGGCGCATTAAAATTATCCTCTTGAGATTCGTACCGAGTCAAAACTTCCTCCTCCTCCTCGCATTTTTGCCCCGCATCCAATTGCTCGTGGTTCACCAAAAGACCCACAAGCGCAGCCTCCAAGCCGAGACTGCCAATCATCAAACTCCAAATCAGAATTTCAACCATAAAAGGAGTTAAAAGTTAAAAATCAAAAACTCAAAAGACTCGCTTTTAACTTTCAATCTTTAATTTTTAAATAGCCTTCTACCACACAATCTGCACCCACTGTGCGCCAAGAAACCCGCTCTAAAGTCAAAGCCTGAGTCATTGCCGAAAAGCCCAAATCTCCTACAGGAGTTGGAGCTCCTTGGCCACCGACAATTTTAGGAGCAATAAAAGCCATAATTTTTTGAACTGCACCCTCAGTAATTGCTTGAGCCGCCAAAGTGCCGCCACACTCCCAGAGTACAGAAAGAAAAGATCGATCGTACAAATAAGCCATAACATTAGTCGGTGTCAGAGGCGAGAGTTCCACAACTTCCACCCCTTTGGCGAGCAAAAATTCCTGAAATTCCGGGTTAACCCCAGGCTCAGTCAGCACCAAAGTAGCCGCCACAGAGGTTTCCCACAACCACGCCGACTTCGGCAAATCCAGAGTGCGGCTCATCACCACCCGCAGGGGATTATTCCTATCAGGCTGGTGGCTCGTCAGTAGGGGATTGTCTAGACGCACCGTATTTCCCCCAACAATCACAGCATCGCAGCCGACGCGCACCCGGTGTACCTCGCTGCGAGCCTCCTCGCCTGTCACCCAAGCGCTGTGGCCGCTACTGGTAGCAATTTTACCGTCCAAAGTCATTGCATATTTCAAAATTCCAAAAGGCCGGCGGTACAAAATCCGGTGCACAAAAGCCTCGTTGAGTTTTTGGCAAGCTTCCCCTTCCACTCCCGCCACCACTTCAATGCCAGCCTCTCGCAACCGAGCTAGCCCAGTTCCAGCTACCAAAGGATTCGGATCGACCATGCCAGCCACTACTTTTGCCACCTTGGCCTTAACTAAAGCTTCGGAACAGGGGGGAGTCCGGCCGTAGTGGTTGCAGGGTTCCAGGTTCACATAGACAGTCGCTCCTTCGGCGAGTTCCCCCGCTTCCCGGAGCGCAAAAACTTCGGCGTGAGGTTGACCCGCACCGGGATGAAACCCTTCGCCGACAATCTTGCCGTCTCGGACAATTACAGAACCGACAAGGGGGTTGGGTGCGGTTTTGCCCAGAGCGCGGCGAGCCAATTCTATGCAGCGGCGCATCATGGCTCGATCGAACTCTTGAACTTCGCTGTTTTCCAGTTGTTTTGTACCTTGCTGGTGTCCGTTAGCTAAGCTGGCGATCGCTTGAGCGTCCGCCGGAAAAGTTTCCATGAGATTTTGGTATTGTGAAACTTCAATAAGATTTTAAGCATCTATAAACAATAGTAGTATCATATAGTCATGAAAGTCAAATAAAGAACAATTAATAAATCAAAAAATGGGGACTATAAATGCAACTAGCAGAGAGGCATATTATTAAAACGACGGAACTCCGTTTCGCCCAGATTGATGAATTGGCCTTTAAATCGAAGAATCCCTACAATGCCGCCAACTACGTCATCCGTCAGAGTTTTGTCTATGGGTGGGGTTACATTAACTACAACGAGATGAACCGTTTGATGAAGTCTCATCAAGCATACAAGGCTTTACCAGCTAAGGTCAGCCAACAAATCTTGATGGTATTGGACAAGAATTGGAAATCGTTTTTTGAAGCAGTCAAAGCTTACAAAATTGATGACTCTAAATTCACGGGTCGCCCGAAGCTACCGAAGTACAAAGATAAAGTCAAAGGTCGAAACATTCTTGTCTATACAATTCAGGCAATTAGTATCAAAAAATTGCCGAAAGGAATCATCAAACTTTCGGGTACGGAAATCCTAATCAAGACCAAAGTAAATCCCGATCGGATTTGTCAAGTTAGACGGCTTCCCAAATGCGATTCTTATATAGTCGAGGTAATTTATAATCAACCGGAGTCCACCGTCAGCGACGATAAATCTATAGCTAGTATTGATTTAGGACTGAATAATGTGGTGGCGCTAACTTCAAATCAGCCTGGTTTTATCCCTCTCCTGATTAACGGGCGACCAGTGAAATCGATTAATCAGTTCTATAACAAACGTAAAGCCGAGTTACAATTTTAGTTAAAAGGAAGCCACAAGAGTTCACCTCGCATTCAGCGTTTAACTCGCTGTCGCCACCAAAAAGTCGATAATTACTTGCATCACGCCAGTCGATTGATAGTCGATCTTTTAGTTGCAAAACAAATTGGGACGCTAGTAGTTGGCAAGAATGCACAATGGAAAACCGAGATGGGCTTGGGAAAGCAAACCAATCAAAACTTTGTCAGCATTCCTCACGCTCAACTGATTGAAATGTTGGAATACAAGGCTCGATTGGTTGGAATTAAGGTGATCGTGCAAGAGGAATCTTACACCTCTATCTCAAGTTTCCTGAATCTAGATCCGATTCCTGTGTATGGGCATACTGGCGCTGATGATGTCGTATTTAGTGGTAAGCGAATCAAAAGAGGTTTGTACAAGACATCAGTTGGTCAATTAATTAATTCCGATATTAATGCTTCTTACAACCTCCTGAGAAAAGCACTCCCAAATGCGTTTAGCAATGGGATAGAGAGCTGCGTAGTTCAGCCGAGGCGGGTCAATCCGCTCAAAGTAAAAGTGAAGGGGGAGGGACTTAACGCCTCCCATGTCATGCAATAAATGACTATACTTTTACTAGCTATGATATCTATCCCTGAATCTACTGACTTTGATGCTAATTTTGGCTGCGAACCGATGATCAATTGCTGCTGGGGCAAACTGTACGTTACCACTGAGATATTGCACGATCGTCAATTAGCCTTTATGAACAGGCTTTCCGGCCTGTTCCACAAGAAAATTTATCTTTTGTGGAAGAGACCGGAAAGCCTGTTGCTGACAATGGTGCAAGATGTGAGTTACCAGGAGCGAAGGGTTTAGGGCGATCGACCCCGCACGCCCGATGATCGAATAGCTTTAACATTAAGAAAGAATTGCAGGCGCTTGAGAAAACAATGAGTCAGGACATGAAGCGGGAATTTGCCAGCCGCGACGAATTAATTGCCTACGTGCGTGAACAGTTCCCCGAAGCCGCTGGCCGGGACAGCAGCGTACCCCCAACCCCAGGCGGGCGGAAAGCAGCCGAGACAGCCCTGCAACAAATTGACCCCAGCAAATACGGCTCAACCCGCAATTTCCTCAACGGTGCGGTAACGCGCTTGTCGCCCTATTTGCGGTACGGGGTTTTGAGTCTTGCGGAAGTCCGGGATGCCGTACTGGAGAAGGTGCGGCATCGAGAAGAGGCCGTAAAACTTATCAACGAGTTGGGTTGGCGGGATTATTGGCAGCGACTGTACGCCGAATTGGGCAACGGGATTTGGCAAGACCGCGAACCCTACAAAACTGGTTACACTGCTAAAGATTACAGCGAAACTCTGCCGGAGGATGTCATCGAGGGCTCGACTGGTTTGGTTTGCATCGACAGTTTCAGCCGTGAGTTGCGAGAAACTGGTTATTTACATAATCACCAGCGGATGTGGACTGCGGCTTATCTGGTACACTGGCGCCGCGTGCGCTGGCAAGCCGGAGCTCGCTGGTTTTTGCAACATTTGCTAGATGGAGATCCGGCGAGCAATAATCTTTCTTGGCAGTGGGTAGCAAGCACTTTTAGTCACAAACCTTATTTTTTTAATCGGGAAAATTTGGAGCGTTACACTAAGGCGGTTTATTGTCGCGATTGTCCTTTTTATGGGCAATGCGATTTTGAGGGAACTTACGAATATTTGGAAGGGCAGTTGTTTCCTCATGGAGAAAAGGTCGATCGTAGCGGCGGTTCTAAAAGTTGGCAAGGATCTAAAAAAGGTCGCACAAATTAAAAAGTCAGTTAACTGTTGACTGTTGTCAGTTGTCATAAGTTAACAGTTAACCGTCAACAGTTAACCGTCAACAGTTAACAGTTAACAGTCAACCGTCAACAATTACTAATTTATGAACAATCCGATTATTTGGCTGCACGGCGACTGTTTGAGTCCTGAAGGCCCGGCTTTTCAAGCGCACCCAGAGGCACCGGCAATCTGGGTTTGGGATGATGCGCTGATTGATGAATGGCAGTTGAGTCTCAAACGAATGGTGTTTATTTACGAATGTTTGCTGGAGTTGCCGGTAGTTATTCGGCGGGGCGATGTGGCTGCCGAAGTTATCGCTTTTGCGATCGAATCCGGCGCAAATCAAGTGGTAACTGCGGAAAGCCCCAGTCCTCGGTTTCAGGATATTTGCCGGGAAATTAAGATCTCGCACCCTGTAGAAGTTTTGCCACCCGAAGCCTTTGTCCGCTACGATGGTTACATTGATTTGAAGCGTTTTTCCCGCTATTGGCGCGTCGCTGAAAAATATGTTTTCTAATTGGGAATTGGGAATTGGTAATTGGAAATAGGTGTTTTTTTCTCTTCTTCCTTCTTCCCTCTTCCCTCTTCCTTCTTCCTGAAATCCGTTACATCCGTTACATCTTGTACAGTGCTCGTTGCCGAACTTCCCTCTTCCTTCAACACCCCTTCAAACGCTGCAACAGCCATTGAAATCTCGATTCAGCCAAATCGGGATTTTCGACATTTTCCGGGATAGCGCCCTCGTCGTCTGGCTCTTGATATATTAAACCATCACTATCATCGCCGAATCGTTTGACTGTACCCCGCAGTCTCGACGACAGAAATTTGGTAATTGCCCGATAAAACCGCAGGGAAAAAAGCACGTCTTGCTCTAGTTTTTCAGTTAGCAGCCGCCGGGGAATTGACAGGATGAGGCACTCTTCAATTGCCGTGACACTAGCAGAAGGAAGCCTCCCGTCTACAAAAGACATTTCGCCCAAAACTTCCCCGGCAATAATTTTTCCAATTTCTTTGTCGCCCAAAGATGATACAGCAACGCTCAAAGTTCCCTCCAGAACTATGTACAGGGCGTCTAAGGGCTTACCTTCGGCGATCAGGGTTGTGCCGGGGAGGACTTGGGTGCGGGTGCCGTTGGCGAGCATCCAATCGATGTCGCGATCGCTCAATTCGCCTAATATGACTAGAACTTTGCTCATAAAGTCAGGTTGAGATCAGATAATTTGTATTTTTTTACTTGTTTACTTGCGTACTGTTGTTAGATGGTCAGACCCTGAGCGAAAGCGAAGGCTAAACTTTACAAATAGAACACTAAATTTTACACAATTTTCATAATATTCAGTAATTTTGACACGATCGACCCACAAATATTTCTCGGATCGGTGGTATTATTCTACATTAATTGTCATGGACTGTGCAGCAGCCGATCGCGTTGTTTTAACTGGACTTGCTTTGGACGGCGGGGCTGCCAAAACTGTTTTGAAAGCTTGTTGTCTCTTGATTTCGAGCGGGTGCGCCCTCAAAAACCGGATTTTTTCGGCATGGCTGCGAGTGCAGCGCCCCCAAGTACAGTATTGTAGAATGCAAGCGAGGCGCACGATCGACCTCTAAATTAAACAGGAGCAAGGGTGCAATCATCCTTAGGATTGATTTTTAGCCGATCGATAGGTAAATTAAATTAGCCTCTAAACCGGCCGTCAGTTCTTAAATCTAATCAGCTTGAGAGTTGACTCTTCAACGGTTGAGTGCCAATCTAGGAACAACACAACTCATATTTGTGTCTTTTTTTAGCAAAGCTCTCCACGGTCGCCCTCAAACACTTACACTTTTAACACACGGTTCATTGAGGAGTTTCTATGAATAGTCTGTTTTCCAAGTCTACTTTCGCGTTAATAAATCTTGCAGCTTTAGCTGTTTGTTGCAGTACCATGTCAGCGAAAGCTGAAACTGGCAACTTGCCCGATGTCGCTACAACTGCAACAATAGCGGCTCAAAATATTGACCAAACTTCTGAGCCGACAGCAACTTCAGCAGTTAAAGCCGACGCAGAAACAACGGCTAGTAATAAAAAAATTGATTCTATCAGTTGGAGCGAACTAGCAGAATCTGCAGAGCCAGTCGCCTCCGAACCTGCAGCCAACTTGCAAGTATCTACTGCTGCACCCGAAAAATCCGAAGCAGCAACATCTGAAATTGCTGAGACAGAAACTGCGCCAAATACCTCCATTGCTGCTGAGACTGAAAAGTCGGAAGAAACCGCTAAAATTGCTGATAATAGCGTCAAAGTGCAGTCAACAGTCGAGACTGCCAAAAAGAGCGATCGACCTACCTCTATTGTTGCTCAGAGCAATAATCTGGAAGTAACAGCAACGAAGGAAGAAAAAGAAGTCCAAACAGCACAAGAATTGTTGAGCAATCCTGTCAGCACTTCCGCCTCAGCTTTGACAAACCAACCGAAAGTTGCTGAAAAACCGGCAACTCCCTCAGAAGCAACTGAAGAAGTGGCTCAGGGAACTCAAATCCGACCAGGCCGAGCAACCCGTTCTGGACCCAGCTACATCGGCATTGGCGGCAATCTAGGTTTTGGCGGAGATACAGCTTTAGGCGACGGTTCATTTGCGATTATTAGCAAAATCGGTTTGACGAACAATTTGTCGGTGAGACCGACTGTTTTGTTCCGCGACAACTTAACTGTTCTAGTTCCCGTTACCTTCGATTTTGTATCTCAAGAAACCGTCGAACTCAGCGATGATTTTGTGATTACTGCTGCTCCTTATGCAGGTGCTGGCGTGATAGTTTCTACCGGCGATGACGGTCATTTTGGCTTCCTGATTTCGGGCGGTGTAGATGTGCCACTGTCGAGAAATTTTACAGCAACAGCGGGACTGAATGTTGGTTTTGTCGATGGAGCTGAAGTGGGATTGTTAGTCGGTGTCGGCTATACGTTCCCTAATGTTGTCAGGTAGTGTTGCTGTTTGAGCAAACGCAGGACAAATAAATAGGCGTGGGGTTGGCTGTAGGAATACAGTCAACCCTTTTTGATGATGGAAAGTCTGCCAATTCGATCGATGTAGGGTACGCCACCAGCAGAGAGCGCCGAGATTGATTTTTATGAAAGATATAATAATGGTGCGATCGATCTTATATCTTGCACCATTTTCAATAAGCTTTTTAGGGACGGGCAGGATGCCCATCCCACAATCAAATTCACTCTTTGTGGAACAGGCCGGAAAGCCTGTTCTTGAAAATGGTGCAAGATATGGGATCGATCGCACTTTCTCACCCACCACCCGAAAAAACCGTGACTAAAACAGAAATCTTAGCAGCACTCAAAAACCTGACAGCAGAAGAACGCCTAGAAATCATTGAAGCAGCTTCGCGGATGATGCGCGAAGAAATAGAAGAAAAAGCCCAGCGCAAAGCCGAGAGAAAGCGGAGACTCAGAGCCGCCGCAGAAGCAGCAGTCAAAGATTATATGCCGGGAGGTGCTTTACATGATTTGTGGTCGGCTGATAGCGAACCTTATTTTGAATCCGAGGAAGAATACCTTAACGCAGGGATAAAAACTAATGCGTAGAGGCGAAATCTGGCTGGTTGCGCTTGAACCTACTGTGGGCGCCGAAATGGGCAAAACCCGTCCGGTAGTAATTGTCAGTGATGAAACGGTTGGAATTTTGCTGCTTGAAGTTATTGTTCCCATCACTGACTGGAAAGAGCGATACACCGAGAGAAATTGGATGGTTCGACTAGAACCCAGCGACGAAAATGGCTTGACTAAAGTCTCCGCCGCCGATACTTTTCAAGTCCGTTCCGTCTCGCAACAAAGATTTGTCCGACAACTCGGAACCCTGTCCGAGACAATTATGGAAGAAATTGCAGAAGCACTGACAATTGTTCTGGAACTGGATTGAATAACTAGGCAACAGCGTACAAATAGTGTTATTTATAGATAGATTGTATGGCGCGATGGCCTAAATGATTCCTATACAACTTACACTCAAAAATTTTCTCAGCTATCGCGAAGCTGCTTTAGACTTTCGCGGCCTGCACACCGCTTGCATTTGCGGGCCTAACGGTGCTGGCAAATCCTCCCTCTTAGAAGCCATATCCTGGGCACTTTGGGGCTGTTGCCGCAGCGATACAGAAGACGATATCATCCATATCGGCGAAACTGATGTGCGCGTTGATTTCACTTTCTCCATCGGCGGCCAAATCTACCGGGTGATTCGCAACCGCCGACGCGGACAATCGGGAAGTTTGGAATTTCAAGTCAGCTTGAATTCTGCCGAGAGTGAGGAAAAACTTAATTTTCGCACCCTCACAGACAAAGGTCTGAGAACCACTCAGCAAAAAATCCTCGAACACATCAAACTAGATTACGATACGTTCATCAACTCGGCGTATTTGCGGCAGGGGCGAGCTGATGAATTTATGCTCAAAAAGCCGATCGAACGCAAACAAGTTTTAGCCAACCTGCTCAAGCTCGACTCCTACGATACTTTATCCGAACAAGCCAAGGATACCTCCAAACAATTTAAAGCTCAAGTCGAAGTGCTCAAACAGAGTTTGCTAACCGTACAAGAGCAACTGCAACAAAAAGAGACGATCGCCTCAGAACAAACTCAATTGCAGCAAGCAACCGATTTGCTTCAGCAGCAGCAGCAAGCAGACACAACCGAGTTACAGCAACTGCAACTCCAGCACCACAACCGCCAAACTTGGCAAAAACTCCTCGCCGGCCACCAGCAACAGCACTACAATATCACTCAAGAATGCCGCCGCTTGCAGCAAGAACTCAGCGCAGCAAAACAGCAGCAAAATGAGCTACAAGCCCTCCTAGGGCAAGAAAAGGAAATAACAGCAGGCATCGCGTATTTCCAGAGCTTGCAAGCCACAGAAGAGACTCTGGCTGGCAAATTTAAAGCTAACCAACAAGCCCAAAATCAGCGCCAGCAATTACAAGAACAGCAGCGGCAAGAACTGAGCTTTTTGCAAAGCAAAATTCAGCAGTTGCAAGCTCAATTAGAGGTTTTAGAACAAGATGAAAAAGATGTTCTGGAAATTCTCAAACAGCAGCCGGATGTTGACAAAGGACTCGCACAGTTGCAAGCAGTTCGATCGCGCCTCAACGAACTAGAGCAACTGCAACTGCAAGTTTCGCCACTGCTACAACAGCAGCAGCAAAAGCAACAAAAGCTCGATCGCGCCCGCGCCGGTTTAACCGCCCGCTTAGAGGAAATCAACCGACAGGTACAAGTTCAGCAGCAAAAGCGACAGCCGCAATTACAGCAGGAAATCTCCGCCATCGGCAATCAAATTTTGCAGTTGGAAAACAAGCGAGTTTATCAGCAGCGAGTGCGAGAAAAAGGTCAAGAAAGGCACGACTTTCTAGGAAACCTGCAAGCCAAAAGCCGCGACTATCAAACCAGACTCGCCGAGATCGACCAAAAACTGCAACTGCTGCGGAAACATGAAGGAGAAACCAGCGCGGGTGAAGGTAAAGCCTCGAATTTTGCCGAAAACGAGCCATCGAATTCGCCTTTAATGGTGCGAGATACAAATTTTGGCAATTGTCCTTTGTGCGATCGACCTTTAGACGAACACTACTGGAATTTGGTAGTCACAAAACACCACACCCAACAGCAGGAAATCTGGAACCAATTGTGGGTTGTGCGCGAACAGTTGGCCGTCTCCGAGCGCGAAATTCAAGTTCTCAGACATGAATACCGCGAACTAGAAGAGGAATTAGCGCCCTACCAAGAATTGCGCGAACGCCGCAGCCATTTGCAAGCACAATTAGATAGCCTGGGCCAAGATGAAAACCGACTGCAAAGTATGCGTCAAGACGCGGCAGAAATAGAGCGGTTGCTACGCACCGGCGAGTATGCAGCCGAGGATTTGGGCGAACTCCAGCAAATCGAACAGCAACTGCAACAGCTCAATTACAGCGATCGCAGCCACTCCCTCGCCCGCAGCGATGAAAAGCGCTTGCGGTGGGCGGAAATTAAGCAAGCTCAAATCAAAGATGCTCAGCAGAAACTCAATAAAATTAATGCCCGCCGCCCAGATTTGCAAACTCAATTAGCCACCGTACAGCAACAGTTAGAACAGCAAAAAAATAGCTCGGAAATACAGCAGCAAATTCTGTCTTTAGATAGATACATTGCGGAAATTGGCTATAATTTGGAACAGCACGAACACGTGCGGAGCGAAATGCGCCGATCGCAGTTTTGGATTGCGCGCGCCGAAAAATTGCGATCGGCAACTGTGCAGTACCCGCAAGTGCAGCAGCGGGTTAATGAAATAGCAAATTCCATCGCAGTGCGCGATCGAGATTTGCAAGCTGTCAGCGCTCAAACTTCAGCGATGAACCAGCAATTGCAAGAACATCCCGATCCCACAGCCAGAATAAGTGCGATCGAACAGCAAATCAGTCGCCGCCGCCAGCAGCTAGACCAACATTTGGGAAGTCTCGGACGCCTCCAGCAGCAGCAGCAAAATCTGGAAACTCTGCAAGTTCAGCTAGTAGCTCAAAAAGAGCAAATGCAAGTTGCCAAACGCCAGCAGCGAGTTTATCAAGAGTTGGGTCAAGCATTTGGTAAAAACGGCATTCAAGCTTTAATGATTGAAAATGTTTTGCCTCAACTCGAAGCTGAAACCAATCAGATATTGTCGAGATTGAGCGCGAATCAATTGCACGTTCAATTTATTACTCAGCGGGCGGCTGCTTCTAAAAAAGCAACTAAATTGATTGACACTTTAGACATTTTAATTGCTGATGCTCGCGGTACTCGCGCCTACGAAACTTACTCGGGCGGTGAAGCTTTTCGGATTAATTTTGCGATTCGGCTGGCGCTGGCGAGACTGCTGTCTCAGCGGGCGGGCACGGCTTTACAAATGTTGATTATTGATGAGGGGTTCGGGACTCAGGATGCTGAAGGGTGCGATCGACTGATTGCTGCAATTAATGCGATCGCCTCCGACTTCGCCTGCATCCTCACCGTTACCCATATGCCCCACCTGAAAGAAGCTTTTCAAGCCAGAATTGAAGTAAGCAAAACTGCTCAGGGTTCTTGCATCAACTTGTCAATTTAAAAGGGGTGACGAGCCGGATGGAAGGAGGAGAAAAAAAAAAGTTGAAAATATCAGTATATTCATCTTCTGTTTTCTTTCCGTCTTCGGTATTTTCACCTTCTGTTTTCTGCATAAGTGCCGAATGCCTTCGGTTATACTACTTTTAAACCAGAAGGCAAATGTAGGCAAGCTTCAAACCATGATCTAATCAGTCATTGCCAATCTAAAATCTAAAATCTAAAATGGTATTACTCGTCTCCCTCGCGGGCTTTTTTGGGCTGCTGACTTTGTTAACAAGGCTAAATTAAAAATAAAATTATACAATAAGAATGGCTCAAGCTATTTATAATTTTTTATTGTTCTGTCCGCTCCCTGGGAATTTGGATATTGCCACAGATGACAACAGACTCTTTCAACCTGTCTCTCCTAGAACGGGCGATCGCAGCGTCGAGCAACAGCATCCTCATCGCGGATGCTCGCAAGCCTGACATACCTATTATCTACTGCAATCCTGCTTTTGAGAAACTGACCGGTTACAGTGCCGAAGAAGTTATTGGACGCAACTGCCGATTTTTGCAGGGCCCCGATACCGATCAGGCCGAATTAAATAAACTCCGCCGCAGCTTGGAAGCGGGAACGGAAATTCAGGTAGTTCTCAAAAATTATCGCAAAGACAAAACTCCTTTTTGGAACGAATTAATGGTTTCCCCCATCCTAGACAATGAGGGAAAATTAACTCATTTTATCGGAGTTCAGAACGATATTACCAAAAGAGTAGCAGCGGAAACAGCCAAGGAAGAAAGCGAAGAAAGATTGCGGGCGATCACCACTGTGACTCCCGTTCCCATGTCAATTACGCGCCTAGAAGACAGCGTAATTTTGTATGCAAATCCGGCCCTCGGAGAAAGTTTAGGTGTGAGTTACGAACAACTTGTCGGACGCAAAAAAATTGAACTTTATGCCAATATCAATGACCGCCGTCAATTGATAGAATTAGTCAAACAAAACGGCTTTAGCGACAGCGAAGAAATCTGCCTCAAAAAAGCAAATGGCAGTTTGTTTTGGGTAAAAATGTCGATGCGAGCGATTAATTTTAATGGCGAAGCCGCAATTTTATCAGCATTTTACGATATTACCGATCGCGTAGAAGCAGAAACAGCATTACGGCAAAGCGAAGCGAGGTTTCAAAAACTAGCCGCCAACGTTCCGGGAATGATTTATCAATTTCAGTTAGCAGCAGACGGCACTGTGTCATTTCCCTACGTCAGTTCCGGCTGTCGCGAGCTCTGGGAATTAGAACCAGAGGTACTCCAAAACTCAGCTATTCCCGCGATCGAAATGATTCATCCAGACGATGCGCCAAGCTTCCAGGAATCTGTTGCTATCTCAGCTAAAACTTTAGAGCCTTGGCGGTGGGAAGGCAGATTTGTTTTTCCGGGCGATCGGATTAAGTGGATTAGCGGGGCTTCGCGACCAGAACAGGGCGAAAAAGATAACATTATTTGGGACGGCTTGTTGATTGACATTAGCGATCGCAAACTTGCAGAATCAGCATTGCGGCAAAGCGAAGCCAGATTCCAAAAAATGGCCGCCAACGTGCCGGGAATGATTTATCAATACTTGCTGCATCCCGACGGTTCCGATGAATTCATTTATGCCAGTTCAGGCTGTTGGGAACTCTACGAATTAGAGCCAGAACAAATTCAAGAAAACTCCGGTTTAATGTGGTCAATGGTGCATCCAGAAGACCTAAAACCCATGTTAGAATCAGTCGCAATTTCCGGCGAAACTTTAAAACCTTGGATATATGAAGGGCGGATTGTAACCCGATCGGGAAAACTGAAATGGATTCGCGGCATCGCCCGCCCCGAACTGCAGCCTGGGGGCGATATACTGTGGGAAGGGGTGACAATCGACATCAGCGATCGCAAGCTAGCAGAAATCGCCCTCAGCGAGTCAAAAATCGCCCTGCAACAAGCCAATCAAGAACTAGAAAAGCGCGTCCAAGAACGCACGGAAGCCTTGGAAACCTCACAAAAAATGCTGTGGTTGGTAATCAATAACATTCCTCAGTTAATCGCCTGGAAAGATCGAGATTTAGTTTACTTGGGAGGCAACAAAAACTTTGCCAAAGTCGCAGGTTTCAATCACCCCAGTGAAATCGCCGGTCTCACCGACTTCGATATGCCCTGGAAGCCGGAAGAGACAGAATTTTTTCGAGCCTGCGACAGCCGCATCATGGCAACCAACACCCCAGAATATCACATCATAGAATCCAAAATGCAAGCCGACGGCACCCAGTGCTGTCTGGATACAAATAAAATACCTTTACACGACAATTCCGGCAATGTTGTCGGCATTTTGTCTACGTTTGAAGACATCACCGATAGGCTTTCACTAGCAGCTAAAGTCCGTGCCAGCGAAGAACTATTTCGCACAATTTTTGAAGATGCACCCATCGCTATCTACTTAGCTAATTTAGATGATAACAAGTTAGTACGAGTCAATAAAACTTACTGTGAAATGCTGGGATATACCGCAGCAGAATTGCTCGCCACAACATTTATTGAACTTGGGCATCCCGAAGATTCTCCAAAAAATGTCCAAGTTGCTGATTCTCTTAAACGGGGAGAAATTACTCACTATCAAATCGAACTCCGCCAGATTACCGCTACAGGTAAAATTGTTTGGGTAAATGTGACAGCTACTTTGATTCGAGACGGCGAAGGACAACCTATTTACAACTTAGGGATGATTGAAAATATAACCAATCGCAAAATTTCCGCCGCCGCACTCCAAGCTTCCGAATCTCAATTAAGAAAACAAGCCGCCCAATTGCAAGAAGCCTACGAAAAGCTACAAAACGCTCAAATCCAATTAGTTCAATCCGAAAAAATGTCGAGTCTCGGTCAGATGGTGGCTGGGATTGCCCACGAAATCAACAATCCAGCAACTTTTATTAACGGCAATATTTCTCATACATACAACTATTTTCACGATTTAATTGAACTGTTAAGTCTCTACCAGGAATGCTACCCGTCCCCAGTGCCTCAGATTGCTGAAAAAGTTAAGGACTTAGAGTTAGATTTTCTGAAGGAAGACTTGCCAAAAATGCTAAATTCCATGAGAGTAGGAGTAGAAAGAATCAGTAATATTGTGTTGTCGCTGCGGAACTTTTCGCGATTGGATGAATCAGAAATGAAGTTGGTAGACGTTCATGAAGGAATTGACAGTACACTGTTAATTTTGCAGCACAGGTTGCATCAGGCAAGTATAAAAAGCGGGATTGAAGTTATTAAAGAATACGGAAAAACATCGAAAATATACTGTTGTGCGGGGCAGTTAAACCAGGTATTTCTAAATATTATCAGCAATGCGATCGACGCTCTAGAAAACCAACCGGAACCTCGGACGATCGTGATTCGCACCCTCATGAAAAAAGCTGACCTGAAAAGCCACAGTAAAAACCAGGTCAGTGATTGCGATCGCATTGTAATTTGCATCGCCGACAGTGGCCCGGGAATGAGCGAAGACGTTCGCAAGCGACTATTTGACCCGTTCTTCACCACCAAGCCCGTAGGGGCTGGCACTGGCTTAGGATTATCCATCAGCCATCAGATTGTGGTAGAAAAACATAAGGGAAGCCTGCGGTGCATCTCAGCGCCCGGACAGGGAGCGGAATTCTGGATTGAAATCCCCTGCTGAGCGATCGTCCATTAATCTAAAAGTTTAAATATCTAACTTTTAATTCCCAATTGCCGTCGGTGCTTGAGTTATCAGGGTTTTGAATTAACCGCACTCAGAGGCCGGAAAAAATCGCACTCAGCGGTGTGCTAATCTGCTGCCCTTATTCGCTAGGCAATTATGCTGAAAAAACTACCTTTATCCTGGTCTCGCTACATTCCAGCCGGGTTGACGCTGGCTTTGGGTGTCGGGCTGTCGGTTTTGACATTCGCCTTGGTTTGGGACTGGGAAGACAAGCGCCGCGACTACGAAATGCACCGCCGCATTGACGATATTTCGATCGGCATCGAACGCCAGCTCAACTCCGACTTAGATACTGTTCTCGCCCTCAGCGACTACATGAAAGCCTTCAGCGCCGTCGAGCGTTCCTCTTTTGCTAGGTTTGTCGCCCGTCCCCTATCCGTCCACCCCAGCCTGCAACTCCTGGCTTGGGCCCCCCGCGTCCCCAATTCCGAACGGCGCAACTACGAAACCAAAGCTAGAACCGAAACAGAGCCCAGCTTCGAGATTACAGAGCGCGGCCCGCGAGGAGAACTCCGCAAGGCCCTCCAGCGTTCCGAATACTTCCCGGCTTTCTACGTCGAACCACCAGCCGGAAACGAGACAGTATTAGGCTTTGACCTCGCCTCCCACCCAGAAATCCGCGCCGCGCTCCATCGAGGGCGCGATACAGGAGAAATGATTGTCACCAACTACATCGGCTTAACTCAGGGCAATTCCCCGGAACTAGGTCTTTTGGCCATAGTTCCCATTTACGAAAACAGCAGTAACCCGACTACCCTGGAATCCCGTCGCCAACTGCTACAAGGATTTGTTCTGGGCGTATTTCGAGGCAAAGATATTTTCCAAACGTCTTTAAAAGGACGCAATACCGACTACCTCAATATTTATCTCGTTAGCGAGGCTCCAGACAAGCAAGAAGCAGCGCCACTGTTACCCCAAAGGGCCAACCCGCTTCTCAAAAATCTCCCTACTGAGAGGCAAATTCAGCAATTTGCGGTGCAGTTCCAATCGGCGAGCCAACAAGTGCTTCCAGCATCAGCCGCTGCGGCACCATCCCTGATGCAAAACTGCCCGATTCTTGACAATCCAGGCCCGAACTATACAGCTTGCAGAAGGCGGCTGAAAATTAGCGGCCGCCAGTGGTCTATGTACGTGTCGGCAACGCCGGAAATTCGCAGGCTTCGCAAACACTGGCGCTCTTGGGGAACTCTGACGATGGGGATGCTGTGGACTCTGATTCCGGTGACATATATGCTGACATCTTTGAGCCGCACGGCCCAAATAGAAAAGCTAGCCGGAGAAAGAATTCGCCAAGCCGAACAGTTGCAGGCTGCTTACCTACAGTTGGAACTCGAACAAGCTAAATCCGAGCAACTGCTGCTGAACGTTTTACCGGCTGCGATCGCCCTGCGTTTGAAGGACAATGAACACAATATCGCCGAAAGTTTTGCGGAAGTAACTGTGATGTTTGCCGACATTGTGGGGTTTACAGAGCTTTCGTCGAGAATTTCAGCGACGGCAGTGGTGGAAGTGCTCAACGATATTTTTTCGGCTTTTGACCACTTGGCCGATCGCCACGGTTTGGAGAAAATTAAGACTATTGGTGACGCTTACATGGTTGTCGGCGGTTTGCCTACGGCCAGAGAGGATCACGCCGAGGCGGTTGCGAACATGGCGATCGATATGCTGCATGAAATTAGGCTCCTGAGTTTAGAACATTCGGAACCTTTCAGCATTCGGATCGGGATTAGCAGTGGCCCTGTCGTTGCCGGCGTTATCGGCTTAAAAAAGTTTATTTACGACCTCTGGGGCGACACAGTAAATATTGCTTCGCGCATGGAATCCCACGGGATTACCGGCTGCATTCAAGTCACCGCCGAAACCTACGAATTATTAAAGGATAAATACACTTTTCAGAAGCGCGGCGCTATTCAAGTTAAGGGCAAGGGATACATGGTTACTTATTTGCTGACTGGGAAAAAAGATTATTAACTCAGCCCAAAAACGGATACAAGCCTCCGAATCCCCGATCGACTAAGACTTTCGATCGCAAAGCTAAAATAGTGTAAGCTCAAGCTATTCTATCACCCCTGCACCAACTGAGGAAAAACCATGACGACGCTGCTAATTCAAACCGAAAGCGTCCCACTGACGGTCAATTTCCCTGCGCTCCAATCAATGACTGTTGAACAGTTTTATGAATTCTGTCTAGTTAATCGCGATTTGAGAATTGAGCGTACAGCCAGTGGCGAAGTTATCATTATGTCACCCGCCTTTTCAGATACAGGGAATCGAAACGGTAAGATTGCCCTACAATTAGGGGACTGGGCAGAACAAGATGGCACAGGTGAAACGTTTGACTCCAGTGCAGGCTTTACCTTGCCGAATGGAGCAACCCGCTCCCCCGATGCCTCATGGATTAAACTAGAGCGCTGGAATGCCTTAACTGAAGAACAAAAAGCCTCATTCGCACCGATTTGTCCAGACTTTGTGATTGAATTGCGGTCTGCTAGTGACACTCTCAAGGGATTGCAAAACAAGATGCAAGAATATATTGAGAACGGTGTATCACTCGGCTTTTTGCTCGATCGCCAAAACAGAAAAGCCTACATCTACCGTCCCGATCGCGAACCTGAAATCTTAGATAATCCTGAAACAGTCAGCGGCGATCCAGAGTTACCGGGATTTGTCTTGCGGATGGCAAAAATCTGGTGATTTAGAGCGTTATACCATACTCAAAGACATCAATTCATCTGTCATTTCAAAATTAGCCGTCACACTTTGCACGTCGTCCAAATCTTCCAGTGCATCCATTAACTTAAGGAGCGAGCGAGCTTTTTCAGGAGTGTCTATTTCCACTGTATTGCTCGGAATCCAGCGATTTTCCGACTGCACAACAGCAAATTTTTTTTGTTTCAAAACATCAGCCAGTTGTTCCAAATGAGCGACACTTGTAAATACCTCTGCACCTTCAGTATCCTCATCAATTAATATCAAATCATAAGATTCCGCACCCGCCTCTAGCGACGCTTCAAACAATTGTTCCTCATCAATCGGCCCGCGTACCGTACAAACTCCTTTGTTGTCAAACATCCAGCCCACACAACCAGTTTCGCCCAGGTTTCCGCCATTTTTAGTAAAAGCTTCTCGCAAGTCAGCCGCGGTGCGGTTGCGATTGTCTGTCAGCGCTTCAATCAGAATAGCAACTCCGCCAACGCCGTAACCTTCGTAGCGAATAGCTTCTAAATCCGAACTTCCCCCGGCCAAGCCAGCACCTTTGGCGATCGCCCTTTCTATGTTTTCATTAGGAATATCCGCCGCCTTGGCTTTTTCAATAGCCGTCCGCAGTTGAAAATTGCCAGCAGGATCGGGAACTCCGCTGCGGGCCGCGACAATAATTTCGCGAGATATTCGAGCAAAAACCTTGCCTTTAACGGCATCAACTCTAGCTTTTTGGCGTTTAATATTCGCCCACTTACTGTGTCCAGCCATACCGATTTAAGATTTTCGATTTAAAATGTGCGATCGAGATTAAACAATAACACCCCGATTCGGACTAATCAGATTAACGTAGGGTGCACCTCGGCGCACCTTACACACATAGCATAAAATGCGATTTTTGGCACGAATCTCAACTTTAATTAAACCGGATCACGGTTTCAGAGTCAGTCAGGTGAGAAGTATCGCCATTAAGTGCGATCGACCATTCTCCCTCACCCCGCACCACTTTCACCAAACAGCACAAAGAAGCATTAATTTCCGTTTCCGCACCGCCCGCCAGCCCGATCGCAGTTCCTAAAACCGACGCGCCGTGACCTACTAATAACATATCTTCGGGAAACTCAGCCGCGAGGCGTTTAGCAGTTTCCCCCGCCCTTTTGAGACAAGCTTCCCCAGTTTCGGGATAATTAGCAATACCGCCTTTGTAGGAAGCATCAATCCTGGGAAAACGCCTGCACAAAGCTTCGACGGACTCAGTTTCTGGCATTTCTGGCATCCATTCCGGATTCAGCCATTCGCACAGTCCCCACTCTAGTTTAATTGACAAATCGAGAGCTTCTGCCGCGTGATTTGCTGTTTGGACAGTTCGCAGAAAAGGGGAAGCAAAAATATGAGAAATTCCTTCTCCTTTGAGGCGATTGGCGAGTTGTTTAGCTTGAACGTGACCGTCTTCGGAAAGGTGGGGGTCATAGGGGCGTTCTGCTGTAAGAAACCAGTCGGGGTTAACGAAGTCGATGCGGTTTCCGTGTCGTGCGATCCAGACTGTTTGTGGCATGAGTTGGTTTGAGTTTGGCTTCTTGATGTAATATTATATCAAAGATGCTGATTTAGGATCTTTATGAAACTCGAGTGGGATGAAAACAAGTTAATCCGTAGGGTGCATCGCTGCGATATCTTAGATATAACTTGCAGATTTTTGAGGGCGACGCACCTTACTGACGAGAAGATTATGTGTATCACATATACATGGAATATGCTGTATATCAAAGATATTGAAGTTGATGAATAAGATTAAAACAGGGATGAACGATGAACTGCGATCGGAATATGATTTGAGGCAGTTGCGTGTAAGAATGGTAGGATCTGAACGAAAGACCTTTGGTGGTGTAAATATTCGTTTATAACCGGATGTTGCAGAGATGTTTCCCGATTCAGAAGCAGTGAATGAAGCTCTGCGGTTTTTGATTAGAATTACTAAAGAAAACGTAGTGTCTGAGAAAAAAGCTCGTCCCTCTATCCGTGCGGCAGTTTTTTCAAGCATCCACTCTAACATGGATTTAAAAATTATCAAAAATATGCTGAAACTGTGCGTTATAGTTCCACAACTATTTGACACTGCGCTAAAATTAAATCAGTCACTCTCTATTGTCCAATGGCTCAATCTATAAAGCAACTCCACGCCCAAATTCAAGCCATGCCCAGCGATTCGGTTAAGGCGATCGTGCTTTCATGGCTGAATCAGTCCAACGGTAATCTCAGCGACTTTGAACGCTTAATCGCAGAAATTGCGGAGGAAACGGAGGGATATCAGTGGGGCGAAATTGACACAGCAAACGAGTTTCAACCCCTCAGCGAAGAACAAATGATCGCCAATAGTCTGGCAGCCTTGCAAGATTACCAGACAAACAAGACGGGCATTGGACACGATCGGGTTAAGCAATGGGCAGATAGTCTAGGGAGCGATCGCGAATTGCCATGCCCTCAGTAATTTGGACGCGCCCAGCCCTAACAGCACTTGAGCGGCATCGCCAATTCCTTGCTGAAACTGACCCCAATCTTGCTGTTAAAGCAATTCAAAAGATTGTAGAGGTGGGAGAAAGTTTGCAGACATACCCGCAAAGAGGTGCGCTTGTTGAACAAACCCCTGGTATGCGGAAACTAATTGTGACATGCAGGGAAAGTTGGTTTTGTTCTGCATTACGCTATCTTAAACGATGAAGTCCTGATTTTACAGATTTACTACGGACGACAACAACGTCCCACCTAAATTGCCTGTTCCGCTCAAAATTATGCAAATTACCGATCGCGATCGCACTACCATTCGCTCAGTCGTAGAACAGCAATTACAAGCATTTCAAAAAGACGATGCTGCTGGGGCTTTTGCCTTCGCCAGTCCCGGAATTCAGCAGCAGTTTCGCACAGCCGAAAACTTTATGCACATGGTAAAAATTGCTTATGAAGCTGTCTACCGTCCGCGCTCGGTATTATTTGAAAACCTCGCCACTGTAGAAGGAATTCCCGCTCAGCCGGTGCTGTTGCTGGACTCGGAAGGCATCCCAATCCGAGCCATTTATCTCATGGAAAAACAGTTTGATAATAGTTGGCGAATTAATGGCTGTTATTTGGTTTCCCTACCAGAAGAATAAGTTATACTTACCTTTCTGCGGAGCTTTTTTTCCTAATTCGCAGCATCTTATTCCCACCTTTTTGAAACTCATAAGGAGCCTCTTGAATTTCTACACTAAAATTTCTCTTTTTCAATTCGGCGACGATCGGGTTTAAGTGATCGGATTCCTCCCCGCTAAAACTCTGCAATAGAGGGAATACCCGGACTTCCTTTGCAACCCGACACATTTCTGTAATAGCTTCCAGATGAAATTCTTCCGAAAGCAGGTGAGAATAAGCAAATAAAAAATGGCTGCACAAAGCTAAATCGAATTGATCGTTCTCGAAAGGCAAAACTGGCAGCTCAGCATTCAGGTAGCGGCCTTGCTGCAAGCCTGATGGAAAATCTTCTAAAAATTCCTGCATCGCCTTCATTCGCACTTCGCCTAGCTGGTAGGGCGATTCAAAATTATTCCACAGGTAGCCGTCTAAATTGGCTTTAACACCGTCAATCACAGTTTGATATGTTTCTTGGATGCGATCGCCAATTTCCACCGCAGTAAACTGATAAACTGGATCGCAAGAAATTACCTTTTTACCTTGGCGAGTCATTTCGGCATTGAAACTCGCCGGGCCGCCCGCACAATCCAGAATTGCTAGCTTGAGGTCACTTGATGTCAAGCTAAACATTCCTATGTATTCATCCAAGCAGCGCCCCCAGGGAATTACTTTATCCAATTTTAGTGACACTTGTCTTTGTCCTGCAGAGAGAATTATTTAACATTTTACCTCAAATCCGGGGGTTTTTTCCTATCTCCTTTCTGTGGCGGGTTGATTTGTATCGCGAGTTATGTATGAAGAATTTTGCTCAAACGAGAGCCTAATCCTGAGAACAGTTGGCGGGCTTTACACTTTCTTTACAAACAAGGGGCAAAATAGTTAAGTGCGATCGCACAATTTTTATGCTTCCACCTGTGGATTTTGCAGCGAAGCGAGGCTACACTGGACAGCAGGGAAAATAAACTAAAATCAACTAGCTAAATTGCTCTTGTTCATTGGCAGGCGGCAACCAGGGAAGAAAGATGAAACATACCATTCAAACCGCTACAAGTCTTAGTTTGTCAGCACTCCTGGTGCTATTGAGTTCGCTGCCCAGTAGAGCTCAGTTACCTGCCGTCAGAAATCCTGCACCTGCTAGGAACCCAAACCAACCGAGAGTACCGCCGCCACCTCCGGGTTCGAGTTTGCCGCCGATCGGCAATTCTGGTTCGCTGACACCAGAAGCAGCTTATACTTTAGGCCCGGGCGATCGCATTGCTTTAGATATCTTCGGCGTCCCTGAATTCAGCAAGGAATATCAAGTGTTAGTTGACGGGACACTCAATTTGCCAATCATTCGCAGCGTCTCAATTCAAGGGTTGACGCTGCAACAAGCCGCTAATGTGATTACCCAGCGATACGAACCCTTCATCAATGTTCCGGTTGTTACCGTGACTGTGATCGTCGCTCGCCCCCTAAATATAGGTCTTGCGGGTGAAGTTACTCGCCCGGGTTCCTACAAGATTAATCCCACTAGAGAAGGAGGAGGAGTAAAATTCCCGACTTTGATGGAAATGCTGCAACTTGCACAAGGGGTGACATCAGCAGGAGATATGCGAAATGTCCAAATTCGTCGTCCCCGCAGAGGCGGCCCGGAGCAAGTTACTACTGTTGATTTGCAGGATTTTTTAGACACGGGAAATTTGCGTCAAGATGTCACCATTCGAGATGGAGATACAATTTTTGTACCGACAGCAAGGGCCCTGAATACTCAAGAAGTTCGTCAAAGAGCCAGTGCTAATTTTTCCGCTGATATTACTAAACCAATTGGCGTGGTAATTGTCGGGGAAGTGAACCGGCCGGGGCCTTATACTGTATTTGCTTCGGATGTGCGATCGAGCAACCAACAAACAGAGTTGAGTTTTGTATCTATCGACCAACAGCAAGGAGCAGTTGTGGGCTTACCAACAATAACTAGAGCACTGAAAATTGCTGGTGGTATCACTACAGAAGCTGACATTCGCCGCGTGCAAATCCGCCGCCGAGTCAGAGGTGGCAACGAACAAACTATCATGGTAAATCTGTGGGATTTGCTGCAAAAAGGCGACACAACTCAAGATATTTTGCTGCAAGAAGGAGATAGCGTAATTATCCCGACAGCAGCAACTGTAGACTTAGCTGAAGTTTCTCAAGTCGCAAATAGCAGTTTTTCTCCGAACGCGATTAGCATCAATATTGTAGGAGAAGTAATTAGACCTGGGGCTTTGCAGGTGCGGCCTAGTACATCCCTGCACCAAGCTTTACTCACTGCCGGCAGTTTCAATCAATTGCGGGCGAAAAAAGACAAGGTAGAACTATTGCGATTGAACCCCAACGGTACTGTTTCTCGCCGCACGATCGAGGTGGATTTTGCTCAAGCGTTGAATCCTAATAATAACCCCACTCTCCGCAACGACGATGTGATTCTGGTAGCGCGATCGGGCTATGCTAGGGTAGCAGACAATATCAACAGATTCGTGCAGCCGATCGCAGGAGTTGCAACTGGGATCAGCGCTGTTAGCGGTGTTTTTACTGGGTTTCAAACAACCATCAACGCTTTTGAAAACTTATTTTTGGGAGGGGATTTCGAGCGGCGAAATCAGATTAGACAGCTTCGCGAACAACGTCAAGACAGACAAGAGCAACGTGAAGACAGACTGTTTGAAAGAGAGCTACAACGTGAAGAAAGACAGCGGCAAGCTGAAGACAGACTGCTGCAACTTGAAGACAGAAGACTGCAGCTTGAAGACAGACAGCGGCAAATAGATCTTGAGAATCGGCGAATTCAGATCGAGGAGCAGCAACTTCAGCAGCAGAATCAGCTGCAGCAAATGCAGCCGCAGCAAATTCAACCAACTACTCCTTGATAAGACTCGGGCGTTGAAAGTTAGCCACCCTCTTTATGAATCGGCGGTTGAAACCGCTGCATAGAGTCAAACGAAGTCCGCACTAAGGGGGACTAAGAAATAAAGGGGGTATTAAAACCGGATTTGCTATTACATGGCACATCCCAAATCTACGGCAAACATCCTAGGCGTTGCTGATTTACGGTATGAAACGTTAAATATGCCCGTCAGAGAAACCAGTAGCCACAAAGCTTTTGGATTTTAAAGTTATTTTTTTCATACCCTGATTAAGCAACGCCACTTTGAGATTGCTTCACTGAGTTCGCTGGGCAACAGAAATACGTTACTTTTGCGTAAATCCTGTAATCCTAACAATTCGAGCCTTGAAAGGTATAAGTTGCTAAATCAAAGCTAAAGGTTCGATTGACATTGTTCCCCTTTGTCCATGTTCCAAACTACATCAATCATGAGAAATTTTTTGTATTCGGGAAAATTAATCAACCTTTTGCCTCCAACAACTGCGGCTGCAAAACCTGATTTAATTTGCCGCTGCGAAACCCCTCCAAATCCAAAGTCGCGTACACAAAACCAAACTCCTGAAACACCGCCACCAATGCAGGCAAATCCGTATTTAGCACAAACTCCTGAATCTCCTCTGCGGGTAACTCAATGCGCGCCGTATCTCCGTCCGATCGCACTCGCAAATTTTTCAGTCCCAACTGTCGCAAATACCGTTCGGCGCGCCCCACTCTTTGCAATTTTCCAATGGTGATTTCTTCGCCGTATGGAAAGCGCGAACTCAAACAAGGTTGAGCCGGTTTGTCCCACCAAGGCAAACCCAATTCTTTGGCCAACTGCCGCACTTCCAATTTAGTCATGCCTACTTCTGCTAAAGGCGATCGCGCGCCGCGTTCCTTCGCAGCCTGAATTCCGGGACGGTAATCCTTTAAATCGTCACCATTCACCCCATCCACCACATAAGGATAACCCTTTGCTAGTGCTAAGGGTTTCAAAGTATCGTGCAGTTCGCTTTTGCAGAAATAGCAGCGGTTAACCGGGTTAGAAGTGTAATTTGGATTGGCCATTTCCTGAGTTTCTACTTCCTCGTGAGCAATCCCTATTTCTGCAGCTTGAATCCGTGCATCTTCTAAATCTTCGGGCAGTAAAGACGGGGAAACAGCAGTAACTGCCAAAGCGCGATCGCCCAACACATCAAAAGCGATTTTTGCCACCAAAGTGCTGTCAATTCCGCCGGAGTAGGCAATCAAAGCCCGTTCCATCTGTGCGAAAATATCTTTTAATGGTTCGAGTTTTTCCACTAACATAATTTCAATTTTTATTACTGCTAAGCTATCGTAATCTAATTTACAGGGTGATTTCTCTCCAACATCTTTAGGACTTACGCACGATTATTTAGAAACCGGATTTTTTTACGAAAAGACGCGTTGTAGACCGCAAATTCGGTAATAAACCCGGTTTCTGGGTCACGATGCGTAAGTCCCGATCTTGTGGGGAGGGCAGAAAAGCCCGCCCAAAGGTAGTATTTAAATACAGACCAGCTTATTCGGGATCAATTAAAAGTTTGAGTTTTAGTCGAGATTTCTGAGCGATCACCTCCTTGATATTTTAGCGTGATAATTTGATAGATATACTCAAACTTTTGAAAGTAGGGCAGGTGCCTTTTAAAATTCCCTACGGGAAAATATGGCGATCGCAATTGACAGCAGCAGCACCACATACAGCAAACCGTAGCCAGCATCTGTAATCAAACCTGCCAAGTAAGGAACTTGTCCGTAAACAGCATCGTTTCTCAAATTGAATCTGGCTAAATCAGGCAAAACCAGATAAAGTCCCATCATCAATTGTTCAAGGCCAGGATTTTTAGTTAACTTACCCAAAGCCACTAAATCCCGCGTCGAATGTCCCATTAAATAAACGCCAAATGTCAGTAAAGTTGCCAGCAGCGAACTGCTAAAAACCCCAAATAAAATCCCGACACCAGCCATGAGACACAGCTCAAACCAGACAAACAACGAAGCGATTAAAATGCTTTCCAAAGGGAAAGGAATGCGGCTCAAACTCAGAATAGCCAGATAGATAACAGTCATTGCTGCTACAAGCACCGCCAGCACCGCCGACAGCCCTAAGTGCTTGCCCACAATTAACTCAGCCCGACTTATCGGCTTAGCAACTAACAGATAAACAGTCCGCTTTTCAATTTCTTTGTTGACCAGTCCGGTAGCCACAAAGACTGTGGCAATTAGACCGAGGAGGCTCATAGCAGCCAAACCGATATCTAAGATGATTTTCTTTTCGGTTGTCGCCGCCAATTCCGGTATCAACCGTACCGATGCGCCCATCAACAGAGCAAAAATAATAATTAAGTAAAGGATGCGATCGCGAATTACTTCCCAAAATACATTGGTCGCGACTGTCAAGATTCTTCTCAAATTCATCTAGTTATTAACCCGCTGGAAACTTTCGCCATACTTTAGTGTAAGGAAGAAGGAAGAAGGAAGAAGGAAGAGGGAAGATTTTTTCCATCTCAGACTCTCAGACTCTCCCACTCTCCCGCTATACCGATCGCAATTAGTTAACAGAGACAGAATCAAACTTGACTGTCCCCCGCCGTTCCATCTTTTTTCTGTCCGGGTTGAGAGCGTTTGATGGCATCGCAGGTTACAGTCGCCCTATTGGCTATCTGGAACACCTCGCAAGATTTGGTAAACGAATATATTTCCGGTCTAAAAACCACTCCCAGCCAAGTTGCCTGCATATCTAACTGATAGCGGGACTCTCCTTGGACGATCGCAGTTTTGACATCCCACCTCGCATCTTCTGCGACTACCCCAATTGTTTGTAAGGCTTGATTCTTCAGAAAAAATCGCTCGTTGTCAATATCTATTAACATTTGCTCTACCTGCGCCCACGGTTTAGTGCGGGCTTCATTTCGCAGGTATCGCTCCATTTCATTGAGGATGACAACTCCTCGGGATCGATTAATAGTTGGCCGTTGAAATGTCACCACATAATCGCTTTGCCTTAAATCCTGCGATAAAACGCTCGGATACTGTTCTATCCAACCTTGAATTAAAAAGTGAAAAGCAAACCAACAGGAAAACAGCACGTGAACTAGAGTAATCATCAAAAACTGAGGGCGCACCAACGACCTGATACCTTCCCGTTTTGACTCGCTCTTCCAAATCTGTATGATAGCAAGAACTACTACTGCTATAAGTGGGCCGGATATCCATGCTATTTCCTTCCTATCCGACGGCAATCTTATCAGTAACCACAAGCCAATTAAGATGCTTGTCACCCACGGACTCAGACTTACTCCTTTAATCACAAAAGGTTTCTGGCTGGTCAGCAAACCCATTGAAAGTGTAAATAATAACCAGCTCATATCAAAAAGCAGAGTTCTCGTCCGCCAGTCAGTGACTGCCGCCACTGTCAGCAAAGCTAAAAAGATGCTGAGCAGTAAAGGCGTCTTCCAGTGGACAACTCTAGGCGGAATCATCGCCTGTTGGAATTTTTTATTGGTTTCCCAAAGGTTTTTCCTCAGCTTTATGAGTTCCTGAGTGGCATCAAAAAATTGCTTCATCATAAATTTCAATACACGCTTTGCAAAAACAACACGGTTAAAATAACGACATTGCTAACAGTGTGGGCGATTAAAATTCCCCCAAACTGGGTAGTTACTTGAAAAGTTTTTTTGGGAGGACGGCGGGTGAGGGTGGGTGGCCCTAAAAACTGAGGCTTGGAAGCTTTTTTATTGCCGGTAACCATGTTTTCTATGAATTCTAATCCCTGCCATTTAGCTAGAAAAGTTACTGCTAATACTGAGAGTGCTATCATAGTTATTGGAGCGTAAACATTATCCCCACGTCCTAATAAAATATAACCGATAAGCTGTTCCCGCAATTCTTTGCTAAGAACGCTTTCAATGCCGAAGAAAACTAACCAGCCTACGCAAGTGCAAGATAGATTGAGGATGGCTGTATATTCAATGCTGGTTTTGGGGCCGAGTTTAAGTAGTTTTTGCAAAAACCACGATTCGATCGCGATCGCCAAAAACATAATTAAAATTTGCACCAAAACAGTCCGAAATGGGAAAACACTCGCAATCATAAGCCTTTAGGTATATCAGTCCGTGTTAAATTTTAATTGTACAGCACAAACGGAATAATCTTAACCGGAGATTTGAACACCTGATTGCGTTAAATCGCTGCTTAAAAGATTGGGTGTTAGAACTTATCGTATAATCTGTTGAGATCCGCCAACAGAATGGAAAAATTAAACATTCAAGGCGCGCGATCGAATACCCACCCCGATACAGACTCAAACAACTGCTGATTATGGTAAGGAATGGCATTGGTATTCGGACAGCCTCATCCCGGTCGGAACGGGCCGCGGGTCAGATTCACGTCTACGACGGCGCTGGTAAAGGCAAGTCTCAAGCAGCTTTGGGAGTAGTGTTGCGGTCGATCGGGCTGGGTATCAATTCTGACTCGCCCACGCGAGTCTTGTTGCTGCGCTTTCTCAAAGGCCCCGGCCGCTCCTACGACGAAGACGGGGCAATAGAAGCCTTGCAACGGGCATTTCCGCACTTGATCGACCAAGTGCGTACCGGCAGAGCCGAATATTTTGGGGCCGAAGCAATCACCCGCTTCGATCGCGCAGAAGCTCAGCGAGGCTGGGATATCGCCAAAGGAGCCATCGCCAGCGAGCTCTATTCCGTCGTGGTACTAGACGAACTAAACCCCGTATTGGACTTGGGTTTGCTGCCAGTTGACGAAGTAGTCCAAACCCTCAAAAACAAACCAGAATATTTAGAAGTCATTGCCACAGGCCGAGCGGCCCCCGAAGCTTTGCTGGAGATTGCCGACTTACACTCAGAAATGAAGCCCCACTATCATCCCGCAGCGGCAGAGCATCATATTTCCGGTATCGAAATATACACGGGAGCGGGGAAAGGCAAGTCTACGAGCGCTTTGGGCAAAGCTTTGCAGGCAATAGGTAGGGGTATCAGTCAAGACCAATCTCACCGGGTGTTAATCGTGCAATGGCTCAAAGGTGGCACCGGTTATACAGAAGATGCGGCGATCGCAGCTTTGCGGCAAAGCTACCCGCAGCTAGTAGACCACCAGCGGTGCGGCCGAGATGCTATAGTTTGGCGGGGGCAACAGCAAGAGCTAGACTGCATAGAAGCAGAACGCGGTTGGGAAATCGCCAAATGTGCGATCGCCAGCGGCTGGTACAAAACGATTATTCTCGACGAACTCAATCCCACAGTAGACTTAGAACTGCTGCCGGTAGAGCCGATCGTCGAAGCCCTGCTACGCAAGCCGCGGGATACAGAAATTATTATCACCGGGCGCTGCCACAAACCCCACGCTTACTTTGACTTGGCAAGCGTACACTCCGAGGTATACTGTCACAAACACTACGGCGATCGGGGCGTAGAACTAAAGCGTGGCGTAGACTTTTAAAGCCCGGAGCGGTACGAAATTCAATCCGGGTCAGAATTATTAAATGATGGCCCTGCCTGGAAAACCGGAAATTGCCACAAAGCCTTGTTACCAAGTAACAAATCTCCCAATTTCCCTTGTCTTCCCGATCACCCAGATCTGCCTTTTTTAATCTTTAATTTCCTCCCCCGGACGCGATCCCCGAGCGCTAATCCAGAATGGAACATTAAGAATATGAGCCGCGTCTTATGGAGCGTGAGCACATGAGACAGTGCACCAGGATTATTAAAGGGTGAAGACTTTGAAAATAAAAGCTTACAAGCAAAAAATCCGCGAGGGAGAAAGTCTAGACAGGGTTAACGCCAGTAGGCTAGACTTGCGGCTGGCAAACAGGTTAAACTACAGCGGAATCCAAACATTCGGTGTTCTAGGCAGTGTCTGTAGTCGCACCAGCGATGACCAACAAGTAGAGGAGTGAAGCTTTATGACAACGTTAGATGACAATCCTAATCAACTAGATTTAAACCTTCCGGGACTAGGCCCGGATACAGTATTCGCCGGAGAGGGGGCGGATTTCATTAGAACTTCCACCCTGGGGGGCAGCTTAATATTTGGCCAAGGCGATAACGATACTCTGATTTCAGTTGGCCCGAACGATACCCTATACGGCGGCGACGACGAAGATTCAATCAGATCTCAGCGGACTCCGGCTTTGCTGTTTGGCGACGCAGGCAATGACACCATAATCGCTGAAGCCCGCGCTACCCTGGCCGGCGGCGAGGGAGAAGACATCCTCCAAGGTACTGTCGAAGCTAACCTGATGTTTGGTAATCAGGGCGAAGATACGATGCTGGGAGGGGCGCAGAGAGCAGACTCCCTCTACGGTGGTAAGGACAATGACAAGATCGGCTTCTTCATCGCAGGCGGTGGCAACAACCTCTCTTTAGACGGTGGTTTGGGTATTGGCTTCGCTGGCAATGAAGGCAGCAACTACTTGCGCGGTGATTTGGGCGACGACTTAGTTGTAGGTATCAATGTAAGAGACAGTCTCTTTGGCGGTAGAGGCAACGACACCCTAAGAGGTGTGGCCAGCAACAGCTACCTGTCGGGCGATCTTGACGACGACATCTTATTCATTACCAACAGTACGCAAAGCAGCCCGTTTGCTCAGGGCAGCGTCATTACGATCGGAATTGAGAGAACCACCTTGATTGGTGGTGGCGGCAACGATTCTCTCACCGGCGGTATCGGCGAGTTTGAGGCCGGCAGAAACTTGTTAGACGGCGGCGACGGCAACGACACGATCACGGTTTTTGCCACGCAGGATACCGCTTTGGGAGGTGGAGGCGACGACTTCATCGAGTCATCCAGGGTATCGAATCTAACTTTGAGCGGAGGCGCCCAGAGTTCATTTGGAGGCTTCGCGGGTCGCAACTTGCTCGACGGCGGAGTAGGCAATGACACGATCGTTGCAGCTTTTGTGACTGATACAATGGTCGGCGGCGAAGGCAACGACAGCCTGAGCGGTACCTTTACTAACGCAGCCGGTGGAGATGGCAACGATACTATCAATGCTACCAGGGCCATTTTTGCTGGTACTGGTACTGCTTTGATTACTCTCGAAGGCGGGATCGGCGGCGATCTGTTAATTGGCTACACCAATCCTACTACTGGCAGCAGCTTCACCGTCACCAACCTGATGAACGGTGGTGAGGGAAGTGACACCATCATATTTGGCAGCGCGCGCGATCGCGTGATTGGCAACGTTGCGGGTAACGACTTCATCTCCTACGCTAGCGGCGTCAGCTTTGACGATATTACAGCGCCAAACTTGATTAGCGATACCTTAGGCAGCAACTTCATTATTGGTGGCAACGGCACTGATGTGATCACTACTGGTAACGGGGATGACATCCTGTTCGGCGACTCATTCGATGCTACCGACGCCGATGGAGGAGCCGGGGACGATACCTTAAATGCAGGTGCTGGAAACGACACCATGCTGGGCGGCTTTGGGAACGACTATTTGATCGGCGGCGACGGTAACGACTCTCTCGGCGGCGGGCCTGGTGCTGACACCCTGATTGGCGGATCGGGTAATGACAGTTTCTACTACAACAACTTCGGCGAGGGCGCCGATGGTACTAACCCAGACCAAATCGGCGATTTTACGATCGGCCAAGACAAGTTTATCTTCCAAATCAATGGCTCCGACGGCTTCCCCAACTTGAGGGGAGTGCAAAATACGAATCGACTTTCTTCGCAGGCGTTCTTGGCGCTTGAGAGTGGGCGGTACAACAGCAGTTTTGGTCCAGCCGGGGCGGCCCCGTCAGATCCGTTCGTCTTTTATGAAAATGAAACCGGACGACTAGGATATGACTCTAACGGTGTTGGTAATGCTGACGGAGTAGTTACGCTGGCAATTCTGAATGGCAGACCGGGCATTACGGCTGCTGACATTACCCTGATTTAATTTGGGTAAAAGTGGGTGGGGTCGGTTCTGAAACATCGCCCTACCAACTCTCAAAACTAATTGTGGTATGTTTCGAGCTGGGGATATCCATCCCTGGCTTTTTTGTGGGCATTGGGAATTGGGCATCGGCCAAATAGGGCATTGACCAAAAAGCATCTTCGCCAAACAGCATCTTCGCCCTGCGTAGCGGAGGGATCGGGCCAAAAAGTAGCATCTGTAGGGGCGAGTTCACCCATGAATTTTACCACCCCTCAATAATTTTGATAAACCCGCCCTCCAACTCAAAGACGATATAATTGACATATGAGTAAAAGTCGATTATTGTAGCCGACTAATATTCTCTTTTGTCCTTCAAAAACAATTAGGGCTTACTGAATAAGTTAGGAAAAATTGCGATCGCACTTGATGGGCAATTCAAGCTCGGCAACACATAACTTTTTATTGACTATAACTTGCCCAACTATAGCTTTTAATAATCATTGAACCGTAAATCGGTGTGATTTTCGGTTTGT
>NZ_JAMPLN010000040.1:0-51506 GCF_040004035.1 Microcoleus vaginatus FACHB-2002 | reverse complement strand
GATGTTCCCACCCCATATCCTGCTAACTATTAAATGTAGCTAAAGATTCCATCCTGTTTTGAATAATGTTTTTGGCTCTTGATCGCTACATCATACATCAATTCAGCAACGCCGTAAAATAATCCCCAATCTTCTATTTAGAAACACTTTGGCGAGATTTGAGTTCATAGTAGATGGCCCACCAGTATCACAACAAGCTCGTAGGCGATCTCTTCTTAAAGCTTGGAAAGTGACAGTGAGGCAAGAGGCTGAAAAATACTGGTCTTCGGAGCAGAAAACAGCTACTGGCCTAGTGATGCTTCAGATAACTTATTTCTACGATTCTGTTAAAATCGATGTAGACAACATAGTAAAGCCAATTCAAGATGCAATTATCGGGCTAGCCTATGTCGATGACGATCAAGTAACTGATGTTCTAGTCCGCAAGAGGAATTTATCAACTAACTTTAAAGTAGAAAATATGACCTCGATTCTAGCGGAAGGATTTGCCCGTGGTAATGAATTCTTGCACATTGTCGTAATTGATGCTCCTGACAAAGAGGTACTGACATGATCGCAACCCCAACTGCAAACATAGAAAGAGAGCAACTGCTGAAACTAGCAGAGGAGTATCGTGAGAAAGGTTATGAAATTTCATTTCATCCAAACTCTGAAGATTTACCGGACTTCCTTAAAAGCTATCGCCCGGATCTGATAGTGCGCCGGGGCGAAGAATCGGTGGTTATTGCAGTCAAGTCACGCGCTTCACTCAAGTCACCCTCTACTACATATCTACCTAATTTAGCCCAAGCAGTAGCAGAAAATCCCGGCTGGAGGTTTGAGTTAGTGATGACTAACTCGGAGGATGCAGTCGATATTTCCAAAGCTGAGGATTCTTTTCAAGAGCATGAAATAGAGTTGGGTTTGCAAGTCGCCAAGCAACTTGTAACACAACATCTAGAGTCAGCACTGCTATATTCTTGGTCTTTAGTTGAGGCAACTTTGAGGATTGTTGCCCATAAAGAAGAGCTAAGTTTGCAAAGATTAGAACCGCGGTATTTAGTGAAACAACTGACGGTTGAGGGCGTGATTTCTAAATCCGAATATCAGTTATTAATGAATGCGCTTTCTTTGCGGAACGCTATTGCTCATGGGTTTAAAACTACACAACTTACGCAAAATTCTGTGTGCGAACTGATTGAGGTAACAGAGAAAATATTGAAAGATAATACGGCGGTTGTCTAAAGCAAAAAGGTTGGGTTTCCTTTCGTTAACCCAACCTATTAATAATGTAATGAAATCCAACTTCAGACTTTAGCCTTGATTCACCACAGTCGGTTTTAAACTTTCCTGTGACTTAGATCGATCTAAACCATTTTGAACTTCCACAGATTCCTTAATCGGTTTCCGGGCTTCAATTAAACTCAAAGCTTTGTTGACACTTTCAGGTAAAATCACTACCAAACTGCCGGCCGGTGCCTCGTCTAAAGCTTTGTTGACAGCCGTTGTTTCGTCGAGAATCAACTCGTATTCAACTTGAGATTTGTTTGCGGTTCCAGCAGAAATTGCCTCTGCAATTCCCTGGCAAATTAACTTGGCCACAACACCGGGTTCTCGCCCGCGCCTGTCAATATCTTCCTTCACAATAATGCGATCGAACATCTCGGCCGAAAGTTTGCCCAGCGTGACAAAATCTTCATCTCGCCGGTCTCCAGGGGCACCTACTACCCCTATCCGCCCTCCCGGCCAATTCAGCACGAAACTGCCCAAAGCTTTGTAGCTGTGGGGGTTGTGGGCGTAGTCGAGCAAAGCGTGATAGTTGCCCAATTTAAACAAATTCATCCGTCCGGGAGTTTGACCGACGGATGCTTGGAAGCTGGACAAAGCCGATCGAATATCTTCTATTTTCACTCCTTGGGCAAAAGCCGCCAAACAAGCTGCTAAAGCATTAGCAATCATAAACGGCGCGCGCCCGCCCATCGTCAGCGGCACGTTTACAGCCTGCTCAATTCTCAGCGTCCAATCGCCTTTTAAGATCGACAAGTAGCCATTTTCGTAAATCGCTGCCAGCCCGCCCGCAGCGGTATGTTTGGCAACCAGTTCGTTGTCCGGGTTCATCGAAAAATAGGCAATTTGAGCCTTGACACGCTGCGCCATTTGTGAGACCAGCGGGTCGTCTGCATTTAAAACTGCATAGCCTTTGGGCATTACCGCCTCGACGAGGACGCTCTTGAGTTTGGCCAGTTGTTCCACGGTGTCGATGTCGCCAATTCCCAAATGATCGGCTGCGACGTTCAAGACGACGCCGACATCGCACTGATCGAAGCCCAGGCCCGATCGCAAAATTCCGCCTCTAGCTGTTTCCAACACTGCCACTTCTACCGTCGGGTCAGACAAAATCAATTGAGCACTCTGCGGCCCGGTATTGTCTCCGCTTTCGACCAAATAATCGCCGATGTAAGTGCCGTCGGTAGTCGTGTAGCCGGTAATCTGACCGGTCTGCTTGACAATGTGGGCAAGCAGGCGAGTGGTTGTAGTTTTGCCGTTGGTTCCCGTTACCGCTAAAATCGGCACCCGGCTGGGTTGAGGCGAGGGGAAAAGCATATCGAAGACGGCGCCGGCGACGTTGCGGGGTAAACCTTGACTTGGGGCGACGTGCATTCTGAAACCCGGTGCTGCGTTGACTTCGACGATGACGCCGTTGACATCGCGCAGGGGTTGGGAGATGTCGGGAGTTACGACATCAATGCCGGCGATGTCCAAACCGATAATTTTGGCGACTCTGGAAAACAGCCAGACGTTTTCCGGGTGGATTTCGTCGGTGCGATCGACTGCAATTCCACCGGTACTCAAGTTTGCTGTCGCGCGCAAAAATACTCTTTCGCCGGCGGGCACTACGGAGTCCATGGCGTATCCTTGTTTTTCCAGCAAATCCAGGGACAATTTGTCGATCGTGATCCGGGTGAGCACGTTGTCGTGTCCGTCTCCTCGCTGCGGGTCGCGGTTTACTTCTTCAATAAGCTGTTCTACTGTAAACTTGCCGTTACCCACGACGTTAGCGGGGACTCGTTCTGCAACTGCTATGACTTGCCCGTTGACTACCAATACTCTGTGGTCACGGCCGACGTAATAGCGCTCGACGATCACACTTTTTGTTTTTGATGCGGCGCTGGCTAAGTCGTAGGCTTCTTCTGCTGCTTCCCAGGAATTGATGTCGATCGTAATGCCGCGGCCGTGGTTGCCGTCTAGGGGTTTGAGGACGATCGGATAACCGCCGACATCTTCGATCGCCCCGCGCAGTTCATCCAAATAATGAATCACCGTTCCTCTGGGAACCGGTACACCGGCGCTGGCGAGGATATTTTTGGTACCTTCCTTGTCACAGGCAAGTTCTACTCCCAAAACTCCCGTGCGGTTGCTCAGAGTTGCCTGAATCCGCTTTTGGTGAACCCCGTAGCCGAGTTGAATCATAAACCGGGCGCTCAAAGGTATCCAAGGAATGCCGCGCGCTTCTGCTTCCTTAATCAGTGTTTCCGTGCTCGGCCCCAGGGCCGCCGACGCAGCAAACTCTCTCAGGTCTCTCAAATCTTGGACTAATTCTGCTGCTGGATAAGTGCCTGTCTCGGCAATGCTTTGGCACATCCGCACGCCCGCCCGGGCTGCATAGCGACCTGCTTGTTCGTTTTGATACTCGATCACTACTTGGTAAATGCCTGGGGTCGCAGTCTCGCGGGTGCGACCGAACCCGACCGGCATTCCTGCCATTTCCTGAAGTTCTAGGGCGACGTGTTCGATTACGTGTCCCATCATTGTCCCTTCTCTGACCCGTTGCAGGAATCCTCCCTGATGGCCTGGAGAACAGTGATGGTCGTTCAAACTCGGAAGTGCGGCGATCAACCCTTCGTAGAAGCCAGGAATTTCCGCTGTGGTTTTATCTGCCCACTCCTCTAAATCCAGACGCATCAGGACGAGTTTCTGGCGTCGGATGCTCCAGTAGTTGGGGCCGCGTAAGGTCTGGATTTTAAGTATTTTCATGGCAGTTAGAGGGGTATGGGGCGCGAAATCTTATAGATAATTGGAGCATTTATTCAATTTCGATCTAGATTGCTCGATCGACTGTTCGCTACGAACAGTTTGGGAGTGAATTTCCAGTTATGGGCTACCCAATTGAAAATTCATGCCCCTACGATCGGCTAAAAACAAGTACAGGCCAATGGCTAGCCAAAACTCAAAGCCCGAAGCTAGAATTTTCTGTGGTTCGGCCTGGGGTCAGACCGTGGCTGCTTCGGAATCTATTCTATTTTTGTATCCATGATTCGGCCGGAATGTCGCCTAATTTCTGCCGAATCAATGACAAGAGATGTTCTACGTTAGTTGGCTGTGCGGCATTCGGGGGGCCAGCCAGACTCGGAACAGGCTCCTGATGGCATTGGTTTGCCGAGGGGCATATTGTAGCAATCTCCGTGACATAGAACGTGCAAGCGCATATTGAACAGACTTAAGGGTTCTGTCGCTCCTACCATAGACTCATTGGTATAAAAATTTTCCCTAGAATCAACAATAGTCACAGTGCCTTTACCGAGAATTTTCATAGTATCGTCTCCCTCAAACAAAGCGCAGGTGTCTTCGTCAATACCAATAGCGAGGCGATCTGGATGGCAAGCCACAGCCGACAGCAAGCGAGCCATGCGGTTGCGGTTGTGAAAATGCTGATCGACGATGATCTCAGGAATAATGTTAAGTCCGTTTGCCATGTCTACTAAAGAGCGGTTTGGTGACGCCCCACTCCCACCGCCTGCAATCATGTGATATCCCATCACCGCAGCACCCGCGCTGGTGCCAGCGAGCGTAATCTTGCCTTCGAGAGTTTCTTTGCGAATTTTCTCCATCAGCGGGGTGTCCGCCAGCAGTCCACAGAGCCGCAGTTGGTCGCCGCCTGTAATGAATACGCCCGTACAGTCTTCTAAGTAATCTTTCCAGACGGGGTTTTCCCCTTGTTCGCGTTCGCGGATGTCCACTACTTTGACTGCGCTAACGCCCATTTCGTCAAATATGGTGCGGTAGCGGTTGCTAATTCCTTCGGGATCTCGCGAAGCGCAGGGAACGATCGCCAGCCGAGCGTTTGCACCCCCAGCACGGCAAAAAAAGGTGTTCAGAATCTCTCGCCCGTGAACTTTGTCTTCGGCTCCCCCGATGACCATAATCGAGGTTTTTGTGCGCTGGGGAATATTGTGTTCAAGGGCTTGAGATGTCAACTGCTGCATGGTGTGTCTTCCTCTGTTGGATGTGAAATTCAATTTTGCCGTTGCTGTGGGTACAATAGGGCTTTTTAAGAATAAATTTTTGTTTGTGCCAGTGAGGTGCGATCGCCGATCGCACTATCCCGCAGTTGTTTGGGGGCGAGTTTACTTGCAGTCGCTGTCATGAAAAACAGATTATTTTTGTACAAAACCTGCCCGCCGACACAGGAAGAGAATTTAACTTGCCAAAATTTTCAGAAATTATAAGAAATTATAAAGAATAAAGCAATTACTGAAAACTGAACTCCCTCTAAAGGTCAAACTAGAGGTGATGTATCAATGAAATTCCAATAATTGTGCGATTTGACGTTGTTACCCTATTTCCAGAATTTTTCCGGGCTCCCCTGGAGTCGGGACTGATGGGCAAAGCCTTAGCTAAAAAAATTGCTGAGGTGAATTTTGTCAATCCCCGCGATTTTACCACAGACAAACACCAGCGAGTCGATGATGAGCCTTACGGGGGCGGAGTGGGGATGCTGATGAAGCCGGAACCGATTTTTGCTGCGGTGGAGTCGCTGCCGGTTTTGCCACGGCGAGAAGTGATTTTGCTGACTCCCCAGGGGGAACCGATGCAGCAGGCGATGTTTCGGGAGTTGGCGGCCGAGCGCGATCAGTTGGTGTTGATTTGCGGTCATTATGAAGGTGTGGACGATCGAGTGCTGCATTTGGTAACTCGCGAGGTATCTTTGGGGGATTTTGTACTCACGGGGGGCGAAATTCCGGCTTTGGCTTTGATTAATGGGGTTTTGCGATTGCTGCGGGGAACTGTGGCGAAGGAAGATTCCCTAAAGTTTGAGAGTTTTGAGGACGGACTTTTGGATTATCCGCAGTACACTCGACCGGCGGATTTTCGGGGATTGAAGGTGCCCGACGTGTTGCTGTCTGGTAATCACGCAGAAATTGCTCGCTGGCGCAAGCAACAGCAAATTGAAAGAACGCGCCAAAGGCGACCGGATTTGCTAGCGGATTAGTTAACTCTTGACTTTTAACAGTCTGGGTTGAGCATCCTATTTTTAGCAGAGAAACTTATGTTAAAAAATCAACTTTTGTGCTGTACGGCGATCGCCTTTTTGCTTGCCGCTGAAGTTACTGTCAATTTAACTCCTAGCCGCGGGGGCAAATGGTTACATATTAACCGGGAAGCTTTTGCCCGAAGCAGTGGCGGAAGTAGCAGCGGGCGATCGTCTTCTTCTAGTTCCAGTTCGAGTTCCAGCCGATCTAGCAGTACCTCGCCTAGCCGTTCTAGTCCTTCTAGTTCTTCTAGCAACAGCTCGTCTGGCACTTCTTCTAGTCCTTCTAGTCCTTCTAGAAACAGCTCGTCTGGCACTTCTTCTAGTTCGATTCCCAGCCGTCCCAGCACCAGTGGAAACACTGGGGGAAGAGTTCGCAGCGGCTCTTTTGAAAAGCCAGCTTCACCTGCACCTGTCGCCACACCTAACGCTCCAATTCCCCAACAATATGGAAATAACAGAACAGTAATTATTCAGCGCCGCACCTATAATTCCACTCCGAGTTATGCAGTTCCTTACAATCCCGGTAACAGTCAGCCAAATACTGGTTATAATCCAGAGCCAGCAGTTAATCCAACGCCAATCACCACTGATAATTGGGGCGATAACCAACTCGGAGCGCCCTCTTCAGACAATCCCGGTAACAGTCAGCCAAATACTGATTATAATCAACAGCCACTAATTAATCCAGCCCCAATTCCCACGGAAAATACCTCAGACAACGCTCCGAGTTCGCCATCATCTGAGGATTGGAAATTGTTTTGGTTTTGGCTGTTTTGTTCGGCTGGGGGTGTAGCGTTAATCGCTTACTGTATTTACTATTATCGGCCCCAGTCTGGCACTCAAAATAAAAAACATATTTTTGCGGTCAGCAAATTGCAAGTTGCAATGTTAGTGGGATATTGCCCAGGAGTTCAAAGTCAGCTAAATGAATTGACATTAAATTCTGACCTAAAAAGTGCGACCGACAGGGCAGAATTTTTGCAAGAATGTGTTCGGGTTGTTTTGCGTTCGTGCGACAAGTGGACTCACGTTTGCGGGAATTCCCAGATATTTGCGAGTCGGGAGGAAGCGGAGCAAATATTCAATCAACTCTCAATTCAAGAACGCAGCAAGTTAAGTGTAGAAACTCTGAGTTTGGTTAACGGCGACATCCGCCGCCGCCAGTCTGTCAGTGCTGGCGATCGAGGGCAGGGAGAGTATATGGTAGTGACGTTTTTGATAGGAACCGAGGATGTCAGACCGCTGTTTGGAGACATTCGCGATGTTGAGAAATTGAAAATAGCGTTAGAGAAATCGGCGGCGACTCCTGCAGATAAGTTGCTGATTTTTGAGTTGATTTGGAGTCCGCAGGAGGAAATGGATAGTTTGAAGGGCGATGAGTTGTTGAGTTCCTATCCAGAGTTGATTCAGGTTGGTTGATGGTTGATAGCTGAGGGCGATGTTTGAGCTTGGCAATGATCAGTCTAGTTCGGGCGGTAGTTTTAAGTAAAATAATCCTGGACGCATGGGTATGTAGAAAGCGGGTTGGATGGCGCGTCTACTTCTTTCCAAACCCCACCCAGGGTAAAAAACTCGGTTTGTTTGTTCCGAGTCGGTAAGTTTTAGTAAAAAGCTCGATCGCCCAAAAAACTGAATTATTTTCAGACAAAATATGAAATAATTGTCTACTGTCTGCTTTTCTCAAAAATCTACTTTACATGAACATCCGCATCGGCAACGGCTACGACATTCACTGCTTAGTTCCAGAACGCCCCCTCATCCTCGGCGGCGTGCACATTCCCCACGAATTAGGCTTATTAGGACACAGCGACGCCGACGTGCTCACCCACGCTATCATGGACGCTATGCTCGGAGCTCTCAGCTTAGGAGATATCGGGCTGTATTTCCCGCCAACTGACCCGAAATGGAAAGGTGCTGATAGTCTCGTATTGCTCGCACAAGTCAATCAGTTAATATTAGATAAAGGCTGGGAAATCGGCAATATTGATTCGGTGGTGGTGGCGGAACGTCCAAAGCTGAAACCGCATATTGAGCAAATGCGCGATCGGCTTTCTACTGTCCTACAATTAAAACCAGACCAAATCGGCATCAAAGCTACTACAAACGAAAAGTTAGGGCCGGTGGGGAGAGAAGAAGGAATTGCAGCCTATGCTGTAGTTTTGGTGGGCAAAAAATAGAACTCTACAATCTAAAATTGATAGTGGAGTCAATTCTTTAATCCAAAATCGCTAGGAAGCCTGAAATCATGGACACTGACACCTGGGAATTACAATTTCCTGTAGACGCGGATGTCATCGCGTTGGATAAGGACGATCGCATAGTCGTGCTAATCGAGGTTAAAATTATTCAGGCTCAAGAAGCAGACGCAAAACAGAAAATTGTCGATCGGGCGATTGATTGGCTGAAAGCTGTGTTAGCTAAGCTGTCTGAAAGAAACGCGATCGTTCCCTATGCTATGTTTATTGACGCGGAACAAATTTTGATTTTCAAATGGGATGGTGTGAATTTATCGGAGCCTGTTTGCACTCTAAATACTGGTGAAATATGTCGCTATTATATGCCGACTTTTGGCAGTCAATGGCTCTCTGAACGTACCCTTGGGGGGCTGATAGAATCGTGGCTGCATGACTTAGATTATAACTGGAAATCCGAAATTCCTCCAGCATCAGAACAGATATCAGCCATCGGTTTGCTGCCATTACTCGCAGGTGGAACAACAAAATCACGAGTGGAATTAGGTGGCAATTATATATATCGAGACCAACTTTCTGATGAGTATTGCTACAGGGCGTGAGGCTGAAGCAATTATGTTGCTCAGAGATTTGTCCTCATCAGTTCAGTTAGTCATACCCAGCGTTTGTTATATGGAGGCTTGGTCAGCTTTCGAGGACGAGTTGAAGCGACAAAACTCTTTTAAGGAACAGCTAAACCGTCAAATTAGCGAAACAAAGCGAGATGTTACCTCTGAAAAGATCGCATCTCTATCTTTTCACCTAGAAGAGTCATTAGTTTACTATCTCGAACGAATAGATGAAATTGAATTACGGTTGCGTGAAGCAATTTTTCTGATGTCATACAATGCCGAAATGATTGCATTAAATCCAGAGATTATTCAAGCAACTTTAAACACACCTATCATCAAAAAAGACCCAACAGACAATTTGATTTTACACAGTATCCTCAGTCATGCCCGATCGCATTCTACAGAAACCAAAGTATTTCTCAGCGGTAACGTCAAAGAATTTGGTCTACCGGAAGTTCAAGATGTTTTGCGAGAAGCCGGGATTACAAAGTATTTCGCTGTCACTAAAAACTTTCTAGGTTGGTTACAATCTCAGTCATAGTTGCACGCAGATGGTATAGTAAAAAATTATGAAAATTTCTATGATGCTACATTCAAGACTGCGCTGGCTGGCGATTTTACTGGCGGCAATTGCCACTATAACTCTGTCTGCGTGCACTCCAGCCCGATCGAACTTAGTAAACAGACTCGTCGTTCCCACCCCCAGCGGCCCAGCAACCTTTAACTACCCCCTAAATCAATCTGCATACAGCGTTTTTGGCTATATGTACGAGGGACTGATCAACGAAAACGGCTTGACCTCTGAGTTAGAACCCGGTTTAGCTGAGTCGTGGGAAGTTTCTAAAGATGGCAAAAAGATTGTCTTCACCCTGCGAGAGGGGTTGAAATGGTCGGACGGCGAACCAATGACTACTGATGACATTATCTTTAGCTATGAAAAGATTTATTTCAATGACAAAATTCCTAGCGGTTTGAAAGATATTCTGAGGGTTGGCATCAGCGGCCAATTTCCAAAAGTCAAAAAACTCGACAGTCGCCGCGTAGAATTTTCCGTTGCAGAACCCTTTGCTCCTTTTATTAGATATGCTGGGGGAATCCCAATTTTACCAGCTCATATTTTACAGGAATCTATCGATAATACAGATGCAGACGGCAAGCCTCAATTCTTGACTACTTGGGGCACGGATACTGACCCTAAAAAAATTGTGGGGAATGGTCAATACCGAATGCTGAGCTATACTCCCAATCAGCGCGTTGTTTTGGAACGAAATCCGTATTTTTGGCGCAAAGATGCTGAGGGAAATGTTCAGCCTTACATCCAGCAAATTGTTTGGCAAATTATCGAAAATACTGACAATCAACTGCTGAATTTTCGATCGGGCGATTTGGATACTCTGAACGTGGAGCCGGAAGTGTTTCCGCTGCTGAAACGGGAGGAAAAACGCGGCCAATATACGGTCTTTAATGGCGGCCCGGATACTGGCAGCGTGTTTATGTGTTTCAATCTGAATAAGGGGCGCAATGCTCAAAATCAGCCGTTTGTAGACCCGGTTAAGTCTCGCTGGTTTGCGAGTAAGGAATTTCGGCAGGCGATCGCCTACGGCATCAACCGCGAGGCGATGACTAACAATATCTATCGCGGACTTGGCGCGCCGCTGCATTCCCCAATTCCGGCGCAAAGCCCGTTTTACCTGTCCCCAGAACAGGGATTGAAAACTTACAGTTACGATCAACAAAAAGCCAAAGAGTTGCTGTTAAGCGCAGGCTTCAAGTACAATCCTAACGGCGAATTGTTGGATGCAGAGGGCAACAAAGTGCGATTTACTTTGTTGATGGCTGCGGGTAAAAAAGTTCGGGAACAAATGGCAACGCAAATTAAGCAAGACTTGGGCAAACTGGGGATGCAAATTGATACGCAGTTTCTGAGTTTTAACACTTATGTGGAAAAGCTGCGTTTGACGCGGAATTGGGATACTTACCTCGGTGGTTTTACCGGAGGTACTGAACCGCACAGCGGCTACAATATTTGGTCGGTAAATGGGACTTTGCACAGTTTTAACCAGGGCCCGCAAGCCGGAGAACCGCCGATTAAGGGTTGGGAAGTGTACGACTGGGAGCAGAAAATCGATGACCTTTACGTGAAAGCTTCCCAGGAGCTTGATGAGGCGAAGCGTAAGAAGCTTTATGCTGAAACGCAGCGGATCATAGCGGAACAACTGCCTTTCATTTATATGGTGAATCCGCTGACTTTTGAGGCGGTGCGCGATCGCGTTTCGGGAATTCGCTATAGTGCCCTCGGCGGTGCTTTCTGGAATTTGTACGAGCTGAAAATAACAGAATAGTCAGCAGTTAGCAGTCATTATTCAGTCATTAATTAATGGAACCTGAAATTTTACAGAAGTTACTCGAATCTGTGGCTGCAGGCGATATTAGCCCGATCGCAGCTTTGGATAAATTAAAGCATTTTGACTTTGAACAAGTCGGCGATTTTGCCAAAATTGACCACCACCGCACTTTAAGAACGGGTTTTCCTGAAGTAATCTGGGGCCCAGGGAAAACGCCAGACCAAATTGTTGAAATTATCGAGGCGATGCGCGGGCGAAATTCTGCGGTGATGGCGACGCGAATCGAACCGGAAGTTTTCGAGCAATTGCAACAAAAAATACCCGATTTGTGCTACTACCAAAAGGCTCGAATTTGTGCAATTTCTCCTAATTCTCCAACTCCGCAGCATCCGGGTACTGTGACTATTATCAGTGCGGGAACGGCGGATTTGCCTGTAGCGGAAGAGGCGGCAATTACTGCGGAACTTTGCGGTTTTCAGGTGCGACGTTTGTGGGATGTCGGAGTTGCCGGCATTCACCGCTTGCTGAGCAACCGGCACGTAATTGCTGATGCTGATGTATTGATTGCGGTGGCGGGTATGGAAGGTGCTTTGGCGAGTGTGGTTGCGGGTTTGGCAGATTGTCCGGTGATTGCTGTGCCGACAAGTGTGGGTTACGGCGCGAGTTTTGGCGGGATTGCTCCTCTTTTAACTATGCTCAATTCTTGTGCGGCTGGTGTGGGTGTGGTGAATATTGATAATGGGTTTGGGGCGGCGATTTTGGCTTGTCAAATTCTCAGAAGTGCTGGCAGAGTGGGGAGAATCGGAGAGGGGGAGAATCGGAGAGAGGGAGAATAGTTACAAACCCCCTCTATCAGATAAGACTAAGGCCAACTGTCACAGGACGATCGATTTTTAGGGTGCATCTTGCAGCATTCTCAAGAACAGGCTTTCCGGCCTGTTCCACAAAGAGTGAGTTTTCTTGTGAGGTGGGCCGAAGAGCCCGCCCGTAAAAAACCTAATTGAAAATGGTGCAACATCTCAAGTGCCTCAGACTCCGTTATTGAAAGATTATTGAAGATTTCCGGTAGTAGAGCACCTTACTATATATGCCCGTGGCGTCCAGGACTGCCAGACTCGGCGGTTGAAACCCGGTCTCAACTTGTCTCTCGTTCCAGCAGAGGAGGACTAAAAAATACAGGAGGTATTATTCAAGCCGGATTTGATATTACTTGCTGCCTAGCCAAATCGGATAAGCAGAAGAATCCTCAGCTTTTAACTTTTGCGCCTGATAACTTTTGCTAGTCCAACTAGCCACAGTTTGCAGGCTTTCTGTCAAACAACTTTCGCTGCCAAACGCTTCAAATCCCAAAGTCCACCACGCGCTGCCGTTAATGTTCAACTGAGTAAGTTCCACGGTGCAACCTTGGGGAATTGGGGCTTCCACAGGCACAGACATCAGGGAACCAGGGGCCGAAACTTGATAAAGACGCTGCGCTCGCTTTTTCTTGACTCCCACCCACTTTCCTGTCGCCACAATATCCGCCGGTATCGGCGCCATCGTGTCCGCACAAACCCACTTCAGCCACTTCTCGGCTTTGCCTTCCCAGCGATTGGCGAACTGCATTGTCCCTAACTCTGCCTGACGCCACTTTACCTCCAAGGTTTTCCCACGAAGCTTCACTCCCAAGTAGTCGCAGTTAGGTACTAGCAAATATATGTCTTCCCGCTCTTCGGGAGGCGAAAGATACGCGCCGAGACTCTCGCTTCCAAACCATTGATTGATCGATTTTGGCAGTGCACCGCTATAAAACCACCGCATTTCCAGACTGGCCCGCATAAATTTTTCCTCCGTTCCACAATTTTCGTCAAACCCAGACTGGATTTGCCATACACCATCGACTTTTGTGCCTCTCCACTCTATCCTCCCCCCTCCGGGGCCGAGAGTCTACCCACAGTCCTACCATTTTAGATTTTAGATTTTAGATTTTAGATGTGGGAGAGACTGACTAGATAAGGGTTTAGAGCTTGCCTACAGTTGCATTTTTTTTTTAAACTGGTTTCAGAGCGAGGTCTTTAAAAAAAATTTCTCACAATCCTTTACATATCTTCACAAGTCTGTTACATTTATTTACAGTAGACTAAAAACCATTTAGGAAAAAAACATGAGTAACAGAGGCTTAATGCTGGACGACCAAGGCAAAATGAACAATTTTGCGATCGAGCCGACAGTATACATCGATGACGAACCCCGCACCGGCTTTACCCCCTACGCAGAACGCTTAAACGGCCGCCTTGCCATGATTGGCTTTGTTTCTCTCTTGGCTTTAGAAGTTTCGACCAAGCACGGGCTGATTAGCTGGCTGACTCACCTGTAATGATTTTGTTAACAATTAAACTATATGGCTATGGATCGCTGGCGTTACACAAACAGCGATCCATAGCTTAACTATTTTTAGGGGCAAGGTTTGGTGAGACAATTAAAATTAAATATTTTTGTTTTACCCTACCCGTAAAAAGAATGCTCAAACGAATTGCGGCAATACTTTTGGTGGTTCTAAGCCTCACCTTGACCGGTTGTGTGTCTAAAGTCACCGGACTCAAAAGCTACGTTGATACTGGCGACGGCTATCAATTTCTCTATCCTAACGGCTGGCTGCCGATCGCGGTTTCTAACGGGCCCGATGTGGTGTTCCGCGATTTGATTCAGCAAACCGAGAACGTCAGCGTGGTAATCAGTCCAGTCGCGAAGGACAAAACTCTGGCGGATTTGGGAACGCCGACGGATGTGGGATACAAGCTCAGCAAAAGTGCGATCGCCCCGACTGATTCCGGCCGCGAAGCTGAATTAGTCAATGCAGAAGCTCGTGAATCGCGATCGAAAAACTATTACATTTTAGAATACGCCGTTAAGTTGCCAAACCAAGAACGCCACAACTTAGCGAGTGTAGCCGTCAGCCGCGGCAAACTTTTTACCCTTAACGTTTCCACTACTGAAGAACGCTGGCCGAAGGTAAAAGAAGCTTTTGAGAAAGTTGTTAAATCTTTCTCTGTTTATTAGGGAATTGGGAATTGGGAATTGGGCATGGGGCATGGGGCATTGTTGACTGTTGACTGTTTACTGTTCGCTGTTGACTGTTGACTGTTCGCTGGAAACCTCACTACAGTTAACTGACAACTGTCAACTGTCAACTGTCAACAGTCAACTGAACTTCTTAAATGATGAAAATTCCAACTTTTGTATTAGCTTCAGCTTCTCCAGCGCGCCGCCGCCTGCTAGAAAATGCCGGCATTCAAGCTGTGATTTGCCCCAGCGAATTTGATGAAGGGCAAATACAAATGAGGGATGCCAATAAATTAGTGCAGGTTTTAGCAGAGGGAAAAGCTGAGGCTGTAGCTAAGTTTTTACTGGCTAATTCTCACCCGCAAATCCCTAATCCCAAATCTTGTTTGGTTTTGGGATGCGATTCAATTTTGCTCATAGATGGCGAAATTCACGGCAAACCCAAAGATGCGGAAGAAGCAATCTCGCGCTGGCAGAAAATGCGAGGTAAGGTGGGCGAACTGTATACGGGTCATGCTTTAATTGATACTAGATTCGATGACTTTGATCAGGCCAGGTCGCGATCGGTCATTCGCTGTCAAGTTACAAAAGTTCATTTTGCGGAAGTTACCTCGCGCCAAATTGCGGCCTACGTCGCTACCGGAGAGCCCCTCGCCTGTGCAGGCTGTTTTGCACTGGAAAGTAAAGGCGGCTTTTTTGTGGAAAAAATCGAAGGATGTCACACGAATGTGATCGGTTTGAGCTTACCTCTGCTGCGGCAAATGCTCGGCAAAATGGGATATGATGTGGCGGATTTTTGGCAATCTTAAAGTTGGGTGGACAAGGAACAATTTACATTGCCCATAATCTCAGAAATGGGGAGGCAGAGCAACAGTGAAATGCGTTCCCAGGCATAGCCTAGGAAGAGTATGAATTTTGCCTTTCCTCTTGTGGAAGGGGCGTTTCGCCCGTCCGTGCTATGCAAATTAGCCTTGCCCACCAGTTGGTAATTATCCTAGAGCGATCGTCCCATCCGATACAGATATAAACTGAAGTTGATCCGGCGAAACATCCTTCACCAAACCCAAGATATTGCCGCTGCTAGCTTCCCGAATCACCGTCGCCTTAGTATTTAAAATTCTAAACTCCAGAGTTCGAGGCTGTCCCGGAGGAAAAGGGCCACTGCTATCGTAATCTCTGGCATCACCAATTGTTAAAAACCTTTCGCTCAAAACAATATCATTTCGCGTCAATCCAGATGCCAATCCAATTACATCACCTTCAGCCGGATTGTAATCAAGAATAAAATCTGCAGGCACTTCATCTACATCAAAATTGTCACTAGGAGGCGGTTGAAGCGAACCAATTTCCCCCGAAGTTGCTCCCACTTCTGTGCGGAGGACAAACAAATCTGCGCCTTCACTTCCCCAAAGTCTATCAATTCCAGCATCACCGATTAGAGTATCGTTTCCACTGTCTCCTACTAAAGCATCATTTTCTTTACCGCCGCGAATAAAGTCATCGGCCGTGCCTCCATAAACGTAGTCATTACCTTGATCTCCGCTGACAAAATCGCTGCCACATTCTCCATAAAGAATGTCAAAATCTTGGCCACCGCGAATAGTATCGCTGCCACAACCTCCGATTAAAGTATCTGTGCCACTGTTACCGTTCATCAGTTCCGCACCACCGGAACCTCTGACAAAATCGTTACCATCTAAAGCCCGCAAACCTCCGGGAGTATTCCGCAGAATTCCGTTTGCTAATTGAAATGCGTCGTCATTGGGAGTTAAGTCAAAAAAGTTGGGGTCGCTGGCTGGATTTGGCAATGGCCCTGTGAGTAATTTGATGTTTGGGGGATCAGCAATAATTGGGTCTGAATTTTCAGCTAAGGCTCTAATTTCTCCGAGATTTGTTTCTAACATCCTAAGTTTCTCCTTTTTTGATTGACTTTGTTGATATTCTGATTTTAACAAAGGTTCCAATTAAGAAATCTGCGGGAATGTGGGGTTACAACAATCAAATTATTGTCAAAATTGCCGGAGAGCATTGTTCAACAAGCCTAGCTTATTGACAACAATCTGCGCGTCCAAATCCGCAAATATTTTGAACTGTGTACCAATAATTCTGGGGATCGCGTACTCTATTACCCGTCAGCAGTCAGCGTGGGAAAATCCACAGACTGCTAATTGTCATGAAACCTTGAGTTAAGTTCGGAATAATTAATATGCTAGACACTGCGATCGAATCTATTCAAGCCAGAGAAATCCTCGACTCCCGCGGCCGCCCCACCATTGAAGCTGAAGTTTACCTAGCCAACGGCGTTGTGGGGCTCGCCCAAGTCCCCAGCGGCGCCTCTACAGGCTCTTTTGAAGCCCACGAACTCCGCGATGATGACAAAACCCGTTACGGCGGCAAAGGAGTCCTAAAAGCCGTTGCTAACGTCGAACACAAAATTGCCCCCGCTTTGGCTAATCTAGATGCGATCGACCAAGCGCTGGTAGACAAAACCATGATTGACTTGGACGGTTCCCCCAACAAATCCCACCTCGGCGCGAATGCCATTCTCGGAGTCTCCTTAGCCACAGCAAAGGCGGCCGCCGAAACTTTAGGACTCCCCCTTTACCGTTACTTGGGCGGCCCCTTAGCGAACGTTTTGCCCGTACCACTGATGAACGTGATCAACGGGGGATCTCACGCTAACAATAATGTGGACATTCAAGAATTTATGATTGTCCCTGTGGGTGCGCCTTCTTTTAAAGAAGCTTTACGCTGGGGTGCAGAAGTATTTGAATCCTTGAGTAAAGTCTTAAAAGCTGAGGGTTTGCTGACTGGTGTGGGTGATGAAGGCGGTTTTGCGCCTAATCTGAAATCCAATCAAGCAGCTTTGGATTTGTTGATTGCAGCTATTGAAAAAGCTGGCTATAAACCAGGTGAACAAGTTGCTTTGGCTTTGGATGTTGCTGCCAGCGAATTTTACAAAGATGGGCAGTATACTTACGACGGTGTGGCTCATTCGCCGGCAGAATTAATCGATTATTTGGATGGTTTGGTGAGTCAATATCCGATTATTTCGATTGAAGATGGTTTGCACGAAGACGATTGGGACAGTTGGGTAGCGCTGACGCAGAAAATGGGCAGCAAAGTTCAATTGGTGGGTGACGATTTGTTTGTTACTAATCGCACGCGGCTGCAAAAAGGAATTGATTTGAAAGCTAGCAATTCGATTTTGATTAAGCTGAATCAAATTGGTTCTTTGACAGAGACTTTGGATACGATCGACCTCGGCAAACGCAACAGCTATCGAGCCGTCATCAGCCATCGTTCCGGTGAAACTGAAGATACCACAATTGCCGATTTAGCGGTAGCGACTCGCGCCGGTCAAATCAAGACTGGTTCTTTGTGTCGCAGCGAACGAGTTGCCAAATATAACCGTTTATTGCGGATTGAGGCTCAATTGGGCGATCGGGCAATTTATGCTGGGTCGATCGGTTACGGGCCAAAATAACACTGGATAATTGGGAATTGGGAATGGGTAATTGGTAATCGGTAATTGGGAATGGGTAATTGGTAATCGGTAATCGGTTAGTTTTTAATTTTTATCACCAATGCCCAATGCCCAATGCCCAATGCCCAATGCCCAATGCCCAATTACCAATTACCAATTAAGGATAGAAAGCCAATTGTGGCAAACCCAAAGTTTCTTCCCAGCCCATCATCAAGTTCATGCACTGGATGCCTTGGCCGGCTTGTCCCTTAATTAAATTGTCGATCGCCGATAGCACAATCACCCTGTCAGTACGCGGATCGACTTCCACACCGATGTAACACAGATTTGTGCCGCAAGCCCATTTTGTTTGCGGATAAACTCCAGCCGGTAACACTTTTACCCAAGGAGAATTGCGGTAAAAAGCACTGAAAATTGTGATTAAATCTTCCCTCACCAAACCCGGATCGCGCAAAGTTGCGTACACAGTAGCCAGAATTCCCCGCACCATCGGAATGAGGTGAGGAGTAAACTGAACTTTAATATCATGTCCCGCTAAATCGCTGCAAATTTGCTCGATTTCGGGCGTGTGGCGGTGGCGGCCAACGCCGTAAGCGCCCAGAGAACCCTCTGCTTCAGCCAACAAGAGATTAACTTCGGCTTTGCGGCCCCCTCCCGAAGTGCCTGATTTGGCGTCGATAATTGCCGTTTCTGGCACTATGAGCCCTTGTTTGAGCAAAGGTGCCAGCGCTAACAAACTAGCAGTGACGTAGCAGCCAGCACAGCCTACTAACTGAGCGTCTTTAATTCGATCGCGATACAATTCTGGCAAACCGTAAACAGCCGTTGCCGCCACTGATGAGTCCGATCGCTCGCCGCCGTACCAAGCTTTGTAAGTTTCCAGATTTTCAAATCTGTAGTCAGCCGACAAATCCAAGACTTTGCAGCCTTTTTCGAGCAGCGTCGGTGCCATTTTGCAAGCTAAACCGTTCGGCAGCGACAGAAACACAACTTCACATTTTGCCGCTATTTTGTCTAGGTCGATCGCCTCGACTGTCAAATCAATGCAGTTAGTCAAATGTGGATAAAGGCTGGAAAAAGGTTTTCCCGCACTGCTATCCCCGCCCAAATACACTACTTCAGCCGCTGGGTGATCCGCCAGCAGTCGCACAAGTTGCACGCCGCCGTACCCTGAAGCGCCGATAATTCCTACAGGCACACGTCCAACATCTCCCATTTTCCTTTATCCCCTCAGCCGTTGAAGTCAAAAACGCTTGAACTTTTGCTGCATTGTAGTACCAAACGCCAACTTTGGTGGCAAAGAATTGTGTTGTTTTGTTTTGGAGGTGCATTTTTGTTAATTTTCCGCTGTTTGACCCTGCCCAAAAAGGGATACAAAGCCCCGACTCCTTTCCTGGAGAGCCCAAAATTTTAGACCAAAGTGCCATCTTCCAGATTCAAAGCTGCAAGTAAATCTAAAATCTCAAATCTAAAATCTAAAATCGACTGACCGATCGCCAAAACCCTACAATTAACAAACTGATGTGCGATCGTGCTATAAAAAAACTTACCTTAACCCATCCACAAACCGGAGATTAACATTTTTCGCTCTTGCCTCTTGCCTCTTGCTTCCTGTATCCAGCCTTTTCCCTCGAACCTCTTCCCTCTTCCTTCTTCCTACCTATGGGCATAGTTGTAGAAAACGTATCAAAACAGTTTGGCAGTTTCCAAGCACTCGATCGAGTCAGCTTAGAAATTGAATCGGGTTCCCTAGTCGCATTGCTGGGCCCCTCTGGTTCCGGCAAGTCTACACTGCTGCGGCTGATTGCGGGTTTAGAAATGCCCGACTCTGGCAAAATCTGGCTGACAGGCCAAGATGCCACGAATACTAGCGTCCAAGAGCGCAAAATTGGGTTCGTGTTTCAGCACTACGCGCTATTCAAGCACATGACAGTGCGAAAAAACATCGCTTTCGGGATGCAAATTCAGAAAACACCGCCCGCGAAAGTCAAATCGCGAGTAGAAGAATTGTTGAATTTAGTGCAATTGGCAGGATTGGGCGATAGATACCCGTCGCAACTTTCAGGAGGCCAGCGGCAGCGGGTGGCCCTCGCCAGAGCCCTGGCTGTGGAACCGAAAGTGTTACTGCTAGACGAACCTTTTGGGGCTCTCGATGCCAAAGTTCGCAAAGATTTGCGTGCTTGGTTGCGGCGACTGCACGACGAAGTTCACGTTACCACAGTCTTTGTGACGCACGATCAAGAAGAAGCGATGGAAGTTGCCGATCACATTACAGTAATGAATAAAGGTAAAATCGAACAAGTAGGAACACCCGCAGAAATTTACGACCATCCAGCGAGTGCTTTCGTCATGAGTTTTATCGGCCCAGTCAATGTATTGCCCAGCAGTTCGAGGATGTTTCAAGACAACGGCTTTGACTCAGCCAACCCGGAGATTTTTTTGCGCCCTCACGACGTAGTAATTGAAACTACAGAAAATAGTGCAACAGTGCCTGCAAGAATCAGTCGCTTGATTCATTTGGGATGGGAAATTCAGGTAGAATTAACCTTAGATGACGGTCAAGTAGTAAACGCTCATTTGACGAGAGAAAGATTCGATAGCTTGAACTTGCAGCCCCAGCAAAGAGTATTCGTAAAGCCGAAAGGTGCCAAGTCCTTTCCACTTTTTTATTCAATCTGATACCAATTCTGAAAACTAGAGATAAAGTTAGATTGGATACGACATTTCAAGGGACACGGCGTCATGCCGTGTCCCTAATCTTTTATACTGACAACTGTCCGCTGACTACTGCGCGCTGAGTTAGTCTTTAATTTTGCTGACAGCTTTTTTGACTTGTTGCTCAAAGGATGTAGCTTGTGTATTGGAAGGATTTTTCATTTTTTCAATGTCAGCGTCTCCCTGAACTTCGTTGGGTCCTTTGTTGGCTTTTTCTTGAGTTTCTTCCAAGGACATTGGTTTTTTCAGGACAACTTCTTGAGATTCTTTTTCAATCCCTAAAAGTTGGTCTTCACCTTTGGTGGGGCTGCTGGTAACGGCAAAAGCGGGGAAAGCATTAGAAACAAACATCAAAGCACAAAAACAAACAGCTATTAAAGTGCGGACTAAACGCTTGGCAGGGAAGTTAAAGCTGATAAAAGACATACAAAATTTCTCCGTTTTTAGAAGTTTTGATCGCTAAGATTGTTAACAGGCTGAAGCTCACTCATATTCTGCACAATCTTTAACTCAAGTTTGAGAAAAGCAACCGTTGCTTTCTTTCAAAGTGAGCTCATATATAATATTTAGCTGAAAAAGCGGGTATTTGAAATCCTTCTCAGGGAATATTTCTAGATGACTGGCGTTGGTTGCCCCAAGAGATTTATGTAGAAGGCACTTGTGTAGAAGCAAAAAAATTCTCTATAAGTGCCTTCGGATGCGCCTCACATACCAGTATCAATGTCAGTAACTGGTTTTATCGTGGGGTGGGGGCGGGTTTATTTAGCCTGTTTGCAATGTGAGAGGGCGCTTGAGTGAACCCGCAGAGCGGTTTGTGGAAAATGTTGCAAGATATGAGATGGGCCCGACTATCCAGTGACTAATGACTAATAACCAATGGCTGCTGCTGTCGCACGGGAATTTGATATTTTGCTAGATAAGTTTTAATTTCTCCTACACTGAGTTGCCCGTAATGCAGCAGGGAAGCCAGCAGGGCTGCTTCTGCTTTGCCCTGTGTCACGGCTTCGTAGATGTGGTGGCAGTTGCCGGCGCCGCCGGAAGCAATAACGGGAATTTCGACAATTTCGGCAATGCTTCGAGTTAATTCCAAATCGTAACCGGCTTGAGTGCCGTCCGAGTCCATGCTTGTCACCAGAATTTCGCCCGCGCCGCGCTGTTCGGATTCTTTAGCCCAGGCGATCGCATCTTTGCCAGTATTTTCTCGCCCTCCGCGCACGTACACGTCCCAACCAGGATTATCCGCGTCTTGCCGTTTGCGGGCGTCGATCGCCACTACAATGCACTGATTACCAAATCGATCGCTGGCTTTGTCAATTAAACTCGGATCGCGCACCGCCGCCGAATTAATACTCACCTTATCAGCGCCCGCCCTCAATAAACTTTTAATTGTGTCTAAGGATTGGATACCGCCGCCCACGGTCAAAGGGATAAATACCCGATCGGCCGTTCGGTACACCACATCGATCATAATATTCCGGTCTTCGTGAGTCGCTGTAATGTCCAGAAACACCAACTCGTCAGCACCCGCATCATTGTAAACCTGAGCCATTTCTACCGGATCGCCAGCATCCTTAAGGTTGACAAAATTGACACCTTTGACCACGCGACCGGCTTTCACATCCAGACAAGGTAAAATTCTTTTCGACAACATACAATTCTCTTCCAATTTAACTTACTCGGCGGGAAACGCCCCGCTATAACTGTACTCATCTTAGCGGTGCGATGAAAGCCAGGGTTGTTTTTTGCCGTCCTGTTTGTGGTTTGGACTCCTAGCTGGAGAACGAGTTAAACAGGCAAGGAATAACCAATCTCTCAGCTATCACAAGACGGTAACAATAAATAAAATTTATTTTAAAAATTTGATAAATCATCATAAATGTCGCAACGATTGCCACAACCAAGCATTCAAAAGCTAGATATATGGACTCAACCTATGCAGAGCATTCATCAACTTATTTGAAGAACGGGCATCTTTCCTGAAGTTATAGTTAACGCATGACAAGCAATCACTTCATTACCACGAAAAGTACAAATTGTTCGTGAGAAATTCCTCAAGTTTCTAGGGAAGCTGGGTATTGTTTTTGCTATCAACCACAAATTATAAAAATCTAAGCCGTAAGCAGCATAAACTATATCGCAAACTTCAGGATTAAAATCATCGCCCTAAAGCCCGCATAGTGCCATAGCTCGCGAAAAGATGGCAAACCGTCGTGAGAATTCCAGGAAAAAATCTCTCCCAAATTGGTGCATTAAAACCCAGTTATCGTTGTCATAGTTGTTGAAAATAGGGCAATCAATAACTTGGCAAAAAACAACTTTGTAGCTAAAGTAATTAGCGATTGCGGATGGTCAAAATTGACCATACCAGTGAAAGACAAAGCTGCAATAGACGGTAAAACTTACCTCGAAATTGGTCGGTTTTTCGCACCATCGAGTAAGAGTTGCTACGTAGGTCTGAATCAGGTGGGTAGCCTTCCGTTGGAACTGCGTAGCTGGACTTGTTCCAACTGCAAAACTAAGCACGATAGAGAGGTGAATTCTGCTATCATTATTGGCGATGAAGGGCTGGGATTATTAGCGTTAGGAACTAGCACTACTGCTCATGGACGGAATGTAAGTCTGATGGTGGCAAGGAAATCTTCGGTACGATCGACTGTTCCTGTTGAAATTGGAAGCTTACACCATAGGGAGTAGTGCACAGAAGTCTGGATCTGCATAGCAGCCCACACCCCCTACCCCCCGCCTAGCTCTACCGTGTACAGACAAGTTGATCGCTGACCCATATTGTAGAAACCCTGTTTCCTAGAATCTTGATTTCTCGTTTTGCCGAATCAATAACTTAAAATTCATGAAAATAAGGTTCCTTTCTGAGATTCATGCGAAACTTGGGTTTCAGGAATGGTATTGAAAGATTTCGGACTTCTGTGTACACGCTAGCCCCCTAGCCAGAGAGCCATTTTCCCACTTTTTTCTGGCCCATCAAAATAAATAAAAGTTGTCTCCCCTCGGGGGCAGGCAGTATGATCAGGTACAATCTTGGTAGACAGTCTGTTTTTACTGCCTGCTTTGGTAGAGCGAATCATAAATACCTTCGCTCGCTCGATCGAATTTATGGTTCACAAATCCTGCAGGGGCTAGGTGCATCGACGATGGACTAAAAAATCTAAAATCTGAAGTCTCAAATCTCAAATCGGTTAATTTTGTGTCGTTTCTAGGACTGTTGTGACGAGTGCAACCCAATCCACATATGGTACTTCGCACAGAAGGCGGCAATCGCTACTTGCCGCTCTCCGGCAGCAATTGCTGGACAGTAGGGCGGAGCGATGACAATAATTTTGTACTGACAGATCGCTGGATTTCCCGTAATCACGCGATGTTACAGCAAATGGAGACAGGAGAGTTCTACCTGATCGACTTGGGCAGCCGCAATGGTTCCTTTGTCAACGGGCGGCGGGTCAGTATTCCTGTCACTCTCCGAAATGGCGATCGGATTATTTTCGGTCAAACCGAATTGGACTTCTACAACCCAACCGCGGGCCATCGGCACGATCCAATACACGATACAGACTCGGATGATTTTACGGCGACTTTGACGGTACGCAGCCTCATTAGCGTCATGGTAATGGACATCCGAGACTTTACAGTTTTGACTAGGCAGCTAGACGAAACCCTCCTCTCGGAAGTCATCGGCAATTGGTTCCGCAAAGCAGGACAGATCATTCGCGAACACGGCAGTTGGGTGGACAAATACATCGGTGATGCCATCATGGCAGTCTGGTTCCACAAAACCAGCGGTGTCAGCAGCGAGGAAATGATGCGGATTTGCCAAGCTTTGAGCGAACTGCACAAGGCAACAGACGAACTCAGCAGCCGTTACCCCCTGCCTTTTCCTTTGCGAGTCGGGGCCGGAATCAATACCGGTTATGCAATGGTGGGAAATTCTGGCAGCAGCGACCGATCGGACTACACCGCCTTGGGAGATACTGTAAACGCAGCATTTCGCCTGGAGTCTTGCACCAAGCAACTCGGCAAGGATATCGCCGTCGGAGAAACTACCTACAAATACCTGACGCAATTGGGAGCCCAGGGCGCTTTCGAGCCACACACCGTGGCTTTGAAGGGTTACGACACTCCCAGTCTGACTTACGCTGGTACTTATGCTGACTTGAACGCTTTTCTCAAAACGAAAGGAAAGAGTTCTCCATAGCTAGAAAATTGCGTGCAGGGCAAAAATTAACCCTTTAAAATGGCAGTCCGAGTTTTTAATTTGGAGTGCCTTTTATAAACTGGCCTGCGATGCTTAAAAGTCAGTTAATATCATATATCGTCTGCGTTGTCAATACCAAAATGTAAAGTTTATAAAAGCCCTCTACCTATTGCGGATTTATCTGAAAAACTGCATAAGCAAAATGGTAGTCTCTACATAAATGCTGTGTATGAAATTGGGAGACAAAACTTCATGAAACGATTGGGTCGTCTATTGGCAGTATTGGGCTTAGTGCTGGGCTGCTTTGCATGGGCTGGAGACCAAAGCGCGATCGCGGCGTCATTAAGCCGTATCGTCTTGCCATCATCCTCGCTCCTAGCTGTTGAAGCTCCGGCTAGAACCAATCGCGCCGATGAGAAGCTTGCCACAGAATACGGCAAAAAACTTGATTTGAACAACAGCGCCGTCCGGGACTTTCGGGAATTTCGAGGGTTGTATCCCACTTTAGCTCGACTAATTATTAAGAATGCTCCTTACGAAAATGTTGAGGACGTACTCAATATTTCAGACTTGACGGAAGCTCAGAAAAAACTGCTGCAAGCTAACCTGGACAAATTCACCGTAACTGAGGTTGAATCAGTCTTTATTGAAGGAGACAACAGGTTGAATAATGGTCTGTACGACTAGGTAGCAGCGGGTCTCATTTGAACGCAGAAGTCATTGGGCAGAAGGCATTCGGCAGAAAGAAAAGATTTTTTTTCTATAGGCTGATGACTTCTGCCTTTAATTTCTGGAGACTTACTTTCAACCACCATTGGGCAAAAGCCTGCAAAAATTCCCTAGATTGAAATAAGCGGGTTCCCCAGGATTCCTCTCTAGACTCAATTCTTTAATCTAAAATCTAAAATATAAGCTCGATCGACTGACATTAGTTCAAGTCCCCAGATTCCTCTCTAGACTCAATTCTAAAATCTAAAATCTAAAATCTAAAATCTAAAATTGACTGGCGGCAGACTTATGACTGACAAATTTGACGTATTGGTAATAGGTGCTGGCGCGGCGGGTTTGTACACAGCACTTTGCCTGCCAGAGCATTTGCAGGTGGGCTTGATCAATAAAAATACCCTACCTGTTTCTGCTAGCGATTGGGCTCAAGGAGGGATTGCGGCAGCGATCGCCCCTGAAGATTCCGCAGCACTGCACGTTCAGGATACACTGGCTGCGGGAGCTGGTCTTTGCGATTTGGATGCGGTGAAATTTTTAGTAGAGGAAGCTTCCGCCTGCATTGACTCCCTAGTGAAAATGGGCGTTGCATTCGATCGCACCGGCCCAGATTTAGCCCTCACCCTAGAAGCCGCCCACTCCCGCCGCCGAGTTCTCCACGCCGCCGACACTACGGGCAAAGCCGTGATCAGTACGCTGACAGCAAAAGTATTGAGCCGCAAAAACATTCAACTCGTATCTCCTGCCTTTGCTTTAAGTCTGTGGTTAGACGAAACCGGGCGCTGTCAGGGGATTAGCTCGATTTGCGGCTCACAAGTCAAGTGGCTGCGGGCCCAAGCCGTAGTGCTGGCGACAGGCGGCGGCGGACAGGTTTTTGCTCAAACGACCAATCCGTCGGTAAGTACCGGGGACGGGGTGGCAATTGCGTGGCGCGCCGGGGCGCTGCTGCGAGACTTAGAATTTGTGCAGTTTCACCCGACGGCGCTGAGCACAGCGGGCGCGCCTCGGTTTCTCATTAGCGAAGCGGTGCGGGGAGAAGGAGCTCATTTGGTTGACAGTAAGGGATATCGCTTTGCTTTTGACTCTCACCCCAGCGGGGAACTCGCCCCTAGGGATGTTGTCAGCCGCGCAATTTTCCGCCACTTACAGAAGACGGGGGAACCTCATGTTTGGCTGGATTTGCGCCCGATTGCGGTCGATCGACTGCGCTACAGGTTTCCGAATATTATTCAAGTGTGCGCTGATTGGGGAATTGATATTTTTTCCGAACCGGTGCCGGTGACGCCCGCCGCCCATTACTGGATGGGAGGAATTGTCGCTGATAAGTTTAACCAAACTTCGATTCCGGGTTTGTACGCGGTGGGAGAAACTGCGAGCACGGGGGTACACGGCGCTAATCGGTTGGCGAGCAATTCGCTGCTGGAATGTCTAGTTTTTGGGGCGCAGATGGGACTTTTGCAGCTAGAAGCTGGAAGGCCCGATGCCTTCGCCGATCAGTTCGAGGCGGGGGAAATCTTGGAAAAATCGATTTCTGAAAAGGACATTGAGGCGATCGAAAAGTTGCGGGTCGAATTGCCGAATTTGGTGTGGCAGAGTGCGGGAATTTGCCGGGGACAGCGGGATTTGGAAAGTGCGATCGTCCAACTTGAGATTTGGCGGCAAGAATTTGCTTCGTTGCCTTTGAGTCAAACGCTTGATAATTTACGGCCCGGACAAATTATTGATTTTTCCCCTGCTGAGGCGGAAAATAGCTCGATTTTGCGAAATTGGGGAGAAGTGGGGAATTTATTGGATATCGGCTATTTAATTGTCAAAAGTGCTGCGTTTCGCACCGAAAGTCGCGGCGGTCATTACCGAGTGGACTATCCCCTCACCGATCCGGATTGGTGCAGCCATACTTTAATTAACCAATCCAATTGGTACAAATCTCCGCGAATAGAAGATTGAAAACTTATTGAAAATTGGGGGTCAGCGCGTTCCCGTACCGTCACTTTCGGGGCTCCCGTTCGGGGGTGGTTCGTATTCTTGGGGATTTCCAAACCTAGAGGTTTGGGTAACTGTCCAAACTCTGGGGGCCGAGGGCGTCGGACTCTTGCCCGTGCTACGGGCTTTTGTGAAATTGCTAGTTGAGTTGCTGGCAAGTCGAGCCGCATTTGCGGTGCCGACTATATTCACTTGCAGGCAAGCCGCCAGGGTTGCCGTTGTTGTGAGCTGAATCAAAGTACGCATAGTATTCACAGCCTTATTCCAATCACCGCAATAGATCCACGTCTGTACCACCTATTATATCTATCAATTTCCGTATTTCCACGGATATCTTTACATTTACTTTAATTAACTTTCATAAGTTTACATAAACTTTTTTACATTAAGGCTTTTTGGCGATTTGAATTTGGTTTCACGTTGTGATTTATTTTAATATTTTGTAACATTGAGAGAAGACGGCAAGTTGCTCTCATAAGTTTTATATTTGGTTAAGTATATCTAATGGCAGATGACAGATTAGAGTATTCTAAATTACATGATTTTAGATTTGATATTTCACTACTTTGGACATTTTTTTCAACGGTTTCAAAAAGCTTATAGGGCTTACAGTTTAAGCATCTAGCTATTTTTTTAAGTTAGCTGCACAGGCTTATCAAGAAGGGGGGTAGGGACTTTACCTACAGTTGCATTAAGTTTTTAACTCCTCTTAATTAATAAAAGTGATATTGATTTTTCCCGCTTTCCTTAGCACGATACATTGCAACATCGGCATTCTTAACCAACATCTCTGGCTCTTGACCGTCAATGGGATATAAACTAATGCCAATACTTGTAGTTACAGAAACTGTATGTTCTTCTAAAATAAAAGGCTGCATGATGGCGTCGCAAATTTTTTCCGCTACTTTCGCAGCTTCCTCGCGCCCTGGAATTGCGGGCAAAATGACTGTGAACTCGTCGCCGCCCAGCCGCGAGATAGTATCGCTGCCGCGCAGGCATTTTTTGAGCCGACTGGCAACTGTTTTTAAGAGTAAATCACCCACATTGTGTCCGAGGGTGTCGTTGATTGATTTAAATCCATCTAAATCTAAAAACAGTAAAGCTACCAATTCCTGAGTGCTGGAGGCTATTTCTAGAGACTTATGCAAGCATTCGTAGAACATTTGGCGGTTGGGCAAACCGGTAAGAGCATCGTGATAAGCTTGGTGGCTGAGTTCAGCATTTTTTTGTTCTAGGGCATTTGCCCGAAGTTGGCGCTCGGTAATATCTCTGATTGCTCCGACTAAAAATAGGTTGCCTGCAGCATCTTTATGTAGGGATCTTTTAGTCGCAATCAGATGCGTAATTCCGTGAGCGTCAGTAAAATATTCTTCATTTTCTCGCGGCTGGTGAGTTTGAAATACTAATTCGTTTTGCTGCCAAAATATCTCGGCTTCGGCTTGGGGAAATAACTCGTAATCGGTTCGGCAAGTTAAAATTTCTAAAGGATAGCCAATAAACCGACAATATGCCTGATTCAAAACTACGCAGCGGTGATTTCGATCTTTGACAAAAATGGGGTCGGGAATTGTATCGATTAGCGATTGTAAAAATTCTTTAGACCGTTTTAATTCTTCTTGCAAGTGAGCCAGATAACCCACAACTGCGACACCAGAACCCACAAGACTGAGGATTGGAGGAATTAACGGTAGCCACCAACCTGTTAAGAATACTAAGTATAAAGTGGCACTGAGACCTAGACAGATACTTAATAAACAGTAAGCCGATCGACCAAGCGATCGCAAATTCCAACTCACATTTGCTCCGGCCCAAGACCAAAGTAAAATCCACAGCAACTCCGCAGCCTCTGGCCAGACATTGATACCCCCGCGCCCGTCGAGGGCTGCACTCAAAATTTGGCTCAAGAAATGAGCCTGAAGCTCGACTCCCGGTATTTGCTGGGGAGGACTAAACCAACCTGAACTGTAAGAATTTTGGTAAAAGTCTCTGAGGCTGGGGGCACTTGAGCCGATCAAGACAACGCGCGATCGTACAAAATCAGCAGGTACTGTGCCAGAGAGCACATCGCTCATCGATGCAGTGCGGAAACTGCCTCGCGGGCCGCGCAGGTTGGTCAAAATTTGATAGCCGCGGCTGTCCGATCGAACGTAAGCACCGTCATTCGGTTGAAAAGGCCGAAAAACCCCCTTGTCTAACTGCAAGTATTTAGGATTGACTCTTGCTCGTTGAGGGGAAATTCCTTCGCTTTTGAGGTAAAGCAAAGCCAGTCTGAGTGCGAAACTTTGATGAGTTTTGCCGTCTCCGGGCCAAGCATAGAGCAAAGTTCGCCGCACTTTTGAGTCAGCGTCGATGACAACATTGTTGAAACCAATTTGATCGAGCTTGTCAAGTACCGGAGGCGGGCGAACTCCGATCCTGGTTTCGTCTGGCATCAACTCAATGCCGATTAAGTTGGGAATAGTTTTAAAAGTTTTCAGCAATTCGGCGTTACCCGGTTGAGTTGGCAAATCTCGGTAAACGTCGAGGCCGATCGCCCGCGGCTTGCCAGCGTGCAATTTTTGCAGCAATTGGGCCAATACAGCATCGGAAATTGGGTAGCCGTATTTTTGTAAGTCAGCTTCTTTAATTTCTATAATGACGATGCGCGAGTCAATTGGTTCGGCCGGCCGCCAGCGCACAAACTGGTCGAAAGCAGCCCATTCCCACACCTGAAAACATCCGAACCAGCGCATTACAATGACCGTACTAGCAACGGCACTCGCAGTAATCAATACTCGGCGTTCTCGTTCGACCCATTTTTTGATAGTTTTTAGCATATTTTGGGGATTTGGGCCTCGCCCTTTGAGCATCTAAACTACTACTACGTATAGGTTTTACATCTCCAGGGCGATCGGCTTAGTCGATTTTAGATTTTAGATTTTAGATTTTAGATTATCCAATTTTTTGATTTTTCGGTGCGGGCGAGTCGATTTTAGATTTTAGATTTTAGATTTTAGATTTTAGATTATCCAATTTTTTGGTTTTTCGGTGCGGGCGAGTCGATTTTAGATTTTAGATTTTAGATTATCCAATTTTTTGGTTTTTCGGTGCGATCGGGCTGCAACAGCAGAAACCGGGTTTCGCAACCAAAATATGTCATTTCAACAATAATTCTGGAAGCAGAAACCCGGTTTCTTGCATTTTTATGTAAAAATTTTAGTAGTTATTCACCGATATAAATAAGCTGTTGCGGGATTTAAATTGTATGTCAAAAAATAATCAAACAATGAGTGGGGTGTCCCGCCCGCCCAGAATATGCAATTTCAATGCGCGACAGCTTACTAGAAACCCACAACTTGTTTTAATTTTTTTCGTTTTTACTAATTTTTACTATGTTTTTATTGATTATAGATGCCAAATTTTAGAGTGATTTCGCAGCACTAGCCAAGGGTCAACTAAGTTAAAAACCAGGATATTTCCTGCCCATCAATCTAAAATCTGTCATCTATAATCTCCAACTTTCCTGTCAGTCTTGAAAGTTGCGCGGGCCGGTGTAACCTGATAAATCAGCGAGTTTATCCAAAGATTGTGTCCCCGCATAAAACTTACCATTAATCTCCCAAGTCGGGAAACCTTTAACATTCGCAGCAGCAGCTTGGCAAATTTCAGCGCGGGAATTTTGCCCCCTGGGATCGCATTCAAAATAATCAATTATTTTGGCTGCTTCTTTGCCGAACAGCATTTTTTGGTCGTGGCAGTGGGGACACCAATAAGCGCCGTACTCTTTAGCGCCTATTTGTCGGAGGTGGCGGGCCAAAGCAATTTGTGCCGGGCCGGAGGTTGTAGTGACGGCAGGAGGTACAATTCCGGGGGTAGAGACAGTAGGAGGAGGTGAGTTGACGCTGTTATAAAGTCCCAAGGCGCCGATCGAACTCACCATTGCCACTAAAATGCCTGTAAACACCAACTGTCCGATATCTTCCCACTCGCGCCCGACTAGCACCAGCACAAACAGCGACAGCGAAAATAAGGCAGAAGTGATGCAGTAAATGCACAGTTCCTGAATTTCAAAAGCCATCAAATACATCAAATAGCTGCTGAAAATTACCATCGCAGCGGTGATGATAAATAGCGCTTGCCAAGTGTTTTTTTCTAGTTGAGAGTGCAGTCCTTTATTGGTGTCGGGATTTACAGTTTTAGGAGCCCATGCCAGGATTGCTATGCTCAGGTAAGCCAGACAGCCTAACAAACTTAAAGGCACGGTGCCAAAGACTGTAGCGTAGGGACTGTTGAGAACTTTGTCGCAGCCGCTGGTGGGACAAATGACCGAGCCATTCGTGAATTTAGCGATCGTGAGATAGGCCGTTTCTACGACGCCTATGGCTGCGATCGCTGCCATCACAGTCCTAGACCAGCGATGAATCCAAGGGGTTGAACGTCGGCGAATCATTTTTTGATTTGGTAATTTGGGAATTTGGAATTGTTGACTGTTGACTGTTGACTGTTGACTGTTAACTAATGACTGTTAATTGTTCACTAATGACTGATGACTGATAACTGATGACTACTGACTACTGCCAACAGTCAACAATTCCCATTTTACGTTTTACTTGTGAGTTTGCCCGGTTCCGGTGTGGGCCCTCTTGAGCCATTAGCGTCTCTGTTTTCCTGTTCGCGCTCTTTCTGTGACAAGCTGCGGCGGGCGGCTTCTACAAACTGACTGACGCGGATCGGATCGATGGGCTGCTCGATGCGGCCGTTTCGTTTCAGGGAACTCGATACGATTACGCCGTCAGCGGCCTGCATGAGGGTGGAAATGTTTTCCCACGAGGCGCCGCTGCCGATGAAAACTGGAATTCCCGCCGCTGCTGCACTCGCGAGTTCTAAGTCTTCGAGATTGGGAGGGCTACCAGTTGTCCAGCCGGAAAGGATTACGGCGTCGGCTAAAGCGCGCCCGATTGTCTCTTGGACGGCTGTGGTCAAGTTGGGGCTGCCTAGGGGTCGCCCGTGCTTGACTAACACGTCTGCTAATATTTTGACATCGCTGCCCAATTCCCGGCGGTAGCGCAGTAGCTGGTGAGCTTGGCCTTCAATTAAGCCTTGGTCTGTAGCCATGATGCCGTTGAGGACGTTGACGCGGATGAATTGAGCTCCTGTGCAGGAGGCGATGGCGATCGCGCTGTGGGCGTCGTTTCGCAGCACGTTAACGCCGATCGGCAGCGTCACGAGATTTGTTAGCCTCTCAACTACCAGAGTCATGGCACTTACCACCGCCGGATCTACGCTGTCTTTAGCAAAAGGAGCGTCGAAAAAGTTCTCAACTATGATACCGTTTGCGCCACCAGAAGCCAGCGCTGTAGCCTCTTGCTCGGCTCTTCCGATAATAGCTTTGAGGTTTCCGCCCCAGCGGGGAGAAGTTGGCAAAGGCTGTAAATGTACGACACCGATTATGGGATTCGGCGTTTTGAATATTTGTTTTAAGTCCACGGATTTTCCTGAAACCACCAAGTTCACTGACTGCTGACGGCGGATGAGTCACGGTATATTCTAGAATTCTATATCCACGGGGGCGATTCGGTTGACTTAATCGGGTCGCCAAGTTGCTCAAACCCCGCAGCCATAACAGTTTAGATTTTAGATTTGAGATTTTACAAGAACGACCTACTTACTACACTCCCAGAGGGATACTTGCTTCAAGACAGGAGTCCTCGAAAGCAAAAAAAGTTTAGATTTTAGGGAGATTTCCCAGATTCATCTGTGGAGTCAATGCTTTAATCTTTAATCTAAAATCTACTGACTACAATCGGGGTTGAGAGCTTGACTGCTGTTGCATTCTTTTTTATACCTTGGTGTCGGCAGGGGTTTATCCTTCTCTCTCGAGGTTAAGTGGTGAAAGTTGTTCTCATAATTTTGGCTGTCACCGCAGGATTGGGGGCGGCAATCGAAGTGCTGCTGCGGGTGCTGCTGGGTTTTGGTAATCCTTTGATTTACATTGCCGATGCCGAGTGCGGCTATTTGTTGGCGCCCAACCAGAAGGTGCGCCGCTTGGGCAACCGGATTGAGATTAACGAGTATTCGATGCGTAGCGGAGCGATCGCCCCGATACCCCCTCCAGAAACTCTGCGCGTCTTGCTGTTGGGAGATTCTGTCGCCAACGGCGGTTGGTGGACACATCAGACAGATACGATCTCGGAAATTATGACTCGGAATTTGAGACTGCAAGTACAGAATCTGGCGAGCGATGCACAATTAGGTTCACAAGTCAACTATTCAAATTTTGAAGTTCTCAACGCCTCAGCCAATTCTTGGGGGCCGAGGAATCAACTTGCTTACGCCAAGCGGTTCGGTGTTTTTGGGGCAAAGGCTGTGGTTTTGCTGCTCAATACGGACGATTTGTTTGCATCGGCTCCTTGTGATCTGGTTGTGGGGCGCGATCGATCTTACCCAGATCGCAAACCCCGATCGGCTACCTTAGAGTTATTGAGCCGCTACCTACTACCGGCAGTGCCGACTCCCCAATTGGCAGCACCCGCAGCCACAAGTAGCGATGTAGTAGGCTCCAACTTAGAAGCTATTCGCCAAATCCAGAAAATAGCTGTATCCGCCAACGTCGAGTTTTTGCTAGCCGTCACGCCGAAGCGGGGCGAACTCGGCGGCCGGGGCCCTCGCGACTGGGAAGTCAAAGCTAGAGCGCGTCTCGCCGAACTCGTAGAAACAGAGAAAATTACTTACATAGATTTTCTTCCCATTTTCAATTGTGCGGCCGAATTTCCAACTTTGTATCGAGACAGCATTCACCTGAGCCCTCAAGGAAATCAGCTAGTTAGCAAAACCATCAGTCGTCAAATAGTCGCTCTTTTTTGGCATAAATCGTGACTTCACCTAAAGACGGATACTTGCCCACGACTCCTGTTGTCGAGGGCAAAAAAGTTTAAACCTTAGTTCAAGCCCCCACATTCATCTGCAGAGTCAATCTAAGATCTAAAATCGTTCGACTCAGCGCAACTCGACGCTCGCACTCGCCGAACTTCTCACGCCGAATTGTCCAATCTCAAATCGACTGATATCGAATCCGGTTGCATGGGAACAGTTACCGTCTTCAACGAACAACAAACCCAAACTGTAAAAGCACCCGGAAACGACAGGATTTGTCTCGATTTAGCTAACTTGCAAAGTAGACTCTAGCTCTTTCGGATACCAAGCTTGACCGTCGAGAGCCATTTGCTCGATCACACTCGCAAGCCGCAGAGCTTTGAGAGCTTGTTCTCCTCCCACAGAAGGCTGATTTCCACCCCGCACGCAATTAATAAAATGCTCCAATTCTGCGTGGAGCGGTTCAATATTGCTGGTGTAAACTTTCTCGATCAACCCATCTTGACGGTATAGCACCTGACCGTAATCCGTCACGTAATTGGCGGTTGTTTGTCGGTGAATCAAGATTTCGTTGTTGAGAAAATCTGCCTCTGTCAGAGAATTCTTGCAGTGAGCCACGATTGAACGGAGTTTGCGGTGCGTCACCTTACTGGCAGTCAAGGTGGCCACAATGCCGTTAGCAAAGTTCAACGTCGCTGTCACGTAGTCTAAATAACCTGAATCTGAGGCCCTGCTGCCGCTGGCGGTCAGCTTCACCACTTGGGAATCTGCCAATTCCAAAAGCAAGTCGATGTCGTGGATCATTAAATCCAAAACTACCGATACGTCGTTAGCCCGCTGGGAATAGGGACTCATCCGGTGAGCTTCCAATGCCAGTAACTCTTCAGTTTTCAGCACTTTGCCGAGTTCCTGAAAAGCTGGATTGAAGCGCTCGATGTGACCCACTTGTAAAATCCGGTGGGCCTCAGCAGCCGCGTTGACCAAAGATTCGGCTTCGGCAATGCTAGCCGCGATCGGCTTTTCAATTAAAACGTGAACACCCGCTTGGAGACAAGACATCCCCACAGGGTGATGCAGGCGAGTTGGAACGGCGACGCAAACTGCATCTACGTGGGCGAGCAAATCTCGGTAGTCTTCAAAGAAGCGAACCCGGTATTTGCTTGCTACATCTATTCCCCGCTCTACATTTATGTCTGCAACACCCACGAGTTCGATATCTTTTAGCAAGCTCAGAACTCGCGTGTGATGCTGGCCCATATTGCCAACCCCAATCACCCCAATGCGGAGGGGTTCGGGTTGACTTCGCTGGGCGAAAACGTTTGCGTATCCCAATGACATCCTATCTAGCACTCCTGGATTCTCCTCCACCACCACAGGAATCAAGCCCCTTGGCTTCCCTCAGCTACTCACAGCCATCCAGATAGTACCACAGTCAAACTATTTGTGAAGAATTTCTAAGTTCAGTTGCGATTATCGCATCAGGCCATTAAGCAGTAGTTACTCATACACAAGGGCAGAATACAGGGGTACAATGTCTGGAAATTACCTATTGACAAAACTTATTAAGTATGAATATAGCTTGGGACGATCGTCTGCAGCATCGCAACCACACAAACCCGTCGGAATATTTGGCGATTACGATAAAACATTTTTCTAGTTTGTGTTCAAAAGTAATAGTGAAAGTCATAAATTATACAAATACAACAGATTACGCATCCGTATTAGTTCGGTTATTTAGATTCTGCAATCTTTGAATTCAAAAAAATTACACCCTAGTGGATACCGCACCCGAACCAGTTGCCGAGCCTCTCACCGCAGGAGGGACAGCTTTCGCATTGGCAGGTTTAAGCTGTCGCGCATTTAAATTGTATATTTAGGGCGGGCGGGACACCCCACAAGACTTTAATTTTTTTTGACCTAATACAATTTAAAGGCAGAAAAGCTTAACCTTGTTAAAACAAAAAAAAATGGCAGTTTGAAGTGCCCTGGCATCTCAACAATTAAGCACTCAGAAGTCACTTTTCCAAGAATATTCGAGTTGCAAAATTTTGCTCTCGATTGGGAGACAGAACTCTGGCTTTCAAAATCGCGGCTACCAAAAACGCATAGGACAAAACTCCCACCAACGCCAGCAAAAGTACGCTGGCGGCTCCCGACGCATTCCACAAAGCGTGAAGTGCCGAAGCACTGAAATAGCCTACGCCCAAAATTTGCCAGCGCTTCCTAGGTTTGAGGGCGCTCAAACCGATAAAATATCCCAAATAGCCGCTGTAAGCCATGTGTCCGGCGGCGGAACCCAAAATGCGGGGAATTAGCAACTGCAATCCTACTAATTGTCCGGCTTCCGGCCCTGCTTGCAGGGTGACATTTTGGATGACATTGGGAACGTACTGTCCCAGAGTTTCTAACAGTGTAAAGCCGACTGCCGAAGCGCTTCCTAACAGAATTCCGTCTAAAGGTTCCCAAACACCGATGCGATCGCGCCACGGATTTTTCAGCCAATTTCCCAGCAGCATCGCTCCCAAAACGGGCAGGGCTTTCAGCAATTCTTCCATTAGACCCGCCCCGAAAAACATTCTGGTCAAAAAAGGCAAAAAACTGATTGTTTCGCCTTCGGTTGGCAGGCGGCCGGGCAAAATTTCTCTAAATACGAATATAAATCCCATCAATAAGGGGCTGATCACAATCAGGACTGTAGCTAAAGCCGAACCAAGCAATACCCACCAAGGCTTGTGTTTGCCGCATAGTTGATAGATAAAGTAGTAAGCCGCACCGGCGAGGTAAGCTGACAGCAGCAAGTTGAATGCTGCGGAATTTCCAACCGCGACAAACATCGACACGACAACAATAACTGTGGCAATACCTGGATATAAGTAAGCTTTTTGGCTTAATTGTTTGCCAGTGGAGGCGATCGGGAATAATTGAGTTAAAGTGAGAGCATCTTTTTCGCTACCAGCAAAATTGCCCGTTTGTGGTGCTCTTAATCCGGGTTGATTTTGGTAAGAGGTTACGGGAGATTCAAATATAAATTCAGGGCCATCAAGGCCGAGACTGATGCGATCGCCTGTTTCTAAAGTTTGGCAGCCAGAGAGCTTTTTTCCGTTGATATAAGTTCCGTTAGCGCTGTTGAGGTCGCAAATTTCCCATCTCGTCAAAGTACCCTGGGTTAGGGGACGGATCGTGGCGTGGCGACGGGAAACCATGCCGTGACCGATCGACTCTAAAGCTATTTGACAATTGCGATCGCGTCCGATGAGCAATTCCCCTTCTTCAGAAAGTTGGTACTTGGACGCTGGGGTTCCCGCAGCATCTTTGGCTGGCACTTGTAGCAGAAATCCGATTTCATTAGTCATGAGTTATAAGTCATTAGTCATTAGTCATTAGTCATTGGTCATGAGCTCGCGAGCTGTTAGCTGATGTTATTTTTGAGCAGTCTTTATTCCACAGTTATTGGTTGTTAGCTGCTGACTAATTACTAATTACTAATTACTAATAACTGCTGACTAATGACTAATGACTAATCACTCTGCTTATAGATTGGCCCTGGCATCCTGAACGGCTGCATAGAAAAATATGCCAGTTAGCGGTACGCTCAGGGCGAGGATGATGCCCGTGACTAAATTACCAAGTTGAGCTTCTCCCGATGACAGCTCAAAGATGGAGCCGACTGCCGCGATCGCAGTGATGCACGAAAGAGCTAAGAGTAAACCACTTTTCGGAGTTCCTGCCATCATACTGATTTTACTGCCTTTGGGGAAAATTTATGCTTGACTAATGCTTCATTTAGTGCCAGCTTGTTTTCTACTCTGTCTACAAACAGAACTCCGTTGAGGTGATCCATTTCGTGCTGAATTGCCCTCGACAGTAACTCTGTTGCTATCAGGGTTTGTGGGCGGCCGTATTCGTCGCGGTAGGATACTTCAATTACTTCTGGGCGTTTGACTTCTAAATAAACTCCCGGAATGCTCAAACACCCTTCTTGCAAGATGCAGATATCGCCGCTGCTACTTTTGATGGTGGGGTTAATCAAAACAATTGGGGGTGTGGCGGGGTTTTCCGGGTCACAGTCGAGGACAATTACTTGTTTGTGGACTCCGACTTGGGGGGCTGCCAAACCGATACCGTCGGCACTGTACATGGTTTGGAGCATTTCTCTGACTAGCTGCCGAATTTCTGCATCGACGCTTTTGACGCGCTTGGCTGGCTGCCGCAGGACGCGATCGCCTAATGTGTGTATTGTTAGGGGCGGTTTTTCTAACTTTTTCTTTTCAATCAAGACCTGAGCCGTCATAGAACCTCGCGGGATGTTTGGAAACCCCCAACTAAAGCTGTTGGGGAATGAAATTGGAACCAATACTATTATTTTCAATATTAATCTAATTTTAAGTAGCCATGACTGGAAACGCACCAAACCAACGGCCGGTTATTTCTCTGGGGCTTTCGCCTGTTTTAGTGGTGGTAGAGCTTTTAGGTGCGATCGCGATTTTGCTGGCTGTTTTGCTCATCGTCAAGTTTTGGGCGGTTTTGCCCGATCGAATTCCGATTCATTTCGGCTTGGGGGGGCTGGCTGATGCTTGGGGCGACAAGGTGACGATTTGGATCGTGCCGGCGGTTGCTGCCATTATTTTTGCCGTTTTAACTGCGGTTTCGCGCTATCCGCATACTTTTAATTATCCGGTACGGATTACTTCTGAGAACGCTCGCCGGCAATATCTGTTGGGGCGAGGCCTTTTGGCTTGGCTGAAGGCGGAGATTTGCTGGCTGTTGGCGTTTGTGGTGCGGCAGCAAATTCTTGTCGCTTTGGGCAATGCTCAAAGGTTTAGTGTGGAGTTAGTTTTGGGGATCATTGTTTTGATATTTGGGACGGTTGGCGTGTATTTGCTCAAGGCTTATTCTGCTCGCTAGATGTAGGGCAAAAAACTTACATATACCCAAAAAGAAAGTTTTTTGGTATGATATTTTTAACTGGAGGTAATATTATTCTACATAAAAATAAAGTTGTTGGTATTGAGGGCTAAAGTCATATAAATTTTATGAGGAGTTTAGTCCTCAGTCCAAACTTTTTTGATGGCGGGTAATTGAGGGGACAGAATAGTAATCACAAGCAAGATGTTGGTGCTACGGTAAATGCCGATCGACTAACCCCTCAGATAGGTTTGCTGATTGTTCATCGGCAATACTCGCAACTGTCGATTTTTCAAATCTGGTTCTAAGCCTAGTTCTTCCATTGGAATCACGCCCAACAAAACAGCAGAAACGCCTTCGGGTAATTCTAAACAATCAAATCTGCCCTCTCTCCCCTCTACAATAATTTGAGCGTCTGCAAAAATTCTACCTTTTTTGATGCCAGCCGATGTTTCTACATCTCTTTCTCCTACTTGTTTTAAACCTAGTTGGCTAATAATAGGAGCTGGCAAGGAAAGTAGTGTAGCTCCGGTATCGACAACAACGTTATCGAGGGTAACAGAGCGAACTTCCTCAGCACCAATGAATCCCCGTTCAGCCATAACTAGATCGATGCGATTGGTGACGGTGATTGTCGTGATTACTTGACCCATTTGTTTTTCTTGTAGATTGGGGAGTACCAGGGTCATAATATGTTACCTCTTTGAGTGTAATTAGTGGATGTTTCTATTGTAATGCTATCTAGAATCCTGCGAAAGTTAGTTAAAATCGTTTTAATGACCAGCCACAGTTAGAATTTGCCTCAACGCATGACACCAGACAACAACTCTTCTCAACCCAATCGCCCTGAATCTAACGTGACTGTAGAAAGTCTCAACGGTGCGAACCCTAATGTGCCACCAGAATCAGGGATAATCGTCGCTACTGCTGAACCGGAAAAACCGCTGCAGCCGCCTCCAACTCGCAAGGTTATATTGCCGCCGCACCAGGAACAAACGACTCCTGAGAAGTCGGGGTCAGTGCTGACGCTGGGGTTGATCGCAGCGATGATTTTTGGGCTGGCCAATGACAACATTTGGCTGGGCTTAATTGGCGCCGTCGGTGCGATCGCCATATCGCTGCGGCTGATGTGGCCGAGTTGGGGCAAAATCTGGGCGCAGGTAATTCCGCCGACTTGGCGCACCCTGATCGTTGCCTGCTTCGGGCTTTTAGCTGGGATTGTTGGCTTGCTGATGCTCAGCGGTACTAATACTGAACCGGGAAGCCGCAACATCCAAATCAACTGGGAGGCCATCGGAGCTCTCGGCGAGTTGATCGGCGCTTTGGGCCAAATTTTGATCGCAATTTTGGGCGTTTATGTAGCTTGGCGGCAGTACGTGATCTCGAAAGATTTGACGATTCAGCAAAACAGAATTACGCAGCAGCAAACGATCGATGCTTATTTTCAAGGGGTTTCCGACTTAGCCCTTGACGAACAAGGGTTTTTGGAAGACTGGCCGCAGGAAAGGGCGATCGCAGAAGGCCGCACCGCTGCGATTATGAGCAGTGTAGATGCTGAAGGTAAAGCTAAAATTCTGCGGTTTTTGTCGCAGTCGAGATTGGTTACTCCGCTAAAGCGCGATCGGCTTTTAGGCCGCCCCATCCTTGACGGTGACGGCGGCTATGCTGAAGATAGAGATCACGGTATCCGCGTTATAGATCTCAATGTCATGTTAGCTGGTGCTGACCTGGCTGGCACCGATTTGCGGTGGACGGATTTGAGCGAAGCCAACCTCGTCCGCGCCAATCTCAGCAAATGCGATTTAGTGAAAGCCAACCTCTCGCGCGCTGTCTTGTACGACGCCAATCTCGCTCGCGCCGACATGAGAGCCGCCGCATTATTCTACGGCTCGGCACAAACTGCATCCCCCCGCAGCCGTACCGAATTTCCCAACTATCAAACGGGTGAACATACCGGCGCTGTGGTTGAACGTGCTGATTTCACCGCTGTCAAGCGGCTGTCGGACGAGCAACGCTATTACTGCTGCGCTTGGTGCGGATCGAAGTCGAGAGAGACTATTCCCGGTGGCTGCGAAGGGATTCCCAATAAACTCGGACGTTAAAATTAGTAGTACCGCTTTACTTACGTATATATTTGGCGATCGCTCGGCAGCGGACTATACTTTAATTTTAAATCTACAGTCTTGCGCTGTTTTAGCCATGACAAATACTGATTTAGGGCTAGAAGTAATTCCGCGCCCGGAGCGATCCAAAAGCAGGGACGGGTTAATTTTTGTAATTGCTATGTGGTTGCTGAGCCGATCGATAATGGCGATCGGGATGCAGGTAATTCCTCATTTAGTCTGTAAGAAATAGCCCGTGTATGGGATTGCAGCATCGAGGTTTTGTCAGTGGCTGACTCCCCAAAAGCGGCTGGGAACTGTTTTCGCATTAGGACGGTAAATAGTAGTATTGGCTGCATTACTGCTGTAAATAGCTGTTAAATTTACTGCGTGTAGGTAGCTTAAGATAGTTTTCCATATTTCTTGCACAAACTGAATTTACTCTATAGCAATCCTCGCATCATTTGTAAATTTCTTACTTTCTCCCGGCGGGTTCGGGCAGGGTTGGGTGGGGTAAAAAAATTACGACTCCTGCAAGGATTCTTATATTTCCCAAGCTGCCTGAAAAAAGTCTCTTTCGCACAGCATAGCGTAGCGATAGGTTGCTTCTACTTCTGGCCCAGCTTCGGCGTAGCGATCGACCAAACTTTCCAGCCGTTTTGCTAAAATCTCAAAATCCGGGCTGCTATAGGTGGAAATCCACTCGCTAAAGGCGTGTTCCGGTATATTAGGTTTAGCTAGCTGCTGTCCCAAAAAAGCATACAACCGCAAGCAAGGAGTCATCGCGGCTGCTGTCAAACCTACACCACTTCCCCAGGCTGTCGCTAATAAAAAATCTGTGTAGCGGCGGGTAGCGATTCCCGGTTTTGCCTCTTGCAAGTTTACCCCCCATTTTGCTGCATATCCTTGATGCAAACGAAGTTCTTCTAAAACGCCACTACTGAGATTGTGGAGGATTTCAAACCCCTCCCAGTCGGGTGCTTTTGCGGCCGCGATACTATAAGCGCGAGCGAAGGCTCCCAGAAAAAATGCGTCTTGTGCAACGTAATATGCAAAACTATTTTGGGGGAGGCTGCCGTCAGCAATGCCTCTGACAAAGGAATGTTGCAGACAAGCTTCGCTTAAGTCTTGATTTGCTTGCCAAAGATAATTGGAGGTTTTCATGCGATTTTTAATCTATCGGTTAAGATTGTAATTTTTAAAGTCCCGCTAAACATCTATGATAACAGATATATTTGGCTTGATTCCATTGGTGGCTCTGGGGCTTTTGTTTCTCATATTTGAGAAAAGAGATAATTGTTGGCGCAGCGCTATTTTGTCCGCAGCAATTGTTTGGGGAGTTATTGTTGCTTTATCTACTGAAATTTTAAGTTTATTTAGGTTGCTGACTTTTGAGTGGGTGTTGGCGCTGTGGTTGTTAGCAAATATTTTGGGCCTGATGGTTTATCTAAAATTTAAAAGTGTCAAGCCGATTTTTGAGAACAATCAAGACGAGAAATTTCCTAGTGTCTTAGCGGGATTGTTAGGCGGTGTATTGTTTATTTTTGCTGCGGTTGGTTTAATTGCTGTAGTTGCACCGCCTAACAATTGGGATTCGATGACTTATCACATGAGCCGGGTTGCTCACTGGATGCAAAACCGCAGTGTCGAGCATTATCCTACTTCTTACGTGCCGCAGTTGTATCACCCGCCGGGGGCTGAGTTTGCGATTATGCACTTTCAGATTTTAAGCGGGGGCGATCGCTATGCTAATTTGGTACAGTGGTTGAGTATGGTGGGCAGCGCGATCGCAGTTTCTTTAATTGCTAAGCAACTGGGCGCTAATTTGCGCGGTCAAGTTTTTGCTGCTGTTTTTGCTGCGACTTTGCCGATGGGTATCCTCCAAGGTTCTAGCACTCAAAACGATTATGCTGTATGTTTCTGGGTAGTGTGTTTTGTTTGCTGCGGTTTAGCAGGACTCTGGGCGGGGATCACGGGGTTTAATACTTTCAAAATCGGTGCGAGTTTAGGTCTTGCTCTCTTGACAAAAACGACAGCTTATATATTTTGTTTGCCTTTTATTGTTTGGTTTATTGTAGGAGGAATTAAAGGGTTTCGGGGAAAGATGCTGCTACCTATTTTGATAATAGGCGCTGTCACTTTTGTTTTGAATGTCGGTCACTTTTGGCGAAATTACGATTTGTTCGGTTATGCGATCGGAGCGCCTCAAGATTTTACTAAAGAATATAAAATAGAAGTATTTACGCTGCCAACTTTCCTGTCAAATGTAATTAGAAATTTAGGTATGCAAGCGGGTACGAGGATTTCCCGCATTAACGGTGCGATCGTGGGAGTGATTAACATCCTGCACAGAATATTGGGCGTAGCGACAAACGACCCCCGCATCACTTGGCCTCCCGGACAAGTATTTGCGATCGCCACACCCTCATTTAATGAAAACACAGCTACAAATCCCATTCACTTTTGGCTGATATTTGCCGCCGGCGCACTTATCTTTAAGACCCCAACGTTGAGAAAAACAAAAATAGTAATAACTTATTTAAGTGCTCTAATAACTACATTTTTACTGCTGTGTTTTCTGCTCAAATTACAGCCTTGGCACGGTCGCCACCACCTCTCAATATTTGTATTATTTTCGCCAATATTTGGATTAGCCGTATCGCAATTATCAAATCATAAAATAGCCAATTATTTGGCTGCAATTCTGATTTTCATGTCGCTCCCTTGGATTTTTCACAACCAATTTAGACCTTTTCTGGGAGATGGTAACATTTTTAATAGCAGCAGACACGAGCTTTACTTTGCAAGCCGACCGAAAATCGAGGTTGCTTACAATACAGCAGTAGATTTTGTTAAATCTCAAAACTGCACGAATATAGGACTGTCATTTTGGGCTAAAAATGTCTGGGAATATCCCTTGTGGGTAATGTTTCCAAAGCCGGGAAAACCAGCACCCCGCATCGAACATATTTCTACTATCAATCCAGTTGTCAAGCAAAAACTCAACTCGGAACCTTACAAAAGTTTTATCCCTTGTGCGATAATTTACTCTGCTACAAAAAATGACGGCAGACAAGGAAAAGAGATGGTTGTCAAAAATCAAACTTACGTACAAAAATGGTCGATGGAGCCGCTGAGCGTGTTTGGAAAAAAAATTTTTTGATGTTACATTTTAAAACCAGATTTACAAATAGAAACTGCAATGAACGAGACACCTAAGTATTCTTTGGTAATTCCTATCTATAACGAAGAAGAAAATCTCGCTGAATTGTATCGGCGAATTAGTGCCGTGATGGAACGGCTGGACGGCCCAGTTGAATTAATTTTAATCAATGATGGTAGCCGAGATCGCTCTCTCGAACTTTTGCGAAAATTGCACGAACAAGACTCGCGAATTAGTTATCTCAGTTTTGCCCGCAATTTCGGCCACCAAATAGCTGTAACTGCTGGTTTAAACTTTTCTACTGGTCAAGTTGTAGTCATCATGGACGGCGATTTGCAAGACCCGCCAGAGCTAATTATAGATATGGTAGAACAGTGGCGGCAGGGCTATCAAGTTGTTTACGCTCAGCGCACTCAACGCCGTCAAGAAGGTTGGTTTAAGCGGTTGCCTGCTTATATGTATTATCGCATTTTGCGGAATCTTGCTGATGTTGATATTCCCATAGATACCGGAGATTTTTGTTTGATGGATAGGTGTGTGGTGGACGTGCTCAATGCTATGCCTGAACGCAACCGCTACATTCGGGGATTGCGCGCTTGGATTGGTTTTAAACAAACGGCGGTTAAGTTTGAACGTGATCCGCGCTTTGCAGGCGAGGTTAAGTATACCTTCAGAAAATCTTTGAGTTTAGCGATGAATGGTTTAGTATCTTTTTCAAAGGTTCCTTTGCAACTGTCGATTTATTTGGGTTTATTTTCGGCTTTCGTGTCTGTTTTGATGGCTTTTTTGGTTTTGTATTGGCGTCTTTTCTCTCCGGGTTCGGCATTAACTGGTTTGACAATTGTGATTATGGCGGTTTTCTTTTTGGGTGCGGTGCAGTTGGTTAGTATTGGGATTTTGGGCCAGTATATAGGGCGGATTTACGAGGAGGTGAAGGGCCGGCCACTTTATACGCTGGCAGAAGTGGCGGGTTTCGATCCATTTCGTCAAAAAAATGATAAATAAACAGGACTTTTTTACTCTCTTGACGGCTTAAAGATAGCGGTTGTATGGTGCGTGTGCTGCATCACCTGAACCCTGGACCAGCTTCAAAATGCAGGTTCTTGATTCATTATTTTCTACTTAATTTCAGCGGATATAAATTCCTGATGCCATTGTTGAGCGACTCTATTCCAGCCAAATGAATCTTTAAGAGCTAATGCTTCCTGTCTTAAAGATTCTTGTTTTTCAGGAGTTTTTAGCAAGTCTATCACTGCTGCAATAAAAGCATTATTAGTTTCCTCATCGCCAGCAGGCCCCTTAATTCTGATACCTGATTTCACAGTTTCATCTAAACCTGCATAAGTTGTCACCACCGGAACACAACCAGCAGCTTGCGCTTTCCAAGCACTAATACAGAAAATTTCTGCCGCAGTATGACAAGGATAAACCCAGATGCCTGATTTGAATAATTCTTCCACTAATTCCTTATGTCCAATTCTGCCATGTTCATAGACATTTTTCTGAGCGAAAAGTTGTAAAAGTCGTTCCTTTTTCTCTGGTAATTTTGGAAATCTATCAAGATAAGGTGAATTAATTAAAGCATCAACTCCTTGCCATCCATAAAAAATATGCAATTCAACATCTGGCACTTCTTTGAGAACTTGATCCCATTGAGTCAGTAAATTTTCAATGCCTCTTGTATAATCACTAATCGAGATTAGTCTCTTGGGATTTCTACCAATTCCTGTTAAGTTGAAATCTTCGAGATTAATCCCATTGGTTGTTAAAAAAATCTTGTCTTCAGGAATCCAGTCTGGCAGCAGAGATTTATGAAAATTTGACAACATAAAAAGTTTGTCAAAACTTGCCAGAAATTCTAAACGCTGAGACTCTTCTAGAGGAGGAAATAATTGCGGGTTGTCGTGCATCCACACCGCAGTTTTTCTGGCTTTCACTTTCATTAGCATAGGTTGTGTCCAAGCCCGATGAAAGATTAAGACATTAAAGTTATCTTGGGGATTAAATTTATCAACAGACTGATAAAGTACTCCATTATATTCCCCTTCCATATCACCGCATCGATTAAAAACAGTAACCGCGTAGCCTAACTTAACGAATTCTTGACTTAAGTAAATGATCGCTTCCTCGCTTCCGCCAATACCTTGAGTCACAGATAAAGGAGACCAATCTTCTACATGAAAAGGAAATTTGGAATAAATTACAATTGAGTTATGATCCCAGTTCATATTATTGGAGTTTGACAAAATTTTTGACATAAATATTGTATACTAAACTTATATCTTTGTCAAATAAATTTACAAAATCAAGAGTCTTTAATTTTGTGTCACTGACTCACACAACATTGTTAACGTCGAATTTTGATTGATACACACTTTTTCTATGACTGTCATCACATCATCAGCAAATAACTGTGCTGTTCGATCGCTTATTACAGGTTGGACATAAATAACATTGCAAAATAACTGCTCATTTAGCGTGAGAACACCTAACCAAAAACAATCACCACTAATATGTTGAGGAGTAGCAAAGTATAATTCCTTAACCTTTAGCTTATCGGCTTGATGTCGAAATTGAAATTTGCCTCTATTGGAAATTGAAAAAAGATTATTTCTTCCCAGAGTATCTTCTTTACTCACCATAGACTTAATCACGATTTCCTTCATGGTATCCATGTCAAGATTACGTAATTTACCTTGTAGTAGTCTAGTTATATGGACACCGCTAATTAAAGAATCATGTATTCGGGACTTACATTCTCTAGCTAAATCCCAAAAAGATGTCTTTGGCTCAATTAACTGATTAAAACCCAGCGCAGATATAAAACAACCTAGATTTTGGCCTGTGATTTCAGGTTCACAATATTTTCTCAAATCTACAGGTAAACCATAGGAGAAATTTACGTGTCTATCTATTGATAGTAATTTACCCGCAGCAAATAGCATTGCGGCACACATAGCACCATGCACAGTTGTTTTTTCTTGTTTGCATTTATCAATTAGTGTCTTAGTCTTTTCTTGACTAAGCATTCGCGGTAGCATCCGAGTCAAACGTTCATTGGCAGATGCTTGATGTTCAATAATTAATTGTGGTGGTAGACTTGGTTGTTCATTTACGAGTTGATGATTTTCCTTTGGGTTTTGACTGGGAATATTATAATTAACTATAGTTTCTATGGGAGGAATAAATTCTAGGGATTCAACTTGAGATATATTCTTTGCTTCATTAATTTGCTGATAATAAAATAAGAGATCATCAATAAACCGCATACATGATATGCCATCTACAATTCCATGATGAAAGGTAATAATAATTTCACAGCTATCTTGATGTTTATGAGAATACAAAAGAGTTAGGCGACACAGAGGATTATTGCCTGGTGTGAATTTTATATGTAGTTCTTTTTCAGCAATTTTAATTGCTTCATTTTCATCTTGTTTGTATATAACTTCTACCGGAATTTCCGTTATTCCTGTCGATTGAAAATATAATCCCTCCTCAGACTCAACAATGTAAACTTGGAGCATGGGATGACGATGTTGGACTAATTTAAGAGCGTGTTGAACAAGCTCTGCTGTTAAAATTCCTTCCAGATAGACAACATTTACAATTAGTCCACCTCCCACCTCATGGCCTAGCGCCATCCACATTTCTACCAAGCCAAGTTTTCTGCTGAAAAATTTCATTTTAATTTTCTCTGATTTCAAATTTTATCTACATTTATGCAATTGCTCAATTATCCAAAATTGAGTTGTTTGTAAGTTAGTTTTTTTATCAACGGCAGGTTATTTAATTATGATCCCTGATTTCACAGTTTCATTTGTGTAACTCACTCAAGACTTCGGACAGTTTTTGATTGTCAACGGCATAATTAGGGTTTGAGCCAAGTCACGACTCAGGAAAAATCAACGATTCCAGCCATTTTACCCCCAAGTGTCAGAACTATTGTAACTGACTCATCTGGGAGGGGGCATCTCAATGAAAGCAGCCAAGCCCAAAATTGGAGTTAGGAGCCAGGAGCCAGGAGTCAGGAGGAAAGAGGAAGAAGAAGTGTTTTTACAAATATGAGATACTCCCTTTGAGAGTGTGACAAAGAGGCATAGGAACTAGACGTACTCAGGGTTACAGCTTCTATAGCCTGTTGAGAAAAGCAAAGTTTATTTGGAGTTATGTTCATTAACTCTTGCACATCTACTAAATAGTGAGCCAGATAATTGACCCACTGCTCTCCATCTCAACCAACGCCAAAGGTACTCCGTATGCGATATTTTTTTCTCTGTTCTTTAGGCGATATACATATTTTTGCACCTGCATTTTATGAACTTTAGTGCCTTAAAATACAGCACAAATTTAGGCGATGGTCATTAACAAAATTATTTTAATGAGTCGCTCTCCCCTTAAGCTAGTTCCTTCACGCATTTTAACCTCCTGTGTTAGCATATTGGAACCTTTCTTCAATTCCGATCCGCTGCTTGTAAGCATCGATATCTAGTGGCAAGGAGCGTAAATCTGTGAGAATAAACTTTCGCGTCTTTAAATTTCCATCCCTGATAGTTGCGTTTGCATTTACAGGCAATATCATACCCTGCTACTGGTGTGGTTTTTCTGTAACTGCTCACCGCAACAAAGTTGCGGTATTGCAAAAGAAGGTATTTGAGTATCTTAAAATTCAAATAGGAAGTAAGCCTAACAACAAGTTGAGCCAGAGGCGGAGAAAATAGAGTATAGTAGCTTCTATGCTCAAAACAGCCACATCGACAAGCCAACCAGTAGAAATAGCCATGGCAGTAGAGAAAATGGCGCATACTGTGCTGTCTTTGGGAGAATGGCTACTCAAGCAACAGCAGCAGCTTAAACAGCAACAACGAAAACTGGAAGAAAAACAGCAGCTTATAGAAGAGCAACAACAACAGATTGAACAGTTACAAGAAGCCTTAGACAAGCTAAAAAACCGCACCTCATCAAACAGTTCCATCCCTCCATCAGCAGACCAACTCAAAAAGCCCAGCGACAAAAGCAAGCGAAAAAAAGGAAAAAAACGTGGCCCTAAATATGACCACCCTGGAAAGACCCGCAATGGATTTGGTAAGCCTGACCGAATCATCGAGCTAGAAATAGAAACTTGTCCGGTGTGTCAGGCAGCAGTGGAGCCAGTCACAGCAGCACAAAAGAAAGTGCAACAAGTAGCAGAGTTGATAGAGCAACCCGTAGAAATCAGAGAATACCGCCGCGGGCGATGTCACTGTAACGATTGTGGCTGGTCAGGATACTCTCCATTACCAGCGGGAGTAATAGAAGGATTTAGCTACGGGGGCAGATTGTGTAGCGTAGTCGGTTGGCTGGGGTATGGGGGTAACTTGCCTTGGCGAAAACAAGAATATTTCGTGGAACACGTCTTGGGAGTACCCATCTCACAAGGTAGTTTAGCCAAAATGCAGCGCTATTTTCAAGAAAGCTTGCAGCCAATTAATCAGCAATGGCTTAATTACGTCCAACAACCAGGGGTGCGTTGTGTGGATGAAACCACTTACTGTATTGATGGTATCAAGTATTGGTTATGGGTAGCCACCAGCGACCAAGTATGCGTACTACTATTGGCTCCGACCCGCAGTAGTGCTGAACTCAAGCAGTTATTGGGAGAAGACTTTGGCGGTATTCTTAGTAGTGATTGTTTTAGTGCTTACAACCCACAGTCTGCAGCCGCCAAACAGAAGTGTTTGACCCATCTGGAACGGGACTTGAGGGCGATCGAGCTCAGTCGGTTTGAAGGTAATCGTTTCTTGGCTGGGGCAGTCGGTGAGATTTTAACCACTGCCAGAACCCTTTATCGGGACTATCAAACCGGTCAATTGAGTCGCGAAGCGATGGCGACACAACGTCTTGTACTGGAAGCCAAATTGCTTGCTGTCTTGACTAATCCACCTGTTAAGGGTTGGCCGGCCGATGCCCAACGATTGGCCAATCGCATCAAGCGTCATTGGAAAGAGTGGTTCACTTTTTTAGATTATCCAGAAGTGAAACCGGATAACAATGATGCCGAAAGAGCTTTGCGTCCAGTGGTGGTGCATCGTAAGGTCACTGGTGGCGCTCGTAGCGATTGGGGCGCTCAGTTGGTAGCTCAAATGTTGAGCTTTCTCGAAACTGTCCGCTTGCAAGGTGGAGAAGCGATTGCTCAACTTTATCAGTTGCTTTGTTTGGCTGGTCGCAGTCCACCCGGTTTACAGCTCAACTGCACTTTTTGTTAATTTCACCAGGCGTGATTCAACTTATTTTCATCAAGCCTATATTTGAGCTGCGAAAAATATAGGCTCTCTTCCCCATACCGCAACTTTGTTGCGGTGAGCAGTTACGCTGAATGTTGTTAATTGCCTCAGTCAGAGCTTTTGCTTGTACTTCAGGCTCAATCAGATTTTGATTTTTGCGAAACTCTTCTAAAGTCCCCTCAACTTGAGCAACATTCTTACTAACCTTTGGTAATTGTTCATTAATGAAGGCAAGACCTTTAGTTAAACGTAGTCTCTGCTGTTCTCGGTTGTAATCCAGATAAACCCGTTGCATTACTTGTAGAACTTTTTGGTTTGAGTCGGATCATTAGCCGTATAAGTTGCTTCAAAAATCTTAGTCTCGTCTGATCCCTTCCCAGCCGCCACTTGAGTGACGGTTAAGGATTTTTTAATCTTCTCTACATCGAGTTCTGGATACTCAGGACTAAGCAATTCCACTGCCCTTTGGAGGAGCATAGGGCCTTGCATCAGACTAAGCTGAGTAGCATTGTATAGTCATTTCAAATAAATGTGAGACAAATGCAAGATGATGTAAAATCAAGAAAAATTGTTAACTCGGAGCCGAAAAATGGCATACAGTCTAGATTTGAGAAAAAGAGTAGT
>NZ_JAMPLN010000039.1:0-54495 GCF_040004035.1 Microcoleus vaginatus FACHB-2002 | reverse complement strand
ACCCATTTGTCGCTACGAGCGACCGATGATCGGTACGAGCGACCGATGATCGGTACGAGCGACTGATTGTCGGTACGAGCGACTGATTGTCGGTACGAGCGACTGATTGTCGGTACGAGCGACTGATTGTCGGCTCAATCGCCTGATTGTCGGTATGATCGAATCAATGACGTGGCGATCGACCGTCCTCACTCTTTTAAGATACAAGGGGCGGGCTTCGCTAACGCACTTTAGGCCCGATTTTTTACCAAAAGATTGGAGATGATGTGCAAAACTACAGATTTTTATTGCATGATGTTCTACAATAAAATAAGTTTGTAGGGAAAATTTTAGTTTTATTAATACCAATAAAAAAATGTGGCTACAATTATCAATTTTATAACAAATCTGAAAACTTAGAGAGTCTCGCGCCGGACACGGCAGTGCCGTTTCCCTACAGATGGTCGCAGGATTATATGTTGCAATAATTGTGGGAATTAGTATAAAAATCTAAACACTTTAGTTTTACTACAAACATTTTGAATTCAGCAAAAGTTAGGCAGAAAGGGGTTTTACGCATGAGATGACTTCCGGTAGAATTGGAATGATTAAACCGCAGAGGACACAGAGAACACAGAGTCAGAGAACAGAGAGATGAATAATTCCCATCCTACCTGATGTGATATAAATTATAGCGGTAAGACTTCATGCACACCGCACCCTACACATACAGGATATGCGTAAATTTTGGTTAACAAAAAACCGGGATTAATGCAGATAAATTTACCCGCATTAATCCCGAGTTATTCCACACTTAAATTAAGCAGCAACTAAACCGCTGTGTCTCAACAAAGCTTTAGTGCTCGGTTCGCGTCCCCGGAAAGTTTTAAACACTTCCATCGGGTGCAAACTGCCGCCCAATCCTAACACTGTATCTCGGAAGCGCTTACCTGTAGAGGCGATCGCACTTTCATCTTCCAAACCCGCTTCCTCAAACGCCGCAAAAGCATCAGCGCTGAGCACTTCCGCCCATTTATAACTGTAATACCCCGCCGCATAGCCGCCTGCAAAAATGTGTCCGAAAGCGCACAAAAATGCGTCTTCTTCCAGAGGAGGCAAAACTGTCGTAGTTTTAGCGATGCGGTTGCGGACATCGGCAACAGTTTCGCTGCCGCCCGATCGATAGCGGTGGTGCAATTCAATGTCAACGCTGCTAAAATGTACTTGCCTGAGCATGACGCTGCCGCTCATGTAGTGGCGCGCTGCTAGCAGTTTTTGGTAGTAGTGTTCCGGCAAAGTTTCCCCGCTTTCGTAATGCTTTGCCATCCCGAACAAAGTCGCGCGATCGTAACACCAATTTTCCATAAATTGACTGGGCAATTCCACCGCATCCCACTCAACATTATTGATGCCCGAAGCCCCCGGATAGTCTACTGTTGTCAGCATATGCTGCAAACCGTGACCGAATTCGTGAAACAAAGTTTCGACTTCCAAGAAAGTCATTAAACTCGGTTTGCCGTCAACCGGAGGACTTTGGTTGCACACCAAATAAGCCACCGGCAACCGCGTAGTTGTTTTTCCCGCTTCGACAAATTTAGCGCGCACCACGCACTCGTCCATCCAAGCACCGCCGCGCTTTTCCTCGGGGCGGCTGTAGGGGTCTAAATAGAAATTGGCGATCGTATTTCCTGCTTCATCATCTATTTGGAAATAGCGCACATCTTTGTGCCACACAGGAGTTTGACCGTCCGCCGCAGTTACTGTCACGCCGAACAGCCGCTTTACTAATCCAAATAAACCCTCTAATACCTGTGGCAAAGCAAAATAAGGCCGCAATTCTTCGGCACTAAAAGCAAACTTTTCTTCCCTGCGCCGTTCCGACCAAAAACCTACATCCCAGTGCTTCAAATCTCCAGCTTCCGCCGCGCCTTTTTCGGCTGCAAAATCTTTCAATTCTTCCAAATCTTTGATAGCAGCATCATAACTAGCCTGGCGCAATTCTTCTAACAAAGCTTCCACTGCTGCAACGTCGGGAGCCATTTTGCTCGCCAAGCTCAATTCGGCATAACTGCTAAACCCGAGCAAAGCAGCTTTTTCCTGGCGCAAAGCTAAAATGCGATCGGTCAACGGCCAGTTATTCAATTCTCCGCTACTTGCTCTGCCGATAAAAGCTTTGTACAACTTTTCGCGCAAATCGCGGCGGGTGCTGTGCTGCATGAAAGGGCCGTAACTCGGAAAGTCTAAAGTAATCCGCCAAGGGCCGTTTTCGGCATCCGCATTTTCTTCGCCGGCGCTGCGAGCGGCTTGAGCTGCTAAACTCAACAAACTCGGCGGCAAACCGTCAATTTCGTCTTTGTTTGTGAGGGTGATGCTGAATGCTTTGGTAGCGTCGAGGACGTGATTAGAAAATTGGGTAGTAATTTCCGCCAATTCTAATTGAATGGCATTAAAACGCTCTTTTTGCTCGCCTTCTAAACCGACGCCGGAGAGTTGGGCGTCTCGGAGAGCGGCTTCGACAATTCGCTTTTGAGCTGACTCTAAGCTGTCCCAATTTTCGCTAGCCCGCAGCGCTTTAAAAGCTTCATAAAGCGGTTTGCTTTGACTGAGCTTGCTCCAAAATTTTACTACTTCCGGCTGCACTGTTTCGTGAGCCGATCGCAGTTCCGGGCTATTTTTCACGCCCATCAAATGTCCGACAATGCTCCAGCTCCAATTTAAACGCTCTCCGAGTCGCTGCAATGGTTCTACTAAGCCGCTCCAAGTCGGCTCTACAGACGATTCTAAGTCAGCTAGCGAGGCTTCTAGTTCGGTCAGCAGTTGGGTAACAGCCGGGACTACGTGTTCTGGTTCGATCGCGTCAAATGGAGGCAATCCTTGACCGATTAGTAACGGGTTATCAGCAATAGTTACGGTTGCAGTCATTTAATTTTCTTGTAACAGGTTGAAAACAGGTGAACTAGACAGATTAGCTTTTCATTTTGTAACACAGTTGTCGAAAAATTTGGACTCGATCGGGCGTGAGTCGCAGAATCTCTGAGTCGAAAAATCTTCCTTCTGACTGATGACTAATGATTGCTTGCTAATGACTAATGACTACTCTCTTGGATGTGCTGCAACTCCTTGACAACCGAGATTAAGCGCTTGAGGTGAGGTTTGACAACTTCTTGCTGCTCGTGTTCCAAACGGTGGATTTGAGCTTGGACGATAGACAAATCCGCCGTTGATTGGTGCGCGGGAGCTTGCAGTTGGCTTTGCAAATTGGCCATGACTTTCTGGATTTCCAAAAATCGAGTATTTACTACTTCCCAGTCGTCTCGGGTGATAGAAGTTTCTGTCAAGCCTTGCGTCGCACTTTGCAGTTGCTCTATAGCCTGTTCCACAGCTTGGAGATTCGCCCGTTGATCGACCGATAAATCTTGCAGTTGTTCGCTCACCTGCTGGCGGACATCGAGCACAGCAGACGCCACGATTTCTTGCAAAGAAGCTACCGACTCTCCTAAACTCAGCAACTGCCGCTGAATGTCGAGAGAATCCTCAAAGCCCTCCGCCCTAGGCATTGCCGCCATTTGCTGGCGCAGCGCTGCAATATCTGCAGACAACTGCCTGCGTAATTTAACTATTACCGTCACGGCCGTTTTTTCGACTTTATTGACAGACTTTTGGACTTGGGCCATTTCCGAATTGTGATGCACCCGCACTTGCTGCTCGAAGCGATATCGGTTAGCAACATTCAGCGACAAAGCCAAAGTTAGGGGAGCCACCCCGTAAAAAGCTTGACCCGACACTGCCACCGCCAGGGAACCCACACCAGAGGCCGCCAGAGAGGCGTACTCTGCCATCTCCAGCCAGTGCCTTTGAGGAAAACTTGGTCTCAAGTGGTTTGCAACAGAGGGTTTTGGCTTCCGCACGGCTCTTTGGGTCATAGTATTTGCTCGTTGTTGGTAAGGTTGCGAGATTGGGTGGAGCATCGATTTCTATCCTTTTTTCAGTTATATGTTTTAGATTATTTCTTGGCACTCTTCTATTTTTACCTTTGTGAGTAAGTTAAGGATGACTGCCATATTATTATGTATTTGGGAGCCTGTGGCGATCGCGCCCAATTCCGGATCTTAAAAGGTTCGCCCCAACGCGCCCTCTATTTTACAGGAGTTAGCGCAATCGAGTTCGGGTGATCGACAAAGCCGCTGCTGTGCCCAACCGAACAATGCCTAATACCATTTTAGATTTTAGATTTGAGATTAAAAGTTAAAAAATGCTACCTACTGAGGGCGATCGGGATTTGGAGCTTGTCTGGAGTTGCATTTTTGTTCGCCCATTGGTATAATCTACTCTTTCTGAATTGCCCCTCTCAAATTTACTGCAAAAATTGACCAATGAACTCAGAAAAACCCGGAATTGGCGATCGCCTAAAGTCTATTTTCAGTATCGCCACCTTTATCATTCTCGTACTAGGAGTAGGCTTTTTAAGCGTTAATTTTATTTTAGCTCTCTATGCAAAATTTTCTTAAAATTAGGACTTACGCATGGGGTTCATAAACCTATTTTTTTACATAAATACTTCGTCGCAGCCTGCAGATTAGGTGAAAAACCCGGTTTCTTTAGTCGGAGTGAGTCCCAGACTGTTTGAGATTCCCAACTCCTTCAAGAAGTCTCGAATCTTAAGCACGAGCTCATTTGTTTGAATTGCATTCTCCCTCTTCCTTCTTTCTGCGGCTATAATTTCAACTGTAAAGATTGTGGTCGGGGTCTAGCCAGACAATATAAAAAACATTTTCACTAAAAAATCCATGCACTCTGCCGTATTCATTAGCAGATATTTGAAACTGGTAGGGGATATTTACTAGCTCAGCTTCATTGGGAATGCCAAAGCCATTAGGTTCAGTAGTATTTTTCCAAACTATGCCATGACAGCGCAGGCTTTTACTTTGATTATTGATAATTTCTTGAGCGTTCAATTGTGACAAATCGCGCAGCCTTCTCAATAGAGATGCTAGATACTTAGCATCTCTGCCGCCTAGTGAAAACTTATCTTTATCATCCTGATAATACCTGAAAGAAAAACTAACTCCTTCCGGTATTTTTACATCGAGACGATTGATGCTAGATAAAGATTCCTGGCGGCGTATATCTGCTTTCTTAATTTTCTTCGATGACACGGCTTTTGTAAAATTCTCTCATTGATTCCTTGGTAATAATAGCATGAGAAGGTTCATCTTTTGGCAAATCACCTCTAGCATTAATCCAAGGATCTTCGCGGCGCACCATCAATTCTAACTCATAGGCATCGCAAAAGAAATATTCGTCGGATAACTCGTCTAAAAACTCTTGTACTTCTTTGGGAAACTCGGGTTTTTCGACTTCTTTCAGAATTGGCTTCCAGTCAAATTGTTCTTTGTATTCATAAAATAAAGCCGGGATAGTCGGCCCGTGCACCCAAGCTTCAAAATCTTCATCAAAAAGCGGTGTATCTTCAAAGGCTAAATACCATGCTTGGGCGTAGTACAAGAGTTTTTGTAGCTTGTGGTTGCTGAGATAGGAGCCTACATCATTCGCGAACCAGATGTAGTAATCAGCGAGTTTTGAGGCTGTTGTGACTGTAGTTATTGTGGTCATATAACTCGACTCAATAAGTTTTGTATTCTATGATAGCACAATCACCACTCTTTATGATGGGGCGGTTGAAACTGCTTCTTGTCAAACAAAGTCTGCCTCCGCAGACTAAGAAATAAAGGAGGTATTTAAGCCGGATTGGGTATAACTGAAATCTTACCCTCTGTCAAAAATTTGTTGGGGCGGGTTCACCAACAATAATTGGCTAAAACCCACAATCTCGCACCATTCTCAAGAAGGGGCTCTCCGGCCCGTTCCACAAAAGATGAATTTTATTGTGTCTGGAACAGGCCGGAAAGCCTGTTCCTAAAAGATTTATCGAGAATGGTGCGACATCTCCGTTACAACCCTTTGATATATTGCTTCAGTACAGGTGGCAAAGTGTAAAGACTTTCCTGTTTTTCGATCAAGCAGCGCCGCGATAGAGATTGCAATGCGTTTAGCAAATCTGATGATGATATGTGTCCGTTTTGTAGCAATTTCGCGAAGTTGACTGGCTGGTTTTCTGTCGCCAACAATGACATGACTTGTTTTTCGAGTTCGGAAGTGCGATCGTACTGCTGCTGTAAAATATCTTTTAAATCTTCGGGTAACAATATGGTATCATCTATTAATAACTCGGTCGCGCCGATTCCCAACTCTTGAATCAGAGTCGCCACGCTTTTTAACCAGAAGGGGTTGGCTTGGTAGCGGTGAATGAGTGCTTCGCAGTTGTCGATGTCTGTTAATCCTTTATCTCTGAGGATTTCCCCTGCGGCTGCGGTGTCTAAACCCGTGAGTTGTAAGGTACGAATGGGAGTATTTTCGCTTGTGAGTTGAGGAAGTTCTTTCGGTGGTTCCCAACCGATTAGCAGAAAGCAACTTTGATGGGATGAATTTTTTATCTGTTTGAATAGGGAGCGATATTCTTCGTATTTGGGTTTATACTTTCCTGCTAATTCACCGCTACAAAAAAGGTTGTGAACGTCATCTAAGACTACTAAACAGCGATGGTTTTGTAAATATTTAATTAGTGGTAAGCGTTTGTGATTTGTTGGGGATGAATCTGGGTTTTCTGACTGGGAAAAAAGCTGTGTTAGGTTAGATTGAAATTTATCTGTGGGGAATTCGTCTAGTGTGTACCAAACTGCGTACTCAAACTCGTCTTTGATTTGTTGTACGAGTTGTACTGCTAGGGATGTTTTGCCGATGCCGCTGATACCGGTGAGGGTGATGAGGCGGCAGTTTTGTTGTAGAATCCAGGTTGTGAGGGTGTTAAGAGAGGGGGTGCGATCGAAGAAATCGCCCAACTCCGGCATTTCACTTAAATCTTGATGTAGAGTTTTGGTTTGTTTTGAGTTAGATTTTTCGTCATTATCTGAGTTTGATATATCTGGCGGGTGTCTACCTTCTCCACAGATGTTAAAACTACCAGTGAGGTGTTGTTCGCTGACGTTTTGTGCAAAGTTTGAAACATTAGAGACTTGGAACCTCTCCATTGCGGATCTAAAATTAGTTTTACTAACATCTTCTCCCAACTCTTCTGAAAGTATCTGCCATAATTGCGAACCAACTTGCCTAACACTACTTTCAGAACAGTCAAAGTCTTTGGCTATGTGCTTGTATGTCTCGCGTTGTAGAGTTCCCCGGAGTATCGCTGCTTGTAAATCGTCAAGGTGCTCACCAGTTTTGGCAAATACTATCCCATCAGCCAGCTTTAACATTTCTTTAAGATTCATCGGTTCAAGAAAATTGAAATAGTTTATGTATTATTGATCACATTTTTGTACATTTTTGTACAAAAATATAGTAAAACCAGTGAAATCAGAGGAAAAATTTAGGCAAAATAGAACAGTTTTTTATTAAGAAAATTATGATTTATAAGAGCTATAGGAGAACTATAAAATAGTAGATTTAAGGATTTTAGAAATGCAGTATGCGAACATTGGAAAGCGCTCCTTGGCTTTTTTCCTTGACTTGATTATCTGGTTGGTCTTAACCTCAATCATCTATGGATTAGTAACCGGATTTTTTCCAGCTCTATTTCCAGCGCTATTTATAGACATTACGACCACCTCTACAGGAGCTAGCGATCAACTATTTTGGTTGATATTTATTATTGTGGGTTGGCCTTACCACTCGATAAATCATAGTTCTCCTAGACAGGCAACGCTCGGTAAAAGAGCTTTTGGACTTATTGTATCTGACTTAAATGAAAATAAAATTTCTTTTAGCAGAGCCAGGAGAAGGTATTTCTGTTTTGTGTTATTGACTGTATTAGTTCTAGTTGACTTTCTTTCAGTTCCTTTCACTGAGAATAGTCAGGCACTTCATGATTTGATTACTAGAACAGTAGTTATTAAAAAATAACTGTTTCCCAGGCGCCCTTTCTTTTTTCTGAGGAGAAATAGCCTACAATAGACATCTCCAAAAAAGATTCTGGAAGCCTTGCCCTATCTGGACAAAAACCTAATTTTGGGAGATGTCTAATAAAAGAGCGATCGCCCTTACTATTTTTTCAACCTGGAGCGATCGCCCTTTCCTGTTTCTGATGACCGATCGCCTTTCACGCATCAAGATCGATGGCCCTTCACACCAAATACCCAACACTGCGATGATTCTACGAAGTGCGATCGCCCCTCCCACCAAATACCAAATCGATGTCTGCGGTACAATAAAAGTAAACTCATAATTAATATTTCAAAAATTAACATGATCAACCTAGAATTACCGCAGTCCCATCCCTTGACCAACCTCAAGGTGACGCTGCTGCTAGAATCACTCACATCCGGGGAAGTTGTGGCATCTGTTAGAGAGTTTCCCGACTGTCAAGTGAAAGCAGAAACACGAGAAGCGGCGATCGCACAAATTCAAGCTACCTTTTTAGAACGCCTCAAAAATATTGAAGCAATTTCATGGAACGTGCCGATTCAGGCTTCAGAACCAACCTGGATGAAATTTGCAGGTGTCTTTAAAGACGATGCCGATTTTGTGGCAATTATGGAATCAATTCGCGCCGAACGAACCTCCGATGATGACTCAGAAGTCGATCCTTCTTATTACTTGTAGAGGTGGCTTTTTGTGTCTCGATATATTCTGGATACGGATTGCGTTTCACTGATTCTCTACAATCATCCCCATGTCACCGCTAACGCGACAAAGCATCAGGTTGCTGTCACTATTGTCACAGTTCAAGAACTCTTCAATGGCTGGGTTGGCAGGATTAACGATCCATCCCTGGTGCATAACCTACCTGGACTCTATTCTAAACTTTGGACCACTGTAAAATATCTCCAAACTATTGAGGTACTGGACTTTACACCGGAAGCTGATACCTGTCTCAAGAAACTGTTAAAAGATCACCCGCCCCTGCGGAAAAATCGCCTGCAAAAAGATATGCGGATTGCAGCCATTGCTTTATCCGTCGGTGCTACGGTGATCACTCGCAACCAACGAGACTTTTGTCAAGTTCCTGCACTCTTGATCGAAGATTGGACGCTTGATTCCTAACTCCTAACTAATGACTGCTGACTAACTAATGCAAAAACTTGCGAACTTGATATTCGCGACTTTCGGCGATCGCAATTTGCAAATCGCCCATTTTGGCATCCAACTCCTCGATTGTGCTTTGTGGTACAGACTTCCACTTCTCCCTAGTTTCCCAGCGAATCAACATCACCACCTCATTTTCCACAGGATCTACCCAAATTTCTTTGCCTAAAAAACCGTCCCAACTTTTTAGTCCCTCAGTCCAAACTTCCTGATCTCGCTGAATAAACTGCTCCCACTTTTCTTGAGGTACTTTAAATTTGAGCCACTCAATTACCATATTATTTCCTATTTGTAAATAGCTAATTAATCGTTGCCGATCGCAATTTTAATGATCAACTCCGTTCCCTCTCCGGGACGCGACACACAGTGCAACTTACCGCCGTGCTTTTCTACTACTAAATGCTGGGATATTGCTAGACCCAAACCAGTGCTCGTGTCTGGACATTTAGTGGTAAACAAAGGATCAAAGATGCAGTCGAGGACTTCTTCAGTCATGCCAGGACCATTGTCACTAATGGCGATCGCAACTTCGTTTTCCCCTACCACAGAAGTCCGAATCCGAATTTCGGGATTGAATACTTCAGAGCTCGACCTGCCTGAAGACAAGTAAGGCTGATTTTGCATTTTACCATACTTTTCGGCATTTCTCCCCCCTTCTTCCAAAGCGTCGATCGCATTTGTCAACAAGTGCATGAACACTTGGTTTAAGTGTCCCGCATAGCAGTGAACTCGCGGCAAATCCCCGTACTCTTTAACTAAAGAAATCCCCGGCCGTCCCCCTTTAGCTTGCAGGCGATTTTGCAATATCAGCAAAGTGCTGTCCAAACCTTCGTGGATATCAGCAGGCTTCATTTGGGCTTCGTCGGTACGCGAGAACAAGCGGAGCGATCGCACGACATCGCGAATCCTTTCCGAACCGACTTTCATTGAATTTAGCAGTTTTGGCAAGTCTTTTTTGATGAAGTCTAAGTCTAATTCTTCCATCAAATCTTGAATTTCCGGTGCGGGACGGGGATAATACTTTTGGTAAAGGTCGATCGCTCGCAGCAGTTCTTGAATGTAGCCGGTGGCGTGACTGACATTGCCGGAAATAAAACTAACTGGATTGTTAATTTCGTGCGCTATTCCTGCTACCAACTGCCCCAGGGATGACATCTTTTCTGTTTGAATCAGTTGAGTTTGAGCTCGCTGCAAAATTAACAGCGTCTCCTCTAATCTAGCCGCTTGTTGTCGCAGGCGTTCTTCGGATTCTTGCAAAGCTAAAAGAGACTGTTTGCTTTCTGTAATATCCAATCCCACAAATACCGCCGCCGTATTGTTATGGTATTTTTGAGCCACTATTAGATAAGTTTTATTTTCTCCTCTGATGCTCGCTGTTACTTCTTGAGATGTCTTCTTTTTATGGTTTGCAAAGAAATCGTATACTAAATCGTTAAATTTGGGACTTGTATCTAAAAAACCTACTTTTTGACCGATAAATAGTTCGGCAGGCATTTTGTAAGCGCTAGCTAAATGTCGATTTACTCCCAAGTAGCGCAAATCGGAACTTACCCAAGAAACTAATCCGGGCACGGCGTCCAACACGGCTTGAAGTTGCTCTTTCGCCTCTAAAAGCGCTGATTCTGCTATTTGGCGAGCGGAAATGTCGCGGGCGATCGCACAGCGGTATTCGCAGCCGCCGTATTCTAAATAATTGACTTTAACTTCGACGGAAAAACGGGCGCCGTCTTTGGTTTTGTAACTGGTTTCAAAAGTGAGGTTCGTTTGCTGCTTCAGTTGAGCCCAGTGTTCTCGCCAACCCGACGCTGGCAAGTGCGAATCGATGTCGCTAACCCTCATGTTTAGCAGTTCCGATTCCGAGTAGCCGAAAAGATGGCAAGCGGCTTTGTTCGCGTAGCAAATTTGACCGTCTGATGTACTAAAAAAGATTGTATCAGCAGCATTTTCGAGGGCAATTTGAGTTAGTTGTGGTATTGTTTCTAACTGCTTGCTTTTGACCTCGGACTGAAATTTATTAGAGCAATTAGTTTGAGCGGGACCCTCACCTATCTTAGATGCAAACAAAATCAAACCGCCGATCGCACCTTCGTTATTTGTCCAAGGCTGAAATACCCATCTTACCGACTCGCTGACAGAGCCGCTTGCGGTTTTTCCTGATACAGATGCGATCGATCGCCCTGCCACAAACTCGCTGTATTCCAAAACTCCCGTCAAACAAGCCTGGGCATTTTGCTCCCAATATTCCGGGAGATTCGGGAACAGTTCCCAATGAGATCGGCCGATCGCCTCGCCGTCGCCCAACCCGCAATCTGTTTCCCAGCGACGGGAAACCGACAGATAGCGCATTTCACAATCTACCATTGCCACGGCTTCGGCGGAGCGCTCCACAAACCGCCGAAATCGCTCTTTACTCTCCGACACGGCTGCCTCTGCGGGTTGTTGGGCGATAGGGACATTCCCGTCAACGTACCTTCCCAGTCCCTGACTTTTTTGCTGAACTGGCTTAGTTTGCACGGTTTGGGATTTCCTCCATAGCTGTCAAGTTTGAAAAACTCTGTTTGAGACCAAAAATGCTGTTTTCCCCTGATTTGCTCTCTCGGACAATACCCTTAGAGGGTATCACCCATCATTGATATCATTTTTGATGGGGATATGTCTATAGGCATTGCTATCAACTTAAGGCTAAAGGTAGTGCCCGCCTGCTGTTTGACCATTAGGCATAGATCACGCCGGCGCCCCCGGAATAGTCGGAGGAGACTGGAGTGATCTCTTGCCTGCCCCGACTATTCCGGGGCGCAACATGGCAGGGACACTAGGCAAAAAACGAGAGATACAAAGGGTTTTAGACGATTGGTGACACCAATGGTCTATAGGTACTCAAGAAAGTTTCCCCCACACTGTGAGAGTCAGAAAATTTCCTGATGATTGTTCGGTATTTTAGACAAGTTCCCAAAAGAATGCAACTGCCGGCCCGTGAGCCAAACCATGAGCTTCCTCAGTCATTCCCAATTCTTTAATTGCAAATCCCACATCGAACATGGTATGAGATCCTGTAGCCAGTGCGATCGCCAGATAGCTTGAGAATGCAAGAGAGCGCTCAAACAAATTTGTGCGTAAATTCACTGGTAAAATCCACTCTTCCTTTCCGTAACATTGCAGGATCTAATCTTTCAGTGGTGTTGCAAGTCATCAAAACTACGAGTTTTTGCTGAAATTGAATACCGTGTTCGTCAATGACGCTTTGATACAAAGTTCCATCCAGCAAACTCAAAATGTGTTCAGTTTTGTTAGTGCGTTGGGCTTCTGCGGTCGATCGATCTTGAGCCAAATTATCAGCCTCGTTGATAATAATACAAATCCGCTCTAAATAACTCGGCGGCACAAAATTTTCCACAGCATCGTGGTCTAAGATAAAAATCACATAACCCAGTGGCACTAAAATTTCCTTTGCTACCGCTTGCGTCCAAGCAGTTTTGCCCGTCCCCGGTTCGCCACTGACCAAAACAGCCAACTGATTTTGATCTAAAATTGCCTGCTGAACTGTATCGGTAAAACTTTGAACCTCCGCAGAAAACGTGCGAATTGGGAACTGGCTGTGAACCTGTCCGACGCGGCTTTTGTACCCGCCCAGAATCACCGCTAAATTATAAGTTGCCTTGCTAACGAGCGGCGCAATATCTTGGCAAATTAGAGTGTAGCAGCGTCTTCCCCTGTCGTAGCTGTCTATTTGCAGCCAGCAGCCGAATCGGGCCCAAGAAGCATAAACAGTACCCAAAACTTCTAAGCGTTCCCAGCTAACAAACCGCTCCGGGGGATAAGAAAAATGTCGCTCCATAAAAAACTGGGTAATCGCATCCGGTTTTCCCAGCAAATCGAGAACTTTAAAAACAGTAATCTCTTGGAGTTTGTTGAGCACGTAGTCGATGGGAATGCTAGCGCGGCTGACGAATTGCACCACAGGCGTTTCGGTAACTAAAACATCTTTGTAGCGGTAATCCGGGTAAACTGGCTGCGGAGTAATGTAATCCCAAAATTCATCAATTTCGTAGCGAGTATTTTCCGAGAATACATTTAAAATATTTGCCCACCAAGTATATTGGTGTCGTCCCATTGCGTCGGCAATGTCGCTAGCTGCCCCTAAAGTTTTTTGAGCTAGTTCTAAGGGATCGCTAGACGCTAAATGTACCAGGTGTTCCCAATCAAATTGACGGTAAAAAGGTCGCCAACCAGAGCCTAGCAGACCTCTATTTGGAGAATTGTTTTGATGAAAATTGTTTTCGCGATCGCCCATATCTTCCGCACTCATTTGGACAAACTCCTACTTACTCTTATTTTACAGTTTTTGTGGTACACATTCTACAAAAAAAGTGAAAATTATCAACTTATTTTGAGATAAGCGGGCGACACAAAATCTACTAACCAAACTTTGTTTTCCGAGCAGTAGAATGTATGACCGTCGCGTTGCATGGCTGTGGCATCTACAGTAAAGACTGCCGGGATGCCATGTCTTGCACCTACTTGGTGCGCCGTCTGTATATCCACGGACAAATGAACGTGATGCCGCGACATTTTCCTAATTCCTTGACTGAGAATAGACTTGACGGCAGTGCTACCTGTTCCGTGATATAAAATATCCGGGGGAACAGCGGGTTCTAACTGCAAGTCAACCTCTACGCTGTGTCCTTGGTTGGCACGAATTAGAGTGCCTGTGGAGTCAAAGGAAAAGCGCTGCTTGTCGTTTTGCGCGACTACTTTTTTGAGGTCTGCAAGCTGAACAGGAAAGTTATTTGTTTGGCACGCATCAAGGAGTTCGCTAACAGGAACCCAGCCACCGGGAGCGAGTTGAATGCCGATGCGATCCGGAGCGTGTCGCAGATGTCTGCTGAGGTATTTGCTAATTTTGACTAAGCGTGAATTATTCATTTTGTTTTTTCAAATAAAAGCTTGTTTTCTTAAATTTATATTTACCAGCTTCTAAATCTGTGGCTAACTGTTCTAACCATTCTCGCAAACTTTTAGCAATAAAGCCTCTGTAACCATCATCGTGGCACATAAAAATAATTTGCCCAACTTGACCTCCTGGTGCTGGATCTAAATCCAAACAAAGACTGTCGCCACTGAGGTTGGAAGCGATCGGAATCCATTTCGGATTCCACCACAATTCTGTCCGAATCAGTCCATCTGAAGCGCAGCCATAATCATTGCCATCTTCCTCCTTAAAGTCGGCTGTATCCAGTAATTCTTTCCAAGAATTCCACTCTCCTATCATTCCTTCTAAACAAAGAAACTGCCAGTAGGGCATTACTGAATATCTCTCTTCCAACTGACCGTTATGAATGCGGTAAGATGATTTTACATCTTCAGTAAACTCGATTTCTAAAAATTGTTCTGCTGCTTTTATAGCTTCATGGGTTGCTCCAGGTTGCAGATTGTTCAGGATTTCTGGCGCATTAGCAGCAAGCCAAGAGTCAATGCGATTCCAGATGGTTTTCATGATAGTGTAACGTTAACTTATGGCATATTTACAGAATTCACTCGGTTAAGATTTTTGTCGCAATCGCAGATTTATCCTAACGGAGCCTCAGCTAGTTGCATTCACTTCTTAACTCCGCCAAAAATAGCAAAATTTAGATAGCGCCAGTGACATCCGGCGTCTGCAAAACCAGCTTCTGCAAGCCACTTTGTTTGCTCTTCCACAGAGGAGGGAATATCTTCTTCTAGATATTTTTGAAACCAGGCTGCATCGTCTTCTCCGTTAGCTTTCATGTACTGCCGCCACAACTGTTCGTATTGCTCAGTCAGCCGGGGAGTAGCACCTGTCACAATATCTCGAATTAGCAAGATTCCCCCTGGATTCATGGAGTGGAAAAGTTTATGAAATAGCTGTTGTTTGCCTGCGCTGTCGAGGTGGTGGATTGCCAACCCTGAAACTACCAAATCGTAACCGCTGCCGAAATCATCTTCGGCAAAGTTTCCTTGCTGCAAGGTCAGCCGTTCTCGGAAAGCGGACAAGTTAGTTTGGCAAGTTTTCAGCATATTTTGGGCGATGTCAAAGGCTAGGACTTTTGCTTGAGGAAATGCTTGCAGAATCATAGCCGACAGTATGCCAGTTCCCGCGCCTAAATCCAGAACTTTTATGTTACCATTAGTTTCAGAAGTGATTAACTGCAATATTACATCGTGTTGCTCGCGATATCGCGGAATGAGGCGGGGAATTAAACCGTCATAATCAAAGGCTCTTTGTTCAAATTGCTCGCGTACAGCGTCTAAATTCACAGACTATTTTCCTCAAATTGTTAATAGTTGAGTGCGCCAATGCAGTTTGGCGGTTCTATCGTTCGAGGTCATATTACACTCTATAATACGAAATAATTACATATCTGTCAAGATGTAGAAGAAAATAATTTAAAAGAAGTTACGGACGATCGCCAGACAGGGACTTTTTGCGCCCAAACCCGCCCGTCATTTGGGAACTGTTTAGCCCTGCACATATATCTCCTTCAGTGCAGATGAGGCAGAATGCCACATACCCGAAAGCCTGCCGAAGACAAGACTTTGTGCCAGATACTAGGAGTAATTGTGAGAAAAAAGTTGACGGTTATGATACCCGTTTCAAACAAGAATGCAACTGTCGGTGTGTGCTCTACACCATTAAATTTCTCAGTGATTCCCCCTAGTAAAAGATAAAAGATAACAAGGAATGAGCCAGCAGTCGAGGATCGGCTAAATCTGAAAAAATCAGTCCTCAGATTGACAAACTTTAGCCAACTATAAACAAAAATTGAGTTGACTCCCGAGTGGATGTGGTATCTGCCAATTTTTCAGGAATATCAAGAGATACAAAATATTACACCCGTCGGTGCGGGCAAGAAAATTGTGATAATGAATCAGGATGCGAGTAGATTAGGTGTCAGCCGTCAGGGGAAGATAGAAGCAATGGAAATCCAACAACGGAGTAAGGATAAGCCCGATCGCCAGCAACCGGACACGCCCGATCGGGAGCGCAAAATTTATACGAAAAAAGAACTAGATTCGTTGCTGCAAGAATGTTTAGATTTTAAAGGAGCGATCGACCGATCGGCACTTGCAGTGAGGACTGACGCGCGAGGAATTATCAACTATGTCAGCGATCAACTTTGCTACATCTCCAACTATTCCCGCGCTGAACTACTCGGCAGCCACTTTGGCATCCTCCATTCGGAATATAAATCTTCGGAATTAATCAAAAATTTGCTGTCAACTGTTGCCAAAGGTGAAGTTTGGCAAGGAGACATTCAGAATAAAGCTAAGAATGGAACTGATTATTGGGTGTACGCAGCAGTAGTTCCACTGTTGGACTGCAAGAGAAAACCCTGTCAGTATTTGGCGATCGGATTCGACATCACCGATCGCAAAGCCGTTGAAGCAGCCCAAGCCGAAGCCAACCGGGCAAAAGACGAATTTCTGGCGATCGCCTCCCACGAACTGCGATCGCCCCTGAGCGCGATTTTGGGATGGGCGCAGCTAGCTCGATCGCGCAATTTCAACGAAGCCACCACCAGCCGCGCTTTGGAAATCATCGAGCGCAACGCCAAATTACAAAATCGGCAAATAGACAATCTCCTCGACCTCTCGCGGCTGCTGCGAGGGAAAGTGTGCCTGAACATCGGCCAAGTTCACCTCCCGTCGCTCGTAGAATCTGCGATTGACACCCTCCGTCCCGCCGCCGAGGCTAAAAACCTCCGCGTAGAAAAACATTTCGACCCCGCCATCAGCTATGTTTTGGCAGATGCAGAACGCTTGCAGCAAATAGTCTGGAACCTCCTTGCCAACGCCATCAAATTCACCCCAGAATCGACACCATACCCAGTTCAAGTGCGGATAGAGCCTACTCCGTCGGGCGTCTTGATTCGGGTCAGCGACAGCGGTTGCGGCATCGATCCCAAATTTCTGCCACACATCTTTGACTACTTCCGCCCCGCAGACAACTTCCAGACCAAGGAACAAAATCGGCTTGGGCTGGGGCTCTCAATTGTGCGGCAGTTGGTGGAACTGCACGGGGGAAGTGTTTGGGCTTCGAGCCCCGGTATCGGTCAGGGGGCGACCTTTGGGGTGCTGCTACCGATTGCCAACAAAAATGCACCCGACGATCGCACTGCTGCGATCGCCCAAAGTGAAAGCAGACCCGGATCGGTTTCCAAACCCCTAGCGGGAAAGCAAGTCCTGGTGGTCGAAAGCAGCGCCGAGATCCGCCAATTTCTCAAAACAGGCCTCGAAGCATTTGGAGCCAAGGTAACAGCGGTGGGTAGCGCCACCGAAGCGATGGCCGAGTTGCAACAGTCGCGACCCGACGTGTTGGTGAGCGATATGGCGGTATCGGGAGCCGACGGCTGCGATTTGATCCGCCGCATCAGAGCCATGGAAATGTCCGAGCACAGGGAACTGCTGCCGGCCGTGGCGCTGACTGGAGGCATCGAGGAAGAAGATTCGGCATCGGCCCTGGAGGCGGGGTTTCAGAGGCATTTGTCGAAGCCGGTGGAAGCGAATCAGTTGGTGAGCGCGATCGCCCAATTGGCTGGACTGACTGGATTCGGCTCCGGAGAGTGGGGTTCGGGAAATGTTCGGGCGACCACACCCCAGGCCTCACTGCCGGAACCTAACAGTTTGGACGACAAAAATCATCGGGAACAATTAACAAGTGACAGCCGAGAATTACCGCTGTTGCTGGTAGTAGAAGACAACAATTTTCTGCTGGCTTACCTCCAAACTTTATTAACTCCGTACTATAGAGTCGCCGTGGCGATCGACGGGGTTGAAGGTTTAGAAAAAGCCAAAAGTTTGCAGCCAAATTTGATTGTGAGCGACCAAATTATGCCCAGACAAAACGGACTGGATTTGCTCAAGGAGATTCGGAACACGCCAGAATTGAAATCTACTCCGGTAATCTTTTTGACAGCGCGATCGGGGATGGAAGCTCGGATCGAAAGTTTGGATGCGGGTGCTGACGATTATATTTCAAAGCCTTTTGACGAGAGGGAATTGCTGGCGAGGGTGAGAAATTTGTTGCGATCGCACTCAGCCGAACAGCAGTTGGCGGAACTCAACCGTCAGTTGCTGCAGCAGAAACAGCAGTTAGAAACAGTGAATCGAGCCTTGCATTATTTGGCAAATTACGACAGTTTGACTGAGGTAAGAAACCGCCACTCTTTTAATGAATACCTCGATACGGAATGGCGGCGTTTGGCGAGGGAAGAAGGACCGCTGTCTTTGATTATGTGCGACATTGATTATTTCAAACTTTACAACGACACTTATGGTCACCAAGCGGGGGATGAATGTTTGCGGCAAGTGGCGACGGTGATCCAGCATTCGGTAAAGCGAGCGGCAGATTTAGTAGCGCGTTACGGTGGAGAAGAATTTGTAGTAGTTTTGCCGAATACGGATATTGAAGGTGCCACTTGCGTAGCTGAAATGATCGCACGACAGGTGCGGGGTTTGCACATACCTCATGCTAAGTCTGCTGTCAGCGAATATGTGACGCTGAGTTTGGGTGTAGCTTGCTGCATTCCGGCGCCGATGTCGCAGCCGGGGGCGCTAATTGCGATCGCCGATGAGTCGCTTTATCGGGCGAAAGAAGCAGGGCGCGATCGGGTTTCGGTTGCCACATTTCAAGGATAATATAATAGTTAAATCAACTTGTATGCTGCGTCTGACATCGAACGTTTCGATTTAAACAAGTTTTTTGGATCGGACGCAACATACAAATGTGCTTGCAAACTTGTGCGAATTCAAATTGCTATAAAATAGTTAAAGGAGGTCGTGCCATGACAGCAACCTTAGACAAACCAAAAGACCAGCGCCTAATTCACTCCGGGATTGATTGGCAACAATTCAAGCTAATCGAGCAGGGGTTTTCGGATTCTCCCGGCATCCGACTTTTTTATTTCAAAGGTCAGGTAGAAATCTTGGCAGTTTCTCAAGAACACGAATCTTTTAGCAGGACGATCGCAACTTTGCTGATGGACTACTTTGTGGAAAAAGACATCGAGTTTAACCCCTTGGGTAGCTTTACCCAAGAGAAGGGACAGGAAGTCTCAGTACAAGCTGATGAATCTTTTTTAATTGGCAAGTCAACAGGTATTACCCCCGATCTTGCCATCGAAGTAGTGTTTACCAGTGGGGGAGAAAGCAAGTTGAATCGTTACCAAGCCTTGGGAGTCCCCGAAGTTTGGTTTTGGGAGGATGGAGTATTTAGCCTGTATCACTTGCGATCGCACGGATATGAAAAAATTGACCAAAGCGAAGTTCTACCCGGTTTAGACATCAACTTGCTGTCTCGCTGCTTGCTGATGGCTTCTAGGGTGGAAGCGGTTAAGGAGTTTCGGCGCGGGATTTCTGCGGTTTAGAGGAAAAGTGGAATTTGGTTTGTGGCTCTTGACAGCCATGTATTACAAATGTAGTATTAAGTTACGGTAGAAAAGCTCGATCGAGCGATACCAGTAAACAAAATTTAGAAAAAACCTATGCAACCCATCCGACAAGGCGACGTAATTCTCACTCCCGTACCGAAAATCGAAGGAGAAAAAAAACCTCACCTAACTCTCGCCGAAGGTGAAGTCACCGGACATTCTCACCAGATTATTGAGGGACAAGCTGAACTTTACGAAAAAGACGGCACTCTGTACTTGCGGGTGCTTTCACCGACAGCTTTATTGAGTCACGAAGAACACCATGCGATCGCAATTCCCGAGGGTAATTGGATGGTGCGAATTCAGCGGGAATATGAGCCGCAAGGTTGGAGGTATGTCGCAGACTAAGGTTAAAAAACTGACGCCAGAACAAGCAGCTTTGATTCCAGTGTATCGGGAAAAGTGGAAAGCGATCGCGCTTTCCACAGGCTTGATCGACCGAACAATGAATTAATGGCTAAATCGAGCGCAAGTATTATGTTATATGCGAGCTGATTTTGACAAATTAAATCCCTAAATTGACAACAAATATTATGGGCGATCGTGATTTGATAATTTAATTTCTTTCAGTCGGTTTCAATTGAGATCTTGCACCATTGCCGCACTGCCGGACTACACGACTTTTCTAATCTTGAGGTTTTATGTCCGAACAAAAACAACCAAAACCATCGATAACTTTCAACAGCTTTGCCGACTGGTACTCCCACCTTGACAGCCTTTCGCCAGAAGCAAGACATACAGTTGAGGCACTGTTAAAGACAACTGGCACTTCTGATATTAATGAAGCGAACCAGATACTATCAAGTACAAATGAGCTGAATCTTGACAATAATCAAATATCAGACCTCACACCCCTGCGATCGTGCGCGGGTTTGACTTCTCTGAATCTTTCCTCCAATCAAATATCAGACATCACACCCCTGCAATCTCTCACAAACTTGACCGATCTGAATCTTTCCTCCAATCAAATATCAGATCTCGCACCCCTACAATCGTGCGCGAGTTTGACTTATCTGGATCTTTACAACAATAAAATATCAGACCTCACGCCCCTGCAATCTCTCGCGGGTTTGACTTGTCTGGATCTTGACAACAATCAAATATCAGACCTCACACCCCTACAATCGTGCGCGGGTTTGACTCATCTGTATCTTGGCAACAATCAAATATCCGACCTCACACCTCTGCAATCTCTCGCGGGTTTGACTTCTCTGTATCTTTACAACAATCAAATATCAGACTTCACACCCCTGCAATCTCTCGCGGGTTTGACTTCTCTGGATGTAAACTTTACACCCCAACAGAAAACTCTCATCGAAGCGGATCGTCATTCCTGGGAAACTCTCGGCAACTCTACCGCATCCATTTCTCGCACCCAAGCCACAATCGCTGTTAAAAATCTGTACGAAACCCTAGGTTTAGAAGCACCTGAAATAACTTTTTGCAGTAGCCCCAACGAAGGGTTCGCACAATTAAACAGAAGCTCGATCGACAACGAATTTCTCCCTCGACTTGACAAACAGGTAAAAAATGCGCTGCACCCGTTTTCACTAATAGAAAACTGGTGGCGGGAACTTGAGGGGTTATTTGTTGGTTGGCAGCGACAGTTAAAAGAACAATTGAATGCAGAGTTTTGCGGTCGTTGCGACGACGCAGCTTCGATAGTTACTACGGAATATGTAGTTGAAACTTTCGCTTTTGCTGAATTATGTGTTTCTGGGGGCATTGTTCTGGAGCCAGAATCACGGAAACTTTTTGAAGTAGTCAAGCAGCTTTTAGCAGAATGCGGCTGGATTTTTCCGCTGGATGGTATCTGCATTGTGTGCGATCGACCCATCAAACTTTCCCTCGACAGCGAATACCGCCTCCATGCACAAGGAGAAAGCGCGATCGAATTTAGTGACGGCTACAACCTCTATTCATATCACGGCGTAACATTACCTAAAAAATACGGTGCAATTCATCCCGAAAACTGGCAAGCAAAATGGATTTTATCGGAAAGAGACGCCGAACTCAGGCGAGTATTGATTCAGGGAATCGGGTACAATCGCATAATTCAAGAATTAGAAGCAACCGAACTAGACTGGTACTCCCACCTTGACAGCCTTTCGCCAGCAGCAATATATACAGTTGAGGAGCTGTTAAAGGCAACGGGCACTTCTGATATTAATGAAGCGAACCAGATACTATCCAGTAAGAATGAGCTGGATCTTTCCTCCAATCTACTATCAGATCTTGCACCCCTGCAATCTCTCACGAACTTAACTTCTCTAAATCTTTCCTCCAATCTAATATCAGATCTTGCACCCCTGCAATCTCTCACGAACTTAACTTCTCTGAATCTTTACTACAATGAAATATCAGATCTTGCCCCCCTGCAATTTCTCACAAACTTGACTTCTCTGAATCTTGACGAGAATCAAAGATTAGACATCACACCCCTGCAATCTCTGACGAACTTGACTTCTCTGAATCTTTCCTGCAATGAAATATCAGACATCACACCCCTGCAATCTCTGACGAACTTGACTTCTCTGGATCTTTCCTCCAATCAAATATCAGACATCACACCCCTGCAATCTCTGACGAGCTTGACTTCTCTGGATCTTTCCTCCAATCAAATATCAGACATCACACCCCTGCAATCTCTGACGAGCTTGACTTCTCTGGATCTTTCCTCCAATCAAATATCAGACATCACACCCCTGCAATCTCTGACGAGCTTGACTTCTCTGGATCTTTCCTCCAATCAAATATCAGACATCACACCCCTGCAATCTCTGACGAACTTGACTTCTCTGGATCTTTCCTCCAATCAAATATCAGACCTCACACCCCTGCAATCTCTGACGAACTTGACTTCTCTGGATCTTGGCGACAGTCAAATATCAGACTTCACACCCCTGCAATCTCTCACGAACTTGACTTCTCTGAATCTTTCCTCCAATCAAATATCAGATCTCGCACCCCTGCAATCGTGCGCGGGTTTGACCGATCTGTATCTTGGCAACTATCAAAGATCAGACCTCACACCCCTGCAATCTCTCACGAACTTGACTTCTCTGAATCTTAATAACAATCAAATATCAGACCTCACACCCCTGCAATCTCTCACGAACTTGACTTCTCTGAATCTTAATAACAATCAAATATCAGACCTCACACCCTTGCGATCCTGCGCGGGTTTGACTCATCTGTATCTTTCCTCCAATCAAATATCAGACCTCACACCCCTGCAATCCTGCGCGGGTTTGACCAGTCTGGGTCTTGGCAACAATCAAATATCAGACCTCACACCCCTGCAATCCTGCGCGGGTTTGACCGATATGGGTCTTCACAACAATCAAATATCAGACCTCACACCCTTGCGATCCTGCGCGGGTTTGACCAGTCTGGGTCTTGGCAACAATCAAATATCAGACCTCACACCCCTGCAATCCTGCGCGGGTTTGACCGGTCTGGATCTTGACAACAATCAAATATCAGACCTCACACCCCTGCAATCTCTCACGGGTTTGACTCATCTGGATCTTGACAACAATCAAATATCAGACATCACACCCCTGCGATCGTGCGCGGGTTTGACTTATCTGGAGGTAAACTTTGCATCCCAACAGAAAACTCTCATCGAAGCGGATCGTCATTCGTGGGAAACTCTCGCCAACTCTACCGCATCCATTTCTCACACCCAAGCCACAATCGCTGTTAAAAATCTGTACGAAACCCTAGGTTTAGAAGCACCTGAAATAACTTTTTGCAGTAGCCCCAACGAAGGGTTCGCACAATTAAATATGCTGAAAATGCCGATTGACAACGAATTGAGCCATCGACTTGGCAAACAGGGAAAAAATGCGCGGCGCCCGTTTTCACTAATAGCAAACTCGTGGCGGGAACTTGAGAGGTTATTTGTCCCGTGGGATCGACAGTTACAAGAACAATTGTTCGGAGATTTTTATTGTTATTATGACTCCTTATATTGGATAGTTACTACGAATTATGTGGTTGAATATTTCGCTCTTGCTGAATTATGTGTTTCTGGCTTGGGTATTGTTCTGCAACCAGAATCACAGAAACTTTTTGAAGTAGTCAAGCAGCTTTTAACAGAATGCGGCTGGATTTTTCCGCTGGATGGTATCTGCATTGTGTGCGATCGCCCCATCAAACTTTTGCTCGATAGTGAATACCGACTCCATGCAGAAGGAGAAAGCGCGATCGAATTTAGTGACGGCTACAAACTCTATTCATATCACGGCGTAACATTACCTAAAAAATACGGTGCAATTCATCCCGAAAACTGGCAAGCAGAATGGATTTTATCGGAAACAAACGCCGAACTCAGGCGAGTATTAATTCAGGGAATCGGGTACGATCGCATTTGCCAACAATTGCAAGCAGTAAAATTAGATGCTTGGCAAGAATACACGCTATTAAAAATCGATAACGCCGATGTCGAGCCGATTTATTTGTTAAAAATGACTTGTCCGAGCACGGGATTCATTCACGTTTTGCGAGTGCCGCCTGATGTGCGATCGGCTAAAGAAGCAATTCGCTGGGTAAATTGGGATATTGACCCAGAGGAGTTTTCCGTGCAAACCTGAGTAATAGCAATTTAAAAAAGTGTTGCTACAATCATTAGTCTTATACCAATTGTTAAAAGTCACAGAACCCCGCGCAGGACTTAGGATCAGCCGTTTCCCTACCCGATCGTCTGTACTTTACTCCCCTGAAAACCGCTATATTGACAACAGCCTTAATCCATGAAACACCGATAAACGTGGCCGCAGTGTGCCAGTTCCCAGGGTGGAATGCACCAACCACCGATCGCCCACAAGCGGTTAATAACATCAAGAAGAAGCCCACCCTCGATCGAAGGTGGGCTCTGTTCATGCCAGCTTACCGACAGCTAGGCAATCGGGTCTCTTCGCTGGTAGACGTAAAATATCGGAAAAAGATCCGAACGTCCGAAAAAACTTATCGCCCACCATTAAGCTTCAGTTTACCCAACCGGATCGGGAAAATTGCGCCCCTAGCGATGTTCCCCTGAAACCGGGGAACACTGAGGCTTCAACTTTTCCATAGACTTCTGCAAAAAAGTTCGTCTTGGGCCGGCAGGATGCCCAACCCCTACTCCGCACAAGAATTAAAATTTTTCCAGAAGTCTCATAATTCTCCTCTTTAACTGGGATTTCCCAACCGATTAGGCATCGTGATCGTGTGCAAAGCGACGGAACAGGAAATCTAGGGCGTAGTTCCGCAAATTGTAGTATTCCGGATCTTCCATCATTTGAACCCGATCGCGCGGACGCGGAAAAGGAATCTCCAAAACTTCGCCAATTGTTGCCGACGGGCCGTTAGTCATCATCACCAGTCGATCGGCCAAAAACAGCGCTTCATCAATGTCGTGAGTAATCATCAACACCGTACAGCGGTGATCGTTCCAGATTTTCAGCAACTCTTCTTGCAATTCCTCCTTAGTAATTGCGTCCAGAGCACCAAAAGGTTCGTCTAAAATCAGCACTTTCGGGCGAATTGCCAAAGCGCGGGCGATCGAAACCCGCTGCTTCATCCCTCCCGAAATTTGCGGCGGTCTTTTCTCAGCAGCTTCCGTCAATCCCACCATCGCCAAATGCTCTTTGACGATCGCATTTTTTTCCACCTTCGACTTATTCGGAAATACAGCATTAACCGCAAGGTAAACATTTTCAAACACCGTCCGCCAAGGCAGCAAAGCGTAACCCTGAAACACCACCATGCGATCGGGGCCCGGCTTCGTAATCCGCTGCCCGTTAATCGACACGGTGCCCTGGCTCGGATGGCTAAAACCCGACACCATATTTAACAGTGTTGATTTACCGCAGCCCGAGTGTCCGATTAGAGCAATAAACTCTCCCTCAGCTACATTCAGATTGACGTTTTCTAAAGCCCTGTAACCGTTTGGATATTCTTTATAAACATTGTCCATCACCAAAAAAGGTTGGCGGCGGCCTTTTCCCCGCTGGATTTGAGTTTTGGTGTTCGTCTGGTTGAGAGAAGTATTAATCATGGGTTTGGAAAATTGTGAGTGGGTGATTTGCGAAGGAAGAATGAAGAGGCAATAGGGCAGAATGAAGAGGCAATTACTAATTAAAATTAGCAGTTAACTATTAACAACTAACAACCAACAACTAAGAATTAGCAATTACCCTGTTTTTATCCAACTAAAAACCGCTTTAAGCAGCTCTGCGGCCGGAATCGAGTACAACTTCAGCCATCGTGAAATCGCGTTTAATCGCCAGATTGTTGAGATAGCCGATCGGATCGTCAGCATTAAACACCGAGCCGTCAAACAAGCTGAGAGAACCGCGAGTGTAAGTTATATCAGCCATCCCCAGCTCTCGCGCCGCCGTGCTGAACGCACCGACTCGCACCACCCGTTCCAGAATTTCCACCCAGTTGCGCGGGAACACAGTATCGCCCCAGCGCGCCATCTGCACCATGTGCCAGAGTTGTTCGGTGCGGCTTGGGCGATTCACCCCCTCTCCAGAAAACAAGTGGTGGGCGTATTCCCGCATCGGAGTATCGAGGTTGCAAGCAACAGATTTCGGGTCGCCGAGTTGGATGTAACTCTTATCAGTAGCGACGTACTCCCTTCCCGCGACAATTTCCGAAACCTCGGCGGCGTGATTTGGATCGGCGCAATAGTTGCAAGCTTCCAGCAAAGCTTTGACTAGAGCAATGTGAGTGTTGGGATAAGCATTTGCCCAGTCTTCCCGAACTCCGAGAATTTTTGCAGGGTGTCCGGGCCAGAGTTCCAAATCTGTCGCCACCGTAAAGCCGACTCCTTCCATCGATGCCCGCAAGTTCCAAGGTTCCCCGACGCAGAAACCGTCAATAGTGCCGCCCTGCAAGTCAACGATCATCTGAGCCGGTGGGATATTTTTCAGCAACACATCGCGATCCGGGTCAATGCCGCCGGAAGCCAGCCAGTAACGCAGCAACAGGTTGTGCATCGAAGAAGGGTGCACGATGCCCATACGGTGCGTTTGCGCGGGCGTTCTCTGGAGCATTTTTTTGAAATCGGCCAGAGTGTAGATTCCTTGGTCGTAAAAGCGCCTCGCGAGGGTAATTCCGTTGCCGTTGCGGCTCATGGTGAGGGCTGTAACCGTCGGAATCGGCTTCTCTTGGTGGCCTCCCAAGCTCAACCACATCGCCATCCCAGAGGGCATTTGAGCTGCGTCTAAGTAACCTGCGGCGATGCCGTCTACGATGCCGCGCCAGCTTGTTTCCCGCACGAGGTGGACTTCATCAAGGCCGTGCTTGGCAAAAAAGCCTTTTTCTTTGGCGACAGCAAGGGGAGCACAGGCTGCCAGCGGAATAAAGCCGAGTTCGAGGTTGACTTTTTCCAGGCCGTGGCGGGCGATCGCGGGTACTTTCCGCGCCCGCAGTTTTTTCACCCGCTTCTGCTGGTTGAGGAAGTAAATCATTTCGCTACGTAGAGCGTAGTAGCTGGGGTGTGAGACTACTTCCATGCGCTGGCGGGGGCGGGGGATGTCTACTTCGAGAATCCCGCCAATCTTCGATTCTGGGCCGTTGGTGAGCATGACGATGCGATCGCTCAGCAACACGGCCTCATCCACATCGTGCGTTACCATCAGGGCGCTGATTTCGTACTCTTGGCAAATTTCCATCAACTTTTCTTGCAAGTTGCCGCGAGTCAAAGCATCCAAAGCGCCGAAGGGTTCGTCTAAGAGTAACAGTTTGGGGCGCAGGGCCAGAGCACGGGCGATCGCCACGCGCTGTTTTTGTCCACCCGACAGCAGTGCGGGTTGCTTCTCGGCGTGGGGCGTCAAGCCCACCATGTCGATGTGTTTTTGAATGATTTCGAGGCGTTCGGCTTTGGGTAAGCCGCTCATTACCGAGTCTACGGCTAGGGTAATATTTTCTCTGACCGTCCGCCAAGGTAGCAGCGAATAGTTTTGGAATACTACCATGCGATCGGGACCAGGCTGGGTGATTCTTTGCCCTTCAATTGTCACCAATCCTTCTGTCGGCATATCCAAACCTGCCACCATATTTAGCAGCGTAGATTTGCCACAGCCGGAGTGTCCAATTAAGGAGATAAATTCGCCTTTTTTAATTTCTAGATCGATGCCTTTGAGGGCTATGTATGTCCCCCCATCAGAGAGATTAAAGACTTTTTCTAGTTGTTCTACTGCAATCAAAACAGACATGATTTTCTTGCCTTTATTGTAGGTTTGTTGTTTCGCTAGCTGCTAATTAACTGGTTCCCTGGCTGAGCATAGAAGTAGAAATACTTTTACTCGCTTTCCAGTAGAAGATTATCTACTTCTTCCCTCTTCTTCCTTCTTCTTCCTTCGTGTCCTTCGCGTTTTCGCGGTTAAATAATCCTAATTCTTCCGGCCCCAGAGAAGTAACTCAAAACTACTTTCCTTGAGGGGGAGCAATCTTTTGCTGCAACCAAGCCATCATGCGATCGAGCAACAAACCAACCGCCCCAATGTAGAACACCGCTAACAGAATTTCGCTGATGTAGTTTTGCTGGTAAGCATTCCAAATAAAGAAGCCGATACCCGTAATCCCCGACATCACGATTTCCGCAGCAATAATCGCCAGCCAAGCCAAACCGATCGCAATTCTCAATCCTGTGAAGATATAAGGAAGCGCCGACGGAAACAAAATATTCATGTAATATTCCTGACGAGAAAGTTGCAGCACTTTCGCCACGTTGTTGTAATCGTCGGGAATTTGGCGGACACCTTCAGCCGTGTTGATTAAAATTGGCCAAACTGAAGTGATAAAAATCACGAACAAAGCAGCAGGTTCGTTTTGTTGCAGTGCAGCCAGGGCGATCGGCACCCAAGCCAAAGGCGCTACCATCCGCAAAAACTGGAAAATCGGATCTAAAGCCTTGTTCAAGAAGGGATTCGTACCTACCACAACTCCCATGCTAATTCCCACAGCGGCCGCGAGAGTGTAGCCTTTTGCCACCCGTTCCAAACTAGCCAAAGTCTGCCAAAATAAGCCGACTCCGTAGGTTTTGGAGTTCATAAAAGGATACATCAACAAGATCCGCGTCCGTTCGTCAGTCCAAACGCTGAGCGGTCCCGGCAATTTGATAATTCCCAAACTCGACAGGAACTGCCAAACCAACAGAAATCCAATTACTCCCAAAATTGGCGGCAAGATATTTGGGGAATTCTTCTTCCAAAATTCGCCAAATGCTCCTTGTGCATTGCCGCCTCTCCGACTTGTACTTACAGCCATGCTGCTAATCTCCTCTCTCTGGTGCTGTGTATTTTCGAGACTAAATTTCGAGACTAAATTATGGGAAGCTAACGCCCCATCACACTTTTTTAATTGCCAAACTCTTGAGATAAGCTTCCGGATTTTCAGGGTTGAATTCTTTGCCGTCAAAGAACTTTTCAACGCCACGAGACGTACTTTTCGGAATGTCCGCATCAGCAACTCCGGCTAATTGAGCTGCTTTTTTCCAGATATCTTCGCGGTTGACTTTATCGATAATTGTCTTAGCATCTGCCAAGGTTGTTGTCGGCAAGAAACCCCAGCGCACGCTTTCGGTTAAGAACCACAAATCGTGACTCTTGTAGGGATAGGAAACGTTGCCGAGGGTGTCTTTCCAGTACAGCGGACTGCTCTTGAAGTCGTTGATGTCTGGTTTGCCGTCGCCCATGACATACTTGCCTTCATAAGGAGGCGTCAAAACCGTCGGAGATACGTCAAAGAAATTTTTGCCAGAAACAATGGCGACCAATTCGGCTCGATGTTCGGGCTTGTCGCACCACTGCTGTGCCTCAATTAGTCCTGCGAGTAAGGCTTCGGTGGCTTTGGGGTGTTTGTCTACCCAGTCGCCGCGAATTGCTAGATATTCCTCTGGGTGATCTTTCCAGATTTCGGAGGTGAGGGCGGACATGAAGCCGATGTTTTCTTTGACAATCCGCAGGGGCCAGGGGTCGCCGGTGCTGAAAGCGTCCATGCTTCCGGTTTTCATGTTGGCGACAGTTTGGGCGGCCGGTACTGTTAGCAGTTCCGCATCTGCGTCGGGATCTATACCGTTAGCTGCCAGCCAGTAGCGAATCCAAAAGTCTTGATTAACTTTGGGGAAGGTGTAGGCTGCTTTGAAGGGAGTACCTGCTTGTTTGAGGCCTTTGATGTAGTCTTGGGCTGCTTGATCTAGTTTAAGTCCGATGCCTTTGCCTTGGTGTTTAGCCGCGATCGCAATTCCATTTCCGTGAGTGTTCAACTGGGCCAGAACATACATGGGGATTTGGACGCTGTTTTTGGTAATCAACCCTTTACTAATTTGATAAGGCATGGGCATTTGCCACTGGCCGCCGTCAATGCCGCCGCCTGCCGATCCAATTTCTAGGTTATCTCTGGCCGAGCCCCAGTTTGCTTGCTTAGCAACTGTTACCTCAGTCATGCCGTATTTGGCAAAAAAGCCTTTTTCTTGAGCAATGATTAAAGGTGCTGCTTCGACGATTGGGATATATCCCAATGTGATTTTAGTGCTTTCAATTCCTTCGACTCTTTTCTCGTTGGCAACAGCCACTACTGAGGTAGCTGCGGGTATCGCGCCGTCAGCACCGGCCGTTGCACCGGGTTCTGGGGGATTTCCCAAACAACCTTTTAGCAGTATTGAACCCAGGGCAGATGCACCTGCTTTGATGATAAATTTACGCCGAGAAAGCGCAGAAAATTCATCTGAAAATCTTGTCATAGCCTAGCCTCGCTGCAATTCATAATCTTCTGTAACAACATTCACTGAAGGTTATCAAGGCGCTTTTTTGCTGTTCGCTAATTGGGTTTAGCTAACTGTTTTGAGCGCTGGTTGGCAGGAGGGAGCAAAAGATTTATAGCTAGTATAAGTCTTTAAACTATCCCTGCAGATTTGACTTTTTTGATTAATATCGATATTTCGATCGACCGAGTTGTGTGAACTCACTTTTTGCGAGCCGCACGTTTCCTTTACTTGATAATTAACTCTACCGTACTCTTGCGGAAATTATAAAACAATTATTAAATTTGATTGATAAGCAAATCTTTTAGGACGGCGCTATCGATAAGGAGCCGTTGGGAAGAGCGATCGGGTTTGCTTATCAAAACTGGTTCAAACATCAAAACTGCTTCAAACTAAGACTTGCGGGCTAAAGTTTGTAGCGAAGGGCGATCGCGGATCATTCAAACCTATTGTCAATAAGCGACCAATATCGCTACAAGCGCACATTTGCTTTTTTAATACATTTCTAGTTTTTTAAGGGTTAATTGTAGTGGATTATACAGAAATAATTGAGGTTTTATGAAACTGCTGTTTTCAAAGGGTTAACGGGTTTTCATTGGTGGACTAGAATTGGCGCTTAATCGTAAGTGATTTACCGGATATGATATGACGTGGGCTTTTAGGTTCGATTTCTGTAAAACAGAGAAACCCGGTTTCTTCAGGAAACCGGGTTTCTGAACACCCGAAATTACTAATCGATCGCAGTACCTACAAGTTCGATTAGTTGGGCGGGTCAAAGCGGTTGACCCAGAGAGCAACACCGATCATCGGTAGCGCGACACCGAAGCAAATCAGCCACTGATCCAGATTCATTGGAGCCGTCTCAAATATGCGATTGACAAACGGAGAATTAGCAAAGATGATCTGCAAAATCACCGCCAGGACAATTCCCACACCGAGGGCGGGAGCGCCGCTAACTTCTTCCTTAGAACCGCTAAACTTAGCAACCAAAGAAGGCAACAACTGGCTGAGACTCAACAGGTAAAAAATTCTCCCCATTACCAAAGCTTGAATCGCCATCGTGCGGGCCAGTTCCAAAGTTCCCCACTCCGCTTGGCGTACCCATTCAAACATTCCGAAAATCAGAGTCCAGTTGTAAAGAGAAATAGCGATGATCCGCTTGATTCGATTTCCCGTGAGGAAAGGTTCGTTTACCGGTCGGGGCTGCTGTTTCATGACTCCCGGTGACTTGGGCTCGAAAGCAAGCGGCACAGTCATGGTGATCGAGTTGAGCATATTCAGCCAGAGAATTTGTAGCGACAAAATCGGCAATTCTCGACCGAGGAGGGTGCTGAGCAAAATTGTCATCGATTCTCCGCCGTTGACTGGGAGAATGAAGCTGATTGCTTTGAGCAGATTTTTGTAAACAGATCGCCCTTCTTCGACAGCAGATTCGATCGACGCAAAGTTATCATCAGTAAGAATCATGTCGGCGGCTTCCTTAGAAACCTCAGTACCGCTGCCCATCGCAATCCCGATATCCGCTTGTTTGAGGGCTGGCGCGTCGTTAACGCCGTCTCCCGTCATCGCCACGATTTCGCCTTGATGTTGCAAAGCTTCTACAAGGCGGAGTTTTTGTTCTGGGGCGACGCGGGCAAAAACTGAGCCGGCTTCTACGGCTTCGCCGAGTTCCTGCTTGCTCATCGAGGCGAGTTGAGCGCCGGTGTAGGCTACAAGTTCTCTGTGGTGTTTAGTTTTGCGGAATCCCATGCGGCGGGCGATCGCCTTAGCTGTAGCGATGTGGTCGCCGGTAATCATTTTGACTTGGATGCCGGCGGTTTGACAAGCTTGGACGGCTGCGATCGCTTCTGCCCGCGGCGGGTCAATCATGCCTTGCAGTCCCAAGAAAACCAGCCCTGACTCCAAATCCGAGTGATCGACGGAATTTTGGTCTTCGGGTACTGGCTTTTTCGCTAAAGCCAAGACGCGCAAGCCTTGCTTTGCCATTTCATCGACTTGATAGTGGATTTGTTCGCGATCGACTGGTAACGGATTTCCTTGGGTATCCAGACTGGAACCGCAGCGGCCGAGAATTGATTCTACGGAACCTTTGACGTACAAAATTTTGCCACTGGGAGTTCGGTGCAGCGTCGCCATGTATTGAAACTGAGATTCAAAGGGAATTGAATCCAGGCGCTGCATTGACTTGGACAAAGCTTGCTGACTCAAATCAGCTTTTTTGCCTGCAGCAATTAACGCTCCTTCTGTCGGATCTCCGACGACTATCCAATCATCATCTTTAAATTCCAAGTGAGAGTCGTTGCAAAGGAGTCCGGCTTGCAAACATTCTTGCAAAGTTGGAGCTTGGCTGACAGTAATTGGCAGTTGGTTGAGTTGAATTTCACCTTCGGGGCTGTATCCCGTACCCGTAACTGAGTAGGATTTGCCGCCCGAATAGATTTCTTGCACCGTCATTTGGTTTTCCGTCAAAGTTCCGGTTTTGTCGGAACAGATGACTGTAGCGCCGCCGAGGGTTTCGACTGCGGGCAATTTGCGGACGATCGCGTGGCGATTTGCCATCCGGGAAACGCCTACGGCTAGGGTGACGGTGATGACGGCGGGTAAGCCTTCGGGAATTGCGCCGACAATCAGGGCGACTGCGGGTTCGACTGCTTCTTTAAACGCTGAAACTCCCGCAGGAACTGGCCGCCCCAATCTGACTGCGAAGGTCAAGGTTGCCATTCCCAACACGAATAACAGCCAGTTTTGACTGAATTGGTTGAATTTGCGGGTTAAGGGGGTGGTGAGATCGAGGTGCCGATCTAATAGTTGGGAGATTTTGCCGGTTTCGGTTTTATTGGCGATCGCAATTACGATGCCGCTAGCTTGGCCAAAAGTGACAAAACTGCCGGCATAGGCCATGTTATCCCGTTCTGCTAGTGGCGTTTCTTTTGGCAGAACTATGTCTCCAGACTGTCCTAATTCTTTTTCGACAGCAACAGATTCCCCAGTGAGTCCCGATTCGTCGATTTGCAAGTCGCGCACTTTCACTAAGCGCAAGTCTGCCGGTACTTTGTCGCCGGAAGTCAGGATTACTAAGTCGCCGACAACGAGTTCTTTGGAGGGAATTCTTAATTTTTTGCCGCCCCGAATGACTGTGGCTTCGGTGGTGACAGCTTGGGCTAGGGCTTCAATTTTTTTCTCTGCTCCAGCTTCTTGGATGAAACTAATAGTAGCGTTGGTGGTTGTTACGCCCCAAATTACGCTAGCGTTTAGCCATTCTCCGATCACTGCTTTGATTAAACCTGCACTCAGCAAGATGATCAGGAGGGGTTGGTTAAATTGCAGGATAAATTTTAACCAGGCTGGTTTCGCTGCTTTAACCGTTAGTTCGTTGGGCCCGAATTTCTGTTGGCGATGGTTGGCTTCTGTCGGTTCTAAACCGCTTTCCAGGTTGGTTTCTAAGATTGTTGCAACCTTGGATATTTCTAGGTAGTGCCAATATTGCTCTGCTACGTCTACATCGTTGGCGGATCTTGATGGCATGATTCTTCCTGAATATTTGGGGTGTCTTGGGAGCTTCGATCGCTCCTTAATAGGCACGCTCAATACAACTCATCGCTCGTTGGAGCGTGAATATATTGAGCGGCTTAATTGTTTGTTGATTACTTTAACGGGCTGTGACTTATATCTATATTACAACGGATGTGGCCGTTTGTGGCAAGAGATTTGGGAAATTATTTGCGGCGCTAAATCTTGTTTGCGACTTCGTAGCTAAGGTGGGAAAAAGTCGATCGAGTCTCTTGACATTTTGCAAACTTTAGGTTTGGTTGAAGAAAGTCGGTTTGGGCGGGTGTTAGTTCGATCGTCCGTTACACAAGAGGATTTGTTTAAGGGCAGAAATTCGATCGCCCTGGCTTTCGCGATGCACTCGCCTGCGAACACTTTGACTTGGATGCCGACTGTTTGACAAGTTGGGATGGCTGCGAGTTCAATTCATGACTCAATGCTATCAATTGCTCGTCTGCTAGCCCAAAACACTGAGCACCCTTTAGACAATTGAATTGAGATTTTGGGCTGCATCGTTCAATTGTTGAGTGCCTACTTTGGTTTGAGTAATACCACTAGCGGTTTCTTTTGCTGCTAGGTTGAGGCTGTTCATCGCATCCACTACTTGTTTAATAGCAACTGCTTGTTGTTGAGCAGTTAGAGAAATTTGTTGATTGTTCAATACCACATTGTTAACAGCATTTGCTACTTCCGAGAAAGCTGCTGCTGTTTCTTGACTGATTTTGGTTCCTTCTTCTACTGTTTTAGTACCTTCCTTTGTCACCGTTACTGTGGAATTTATCGCATTCTTGATATCATCGACTAGGCGGTTAATTTTCTCGGCTGATTTCTTACTTTGGTCTGCTAGTTTGCGAATTTCTGTGGCTATGACAGTAAAACCTTTGGCGTTTTTACCCGCCCGGACTGCTTCTACTGAGGCATTCAGTGCCAGCATATTTGTTTGATTTGCTAAATCTGTGACATCAGTAGAGATATTGCCAATCTGATGGGTTTGTTCGCTCAATCGCATAATTTGTGTCGCCATTGCCCCGACATTTTCTTTCAATATTATCATCGATTCTAGGGTTTGCTCCACTGCTAGGGTTCCCTTTTGAGTGATCTGTAAAGCTTGCCGTGCAGATTCCGCACCCGCTTGGGCTTGCTGGGCTGATTGTTGGGAGGCAGCGCCCAATTCATCCATTGTGATTGTAGTTTGATTTACAGAGCTCGATTGCTGTGCGGCTGTGCGTTCCTGTTGTTCAACTGTGGCAGCAATCTCTGTGGAAGAACTGGCGATCGTATTTGCTACCTGATTGATTGGCCGGATAATTTTAGCAAAAATAAATAATACAATAAATGAACCCAATACTACAGCAACAACCGTACCTCCTATAGAAACAATCGTCGCTAATTGCTCCGACTGTTTTGCTAATTTTGTTCGTTGAACCAGTAAATCATCTTCTACCGTAAGCATTTCTGCCAGCTTATCCCTAATTTCATCCATTAACATCCTGCCTTTACCTGAAATCACCAATGCTCTTAGCTCTGCTTCTTTACCAGCCCTTTTCAGGGATATAGTTTCCGCTAATTCATCGAGTTTTTGCTGACCCAAATTTTCAACTTCCTCCAAAGTTTTAACTTGTTTAGGGATATCTTTTACTAATTTTTTTGTCTCATTTACTGTTTTATAAAAAGCGACTGTCCCCTTTTTGTAAGGTTCTAAAAATTCTTCCTTTCCAGCGAATATAAACCCTCGCTGTCCTGTTTCAGCATCCAATAAAGTTTTTTCTAGGGCTTGCAAATTTGTCTGGACTACATAAGTGTGCGTTTGCCACTCAATAGCTTCGGCTAACTTATCCATACTCAATTTAGTGGCAAATCCGATGCTAATCATTAACAAAAAAATGGAGCCGAAGCCCAGCGGAACTACTTTACTAAGTCGAATAATATTTTGCCACATTTCACTTTCTACTCCTTAATTCGTTGTTGATTTTTGTGGGGGAAGATGCAGCGTCAATAATTTGCTGATGGTTTTCACCCCAGTAGTTATTTAATCCCTAATAGTTATTCATAATTAATGCCAGTTTTTTCGTGGGAAAAACTTCCAGCGCTTTTTTTGCTTTCCTTGCTTTACTAACTCAACCATTGACTCAGACTCATCAACAAAAATCTGACCCTACTTAATGTCGAGCAAGCGATGCAGGTCAAGCCTTGAGGATTAAGGGTTGTTTTGGGTGCTTCGATTTTGGATAAATCATGTTTATTCGATTGTAGCGAGAAATTGAGGTATGCAACCCAAACATCGTCAAATTCTCTCCCCCCACTCTTCTTATCTCCCACTATGGATTGGAGTTCAAGTCGATCGCATAAATGTTACAACGTAGTTAAGCAACAAAATTTTGAGTTCATGGAAATAGTAGTGACGCTGGTGCTGGGTTCGGTACTCTTTGTCTGGGGAATTCGGTTTGGGCGGGTGTTAGTTCGATCGTCCGTTACACAAGAGGATTTGTTTAAGGGCAGAAATTCGATCGCCCTGGCTTTCGCGATGCACTCGCCTGCGAACACTTTGACTTGGATGCCGACTGTTTGACAAGTTGGGATGGCTGCGAGTTCAATTCATGACTCAATGCTATCAATTGCTCGTCTGCTAGCCCAAAACACTGAGCACCCTTTAGACAATTGAATTGAGATTTTGGGCTGCATCGTTCAATTGTTGAGTGCCTACTTTGGTTTGAGTAATACCACTAGCGGTTTCTTTTGCTGCTAGGTTGAGGCTGTTCATCGCATCCACTACTTGTTTAATAGCAACTGCTTGTTGTTGAGCAGTTAGAGAAATTTGTTGATTGTTCAATACCACATTGTTAACAGCATTTGCTACTTCCGAGAAAGCTGCTGCTGTTTCTTGACTGATTTTGGTTCCTTCTTCTACTGTTTTAGTACCTTCCTTTGTCACCGTTACTGTGGAATTTATCGCATTCTTAATATCATCGACTAGGCGGTTAATTTTCTCGGCTGATTTCTTACTTTGGTCTGCTAGTTTGCGGATTTCTGTGGCTATGACAGTAAAACCTTTGGCGTTTTCACCCGCCCGGACTGCTTCTACTGAGGCATTCAGTGCCAGCATATTTGTTTGATTTGCTAAATCTGTGACATCAGTAGAGATATTGCCAATCTGATGGGTTTGTTCGCTCAATCGCATAATTTGTGTCGCCATTGCCCCGACATTTTCTTTCAATATTATCATCGATTCTAGGGTTTGCTCCACTGCTAGGGTTCCCTTTTGAGTGATCTGTAAAGCTTGCCGTGCCGATTCCGCACCCGCTTGGGCTTGCTGGGCTGATTGTTGGGAGGCAGCGCCCAATTCATCCATTGTGATTGTAGTTTGATTTACAGAGCTCGATTGCTGTGCGGCTGTGCGTTCCTGTTGTTCAACTGTGGCAGCAATCTCTGTGGAAGAACTAACAATCATATTGACCGACTGATTCATGCTTTTTGCAATACCTGAAGCAATCCACAAAGCGATCACAATTGCCGTAAGTGCAGCTAAAGCAGTGCTTAAAATCACCACTGTAGTCAGGAACTGCAAAGCTTGAATTTGCTCTTTTTCTTTGTTAATTAAAATTCCTTCCTCGGTGCTTTGAAACTCCTTAGCTATAGCATCAACCTGACGAAGCTTTGGTACAATTTGTGTCTTCCATAAGTTAACTCCATCGTCTCGCTTACCTTGATCGACCAAAGAAAAGGCTTGTTTATAGCCTTGGTCTATCTGATTTTTTAATACCTTCATTTCATCTAGCCGCTGGCGCTGTTGCGGATTTTTTGCCCGCTCAAGTAAATCCTGATAGGCTTTGTCAAAGCTGTTTGCCTCTTCATTGTATTCAGTTAAGAAAGCACTATCTTTTGCCAAAAAATACCCACGAGCAGCTTTTTGCATACCTGCAAATCCTAGCTGTTGAGCTTTCAATGCTATAACAACAGCATTAGAATTATTGAGCAGTTTGGCTTTGTCTTCGACTTCTTTAGCATTAAAGAAAACCAAACTAGCTGCTCCAACTGAAAGCAAAATCGGTAGGGAATATCCCCACAGAATACGCTCTCTTAATTTGGGGGCTTTGAAGTTAATCATCTTAAAATTTTCCTATCTTGAAAAAACAAACAAATTAATTCCCTTCAAAGCAATGGGAACTGCATATCCTAGTCGCCTCCGGTTTCTCAGCTTTAAGTTGGCAAACATGGCAATATCTCCTGTTGGGTTAGGTAGCGGAATTATCTCATTCTCAACCATTGACTCAGACTCATCAAGAAAAACCTGAAAAAACTTAATATCGAGCAAGCTATGCAGGTCAAAGTCTTGAGGATTGATGGTTGTTTTGCCTGCTTCGATTTTGGATAAATCCTGTTTATTCGATTGTAGCAGGAAATTCAGGAATGAAACCCAAACATCGTCAAATTCTCTCCCCCACTCTTCTTCTTTCCCACTATTGATTGGGGTTCAAGTCGATCGCATAAATGTTACAACGTAGTTAAGCAACAAAATTTTGAGTTCATGGAAATAGTAGTGACGCTGGTGCTGGGTTCGGTACTCTTTGTCTGGGGAATGCGGTTCGGGCGAGTGCTAGTTCGCTCTGGAGTAACGGCTAATGATTTGTTTAAGGGCAGAAATTCGATCGCCCTGCTGTTTTTGGGTTTTTATATTGCTTTGCTGCTACTGGCTCTAAATATGCCTCAAATGCCTGTTTTGCCGATCGAGTGGCGCTTTCACGGGATGCGGGTTACTTGGACTTTGCTACGAGTGATGTTGATGGGAGTCTGCGGTATTGGCTTTAGTATAAGTTGGTTGACAGCACGATCCCAAGTAATCGCAGTAATTTTAATTTGCTTGTTGGGATTGGGAGGATTTACAGGCGCTGAAAACTATTTTATGGCGCCAATTTACGCTGATTTAATAGATAATTTGCAGCCAAACGGTGTATTTCGGCAAACATCTAACAGCAGTTGTGCGCCGGCGGCGCTAGCAACAGTGTTAAGGCGTTGGGGAATCGACGCGACGGAATCGAGTGTAGCGCGTTTTGCCGGTACAAGTCGCTTGGGAACTTCCATGCCGCAGTTAATTGTGGCAGCAAGAGCTTTGGGCGTAAATGCGATCGAACTTACGCCAACTTGGGAGCAAATTCAGCAAATTAATCGCCCCGGAGTGCTAGCATTTTGGCTGTTTGACGGCCCTCGGAAGCTACCCCACGCGGTCGCTTTGCTGGGAATGAATGACAGTGTAGCTGCCATTGCAGACCCCGCACGGGGCAGGATTTTCTATTTAGATAGGGCAACTTTTGCTCAGGTTTCTCGCGATCAATACGTGCCAATTTTCCGGTCTGCGGATATCTTGTTAAGCAATCAGCAAGCTATTGACTATTTGAGTAAATTAGGATATAATTCGGGTAATTTGCAAGCAGATATTGAGCGCTTTCAAAAAGACAAAAAATTAAAAATCAGCGGCAAATTAGACCGAATGACTGAGTTAATGTTGAGCGGCAGTTTTTTGGAAGGAGTTCCCCGATTGGATGGGAAATAGTTATGGGAAATCATCAAGCGCAGAGGCACTCTTGACCGACATAAAATAGGAATCATGCGTTTTTTTTTAACAATCTTTGAGTCATTCGTTCATAGCGATCGCAAATATTTGATCGCCCCAGCAGATGAGCGACGATCGCACCTTCGTAGCATGGCTGCATGAAATTACCCATATAACCGTAGGCACTTGCATCTAATTCCTCCTCTATTTTTGGCGTTGCAGAATTTGAGGAGGATGCTTGTGGGGAGTATTAGGCGTCCCGCCTGCTGTGAAAATACAGGCTTTCGAGGTACGAGAGTCCCTGCCAAAAAAACCATCAAAACCATCCCGCAATTATGCAACACCCTATTTTTAGGGTCGATCGCACCTTGGCCACCCCTCACCGTTTTTGACAATTGGGAACAGTTGAATCGCTCCTTTTAGGCTCAGACAGCTTGACTTCCCATCCAGGTAAATTCCACCAATTAACTCGCTGATTCGGCTGAATCCAAAAGTTTAGTTGCGTGATCTTGCCATCCTCAAATCTGAGTGTGGGAAAGGTAGGATAACTGGTATCATCGGTTTCGCGATAAGTACGTCCCAGGTAATTTAGGCAGGCCCTTAATCCCTCACTAATTCCCAATTCTTCCACTCCCGTTCCCTTCAATTTTGCATCATCGTAGCTGAAAGAACCGTTGAATGAATTGCCCGCTAACCCGCCTTTGGTAACAGTGATGGTGAAATCGTAGGTTACGGGAACTGCGTAGGCTTGGGTGGCAGTTACAACTGTGCTCAAAAGAGTCGTGGCGATCGCCACAGAGAGTTTTAAAATTGCTCGCACACTCGCATCCCGAAACAGAACAACACTATAAATTTCGTTTTCAGTCATCGGGAAACTCCTTAACTACGCTTCTATCGTAAGTGATTTACCGGACATGATATCATAACTAATCAGTTAAATGCGATCACAGCCGAGTGCCAAGCAAACAAAAATTACCGCCTAGGGTTCATAATGTATACTTTTTTTGCACTGAAAACCCAACAGAAAACAAACGTCTTTAATCGCCCAAAATTAACTCAGTAGATTGAACAATATTCATTCCCGCAGCCGCAAATTTTTGAAAAGCTGCATCTGCTTGTTCGGTAAAATCAACAACACCCGGAACAACCACAGGCGAAGTGCAATCTTCCAGCAAATAAACCTTCTTTGCCAAATTCGGATCTCGCGCCAAAATTTCAGTCAGCAAATCATCAATTGTCCAAGCAACGCAGTGACTTTTGGCTTGTCCGGCAATAATTACCGCATCAAAATCAAGTAATTTCTCAATAAAAGAAGCATTTTTTTGAGCAATAGAATTGCCATCCGACCTGTCTAAGACTTCCGGCCGCAAAACAGAATAGTTTTCTGTTAGCGGGTATCTTATTAAGTGACAAACAAGCTATTGACTATTTGAGTAAATTAGGCTATAATAGCGGCAATTTAAAAGCAGATATAGAGCGCTTTCAAACAGATAAAAAATTGCAAGTCAGCGGTAAACTAGATAGGATGACTGAATTAATGTTGAGCGGCTCTTTTTTGGAGGGAGTGCCGAGATTGGATGGGAAATAATGATTAGTATAAATAATAGGTCGCAGAGGAAATAGTGAATTTGTAGCGACGAATATCTATGAATGCTAAAATAGCTAAAATTCTGTCAATGGTGCGTAAGTCCTAAATAAGTTGACCAAAACAAAGCGTGACTAATCAAACCTTCTCCAACGGCTACGCATTGCTTGTGGGCATCGGTGTCGATCTACCCGTCACCGTCAAAGATGCTACTGCTATATATAATCTGCTGATTGACCCCAGTCACGCTGCTTACTCAACAGAACAAGTTGCCCTCCTCACCGAAACTTCTGCTACTCGGCAGCACATTCTTGCTGCATTCGATCGGCTGATTGAACGAGTGAGTCAGAATCCGGAGGCGACTGTAATTGTGTATTACTCCGGTCATGGAGGCTCAATCAAGGGTTTAGATGGATCGTCTGAGTATTTTCTAGTACCCTCTGACTTTAACAGGAGCCGAATAGCAGATACAGCTATATCAGGCAGAGAGTTTACTGAGAAGATTGAGGCGATTAAAGCTCGTAAGCTCGTTGTTCTCCTAGATTGCTGTCACGCTGGAGGTGTTCCTGCACTGAAGGAAGTTGATAAAAGTTTTACCAAGTCGCCAGTGCCACCTGACCTGTTGAATGTATTGGGCTCAGGCAGTGGTAGGGTAGTAGTTGCTTCATCAAGAGAAAACGAGTATTCCTATACAGGTAATCCTTACAGTGCTTTTACTGCTTGTCTACTGGAAGCACTACAAGGCAAGGCAGCCGTCAATAAGGATGGTTATGCTCGCATCCTTGATGTCCTGATTTACCTATTTGACCAAGTACCTAAGCGAGCATCGGGTCCTCAACATCCCTTCGTTAATAAGGTTTTAGGCTTGGGTGATAACTTCCCCCTCTGCTACTATGCAGGCGGCAGTAAGTTTCTAGCCGGGGAGTCGCCTTCTCCTGAGTTTACTCCTGCACCAACTAGCCTAAATTCTGGACAACGACGACGAATGGAACAGAAACGAGATGCCTTGCAAGGTGAGTGGAACTTACGGAGTGAGAAGGTAAAACGGATGCGGACGGACTTTGCGATCGAAACTGCGACAGCAATTAAGTTTCAACTGGAACAGCAGCTTTTGGATGAAGAGGCTAGATTAGCCCATTTAGGGGCTGAACTGGATGCTCTTGAGCAAGCACTTCCCTAAATCTGATGCTGACGCAGCACCATCTAACTAATGTCTTCTGCCAAAAGCTCTACTCATGTGATTGTTATCACGGCTGTACAGAACAGCCCAAAGCTAGGCTGTCTCTAATTTTCTTTTCAAAAAAATATGAACGATCTCAAAATTGCCTTTATTTCCAGTCATCGCTTTGAAGATGGTGCTGCGATCCGAGGAGCTGTACTTGTAGCTGACTATGATACGAAGCCATTGGAGTTTCGCGTCACTGCTCCAGTGCGTCCTACCCTCTTCCAGAAAACCTTATACGGTGAATTGCTGGAGGAGCATATTCTTGTAGAACTTATAGCAGTTCCATTACTGGCTGAACTCAAAGAAAAGCCTCAGATCATCTTAGTACGTGACCCACTCTTTCTTGGAATTAACGCTAGACAAATGATTCCTACAGTTTTGATTTTGAAAGAAGATGAGCTGGAATTTGGCAAAAATAATCCCACAGCACAATTAGATTCTGCTTCAGGTCATCCTCCTCTTATTCTGAAAACTTCAGATAAGTTTAGCAAAGAACTAGACAGCATACGAGAGCAACTGGAGTCGATATATTCTCGTAGAGATTTACTGGAAGCATTCTCACGTAACAGCATAGCGTGTCAGGAAGTACATAATCAGAGGCTTGGAGAGTAGTCTATATGGTACTGATACGCGCTATTTCAAGACAAATAACCAAGACAACCTCTGGAATTAGAAAACCTGCTTGCTTTCTGAAAAGTTTTCGGATAGTCCTTCCCCAGATTTCAGATAATCTGTGTCTGATTATTTCAAAAGTTAAAGTTTCTGAAAATCTTTTACCTGTTTTTCCTTCAGTCTTTGAAATAAGTGAGCCACTTCAGACTCCTAGCAACTTTGAGATTGTAGAAAGTTTATTTATTCCTCGTTCAAACATTTTTGATTGCACAGATATATTAAGCGTTAAGAAGTGGGTGTCTGAGAACTTAGTAGAGTTAATTTATCAGCCAGACACTTTTGAATATAATTACCCAGTTGAGCAGACATCCCTTTCAGAAAACTTATTTGAACCACTTGAAGCGGAAAAGGCAAAAGGAAAAGCTTTTGAAGATGAGACTCAACAGCTTAGAAGAAATCTCTCAAATCTTGGAGACGATGAAAAACTCCGTTTAATTGATCAGGCTCAGAAAGACTATTCTCTAACCAAACAAGTAGATGTTTGGGATTTATTAAAGCCTTTACTACAACCACCTTTATTATTTGATTTTCCTGATGAGCTTGATTTATATCAGCCGTTACGAGGATATCAACAGGAAGGAATTGGCTGGTTAGTGGCTAACTCATCAGCCTTACTTGCGGACGAAATGGGTACTGGTAAAACTGTACAAACAGTAAATGCAATTCGCCTTCTTTTCAGACAAGGAAAAATCAAATCTGCTTTAATTGTTTGTCCGCCTGCTGTAATTGGTAGCATTGCACTAAGTATTGAAACTGAAAAACCCGAAGGATGGAGTGGGCATTTCTATCTTTGGGCACCAGAACTATTGGTAACGGTTATTAGAGGCAGTAGGGAACACCGTAAGTTAGCCTGGGAAACTCCAGTTCATGTGTATATTACAACCTATGATACTATTCGTAATGATTTATCAGAGGGTTTATTAACTGATTTAAATAAGTTTGATTGTGTTGCTTTAGATGAAGCGCAGAACGTAAAAAATAAAAATTCTGGTCGTTCTAAAGCAGTTCGTCAATTACAAGCCCAATATCGATGGGCATTAACTGGTACACCGATTGAAAATAGCATAGAAGATGTTAAATCACTTTTTGAATTTATTGAACCAGGTTTCTTTAACTCAGGTATTAATTATTCAAATCAAGAAATCAAAAACACGATAAAGCCTTATATGCTTCGTCGATTAAAGCAGGAGGTTTTAAAGGATTTACCTGAGAAAACTTATCAAGAGAATTGGTTGGATTTAGATGACGAACAACGGAAGGCTTACAATAATGCTCTGAATGCAGGTCGTCTAAATATTAAGAATTCTCTGGGTAATGAAAGTCAAGTTCAAACTCACATTTTTGCGCTTATAGGAAAGTTGAAGCAAATTTGTAATTTTGCTGAAGGGAAAGATGAAAGTCCCAAGACGGAACGATTACTTGAATATCTTGAAACAATAGTAGCCAACAATCAGAAAGTACTTATCTTTTCTCAGTATGTTCCAGAAGGAGTGGATAAACTGGCAAAATTATTATACAAGCAAGGGATTCGCTTTGTATTGTATAAGGGTGGAATGTCTGAGCAGGAACGCAATCAGGTCATGAGTGATTTTCGCAGTAAGCCAGATGTCAATGTTTTCCTCGCCACAATTAAGTCGGTTGGTTTTGGTGTGACTTTGACAGAAGCTTCCTATGTAATTCATTTCGATCATCCATGGAATCCTGCACAAATGCAAAATGCTGAAGACAGAGCACACCGAATTGGACAAACAAAGAATCTGACGGTGTACAGTTTTTGGATGAAGGGTACAATTGAGGAACGGATTAAGAAGAAGTTAACCGAGAAGCACCTGCTTGTCGAAAATGTTATCAATCCTCTTGCTGTTGAAGCAGTTGAAAATCCTATAACTACCGAAGAGTGGTTAGACATCTTAGGCATTGAGACTGTGCAGAAGGCTAAGGCTGAACCAGCAAGTAAAGAAACTGTCACGGCACGAAAACATCAGCGTATCCAACAACAACTCGATAGCCTGGAAAACCAGTATGATGTGTTAAGCGAAAAGATAGCTGCTTTACGAGAAGATTCAGCGATCGAATCCGACACTGCTCAAAAGTTTAAGCTAGAAAGACAAATTGAGAAAGCTGAATCAGAAAGAACGCAACTCGATCTGCAGATTGAGGATTTGGAGAACAAGCTTAAGGCTGACTAGAAATTATTGATTTAACTACATTTAATCAAAAAATCATGACTGAAGTTGGTGACGTGCCTTCGATGCTTGAAGCTTTTCCCAGGCTGCTTCCACCCCAGGTGGTGGTGGCAGGGTAGCAATGCGGGCCACGATCTCGCGATTTTGTTCTTCGTAGTATTGCCGAAGTTCCTCAGTTTCCTTAAGAACAACTTGGTATTCAGCCTCAAATTCAGCCCAATTTGTATCTCTGTAGGAGAGGGCTGCATTAATTTGATCCTCTGTCAAATCAAACAGGGCTAGAATAAATTTAGGGGGATATTTGCGGTTACGTAGTCCATCACGTCGTAGAGAGTGATGCGCGTACCTGCGATCGACAACCCGGGCTCTGTACGGATAATAGCCGGCGGATCATTAGATACTAAGCTCATACTCATAGCCTGTTACTAACTTATGTTTATTGTACCTCAAACTGAGTAGATTTAACGACATTCATTCCCGCCGCCGCAAATTTTTGAAAAGCTGCATCTGCTTGTTCCGTAAAATCAACAACACCCGGAACAACCACAGGCGAAGTGCAATCTTCTAGCAAATAAACCTTCTTTGCCAAATTCGGATCTCGCGCCAAAATTTCCGTTAACAAATCATCAATTGTCCAAGCAACGCAGTGACTTTTGGCTTGTCCGGCAATAATTACTGCATCAAAATCGAGTAATTTATCAATAAACTTAGCATTCTTTTCCGCAATCGGATTGCCGTCGAATCCATCTAAAACTTCTGGCCGCAAAACAGAATAGTTTTCGGTCAGTGGATTATCGCCTTTGATTTCAAAAAGTGCTTGGCTGTTGCGGGCTATAGTATGAAAAAACACTGCTTCTTCCACCACAGAAACCAGCGCGTGTCCGATGCCGCCCAGCATCGAGTGATAGGGCCAAATAGTCAGGGGATATTTCCCATCGGCGCTGAGTTTTTTGACGTAGTGGAAAGCCTGTTTTTCCAATGCTGAAAAATTAGCCCCGCTGATACTGTGGGCGATGGCGGGATTGACTTTCCAAATGCCTTGCTGCACGTCTTCTAAAGTAATTGATGTGGCGGCGGGTAGGGGGTGTTCGCCTGCTTCGTTTATCCAAAAGATTGGATGAAAAATTTGCATGGCGGTGTGGGTATCCATTGTGGGCGCAATGGTTGTAATTGCGTTTAAATTGCGGTAAATAAATTCGCACAGGCGCAGGTTGTCATCAACTGCACCGCTACCGGAACGCCCGCCCACAAATAGTTCAAATTCTGGCAAACAAAAGGTATTTTGGGCATCAATTATCAGCAAACAAATGCGGTTTTTGTCGCTGGATGCTGGCTGGATGCTGTGCTGCTTTGCCCAATTTTTCGCTTGGGCGGCGCGTTCTCGGTAGGGGACTCGCCAGACTTCGCCTACTTTTTTGGGATCAAAATGTTCGGGGATTGGAAGTTGGGCTTTTGGTGTCATGACGATCGCTTGTAGGGTAGTTTACAGTAATAATTTAAGTTTGGAGTATAATGCTGATAAATATTTGCGGGTAAATCATGGCAAAAGAACGAATCCAAGATTATTATAGGGTAAAATTTAAACGCATAGTGTTGTTTTTTTCGATCGCACTTTTCCTCGCTCTCTTAATTGTAGCAACTAGATCTGCCTACGTTCAAGATGTTTTGAGAACTCTGTTAATGCGGATCGAAGATTTAGGCTGGTGGGGGCCAGTGGCTTTTGTAGCTACTTATAACTTGGCGACTGTGCTGTTTGTACCGGGTTCGGTACTGACGCTGGGAGGGGGGGCGATTTTTGGTTTGTGGTGGGGTTCGGTTTACGTCTTTGCGGCGTCCACTTTAGGTGCTGTATTTGCTTTTGCGATCGGGCGCTATTTGTGCCGCGATCGCGTGGTAAAATATATGGAATTTCACCCCAAGTTTAAAGCTCTCGATCGCGCAGTTTCTCAACAAGGATTAAAAATAGTTTTTTTGACTCGTCTTTGTCCTTTATTTCCTTTCAATTTATTGAATTATGCTCTGGGAATTACTCAAGTTTCTTTGAAAGATTATGTGCTGGGTTCCTTTGGCATGATACCGGGTACAATTATGTACGTTTACTCCGGTTCTTTGGTGGGAGAGGTGGCGGCGATAGGCACAAAAACTGTGTATGCAAGTCCTCAAGATTCCGCAGTAAAATGGTTGATTAATATTATCAGTTTTCTTGCTACTGTCGCTGTTACTGTCTTTATCACTCGCATAGCTAGCAAAGCTTTGGAAGAAAGTATTTAATTAGGAGAATTTGCCCATGCTGCAGTCAAAAGTCGATCGCGTAACTGTCCCCCCGATGGACGAACACAACCAGAAATTAGTCTCCTATTTGCATCCGCCCGATTGGGTAAATCCGCAGCCGGCTAGTTCTTATAATTTAGTAGTAATTGGTGCGGGACCCGCCGGATTAATTGTGGCGGCGGGTGCGGCAGGTTTGGGCGCGAAAGTTGCTTTGATTGAAAAACATTTAATGGGCGGCGACTGTTTGAATGTCGGTTGTGTACCGTCAAAAGCGCTGATTCGTTCGTCTCGCACTGTCGGCGATATCTGGGAAGCAAATAAATTTGGTGTTAATGTTTCTGACAGTGTAGAAGTTGATTTTGCCGCTGTGATGGAACGGCTGCGCCGCATCAGGGCGGGCATCAGCGATGTTGATTCTGTTCAACGATATCAGGAGAAATTAGGAGTCGATGTTTTCTTAGGTTCGGGTCGTTTTACTAGCAATAATACAGTAGAAGTGGCAGGTCAAACTCTCCGCTTTAAAAAAGCAGTAATTGCCACAGGTGCAAGGGCGCTACAACCACAAATTCCCGGTTTACAAGAAGCTGGATATTTGACAAATGAAACTGTCTTTAACCTGACAGAAAGACCTCAGCGTTTGGCAGTAATTGGCGCAGGGCCGATCGGCTGCGAATTGGCTCAAGCCTTTCAACGGCTGGGTTCCGAAGTCGTGTTGCTGCACAAAAATGCTCAAATTTTAGATAAGGAAGATGCGGAGGCTGCTAAAATCGTGCAGCAGGCTTTTGTACGCGAAGAAATTCAACTAATACTAGAATCCACAATAGAGCGCGTTGAGAAAACCAATGCAGGCAAAGTAATTTATTATAAATCTCAAGGTAAGGAAGCATCGGTAACAGTAGATGAAATTATTGTGAGTACAGGGCGATCGCCCAACGTGGAAGGATTGAATCTGGAGGCTGTCGGTGTCGAATACGATACACAAACTGGCGTATTTGTCAACGATTATTTGCAAACTACTAATCCCCGCATTTATGCCGCTGGGGATATTTGCATGAAACATAAATTCACTCACGCTGCTGATTTTGCCGCGAGAATGGTAATTCAAAACACTCTATTTTTCGGGCGCAAAAAGCTCAGCGCTTTGACGATACCTTGGTGTACTTACACAGATCCGGAAATTGCGCGCGTCGGAATTGGCGATCGCGAAGCTAAGGAAAAAGGCATCGATATCGATACATTTTTAATTCCTTTCAGTCAAGTCGATCGGGCAATTATTGACGGCGAAGAGGAAGGATTTGTGAAAATTTACGTCAAAAAAGGCAGCGATAAAATATTAGGTGCAACTATTGTTGCGCGCCACGCTGGGGATATGATCAGCGAGATTACTTTGGCAATGGTTAACAATATTGGTTTGGGAAAGATTGCTAGCACAATTCACCCGTATCCAACACAAGCTGATGCAATTCGGAAAGCGGGAGATGCTTACAATCGCACTCGTTTGACTCCCTTTGTGAAAAATTTGTTTAATCGCTGGCTGGCTTGGACGCGATAGATAAATAATTGTGGAACAGGCATCTTGCCTGTTCATTATGGGCTTTTATGGACGGGCTAGGAGCAACGGCCCACCATAAAATTCACTCTTTGTGGAACAGGCATCTTGCCGGTTCATAAAAAAGGTGCAAAATGAGGTGTGTTTTTATGCTTCTGTTTCTGTTTCTGTTTCCAATCCAACACCTTCATACAAAAGTGCGATCGGCAAATCAAACTCAATGCTTGATAAAGTTACAATCTCTCCAGCAGTGTAAGAATAGTAAAGCCACATTCTACCCTCTCCGCGACAGTAACGCTCAACGAAAATCTTTTCTGCGTCAATCAAGATATACTCTTGTAAAGTCGGAATTTTCAGGTAACAAGTAAATTTTTCATCCCGATCTTTAGCACTTGTACTGGGGGAAAGAACTTCCACAATGATTTTAGGATTCTGAATGAAATTGCGCGAATTAATGTCTTCTGGATCGCAACTGACTATCACATCAGGGTAGTAGTAACGGCTTTGAAAACTGACTTGCAATTTCACGTCTGACACGTTCATCCGACAGCCTCTGGAACGCAGATGCGGGTACAAGTTCCTGTAAAAGTTAAGTGCAAGATCGTTATGAGGAATTGTACTGCCTGTCATGGCAAAAACTTCGCCGTTGACATATTCGTAACGAATCTCTTGTCGAGCTTCCCATTCGAGATATTCCTCAACCGTCATTTTTTGGGGTTCTTGGGGAATGGATATCATAACAAAATTTTTGTCAATGTTACTTTGATTGTAGCATTAGGGGTGGGACAATGGTTGGAAGTTGCGATCGCCTAAACAAACCAGACATTAAAAATCCCCTTCATCTACTTGGAATACCGTCAATCCCAACCCTCTCCACATATCAACAACTTGCTGGCGATCGTCCAAAACAAATTTAATGTTATATTTCCCTGCAATATGCTGCCGATACAACTCTTCCTTCATAATCGCATCCTTCCTCATATCTCCGGTTTTCCGCAGATAAAGAGCGGCATAATTGACCTCATACTGCTGCAACCATTTTTCAGTTTGAGGCTGGCAGTCATCTGTCCGACCCGACACTACAATAATATTAACGCTGGACTGCCACTTCCGAACGGTATCTAAAACTGGCTGATTGGGCAAATCGCGATCGCACGTCGAAGCATCAAAAGGATTTCTGCCGTTGAGAAGTGCCAGCGTACCGTCCATATCGACAATAATTGCATCAGGCAAATCCGGGTTATATTCCGGCGGCACAACGGGAACCCGCACGTACTTATTGTACATCTTCACGATCACATCTTTGCCCACCGAATTAAGTCTTTTCAAATCCCGTTTAATACATTCCTCTACCGGAACTTGTAGGAAAGAATCATTAACTTCCACAACAGCTTTACCTTTAACCAACTCCTTGATATGCTCGATGTGAGGCCCGAAATTAGTATCATCAACAATGACGTGCTTGCCGCTTTCCAAAGCCATCAAAATAATCGTATCTCTCAACTGCAAAATAAACTTTTCATTCGCAGGCGACCAATGAGAAGCGTGAGCCATTTCTCTGAGCAAATCTTTATTGCTACGAACCCATTTTGCAGGTTCCGATAGCAGCAATTCCCTAGCAAATTGAGATTTTCCCGAAGCAGGTAAACCGACAAGTACAATAACTTTTTTCATGGTAATTGGTAATTGGTAATTGGTAATTGGGCATTGGGCATTGGGCATTGGGCATTGTTTAAATACTTACCTCTTCCTGACATCCGTTACATCCGTTACATAATCCGTTGCCGAACTTCCCTCTTCCCTCTTTCTTAAACATTTGCCTCACGCTCGATCATTAATCCGTGTATCCGTGTCAAAATCTCTTAGAGTGCCTTCCTTCTTCTACAAACCTAAATGGATGTAATCTAAACCCAATAACTCTTCTATTTTATGAAGAGTAACATCGCGCAGAGCTTCTTTCACTCCCGCAACTCTTCGGGCCCGCAAAGAAAACAAAATCCCGGAATACGGCAAATGTTTCACAGCTAATGCAAAATCTTTCTGAACTTCGATATGTTCGTGCTGTCGGTAAGCTTCCTCGATTTCTTCAACCAAAGATTGATATTTGTCCTTAACTTGTTGATACAACTCACTCCACTCAGGAAAATAAGCTAAAAACTCTTCTCCTTCATTAGTTAAAACAATTTCTATCAGGCGGCGGGTCGAAAACCCTTCGCGCAGATGGGAAATCGCGACATATTGCGGAGACTTAACTTTAACTCGGTTGAAGTTAGCGTCGCAGATAATATACCCTTCCGAATTCATCGGATCTAAATGTTGAGCCGCTTCGATAACTTCTTTCCAGCTAGTTAAAGGATAGGATGCGACCAATTCCCAGCCGTATTTATTGGCCCAAAGACTCGGGTCTGTTTCTAGCAGCGTTTGAGTGTTGCGAACCCCGTGCAGCACGATTTGATTGTTTTTTGGCTGGACAACTATTCTATTGTAAGGCGTTATCAATTCAAAGATAAAACACTGGTCGGTTTCTTCCGGCCATTGATATCCCAGTTCTTGCCAGACTTTCCAAAAAAGTTGGGCAAAGCTGAATCCAAAACCGTTAACTTCGCCGGTGGCGTCGGGAGTCCCGCTAGATTGCACTCTCCATTCTCCCTTGTAAAAATACAGTACCGTCAGAGAACCGTCTAGTTTTTCGTAAACTTTGGCATGACTCCAATCAATTGCAGCGGCGTGAATTTCTCCGTAATTAAAAAATTTGTCGTAGGGATAAGAAACTATCTGCCAATCTTGAGATGAATCTAAAATAATGCCTCGGCACTGCTGGACTATTTTTTCGCCCAGGGGAGATTCTATCTGCGAGTATTTCAGACAGACTAGATCGGGATATTGGCGGTGGCGGGTAACTTTGATATGATAAGTTTCGGACAAAGTTTCCAATCCGTGCTGACGTAAATACTCTTGTAGTTCCACGTTCGATACCTAAATTTGTCTCCTTCTATATTTTATCTGTAACTGCATATTTTAGGGAATTTGTAAACAAAAAGTTAAACTGGCTTTTTTGCGGAATGCCTATTGGGAGTTTGGTATTTTCGAGTATCGTTGTAAATAGGTGAATGTGCTTCAACGTAAAACTGGACTGTTTCGGCATCAAGGAAAAACACAGTGAACAATAAATTATTACTTTTGGCGACTTCGGCGTGTGTATTGACTGCTTTAGTACCTGTATCGCGAGTTTTTGGTGCGTGCGAATTGTCGCAGCTACCGCCGGAAACAAAATCTGTTGCTGTAGCGGGTACGGCTGTTCCGGTAAGTCAAATCTTGCAGCAGTTAAAAGGCAAAACACAAGTACCCATTTTCCTCCCCAGTCGGCTCCCTATTTCGCAGAAGCTTTACTATCAAAGCCAAGCGGAAGCGGACAGCTATACTATTTCTATGGAGTATACAGCAGATTGCCGAGGTGCGGGAGCTTGCAGTTTGGGGGAAATTCGAGGTCAGAAAGGCGGTGATTTTTCTACCAAAGTAGAAGGGGTAACTAAGACCTTAAAAAATGTTCAACTGGCTGACCGAGTGAAAGGAGTTTTTCACAATGGTTGCGGGGCTTACTGCACAGCAACTCTTGAGTGGAAAAGTCAGAATTTTATGTATACCGTAGCAATTAAGAATGGACGAGAATCTGATTTAATTTTAATAGCAAATTCTGCTATTTTAGCTCGGAAGCGTTAAGCTTTGTAGTCGGAGACGCACAACTTATATCTGTAGGGTGTGCACGGCGCACCTTACCGTTATTGTAGGAGAGATTTGTATGAGAGATATTAACTCGCACTCGCCCCTTACAAGATGCTATGGTTTTTTTGCGCTTACCTACTTAGGGGGAAATTAGGATGAGGGGAAGATGGCTATTTGCGGCGATTTTTGCTTGTGTGGTTACTGCTTTTACGATTCCCTTCGGGATAGCTTCGCTTCACGCACCTTTGACACCAAACTCAGCGTTAGCAAGGACTGAACTCCCGATTACAGAAATCCGCTGGTTTAATTATTCCCCTGAAGATAGCTGGCAACCGATACAATTTATTGTACCCGATCGCAACACTGCAAAATCGGCCGGCAGCCGGAAGTTGCGGTTGTACGATGTTCATATTGCCAAGATGTTTGAGATTTCTCATTTTCTGTGCGATCGCGATCGTGCTTCTGAGGGTTACAATTGGTCTTATCAAGCAGAAAATGGCAGTATTGAGATGGGACGCTTCAAAATTAGCTGCAATCTCGCCCGTTCCATAGCCACAGCTTACGGCTTAGGTAAACCCGAAATTACAGTGATTCGCCGCAACTTCAACCTGACAAACGGTCGCCCTTCTTTTGCGCTAGAAAAATACTCGATTCCAACTTTTAACATTGCTAAAAATAGAGTTGTGCAGTGGAGGGATTTTGTGCAAAAGTTTCCCCCAATCCCAGATAATTTAGGTGCAAACCAAGCTAACAGTCGTTTTCCTGCGAGGGACATTTTTAGACAAATCAAAGGCAAAACGCGAGTGCCTGTTTTTCTTCCGAGTAGACTTCCTTTATCTGACATTCAGCAACTTAATTTTGATGTGCAAGCAGGTTCCCACGGTTACATTGTGGGAATGTATTTAGGCAAAGGATGCCGCGCGGGAGCCTGTTATTTCGGCACAATCGAAGCTAAAAGAAATGAACCGTTTTCGCCTCCTTCGCAATTGCCGCAGGATACTTACAGAAGCGTTGAATTGGCAGGCGGATTCAGGGGGATTTATTTCAATAATTGCGGTGCTTACTGCACTGCTTTTGTTGAGTGGCAAAGGCTGGGGGTGCTGTACCGAGTCACAAGGAAAAACGCACGGCAGCAAGAAGTTGTCCAGATAGCAAATTCTGCACTTCAAGCAGGGCAACGTTAAATTTGGGTGAGAAATGGAAAAGGTACGCGCGAGCGAAGCTATCCCGAACGCGCGTGCCTTCGGGCAGGGTAGGGAATCGCCCTTTTTCACTCCTCATAAACTTTATTCTGGACAAACTGAATGGTCGCGGTCAAACCAAATGATGTAGTAAACAGACTGAACGCGGAACCCAAAGATCCGTTTTTTCTCATCAATTCGCATTTCGGATAACCTCTCATCTTCAGGAATATTGTCAGGCAAAGTCGGATGAATGTTAATCAACTTATAACCAGTTCCCACTGATTCACCTCGTTTTTTTGATCCGTGGCCTTTGATTTGGCCCCAAGTATATTTCTCAATTTTCTTTAGTCCTTCTATTAGGTCAGTGATTTCTGATGATGTCCAGTCAGACAAAAGCCAACGATTTTTATCTGCATAGGTAAATCTGAAGCTAGGATGCTCATCATCTGTACTGCTTGGTCGATTTAACTGAGTTGCTTGCTCTGGAATTCTACTTTGTTGCTTTTTTTGAGATGGCTTTGGTATTTGACTTTTTGTAATTGCTCAACCCCCTTGACAAGAAGACAAGATAGACATTAGATCAAGGAATGGAAAAACTCCCCGACCTAAAACAGCTATCGAACGAGGCAAAAGAAGCCTTGATAGTAGAGCTATGGGAGAAAATCCAAAAACTAAC